>CBDBDX010000006.1:0-302217 GCA_965204135.1 Dehalococcoidia bacterium | reverse complement strand
ACCATCACCCCTTCATGGTTGCCCAGCGGATCGTCCAACTCGACTGGCAATCCCGCGGCCGTGTCATCTTCGGCTCCGGCCCGGGCGCGCTCCCGTCCGACGCCCACGTCCTTGGCATTGATCCAATGGTTCAAAGAGACCGCCAAGATGAGGCGTTGGGTGTCATTCGTCAACTCTTCCAAGACGAAGACCGCATCACCTACGAGTCTGACTGGTTCCAACTCCGAGACGCAAAGCTCCAACTCCGACCGTTGCAAGAAGACATGGAGTTCGCTGTCGCGTCGATGGTTAGCCCCTCCGGCATGACGTTAGCCGGTAAGCACCGAACAGGAGTCCTATCCATCGGATCGATGACCAAAGCCGGAATGCGATCGCTTCCGACCCAATGGTCCTTCGCTGAAGAATCCGCTGCCAAACACGGAAACACCGTTGACCGCAAAAACTGGCGTATCGTGATGAGTTGGCACATCGCAGAGACGAGGGAAGAAGCCAGGAAACAGGCAAAACTCGGACTTTTCCGCCACAACAACCTTTACACGGTAGGAACCCTGGCCGCCGGCGAGGGAACGATTTACAAAACCCCCGAGGAAGCGGTGGACGACGTCGCGTCCTCCGAAACCAGCACAGCCGTGATCGGCACGCCTGATGACCTCGTGGGCAAGATCCGCGAGATGCTGGAACTTACAGGCGGTTTCGGATGCGTCATCGGATTCGTCCACGACTGGGCAAACCGCGAAAACACACTGCGAAGTTGGGACATGGTCGCCAGATACGTCGTTCCCGAAGTAAACGACCTGCTTCAGGACTACCGGGAATCCTACAGGTGGGTCAATGAAAGTCGCGAAACATGGACGCGCGCACAAGATGCCGTCCGTAGCAAGATCGATCAACACGAACGCGCCGCCGAAGTGATGCGAGTACAAGGTTACGCAGGGGAAAAACAAGGTGATGAGATCGCACCTGAACCGATAGCCCCACTCACCAGTAAACCCGATTCAGACTAGCGAACCGCGAGAACACGTTGCGAAGCTGGGACATGGTTGCTCGCGATGTCGTGCCTGAGATGAACGGACTCCTCGACGACTACCGCGAGGCGTTCAAGTGGGCGAATGAGAGCCGTGCAGTATGGGCTCGCGCCGATGAAACCGTGGATACCAAAATCCAACAACACGAAAGCGCATCCGAAGTCATGCGCACGGAAGGATTCGAGGGCGAGAAATCCGCGGCTGAAAATTCTCCGGCTTCCTAACCCCCTGATCAACTCCAACAATCATTTGGCCAACTTCGGCGACGCGCAAGAGCGCAGTAGAGCTTTTGGGATGTTTGGGCAACTAGTGTGCGACCAAAAGCGCAGACTACTGCCTATCCGTCACCGTCCAACTCCCATCACCATTAGGCGTAAAGTCGATTTCCCGCCTCCAAAACGTCAATGACCTCGTACTTGTCAGCGCACGCACGATTCACACCAACCGGGAATCCCGACATCGTTACCGAGCCCTTTTCACGACAGATCGAGCCATCGGCACCTACTGAGAAGACTACATCAGCAGGGCGTCCCTCTAGTCCTGAAAAATGACACCCCTCGCCGGGTTGCATCCTCAACCCATCTTCGCAATCACCCAACACCGTAGGTTCTCCCTCCACAATCTCCGCAGGTGCGGACTGCGCGCCAGACTCGGGCGGCTCAGTAGGTGGTGGAGTCGGATCAGGCTCACTGCCTCCGCCGCAAGCCAACACCGAAAGCGCCAGAACGGTGATCGATACTACTAAGATGCTTTTCGTTGTCAACAACATTTTTGGGATCCTCCGCCGACGTTTTCGAAGGTTACATCAACAATACACCGAATCCGTCGACACCTCCGATTCAATGTCGCACTTCCTCAAATGCGCCGTCGCGTCGCGGATAGACCCCGAAGTCGAAGGCAGGTAAGCCTCCTCGTTGAATGCAGGAATGATGATCGAGAACTTCACAGTTAATCAGCGTCTCGTCGAATTAACCTAACCTGACAGACCTAAGCAACTCCGATCCTGAGAGAATCCTTACCTATGAAAGTAACGCAGATCGAAACCATCCGCATCGCCGCACAGCCCCACAACCTCTGGGTTCAAATCCTCACCGATGAGGGCATCGTGGGTCTCGGTGAAACCTTCTATGCCGCGCCCGTAGTCGAGGCCGCAGTCCACGACCACTTCGGACCGTTGCTCATCGGTCGCGACCCATTCCCGATCGAACGCCATTGGGAGGCGATGTTCCGGCTCTCGGATCACGCCGGATACGGTGGTGCTGAGATGCGCGCGATCTCCGCACTCGATATTGCCCTCTGGGACATCAAAGGACAAGCACTGGGAGTGCCCGTCTACGAACTCCTCGGCGGTGCAGTGCGTACCAAGATCCGCGTCTACGCCACCTCATTGCAGTTCCACGGAGCCGGAGAGCAGGCCAAAGGCCTCCTTGACGAAGGCATCACCGCGATGAAGGGCGGGCCCACCATCGGACTCTCCCAAGCCTCCGACGGTCAGTTCCTCTCGCCGAAAGAACTCGACATGGCCCTCAAACCCATCCGCGACATCCGCGATGCCGTCGGCATGGATATGCAGATAGCAAACGACGGGCACGGCAAATGGACCCTACCCGTCGCCATCAGAATCGCACAAGCGATGGAACCGTACGAAATGATGTGGCAGGAAGACCTCATGCCGCTCCTCAACCCCGATGCCCTCGCCCGTCTCCAAGCCGCAACCAAGACACCCGTCTGCATTTCCGAACGTCTTCTTAGCCGATGGCAACTCCGCCAATTCATCGAGAACGGCTCGGCCCGCATCGTCATGCCAGACTTGATCTGGACTGGCGGAGTCTCCGAGACCCATAAAGTCGCCATCCTCGCCTCAGCCCACCAAGTCCCCTTCGCACCTCACGACGCCACCGGCCCCGTTAACATCTTCGCCTGCTCCCAGATCTGCATGAGCTCGCCGAACGCAATGATCCAAGAACACGTGCCCGCCTACCACAAAGGCTGGTACAACGACATCGTCGACCCAAACCTAGACATCCGCGACGGCTACCTCCACGCACCCCAACGCCCCGGCATCGGCACTCGATTGAAAGCTGGGGTCCGGGAACGCTCCGATGCGACGGTCCGAGTAAGCGACGAGCCAGGCAAGAGCCTGATCGATAGCTGGGGGCCCCATCCGGCCCGGATGCCCGAGACTCAGGCGATTGTCGACGAGTTGGAAAGGGAGCGGGGGCCGCAACTGTAGGCAACCGTTGAAAACTACTTATCGCAAAACATCTTAACGACGGTAGGCTGCGGAGATTCGTCGGCACAGACGATTTGGTCATCGCTGCCAAGATACGCTCGTTTAAAAGTGACTGTCAAGAAAAGTACCTATATTGCCGTTTCCCGCAGATGATACAGATCGCCCAAGTGGCGAACCGTTCGAGTCGCATAACCTAACTTACGAATGGGACCCCAATAAGTCGGAATCCAACGGCGAAAAACATGGCATCGATTTCGTAGCGGTCACTCGATTTGAGTGGGACACCGCCGTGGTTCGTCCCAGCGACAGGCGCGGTGAAAAGCGTTATGTCGCTTACGGGTACTTGGATGGTCGCCTTCATTCTCTAGCGTTCGCAATGCGTGGCGATAGAATACGAATCATCAGCTTTCGAAAAGCCGATGACCTAGAGGAACGTTATTATGCCGAAGCTCAAACCTGATCACATATCGCCGACACCCGAAGAAAGTGCCGCCATCCGTGCCGCCGTCGCCGAAGACCCGGATACGTTCCTTGCCGATGAGGAGTGGTTCCGCGAGGCCAAGCACGTTAAAGACGTTTTGCCTGAACTTTGGGAGGCTTGGAATAAGGACAGGCAAACGGATGGCGATGCGGCATCCAGTTCGGATAACGGTGCTGTTATTAGCGAGTGAGTAAGTTGGCAGACCACCAGTGATGCTTGCAGGCATCTTGACGCGTTCCCACCAGCCCTGTCATTCCGAGTGCAGCGAGGAATCCACCATCCTTCAAATCCGGGTTCAAACAACGCATTCCGCCCATCCCCTCTGGATTCCGACTTTCGTCGGAATGACTTAGTTACGCACAGCACCCTCTACGTACAGTGGTACGACAAGTCATTGGTAGAATCTCCCCATGACCACCGCCGAACGATCTCACGCCGTCTCTGAGACATTGTTGGACCAAGCGTACACCGAACTTGACGCGGGCGACCTGATCCAAGCCTCCGAGAAGTTCTGGGGAGCTACCGCACAAGCCCTTAAGGCACTAGCCCAAGAACGCGGCTGGGAGCACGGCTCACATGCTCACTTCTACGCCGTAGTCCGAAACCTCGTCGACGAGACAGGTGATCATCACCTCGTAGAACTCTTCGGTGCCGCAAACCTGCTGCACATCAACTTCTACGAACACTGGCTAGAAGAAATTGAAATCCGAACCTTCGCACAGCAAGTGCAGGAGTTTCTAGGTCGTCTAGCCGCTATGGGCTAAGAACAACGCCCGGGCATCGGCTTGAAATCCGGATCGGAATCTGCGTCTGCTGCCGCACTGCTTTGCGCTGAAATTCTACGGGTATGTTGCTTTGGGAGCAGTTCAACCCGGCATCGCTTCCACTCCCAGACTGCGAATTCTCATTGTTGATGTCGAAAATTTCGTTAATTTCCACCCTTTTTGACCGTTATTTTGAACCTTTTTTTCACGGGCAATCTCTGCTATCAACCCTAGAATGAGAGTAAGCGAAGGGAGTGTCGTATCGGGAACAGTACAAGACTTCCATTAGGTCTAACCCGATGCGCACTCCCTTCGCCCACAAATCGTAGGTTACCCGATTGGGGACTGCCCTGCATTTATCTTTCATCTGATTCGGAAGTGGAGCTATCTGGCTTGGGTATTGGCGAGGGAACAACAATCAACTGAGAACGCCATTCTTCCACCTGCTCCTCTATTGCTTGGTAAGGCACGGCGTAAAACGCCAAGGCTTCAGTGCCCCGCGCCACGTTAATGCCGATGACTTCGGAACCCGGCATGGACAAGAGCGGGCCTCCGCTGTTGCCCGGATTAAGGGGCGCTGAATGCGATATGAACTCATGCTCCATGCTGAGGTCATCGGGGGCACGTACCTCACCAATCGTTGCAACAAGGTTTCCGGCATCGCTATCGGGGTATCCGATAGCGATCACCGTTTCTCCCTCAGAAGGCGATGCATCACCCCACGGTAGCGCGATGAAATTGGAAGAGCAGCAGATGGACAGAACTGCCACATCTCTCTCAGCATCCCACCCCAAAACGAGAGCATCGTACGTGCTCAAATCCCCTGTCTGAACTTCTACTGAGTTGCTACCGTCAATTATGTGGTGATTGGTGGCGATAAACGCAGTGGTTCCTTCAACCGCAAAGATAAAGCCTGAACCTGCATTTGTTAGCCCGAAAATAGTACCCCCCGAACGCGCTTCGACTTGCACGATGCTGTGTTGTACCCGTATTACCAACTCCGTTGGGGTGGAAGGAGGTGCAGGTGTCGCCGTAGGCGTTGGGGTTTCGGTAGGACCGGGTGTTGGAGATGGCAAGGGTGTTGATATTTGGGTCGCGGTGGGTGTTGCGGTAGCCAAAAACACGGGAGACCATGCGGGTTCCCAGTCGCCAAAGTCGTTATCCGTCAGCCGCATCACGCCGCTACCATCCACATTTATGGCGTAGATCTCACCATCCTCGTCGCGGTCGGAATGGAACGCGATGCGGCGACCGTCTGGCGACCACGCGGGTTCATCGTTCAAAGAGACGTTACCCGTTAGCCGAACCACGCCGTTCCCGTCCGCGTTCATGACGTATATGTTCATTACATGTTCATCGTCCTTCGGATCTGGATCGTCTCGGTTCGACGTGAACGCGATGCGCCGTCCGTCCGGAGACCACGCGGGAGAATCGTCCCAAGAGTCATTGTCCGTCAGCCGGACCACGCCGTTCCCGTCCGCATTCATGACGTAGATCTCAAAATCTCCATCGCGGTCGGAATGGAACGCGATGAGCCGACCATCCGGAGACCACGCAGGAGACGTGTCGTAAGAGTCGTTGTCAGTCAGTCGGACCACGCCGCTCCCGTCTATGTTCATGACGTAGATCTCAAAATCCCCGTCGCGGTCGGATCGGAACGCGATGCGCCGACCGTCCGGAGACCACGCGGGTTCCCAGTCGCCAAAGTCGTTATCCGTCAGCCGGACCACGCCGCTGCCATCCGCATTCATGACGTAGATCTCAGGATTCCCGTCGCGGACGGATCGGAATGCGATGCGCTGACCGTCTGGAGACCACGCGGGTTGCTCATCGCCAAAATCGTTATCCGTGAGTCGGACCACGCCGCTGCCATCCGCATTCATGACGTAGATCTCGAAATTCCCGTCGCGGGCGGATTGGAACGCGATGCTGCCACCAACAGCCGTCGGAGTTACAGTAGGATAAGCAACAACCACTGTCTCAACCTCTACGGTATCGACGACGCGTTCGACGACTGTCTTTGTTTCTTCGCCATTGCAAGATAGTGCCACGACGAAGATTACGATTGCCACGCCAGCTACTAGCAACAAACACCCCAACCCAGCTTGTTTGACTTCATCAGTCAATGCGGATGTGGGTGAGTCTTTTGCAGGTGGCCTGTACACCGATCTAGCGGTGCTCCAGTCTGGTTCGCTCGCAGTTTGTTCGGTACTATTGTTCGATGTTTCGGCTCGATAATCTGTTTGGTGTTCCCATTGCTGGAGAAATTCCGCGATACGCTCTAGTTGGTCGCGTTCACCCGTATATTTCAGTTCCCCGCTGTATGTAGAAATCTCCAATTTCCAAACGCCGAAACTCCGTTTGAGCGAAACATCAGTGAAAAATGCTCGGTTGTGCGCCCTCTCAATCCGAGTTTTGCCCCAACTTTTCTTCAACTCCAGCAGACTTGATTCGGTACAAACCAATAGTCTGTTCGCGAATCCCGACTCAGGTTTTGCTAAACCTGCCACTACCGCCTGTTCTTCTAGGATCGTAAGGTCGTAACCACGGAATGATTTCATGTAGGAAACATTCATTCTGTGTCAGTCTGGAAGACGGAATCTGCGGGTGACCGGCCTACGCGTCAGCCGCCACCGCAAACCACCCGTCACCCCTGCGCACAGCATCAACCGCCTCTTGGAATATCCACCCGTCCTTAAACGTCTGATACCCGCAATACCCCTCGCCACGGATATCCGCCACCAACTCACCCATCAAAACAGTCCAATTCCGCTGCGTGTCATCCTCGATATCCGGCAGACTGTCCGTGATACTCGACGGCACCTCGACGCGTTCCCAATCTGAACCGCGCTTCTTCACGTGCAACGGCCCCTGCGCGTACGCACCTCCGATGTGGATCGATCCTTCGTCTCCGTAGAAGGCGACATAATCTTCCTCGAAGCGCGGTTGCATGCCTCCGTGCCGGAAAATCGATGAAACCAGTTGCCTCGCCTCGATCGCCGGATTTACGTGTGCCATCACCGAGTAAGCCCACTCGGAATCGACATCACGCCATTCCAGCCCGTCCAACTCATCCGGGTTTGGGATGAAGTTTGAACGTTCCCGAAAATCGTGAACGCCCCCAACCACCGGGGCTCGATGCATGTCGTTCCGAGCCTCCCCGTTGATGTCGATCAGCATCGCGTCCAACGCGTGAAGCACGATCGAAAGCTTGTGCGTGAAGTTGTTGCTGAGACGTCCTCCGCCGAGATCGATACGGTGCGACCATCCCCAAGGGATCAGAGGATTCAACTCATAATGCGAGATGCACTCTGTCTCAAACGGCTCCCCAATCACGCCCTCGGCGATCAACTTCTTCGCCAGCAACGCGTGAGGCTGATACCGAAACGAAGCCGCATACGCGGTCTTGACCCCCTTGTCTCGCGCCGCAACATACAACTCCTTCGAAGTTGCCGCGCTGGTCGTGAGAGGCTTGTCACAGAAGACATGGCAACCTCGGTCGATCGCCGCCAAAATTTGTTCGTAGTGTGCGCCGCCCGGCGTCCCGATTGCGACGATATCTGGTTTCAGCGCATCCAACGCACCGATCCAATCGGTCGAAGCGTACGGAATACCCATATCGCACGCGATCTGTTTGACTACGTGCTCAGTCCTACTAACCATCCCGACGACATCAATCCCGCAGTACCGCATCGCCTCGGCATGACCCTGCCCGGCGAATCCAGAACCTAGTACGACACCTGTCAGATTGTCGGGCATGACGCGTCGCTACCTTTGAACCCCCCTGTATCTCCCCTTGGGAAGGGGAGGGGATCATGCGGCAAGGAACCCCACTCGCTCATACTCCCGGTCCATCACTTCCCGGGCATCGACCTCCAGCCAGTCTTCCATGATTTCGGTGTAGAGCGTCCGGAAGTCGAGGTTGAAGGCTAGGTCGCCTTCGACGAAATCCTTCTCGTCCAAGGATGGGTAATCGCCATATTGACCACCAACGACACCATCGCCGATGAGAAATGCCACGCCGCCGGAACCGTGATCGGTGCCGTTGCCGTTGTCCTTCACTCGGCGACCAAACTCAGAGAAGGCCAAGATGAGAATGTCCTCGTTGGCCTCCGCATCGTGCTGCTTCATGTCGGAGTAGAAATCGTGAATGCCGCCGGAGACATCGCGGAGAAGCTTCTCCTGAGCGACGATGCCGTTGGTATGGGCATCGAAGCTACCGTGCTGGGTGTAGCAGATGCGGGTGCCGATATCGGCCTGCAGGACCTGCGCGGCGCTCTTCATTGCGTTTGAAAAGGCGTTCGGGTCGTATTCGATCTCGGAGTCGTAGGTGAGGGTGCACTGGCTGAGCATGTCAGACCCGCGGAGGGCATCGAGACCAGTCTGGCTCATGAGATCCATCGTCGGACCGCTTCCGAGTCCCATCGAGTAGATGTACTTGAATAGCTCGAGCACCTCCGATCGTTGCGCTTCAGCGCCGAGATGGCTCATCAGTCCGTACGTCTCGAGGTCGGTGACCGATGCCACGGGCGCGCCCTTTGCCAACAGCGCTCGGGGCAGACCGCCGCCAAAATTGACCGCTGCGACGACATTGTCGCCCTGGGGATACATCTGCTTGATTGAGTTTCCGAGCCAACCCTGGTCGGCGATGTGACGCGGTTCCGCAGTATGCCAGATGTCCATGGAGCGGAAATGCGACCTGTTCGGTTCCGGGTAGCCCACGCCGTGGACAACAGCGACCTTTCCTTGGTCGTAGAGCTCTTTAATGGGCTGCATGCCTGGGTTGAGCCCATACTTGCCGTCGAGAGGCAGGACGCGATCTTCGGCGATACGGACATTCGGCCGGTAGTCGACGTACCGTGGGTCGGCGTACGGGACCACGCAGTTGAGATAATCGTTGCCGCCCGATAGTTGGACCACTACCAGCTTCCGCTCTTTCTTACCGTTTTGAGCACTCATTCGGGCTCTCCTATCGTTTACCCCCACTCCGGATCAACCGGAGAGGGTTAGGGTAAGGGCGCGCGTTCAAGCAACCCTTTCGTAGATTTGGAAACGGTGCCGGCCTGTCTCCAGCACGTAAGATCTGTCTTCTTTGTCGACCGCCACGGTGACGGGGTCCCAGAAATAGGGTTCGATGCGGGCCGCGATCTCATGCTTGTCGTCGGTGTCCACCTCGAAGACTTCTTGGAACGTCGAACGCGCTCGCAACTCGTCTTGTTGAGCGTCGAGATACTCCGCCGCCCATGCCGACAGTGTCGCCTGGCCCTGCAGTTTGGTCAGGAACTCCCCGTCCGGGCCCAAGATCTGTACCCTCTGATTCCCCCAGTCGGCGACATAGATGTTACCGCCAGAGTCGATTGCGACGCTGCTCGGCCGGTTGAACTCACCGTCGCCATCGCCGCTGTTACCGTAGCTGGCGAGGAACTCGCCGTCGGGAGCGAAGCGTTGGATCCGATCGTTGCGCCAGTCGGCTACCAAGACATTCCCGTCGGCATCAAGGGCAATACCCCAAGGCAGGTTGAATTCGCCATCGCCTTCGCCGAACGAGCCCCACTTGTCGATGAAATCGCCGTCTTTTGTCAGCTTCTGGATGCGATGGTTTTTGTGGTCGACTAGGAGCATGTTGTCGTCGGCATCAAAGACCATGTCTGACGGACCGTCGAACTCGCCATCGCCATCTCCGACCGTTCCCCACATTGACCTAGGGTCCCCGTCCGCGTTATAGACCGTAATCCGTTGCAACGCCTCGTCCGCCAGGTAGAGATTGCCCTCGGAGTCCAACGCCAGCGCGGTCGGCCCGATCATATCGCCCATCTCGCGCCCGTAGCCGCCGATCTTGCCAAGGAACACATGCCCAAGTTTTACCCGCTGGATGCCCACGATGTTCAACGCAACCGTATTGCTCCGGCTCACGACGAAGATCACGCCGTCATCCCGGATGACCATGTCCGTCGGCAGATGAAATCCGCGGCCGCCAGAATCCGCATTAAAACCCATCGTGTCGCTGTATCTGATCTCGAAATTCTTCAAATCTCTCTCCTGACCCGCGAGCGAGGGAAGAGCCGAACGGCATGCGGGTCTAGACCATCTGGTATTCCTGCGTCGCAACGATGACCTGGATCACCGCAACTATCGCCTTCTCCGCATTCTCAATCGCGTCATCGTCGCCAAATTCGATATCCCCGAACTTCGAAGCGTAGTTGATCAAACCCTGACGAGTCGAGTCTGTCGTTTCGATCGGTCCGAGTATCTCGAGACATCGGTCCACAAGCTCCTCAGGCGTCAAACTACCATCGCCAACCGAAGTCTGAACGCGGTTGATGATCGCCCGGATGCCGGGTTTATTCGGGTCGTCCAACGTCGCACTCGCAAAGTTGACCCGCTGCACATACGCTCCCGTGTTGATCCACTCTTCACCGCCTTGCCACCCTTCGACGCTCGGGGGATTAAGCAGGGATTGTCCCATGTTGGCACAAGTCGCCGCCGCCGAATACGCATCGTAAGACGGCACCTCCAAGCCTCCAGCCAGTCTCAAAGTCCCGACAACCATCTCCGCCGGACTCTTGATCCGAGCGTAGCGGGCCGATTCATTTTTGAAGAACTCCGAACTGAACAACGTCCTCAGCATCGCAGTGATGCTGTAATCGGAGTCGAAATAGGTGTCGACCATCGCTTGGATCGCATCCGGATCACGCGGTTCGACGTGCGGCCACTGTGGGACACCGGGTTCGTCGGCGACGAAGAAGTGATAGAGATGCCGAGCGATGAATCGCGGTGTCGCTTCGTTGCGACAGATTATGTCTACCGCATCCTCTCCGTTCCAATCACCCGTCTCACCAAGAAGTGTCTTCTCGCCATGATCGTGGTCGTCGTCGTCATACTCGAACTGCCACGATATGTATCCATACGGACGCGCGGTGTTGTTCCGCATCTTTATCGACATGTAGTCCGGGTTCACCACCCTCCAACCCGTGAACGCCCGCGCACATTCCTTGATGTCCTCCTCCGTATAATTCCCGACGCCCATCGCGAACAACTCAAGAATCTCCCGACCATAGTTCTCGTTGATCGAGTCGGCGTGATTGTCCTGATTATCTAACCACATCAACATCGCCGGATCCTTCGAAAGTTGCAACAGCAACTCGTCGAACCGACCCATCCCGTATTTTCGGAACATGTCGATCTGATTCAGCACCACCCGGCCTTGGATCAATTTGTGCGCTCCAGTGGCAAATACGCGGTGCCAGAACAGACACATCTTCTCTCGC
This sequence comes from Dehalococcoidia bacterium, assembly GCA_965204135.1. GTDB lineage: Bacteria > Chloroflexota > Dehalococcoidia > Lucifugimonadales > Lucifugimonadaceae > Bin127. The sequence continues at coordinate 290,446 of CBDBDX010000006.1, read as the reverse complement.
AGCGGGGCCTTGGTGTGTACCAACTGGTACATCCAATACGCCGCACAAGCAGGTTGAACTCGCAAGTCAGATTGATCGACAAAATACCGACGTATCAGATCCACCGGCAGCTCAACATCGCCATCGCCCACCGGATCTAACAACCCCTCCAGCGTCGCGTCGTAACCCATCTCAACCGCAGCATCCAACTCATCCGGCGTCGCACCAAAACCCGCCCGACGCAACAGATGCGCAATCAGAGCGACATCCTGCTTAGATTTCGTAAGTGTCATGATCTCAGCCTCTCCTATGCATCACGAGACCATCCAAACTTAGCCATAAAGTGTAAACCCGCAAGCAGACGCTTGCACGAATTCGCAGACCTTCAATCTCCCAACTGCCGCAAACGCGGATCCGTGAAGTCGCGTATCCAATCGCCCATGAAATTGAGCGACATCACTACCAAGAAGATCGCTAAACCTGGGAAGAACGAAGACCACCAAGCCGTCGTCAAATACTCCCGCCCTTCAGAAACCATCAAACCCCACGACGGCGTCGGCGCGGGTATCCCGGCACCCAAGAAGCTCAGCGTCGCCTCCGTCAGAATTAGTCCTCCCACCGCTAGCGTCGCAATCACCATGATCGTGGGAACAACACCCGGCAAAATATGCCTCACGATCACCCGCGCCGGCGAGGCACCGCAAACCCGCGCCATCAACACATACTCCCGCTCCCGCAAACTCAAAACGTCTGCACGAACGTTCCGTACAAATCCCGCCCACGAAACCATCGCCAAAACACCCATCAACACCGTCAGACTCCCGCCAAACAGCGTCACTACCACGATCGCAACCAGCAGAAACGGCAGCGCGTGCCATATATCGACCGCTCTCGCTATCACCTCATCGATCACGCCACCATACCAAGCCGCAACCAAACCCAATGTCACGCCCACAAGCAAACCGCTGACCAATGCTACCCCAGCAACCGCAAGCGATATCCGTGCACCATAGATGATCCTACTCAGCACATCCCGACCCACCTGATCCGCTCCCAGCAAATAGCTCTGCGTCCATTTCCCTTCCTCATCCGCTATCCAAACCGGCGGGGCGTTACGATCCCGTAACGCTTGGACATTCGGCGCCTGCGGAGCTATCCAAGGTGCAAACAAGGCGGATAAAACCAGCGCACCCAATACGATCCCCGGCAATATCGGCCAACGACGCAAAAACGCGTATCCTCGCCCGAACGCCGTTCTCGGTCCAAACGTCGGGCCCGATGACTCGGGCGCGTAGGTTGTCGATATCTCAGACATCAGACGCCGTCCCTACGTGTACCGGATCCGAGGGTCGATAACGATGTAAAGCAGGTCTGCGATCAAACTGAACACGACGTAGATGATCACGAATACCAAAACTCCACCCGTCAGCACCGGAAAATCATTGTTGTTCACCGCCTCAAGCATCGTCCGCCCCAGACCCGGCCACGCGAAAACCGCCTCCGCAACCAGCGTCCCGTTCAACAAACCCGCCAGCAACAAAGTCGAAAGCGTGATCGGTTGAATCAACGAGTTCCTCAACGCATGCTTCCAAATTACCGCCGTCGGACTAGCCCCTTTTCCGCGCGCCAGCCTGATGAACTCCGAATCCAATATCTCCAGCATCGACGATCTCGTTATCCTCAGATACCCGGCCATCGAACTCGTCCCAACAACTATCGAGGGCATGATGAAATGTTTGATGTCGAACCCCTCGCCACGCAAGCCGCTCGGCAGCCACTCCTGCCACACCGAGAACAGAAGAACCATCACGATCCCCAACCAGAAATTCGGAATCGCCTGCCCGAACAACGCCACAAACCTCCCTACATAGTCCCAAATCGTCCCTCGATATACCGCCGAAACGATCCCTATCGGTACCCCGATAAACGTTGCCAATACCCATCCCGCGATCGCCAGCTGCGTCGTCGCACCAACCTTCTCCAATATCACCTTCGAAACTCGACGTTCACCCGCCAACGACTGGCCCAGATCCCCCCGCAACGTGTGCCCAACCCACACCAGATACTGCACAATGAACGGCTTATCCAATCCAAGGTGCTTCTCGAGCGCCCGTATCTGTTCCGGCGTTCGACCGTAACCCTCAGGCTGCGCGTAGAGCAACAACGGGTCCCCCGCAACCCGAGACAACGCGAACACCACAAACGTCGCTCCCACAATCGTCACGATTGAGGCCAACAAACGTCGTGTCAGGTAGCGTCGCATGTGGTCGTCAATTCCCTGGGAATCCAGAAGCGCACGCAACCGCGTCATCCTAGCGCGGATACGTCATTCCGGCGAAAGCCGGAATCCAGAGGGGTGGAGCGACGGGCAGTCCCGTCACTTGAAACCACCCCTCTAGAACGCCTACCTTCGTCGGTTGACCTGCAAACTACGGACCCTACTGAGCAGGCTTGATCCAGTCTAGCGACACGATGTGCGTGCCCGCAGCATTCGCCCTCATCTCCCAAGACTCGATCGAGTTCGGGTTCCAAACGAGAGGCTCCGGTATCGCCGCGATTCCTGAGTTCAATCGCCAGTGGCGGTAGTACTCGAGCAACTCGGTATTGTTCTCAATCCGTTTCGCCTTGTCCAACTCGCCCGCGGTCCTAAGGTAATTCTCAAGCACGTATGGGATCTCCATCGCACAGCTGAAACCACCTCTTGACAGCGTCGTAAACACCACGCCCTTCGGGAAGTCCCAAGGAACCGAGTCACGTGCGTCCGTGCCTCCACACGCGCTCAGGAACGGCTGGTTCTGCGACCGGTCAACGACCGTGGGTCGCCAGACCGGGTAGCCGTGCCTGACCAAACTGGTGCGAATGCCCAAGCTGTCCCACATCGCGCCGACCGCAGCCTGGATCTCGCCAGCTGTGCCTGTGGCACCACCCACGTGCGGCGTGACATACATGTCCACCTGGAAGCGGATGCCGCGCGACGCAACCGGATATCCGGCCTCGTCAAGCATCTGAGCAGCCGCTTCAGGGTCATACTCGATGTTCCACTTGTCGTCCCAGTGCGGTGACCTGATCGAGAACGCGTTGACGTGCACCAACCACCCGAGGCCATCCACGATCACGTCGTTAATCGTCTCCTTGTCGATTGCGATCGACATCGCAGTCCGCACTATTCGAGCGCGTTCCATGCTCTCTTCATTGCCGTACTCACCGATCCAAGGGAACTGCTCCGTAGGCTGGTAACCCTCGCGGCTCACCTCGACCTGCTGCGGTTCTCCAACGGTTATGTCCGGGCAAGAAACCGAGCTCGCACCCTGCGAGCAGTTGTAGTCGTACTGCTCCCAGTAGTTGCCAGCGAAAAAGATGCCTTCTTGCGCGGCCTTGCCGCTGTCAGACATCTTGAACCCTTCTTCCAGCAAACCACGGATCGCCTTCAGCGAAACGTCGGCAATGTCTGCCTGTCCATTCCGTAGCATCGCGATACGGGTCGACTCTTCCGGTACCTCGTTCACGTTCAAGAACGGCATGTAAGCCGGCTGGATGTGGTGATCCGGATTCGACTCCAATCGAACGATGTTCTGCGGTATGAACTCCTTCAACATGTACGGACCCGTGCCGATGATGTTCTCGTTCGCCCACTCGCGACCGTTCTCATCGAAGGCCTTCTTGCTGAACGTGCCGTTAGTGCCCGCAAACGTGTTGAAGTAAGCCTGGTTCCATACAACGGTGAACTGCTTGATCGGAACTTCGACCGTGTAGTCGTCGATCTTCACCATCGGCTCGAACACCGCGGCGTAGTCACCCGACTGGTTGTGCACGCTCTCCGGAGCAATCAAGTCGTTGAAGCTCCAAACAAGGTCGTCGGCCGTCAACTCGCCCCAACCGCGGTGGAACTGCACACCCTCCTTGACCGTCACTGTGATCTTGCTGAGGTCTTCCGCAACGTTCCAAGTCTCTGCCAGAACGGGATCGACAATGTTCGATCCCACCGGGCCGCCGGGCTGGAAGAAGCCTTCCGCAATGCTCCAAGGGCCGTCAGGCGCACCTGTGCTGTTCAAACCTGTCATCGTCAGGCCGACGCGGTTCTGAACCGCCATCTCAGCTGTATCAGATGGACTCTGGGGAGCTGGAGCCTCCATCATCGCCATCGCGATCGGCGTCGCCGTCGCAACAACGATCTTCTCAACCTCCTTCTCAACCTCCTTTACCACTTCCTTCTCGACGACCACCTCTTTCTCAACCACGACGGTCTGAACGACGGTTTCGCCTGCGACCTGCACCTCTTTCTCGACCACGACGGTCTGGATCACAGTTTCACCCGCGACCTGCACCTCTTTCTCGACCACGACGGTCTGAACCACGGTTTCGCCCGCGACCTGCACCTCCTTCTCGACCACGACGGTCTGGACCACCGTCTCGCCCGGAACATCACGTTCCACGACCACAGTGTGGATCACCGTCTCCGTGCCGCCACACGCGACTGCAAACGCTGTAGCGATTGCGACGACAACGGCGATCAGCACGATCGATCCGCGGCCTCTCAGATATCGAATATCGAATTTCATTCGGTTGCCTCCATTTACCTAGCTGATTTGCGTTCCCATCCACGAGACGCAAATTCAAAGCGCGTAAGCCATCGGTTGCTGTTCCCGCAATCGAGAACCACCGAAACTTGCCCGGCACCTATCAGGCGTGCGCACCTTCAAGGCGCCCCTCGTCAATGCTCCGCCAAATCCCACGTATAGATTACACACAAAACGAACATGGCGAACGATAAAATCCCGAAATTCGCACATCACCCAACACAAAGAACGAAATAAGCAAACTCCAAAAAACGTAAACCTCGCAATCCGCTCCAGACATCGCTCTCCTTCGAGACGTTTGCACAACTACCGTCATTCCGAACTCACCACCCCTGTCATTCCGAGCGTAGCAAGGAATCGCCCCTCACACGAGACCTTTGCAAAACCACCGTCATTCCCGCAAACGCGGGAACCCAGAGGCGAACCCACTCTGGTCAAATCACCTTTGCAAACAACGGCACATCTAAAATGGATTGCTAAAATCAATCACCGCACACTACACCACGGCGACATTGATCGAACGACCAAACGAAGACGCGCTCAACAAAGGCATGCGACTCTACCGCGATGCCATGCGGCCCTTCATAATTCGACAATTACGCCAAGCAAAAGGCGTAAAACCCGTCGATGCTGTCAGACGTTCTCTTCGCGGAAACTCACGCGACAACTTCGATTTCAACTTCAACAAAAACAATGATCGCCTAGACGCCACTATCGACATCGGGCACTTCTCTTGGATCATCGGAGATCGTGACAACTGGGAAGAGTGTTTCTCACAGCCATTCAACGCCGATAGAAATATCCAATCACACCTTCGACTCATCTATGAAGGCCGTAACGCCGCATCACACCCCGACACTGGCGACCTAGACAGGGACGAAGTCCACGCGACTTTGACACACATCATCAACATCCTCGGTCGCGTCAATGCCGCTGAAGAGAGAGCCGCGGCTGAAAAGATCCGCGCATCCCTAATCCAACCAGCTCTATCCCCACAACCCACGTCCACACCTTCTCCCACCATCCCCATCCCCGAGATCGAAGAACCCGCGCCAAAACCCAAACCGCGCCAAACCACCAATACCGGACTAAAACCTTGGCGCGACGTCATCAACCCACATCCCGACATCCTCTCCGGCGACCTCGCACAAGCCGAATTTGCCGCCGACCTCCAGCAAGTAGCCAACGGGACCGCACGCGCTAAGGAATACAACGACCCCATCGAATTCTTCCGCCGCACCTACATCACCCCCGGCATCCAAACTCTCCTAGTCAATACCCTCAAACGCATCAACGGCAAATCCGGCGACCCCGTCATCCAGACCAAAACCGGCTTCGGCGGCGGTAAAACCCACTCCCTTATTGCTCTGTACCACCTTGTAACCAAAACCAAAGAACTTGCCGATCTCACCAAACAATCAAACGCCCGAACTGCCCAAGAACTAACCCGAGTCTTCGCCGAAGCGGAAGTCAACCCCGACGATACTCAAAATGCCCAAGTCGCCGTCCTCATCGGAACATACCTATCACCGACTGACGACGACAAAACAGATGCTGGTGACCCCCTCAATACCCTTTGGGGCCAGATGGCATTCCAACTCGGAGGTCAAGAAGCCTACAACGTCATTGGCGACGCTGCCCGTCAAGGCATATCACCCGGCGGTGCTCAACTCGACCGCCTTTTCCAACACGTCGGTCCATCCGTCATCCTCTTCGACGAAATTGTTGCGTACGTCCGTAACGTCCCTGAAGATCGCACTGGCTCTGTCTACACCTTCATGCAAGCCCTCAGCGAGTCTGTCCGACGAAACCCAAACGTCGCACTCGTCGTCACCCTCCCCGAATCCGAAGAAGAAGCCGGCGGAGACCTCGGTTACCAAGCGCTGAGCCGGCTCGAACGCGTCTTCGGACGCATCGAAGCCGTGCATGCACCCCTCGAAACCACCGAAGCATTCGAAGTCGTAAGACGCCGACTATTCGAAGACCCGAAAGATCCCAGCGCGCTCACCGAAACCTGCGACAAATTCGCCGCAATGTATCGCCGCACACGCCGCGAATACCCTGATCACGCCGCAGAACCCGCATACCGACAACGCATCGAACAGTGCTACCCCATCCACCCCGAAATCTTCGACCGTCTCTACAATGACTGGTCCACCATCCACCGCTTCCAACGCACCCGCGGCGTCCTCCGATTGATGGCCCTATGGATCAAACGCCTTTACGGTGAACGCAGTCCTGATCCTCTCATCCTTCCCGCAAACCTGCCGCTCTACGACTCAAACCTCAGCGAAGAGTTCATCAAACTCCTTCCCGGAAGATGGGAACCCGTCGTTTCCGAAATCGACGGTACAAATTCCCGCACCGATCAACTCGACAACGATAAAGAACGCTGGCTATCAGTCGGCGGCGCAGCCAAACGCATCACCCGAACCATATTCCTCGGGTCAGTCCCCGGCAAAGCCATACACGGCATCGAACAAAACCAGATCCGTTTAGGCGTCGTCCAACCAACTGAGAGCACCTCCGTCTACAACGAAGCCCGCAACGAAATCACCGGCAAACTCTACTACCTACACCAACCAAACACCCTCTACTACTTCCACACCGAAGAAAATCTCAACAAAGTACACGCCGACCGCCGAGAAGCTACTTCTAATCGAGAAGCCGACCGATTCATCATCCAACAACTCGAAGGTGCCGTCCGCGGAAGCCGGTCTTCGGTCATCGTCTGCCCCATATCCTCAGCCGACATCCCCGATACCGAATCAGTCAGATTCATCATCACCGAACCCGACAAACACCTTCCATCACGCCAAAGCGATACCGACACCGCAACCCCATTCATCCAAGACATCATCCTCAACCGCGGCGACGCGTCCCGCATCAGACGCAACACCGTCGTATTCATCACCGCAAAAGCCGACGAAATACGCGCCTTACGCAATACCGCCAGATCACATCTCGCCTGGGATTCCATGCTCAACGGCGATGACAAGTTAATCTTGTCCGGCTCTCGAATGAGCGAAGTCTCCGCCAACATCCGAAACACCCGCACCCAGCTACACAACGACCTCACCCGCGCATACCGATGGGTCATCGCACCTTCACAACGAAATCCACAACAATCCGAATTCACCTTGAACCCGGCAATGACTCCGGCAACCGAAACTGGTGAAATCGTCCGATCCGCTGACGAAAAGCTGGTTGCTGACGAAAAGCTGGTCGATGCAATCGCCCCATCCCAACTAGCCCGATATCTCAAGCAATACATCTGGGACAACGAAAACGATCACATCACCATCGAGGAACTATGGGACCTCTTTACCAACCACGTCTACTTCCCTCGCCTCCGCAACAAATCCGTCCTACAAAACGCCATCGAACGCGGCACCTTAAATGGCGAATTCGGATACTCCGATCATTACCAAGACGACAAATACGAAAACCTCAGATTCAAAGAACCTATCGGATCGTCACATACCAACACCCTCTACGACGTTTCGGGCCTCATCGTCGAACCCGAAATGGCAGCACTCCAAAAATCCCTTGAAGTCGAGCAAGAACAACATACAGGCCCAACTCCCGCGACAGGGCAGGAAGAACCTGAGAGTGAAATCTCCTCTCCCTCAATGGGAGAGGGCCAGGGTGAGGGTGAACTATCCCAAACCCAAACCGGCCCATCCCTCATCACTGCCACAAAACAACTACAGGGCGACATCAACCTCAACGACGTATCAAACATCCGAGCAGAAATCATCCGAAATCTCCGCGACGACGGCGGAGATGTGACTGTCACCATCATCGTATCCGCCTCAAAATCCGGCGGATTCTCCCAAAACACTCTCCGCGCCGTCCGTGAAAACGGCGACGCTCTACAACTCCAACTGCAGATCGAGGAGTAGCGAAATAAGACTTCCTCACTGCTAGAATCCTCTACATGACTACTGCCGAAAGATACCAAGCCGTCTCAACCACCCTGTTCGATCAAGCGCACATCGAACTAGAGTCCGGTGATCTTGTACAGGCTTCTGAGAAGTTCTGGGGCGCTGCCGCACAGGCACTAAAAGCCATCGCACAACAGCGCGGATGGGAACACGATTCTCATGCTCACTTCTACCGCATTGTCCGTAATCTCGTCGATGAGACCGGCGATAAAGAACTTGTCGATCTCTTTGACGCCGCCAATCTTCTGCACATCAACTTCTATGAGCATTGGCTGGAGCCCGATGAAATCAGAACGCGGGCACTAAAAATCGAGCAACTCATCGAACGTCTCGATCACATCGAAAATCCATGACCACCAACGAACGATACCGATTCGTCTCCGCATCCAAAGGAGACGGGTTCTCCCAAAACACCCTCCGCGCCGTCCGTGAAAACGGCAACGCGCTTCAGATCGAGTGAACCCACATCCCTGTCTAACCACTCGATTCTCAGTTTCAAACGTATACTGGAGATACCGCTCAAAACCACCAACAAAATCAAACACGTCGACATGATGCGTGAATTTACAGCGACATACTCAAACGGGGTATTCAAACCCGCTGTTCCGCTTGACATCGAGGATGGCTCAACGGTCGTGCTCTCCGTTGCCGATTCCCCAAGCTCAGTCCAGAATGCCGACTTGTTCGAAGCCAGCGCCGGTAGTTGGGCCGACCTCGTCGACGGAGAAAAGCTCATTGACGACATCTACGCCAGCCGCGCCGTCGTCTCTAAACGCGTCCCCAAGTTCTAGCGCGGTGCGTTACTTGATTGACTCAGAGACGACCGACTTCAACTCGCGAGACTCTTACTCGGCGCATTTCCGTTGGTCGAAAGACGACCAATTGCGAACCCCAACACACCACCTATGGAAGCCTTCACCATCCAGTCCGCAATCCCGCGGATAAGTGTGTAGGTGCTGTTCAACTCCCCGTCGCCCTGTAAGTCTCCAAGCCAAAAAAGTATGCCGAAACCTGTCGCAGCCACCGCGAATAGCAACGAAATCGCCCACGCAGAGCGACTCACCCGACCAACCATATTCAGATCCTCCAAATCGGATCCGGGTCAGTCTCGGGTTTCTCGCGGCCTAAAAACCCCCGCCAAGCCCAAGATGGACAAGACGATTCCCACAAGCCCCAAAAACGTGATCACCGGCCCGACCAACTGTGCCAATAGATCCATCTCGCACGACTCCCTTTTCTAGTTGCACCATCAGCATGCGAGATTTATGCTGATGCCTCAATCCTAACACCGAAACCCATGCCCCCGAAAACCCCATACCGCAAAAAACTCATCGAAGTCGACCTACCGCTGGCGTTTATCAACGCACAATCTGCAAGGGAGAAAACCGCCGCTTCAAAGAATGGTCACCCCTCGACATTGCATCGATGGTGGGCTAGGCGGCCTCTTTCCGCATGTCGCGTAATCGCGTTTGCAAGCGTGGTTGATGACCCAAGTTCATTGCCCGACGAATTCCCCGGGGTTTTGGCTCAGGATCGTGAGCGGCAACGACTTCATGACATCATCGTCAAATTGGCAAACGTGGACTTCGGAACTAGCGATCCTGTAGTCGAATCTGCCCAAATCGAAATGGCTAGGTCAATTGCTCGATATTCTCCCTGCCTCTCTCGGCAAAACCACTACAATCCACGCCATTTGTTGCAATCCGATGGGCCATCTGTGTATGATCCATTTTGCGGCGGAGGATCAATACCTCTCGAAGCACAAAGGTTAGGTTTGAATACGGTGGCCACAGATCTCAACCCAGTTGCTGTATTGATCTCAAAATCCCTGGTCGAGTTGCCAATTGAGTTCGCCAATAACCCGCCTCACAACGAAGCATCTCTGCCGATGCAATCAACTTGGCCATCAAGTACCGGCTTGGCAGCGGATATTAGGTTTTTTGGCAAACAATTGCAAGCGATTGCAAAGAAACAAATTGGCCAGTTATATCCCAATACAACCGTAGGCAATTTGACTGACTGTACTGTTGAAGCATGGATTTGGTTTAGGACCATCAAATGCCCAAATCCAGCTTGCGCAGTCGAAATGCCGTTAACCAAGAGTTTCCAAATTTCGAGCAAACATGGGAATCAACATTGGGTCAAACCTGTCATACAAAGTCAACCGCGTCGAATTCGATATCAAATCACTGACAATGACGTAGCCGTGCCGAAGACGGGTACCGTGACTCGAAATAGCGCGACCTGTATAGCATGTTCGACCTCGGTGCCCATTTCCTTGATCCGGAATATAGGTCTAGCTGGAGGCATTAACGAGGCCGTGGTTGCAACCGTTGCCAGAGTCGGCAAGCGCAAGCACTTCGTTGAACCAGATCGTATACAAATGGAAGCGATCGATTCAGCGCGGCCTCAGTGGGCACCTCCCGGTTCGCTGCCCCAAAAAGCGTTGAGTATAAGACCGCAACTGTATGGTTTCACTCGTTGGAGTGACCTTTTTACGAAGCGACAAATTGCGTTTTTGACCACAATGGCGGAGTTGATTAAATCCTTCATCGACGGCACAACTGAATTTGAACACATTCCTTATGATCGAAGACGGGCCATTGGCACGTATTTGACATTGGCTTTGGGCAGAACCACCGACTATTGCTCAAGCTTCAACTACTGGTACTCGAGGACCTGTCAGACTGACAAGATATTTGGACGTCAAGGCATTGCAATGGTATGGAATTTCGGGGAAATCAATCCATTTGCAGGTGGAGCTCGAGATTGGCAGTCCCACGTCGAAACGGTCGCACGCGTTGTTGAAAGATTGCCGGTCAACAACCCGAAAGGAATCGTAGAACAGTCAGACGCATCAACCGGAACAGCTTACGCTGACAATCATTTGGTCATTACAGATCCTCCGTATTATGACAATATCCATTTCGGGGCCTCTTCAGACTTTTTCTACGTGTGGCATAGGTCGGTATTACGTTCCATTTACCCCGATTTGTACTACTCGATGCTTACACCAAAACAAGATGAAATCGTCGCGAATCGGTTTATCCACAAAGATTCCGATGGTCATTTTGAGGACCGTCTGAAAAGTGCTTTAATCAAAATACGCGAACAATGTTCAAAAGAATACCCCTCGTCCATTATGTACGCTTATAAACAACAGGAAACGGATGCAGGAGGCCGAGTAGCGACTGGTTGGGATACTATGTTGACCGCGCTGAATGATTCTGGCTTGATGGTATTGGCGACTTGGCCGTTGCGTACGGAAAGAACAGTTAGGCAAAACGCTCTGGGGACGAACGCGCTGGCGACTTCGGTCACCATCGTGGTGCGACCGCGCCCGGACAACGCACCAATTGGGGATCGCCAGCGATTCTTGGAAGAGCTTGAATCTGAACTATCGAACTCACTTGAACGCTTGACCAAAAGTGGGCAGATCGCCCCGGCAGACCTCCCGCAAGCGGCAATTGGTCCCGGAATGGCCATATTTACAAAGTACAAACGCGTTGAGACTATCTCGGGCGAGCCAGTTACTGTTCGGCATGCCCTCCAACAAATCAACAGAGTGATCAGCGCTTATTTTGACAAAGAAGAAGGTGAACTGGATATTTTGAGTCGTTTCTGTGTCGACTGGATAAAGACCCACGGTTATCAAGAAGCCCCATTTGGCGACGCCGAAAACATCGCACGTGCCAAAAACATCTCCGTCTCCGACATCGCCAACATCCACAACCTCATCACAGCCGAACGCGGCACCGTCGAGCTAGCATCCATCTCCGAATACCACCCCGACCGCAAGCCACCCATGACTGACATGACCGCATGGGAAGGCTGCATGAGGATGGCGTACCACCTCAACACCAGCAACGAAAAAGGCGAAGGCATCCCCGGATGTGGCAAAGTAGGCAGACTCATGGGCGGAAACCTTGACTCTGTCGAACGACTAGCCCGCATCCTATACAACCACTACGACAACCTAAATCAACCCCGCGACGCCTACATCTACAACCAGCTAGTCTCCGAGTGGCAGAACATCTTGGACGAGGTCCAAAGACCAGAAAGACCCACCCTCGTCTAACATCGGGGTCATGGATCCCAACCCCACCCCATTCGCTCTCCTCCTGCAACTGCAACGCAACCCGCGTCCATTCACCCGCGCCCAAGTCCAACAACTTCCGCGCGACCGACAAGGTGTCTACGCCATCTGGGAACCACCCGAATTCGGCGGATCATCCGACACCTGCACCTACGTTGGCATGTCCACCACCTGCATCCGTCGCCGCCTCCTTGACCACATCAGTGACGAAACAAACCCCCAACTCCGACACCACCTCCAAGACTTCCGCGACCACCTAACCTTCACCATAGTCTTCACCACCGGCGACACCCAGACCCGAGCCCTAGAGCGCCACGCCATCGACACCTGGCAACCCCCAACAAACCGCCGCTAGCTCACCCCAAGCGCGGGGTATGCCCGGGAAGGGACGGGCGGCGGGCAATCATTCCCATCTCATTCCAAATCATAGACATCATAGTTCAAAACACCGCCATATCCCCCCCGATCCCTCCATCCTTAAAATCCTTCAAGCTTGTCCCGTACTCCGATACGGGATCCCGGTTCAGACGCCATCCCTCCCCCTTTTGCGTCGCAAAAGGGGGACGCGTCAAGCGAAGCGAGACGCAGGGGGTTCATACCACCGCATCGAAGAAGCCCCCCAACCACCACCACCCAATCCCAATAAATCTCGCCCAAACCGCCACCACGCATCCCCTCTCCCTATCGGCAGGAGAGGGCTAGAGCCTGCCCCGGACTTGATCCGGGAGTGAGGGTTAAGCGCGCCGCGCCCTAATATAATTGCAACGGGCAATCGGAAACTCCCCAATCTCACATCCGCAGGAGACATCGAAATGGCGCCGACAACTTGGGCTTTCTTCAAAGGACAACAGGTCCCGCTCGAAGAAGCCAACGTACGCGTCGACACCCACGCTCTCCACTACGGAACCGCCGCCTTCGAGGGCATCCGCGGTAACTGGAACCCGGAGCACGGAAAGGTCTACATCTTCCGCCTCCGCGAGCACTACGAACGCCTCATCCGCGGCTGCAAGATCCTACGTATGGATATCCCATACGACGTCGACGAGCTCTGCCAAATAACCGTCGATCTCCTCGAGAGAAACGGCTTCGCCGAAGACGTCTACATCCGCCCCCTCGCCTACAAGTCCGAAGAAGCCGTCGCAAACCTCAAACTCCACACTCTCGCCAGCGACTTCACACTCATGATCCTGCCCTTCGGCGCATATATTGAAGCCGAAGGAGCCATCAAGTGTCAGACCTCGTCTTGGCGCCGCCCCGACGACTCCATGATGCCCACCGGCGTCAAAATCACCGGCCTATACACAACCTCCATCCTCGCCAAGACCGAAGCCGTGATGGCCGGCTTCGACGAAGCGATTCTCCTCAACCACGACGGCTCCGTCTCCGAGGGCAGCGGCGAAAACCTCTTCCTCATCCGAGACGGCCAGATACACACCCCATTCGAAACCGCGAACGCCCTCCTGGGCATCACCCGTGACTCCGTCATCACCATCGCCAAGAACGAACTTGGCATCGATGTCATCCAACGCCGCATAAACCGTAGTGAACTCTACCTCGCCGACGAAGTATTCCTCACTGGAACCGCCGCCCACCTCACGCCTGTCGGCAGAATCGACAACCGCGACATCGGCAACGGCGACACCGGCCCTCTAACACAGCAGCTCCAAGACATCTACTTCGATTGCGTCACCGGTAACAACGAAGACTACATGGACTGGTGCACCGGAGTCACTCCTGGCGGCGGTTAACCGACCCCCGAATCCCACTCTACCCTTGGAGAGGATCAACTTTTACCTCCCCCCTCTGGCAGAGACTCCCGGTTCCCCTCTCCCCCTGGGAGAGGGTTAGGGTGAGGGCCCCAAATGAGCGATCAAATCGAAACCGCCGCAAATCTGATGGTGCGCGACTACATCATCCTCGCGTTCCTCGTCAGCCTCGGATCACTCCAGATCGCCACATCCATCAGCGGCATCCGCGGCCTCTGGCTCCTACCAAACCGCATCCTAACCCGCACCCTAGGCATCTTGCTCCTCATCGCCGGCATCGCCTACTATCTCCTCGCACCCCTCTGGATCGAAGGCCCATGGGCAGCCGGCTCCGTCATCGACGGAACCTCCGAAAACCGCACATGGGGAACCGCGGCCTTGAGCGAAATCTCGGGCGCCCGCAACCTCAACGACATCCACGGCGGAATGGCCGGAACCGCCTACGCCATATTCTTCGTCCTCTCCGCCGTCTTGGCAACTCTCTTCGCCGCATCTCTTGCCGGCATTAGACGACGCTACTTGGGACCGAAATCTGTACCCACCGATGCCGACGGGTTAGACGCCTTGAAGCAAACCGATGCGTTAACAGCGCTGGCGATTTCGTTTGCTAGCTTGCGCCGCAACCTCATCGCAGACCTCGGACGCTTGATGCGTTCCACCCACCGCTGGAGCATCCCGGCGATCATCGAAAGGATGTGGCGAAATTAACGCCTTCGACAAAGAAATCGTCCTCTGGCTCAACGCCTTCGTCGGCAAATCGGTCACCTTCGACCACCTCGCCAAGATCCTCGCCTCCGATTACCTGATGCCCTTGGCGTTCTCGGCCCTCATGTTCGCTATCTGGTTCGTCGGCCGCGACATTAACGAACGCCGACGCTACCAGCGAGCCACCCTAATCGGCGCAACTGCAATCGGTCTCGCAAACCTCGCTGTTGACATTATCGATTCAGCCTACGACCGCCCGAGGCCATTCGATGAACTTGGCGACACGATGACCCTCCTTTTCTACAGATCAACCGACCCGTCGTTCCCCGCAAACCCGATGGCCGTAGTTTTCGCCATCGCTATGGCCGTTATGCTCGCCGATCGCCGACTCGGGTGGTGGCTCTTAGCGTCTGCGACTCTATATTCCGTCCTACGCGTCTACGTCGGAACCTTCTACCCCACAGACGTCATCGGCGGCGCAGCGATCGGCATCCTCGCCGCGCTTTTCGCATGGTTCATCTTCGAACTGATGAAACCCGTACCTGAAATCGTCCTCCGCCTCCTCCGCGGCATCGGCGTCGCCTGAAACTATCGCCTGCGCCGCCGAGCAGAGATCCGACGAAAAGCCTCACCATACTCGAACGGCATCCCCTCAGCCACCGACCGCGCACGATCCCTCATACCTCGATCAGAACCCGACTGCCGCGACAACCCCGGAACCTGGCTGGTGTGCTTGCTCAAAGCATCGATTCGAGTATCGATCGAGGTAGTGATGTCAACGACGACGTTCGGTTCGTCTGCGTGCCAAAAGAAGACATCACTGACTATGTGTGGTTGCAACCCTTCCTCAATGTGCTCGGGAAAATGAAGATGGTCGCGAGCATACGGATAGACGGCGTCCTGCACAGTGATCCCTGTGTTCCGATGGTCCCGGTGGTTGAAACCATCGAACCGGAACGGGTCGTGCGTGAAAATCACATCCGGACGATACGTCCGAATCGCTTTCACGACATCCCCCAGGAACTCGCGATTAGCCTCTAGCATCCCGTCCGGATACGGTAACATCACGAGATTCTCAACTCCAATGACCGCCGCCGCGTCTGCCTGCTCCCGACGTCGAATATCCACGATCCTTTCGGAAGTCATCGATTCGTCGTTGCTGCCGCTGCTACCTGTGGTGCAAACGAGGTAGGAGATTTCGCATCCATTGCGCGCCCAATATGCCGTCGTCCCGCCAGCGCCAATCTCCGCATCATCAGGGTGCGCGCAAACCACCATCGCGCGTTCCGGTATCTCGTCGAACTGCTCCAGTTGCACCGTCTAGACCTTCCAGTGAACCCCATTTGACCGCACGCCTTGCCGACATGCATCTGATTCATGATATCCATGCACAACCTCTTCAAGCCGCACAAATAGACTCAACATATTGCACCCCGACAATCTGTGAGACGCGCATTGAATCTCCAATCCAAAGACCCTGAAATTGCGAACATCATCGCCGCAGAAGAACGTCGCCTGCGCGAAGAGATCGTCCTCATCGCATCAGAAAACTACGCCAGCCGCGCCGTTCTCGAAGCAACCGGGTCCGTGCTCACCAACAAATACGCCGAAGGCTATCCCGGCCGCCGCTACTATGCCGGAACCGAAAACGTCGACGCCGCCGAATCTCTCGCCATCGAACGCGCCAAAGAGCTTTTTCCAGGCGCCGAACACGCCAACGTCCAACCCCACAGCGGCTCCCAAGCTAATATGGCCGCCTACTTCGCCGCTCTCGACCCCGGCGACAGGGTGATGGGCATGTCCCTAGATCACGGCGGGCACCTCACTCACGGCTCTCCCGTCAACTTCTCAGGCCGCATATACGATTTCGTCCACTACGGCCTCGACGAAGCAACCGAGATGATCGATTACGATGCCGTCGAACGCGTGGCACAAGAGCTACGTCCCAAAATCATCGTATCTGGCTACTCAGCATACTCCCGAACTATCGATTTCGAGCGTTTCGGCAAGATCGCCGACAGCATCGGGGCTTTACACCTAGCCGACATGGCTCACATCGCAGGCCTTGTCGCCACGGGGACCCACCCGTCACCGATTACTCACGCCGGCATCGTGACCACTACCACTCACAAAACTTTAAGAGGACCAAGAGGCGCGATGGCACTCACTACCAAAGAGTGGGCTCGCAAATACGACTCCGCCGTCTTCCCGCGGATGCAGGGCGGACCTATGGGCCACACCATCGCCGCGAAAGCCGTCGCTTACAAGGAAGCCCTCTCAGAAGACTTCAAAACATATGCTCGAAACATCGTCAAAAACGCCTCGGCACTCGCAGAAGCCCTTTCGGGATCCGGGATGAGAATCGTATCTGGCGGCACAGATAACCATCTGATGCTCGTCGACATGCGCGGTGTCGGCGTAACCGGCGCCGAGGCCGAGACAAAAATGCGCACCGTTGGCATCGTCGCGAATAAGAACATGGTGCCCTTCGATCCAAATCCGCCACGCGTCACCAGCGGCATCCGCGTCGGCGTTCCCGCCGTTACATCAAGAGGCATGACCGTGGCAGACATGGAGGCAGTCGCCGATTTCATCGTCGAGTCTCTGCGAGTCGAAGACGCGTCATCTCAACAAAACGGACTCGCTAAACGCGTCAAACAATTCGCCTCATCATTCCCAGTGCCAGGCGTTGACTCATAATCTCGAGGTTCCATCCTAGCCTACTGCCGCCAGGTCAAATAAACCCGCAAATATATAATCGGAAATCACCGAATCCGCGCGCTTGGCGCGGGTAGAAAAGCGTTCAAATCAAACCGAGTGGGTTGCAATTGAGAGACTACGAAATTGTGTGGATATTAGGCGACGGAGCCGGCGCCAAGGAAGGCGAAGAGTCCGTCGAACGGGTTCGCGCACTTGTCGGGTCTCTCGGTGGAGAAGTTGGCGAAGTCAACCCATGGGGCAAGCGGAACTTGGCTTACCCGATCGAGAAGAACACCGAAGGCTACTATGTAGAGGCACAGCTCAAGCTGGATACCACGCGCGCGCAAGATCTTGACAGGGCCTGTAACGCAGATCGCGGAATTATTCGCCATTTGATTGTAAGGAAGTGACCACCTTGCCATAACCTGTTGCCAACGGGTCGTCAAAATACGACTACATACGTTGCAACAAGCATGGAAAGGTGAAACCTCCTATGACCCTGAATCAGATCCTTCTTATCGGCAATGCGGGCAGAGATGCCGAGTTACGTTACACTCAAAACGGCACCGCGGTCGCAAACTTCAGTATGGCTGTAAACCGTCGCTACCAAGTGCGAGAAGAGATGCGTGAAGACACCGAATGGTTCAACATCTCCGCTTGGGAGCGACAAGCAGAATTCGCGGCTGAACGAGTCAAACGCGGCACACGGGTATTCGTCGATGGTCGTCTCTCCACTCGCGAATACACTGCAGGCAATGGTGAGACCCGGATCAGCCTCGACGTCAACGCAAACCGAGTTATCGCTCTGTCGCCAAGGGAAGGCGGCGAAAACCACAGCGCGGATTACCCAAAGGGCGATGATGAACGGCAACCGGCGAACGCTTACGGCTCGAATGGGCATGTGACATCCGAGTACGCGCCGTCGGTGGCCACGGGGCATTCCACTGCGCAAACGGAAAGCACGGACGAACTCGAAAATCTACCCTGGTGATTTGTAATGAGCCTCAACCTTATACTCCTGATTGGCAACGCCGGCCGCGATGCTGAGTTACGATACACGGCCACTGGTCGTGCTGTCGCCAGCTTCAGCATGGCGGTCAACCGAAGCTACCAAGTCAACAACGAGTGGCAGGAAGAAACCGAGTGGTTCAACGTCTCGGCATGGGGCCAACAAGCAGAGAATGTCGCTCAACGCGTCAGGCGCGGAGCGAAAGTATTCGTTGAAGGACGACTGTCAACACGAGAGTACACCAATCAAGCAGGCGTTACGCGCACGAGCCTAGATGTAAACGCGTTTAGGGTAATCAATCTCTCGGGCCGCGAATCCGACGAAGAAGGTGGTTACGGCTCATACCCGCCAGCGACGGGCGCGGCTCAACAACCCCAATCCGGCGGCTACGTTCCGCAGCCGTCTCAAGCACCAACGGCTGGCTCCGGATCGCCCGGCGGTTACGATCAGCCGCCCGAGGGAGATGATTTAGAAGATTTGCCATGGTGAAGCTCGCGATGCGACTACCGATGTAATTGACAATTGACGAACAGAGACACAACTTCGGATTGAACAGCACGGAGAAACGATGACAACAGGTCCGAGAACACGACAGCCTAGCGGCGGCCGACGAGGAGGCGCGGGAGGGTTCGCGCGCCGGCGACGCGGAAGGAACGCCATAAAGGCGGAAGAGATTGACTACAAAGACGTGCAGCTAATGCGACGTTTCGTGAGCGAGCGAGGCAAGCTCGTCTCTGGTCAACGCATCGGTGTAACAGCAAAGAACCAGCGCCGTCTCGCACGAGCACTGAAGCGCGCTCAGCACCTCGCTCTAATCCCCATGGCACCTAACCACACTTACGTAACCGGTTCGGTACAGACCGATGCGCCGCGGAGAGCCGAGGTCGAGGAGGCGGAGAGCGATGCTCCTGCCGAACAATCCGAACCCGCGCCGAAGGTCGTTGCTGAGAGTGAAGTTGCCGAACAGGAGACTTCCGACGAGGCGGTCAAGCCCGCCGAAGAGCCCGAAGAACAGAGTTGACGCGCTGAACAGCGGAACGCCCATCAATCCGCCGCAACCGATAAGCTCCGTCGGGCGCTATCTGGCAAGCTCACAGTTAAAATGGCGATTGGTTAACAATCGCCAGATAACCTTTTAGCTAACGTAGTTTCACAGACATGGCGAACGAACAGCAACGCAGTACATTCTCCCACGCTCCGCTGGGTGGATACCGAGCGGGCCAGCGCAGCATCACCAACCGCCAAGGCATATCCCGCTTCGAGATGATGCGGCGCCGGGAACGCGCCGCGCTCCGAAACCGCCCGTTCATCATCGGCGCGTTGGTATTCGTCCTCCTCGTTCTAGCGATACCGGCATACGGCTTCTACCAGCTGTACGTCGTCCCACCCACGGAAATCGCGGTCAAAGTGGAAGACAAGATCTACACCCGCGGGGACATCGTCAACTACATTCGTTTCTTCCAGCGACTTAGCGAAGACCTAGGAGTGCCGTTCGAACTTGGAACATCCGCGTTCGAGGCTATGCAGACATTGCAGACCAACGAGCTTGCATACTACTTGGCTCCCCGTTACGGCATCACAGTGGAACAACACGAGGTCGACGCACAACTTGAAGCTTTGTTGGGATTTGTCGCCGACACATCATCCGATAGCTCTCTGCGGGAGCATCGCTCCAACGTCGAAGAAACCAAGAAACAGTTCTTGAACCGCGTCGGACTTGACGAGGAGGTCTACCGAGACTTCATCCGTAAAGGCATGTTCAAGGAAAGATTGCGCGACGAAGTCGCCAGCAACATTTCTCGCATCCAACCTCACGCAGAGGTCTATCAAATCGTCCTACAGGACGTCAGTCAAGGCACGATTAACCGGATCGAACGAGACCTGGCTTCCGGCCGGGATGTTGGTGCGATCGTACTGGAACACTCGGAAGACCCTAATGTGAAACGGACCGGCGGTTACATCGGATGGTTGCCTCAAGGCGTTCGAACCGACCTTGACTCGGTCCTATTCGGTCATTACAAAAACGAAGATGGATCCAAAGGCGATCGCATACTGCCGCTCAATAGGCTGAGCGGAGGGCGCTACGACGATGCAACCCAGCAGTGGACCGCCCACATCGTCTCCGACTTCGCAGAAGCGCGAGAAATCGACGACGAACACTTCGGCATCCTCGCCAATCTAGCTGTAGATCGTTTCATCAACGAGCATCGTGAAGATTTCGACACTTCGGTCTCATTGAACAGCGAGGTATACGACTGGATCAACCGGCAAGTGCGGCTCAACGCGATCGTGCCGACGGCCACACCGGAATCAGCATTTACTTCGCTGGAAGACCTTAACCCATAGCTCGGACGTTGATCGATGGCGATTGATCATCAAACGAGTGCCCGGAACGGACCGAACGTTGCCGGTGTGGGCCTATTGGGCGCTGGTGTCGTGGGTTCTCAAGTCGTACGCGTTATCCTCGACACCGACTCCGAAGCTAATCACCCACTCAACCTGAACGGCATCTTGGTTCGCGACATTAACCGCAACCGTGACGGTGTCCCTTCCGATCTGCTTACGACCGATCCCGAGGTGGTGCTTGGAGACGACCGCAACGACATCATCATCGAAGTGATGGGTGGTGAGGAACCCGCTCGTTCCTACATGGCCGCAGCCCTCAACGCTGGCAAGCACGTCGTCACAGCTAACAAGGAAGCACTCGCCAAACATGGGGACGAATTAACCCAGTTGGCTGATGAAAACGGCGTTAGCTTGTCTTACGAAGCCAGCGTCGGCGGCGGGATTCCGGTGCTCGCAGTCATTCAAGACAGCCTTAGCGCCAACCGCATCGAGAGCATACGCGCCATCATCAACGGAACCACTAACTATGTACTTTCGTCGATGGAGGAGTCAGGAAGTTCGTTCGAGGACGCGCTCGCCGAAGCGCAAGCCTTGGGATATGCAGAAGCCGACCCTACGGCAGATGTCGATGCTCACGATGCCGTATACAAACTGTCGATCCTTGCACGATTGGCGTTCGGCGCATCTGCACATCCAGACGCAATTCACCGCGAAGGCATCCGGAATATCGGATCCAAAGATCTCCGCTACGCCAGCGCATTAGGTTTCACCGTAAAGCTGCTGGCGATCGCAAGAGCAGGTTCGAACGGCGTACGTTGTCGCGTCCATCCCGCATTGGTTCCCGTTGATGTTCCGATGGCGAAAGTCAACGGCGTCCTCAACGCAGTCGAATTGAACGGCGATCTGTTAGGCCCCCTTTGGTTGCAGGGCAGAGGAGCAGGAGCAGGTCCGACATCCAGCGCGGTAATGGGCGACGTCCTGCGTATTGCCAAGGGAATGTTGACCAACGGCAGCAACCACCACAGGCCGTCGAACGGATCCGCGGCAATGCAACGCACCGATGCTCCAAATGTCGTCGACATGGAAGACCTCGAGGTCCGATACTACGTCCGGCTCTCCGTGATTGATCGCTTCGGCGTGCTCGCAAAGATCGCGGGCGTTTTTGGCGAAGCACAGATAAGCATCGCTTCGGTCCTGCAATTCGACTCGGACGATGAGCGAGGCCTTGCTGATTTGGTCATCATGACTCACCCTTCGCGAGAAGGAAGCATGCAAGAAGCGGCTACTCGTCTGCGACAATTGGATGTTGTCGCTTCGCTTGAAAACCTGCTCCGTGTCGAAGACTACGACGCGGTTTGATGGTAACAACGCGCAGGCGGTGCAGACCTGCAATCTGAGAGGAGCCCGGTGAACGGCACGATCGGCGTCATCGAACGCTACAGAGAGTTTCTTCCGGTCAATGCCGAAACGCCGATGATCACGATGGGCGAAGGGAGTACGCCCCTTGTCAAGTCCTCCAACATCGGACCGTCCATCGGTTGTGAGAACCTCTACTTCAAGCTTGAAGGCTGCAATCCCACAGGGTCATTCAAAGATCGCGGGATGGTCATGGCGATCGCCAAAGCGCTGGAGGCGGGCCGAAAGCGCGTCATCTGTGCATCGACCGGCAATACCAGCGCCTCCGCTGCAGCGTACAGCGGTCGATACAATCTACAAGCCTTCGTAGTAGTTCCATCCGGCGAGATCGCTCTCGGCAAGTTGGCGCAAGCGATGGCGTATGGAGCCCGCATTCTGGCAGTCGACGGCAACTTCGATGATGCGCTCAAAATGGTCCGTGACCTTTCGACCGAACTGTCAATTGAACTCGTGAACTCTCTCAACCCGTACCGGCTCGAAGGGCAAAAAACGGCATCGTTCGAAATCTCCGACGCTTTAGGCGATTCTCCCGATATGATCTGCATCCCAGTAGGCAACGCTGGAAACATCACCGCCTATTGGAAGGGCTTCAACGAATACCGCATCAACGAGCGCATCTCCAAGCTCCCTCGCATGATGGGATTCCAAGCCGCCGGCGCGGCTCCCATTGTCAGAGGCGAACCGATTGACGAGCCTCAAACCATCGCCAGCGCGATCAAGATCGGAAACCCCGCCAGTTGGGAACGCGCAGTTAACGCGCGGGACGAATCGGGCGGCGACATAGATGCCGTCACCGATGCCGAGATCATCGATGCATACATCCGACTCGCCCGCGATGAGGGCATCTTCTGCGAGCCAGCCTCCGCCGCCTCCGTCGCCGGTGTCCTGAAACTCTTTGAAAAAGGAGAAGATTTCGAAGGTCTGAACGTCGTTTGTATATTGACTGGCATGGGCCTCAAAGACCCCACAACCGTCGAAAACCACGCCCTCGTCGAACTCGAATACGTTGAGCCAGACGTCGACCAAGTAGCTGCCCTTTTGGGCAAAGACACTGCCTGAACCTCGTTGATGACTAGCACCGCGACCCCAAGAGTAGTTTCGTCAGCCTTTGACGATTTAGCCGACGATTGGCAAAGCATATACGAGTCGATGCCCTCAAGCTCCGCCTTCGACTCGCTCGAATGGAACCAGATCTGGTGGGACCACTTCGGCGGCGACTCGAAGCTCATGCTGCGATCCGTTGTCCGCCCCGATGGCTCCACGGCGATCATCGCCCCTTTGCACCTCGACTCCAACAACGACGAAGGCGTCTGCACATTCCTAGGCGGAACCGATCTGGTTGACTACCTCGGCTTCAAACACGACGCCGAGTTGCAAACCGAAGATGTCCACCAACTTCTGGAATCGCTCTATAACGATTCAGAAATTACCGCATTGGTCTTAGAGTCGCTGCCGGAGGACTCGCACACGATACACGCAGTCAAAGACGTCGCCGAAAAGATCGGTTGGGAGGTACACGTCTGGGATGAAGGCGTCGCCCCAAGAATCGTATTGCCAACTAGCGTCGACGAGTACTACTCCTCGCTCACCAAGAAACACCGTCACGAGTTACGCCGCAAACTCCGTAGGCTTCACAACGCGGGTGATGTAGAGCAGATCGAGTTGACAGCCCCGAACGACATATCCGCTCGCATGAGCGATTTCATCGATCTACATCGCGGCAGTTCGATCGACAAACAAGAGTTCATGACCACCGAGCGCGAAAGCTTCTTCCGCGAGATGGCCATCAAACTGGCCGAGAAAGACATCACGAGGCTCTACTTCTTAACCCTCAACGGCGAAACCGTTGCAACTTCACTCGCATTCAAAGTCGGAACCACGAAATACCTTTACAACAGCGGCTACGACCCTGATCGCTCTTGGCTCGCCGTTGGTCTCCTCAACCACGCGATAAACATACTCAGGTCCATCGAAGAAGGGGTCACGATTTACGATTTCATGCGCGGAGACGAGCGATACAAATACCATCTCGGCGCTGTCGATCGCAGAATATATACCGCGCGCCTCGACAAACGATCTTAGAGACGTGGTCAATTCGGGATATTATGGCGCGTTGACAACCAGCGGCTCCCGGCCGTGTCATTCTGAACTGAAGGCTCACCGCCATGTCATTCTGAGCGGAGCGCAGCGGAGTGAAGAATCTGAGAAGGCGGCACCAGTGCGGTGAGAGTAGATTCCTCGCTACGCTCGGAATGACATAAATCTTGGAATGACATAAATGTGAACATCCCTTAAGGAGCACAAACAGATCTCTCGATGCGCATCGCAGTAATCAGCGTCCACGGATGTCCCTGTATTCAACCGGGCGGTCCCGACGCCGGCGGTATGAACGTCTACGTCGATGAGGTCTCGGATCGCTTGGCACGAATCGGACATTCGGTCTGCGTATACTCCCGCTTCCACTTCGATGCGCCAACTGCGACCGATCAACTCGGATACGACCTGGTGCACGTCTCAGTTGGCGATTCTGACCTCCCGAAAGAGCAACTATCCGACATCTTGCCTGCCTTCGCGTTATCAGTCGGCGCCCATGCGAACACTAATGGCCGCAACTACGATCTGATTGCCTCTCACTACTGGCTATCGGGAGTAGTTGGACTCGATCTAGCCCGCACTTGGAACATCCCGCATATTACGAGCTTTCACACTATGGCAAGCATTAAAAAGCGCTTCCGACCCGAAGAGGAAGAACCCGAAGTCCGATTCATCAACGAGGCGTGGGTCGCCAGAGACGCAGATGCCGTTGTCGTGTGGACAGAAGGCGAAGCATCCCACATGGTCTCCGAATTCGGCTTGCCGCGACAAAAGATCGCGATCGTACCACCTGGCGTCGACATAGATGCATTTTCACCAACACCGAAACCTGATGACGCAACTGAGGCATACCGCATCCTATACGTCGGTCGACTCGATGCACTCAAAGGCGTCGATCTGCTCCTAGACGCCTTAGCAATCGTCATCGAACGAGGTATCGACGCCGAACTACAGATTGTGGGAGGCGGATCCGCCGAAGAATTCCGCAGAGTGCTCGGACGGATATCCAAATTACGGCTGACCGCCCGCGTCAAAATGCCGGGCGTCCTTCCCCAATCCGACCTTCCGAACATCTACTCCACTGCTGACTGCATGGTTGCACCGTCGTTCCACGAGACGTTCGGGCTCGCCGTGCTCGAAGCTTCATCATGCGGCACACCCGCCGTTGTCGCCGATGTCGATGGATTGCGAGCCATAGTCGCCCACGGCGAAAGCGGCTTCTTGATCAGTGAGCGCAACCCTGAAATCTACGCCGATAAAATCATCGAAATAATCACAGATGCCGCGGTACAGAATTCGATGTCCGTCGCGGCGCGAAAAAAGGCTGAGACGCTTTCGTGGGATGCCTCCGTTAAGGGATTGATAGAGGTCTACAATCAAGTCGCAACTCCACACTTTTCGTTAGCGTCTCTGCGATAATTTCGGTCTAATATCACGACCTCCGACAACCGTTTGGAGACAGAACTGTGTATCTGCGCATCGAAGACCACGGCATCATCGGCGACCTCTACACCGCCGCGCTCGTCGGAGTCGACGGCACTATCGACTGGTTTTGCGCGCCGCATTTCGACTCGCCGTCCATCTTCGCCTCGATCCTCGACGATAAAAACGGCGGCCATTTCTCGTTACGACCAGCCATCAACGACGTGCGCTCGACGCAGTACTATCTGCCGGAAACTAACGTCCTCGTCACTCACTTCACATCGGACGAGGGCGTCGCGCAGATCGTCGACTTCATGCCGGTGCGCACACGTTTAACCGGTGACACCGATCACGTGCTCATACGCCGGATAACCGGCATTCGCGGCAACCTGCACATGAAGATCGATTGCTCGCCGAAGTTCAACTACGGTCGGGACGAACATTACACGGTTCCCATCGGGGAAAGCGTCCGCTTCATCTCGCCCGACATAGCCATCGAATACTGGAGCACCATCACGCCCGAAATTGTCGGCGACTCTATCAAGGTCGACTTCGAGATCCGAGAGGGTCGCACGGAATACATTGTGATCGACGCAGTCGAACACGTTGAAATGGCTGACAAGTTCGACGCGGAGCGCATAGAGTTGCTTTTCGACGACACCGTAAACTTCTGGCGACGCTGGATCAGTAAATGTACCTACACCGGCCGCTGGCGCGAGATGGTCCACCGTTCAGCGTTGGTTTTGAAGCTGCTGACATACGAACCGACGGGCGCGTTCGTCGCCGCCCCGACGACCAGCCTGCCGGAAGACCTAGGCGGCGTTCGAAACTGGGACTACCGCTACACATGGATCCGCGACGCCGCATTCAGCGTCTACGGCCTCCTCAGAATCGGGCTCACCGAAGAAGCCGGCCGATTTATGGGCTGGCTCCAAGATCGCTGTTCTGAGAGCGAGGCCGACGGCACTCTCAAGATCATGTATGGCATCGACGGTAAACATGATCTTCACGAATACACGCTTGATCATCTCTCCGGTTACATGGATTCCAAACCCGTACGCATCGGCAACGGCGCTGCTGACCAGCTCCAACTCGATATCTACGGCGAGCTCATGGACGCCGTATACCTCTCCAATAAGTACCAGACTCCCATCTCATACGACTTCTGGTCACACCTGCGCGTGATGATCAACTGGGTGTGCGACAACTGGAAGCAACCGGACGAAGGCATCTGGGAAGTACGCGGCGGCCGCGCCCATTTCGTTTACTCCAAACTCATGTGCTGGGTAGCCATCGACCGCGCGATACGCTTAGCCGCCAAACGCTCATTCCCGAGCGACACCGACCGTTGGGTCAAAACTCGCGACGAAATTTACGAAGAGATCATCAAATACGGTTGGAGCGACAACGTCCAAGCCTTCACGCAAGCCTACGGCCGCGATGCCTTGGACGCATCCAACCTCATCATGCCCATGGTCTTCTTCATGTCGCCATCCGACCCGCGAATGTTGGCGACACTTGACGCCATCCAAAAATCACCCGCGAACGGCGGACTTGTCTACTCCAACCTCGTTTACCGATACAACCTAAACGAAACGGCAGACGGCTTAGCAGGCGAAGAAGGGACGTTCAACATGTGCACGTTCTGGCTCGTCGAAGCTCTGACACGCGCAGGACGCTCTGATCCGTCACGGCTTGAAGAAGCCCGCTTGATGTTTGAGCACATGCTCGGATATGCCAACCACCTCGGCCTTTACTCCGAAGAGATTGGCCCAAAAGGCGAGCATCTCGGCAACTTTCCCCAAGCCTTCACCCACCTCGCCCTCATCTCCGCCGCCTTCAACCTCGACCGCGCGCTTGGTTCACGGGCTTAACTCGCCCCAACCTTCAAGCCGAAGTACTTCACTTCCGAATAGGTTCGATAACCTGCCGATTCGTAGATCGCCCGCGCCGGCGGATTCTCGGCATCTACATCCAAAACCAATCTCGTTGCGCCCTGCGCGATCAGCCGTTCGACTCCCGCGTTGAAGATCGCCCAACCTAAACGCTTGCGGCGCATCGAAGGGTGAACTCCGACCATCTCGATCCGACCATCGCCGTCACCCAACGTGATCCAGTTATACGCCGACAACTGACCATCATCGGCTCCTGCCAACACAACGAATGGAGCGAAGCCATTTCGATGAGCATCTGCCACCGCCCGACCAGCGATCTCTTCAACCGTGTTTGGCGAAAAGCCCCAACTCCCGATGAAGCAGGCGTTGTGCAACTCGGTGACCGCTGTCGCTTCCGCGATGTCCGACATATCGGCGTCACGCACCACCAAACCATCCGGGACCGATGTCTCTTTCAAATTGACATGATCAACCTCGACAGCCATCTTCAACACTGTTCGAACAACCTCGAAATCAGAGGTCCGAAGTACGTCTGTGACCGCTTCAGACTCCGTGTCCCTAACTGCGACATGAACCTCAAATTCATTACCGTCTGCGACTTCGATCGCACGTTTCATCCCATCTCCCAGCAACGGCCCCAGGGCAACTTCATGCCCCTTTTTGGTGGCCAGACCAACGATCACCCTCCCTATATTCAACTCCGGCTCCGCCAACGCGTAACCAACCGCCGATCCCCCTGCGTATGCCATCGACCATCGACCCAAATCGGGATCCAACCGCTCGTTATCCAGCGTCGCCATCAATGAATCTTTATTAGTCATTTGCCACTCGCGATGTCCATGGGGTCCGACAGAGCGCAGGATTCCAAGCAAATCGCCAACGTCGAATCTCGTAATTGTGCGGATTTCCATATCGTTCTAACTTGACGCGGGAACCTGTTTTGCGAATTCCGTCACGTGTGGCATAATTGTTGTGCACATAAGCAAATGCTAATGCTATGAACGGGAGCAGTACCACGGCCCCCGATAGCGATAGAGAGTATCCGGTAGCTGGAAAGGATACGCATCAACCGTGGGAACTCGCCCGGGAGCTCGTCACCTGAAACTCCCAACTGACCTGAGTAGGTTCAAGGATTCATAAGGTGACGCGGATCAGCCACGTTAAAGGCCGTAAATCAAGCGGGTTGAGAATCGGGACAAGCGACTGAAACTCAGCCAAGTAAGGTGGTACCGCGGGCTAATCCTCGTCCTTTCAGAAACAGGGACGAGGATTTTTATTTGGACGAACGTCATTCTAATCAACACCAAAGGTACCGAGAGATACAAGAAAAACCATGGGCAAGACACTGACAGGCGGCGATATAGTTTGCGAAGCGTTGCTGAACGAGGGGGTCGAAACCGTATTCGGCCTCCCCGGCGGCGCGATCCTGCCGCTCTACGGAGTACTGAGCAGGTATCCCGAGCTGCGTCACGTCCTAGTACGCCATGAGCAAGGCGCGGCTCACGCGGCCGATGGCTACGCTCGCGCCTCCGGCAAGGTAGGCGTCGCGTTCGCCACCTCAGGACCAGGTGCCACTAACCTCATCACCGGCCTCGCTACCGCAATGATGGACTCCGTTCCGATCGTTGCCATCACTGGCCAGGTCGGGCGCGCCGCAATCGGAAGTGACGCATTTCAAGAAACCGACATCACTGGTGCAACGCTTCCCGTCACAAAGCACAACTACCTGATCACTCGCGTTGAAGACGTAGGCCCGACCGTCCACGAAGCGTTCCACATCGCTCGCACCGGCCGCCCGGGCCCGGTTCTCATCGACATCCCCAAAGATGTGATGCAGGAAACAGGGACCTACGACCACGAGCGAGATCGAGAGATCAAGCTCCCCGGATACCGCGTCCCGACAACTGCGCCCGAGGACCAGATCGACGCGGCTGTCGATTTGATCAACGAAGCCGAGCGTCCAGTGTTCCTGGCCGGTCACGGCGTAATCATTTCCCGCGCTTACGACGAATTGAGAGAACTCGCCGAAAAGGCACAGATCCCCGTCGTAACCACGCTGTTGGGCATCTCCGGTTTCCCAGAAAACCATCCACTACACGTCGGCTTTCCCGGGATGCATGGTGAGGCATACGCCAGCCTCGCACTTGACGACTCTGACCTCATAATCGCCGCGGGTAGCCGGTTCGACGACCGCATCGTCGGAGATGTCAGCGAGTTCGCAACGCGATCGAAGAAGATACACATCGATATCGATCCAGCCGAGATCAACAAATCTGTTCAAGTCGACGCGCACGTCGTCGGCAACCTCAAGCACGTCTTGTCGCAGATGATCCCGAAAGCGGAACGAAAATCACGCCCGGCTTGGATACGCCATGTTGAGCAGCTGAAGACCGACCATCCGTCGCTGCACATCCCGGAGACGGGTAACCTGTCCGGCCAGCACGTCGTCCGAGGGCTCTCCAACGTCACCAAAGGCAATGCCATCATCTGCACCGGGGTCGGTCAGCACCAGATGTGGGCCGCACAGCATTACAAGTTCACCCAGCCCAACAGCTGGCTCTGCTCCGGCGGACTTGGCACCATGGGCTACGAAGTGCCGTCGGCGATCGGCGCACAGCTCGCCTTGCCCGATGCCCTCGTATGGTCCGTCTGCGGCGACGGCGGTTTCCAGATGACGATGATGGAACTCGCCACCGCGGTCGAGAACCGATTGCCGGTGAAGTACGCCATCTTGAACAACAACCACCTCGGCATGATCACCCAGTGGCAAGAACTTTTCTACATGGGCGACTACCAAGCCGACGCATATACCGCCAATCCCGATTTCGTGAAGTTGGCGGAGGCGTTCGGAATGAAGGGTATGCGCGTCGAAGATATCGACGACGTCGAATCCGCGATCGAGGAAGCAAATGCCCACCCCGGCCCAGTCATCGTCGATTTCGTCATCGAGAAGGTCGAACATGTTTACCCGATGATCCCTGCCGGAGGCAGCATCAAGGATCTGATGGAAGACACGAGGGTCTAAGATGACCATACAATCGAAATTCGAAGCCAGAACAGTCACCGCATTGGTCGAGGACCGCCCTGGAGTCCTCGCCCGCATCGCCGGCCTGTGCCGACGCCGTGGCCTCAACATCGCGAGCCTCGCCGTAGGACGTTCGGAGAAGCCCGGCCTCTCGCGACTCACCTTCGTGCTTGAAGGCCCACCTTCGGTCGTCAGCCACTGCGCCGCACAGCTGGATCGTCTCGTCAACGTCATCGAGGCGCGCGACATCACGAACCAGAACCACATCTGGCGTGAACTCGCGCTGGTAAAGGTGGCAACAACACCCGAAACCCGCGTCGAATTACTCGAACTGAGTCGCGTGTTCCGCGCAAATATCGTCGACATCGGGGTCCACAGTTTGACTTTCGAGTTGACTGGTGGCCGCGAGAAGATCGACTCGTTGATAACACTCTTGGAGCCATTCGGCATCAAGGAGGTGATGCGGACGGGCCGCGTTGCGGTCCTCCGCGGCACCCTCTTCGAAGGCGAAGAAGACGGTCAATTCCAAGCCACCCGCAACTGGGTCAATGGAGCACCCCACGAGTACCACGCCACGCCCGGCGTCTCCGGTAGCGTGTAAGGGGGCGCTAAACGGGTTATCCCTCAAAACCAAATCCTAGGAAGGTCAATCAACCAAATGCCGAAGCTTTACTACGATGCCGACATCGACGACTCGCCGCTGCGTGAAAAAACCATCGCCGTCATCGGCTACGGTTCGCAGGGCCACGCCCACGCGCTGAACCTGAAAGACAGCGGCTTCAACGTCGTCGTCGGTCTCTACGAAGGCAGCAACAGCCGCGAAAAAGCCGAAGCAGATGGTCTCGAGGTTTTGAACAACGCCGAAGCCGCCGAGCGTGCCGACCTCATCTCTTTCTGCCTGCCTGACACCATCCAAGGCGGTGTCTACCGAGAAGACGTCGAACCCAACCTCGAAGCAGGCAAAACTCTGCTCTTCGCACACGGCTTCACGATCTTCTACGGCCAGATCCAGCCACCGGAAGATGTCGATGTCGTGATGATCGCACCTAAGGCACCCGGTCACCGCGTCCGCGCAGTCTACGAACGCGGGCTCGGTGTCCCGTGCCTAGTCGCAATCGAACAAGACGCATCGGGCAATGCCATGCAAAACGCTCTGGCATACGGCAAAGGAGTTGGAGGAGGACGCGCCGGCATACTAACCACCACGTTCAAAGAAGAGACCGAAACGGACCTCTTCGGCGAACAGGCGGTCCTATGTGGCGGTGTCACACAGCTCATCAAGCTTGGTTACGAGGTCCTCACCGAGGCGGGTTACCAGCCGGAATCAGCATACTTCGAGGTGCTCCACGAACTAAAGCTCATCGTCGACCTGATCTACCAAGGCGGTCTCGAGTACATGCGCTACTCGGTCAGCGATACCGCAGAGTACGGCGACTACAGCCGCGGACCCGAGATCATCGACGATTCAGTCAAAGAAAACATGCGCCGCGTTCTCGAGGACATACAGTCCGGACGCTTCGCACGCGAGTGGATCGCCGAAAATGACGAGGGCCTCTACCGCTTCAAGCGAATGAGGCAAGAGAACCTCGAGCACCCAGTCGAAGAGGTTGGCAAGGAACTCCGAGCCATGATGCCATGGCTCGAGTCGACCACGTAATCTCTCAACCCGACATACCTTCACCCGTTTCTGATGCTCCGAATTCGAGCGGAACACAGGAGCAACAACATGACAACACAAACAGCAAACAAAGCAGACCAAATAATCATCTTCGACACGACTCTGCGCGACGGAGAACAATCGGCAGGAGCCGGCCTGACGGTCGGAGAAAAGGTGCGCATCGCACACCAGCTAGCCAAGCTTAACGTAGATGTCATCGAAGCTGGTTTCGCAGGTAGCTCCCCAGGTGATTTCGAGGCGGTACGCCGCATCTCACACGAAGTCGATGAACCGGTAATCTGCTCATTGGCACGTGCCGTCGAGGTAGACATCGAAGCCGCCGCCCGCGCCCTAGAAGGAGCCGCAAAACCACGTATCCACACCTTCATCTCTTCGTCAGATGTCCATCTCATGCACCAGATGCGACGCGACCGCGAGACGATCATGAACATGGCCGTCGAAGCCGTCGAGAAGGCTAAAGGCTACGTTGACGATGTCGAGTTCTCCCCGATGGATGCGACCCGAACACAACCCGAGTACCTCTACGCCATCTTAGAAGCCGCGATCAATGCCGGAGCAACTACCGTAAACGTCCCAGACACCGTCGGCTACTCCAACCCCGTAGAGTTCGGCAACCTGATCGCAGGAGTATTCGAAAACGTCTCGAACATTGACCAAGCAGTCGTCAGCGTCCACTGCCATAACGACCTCGGCATGTCCGTCGCCAACTCGCTGGCCGCCATCGAAAACGGCGCCCGTCAAGTCGAAGGCTGCGTAAACGGCCTGGGTGAGCGGGCCGGCAACGCGGCATTGGAGGAAGTGATGATGGCCCTTGTCACGAGGCCCGATCACTACGGCGTCTACACCGGGGTCAACATCCGCGAGATCAACGCCACCAGCCGCATGATCAGCAGCATCTTCGGCTTCCCGGTCCAATACAACAAAGCCATCGTTGGCCAGAATGCCTTCCGTCACTCCTCAGGCATCCACCAAGACGGATACCTGAAGGAGCGCACGACTTTCGAGATCATGCGACCCGAGGACGTAGGATGGCGCGGCGAAACTCTAGTACTCGGCAAACTGTCCGGCAGGGCAGGACTGCGATCTAGATTGAGCGACCTCGGTTACCAACTGACCGATGATGAACTCAGCGACGTTTTCATCGCGTTCAAAGACCTGGCCGACAATAAACGCGAAGTCACCGACGCAGATTTAGAAGCGCTTATGCGCGAGCAGCACCGCTACGCAGACACCAACCGCAGATACAAACTCGGCAAAGTGCACGTGGTCTGCGGCAACGACGAGATGCCGACAGCCGATGTCTCAATGACCACACCCGACGATGATGGTCGTTCCGCGTCTGCGCAAGGCACTGGCCCTGTCGATGCCGTATGCAAGGCGATCGACTCCATCATCGACATGGATGTCGAACTGACGGAGTTCTCCGTCAGCTCCGTAACCGAGGGCATCGACGCTCTCGGCGAAGTCACGATCCGAATCGAGCACAACGATTCGACATACTCCGGACGCGGCTCCGATACCGACATCGTCGTCGCATCCGCAAAAGCTTACGTCAACGCCATCAACCGTGCACTGATGATCGGCGAACTCGAAGGTGAACCCATCACGGCGACTGTCTGATCTTCAACGCCGGGAATGCAGAGCATAGACTCGGAGTCAGCCGATAAGCCTAAGTGCAACGAACGACGAGTGATCCTCCTGGGCAACAGATCTGCCAGCA
Source organism: Dehalococcoidia bacterium (assembly GCA_965204135.1). Classification (GTDB taxonomy): domain Bacteria; phylum Chloroflexota; class Dehalococcoidia; order Lucifugimonadales; family Lucifugimonadaceae; genus Bin127. The sequence goes on along the minus strand of CBDBDX010000006.1, from coordinate 256,071 downwards.
CCTCCGTCGAAAGACGGTTCCGGCGAACCAATCGGAGGACATTCGTCGTCGAAGTCCTCCTAATCTTCGGCTTGATCCTGTTAACCGAATTTGTGTTCGAGCAGCTTGGTGTTTCTCATATGTGGGTCGACATCGGGATGGCGGTGCTGTTGTTATTCTTAATCGGACGTGCGTTCGCTGGCAGATCGCATGATCTCGGTCGAAACGACGCGTGGACAATCCTGCCGCTGGCGGTCTTCGCTGGCGGTTGGCTCGTCGTCCTGTTCTGGCACGAGGCCCCGCTCGCGGTGGAAATGATTTCGCATCTAGCTTGGGCTTCCGCGCTCGTTACGGTTGCACTGTTAAGAGGGAACAAAGGCAAAAACAAATTCGGTTCGGCGCCAGAGGATGCGGTCGAGCTTAAGGTTATTGCCAACGTCGGTTGACGCCCCGCATTGCCGGGCCGTGAGCCAAGCGAAAATACTTAGAAAACAGGCGGTGAATATGCCGAAAACGATGTTCGAAAAGATCTGGGACGCGCACTTAGTGGCGGAACCACAAGGCGAACCGGCCATTCTGTACATCGACCTGCATTTGGTCCACGAAGTAACCTCGCCACAAGCTTTCGAAGGATTGCGTCTCACAGGCCGCGCCGTTCGTCGTCCTGATCTGACGATATCGACGGTAGACCATAACGTACCCACCGACGAGACCCGCAACGAAGTGATCCGCGATCCGATCGCACGTCAACAAGTCGAAGCGCTGCGCAAGAACTGTGCAGACTTCGGCGTAACCCTTTACGACGTCGACTCGAGCGGGCAGGGCATCGTCCACGTAATCGGCCCGGAGCAGGGGTACACCCAGCCCGGAATGACCATAGTATGCGGCGATTCCCATACCTCCACCCACGGTGCCTTCGGATCGCTGGCGTTCGGTATCGGCACCTCTGAAGTCGAACACGTCCTCGCAACTCAGACGCTCCGTCAGCGCAAGCCCAATACTATGGAGGTCCGATTCAACGGCGAACTCCCAATCGGCGTATCCGCTAAGGACATGATCCTCGCCACCATTGGCAAAATGGGCACCGCAGGCGGCACCGGACACGTAATCGAGTACACCGGCGAAGCTATACGCAACCTCAACATGGAAGGTCGCATGACCATCTGCAACATGACCATCGAGGGCGGGGCACGCGCTGGAATGATCGCTCCTGACGACACCACATTCAAGTGGATGCGCGGACGCAAGTTCGTCCCTGAAGGCAACGACTTCGATGCCGCCTGCGACGAGTGGAGCCAACTGACCACCGATGACGGCGCCGAATACGACACGCTAGTAGAAGTTGATTGCGAATCCCTAGAGCCGTACATCAGCTGGGGCACAAACCCTGGGCAAGTCGCTAAAGTCTCCGATTCGGTCCCTGCGCCTGACGACTTCGACGATTCTGCAGAGCAAGAATCGGCATACCGCGCCCTTGAGTACATGGGGCTCGACCCAGGCACCGCGATGCAAGACATCCGCCTCGACCGCGTCTTCATCGGATCATGCACCAACGCGCGCTTAGAAGACCTCCGAGACGCCGCGGCCATCATCGAAGGTAAACGCGTCGCCGACAGTGTCCGTGCCCAAGTCATGCCCGGTTCCACTCTCACCAAGTGGGCAGCCGAGAAGGAAGGCCTATCCGAAATCTTCAAAAATGCCGGCTTCGAATGGCGAGAATCTGGATGCTCCATGTGTCTAGGCATGAACCCCGACATCCTTGTCCCGGGCGAACGCTGCGCATCTACCTCCAATCGAAACTTCGAAGGCCGACAAGGCAAAGGTGGACGAACCCATCTGGTAAGCCCGGCAATGGCCGCCGCCGCCGCAATCGCAGGCCACTTCGTCGATGTGCGCGACTGGGAATAGCGCTCGTTTCTCGCCATGACGCGACCACCCGACGATCCGGACGACCGCGCCTCCCACACGGGCGGTGACGCTGACAGTTCCGATCCCGATCATTCGACCGGCATCTATCGTCGTCCTCGTAGACGCGGTCAAGGAGACCTCCGTTCTGAGATGCGGGTCTCAGATCAAGCTGCACCCGAGACAAACGATTCCGAGACTGACCGAACCAGCAGCATCTACGCGCCACCGAGACGTAGGAGCGTACGACGCGATCAAGAAGAGCGAAGCCCCGGCGTCTGGTCCCGAATAACCGGACGCCATCGTCTCGACGAGATCCGACAAGCTCGATACGAGCCCTACACCTACGAGAGCAACGAGCAGAACCTCAAATGGACCGCCGTCGTCATGGGCATCTGGTGCCTCGCGCTCGTTTGGCTGGCTTGGACCGATTGCAGCAACTCGCGACGCTACGAGGAATGGATCGACCAGGGCATCACTGTTATACCCCCTAGTTCCGATCTAGCCCAACAAATCGAGTCGGCGCGCATATACGCCAAAAGAGAGGGCGGCGAAGAGTTCAAATGCGCCGATCTCGGGGGATTTTCTTCAACCAACGAATGTCCCGACGGCGAGTTGAACCCCGTCGTAATATCCAACTTCGTCGACGAGCGCGGTCTGGTATGTTGGCACTCCGAGGACTACACGCCCGAGACCAACGAAGAAATCCCGGACGATCAGGCGCTGACCACAGGTCTCGACACCGAGGAACCAGAGCCGATCGACGTCTGCACCGCTGTCTGGACATCATACGGTCTGCTGGAATTCGCCAGACAATCTGGGTTGGATTGCCCAGATGTAGACGCTGTAGTTGCCACGATCTCTGGGGAGGGAGCAACACACCCCGGATGCGAAAGGGCCTTCACCTACGCCGAAGATTTCCAAGCCTCCCAAGACCGCTCTCGCCTCATCTGGCTATTCGTCATCTTCATCGTCATCTTCGTCGCATTCCCATACCTGTCGCTTATTCACCGCGCCAGCAGAAATCTCCTCCCCCTCAAATCCGAAGGGCAAAAGCATACGCCGGAATGGGGCGTGCTGCACCACTTCATACCAATCTTGAACCTCTTCCGCCCCGGAACTGTCCTGCTAGAGCTCTACAAAGGTAGCGATCCCGAAGTCTCGAATGATGACGTCTCCGCATGGAAACGCTCCGGCAAAGTGCGCGCGATCGTTTATCTGTGGTGGCTTCTGTGGATCGCCGGATGGTTCTTCAACCCCATAATCGTCCCAAGATACGTTAATCCACAGACGCTGCCAGAGGTTGTCAACGCCAATGACCTGCTAATATTATCTGATGTTTTGCTCATCTCTCTTGGTGTCGTTGCCGTGCTCATGTTGCGGCAGCTGCACGTCTGGCAGGAAATGCGTTTTGAGAAAATCGGGTTGATAACCGTTACGCCGCCTCCGCCGGTCGACCCGTTGGCAGAAGCTCTGAAAAAACAAGAAGAAAAGCAGCGCGAAAAGGACGAAAAAGAGAAAAAACGCGGTCGATGAGAGCGGTATCGCGTCACAGGATTTCAAAATGGAAAAGTTCACCAAGTTGACAGGAAGAGTGGCTCCCCTGAACCGGGCCAACGTCGATACCGATCAGATAATCCCAAAACAATTCCTTAAACGCATCGAACGTACAGGCTTCGGGGAATTCGCCTTCTTCGATTGGCGCTATCTGGAAGATGGTGTCCCAAATCCCGACTTCATCCTCAACGAGGCGCGTTACCAAGACGCGTCCATCCTCGTCGCCGGCCAGAACTTCGGCTCCGGTTCGTCGCGGGAGCATGCACCTTGGGCTCTTAACGAAATGGGATTCTGGGCAATCATCGCCCCTAGCTTTGCCGACATCTTCCGCAACAACTGCATGCAGAACGGCATGGCACCCATCGTCCTGCCGCAAGATGATGTCGACTACATCATGGGCAACGCCCTCAAAGGCGTCGGATACAAGGTCACCGTAGACCTCGAATCCCAAACCGTTACTGACGATCAAGGCTTCTCAGCAAACTTCGATTTCGATCCCTTCCGTCGAAACTCCTTAATTAAAGGCCTCGACGACATCGGCATCACGTTGCAGAACCGCGATGCCATCGACGAATTCGAAGCTGCTCGCGCCCCTCGTTGGTAACGCATAAGACGCGTTCGGACGTACTCAACATCGAATCAGCATGTCTTAACGCGTCAAAACCCAAATCAAGACAACATCTCAAAATGGAGAGGGAGAAAGAATGGACATTCGTATAGCCGTACTCGGAGGCGACGGAATCGGACCGGAAGTCACTGCCGAATCCGTAAAAATTCTTGACGTCATTGAGCGGCGATACCATCATTCCTTCTCCTTTGTCATGGGCACCTGCGGGGGGCGCGCCATCGACGAATTTGGTACTCCCCTCCCCGAAGAAACTCTCGACATCGTCAAAGGATCAGACGCTGTCCTCTTCGGAGCAGTCGGCGGTCCGAAATGGGATGATCCTCAAGCCGAAACTCGGCCGGAAGACGGTATCCTCGCACTCCGAAAGGGCCTTGATCTATTCGCCAACCTACGGCCGGTTAAGGTTTATCCCCAACTCATCGACGCGAGTCCGCTCCGCCCCGAACGACTTGACGGCGTAGATATGGTCATCGTCCGCGAACTCACCAGCGGACTCTATTTCGGAAAACCAAAGAAACGCTGGTCGAACTCCCGCGGACGATCCGCCACCGACACCCTCACATACCGCGAGCGCGAAATCGAAAGAGTCGCCCGCGTCGGCTTCGAGATTGCACGAGGACGTCGCAACCGCCTACACTCTCTCGACAAAATGAACGTCTTGGAGACTGGCAGATTGTGGCGCGAAGTCGTCACCGAGATCGGCACCGAATACCCAGATGTTGAACTCATCCACATGCTCGCCGACAACGCCGCGATGCAGCTGGTGACAAACCCAGCCGAGTTCGATGTCGTCGTGACCGAAAACACATTCGGCGACATCCTATCCGACGAAGCCGCAGTCATCGGTGGCTCAATGGGCATGTTGCCTTCAGCTTCACTCTCCTCCATCCCCCGTGCCAACAATGGTCGACGACCGCGCCGCGCTGGCAAGCGCGCACTCTACGAACCCATACACGGCTCCGCTCCTGACATCGCAGGACAGGGCATCGCGAACCCTATCGCATCCATCCTTTCTACAGCCATGATGCTCCGATATTCCTTCGCCCTCGAAGACGAAGCGAACGCCATCGAAAACGCCGTTGCCGCAGTCCTCGCTGACGGTGCTCGCACCCCCGACCTTGCCGCCGCACCCAGCGAAGGTATCGGAACCTCCGAGATGGGCGACGCCATCGCCGGTCGCATCCTAGGCTGAATCAATTCCCCTGTCGAAATCTCCCGTCCTCTTGGTGAAGCGTAAGGGGACGCGCCGAGAGAAGCGATGGCGCAAGGGATGCTACCGTGCCTACTAACCGTAGTAACCACTATCATCACAGCCTATGATTCAAAATCACGGCAATCATATTCGAAAAGTCCATCAAGTGGCCAATAGAAGCAGCATCGCAGATACTGAATCCTTAGTGCCTCGCGCTCGCAGCTGCTCCGATACCAACAACAGAACCGATCTCCGAGGCATCGAAGCATTACCACCAATAGTGAACGCTGCCGAACGGCGACTGTTTTCCCGACCCAATGAAGCAAGTGAGTCCAGCCGGTTCAGCGATCAGCATGCTGGATTTGTCTCTAGCCCAGAACATCCTTGAAACAGTCGCCCCTGGTCACCGAGTTCACGCCGTAGTTCCAGCAAAGGGGGCGTTCACCAACGCGGTTCATATTCTTGATGCCAGATCACCTAGTGGGCATACGCTTCGATTAGTTGTCAAGCGGATGATGGAATCTCTAGACCCACGCCGCGCAACTGCTGAATTTCACGCTCTGCGAATCGCGCGCAAGCACGATCTGCCTGCTCCCGAACCCCTTCTCCTCGACGCAAGCGGCGAAACTTTGGGAAAACCAGGGCTCGTGACAACATTTGTCGAAGGCGAACAGATCGCAAATCCCCAGGATGTCGTTAGTTGGTCACACTGCCTCGCTGATTTGCTGCTATCGATCCACGATGTCAACCTAAGTGCCGAAGATAAGCAGCACCTGTACGACGGTAGCACTGAAGGGCTCTACTTCCTGGAAGACTCTTGGACGGAAACCAAATCTGGGCATCCGCTCTCGGAATCGATCTACGCAACAATACGACAGGGTCAGCATCGAGTTCGCACGGTGGCTCCAGCATTTCTGCACATGGACTTTTGGCCGGGCAACGTCTTGTGGTCGAACGGGCGCATATCGGCTGTACTCGATTGGGACGTTGCCGCTTGGGGAGACCCCGCCATCGACATCGGATATTTCAGAATGAACATGCACCTCAGGGGATTGAAAGAGGCCGCCAACCACTTTTTGTCGCACTATCAAGCCGAGTCCGGAACCGTACATAACCTCGCCTTTTGGGAACTAGCTGCAGCCGCACGGCCGTTGCCTGACCCCGTAGCGTGGATTCCCGCGTCGCGTCGGCAGGGTCAACTCAATCGAACCGATTGCTCAGCAGAGACGGGCTACCTCGAATTCGTAGCTCACGCGATCCAATCCGTTAAATATGGGTGATGATTCGGATGCCGGACTTCCCGCGGTTTCTGATGAGAAGGGATGGAAAAGTCTTGAATGACGAATTACCATTCACAACCGTCGTTCACTCCGAGTAGTCATATTCAACCAGTAATCCATGCTCCAAGAACTCCTCCCTGATCTAACCTCCGACGTCGCTTCGGCAAACATCATCGCTGGCGCTACGATCTACCGCGACCAGTGGAGCATCCCCCACATCACTGCCGAAAACGCCTACGACGCCTTCTTCGCCCAAGGTTACGCAACTGCCCAAGATCGCCTTTGGCAAATGGACTTCGACCGTATGAGATGCCTCGGTCGCGCGGCAGAATACATCGGCCCATCCGCTCTCACCGAAGACACACTGATGCGTCGTCGCAGCTTCGAAAAGGTCTCACGCGCCGACTACGACCTCGCCAGCGACGATGCCAAGACCGCCCTAGACGCATACGCTGACGGCGTAAACGCCTTCATTCAATCCGAAAACCCCCTTCCATATGAATACCACCTCCTCGAAACCTCCCCAGAGCCATGGGAACCCTGGCACTGCATCCTCGTTTATAAGGTTCGCAACAGCGCCGAAGGCTCCTTCCAATCCAAACTCTGGCGCGCCGAACTCGCCGCAAAGATCGGCCCCGAAAAAGCAGCCAAACTCTCACCCGGATACCAACCCGGCAGCTATCTCACCGTTCCACCCGGCGTCATATACGACGGACCGGCTCAAAACGCGGTTGATGAACTCCGCGCCGCAGTAAACGCAACCGCGCCACTCCGCGAAATCGACGGCGGCTCCAACGGATGGGCCGTCTCCGGCGAACTCACCGCTTCCGGCATCCCGATGGTCGGCGGCGATTCCCACCGCGGCCTCGAAGTCCCAAACGTCTACTACCAAGTCCACATGCGGACACCCGAATTCGACGTCCTCGGCCACTCCATACCTGGCATGCCACTCGTCATGCACTTCGCCCACAACCGATACGTCGCGTGGGGCATGACACACGGCGGCGTAGACACGCAAGACCTCTTCGTCGAGCAGCTACGACGTACCGAAGGCGGCGTCGAATATCTCTTCAAAGGAGAATGGCTACCCGCCGAGACATCGCAACAGCAGCTCCGCGTGCGAGAATACGCGACGCAGACGATTGAAGTCATAAAGACTCATCACGGCCCAATAATCTCAGGCAGTGCCGACGACGGTTGGGGCATCGCGCTAGCCGACCCCGGCTCCAACGAAGCAACCCCATGGATCGACGCCGCCCTTGACGCTATGAAGTGCAAAAACGCCGACGAGTTCGAGCAAGCTCTAAGTAGATGGACCGACCGCGTCAACAACTACCCGTACGCCGACATCCACGGCAACTTTGGATACGCCCTCAAAGGCCTCATCCCCATCCGCGACGCCGTGAACGGCTGGGGACCAGTCGAAGGATGGACCGGCGAAAACGAATGGCAGGGCTACATCCCCGACGACGAAATGCCCAGATCCCGCAACCCTGAAACTGGCTGGGCCGTAACCTGCAACCAACGCGTCGTTGGCGACAACTACCCGTACTTCCTAACCGGGTCATTCGGCCCCGACTACCGAGCCCGCCGAATCATTACTCACATCGAAGACGCTAAAGCCAACGAACACAGAATCCGCGTCGAAGACATGGCCGCATTCCACGGCGACACGACCACAGTCCCCGGACTGAAACTCCTATCCCGCATCAAAACTATCAAACCCGACTCAATGCCCAACGCGTCCGCGCGAACAGCGTTGAACCTCCTGCAAAACTGGGACGGCGCGCTCAGCTCCGACTCGACCGCCGCGGTCGTCTACTCCGCTTGCAACGACAAGATCGCCCTAGGCTTGATGGAGCGGAACTACGCAATCAACCGCGCCGAGTTCGAAAGATCACCCGACCTCAATGCAATCGACCACCTCCGACGCCAACTCAAACCCGCATTCTTCAACGCCTTAGAACGCGGCGAAGGCGAAGAATACCTCGCAGAGGGCGAAACGGTAGACCAATTCCTGACCAACTCCATAACCGTCGCCGCAGAATCTCTCGAACAACATTACGGTGCAGTTGATGCCGTTACTTGGTCGCAAGTCCACATCACCAACCAAATCCACCCCCTCTCCGCAGTATTCCCTAGAGCCGCCGATACACTCAACGCCCCTAGCATCGGTTCCGCCGGAGACGGAGACGTCCCATTCGCAACTGGGTCTCGACCATCTTGGAATTTCCGCACCGGATCCGGACCTGTAAACCGCTACCTCCACGACCCATCCAACTGGTCAGCAGGCAGGTGGATAGTCCCACTAGGAGTCTCCGGTAACCCCACCAGCCCCCACCGTCACGACCAACAAGAATCGTGGGCAACCGTAGCCGCCATACCCCAACTCTTCGATTGGACCGAAATCGAACAGACCGCATCCACCACACAACGCGTAAGACCAGCAATCTAACACCCAGTGCGACCGAAAGCGGCGCAATTCTCAATCGGCCTTGCTAAACCTTCAAATAATTTACGAATTTCGTAATTTACGTAATACGGTGTAAATGACGCAGAGATACGACTGATTACTATCAAAATCGCTTCTATATTTGACGATTTCATAAAAATAACGTCATGGTACCATTTATTGGATATCCAAGAAGTCTTGTAAAAATGCGTCGAAAATCGTCGCACGATGGTTCGCATCGTAGTTTAATTGAGTCATGGGCGATCGCGTGATCGCTCGTAACTTGAAACACTGCGAAAGGAGCAGACGAATTGAGACTCGCGTTTAACCAAGCTTTCCAGAGGCTGTCCCACAGTTTCGACACGAAGCTGGTGAGCGACCGTGAAATGGAACACGCAACGCTTTTAGGAGACTCGGTAGCACGCATCTCGCACTACCCGAGCCCCCGAAAACGACGCACTACAGTCGCGCCGACCTCAAACGGCCTCTACATCTAAACGAGTGACCGGATGAGGGACAGCGACAGTTTCACCCTCTGAACCAAAATACGCCCCGTCAACCAGACGGGGCGTATTTGTTTGTCAATCACATGCCTCAATGCCAATCCCTCTCATCCTCTACCGTGCGAATGCTTCCTCGCGTCCGCGTAATCGACGGCTTCGACTTCAACGCCGCCTCATCAACGTCGACCCCTAAGCCCGGACCAGTAGGGAGTTCGATATACCCGTCCTCGGGTTCCAGATATCCGACCGTCACCTCTCGCGAAGCCGCCTCGACTCCAACCATGTACTCGTAGATCAGGAAGTTCGGCATCCCGGCTGAAGCCTGTATCGCAGCCGCGCATCCCACCGACGTCGAGTTCCAACCGTGCGGCGAAACCCCGATGTAGAATGGCGCCGCCATCGCCGCTATCTGCGTCAACTCCCAGATACCACCCGTGTTACAGATGTCCGGGTTGATGATGTCCACCGCACGCGTCTCGCAAACCTCGCGGAACTCGTTTCGCGTGTACAACGCCTCACCAGTAACCACCGGTATCGTCGTCGCCTCTTTCACCTCCTTGATCGACGGGATGTTGTCAGGAGGGCAGGGCTCCTCGAACCAGTACGGCCGCAACGGTTCCAGTTCCCTAGCCACTCGTATCGCATTCATCGGCGCCAAACGACGATGCACCTCGATCAAAAGCTCCACATCCGGCCCCACCGCATCCCTCACCACCGTCACTATCTCCACCGCCTCCTCCAGTGCTTGCCGCGACGGATATTCCGTCCAAGGCCCTGGAAACGGATCGAACTTCAACGCCGTGAACCCCCGCTCCTCCACGATCGTCGCCGCCATGTTACCGTAATCGTCCGGTGTGCTAGCACCGCCTGACCACCCGTTCGCATAGAGTCGCAACCGCGGACGCACCGGTCCGCCCAGTAGATCGTAGATCGGCCTGCCCAAGGCTTTCCCCACGATATCCCACAGTGCGATCTCGATCCCGCTCATCGCGCAGTGCAGATCCATACCGCCGCGCTTCGTAGCAAAGTCCTCATGTACCACATGCATGAAATGACGGATATGAAACGGGTCTCGCCCCTCCAGATACCGCGCGATCTGCTTCACATGCTCTTCAACCTGCGTGTCACGGTCCGCTTGCGTATATGCCTCTCCCCAACCGGTAATGCCTTCGTCAGTCTCGATCTTTACGAAAAGGAAGTTCTTGCCTTGGCCCGGATCCCAGAGATGCGTTTCGACATTAGATACTTTCATTGGAGAGATGCCTCGATTCATGATCCTGCGATTTACATGCAAGGTTACGCGTCCCAAGGCGATCATTGCGAAGGCGATCACAACGAAGAACGGAATGCCGAAATGACGCTGCTCATACCCAAAAGAGTCCTCGCAAACATCATCTCCCACGCCCTCGAAACCGATCCCGAGGAGTGCTGCGGTGTCCTGCTCGGAGACGATAACGGCGCGGAAGAAGCGCGCCGCATCAATAACGCGCATCCCGAACCCATCCGGCGCTACGAGATGTCCCCCATTGAACTCAGTCGCGCCGAATCCGAAGCCGACGCCAAAGGTCGCAAAATCGTCGCCATCTACCACTCCCACACCCATACCCAAGCATACCCCTCCCAAACTGACGTCCAGAACGCCGTCCAATCATGGTGGACCGAACCCTGCTACATCCTAATCTCACTCGTCGAAAAAACCCGTCCAATAGTCCGCGCCTTCCGCATCTCCGAAGACGCCAATGTGACCGAGATCCCCATAATCACCGACGGCGACGCCTACATCGAAACAACTCGCTAGAACGCGATACTTTCTTGCACCAACTTCGGAATTCGCTTACAATAAGCGGTTACCGAGAAACGGAACCTCGATTCCGAGGGTCAGGTTTTCGGTAAGCATCTTGACAACTGAAGAGCGGAAACAAACAGACGTCAAAACCAAATAAGAGTTTGATCCTGGCTCAGGATGAACGCTGGCGGCGTGCCTAATGCATGCAAGTCGAACGAGGTCGGTCCTTCGGGGCCCAAACCTAGTGGCAGACGGCTGAGTAACGCGTGGGTGACCTGCCCCCGAGAGCGGGATAACTGTGAGAAATCGCAGCTAATACCGCATACATTCCCGTGTTTCAACGTGCGGGAAGAAATGATTTATCGCTCGGGGATGGGCCCGCGTCCTATCAGGTAGTTGGTGCGGTAATGGCGCACCAAGCCGGAAACGGGTATCTGGTGTGAGAGCATGACCAGACAGAGGGGGACTGAGACACGGCCCCCACTCCTCCGGGAGGCAGCAGCAAGGGATCGTGCACAATGGGCGAAAGCCTGATGCCGCGACGCCGCGTGAGGGATGACGGCTTTCGAGTTGTAAACCTCTTTTCTCAGGGAAGAGAGAGGACCTAACCTGAGGAATAAGTCACGGCTAACTACGTGCCAGCAGCCGCGGTAATACGTAGGTGGCAAGCGTTGTCCGGAATTACTGGGCGTAAAGGGTCCGTAGGCGGTTCGGTAAGTCTTCTGTGAAAGCTCCAGGCTCAACTTGGAGTCGTCGGGAGAAACTGCTGAACTAGAGACTGTCAGAGGCAGGTGGAATTCCCGGTGTAGTGGTGAAATACGTAGATATCGGGAGGAACACCAGTGGCGAAAGCGGCCTGCTGGGGCAGTTCTGACGCTAAGGGACTAAAGCGTGGGGAGCGAACCGGATTAGATACCCGGGTAGTCCACGCCCTAAACGATGAATGCTAGGTCTTCGGGGTGTTAATTCCCTGTGGGCCGAAGGTAACCCATTAAGCATTTCGCCTGGGGACTACGGCCGCAAGGCTAAAACTCAAAGGAATTGACGGGTCCCCGCACAAGCAGCGGAGCGTGTGGTTTAATTCGATGGTAAGCGAAGAACCTTACCTAGGCTTGACATGTTTGGTGGTACCGAACCGAAAGGGGAGGGACCCTTCGGGGAGCCTTACACAGGTGTTGCATGGCCGTCGTCAGCTCGTGCCGTGAGGTGTTGGGTTAAGTCCCGCAACGAGCGCAACCCCTATCGTCTGTTACTCTCTCTGACGAGACAGTCCTTAAACGGAAGGAAGGTGGGGACGACGTCAGGTCATCATGACCCTTACGCCTAGGGCTACACACACGCTACAATGGCCGGCACAGACGGCTGCAAAACCGTAAGGTAGAGCCAATCCGACAAAACCGGTCTCAGTTGGGATTGAAGGCTGAAACCCGCCTTCATGAACGTGGAGTTGCTAGTAACCGCAGGTCAGCATACTGCGGTGAATACGTTCCCGGGGATTGTACACACTGCCCGTCAAGTCATGGAAGTTGGAGACACTTGAAGTCGCTAGGCCAACCCGCAAGGGAGGCAGGTGCCGAGGGTGGAGCCAATGACTGGGACTAAGTCGTAACAAGGTAGCTGTACCGGAAGGTGCGGCTGGATCACCTCCTTTCTAAGGAGTGCTAGCCCACTTTTCATTACGACAGGAAAGTGGCAACAGTACTACCCAAATTAACCGCACATCCGCATCCGAAACCTATCTGGTTCGAGCGAGATTCCCAATCTCGTTTCGCAGCATCCGACCTCGGTCCGATCCTGAACCAACGAAACGGGGGAGTGGCAAGGGGCTCATCGGAAAAGTAGAAGATGCCTCGAAAAGATGTGCGTTCCAAACGGCCTTTCCGGATCAGGCCGCAAAAACAATCCGGAACTGCTTAGATGCAACGACGTCTGTTTGATCCGCTCTTCAGTTGGCAAGATATCCGTAGCGTGAGCGATCTGGCTCACGCTTTTTCATTTCGATCAGACGATTGATGTGCCTGTGCCCAAGTCATATGATGTAGACACATTTGGTGACTAGTCATATATAATAACCACATGAAGAGGTTGAAGCATGAAAACCATCGGAGCCGCTAAATTCAAAGAACAATGCCTAGCATTGATGGATCAACTCGACCACGAAGGTTTGGTCATCACCAAACGAGGCAAACCAGTGGCTCGGCTAGTCCGCTATGAAAAAAATCATGGTCACCTAATCGGCAGTCTCAAAGACGAAATCACCGTATATGGTGACATCTTTAGCACTGGAATCAAGTGGGAAGCCAGCGATTGGAATCCGGATGTTGAATCTTGACACGAGCATTTTGATCTGTTCTTTGACAGATCAACTCCGATCAGGCGAACGGAATCTGTTGGAGCAACATGAATGGGCAATCTCGCCTATGGTCTTGTGGGAAATCGCTAAACTTCTCCAATTGAATCGAATCGGATTGGATTTGGACGCTCCTAAGGTTGTGCGCCAGATCGGACAACTGGAAATTCTGCCAATCGATCTAAGGGTGGCCAGGGCATCGACTCAACTCGATTTCCGCAGCGACCCAGCCGACGAGTTGATCGCCGCAACCAGCATCGTTTACGGAGTCCCACTTGTCACTCGCGACCGAGTGATTCGGCAATCAAAGCTGGTGCCCTTAGCAACGTGAACGCTCTGCGCGGCATATCCGCAACAACGTTCGCAATGATCGCGCTCTTGACCGCAACGGCAGGATGGATGCTCTTCACCAGTTGCGCAACAGAAAATGAACGATCCAGCGTTGCGACCCAAGCCAAGACCCCGGCACAGCCGAAAGTATATGACGGCGAGGAATCCTTCCAAAACCGCTGCGCCGTATGCCACGGCCCGAACGCTGAAGGCGCGGCCACTGGTCCTCCATTGGTCGACCGTCTATACGAAATCGGACACCACCCCAACTTCTCCTTCCACAACGCCGTCAATAAGGGCGTCGTGTCACACCACTGGAACTTCGGCGACATGCCCCCGATCCCCAACGTCGCGTCCGAGGAGATCGACGCCATCATCTGCCACGTCCGCGACCTCCAGCGCGCCGAGGGCATCGAAGCGGGGGAACCTTGCTAGGTCAACGGATCATCATCTACGAATTCCCTGAGTTTTAAGGCATGCCCGCGCCTCATGATCGCAGAACCAGGCCCTACGATCCGAAAGATCGTGATCGCTTGGACCGACGGACGCAGCCCATTCCCATTGCGCGACCCGGTCTCTTCGGCCAACGCTACCTCTTCGCCATGCCGGGCGATTTCGGGCGCGCCCTCAAAATCATCGGTTTCCTCATATTCACAGCGTTGTCAATCGGGCGCTTTACCTCGTCGACTTCTCACCCCCTCTACTTTGTCGGCATAGCTGCTATGTTGGCGCTGATCGTCGTGTGGTCGAGCGTAATCGGTTCATTCCGGCGTTTCGAATTCGTACGTGCAAACGAATTCACCGAACCGGCGCATTTCAAGCGCACCGCGTTGCTGATGCACTTAGCCGAACTGTCTGCCGCGGTCTCGTGGTTGGCTTGGCTCAGCGTCTCGGTAGGTGACTACGATTGGGTGTTGATTGGATTGACAATTGCACTCGCCGCGATGGCGATCGTCCAACGTTCGAAGGTAATGAAAATCAGTCAACCTCGCAACGTCTGGGAAAAGTGAAAGCTATCTAAACGATCGGTCGACTCTGTCATCCGAAATCTCGTCGACGAGACAGGCGACCATCGTCTCATCGAACTATTCAGCGGCGCAAACCTGCTCTACATCAACTTCTACGAACACTGGCTAGAAGAAATCGAAATCCGCACCTTTGCACAGAAAATCTTGGAACTACTAGATCGTCTAGCCGCCTTAGACGGAGACTGATCGTCCCTGTTGTGGACAAGCCAACCACTCCGTTCTTAGGATTCATTTTATTTTTCTATTTAATTCAGGGTACCGTACCTTAACTCGCGTCAAAGATTCGGAAACGCGATCGACTAATTCATAAGTCATTAATTCATCCAATGAAGGTTGACTGCTGTATCGATATTCATGATGTTCATACGTGTTTCGCCCCAACTCCCACAGGTCATCGCGCCAAAAGGATTGACGTAACAGCAGTGTCGCAGCCGTTTCAGGATATTCAACCTCAATTCCCAGACCCAATGCGAAAGCATCCAATAATGTGGGTACAATATCCTTGATTTGAACTTCCGACTTGTCCTGTTCACCAATGAACCGCATCGCGGTATCAAATCCATCCTCATGCAACAACTTAACCGCGTCTACTAAATCTACTAAACGATGTGTCGATCCCCAACGATCGGCCGCATTCCTAATTTTGTGCAATCCCATCAAATCCTGCGAAATCAAGGCTAACTCCTGATACTTGCCAAGCCAAGAAGATTGATTGACTACCTCACGTTGCTCCATTAGTTGCCGGGCCCGATATCTTGCCCGTTCAAACAAGTCAACTGCGTGTGCAGATCGGATATCAAAAAGTAGGAACGACAATTCGTGATCAAATGAGAACATCTTGGCAACAAACCCAAAGCATAACCCGACGTTCATCATTCCTATCTCAAATCTCCATAACTCTCGTTTCCGAATCCATGGTTGTCGGAACAGCGAGCGTTCGGCATAATTTTCCATTTGGCTGCCAATCAAGGACGCTATGAACATATTCCCGATTTCTCGACTCAAAACCGAATCTTTATAACCACTACTATTCCTTGCGTTGCCTTCGAATGACGAAGACATCGTCACATTAACGGCTGCGCGGTGTTCTAAACGTCTGGGCAGGCGGTTTGGATCCTGCGCTTTCATGTGTATAGCTACTTGGCTGTAACGATTAGGAGCCCAGCGTTCAATGAACTCCTCCAACTGAAGTGTTTTCGCGAGCTGAGGAACTACCTCGAACGCGCAAAGCGATGCTAGCACAAGAGTTTTAATTTCAGCAGAACCTCTTTTTGAATCCCGTTTTCCAGTCTCATCATAATCGGGAAATATCTCAAGGGTGTCAACGTCGATCGAGGGAATCAGGAATTCCGGATAATAGAGACCGATGCCAAGTCCGAATGCGGCGTGACTCCGAATTATCTGATGCAAATTATTCGTCTTTTTGAATTCAGTCCGCAATCTTTGGTATTCTTCATTCATGTTGAAAAATCCTGTTTTGTAGTGAAGATGTCTCAATGAAATTAACTCCAAAGGAGAAACAGGTTCGAAATCCCAGTCTCGTCGATGGATATCAAACTGGGTCGTTGTCATGATGTTGACAGAGGAAAGGAACTCCTCTTCACGGCCTAGTACTTCAATGCCTCTTAGGAGGCGCGCCAAATCGATTTCGTGTGAGGAGCGTCCCGCGCCCAAGGCAGCGAAAATTTGAACAGCAAACGCTTCAATCCGAATGATGTCGTACTCTGAAATACGGGATTCGCCCAAATGAGAGTTTTCAACGAACTTTGAGATCAATGGCTGCATTAGAACGTCTATGAATGTAGGGCGTTGAGACCAACCTGGCACAGAGGAAGGGTAACTTTGGCGAGAGTAGAGGTTGTCTTGATTCGACGGACGGGGGAGCAACTGGATTAATCCTGATCCAACTTTGACAGCAACTTTGCAACCGATGTAATGGAATTCATTTTACATCCCACGCCACTTCCTCATCCCCCGCCATCCGACCAAGCACCACCCAGATCGAGCCGAGGCCCGCGGCCGCCTACTAACCCCTATCCCCACCCCGCAATCCTCCGCTCCTAGTCAAACATCCCTCGCCACTCCGCGTCGTCATGCCCCCGCTTACTCGCGTAGTTGAAGAAGTAGTATTGCTGGCGGGATGGGACTGTGGGGTCGGGGGCGAAGCGGTGTCGCCATTTGGGGAGTTCGTTGGCGTAGCGCTCTTCGGCGCGGGAGATGGCGTCTTCGTCGATCTCTACGCCTAGACCGGGGCCGGAGGGTGGCGTCAGGGCTCCGTCTTCGTAGGTGAAGGGTTTGGTGATGATGTCTTCGGATGGCGGAAGGAGTTTGGTGTAGGCGGAGTCGACGGGCCAGATGAAGTTGGGTGTGGCGATTACGAGGTGGAGTTGGGCGGCGGTGGCGATGCCGGTCTCGCCGGGTGAGGAGTGGCAGGAGACTTTGAGACCTCCCGCTTCGGCGATGGCGGCGCAGCGTTGGGTTTCGAGAAAGCCGCCGTTGATGACGATATCGAGGTGGATGGCGTCGCAGGCGCGGTGCATGACGAGTTCGAGGATCTGCTCTTTGGTGGTGCGAGCGGGGCCGTCGCAGAGGATCGGGATGTCGGTGTGTCGACTGACTTCGGCGAGAGCCCGGACGCTGGTGGAATCGACTGGTTCTTCGATGTGCGAGGGGTCGTAGGGCTCCATTTTCCGGAGCATTCGGATCGCTTCGAGTTGGGAGTATGATCCGTTGCAGTCGTAGCCAAGTTCGATGCGAGGGCCGGCGGCTTCACGGGCGGCGGCGACGCACTCGATATCGAACTCCGGGTTAAGCCCGATCTTGATCTTGAACGATTTGAAGCCGGCTGCGACGGCGCGCTTGACCTCATCCGCGCACTTATCGGGCGGTTTGGCACCCATCCAGTAGCGCGCTTCGACGCGGTCGCGGTATTTGCCGCCGATCAAGTTGTAGATGGGTTGGTTGGCGGCTTTGCCGACGATATCCCACAGCGCTTGATCTATGGATCCGGTGATGTTCAGGTTGGAAGATGCGCTGGTGTCGAGCAGGTGCCCGATCTTGGTAGTGACCTGCCCCGTCAGGTTCATCCCGCGTTCGATCGAGTTGATGTCGTGCGGGTCGCGGCCGATTAGACGCGATTTGATCTGTTCGAAGAGTCGTTGGTCGCCCCCAGCACCGATGCTTGTCTCGCCGAGACCAGTGATCCCCTCATCCGTGTCGATGAAGATGATCGTCTTGATAGCTGCGAAGCGGGAGCCGTACCACATCGTCACCGGCTCGTGCTTGCCCAGAGTTGAGAGTGGGATGCAGATGTTGCGCGTATGGATATCGGTGATTTTCATGGAGAGTAGTCCCACGGATTGATCACTTCAATGCCAGAGTTTTCGAAGTCTCTGGTGTTGCGTGTTGCGACCGCGGCGCCGACCGATCGGGCGGTCGCCGCGATTTGGCAATCGGCATGCGCGATCTGATGACCTATGCGCTTCCGATGAGCTCGAATGTCGGCGTAATGCTCCGCGGATCGTTGGTCGAAGTTGAGGATCAAGCCCTCAAAACTGACATCGATAACGTAGTGGATGGCCCGCATGATGCGACGGCGTGCTCGGCTCTCGACCATGTCAGCGACTCCGTAGAGTAGTTCTCCCACGGTAACCGTCGTTAGGCGCAGGTCGCTCCTGGATTGCTGGCTCAGCCAATCAGATACCGTTGGGTCCGGAGCGGGGCTGATGCTCTCCGAAATCACCACCGTGTCTAAAACGATCAACACGGCCCGTTAACCGAATGTCGGTGGCTCGCGACCCATCGTGCGCGCAGGCAATTCGAGCTCGATGCCGCCGATCGGTTCGACGATCGCTCTGATTTCGGCGAACAGGTTGCGTTGGGGTTGCACGGACATACTCTCGTCACGCAACATGTTCCCCTCGGCTTCGGTCTCAACTGATTCGCCGAACTCCGCTTCTAAGTGATGCGCCTCTGGATATCCGAATGGAACGGTTTGCTGAAGAGCGGCGCGCAAAATCTCGCGCACCTCGGCTTCCATCGAACGCCCGTTCTCGGCCGCTTGGACACGCAGTTGCTGTTTCAGTTCTTCCTCAAGATTTCTGATCGTGATGCTAGCCATGGTTCAACCTCTTCCGAAAACCTGCTTATGACATCATTGATATCAATGATATCACAACAAGCTCCTGCCATCGGAATTTTTGTTTTGATGTTCCTCATCACTTAGTCAGGATTGAAGTGGGGCATTACGCCTTCGGCGAAGCGGTGCATTTGTTCTAGGGTGGCAGATTCGGGCATTCCCATGCCGGTGATGCCGATGTTGACTTCTTGGAGGCCGGGGTAGCGGTCTTGGACTTCGAGGAGTTTTTCGGTTACGAGGTCGGCGGGGCCGGCGAAGAAGCCGCCGCTCTTGGCGTCTTCGTCGATGGTTGGGAGGTCGGCGGTTAGGAGCTGGGCGGGATCGTTGGAGTTGATGGCGGCTACCTGTTCGTCGGAGAGGCCGCGGACGAAGCCTAGGGGGCCGAACATCTTGACGCGTTCCTCGGCCCAGAGGCGAGATTCTTCGATGGCTTGTTCGGGGGTGTCGGCGATGTAGACGGAAAAGGAGATGATGAGGTCGCCGCCGAGTTCGCGTTCGCGTCCGTGCTCAGCTTGGACTTCCTGCCATTTGTGGACTACGACGTCGGACGCCCCGCCGGGTGCTGCGCCGCCTCCGATCATGCCTTTGATGCCGTATTTGGCCATGAAGTTGAGGCCGCGTTCGGATGCGGAGACGACGGGCTGCCACCACTCGACAGGGTATTTCGGTCGTGGGACTAGGGTGATTTCTTCGAGTTCGTATCCGCGGTAGGGGACTGCTGGGGGGATGTCGTAGTGTTTGCCGTGGTGGGAGAATGCGGGTTCGTTGAAGGCTTTCCACATGACATCGACTTGCTCTTCGAAGAGTTCGCGGTTGGCGTCTTGGTCGATGATGGGGTTTCCGAAGACTTCGACTTCTCGGGAGTGGTAGCCGCGGCCGATGCCGAAGCGTACGCGTCCGTTTGTGAGGATGTCGGCGGTGGCGTAGTCTTCAGCGAGGCGGAGGGGGTGCCACATGGGGTTGATGTTGAATCCGCAGCCGAATCGGAGGTCTTTGGTGAGGTTTGCGAGGTGGACGAAGAGCATCAGGAGGTTGGGGATGCACTCGTAGCCTTCGCGTTGGAAGTGGTGTTCGGCGCCCCAGAAGGTGTCGAAACCTAGGTTGTCCATGGTTTTGGCGAAGGATGCAGACTTGTCGAAGACGGTCGCCAGCTGTTCGTCGGGCAGCCATCGTTCGTTTGCGGGTGTTCCGGCGTAGCCGATATCTTCCATATCGACGCAGCCGGCGTAGAGGACTCCGAATTTTGTGATCATGATGGTTGGGATTATCGCATAGGAGGTTGAACTGGGATGGGCATGATCCCGGTTCGAGCCCGGGACATGTTTTGAATGATTGGAATGATGGAGTGTTGGTTGTTTAGGGTTGTTGTCTGAACCGGGATTTGAAGGATTGCAAGGATTGGGTTGTTGTTGGGGTGTCTGCGGTGAGGCCCCTAGTCCTGCGGACATTTCCCCCGCGAGCGAGGGAAACCCTGTTGCCCGTCCGCCCCGGGCATACCCCGCGTACTCGCTTCGCTCGTGCGCGCCCCTTTCGCCTCGCGAAAGGGGCTGGGGCGTAGTCGTTGCGGTGTTTCGGTGAGTGGGAGTGGTGGTCATCGGTTGTTGAGGGGTGGAGTCGTGGGCCTGGTGTGGATATATGATCGTGTTGGCTAAGACTATGTAGGTTCAGAGTTGGAGGTAACGCATGGCAGGTCGGCGGGAAGTGAATGTTGATCGTCCGGAGTGTCGCCTGTGCCTCGGTGTAGGAATTTGAAGACGGCCTAGGACACAGCATGGAAATGTATAACGAGGAAATGATGACTGAAACACCCAAGGTTTGGTTAATTCGAGCGCAGTATGGGAGTTGGACCGAGGCGTTTGTGAACAATGGCTACATCGGTATTCACTACAACCTAGATGCCGTGGACATGTCGGATGTGAAATCCGTCGACGAGGTCCGTCAGATATACGCCCAAGAGAATCCGAGCGTGACAAGTCCTCACAGCATAGGTAATCGTGCAGGCCAAATCGGTCGATTTCACTTGGAAACAAAATCTGGTGATTTCGTATTGACTCCTGGCGCCGCCCGCGACGAAATATGGTACGGACGATTTTCTAGTGATAGTGCGTACTACACTGATGGTTCTGATGGTCTACCGTGTCGGAATCGTAAATCCGTTGATTGGTCATCGCGCAAGCTATCACGTGGACAGCTTCCGTCCAATATGACGAACGCCCAACGCACCGTAACCGAGATTAGAGACGAAGTTAGCAAAGCAACATTCTTCGAGTTGATCGGTGAGGATGCAATCAACTCAATCCCAAGTCTGAAAATGCCAGAAGATAGTTGGGTTCCGTTTCATTTGGAGGTTGGGCGGAAATTGATTGGGGGTGAGTGGTGGCGTGAGGAAAAACGTGATCAGTTTGCTCAAATGATTGATGACATCAGAAATGCTGACCCTGAGGTAGGTGACTCGGAGTACGCACGCTGGTCACCCGATCCCTTTTCTTTCTATCTTTCATTCAACATGAGGACGGTAGGAAAGACGAGGTTAAGCGCCTATCGCAAAGTGAAAGAGTTGCTGGACATAGATGCGGAAGTCCCGGAGGAAAGACATGAAGCAAGAGGATTAGGAATCGGGTGGGGATGGGAACCTCCGATCGACGATGCAGAATTGTCTTTCTTGTGGGAATTTTTCAGGTTAGCGATGGAGTTCAAACCGTCGGATACCTCGATTGACACTGAAGAATGGTTCATTGCAATGTATGACCGTGCCGCTTCCGCTAGCTTCCTTAGAGGCATGCGTGGCCGTGTACTTTCGTATTGGCTTTACTGGATCGATCCAACCAAGTACTTGCTTACCAGAAGATTACGCGAAGAAGAGTTGGGTCTAATTGCCGATTTTCCTGCTATTCTTCGCGTTTCGGAAGATCTCGCACGAGGAATCGAATATGTAAAAGCATTGGGAGCCATTCAGGGCCTAGGCAATGCTTTCAACTTCTCGGTTTTGGATGTCAATCGGTTGTCCACAACTCGCGAGACGTTGGGACTTGATGAAGATATAGATCATTACGAAGATGATGATTATATAGAAGAGGAAACAATCACTTACACTGTCGACGATGCGCTAGACGATGCTCTGTTCTTTGAGCGCGATGAACTTGAGCGGATTCTGGCGCGTTTCGAGGATAATAAGAATCTTATTCTGCAAGGGCCGCCCGGGGTGGGCAAGACGTTTGTATCAAAGCGTTTGGCTTATGCATTGATGCGGACTGATGCTCCTGAGCGGGTTTGGAATGTGCAGTTTCATCAGTCGTATTCGTATGAGGAGTTTGTGCAAGGGTATCGTCCGACTACGAATGCGAATGATGAGTTGAAGTTCGAGTTGCGACCAGGAGCGTTTCTCAGATTGTGCGAGGTAGCTAGAGAGCATCCAAATAGTCGTTTCGTGATGGTGATTGATGAGATCAATCGGGGGAATCTGAGTCGGGTGTTCGGTGAACTGTTGTCGCTGATTGAGAAGGACAAGCGGAGCTGGGGCTTAGGTAAGCAGCTTTCCCTGGGCGACAAAGACAAACCCGATGAAAGCTTCAGTGTGGAACTGTTGGGGGGTGAGGAGTTCTCGGTTCCTGAGAATGTTTACATCTTGGGGACGATGAATCTGGCGGATCGGTCGTTGGCGGGGATGGATTATGCGATGCGGCGTCGGTTCGCGTTTGTGACGTTGGAGCCGCAGTTTGGGGAGACGGTGTTTGAGAATTGGTTGCGCGAGCGCGACGTGCCGGACACGATGATTGAGCGGATCAATTCTCGTATGTCGGCACTGAATGACGAGATTGCTGGTGATGCGTCGTTGGGTAGGAACTTCGCGGTAGGGCATTCGTATTTCTGCGATGTGGATTCCCGCCTGCGCGGGAATGACGTAGAGGATTGGGATCGGTGGTATCGGAACATCGTGGAGACGGAGATACAGCCGTTGTTGGAGGAGTACTGGTTTGATAACTTGGACAAGGCGGATGAGGAGGTTGGTAAGTTGTTGGGCGAACAGTAATGGTGAGTCGTGATGACAGATTGCGGCAGAGGATTCTGGATGGTCGCTCAGACGCGAACATTCGATTTGATGGGCTTCGTAGGTATCTTCTGCGACTTGGTTTCATCGAGCGGGTGCGGGGAAGTCATCATGTGTTCCGCAAGGCGGGAGTTCGAGAATTGATCAACTTACAGCGTGATGGGAGTCACGCAAAGCCGTACCAGGTGCGGCAGGTTAGGCGTGTATTACTGCGATACGATTTAGAGGAGGTTGAGTGATGCACAAGTACGAGATCATCATCTACTGGAGCAACGAGGACGGGGCGTTCGTGGGCGAGGTGCCTGAATTGCCGGGTTGTATGGCGCATGGCGAGACGCAAGAGGCAACGCTGAAGGCGGTGGGCGAGGCTGTGAAGTTGTGGCTCGATACGGCGCGGGAGTTTGGGGATCCGATACCTGAACCTAAAGGCGAGAGGTTGATGTTGGCGTAGCGGTTGCATTGATTCGGGTGAAGATGGAATTAGAGCGGATGCCATTCAATGACGTTTAGCTTGCATCCCCCTCACCCTAACCCTCTCCCACGGAGGGGAGAGGGGAATTGGCGCGATCTGGCGACCGGGGGCATCCCCCGCTCGCATCACTACGTTCGCTCGCGCCCCCTTCGCTGCGCGAAAGGGGCGGTGGTTTGAGATGATTCCGGTTCGCAACTGGTGGCATATGTTGTTGTATGCGTGGGATTTGGTGGATTTTCAGGATCGATTCGACGCGCAGATTGAGGATGCGCCGGATTTACGGGCGCTGTTGACGCGGATTTTGGTTTATCTGATGAAGCATCAGATTCGGCGTGGGTTGCGGGGGGATTATGTCGAGATGTCAGAGGAGTTGCGCGGGGTGCGAGGGCGGATAGATTTTGGTCGGACTTTGCGGGGGATGTCGATGTATCGGGGGCGGTTGCATTGCGAGTTTGAGGAGTTCACGCTGAATGTGCCTCGGAATCAGATCATTCGGTCGACGTTGAATGATTCGTTGAATCGTGGTTTCACGGATGTTGAGCGGGAACGCCGCGAGAAGTACGGGAAGTTGGTTTCGGATGTTGAGGCTTTGTTGCGGATGTTGTATGAGATCGATAGGGTGCGAGTTACTCGGAGGTTGATTGCGTCTGAATTGCGGTTGTTGGGGAGGAATGAGCGAGAGTACAAGTTGATGTTGAAGATCTGCGAGATGCTTCAGGATCCTTCGATGCCGCAGTCGGGTGTGGCGTCGGACGCGGAATTTGTGAACTGGTTGAGGAACAAGGAAGACGAGCACAGGATATTCGAGTTGTTCGTGGCGAATTTCTATAGGTTGCGGTTGGACCGAAGGGTTTGGGGAGTGTCCACACAACACCAGCAGTCGTGGAATGAATCTGATGAAGACAGGGAGGGGAACATAAGGTTGCCGGTGATGCGCCCTGACATCAGGTTCGAGCATCGGCAAACCGGAAAAGTCACGATACTTGACACGAAGTGGTACGGCTCGCCAGTCGAATCTGCGCGTGGCGACGATGCTGTTCACACGAGCAATCTGTATCAAATGTATGCGTATTTGGCGTCGCAAGACAGAAAAAAGGGGGCGGACCCGACATCGACGGGAATTCTGCTCTACGGACAGACAGAAATCGGCCGACGCCGGTTAAGGACGAAAGTGGACGAGCATCCGTTTTGGGTTGAGACGTTGGATTTGATGAAGGATTGGGAGGATATTGAAGGGGATTTGATGCAGTTGGTGAACTAGGATGTGAATGATTAGGAAGGATGCGAACGATGGTTGTTGGTATGAACCCCCTGCGTCTCGCTGCGCTGGCACCCCATTCAATTCCCCCTCAGAGAGGGGGAGGGAAATGTGTGTGCTTCGCAAAAAGGGGAGGTTTGGCTGATACCTAGGACGTTGATATTAGGCGGCGCGCGTTCTGGCAAGAGCCGGTATGCGTTGGAGTTGGTGGAGGGGTTGAGTGAGGATCGGGTTTTTGTGGCTACGGGGGTGTGGACCCCCTGCGTCTCGCTGCGCTTTCCGCGTCCCCCTTTTGCTTCGCAAAAAGGGGAGGGGATGGTGGTCTGGCTGCGGTGAATAATGTGGTTATTAGTGCGGCTAGGGTCAGGATTATGGTGAGGATGAGGATGGTGGGGTGCGGGGGTTGGAGGCCGCCGGTTTCGGGTAGTGTTTCGTCGGGTGTTGGGAATACTGGGGCGGGAGGGAGTTGTGGTGCGTGTTCGGCTGTGATTGCGATGGCGGCGTTTATGGGGAGGGCAGTAGTGTTGGCGCAGACGATGAGGCCGTCAACGGTGATGATTAAGTTGGATGCGAGGATGGTGAGGTTTCCGTCGCCGTGTTCGTCTTGTGCGATGCTGACATCGGCTATTGTTGATCTGAGTTCTTCAGGCAATGGCAAGCATATCTTCGCAGGTTTTTCGAGTGAGTAGGCATTGAAGGTCTGTCCGGATCTGTCGACGGGTTGAACACGGTACCAGTATCCGGCGAGTTTGTATCGTGGATTGTTTTTCTCGTTGTTATCTATTGGTCCGGCTCTGGTGATGTTGATACCGATGATCTGGTTGTCGGGTACGGCGCTGGGCGGTGCGGTGAAGGTGGCGTCTTCGCGGGTGTATGAACCGCCCTCGACGGGTGTGAAGACCTTGTAGCTGACGCCTTGGGCGTCGACTATGGTGTCAGGAATATGTCCAGTTGGATTTACGGGTGGTTTTTCGGGTTCTGGGGGACCTTGTGTGCGTCTGATAGTGATGTTGAACTTTGCTTCGCATTGCTCTTCGTCGTCGCGGAATGCGTAGCAGTTTCGTTCTGGCTCTGGGAGAGTTGCGGTAACGGTGTATCTTCCGGGTTGTTCGGGAGCGCGGTATAGTGCAGTGAGGCCATTGGCTTCTAACGCTCCGTCGGCGTTGTCGTCGTCCCACTGGAGGGTCAAGTCGTCAGCTAGGGAGTCGTCGCGGATGTTCTGCCTTCCGTAGACGTGCACATCGAGTACGACTCTGTCTCTGGCTACGAGAGCGATGTTGCTGAATGCAGGTTGGATTCGGAGAATCAGTGCGTTGTTGGGTAGCGGCGTGGCAATGATTCGACTAGTGTCGTTGATTTGAATTCGGATGGTGTTTGAGTTTAGGGATGGGTTTGTGCTTGTTGCGCTGATGACGATGGTTTCAGCGGTTTCAGATCGGGTGTCGTCGATGATGGTTATGGTGGCGGTTCCAGAAGTGGCGTTCTCTGGGATGGTGATGGTGTTTGAGGCGAGAGTGTAGTCGTCGTTGTCGGCGGTGCTGGTGGCGGTATCGACGTTTAGGGTGATGGTTGTTCCGTTTGCGGGTGCAGGTGCGTCGAGGGTTGCGGTGATGGTAACCGTGCTACCTTCGGTGTGTTCTTGAGGATCGACGTTCAGGGGTGATAATTGTGGGGAGATGCGTGGACGGGCTGAAGCGCTGGGTTGGCGTAACGGCCTGTGGGGGTGAGCGGTTTACGTCGATGGAGTATAACTTCAGGGTGTTTCCATCCTCAGCGGTGACGACGACGAAGATGGTGTTTGGTCCATAGTCGATGTCGATAGCGTTGCTGGGAGAGCCGCTGCTGACGGTGTTGCCGCTTACGGTGACGGTTGCGCTGGTGTGAGTTGTGGTAGGAGTGATCGTTACTTGGCTGATGTTGGCATCGACGTTTGCGGTGTAGGTGGTGGTGTCGGCGGCGAAAGTCGGAGTGAAGTCGATGCTGCTGCTGTCTGCGGCGTTGGTCAGGGCGAGTGCTGAGAGTGTGGCATCGTCGGACAATGGCGGAGTGTTGACTACTGGCGGGTCATCGTTGTCGACGATTATGAGAGTGGTGCCGTTGGCGGTGATGTCGGTAGCGGTAGCGTTTAGGACGAGAATCTCGTTGTCGTCGTCTACGGAGTCATCGGCGATAGTGATGGTGGCGATGCCGGAGGTGGCATTCTCTGCGATAGTGATGGGAGAAGTAGGAAGGGTGTAGTCGTCGGATGATGCGGTGCTTTGGTCGTCGGCAGATATGGTGACCTCGACTCCGTCTTCGCCCGCGGGATGGTCGAGGGTAGCGGTGATGGTCACAGTGTCGCCCTCGTCGGGATTGTAGTCGTCAGCGGTGAGAGTGACGTGAGAGGGCGTGGTATCGGATGATGGGTCTCCGTCGTCGTCGACGATGATGAGTCGGAGCCGGGTTTGGGTTTGAGCGGAGACTTCGGATGTTGGGAATGTTAAGGATGCTGAGAGTTCGATGATCTCGTCTGCTTCGTCGATTTCGTCTTGTTTAGCGATGATTCTGAATGTGGTGGTCTGCCGTCCTGTTAAGAAGGATGGCGTCAAGGTTCGGTAGTCCTCAAAGTTGCTGGCGGTGGGTTCGTTTTCGACGTTGTGATGTCCGATCTGGACACCTACGAATTCAGGTGCAGGTCTGTCGAGGGTGGCGGTGATGGTTACGGAGCCGCCGTCTTCGTCGATGTATGGTGATCCGCTGGTGACGCTGAGGGTGAGTATGGCGGTGGTTTGGGCTCTCGCTTCGGAGACTGAGATGAGCAGGGTCGCCGCCGCGATGACGGTGATTGCGAAGAAGAGGGCGTGGCGAGAGGAAGCGCGGCTAGATAAGTGTTCGCCGATCATATCGAATATTCTGAGAAAACGGTTTTGATGATTTCAATATGTGCGGTCTCGTTTGAAGTGGGATATGAAAGGTGGGGAAGGGTGGATATGATGGAGCGTGGCTTATAATCCCGATTGCAATCTGTTGGTGAGTTTGTAAGAAAGGGGATTGGTGTCAGCATGAATAAGGTGCAGGGCGTTATTTCGAAGGCTAATGGCGAGCCAGTGTCGTTGGAGACGATTTTGGTGCCGGATCCAGGGTCGGGTGAGGCTTTGGTGAGGGTGCAGGCTTGCGGGGTTTGTCATACGGACTTGCACTATCGTGAGGGTGCGATTGGGGATGAGTTTCCGTATTTTCTAGGGCACGAGGCTTCGGGTGTGGTGGAGAAGGTGGGGGATGATGTGGACAATGTGGCACCGGGTGATTTCGTGATCGTCGCTTGGCGTGCGCCTTGCACGACTTGTCGGTCATGCGAGCGCGGTCGTCCCTGGTACTGCTTCGACAGTCGGAACGCTGCGCAGCAGATGACGTTGGAGGACGGGACGCCGTTGTCGCCGGCTTTGGGTATCGGCGCTTTCGCGGAATTGACGCTGGTTGCGGCCGGTCAGGCGGTGAAAGTTGACCCGAAGGCAGATGCGAAGGCGGCGGGTTTGATCGGTTGCGGGATTATGGCTGGTCTTGGCGCGGCGATTAATACCGGTGGTGTTTCCAGAGGCGACTCGGTTGCAGTGTTCGGATGCGGCGGCGTTGGTGATGCTGCGATTGCGGGATCGAAGTTAGCAGGAGCCCACACGATCATTGCGGTGGATATCGATGATCGCAAGTTGGAATGGGCTAAGGGTTTTGGTGCGACGCACACGGTGAACTCGCGTGAGACAGACGCGGTGGAGGCGATACAGGGGATAACTGGTGGGAATGGTGCGGATGTGTGTATCGAGGCAGTTGGTTTGCCACAGACTTACGAGCAGGCGTTCTTCGCACGGGATTTGGCCGGGACGGTCGTGCTGGTGGGTGTGCCAAGTCCGGAGATGAAGATTACGCTGCCGATGATCGAGGTTTTCGGACGTGGCGGATCGTTGAAGTCGTCTTGGTACGGGGACTGTCTGCCTACGCGGGACTTTCCGATGTATATCGACCTATACATGCAAGGTCGGTTGGACTTGGATGGGTTTGTGAGTGAGTCGATAGGGATTGGCGATGTTGAGGAAGCGTTCCACAAGATGGAGCGGGGTGAGGTTCTGCGGTCGGTGGTTGTTTTGTGACCCCCCTGCGTCTCGCTACGCTCGACGCGTCCCCCTTTTGCTACGCAAAAAGGGGAGGGATCGTGGTGGTTTCCCGTCTCCATACCTATTGAAGTCCAAGGTTGAATGAAAGGTGGATTTTCTGTGATGGATGGGCATCCGCGTTGTGTTATTACGAAGGGAGATGAGTTGGAGGTTGAGATTGCCAGCGGGGCGATGACGCGGCTGGCGGGAGTGTCGGAGGCGTTGTCGGGATCGACGGGGATCCATCTGGCGATTGCGACGGTGCCGCCGGGTAGGTGTTCGACTGCGCACTATCACGTGAACTGCGAGTCGGCGATTTATGTGGTTAGTGGCGAGGGGTTGTTTCTGCACGGCGAAAAGTTGGAGGTAGAGGAAGCGATCGGGCCGGGGGATTTCATTTATGTGCCGCCGGATTCGAACCATCAACCGGTGAACACGTCGGATGATGAGGATCTGGTGTTGATCGTGGCGCGGAACGCGCCGGTGGAGATTGTTGTGGATTTGGAGGGAGCGGGGAGGCAGGATTGTCGATGAGGGGGTGGTGATTTTGGGGCCGTCGCAGGCGGAAAACGTAATATGACGGAGCCACCGAACTTCGAGGTTGGTTCAGTTTGGACTCGGTTGTTGGCGGGTGTTGTTGATTGGCTGGTCACTTTGGCTTGGGGTGTGGGATTGGCGACTGTTGTAGCGGTCTTTTTCGCATTGCAAGATCCCCCCTCATCCTTTGGATCGAATTTCGTATTGAGATTGATCTTCCCGGGGCTTCCGATCACATGGGTGGTTGTTTTATGGAAACAGGTGGCGATGGGGTTCGAAATTTCGTCGACGGGCACCACGTTTGGCCACCGGTCATTTGGTTTGCGGATGTTGAGAGTTGAAGGAGCGAGAATTGGTCGACGCCGCTCTTTGTCCCGGCAACTTTTGGGTAGTCCGTTGCTGTTTGCGTATTTCGCTCCGATGACCTTGGCAATCCCCCTTGCGGTATCGTTGTTTCTGATGGGTGGATTGAGTCCTTCGCATCCTTTAGTGGATTTGGGAGATGCATTGGTAAGGAATTGGTTGATTTGGGGACTGGGTGTTGCGGCGGTTCTGGCGATCGCGAACCATGTTTGGATGGCATTGGATGATCAGGGGCGAGGATGGCATGACACGATCGCGGGAACCGTGGTGGTGAGAGCACGCAACTTCAGAACGAACCCTGCCCCCTCGCCCTAGCCCTCTCCCACGGAGGGGAGAGGGGACATATAGGTGATTTGGATGGTGGGCAAAGGTCTCGCTTTCGCGGGAATGATGTGGCGGGGGATAGGGCTTCATTCGCTAGGATGGAATGAGGCTGCGACTCTGACAACTGGTATCATTAATGCTATCATACGAATATGGACAAAAGGCTGAAGAGGATCAGGCGCAACCCTAGGAACGTGAGGTTCTCGGAGCTGGTGAGGATCTGTGACCGCTATTTCGGGGATCCCAGGCGACACGGAAGCCACTATGTCTACCGTACGCCTTGGCAGGGAGAGCCACGGGTCAATATCCAGCCTCGGGGAGACATGGCCAAGCCGTATCAGGTACGCCAAGTTCTCAAGGCGATAGACAAGCTGGAGGGAATGGAATGACTGCAAGTACTGACCGTTACACCTACCGCGTCATCTGGTCTGAGGAGGACGGGGAATTCGTCGGCCTGTGCGCTGAGTTCGGATTGCTCAGCCACCTGGACGAGACGCCGGAGAAGGCGTTCGCCGGGATCCGTGACTTGGTGGCTTTTTGCGTGGAGGATCTGCGCAGGGAAGGTGCCCCGATTCCGGAGCCGATTTCGACTCGGCGCTACAGCGGGCATCTGTCGATTCGCGTGCCGCCGGAGACTCATCGAGCTCTGGCGGTGGACGCGGCCGAAGCGGGCGTGAGCATGAACCGACTTGCGAGTGAGCGGCTGGGTAGGGCGTGAAGCCTTTATTCTGTGGGACCGCAGAGAAGGCGGACTACGAGGTGCGCTGAATGACGCTGTCCGCGAGACGATCACAGTCGGATGAAGCGGAGATCGCTGCTGCGCCATCTCCGGTGCACCCCCTTTGGCTTCGCCATTTCCCCCGCGAGCGGGGGAAACCCTTGTGTGGCGATGCTTCCCCCGCGGGGTGGAGAATCCCTAGGTGGTTGAAGGATCGGGTTGAGTTGGCAATTGTTCGATGGCGTCAAGGTCAGAGGATTCGCGGGTAACTTTGACGCCGCGTAGGACTAGCAGGCCGGCGATTAGGAAGATGGCTAGGGTGGCTAGGGCTACTCGATAGGCTAGGTCGCCGGTTTCGGAGAGGGCCCAGATGGTGAGACCCCAGAGGGCGGGGCCGATGACGGCTGAGAGGCGGCCGGACATTTGGAAGAGCCCGAAGAATTCTCCGATTTGGCCGTTGGGGGATAGGTAGGTGAGGAGTACGCGGTCGGATATTTGCGGTGCGGCCCAGAAGAAGCCCATGGCGATGGCGACGGCCCAGAAAGCCCATTTGGTGTCGGCGAGGATGGCGGCGATGGCGAGTGCGGTCCAGCCGGATAGGGCGATTATGAGGACGCGTTTAGGTCCGAATTTGGATACGAGGAATCCGGTGGCCCATGATGCGAAGATTGCGATGATGACGACGAGGATGATCATGGTCTGGGCTTCGGTGTCTTCAAAGCCGCCGACGTTGATGAGGTAGAGGACGTAGAAGGATGTGACGGTGTTTATGGCTTCCATGTACATGAATCTTCCGACGAGGAAGCGGAAGAGGTTGGAGTGCTGTCGGGCGCGGCGGAAGGTCTCGTATAGCTGTTTGTAGGAAGTCTGGAAGAGGGATTTATCGACTCGGCCGCGGGGGCCGGGGTCTCTGACGATGAGCAGGAGCGGGAGTGCGAAGAGGATGAAGAGTGCGGCGGTAGGTAGGAACGCGGCCTGGTTTCCTTGTGCGTCGACGATGGGGCGCATGATGAGGAAAGCGGCGATGAGTCCGATGTAACCGGCACCGACACCGATGCCGGAGACAATGCCGCGTCCGCTTTCGGAGCTGACGTTGATGATGAGGGAGTTGTAGAAGATGAGTCCGGTCTGATAGAGGAAGTTTGCGGCGATGAAGAAGAGCAGGCCGGTGGTTAGTCCGCCGAATGTTCCGATGAGTGCGGTGAAGACGGCGCATGAGACGACGCTCATTGCAAGCAGGGGGACGCGTCGGTTGAGTCGATCGGAGAGGGTGCCGAGGAATGGGCCGGTTAGGGCGACGATGAGCATGGATGCGGATAGGGCAATCCCGAGGTGGGTGTCGGTGCCGCCTTTGTCTTCGGTTACCCAGAGGGGGAAGTAGAAGGTGAGGATGGATGCGGAGAAGATGGTGTCGGAGAAGTCGTAGAGGGCCCACGAGCCGGTGGAGAGGAGGGCGCGGGGTTTTGAAGTGGCGACGGTAGTGGTCATGAGGGATAAGGGTATATGTCTGAATCGGGATTTGAAGGATTTTAATGGTGGAAGGATGGGTGGGGTGGCGGTGTGAGTGTATGAACCCCCTGCGTCTCGCTACGCTCGCCGCGTCCCCCTTTTGCTGTGCAAAAAGGGGAGGGTCCGCGTCCTCCTCGTTGCGCTCGCCGCGTCCCCCTTTTGCTGCGCAAAAAGGGGAGGGTTCGCGTCCTCCTCGCTGCGCGAAGAGGAACGGCCTCCGCGCCTCTCGCCCCTTCTGGGTTCCCGCCTTCGCGGGAATGACAGGGTGATGGATTAGAATGGGGGTATTGTCAGATGTGCTGTTTTTGGCGCATCGCTGTCGGGCCCGTAGCTCAGTCGGTTAGAGCGCTACTCTGATAAAGTAGAGGTCGATGGTTCGAATCCGTCCGGGCCCACCACCATCTCTTTGAATTCAGTTCGACGCGGCCATCATCAGCGGTTACGCCCGGACTTCTCACGATTTGTAACAGGCAGCTAGTCGTCCACCTCCTTTGTCCTCGAGAGGCGGATGGTCGTTGTCCCGACAGAAGTCGTCGGCTATCGGGCAGCGGTCGTAGAATCTGCACCGCGGCAGCGGATCTACCGGTGCTGAAACCGATCCTTTGATGTCGACTGGATCCCTCGTCGTTTCGGGGTCCGGAACAGGGACGGCCGACAAGAGCGCCTTAGTGTACGGATGAGCGGGATTCTGAAGTACCTCTTCTGTCTCTCCCATTTCGACGATCTTGCCCAGGTACATGACTGCGATTCGGCTGCACATATACCTCGCGACCGCAAGATCATGGGTGATGTACAGGTAGCTGATGCCCAAGCGCTCCGCTAGATCGTCCATGAGCCGCATGATGCCGGTCCTGATGGAGATGTCCAGCATGGACGTCGGCTCGTCCGCAACGACGAAAGACGGATTCATCACCAGCGCCCTCGCTATCGCGACTCGCTGTCTCTGACCGCCCGAAAGCTCGTGGGGAAACCTGAACAAGAAGCTCGAGGGAGGTGTCAGTCCGACCAGTCCCAGAGTCTCAGAAACGCGCTCCAGTTGCTCCAGTGGACCACCCATCTTCTGGACTTTCAGTGGTTCGGCGATCGTGTCGAAGATCGTCCTTCTTGGATTCATCGATTCATATGGGTCTTGGAACACCATCTGGACCCTGCGCCTAAAGTCCTTCAGAGGCGTTCCTTTGAGATGCGCGATGTCCTCCAGATCGCCGGAACCGTTGTCGAACAATACTTGGCCGCCTGTAGGCTCGGCCAGGCGCACCAGCATCCTGCCTGTCGTCGTTTTTCCGCAGCCGGATTCCCCGACCAGTCCTAGGGTCTCGCCTGCCTTCAGCTCGAATGACACGCCGTCCACAGCATGAACGAAGCTGTGCTTTCGCTGGAACCAACCGGAGGACAGCGGAAATTGCTTGGAGAGCTTCACCGCCTTAACTAGGGTGCGGTTCACGATGTGTGCGCCCCCTTTGTCCTTCGGACATTTCCCCCGCTTGCGGGGGAAACCCTAGGGTTCCAGCAGACCGCCCATTGGTCGTCGCGCTCTACTATGGGTGGCGTAGAAGTGCGGCACTCGTCTGTCGCGTACGCGCATCGAGGGTGAAATGCGCACCCGCTCGGCGGATCGAGCAGGTCCGGGGGCTCTCCCGGCAACGTAGCTAGGTCGTGCTTCTCGCCTCGCACGCTAGGAAACGCCGACATGAGCGCACGCGTGTACGGGTGGATGGGATTGGCGTACACCTCGGATGTCGGCCCGAACTCTACGAGCTTCCCGGCGTACATCACCCCCACGACGTCGCAGACTTCGGCGATCACGGCCATATCGTGAGAGATATAGATCATGCTCATGTCTAGCGTCCGCTGTATGGCTTGCATCTCGCGGAGGATATGATCCTGGACGATCACGTCCAGCGCGGTGGTCGGTTCGTCGGCGATCATAATGTCTGGCTCGCATGCCAGGGCCATCGCAATGATCGCGCGTTGCCTCATGCCGCCGCTGCACTCGTGGGGGTATCGCAGTATGTAGCTGGGGTCCAGGCTCACCAAGTCGAAAAGTTGACGTACTCGCTCCATAGAATCCTCGCGTGCAGAAGCGTAGTGCGCTTCTAGAGCTTCTATGATCTGGTCTCCTACGCGGTAAACGGGGTCGAGGGCGTTCATCGCGGCTTGAAACACCATTGATATGCGGTCCCATCGGTGGGGCCTCATCTCTTCTTCACTCAGGGGCACCAGATCCACACCATTCAGCGAGATACTGCCCGACACGAGCCTTGCGTTGTCTGGGAGGAGTTTCAGGAGGGTCATCGCGATTGACGACTTGCCGCAGCCAGACTCGCCCACGAGCCCGAGCGACTGCCCACGCTCTACTGAAAACGAGACGCCGTCGACCGCCTTTACGACGCCCGATCGGGTCATGTAGTGCATCTTCAGGTCATCGACGACTAGGACGGGATCGGTGGTCATCGGCTTCTGAGCCTCGGATTCACCACTTCGTCGAGCGAGCGGCCGACAAGGTAGAAGGAGGAACAAAGTAGCGTAATCGACAGGCTGGCTGGGAATATCAGCCACCAGTACTCGGTGACCTGTAACAGGTAACCGGCCGATTCGGTGGTGTGTATCATCAGCCCCCAACTCATCCGAACGTCGAGTAGGCCGAGGAAGCTCAGCACCGCTTCAGAGAAGATCGCGCTGGTCACGGTGAACATCATGTAGAGGAACGAAAGCGGGAGGAGATTCGGCACGATATGGACCATGATGATGTGAAAGTGTCCTCCCCCTGCGCTCTTGGCCGCGTCAATGTAGGGCTTCACGACCACGGAGAGGGCCTGTGACTTGAGCACCACGCCAGTGCCACCAAAGCCCGACAGTATGCCGATTATCAGTGCCAGTTCCAAGTGTTCGACACCGATGAGTGCGCTCAGGACGATCAACACGCTGATGGCTGGCATCATGATCATGATGTCAGCGAGTCGCATTAGGAGCGTGTCCACGATACCCCCGAAGTACGCAGCCACGGCGCCAACTATCGTGCCGATGACGACAGTGACTGTTGCGGCGAGTAAGCCGAGCAGGAACTCCGACCGAGCGCTGAACATTAGCTGGCTCAGGATGTCCCTCCCGAGCGGGTCAGTGCCCAACGGATGCTTCAGGCTAGGCGGCGCGGGCTGCTGAGTCTCATCGAACGCGTAACCTACGACCGGATCGTAGATCTGCGGTTCCCAGACAGTGTTCATCAAGATCGGGTGCGCCGCGGCTAGCAGGGCATAGAGGCCGATTATTGCCAGCCCGATAATCCCGATCCTAGTACCGACGAACAGATCCCAGTTCTCGCGAACGGATCGGGATACCAGTCTCAGGCGGACTCGCCATAGAGAGGTCGGTGCGGCCGGCCGGGCATGATTCATCGACATCAGTATCGGATCCTCGGATCGAGATATGCGTACAAGATGTCTGCGACGAGATGTGCGACGAGTACGAAAATCCCGACGAAGACGAACGCCCCGACCGCTAGAGGCAGGTCTTCTGACAACGTGGCCGATACCAGCGTCTGGCCCATGCCGGGCCAGGAGAAAATCGACTCAGTGATGACCCCGCCATCTACCGCGAACGCCAGACTGAAAATGAAGCTCGTGACCACCGGAAGCAGGGCATTCCTGGCCACGTGCTTGTCGCGCACGTCGCGCTCGGGCAGCCCTTTCGCCCGTGCGGCCATAACGAAGTCCTCCCGCATCGTCTCTAGCATGCTGTTGCGAGTCAGGAGCATGGTGCCAGCGAAGCTGATCAGCGTCAGCGTAACTACGGGCAGCACCATGTGTCTGACGATGTCCCAAGCAAAGACCGCGGTGCCGGACGCTACCCAGGTTCCGACGACGACTAGGATCGCCACCGCGATGCTCGCGATACGCAAGAGCCGAGCGTTGCTCATCCGCCTTTGCGCGGTAATCACGAAAACGGCGAATACGAAGACGGACGTTATGAATGCGGTCAAGATCATCCGGGTGAACACCGAATTGGCGTCGATGGGAGCGTCCCTCCATAAAACTGGATCGAGAAACTTCCCGATCGGGAACCATCCCGCTTTGAAGGCGAACAGCCAGATCATCATCAGACCGAACCAGGGAGTGAACACCGTGTAGAGTGTCACCCCGCCGACGGTTGAGGTGTATTCGAACCATCCGCCCCTGCGCCACGCGACCACCTTGCCGAGAGCGAATCCGAGGTAGAACGAGAGCGCGGTCGCGGTCATGAAGAGGACCACCGTTCTAGGTAGCCTCTCTCCAATAACATCGGCGACCGACCTGGGGTAGTGGCTGAAGGATATCCCGAAGTTGCCGGTAAACGTGTTCTTGATGTGGACCAAGTACTGCTTCCACAGAGGTTCGTTCACGCCGAAGAGGTCCTGAAGCCGCTGCCTCGTCTCGGGAGGGACGTCAGGGTTCAGCGCGTAGAAGTTGCTGACATCCCCTGGCTGGGCGTTGACGATGAAGAACACCATCGACAGGAAGACGAAAAGTGTTACAAGTATCTGCGCCGATCTCTTCAGCAGGTACTTGGCCATCAGCCGGTTTTGGGAATCATAGCGGCGGGCATCCCCCGGTGAGAACCCCTCTATATCTCCCCTTCGAGAAGGGTAGAGGAAAGGTTCGCGCCCCCTTCGCGGAGCGAAGGGGGCGGGTTCTTACTTGATCACCACTTCCTGCTGCATCCCGTTCTGTTGTTCGAGTCCGCCAAGCACCGAAGTGTAGGGGAACTCGACTCGCGACGGGCGATATGCGTCCAGCTTCGGCGTGGTGAACAGGGGCACGTAGGGCAGTTCCTCAGCTAGGAACTCCTGAAGCTGGAAGACCTTGTCTCGCGCTCCTTCGATCGTCGTCTCGGACAGCAGTCCGAGCGAAAGTTCGTCGAACTGGTCGTTGGCGTATCCGCCCCAGTTGTATCCACCCCCAATCTCAGGGGAGTGCCTGCTGTTGAAGAAATTCTCCAGGTAGTCCGGGAATATGGAGAGGCCCCAACCGAGTATCCACATGTCGAGGTCCTCCGCCACCGTGTCGCTGAACAGCTGGTCCACGATCACATTGAAACCGGTCAGATGGGCGCGCACAGGTATTCCGATGTCGGTGAGCCATCGTTCCACCCAGATGGCGAAAGTAGACCTCATCGGATCGTAGCCCGCGCTGGGTGCCAGCAGCGTCATCTCGGGAACCGGTGTGCCATCTGGCATCATCAAACCTTTGCCCCTCTTTGCGATGAAGTTGCCGTCCTCGCTGATCTGGGGCTCCTCCTCGTAAGTGAAGCCCGCGCTTTTCAGAAGCTCGACGGCTTGTGATATACGCTCGCCCCGGCTCAGGCCCTGCCCGTACTTCGGAACGTCTGCGTTGTGCCAAAAACCGTTGCCCTCAGGCACCATCGCGTATACCGGTATCGCCGCGTCTTGGAGTACTGTCCGCGCGACGAACTCCTTGTCGATGACGGTAGAGACGGCCTGCCTGAACTCGGTGATGTTCATCGGAGCCTTCCGCACATTGAATCCCATGTAACGGACGCCGTTGTTGGCGTTGGTCGCTATCTGCAGGTCCGGAGTGTTCCTTACCCGATCGAGGAAGCCCTTCTCCAGTCCGAGGGGGTTGAAGACGTAGTCGATGTCGCCATTAGTGAGAGCCAGTATCGCTGCGTCTTGGTTCCCGTAGATGCTGAATAGCTCCGACTCGACGTGGGGTCCGACTGTGTACTCCAGTACCTTGTCACCGCTGGCCTCTCCAAAATAGGTAGCCGAGTGCCCGGTGCGCTCGTTGTTCTCCGAGTAGGCTCCGTTGGCGTACTCGGTGATCACGGTTCCCATGCTGTAGTAGTTGGGATCGGTGTTGTTTTCGAAGAACGCTCCGGGCTCCCACTTGCTGAACACGAATCCGCCAAGGGTCGGTTCGGATTCCGGCACGTGCGCGAACAAGGCTTCCTGCTGCTGCTCGGTCTCGCCGGCTTTCTTGGCTTCCTCGACAACTGGTGCCCAGTAGTGCTCGGCGAGTACCGGCATGAACCCCAAGCCGAACTGCCACACGCTCAACCCGGGCGTCTGCGGATTGCCCTCAGCGTCGGTGGTCTTGAAAAACACCTTCAGCGTGTGACTGTCGAGCGCTTCGACGCGTTCCAGAAACGCCTGGTCGACCACCGCTGCCCAGTTCGACGAGAGCCCCAAGTCGAGCACTGTGTTGACGACGAAGACGAAGTCTCCAGAGTCCAGCTCATGGCCGTCGCTCCACAAGACACCCGTCTTGATCGGTACCTCGGCGGTCCAGAACTCGCCGTCGCCGACGGTCTCCTTCTTCAGATCAGTTGGGAAGTCAGCCGCCAATCCCGGCACCCAATCGAAGCGCTGGTCCGAGTATCCGTACAGCGCACCTGAGTGGCCGTCTAGGACGTACTGGGTCCATACCGAACCCGCGGGTCCGCCGTAGTAGTTCCAGAAATTCCTCGAGATGGGTTCCTCGAAAATCCCCATATGGTAGATTTGCGGCCCCGCTTCCGGTTCCGGCTCCGGAGTGGGCTCGGCAACTTTGACGACCTCGACGATCTTCTCCACCTCCACGACCTTCTCGACCTCAACCTCCTTAATCACCTCTTTCTCAACTGGAACTTCTTTTATCACCTCCTTTTCAACTTCAACCTCCTTAATCACCTCCTTTTCAACCTCCACTTCCTTGATGACTTCTACGGGCACCTCTTTGATGATGGTGACGGGTTCTGCTGGCTCTTGTGTGCACGCGACGAGTAGTACAGATGCTAGGACTAGGAGGGCTAGGATCGAGAATCGCGACGGTAGTGACGGGATCATGGCTTAATTTCCTTACTTCTAAAGACAGTTTACACATGATAGGGAGCCTTCCAGATTCACACGTTCTCGTCAGCAAGTATGGGCCACCTCGCCGTGACCGTCTCTGAAGAGTGAGGCTTCGGGATCGACGCGGTGGGTATGGTAGCTGTTGAGTTGTCTTTGTGTTGCCCCGTTAAGGGATTTCGGGGTGGAACCAGTGCGGGTGTCTAGGGGTGGGTTAGGGCGTCGTCGTAGCAGGGCACCATCGTTCTGCCACCTGTACCTAGTGTTGACGAACGCTGTCTACGAGCGTAGCGGGATAGATCCTTTGCACTTTGATCGCGTCGAGTTTGGTGCAAGCGTAGTGTTCCTGAGATTGATCGACTGAGAGGTGCGCCGTTTAAACTGGAAGTAGCCACGCGTTTAAGTAGGAAAGATGGTTAAAACCCTCTAATCGTTGCGTAACGAACTGAAAGGTGTGATGATGCGCGCACTGATCACGATAATCCTGATTATGGTCCTAGCGTTCTCGGTTGTCGCCTGTCAGGGAGACGCTGGGCCAGCCGGCCAACAGGGTCCTGCGGGCGAGACGGGCCCAGCCGGACCTGCTGGTCCGCCGGGCCCCGCTGGCGAATCGATGGTCATCGACCAAGCTATGATCGATGCTCTCATGGCGCAGATCCAGCAGATGTCCGCGGAAACGGCAGGCGACGGAGGCGGTATGGGTCTGGCCTCAGCTTCCGTACCCCGCAAGTCGGATCCTGCTGAATACACCAAGTACTTGGTCAGAGAAGCTATCAACAGATACGAAGCGGAAGGCCTGGATGCCACTGTCGCGTACTACAACACTGAGGCGAGCATAGACGGTCAGTGGTACGTGTTCATCATTGACGAGGACGATACGATGCTGGCCCACGCTTCCAATCCTGCCTTCGTCGGTCTACCCGCGTCCGAGGTTCTCGGCCCCAACGACTATCCGTCCGGAGAGTATGTCGCGGCCGGGGCAGACGAGGACGGCGCTTGGTTGGACTACACGTTTCCGAGTCCCGCCTCGGGTGCTGTCGAAACCAAGCATTCCTGGGTGGTGGAGTACGACGGTCTCGTTTTCGGTTCCGGCTGGTACGAGCGCGGGCCCAGCAAGTCGGACGCTCCCGCTTACACCAAGGCATTCGTCCAGCAGGCCATGAACCTTTATGACACGGTAGGCCTGGAGCAGACCGTGGCCTACTACAACACTGAGGCGAGCATAGACGGTCAGTGGTACGTGTTCATCATTGACGAGGACGATACGATGCTGGCTCACGCTGCCAACCCTGCCTTCATCGGTCTACCCGCGTCCGAGGTTCTCGGACCCAACGACTATCCCTCTGGAGAGTATGTCGCGGCCGGGGCAGACGAAGATGGCGCTTGGTTGGACTACACCTTCCCGAGCCCTGCCTCAAGTGCTGTCGAAACCAAACATTCCTGGGTGGTGGAATATGACGGTCTCGTTTTCGGTTCCGGCTGGTACGAGCGCGGGCCCAGCAAGTCGGACGCTCCCGCTTACACCAAGGCCTTCGTCGAGCAGGCGATCAACCTATACGATGCCGTGGGCCGAGAGAAGACAGTGGCTTACTACAACTCACAAGAAAGCATCGATGGCCAGTGGTACGTATTCATCGTCGGTGCTGAAGACGGTATCACGATATCCCACAGCAATCCGATGTTTATAGGCAGGGATCCCAGTCTGCGGGTGGATGCCACGGGATACTTCTACGGCGACGATTTGCTTTCGGCTACCGAGTCGGGACGCTGGG
This sequence comes from Dehalococcoidia bacterium, assembly GCA_965204135.1. Classification (GTDB taxonomy): domain Bacteria; phylum Chloroflexota; class Dehalococcoidia; order Lucifugimonadales; family Lucifugimonadaceae; genus Bin127. Next base: position 214,992 of record CBDBDX010000006.1, on the reverse strand, counting down.
TCGATTACGTGCTAGCGAATCCTGAAACCGGTACTGACCGACAGAAACACACGTGGGCCGTACTTCATGATGGACTGATATTTGGATCGGGCTGGTATGAGTAGCCGCAACCACCGCGAGGGGCACCCTAACCTACGCGCCGTGCGGGCAATTGAGAGAACGACGCGGGTTTAGAATGGTGCTTGGTATCGAATGTAAATGCTGATGCCTGCTTTGACGGCTGGTGTCCCTAAGCTGGTGTCCCTAAAAGGAGCGACAATGCCTAAGTATTTGTTCGAAGCGTCGTACACGCTTGATGGTGTGAAGGGCTTGCTGGAGGTCGGTGGTTCGGCGCGAGCGAAGGTTATTGAGGAGTTGGCGCATAGCGTCGGCGGTACAGTGGAGGCGTTTTACTACGCGTTCGGCGACAACGACTTGTACGTAATTGCGGATCTTCCGGATGACGTGACGGCGGCTGCTCTATCTTTGCGAGTATCTGCGGGAGGTGCCGGGACTGTGAAGACGACGGTGCTGTTGGATCCGGCAACGATAGACGAGGCGGCAGAGAAGACGGTGAGCTATACGCCTCCGGGCAGTTAGCGCTGGACAGCCGCCGCATCAACAAACCCTGCGTTGTCGAGAAACGCGTTCAACATCTCTCGCGACTGGGCTTCGTAAATCGGTGAGTAGGTCGTGAACTCGCGCAGATTGGCCTCTGCTTCGAATTTGGGGTCGAATAGCGGTCCCATCAGTTCATAGTCGCTGGACAACTCGCGGTTCCAAACTCTCAACTCGTCGAGAGTCAGTTGCGGCTCAAACTGGAAGGCGTAGGAATTGGCGTATCTGAAGGCGAGGCTCTGTCTGCGGAACGTGCCGTCGCGGCATAGCATGTATCCGAATGCGAGTTCGGTTGCGCCATCGGGGATGGAGAAGCACTCGCCGTGGAGAGTTGGAACGAGGGGGATGCGTAGTTTGCTGAATGCTGGGTCCGCTGATCCCTCTGCTGTGATCCAGATCTTTCGAAGGCCGAACTCATAGCCGCCTGTGGGCTCAACCATCGCGCCGAGGGCGCGAGCCATGATCTGCGCGCCGAGACAAACACCGAAGACAGGGACGTTGGAAGATATAGCTTCGGAGAAAAACTGCCGCTCCGCATGAATCGCCGGATAGTCGTCGTTGGCCGAGAGGGCGCCTCCGAGAGCGATGATCAAATCGATAGTGTCTAAAGGTGGCGCATCAAAAACATCAAAGTCAGGTTCGCCTTCGAAGACGTTCAGAGGATGGAACTCAAAACCCCGTTCTCGCAGAACCGAGGTGTAGTTGTCGCCGAGAGTTTCGAATTGGTTGTGGCGGATTACGAGAGCGAGTTTCGACACGGGGTGGTAACGGCTTCGAGGATGTTTTCCAGCGGGATTATAGACGAGCGGCGAATTAAGATTTCTGGGATGAAGGAATCGAGTGCGGCTGACGCGCCGACCATGGTATCGACACGCAGGAAGGACGCTGAATGACGCACCTGATTGAGCAGGTCGCTGGGTGGATCGAGGAGTTGATAGCGGCGATCGGCTATCCCGGGATCGTGCTGGTGATGGCGATCGAGAACATCTTTCCGCCGATTCCGTCTGAGGCTGTCCTGCCGTTCGCTGGAGCACTGTCGGCCCGAGGAGAGTTGGACTTCTGGGGCGCGGTCGCGGCGGGCACCGCGGGTTCGATCATCGGCGCGATCGTGTTATACGGCATCGGCTATTTCGCACGGGAAGCGGGGGTGCGCAGGCTCGTGGCCGCGTATGGCAAATATGTCTTTATCTCCGAACGCGACCTCGACCGTGGCGCGGATTGGTTTGAACGATACGGCGAAGCGGTCATCTTCTTCGGCCGGTTGATCCCCATCATCCGTAGCATCATCTCCGTCCCGGCCGGCTACACCCGCATGAACTTTGGCAAGTTCCTGCTCTTCACAACTCTGGGTACGGCGCTATGGAGCCTGATCTTGACATACGTCGGACGCCTACTAGGCGAAAACTGGGAAGATATCAAAAACTTCATGGCGCCGTACCAGAACGGCACGCTCGTCGTGCTTGTGCTGATCGTCGTAGGCTTCATCGGATGGCGCGCTTTTCGATGGTGGCGGCAACGTCAACCCACGTAGGCAAGTGATCTTGTGCGTGAAGACAGATAACATTCGGAAACGCGAATAGGAGACGGTTCGTGCACCGTCCATGAAGGGAGATCAACAATGCGCGTGATGGTCTTGGTTAAGGCGACTGCGGAGAGCGAGGCGGGAGTGATGCCGTCTACAGAGTTGATTGAAGCGATGGGTCGGTACAACGCGGAGCTAGTGAAAGCCGGGGTCATGTTGGCCGGTGAAGGCCTCCATCCCTCATCGAATGGGAAGCGAGTGGTGTTCGATGGAGAAAGCCGGGAGGTGATAGACGGTCCGTTCGGGGTGACGAACGAGTTGGTGGCGGGATTTTGGATGTGGGAGGTGAAGGATATGGACGAAGCGGTGGAGTGGGTGAAGAGGTGCCCGAATCCGATGCTGAGCCGAAGCGAAGTGGAGATACGTCAGGTGTTTGAGTATCAGGATTTCGGCGATGCAATGACCCCTGAGCAGATTGAGAATGAGGAGCGGATGCGGGAGGAAATCGCCGACCGCTAACACCGAAGGTCTTAACGGTCTACTCACCTCAACTCGGCGACCACTTGTAGATCCTCTGCAGGCTCCCACCCATCAGCGTCGCGCGTTCATCGTCCGACAACTGATCGGTAACCCTGAACGCCTCGACACCCTGTTCGTACGTCAGCAGATTCACCGCCCGCGTCCAATCCGTTCCCCACATGCATCGGTCGAGACCGTACGCGCTGAAGATCTGTGCCAACGGCTCCCAGATGTCGGAGTAGGGGAACGGCTTGTGTGAAAGCGTGCCTGCTCCAGATATCTTGATCGCGACGTTGTCGAACTCGGCGAGAGCGACGACTTCAGGGAGATCGTCCCACGCGTCAGGTGGTGCGGGCGGTTCGTATGGTTGCGCGAGACCTAAGTGGTCAATGATTAGTTGCGTGTTCGGATGGTTACAAGCCATCTCGCGGAAGATCGGCAACTTTCCCGAACACATCACGTTTATGGGGATGTTTGCCTTTGCACCAGCGGCGAGGATTCGGTTTACGCCGGGATTGTCGGCTTGGATTTCGATGCGGGCGAGCATGATGCGGGCCCCGACTACGCCGGGTGTGGATGTCCACTCCTCGATCTCCTGCTCGATGGTGTCGGAATCGGGGTCGAACGGTCTGACGAGTCCGAAGCTGCCGGGGTGTTGGTCGTAGACTTCAAGAGCGTAGCTAGCGTCGTACTCGTACATGGAGAAGGGAGAGACGAGGATTGCGCCGTCGACGCCTACGGCCTCCATCGCCGCGACCATGTCGTCGCCGGTCACTTCCGGCGGGCCAGCCAAGTCGCCATGCCACGGTCGTTCGGGACGGTCGCGCTCGTAGGCGTGCACTTGGACATCGATTACGGGGGTTTTGGAGGACATAGGATTGCCTGCGTTCGGTTTGGCGTGTGAATGATGTGATTGTAATGATTACCGTCATTCCCGCGAAGGCGGGAATCCAGAGGTGAAGGGCGGAGTGTGGCACTAGGAGCAGATTCAAACCTACTCCTATGTTTCGGTGTAGAGAGTGTTATGGTGTTTCGCGGGAGAATTGCAATGTCAGATAAACGACCAAACGTAATCATGATCATGTCCGATGACCTCGGGTACGAGTGCGTCGGGGTTAACGGAGGAACGTCGTATGCGACGCCTCGGTTGGACGAGATGGCAGCGAACGGGATGCGCTTCGATGAGGGGCATGTTTTGCCGCTGTGCACTCCGACGCGTGTGGCGCTGATGACGGGAAAGCACAATTTTCGGAACTACATCGGATTCGGATTGATACCGCCAGATGAGGTGACGTTTGGGCATCTGTTCTCGGATGCGGGTTACAACACTTGCATATCTGGTAAGTGGCAGCTGTATTCGTACAACCCGCCGGATGAGATGCCGGAGATGCGGAACAAGGGGCAGAAGATCGAAGATGCCGGGTTCGACGAGTTCTGCGTCTGGCATGCGCACCACACCGAGGAGAAGGGTTCTCGGTACAAGGACCCGATCATCTATCAGAACGGTAAGTATCGCGACGACACGATGGGCAAGTATGGCGATGAAGAGTTTTGCAACTACATCATCGACTTCATCGGTCGGAAGAAGGATGACGATAACCCGTTCTTCGTGTATTGGCCAATGGCGTTGACGCATAAGCCGCACGAGCCTTCGCCAGATAGTCCGGAGTTTGCTGACTTTGATCCTCCGACGAACAGGACGCGCGGCGGTCGGACGTGGGCGGAGTTGGAGGATGGGGCCTTCGCGGATGATCCGAAGTTCTACAAGGACATGGTTGAGTATCACGACAAGATAATCGGCCGGTTGTTGGACTATCTTGCGGAGCAGGGTTTGAGCGAAGACACGCTGGTTATCTACACGGGTGACAATGGTTCTCCGCATGATGTTTGCTCGATGTATCACGAGCACAATGAGATCTGCGGTGGCAAGGGCAAGACCAACGATCGGGGGACGCATGTGCCGCTAATCGTTCAGCAACCAGGTACGGTTCCAGTCGGTTCCGTCAACGATGACTTGATCGATGTTACGGATTTCTTGCCTACGATGCTGGAGGCTGCGGGTATCGAGACACCTGAGGGATACGTGATTGATGGTGAATCGTTCTATCCGCAGCTGCAAGGCGAAAAGGGTAATCCTAAGGATTGGATCTTCTTCCACTTCGAACCGATGAGCGCGCGCAACGCGGCTAGGTGTATCCGCTTCGTCCGTGACCGCGACTACAAGCTCTACGAGACTGGTGAACTCTACGACATGAACGAAGACCTAGACGAAGAGACCCCGATCTACGAGTCCCAAGACAGTGAGAAATCGGCGGCCGCACGAGCGAAACTAGAACCGATCTTCGCGCAGATGGTGGCGTGAGATAAGGGAATAGCACTATTCGAAATCTTGCTTAGCGTTGTTGCATTCGGCGCTCACCTACACCGCGCTCTGCGGATCCTTGGGTCGGCGCAGCGGCTGTCCGCTTCGGTAAGTCGCGACACGCCAGAGCCATTCCGCGGGTCCGAAGAGGAAGCGGTTCAACCACGCCTGCGACCACCAGATTTGTAGCGCCCAAACCGCTAGCACAAACACCAATACTAGGCTTCGGTTCACAAAATCGGCATTGGCAAGCAATGTCGTCAAGACGAGCACGCCGAGTACCGTCTGCGTCAGATAGTTGGTCAGTGCCATCCGACCGACTGCGCGGAGACGCTGTTTGAGCCAGTTGTCAGTGCGGTTGTTCCATAGAATGATCAGGCTCATGTATCCGAGCGATGCCGGGATCGTTCCGAGTGTGTTGGGGATCTGGCCGATAAAGGTGATCTCGCGCGAGTAATCGTTGGCTGCGATGATGATGACGCCGGCGGTTGCGAGCGGCAAACCGATAACAAGACCGATCATTGCGGTTTGGCGATACGTTTTGGCTGGCAACCCGCCGTTCATAAAGCCGGTACGATACAGACCGGCTCCGACGAGAATCAGCCCTAGCGCGCGGAGGAAAAAGCCCAGCAAGACGGTGAGACCAACAACATCGTCGTCAGACATCTCGCCTGGAGTCCATATCCCTGACAGCGATGCGTCGGACGTGTCAGCGAGGTTTTGCGCGAGTAGTGCAGTGCCTATGGAGAGCACGAACACGATAACACCGATCGAGATAAGAGCCCGATTCGGCAGCTTTCGTAATGCGATCAGAAAAACAGACGATAGCGCGTAAGCCATCAGCACGTCGCCATCCCACACCATGAAGTGGAGGATACCGATCAGGAGGAGCAGGCCGTTTCGCCAGAGGTTCAGCAGTACCGCCCGTCTTCCTCTGTCACTGGCGCGGTCGATGAAGAGAATCATCCCTGCGCCGAACAGCAACGAGAACAATCCCATGAACTTCTGGTCGACGAAGATCTCACCGGAGATGCCCACGGCCCAATCGAGAACCGATTCAGATCCGCCTGCGCTCAGGTTGAAGTACGGAGCCTGCCCAAACTTGAAGGAGACCGCGTTCATGAGCAGAATGCCGAGCACGGCGACGCCACGTATCAGGTCGAGGCTGGTTATCCGCGCGTTCTCGCGAACGGGACCGGATTCGGTGGTTTGGGGGTGTGTAGACAACAGTTGGTAACTGGCGAGAGAGCGGGATGTGTGATGTGGGCGCGTATCCAGAGCGCATTGTAACGGCGACAATGTGGCTGTGGCGGATTTCAGTGGTATCGGTGATGGTATGGTTTGACGCGGGAGAGAAAATTATGTCAGATAAGCGACCAAACATCATCATGATCATGTCCGATGACCTCGGGTATGAGTGCATCGGAGTCAATGGCGGCACATCGTATGCAACGCCGCGGTTGGACGAGATGGCGGCGAATGGGATGCGGTTTGATGAGGGGCATGTTCTGCCGTTGTGCACGCCGACGCGGGTGGCATTGATGACGGGCAAGCACAACTTCAGGAACTACATCGGGTTCGGACTGATACCCCCTGACGAGGTTGGGTTCGGGCACATCTTCTCAGACGCTGGCTACAACACTTGCATCTCCGGCAAGTGGCAGTTGTATTCCTACAACCCGCCAGAGCAGTTTCCGGAGATGCGGAACAAGGGACAGCGGATTGAGGACGCAGGTTTTGATGAATACCACGTCTGGCACGCCCACCACACTGAGGACAAAGGCTCCCGCTACAAGGATCCGGTGATATACGCAAATGGTGCGTACCGCGATGACACCGAGGGCGAGTACGGGGATGATCTGTTCTGCGATTACATCATCGACTTCATAGATCGAAAGAAGGACGACGACAACCCGTTCTTCATCTACTGGCCTATGGCCCTCACGCACGGTCCCTTCGAGCCGACGCCAGACAGTCCAGAATGGGACGGATTCGAACCGAATTCGAACAAAGTGATCGGTGGCCGCACATGGGCCGAGCTCAATGACTCTGGAATCGAAGCACACACCCGGTTCTACAAGGACATGGTCGAGTATCACGACAAGGTGATCGGAAGGCTGCTGGACTACCTCAAGGAGCAAGGCTTGAGCGAGGACACGCTCGTAATCTACACGGGCGACAACGGTTCGCCCGAGGAGGTGTGCTCCATAGTCCACCGTCACAACCAGATTTGCGGTGGAAAGAGCCAGACCAACGATCTTGGAACCCACGTGCCTTTGATCGCACAGATGCCGGGCACAGTTCCCGCTGGCGTCGTCAATAACGACCTCGTCGACGTGACCGATTTCCTCCCGACGATGCTGGAGGCTGCCGGCGTTGACGCGCCAGACGGCTACCACATCGACGGCACATCGTTCTATCCGCAGTTGAAGGGCGAGAAGGGTAACCCTAAAGACTGGCTCTTCTTCCACTACGAACCGATGACTCCCAATCGACCCGACTTGGACGGCATCCGCTTCGTCCGAGATCACGACTGGAAGCTGTATGAGGGCGGTGAACTATACGATCTTAATGCTGATCCGGACGAGGAGGTCCCAATCTTCGATTCACAAGACGGCGGGAAATCGGCTGCCGCTCGGGCGAAGTTAAAGCCGATATTCGCGCAGATGGTTTGAGTTTAGGCTTCGGGTGTAATGCAACCGCATCATCCGGAACTGCCGTTGTTGGCGCCGATCGCTGGAGGTCATCACCGCTGCGTCGAGTGTGATCGGATTATCTATTCCGACCCGAAGGTGGCGGTAGCGGCAATTATCCCGATGGATGACGGTATCGTGTTGTTGAAACGGGCCATCGAACCCCAACTTGGCAAGTGGAGCTTCCCATCGGGATATGTTGATCGCGGCGAGAAGCTCGAAAAAGCGTTGGCGCGAGAGGTACTGGAGGAGTGTGGACTGGATGTCAGAGTTGAGTGGCTGGTGGGCGTGTATAGCGATGAAGGACAGGCGGTAGTGCTGGTCGTCTATCACGCCGACGTGGTCAATGGGGATTTGGTAGCGGGTGATGAAACATTGGATGCGCAGATTTTCGACTCTGACTCGATGCCGGAACTGGCGTTCGAGCACGACAGCCGGATTGTCCACGATTGGCGGGAGGGGTTGAGGATGCGGGGGGATTTCGAACGAATTAGCAGTGGCAGGGACTAGGCGTTCGAGCGGGAATCATGGCGTAAGATGGCATGCGTACCTAGAATCTTGCTCTGGTCAAAGCCCTCATATTGGTCGTCACTGTGCCTGTGAAATTGCATCTTTATTCATCTCAGGATCGGCAATGAGACCGCAAATTCAGGTCGTAGCTGAAAGTTCCCAGTGCTATCAGTTGTTCGGACCGCGAGCGACGCGAGTTTCGATGTCGCCGAACGGTATCCAAATCGAAGGCAGCAATGACAGGCCGCTGTTGGACATTTCCATCGATTCAATTGCCAACATAGTGGTAGACCAATCTTGGTTTTGGCACAGACTCAAGATCGAATCGACGGACGGACGAGAGTACTCGGTCGGAGGACTCGATGGCACGGCAGCGACACGGATCCGCGATGCTACGCTAGCGATAGCAGAACAACTGGCGCGGGCAGAATTCGCGAATCTGCTACGACTTGACGAACAGCGGCTCGAGCTATTCGATGGCGGGCGTTATGTGCAGCGTCGCGACGCGATGGAATTCCACGAAGTGATCGTATCGACGCTACGACGCAGCAAGGGGATTGTGAGACGAAAGCTGGCAGAAGCTGCGCCGGATGTGTTGAGCCGAATCGAGCGTCTAGAACGGGCAGAAGATTTGGAACGCGCAAGGAACAGCGCTAACGATGTGTTTATTCAAAACAGCATTCCGACGGTGAAGTTGGCGGCGAAATCTGATTTCGGTATCACGCTCACCGACGAACAAGCTGTAGCCATCGCCACCGATGAAGAGACAACTCTGGTGCTCGCTGGCGCAGGGACGGGCAAGACTGCGGTCATCACTGGCAAAATCGCCCATTTGGTCCGAAACAGAAGTGTTGCACCTGAGGATATCTTGGTTCTGGCGTTCAATCGCGATGCCGCGCAGGAGATCCGAGATCGGTTGCCGCAGCACTTGAAAGGTACGCAGGTATTCACGTTTCATGGGTTCGGATACAGTGTTATCGGTCGCAGTGGCATCAAGCCGTCGATTTCGAAATTGGCTCAGGACGAACAACTGTTGGGACAGGCTGTCCACGACGCCCTCAATGAAATTCTCGGTATGTCCAACCAATCTGAGGATGTGCAGGACTTCATCGCCTATCACCGTGCACCATATCGTTCTCCGTTTGAGTTTGAGAACCTAGGCGAGTATTACGAATACGTGCGAGATTGGGAGCCACGCACTTTAAGTGGCGATTTGGTCAAGAGTCTGGAAGAAGTAGAAGTCGCCAACTTTTTGACGCTCAACGGTATCGAGTTCGTCTACGAGGGCCAGTACCGTGTGGATACTGCCACGAGTGATTATCGGCAATATCAACCAGACTTCTACTTACCAGAGTACGACGTCTATATCGAGCACTTCGCTCTAGACGAAAACGGTAATGCGCCGTCGGGATGGGATGGGTATGAGGAAGGCGTCGAATGGAAGCGCAGGATCCACGCGCGGCACGGTACTAGTTTGATAGAGACTTACAGTTGGCAACGTAAGCAAGGTATCCTGCGTCCAGAGTTACAAAAGCGACTGGCGGAGCATGGTGTCGCCTTCAAAAACGTCTCGTTTATGGACGCGTTACGTCGCCTCGCTGAGTGGGTCATCTCGTGGCTCGCGCGGCTTTTGACGAAGTTCTTGCACCATGTGAAGACCAGTGGATTGTCGCGTGATCAACTGCGCGAACGTGCTTTGGTTTCTCCCAACCCTGTGCGTAGCCGAAGTTTCCTGGGAGTATTTGAGAAGGTGCACGATCGATATGAGGCGATGCTGAGAATGGAGGGCTCGGTGGACTTTCACGACTTGATCAACGATGCGGCAACGTTTATTAGTGGCGATCGAGAGCGTTCACGTTTCCAATACGTGCTGGTCGACGAGTTTCAAGACATCTCCACGGGTAGGATGAGGTTACTTGATGCCTTCGATCAGCGGAACATCTCCTATTTTGTCGTCGGTGACGACTGGCAATCAATCTATCGATTCGCTGGTAGCGACGTATCCTTAGTCCAAGATTGCGGGCAATATTTGGGTCACGTCCAAGAGCGTGAGCTGACCGAGACGTTTCGTTTTGGCGGCGGGATCCTTGTGCCGTCGACGACGTTCGTTCAGAGGAATCCAGAACAAACGCAGCGGACACTGCGGTCAGCTAGTTCACGCCGCGATGACGGCATCACGATCATCGCTGACAAAGATGCGGAGCGCGCTTTACAGGAAACGTTCCGTGACATCGAAAAGCGTCTGGGCACGCAACCTGCGCGCGAGGTGTCAGTGCTCGTTCTAGGCCGCTACCGTAGCAGTGAGCAGTACTTGAGAGCCGTGAGGAACCGTGCTTTGGGGTTAGATCTTCGCTTCAGTACGGTTCACCGTGCCAAGGGGCAAGAGGCCGATTACGTGATCGTATTAGACCTCAAGAACACACGGAGCGGATTTCCGGCGAAGATTGACGACGATCCGTTGTTGGAGATGGTGTTGCCGCCGAAGTCTGCAAAAGGTTTGCCGTACGCCGAGGAACGTCGATTGTTCTACGTTGCAATGACCCGAGCACGGCGCGGAGCCTACCTGATCGCCGACGACTCACGCCCGTCGGAATTCGTTACCGAGATCCGCGAGCATCACCCTGACGTTCACCAAATAGGTGGTCTCGCCGCGGAAGAATTTCCGAATTGCCCGAAGTGCAAGAGCGGACAACTCGTACCGTCTCAATCTGGCGAAAACTTGCGATGTACCAACTATCCGATGTGCAGCCACCTCTCTCCACACTGCGACAAATGTCGCATCGGATACTTCGTGCCAGGGCGCAAGTCTAGCTCCTTCTATTGCTCAAACCCCGATTGTGACCAACGCGGTACGTTATGTCCGAGGTGCGAGGTTGGATTACTCAGGAAGAGGGGAGGTAAATTTGGCGAGTTCTGGGGCTGCACTGAATATTGGTCGGAACCGCCGTGTAGATACACGATGAATGAACCTATTCGTTCCGATGTGACGCGATCGGACATACCACCCAAAAGTAGCGTCCGTTTTCGTGCCCAGCGCTCACGCCGATTTGTGAAGCGTTAGTGTCACTTCAGCCGATTCTGGAGGAGCGGGTTTAGTCTATCGACGGGTTCGATTCTTGGAGCCGGAAATTGCGTTTAAGTTCTGATTCATAACGTCGACCTAGGACGACGGCATTGTCCTTAAGCCACGAGCTGAACCGGGTTGTTCCTGTAGGTGGGTTCTTTGATGCCAGCAATCCCGCGGAGAGCCCGTCAACCTCATCGCGCGTAAGCACCACATCTCGCACCATCAATCCAACCAATTGAGTCAACACAAGTCCGATAGATGGTGGAGTCTTTACCAATCGGGTGCGAACGCCCATCGCGTCGGCGAGGATGCGAAGCAGGTCTGCGAAAGTAAATGTCTCGGGACCTGCCGCATCTTCGATCACGTTATTGGTCTGTGAGGCGGCTGCAACCGATTGCGCGGCGAGATCTTCCGCGTAGATCGGTTGCACTAGGTAGTCGCCACGACCACATAACGGATAGAAGGGAAATCGTCTCAACGCCCATGCGATGTTGTTCATCAAAATGTCGTTTTTGGCGAAAATCCAAGTTGGTCGGATGATCGCGTATGGCACTCCAATGTTTTGCAATGCTTCTTCTACACGCCATTTGCCGCTGTAATAGGGCAGAGGCGAATCCGGCGATGGATTGGCAATCGAGATGTGGACGATCTTGCTGACACCTGCATCGACAGCCGCCTCGAATAGTGTCTTCGAATTTTCTACCGCACGCTCAAAGGTGATGTCGCCGCGTTCGAACCGTACCCAGTAGGTGTTGTAGAGCACGCTGGCACCTTGCATCGATTTACGCAACGCCTCCTTGTCTGAGAAATCAAAAGGTGCCGTTCTGACAGTCCCGTTGAACTGGTTTTGGTGGTCTGGGTGACGCGTCAGCGTAGTGACTTGGAAATTTTGTTCGAGGAGATGCCGGGCGATGAATCCGCCGGTATAGCTAAATGCGCCGGTCACTACGGCGTGATCGGATTGTGGCACTATTTGCGGTTCCTTGCGGGGGTGTTTGCGGCTATCAGCCGATCCCGGATCCCCGCGTCCCGTCCAGATACGCGCGCGCTTCGGCTAGGAGGAAGCGGGACGCGCCGCTGACGATCCACTGAACGCCGCGTTGGTGCCAGAACTGGGCTTGCTCTACAGTGACTCCGAGAGTGCCGGATATCTTGCCAGCATCGTGAGTCTTCTTGACGAGAGTCTCGATCTCGCTGACCACATCAGGATGCGAAATCTGTCCGGGATAGCCCATGTTCAGAGAGAGGTCACCGGGACCGAAGAAGATGCAGTCGGCATTTTCGACGGCGATGATCTCGTCGGCGTTCTCAATGCTTTCGGGTGTCTCGATCTGCAGGCAGACGAAGGTCTCTTCGTTGGCCTGCTTGACGTATTCGGCCTGGTCCTGGATGCCGAACATGGCGCTGCGTCCGGAGAATCCGCCACGCTTACCGACTGGAGGGTATTTAACGGAGTCGACCACCCTGCGTCCCTGCTCGCCGTTGTTGATGAGCGGGATCATCACACCCTGCGCCCCGCCTTCGAGGTAGCGCTGGATGTGTTGCTGGTCATTCATACCAATGCGGACGATTGGGGTGGTGCCAGAGAGTTCGGCGGCGCGGATCATGTTCTCGGCTGTCTCGTAGTCCATGATGCCGTGCTCGCAGTCGATCACGACGAAGTCGAATCCGGCCCAGCCCATGAGTTCAACCAATGCGGGAGCGGGCCATCCGACGAACGGTCCCAGCGTGGTTCCGCCGTCGAGCATCTTTCGCTTCATCGTGTTGGTTCGCATGGTGAGTCTCTTTCCGTTTCGTTGGTGGGCCATCGGTTCAGTCGCGATGTTTCAGGTTAACCCAAATCGAAAAATTCCGAGACGTGCAGCCAGACGTCTTCAGCAACCTCGCCCGGGTCTCTAGAGCCGTCGATCTCCACCCACCGCGCCGGTTCACGGCCAGCCAATTCTCGGTATCCCCGCCTAACGTTTCGATGGAATCGGGGTGGGAGTTCTTCGAATCGCCGTTGGGTCTCGCCCGTGGAATGGTCAGCGGCGTCGCGTCGGCGCAAGCCAGTTTCCGGAGATACATCCAACAGAATGGTCAGATCGGGGATTTCTTCGTTGGTTGCGAGTTCGTTCGCGTGTCGGAGGCGGTCCAGGTTCAAGTTTCCGCCGTACCCTTGGTACGCAATCGTAGAGTCGGAGAATCGATCACCGATGACGGTTGTGCCGGCGTCAAGGTTGGGAACAATCACGTCATGCATGAGTTGAGCCCGAGCCGCCATGAAGAGCAGAGCGTCGGCAGCGGGGACATTATTGCTCTGAGACTTGATGATGTTGCGGACTTGCTCGCCCAGGGCAGTTGAGCCAGGTTCTCGAACGACTATCACTGGCAAGTTCAAGGCTTCGAGACGCCTGCTGAGGAGCTCAGCTTGGGTGGTTTTGCCCGCGCCTTCTCCACCTTCGAAAGAGATGAACGGCGCTTTGTGGACCGACCGGCGCGGCATGACAGGGATAGGTGACTACGCCGTGATCAAATGGCTCAGCGTCGCCTGCGACGGATGATGACGTGCCGGTTCGGTTCGTGACCGGTGCTGGCTGAGCCGACGTTATATCGCGCCGCCAGGGCGTGCTGCAACCTGCGTATATGCGCGGACTGCGCTGAGAGATTTACCTTCCGGTCCCCACTCAACACTCGCTCGACTGCACGCTCCGCTTCCTCCAACGCCTCCTCGACGATATACTCGTCTTCCGCAGACTGATTGCCATTGCCGTTCGTAAAGCCCGGCCTATCGATCTCGAAGCGACTTAGGAACTGCTCGATCTGTTCGCGCGTGCCTCGTCGCAGGACGTATACCGGAACGCCATCTCGCTCGGCTCGTTTGACCGCAGGTGGACGCCGGCCATAGTGGAGCTTGGTAGTAACCAACACATCGGCATCCGAAGCCGATTCCGCAAGCACTACCGGCACGCCCATCGCACGGATCGCCGACCTCAACGTCTCGCGCGGCACGCCGAACGGATGCGCCCGGATAGGCGGGCGATCTGGCACACGTTCGACTTCCTCGATCGATTCGCTTCTGCGCGACCGCAAATCATTACCATTCGAACGTCCATTGCTCGATTCATATGAACGCCTCGGCGAACGGATGGAATTCAGATCGAATGCCGCAGTCTCGAAACTGTCTTCCGACTGCATCGCGTCCTCGACTTGCGATTCCACGGTACCGTCTTCCTCGAGACGCCGCATCTCGAGCGGCACCTGCAACCCGCGCAGCATCCGGTCGACAGCTCTGCCCACGTCGTTGTGAACACCGACGTAGTTGCGCTCCCGCATCTCGACCACAACATCGAAAGTCGGTGTGTGTTTGCGTTCGAGAACTGTCTTCTGAGTGCGTCGCCGTCGGGCTTCGATGTCCCCAAGAGTCACGGCTTGGGTTCCGCCGACTAAGTCGGAAAGCGTCGGATTGCTGATGACGTTCCCCAACGTGTTGCCATGCGCGGTGGCCACCAATTGGACTCCGCGCTCGGCGATGGTTCGAGCCGCGATAGCCTCCAACTCCGTGCCTATCTCATCGATGACCACAACTTCGGGCATGTGGTTCTCGACCGCCTCGATCATGATGCGGTGCTGCAGCTCGGTATTCGGAACCTGCATCCTACGCGCCCGCCCAATAGCGGGATGAGCGACCGCACCGTCCCCGCCGATCTCGTTCGAAGTGTCCACAATCACGACCCGCCGAGACGCATCATCTGCCAGAACCCGCGCGACCTCCCGCAGTATGGTCGTCTTGCCAACACCAGGCCTGCCGAGAATGAGGACGCTACGGCCTGTCTCGATCAGGTCTTGGATGAGACGGACACTGCCGAAGACAGCCCTTCCGACGCGGCACGTCAGCCCGACCGGATTCCCTTCGCGATCCCTGATGACTGAGAAGCGATGAAGCGTGCGCTCGATCCCCGCTCTGTTGTCATCCCCGAATCGCCCCAAACCGCCGATCACCGAATCGATGTCATCGAGAGTAACTTCGTCCTCGCTCAATACCACCGAGCCATCGACGAATCTTGCTTCAGGAACGCGCCCGAGATCGACGATGATTTCGAGGAGTCCCGACATGTCGTGGTGCGGTTCGCTCCCGTTGTTGTCAAGACCCGCGCGGAACGCGTCGGGCAGGACGTTCAAGAACGCGTCCATGTCGTCGACAACATGTTGGTGGTTCAGTTGTGGGGTTTGGTTCAGAGTCCCGTTCGTGTTTCTTGGGTCGATCTGTTCGTTAGTGTTAATGTGCTTCATGATATGCGCTTATGCGCCGAGGTTGAATAGCACCAACGCCGCACCAGTAGCCCAGTCGACAGAATTGGGAAAGTGTCGACGTGGGCGGTATGGCTATTCGTGTGATAGGACAAACTCAGAGGGATGCCGCGATCAGGGCAGTAACGTCGGCGGTTCTGCTGGAGTAACCCCATTCGTTGTCATACCAGCCGACAACCTTGGCGAACGTTCCAGATTCGGATCCGTCGTCAGAAATCACGGCGGTGGACAAAGCGTCGATAGTGCAGGAATGCGGATCCCCGATGTAATCAGATGATACTAACGGCTCGTCAGATACCTGAATGACACCGCTCAACCCACTCGCCTCGCTGGCCCTGAACGCATCATTTACTTGGTCTGCGGTTACTGGTTTCGACAGTCGCACGGTCAGATCTGTCACCGATCCCGTGATCACCGGAACCCGGTACGCCATCCCATCGATCTTACCCTTCAGCTCCGGGATCGCAAGCGTCACCGCCTTCGCAGCCCCGGTCGTCGTCGGAATGATGCTGTTGGCGGCGGCACGCGCCCGGCGCAGATCGCTGTGCACTTGATCCAAGATGGCCTGATCATTCGTGTAGGCGTGGATCGTCGACATTAAAGCGTGTTCGATGCCGAAAGAATCGTTAAGGACCTTTGCCATGGGCGCGACGCAGTTGGTGGTACACGACGCGTTCGAGATGACGTTGTGTTCCGCCGGATCGTACTGGTCTTCGTTCACACCCAACACGATCGTGATGTCCTCGTTCGTGGCTGGAGCGGAGATGATGACTTTCTTGACGCTGTCGCCGAGGTGCGCTGATGCCTGGCCCGCGTCCGTGAAGAAGCCAGTCGACTCGATAACTATCTCGGCACCGACATCCGACCACGGGATCTTGCCGGGATCGCGCTCGGAGAACGCCGTAATCTCCTCACCGTTGATGACTAATGAACTGTCGCCGAGTTCGATTTCGCCGTCGTATCTTCCGTAAGTGGAGTCGTATTTGAGCAGATGAGCCTGTTGCTGCGGACTGGCGAGGTCGTTGACCGCCACTACCTGCAACTTGTCGGGATGACGTTCGCCGATGGTCCGGAACACCTGACGCCCGATCCTGCCGAAACCGTTGATTCCGATCTTGGTTCTGCTCATATTTGCGATCCTAGGTCCTCTCTGACTTGGCTCTGTTTGGGTTCGATTTTCGTACTAGATTGTCGCTAGTTGCAGATTACACCGCAAGACAGATTCGCGTTAACTGTTTTTGATTACACTCATGCCAGCGTAACGGCCTTTGTCGCCCGCCCAATCTTCGATGCGTAACAGGCGGTTATATTTGGCGACACGTTCGCTACGGGCTGGGGCCCCGGCTTTGATCTGACCGCATCCAGAGCCAACCGCGATGTCGGCGATGGTAGTGTCCTCCGTTTCCCCAGATCGATGACTTACAACCACGCCGAAATTCGCCTCGCGAGCGCGCCTGATCGTGTCCAGCGTCTCCGTGACCGTTCCAACTTGGTTGGGTTTGATCAAAATCGCGTTCGCTGCTTTTTCGTTGATGCCACGTTCTAGGAACGCCGTCTGCGTCACGAACAGGTCGTCGCCGACCAGCTGCACGCGATCTCCGATGACATTCGTGAGCGTCTGCCAACCTTCCCAATCGTTCTCAGCAAGCCCATCCTCGATGCTGCAGATCGGGTACTCGGCACAGAAACCATCGTACTCTTCCGCCATCATCTTTGAGGTCAAACGCAACCCTTCACGCTTCATGCTGTAACGCTGAACCTCCGGCACGTAGAATTCGCTTGCCGCCGGATCCAAGGCGATAAAGATCTCCTCACCGGGCAGGTATCCCGCGCTCTCGATGGCGTGCGTGACGTAGCCGAGGGCCTGTCGATTGGTCAGACCTACGGGTGCGTATCCGCCTTCGAATCCCACTGAAGTCGATAGCCCCTCGCTCTGAAGCAGCTTGCCGAGAGCCTGGTAGATCTCTGAACCTGCCCTTAAAGCTTCAGACAGAGATTCCAGCCCGGCGGGCATCACCATGAATTCTTGGAACTCGGTCGAACCTGCCGCGTGTGCGCCACCGTTGAAGATGTTGAGCATCGGGACCGGAAGCACGTAGCGATCGTTGTTGCCAATGAGATCGGCGACCAGATCGTATAGCCACTCGCCCTGGCTGCGGCAAGATGCGCGCAGCACGCCCATTGATATAGCGAGCATCGCGTTAGCGCCGTACCGAGACTTGTTGCCCGTAGCGTCGGCCTCAATCATCGCCTCGTCGACCGCGCGCTGATCATTGGCGTCGAGACCTACGACAGCGTCGTTCAAAGGGCCGTTGATGTTGGCGACAGCCTGAAGGACGCCCATACCGTTGAAACGATCGGCATCACCGTCGCGCAGTTCCCAAGCCTCGTTCTCTCCTGTGCTAGCACCCGAAGGAACCGACGCGCCATTCCGCGTGCCATCCTCCAGCAGTACCTCTGCATAAACCGTAGGGTTGCCACGAGAGTCGAGGATCTCTTTTCCACGTACAAAAACGATTTTGCTCATGCACAACAAGTTTGCAATATGAACGCGCGAAACTGTTAACGCGTAACGTAGCGGGGATACGGCAGTTAACGAACTTTGGAACTATGCTCGCCGTTGCCGAGCCAACTCCACCGCCATTTTGACAGCCTCCCCGGCGTCGCGGGCGTAGGAGACTTCGGTGAAACGTGATTTCCCACCATCATCTCGCAAATTGGTT
Organism: Dehalococcoidia bacterium; assembly: GCA_965204135.1. GTDB lineage: Bacteria > Chloroflexota > Dehalococcoidia > Lucifugimonadales > Lucifugimonadaceae > Bin127. Next base: position 196,709 of record CBDBDX010000006.1, on the reverse strand, counting down.
TCCCATCCCTCGATCGCCACGACCGGCACACCGGCGATCATCGCAAAACTCAGTTCGTTCGACGTTCCCCATTTCCCCGGCAACACGATAACCGCGTCGCTGGCATTCGCGACCAAAACATTCCTCACGTAACCCAGCGGAGTGGGAATGGCGTAGTCGATATACTCGTTCGCCGCCTCGCGATCGGTCGTCGATAGGATGCCGATCGTAGTTCCACCCGCGGATTTAGCGCCTTTTGCAGCGCGCTCCATCGTTCCGCCCATCCCGCCGTTGATGAGGATGCATCCAGCCTCAGCGACACCACGGCCTACCGCCTCAGCGATTTCCAGGCCCGCGGCCGTAGTATGGTCGCGATCACCGCCGATAACTGAAATGTAGATGGGGTGAGGCAAATGAATCCTCCGAGCAGGTTGGATGAGTGTCAATCAGGTTTGTGGCGTTTGGGAGCGCAGCAACGCATCGTCCTGCGCTCGTTTCATGGCTTCGCATCCGATACGCGCAAGATCGAGCATCTCCTGAAGTTGTGATGCCGAGAATGGTTCCGCCTCTGCGGTGCCTTGAACTTCCACGTAATCGCCAGAGCCAGTCATCACGATGTTCATATCGACTTCCGCTCGTGAGTCCTCCTCGTATGGAAGATCTAGCAAGCATTCTCCCTCCACGATACCGACCGATATGGCGGCAACACTGTCTCGTAGAATCGGCGCTTCATCCCCTCGTTCTTCTGCCAACGATCGCACAGCCTGCGCCAATGCGACGTAGCCGCCTGTAATCGACGCGGTACGCGTGCCCCCATCCGCGCGGAGAACGTCGCAGTCGATCATGACGGCGCACTCACCTAGTGCCGTCATGTCGGTGACAGCCCGTAGCGACCTTCCAATGAGCCGCGCAATCTCACTGCTACGACCACTCGTGGAAGCGCGTCGCCGATCCACGCGTTCGCCAGTCGATCTCGGCAACATCCCGTATTCAGCGGTAATCCAACCGGTCCCGCGTCCTCGCATCCATCTCGGAACCTGGGGATCGATCGTCGCCGTGCAGATCACATGAGTATTGCCGAGTTTGACCAGAGCTGAACCTTCAGCGTTCGGCATGAAACCCGGTTCGATACGGATCTGGCGCGTTTCGTAGACCCTACGTCCGTCGGCGCGTTCGAGTTTGTTAGACATTTTCGAGATTTTAACGGAACGCTCGATACGTCCCACCTGATCCTGACGGTGCTTCTGTTTTGAGCGGGTTCCGCGACGATACACGTTTGGCATAATCGTGGCATCCACCATCACAGTTAGCTGCGCAACACGAAAGGACGAATCGCCATGAAGATCGCTGTTATGGGTGCAGGTGCTGTCGGAGCATACTACGGCGGCGCGCTGGTACGGCAGGGTGTCGATGTTGTGCTGATCGCTCGTGGCGAACACGGCGATGCGATGCGCCGCGACGGTTTACGCGTCGCTTCGCACTGGGGCGATTACGTCGTTCGCCCGAGGATCGCGTTAACTCCGAGCGAGGCCGGGACAGCCGATGTCGTCCTCCACTGTGTAAAGCTCTACTCCAACGTCGAAACCATCCCTACGATGCATCCACTGGTTGGCGACGAAACGGTGATACTCACGGTACAGAACGGCATCACCGGCGGTGAATCGCTGGCGGCGGAGTTCGGATGGGACAAGGTGTTGGAGGGCGCGACCTATATCGAAACCTCCATCGCATCCCCTGGCCACATCGTTCAGACCGGCAGCGCCGCCCGCATCGAGTTCGGCGAGCGCGACGGATCAATCTCTGATCGCGTCGCAAAAGTCAGAGACGTCCTTACGGCACCCGGCATCCAGATAGAGGTAAGTTCTGACATCCAAGCTTCTCTGTGGTCAAAGATGGTAGCTATCGGTGCGCTAGGGACGATCGTCACCGCCGCACGCGCTTCATTGCCGGAAGTGCTAGCGATGGACGGTGGACTGGACACCATCCGTACCGTGATGGAGGAGATCGTGGCCAGTGGAAAAGCGAACGGCATCAAGTTTCCAAATGGGATAGTGGATGCGAAGATTGAGGACACGATCGCTGAGGCCGGTGAGTTTCAATCGTCTTTGCAGTCAGACTTCAACCGCGGCGGCAAACTGGAGTTGGATGACATTCTAGGTGCAGCCGTTCGTCTGGGTAGAGAATCGGGGATACCAATGCCTGCGAGTACCGCTTTGGTAATGACGCTGCAAAAGTTCAAGGACGGCGCAGGCGGTTAACCCCTCTATGCCATCTGCGTGGATACGCGCAGCCCACTTTTTCGGGCATTAGCGTACTGCATTGATCACTGCTCAGACGTTGTGGTCGCTGTTCCTGCGGCGGGGTTCATGATCGATAGGGATGATGCTTGCTGGTTCAACAGAAGGCGAATAGTCGCGGTGGTGCCGTGTCCAAGTCCGTGGCTTGCTATATCAACTGTGCCGTCATGCGCTTCGACTATAGCTCGCGTGATTGCCAGTCCTAGACCTGTGCCGCCGATCCCAAGATTGCGAGACAGGTCGGTACGATAGAAGCGTTCGAAGATATGGGGCAGGTCTGCGTCGTCGATGCCGGTGCCGTTGTCGGTGATCGAGAGAGTCAACTCACCGTCGTTTTCCATGGCTGCTCCAATCCCGATGTTCCCGCCGGGCTCAGTGGCACGGATGGCGTTGCTGAGGAGGTTTCCCAATGCCTGACTCATGCGCGCCCGGTCGAGGTTCATGTCTGGAAGGTCATCGGGTACCTGTAGCGCCAGTTCGATTTGTTGAGCTTGGGCTTGCGGCTGCCAACGGTCCAACTCTGCGGTTAAGAGCTCGTGGACCGAACTCGCTTGGAGCGTGAGTCTCAACTCCCCTTGGTCCGTTTCTGCGAGCCAGTCCAGATCGGTTGCAAGACCCCGGAGCCTGTCCACTTCCTGGATGATGTGGTCGGAAGCGTTTTCAGGTGTCTGAAGTCCGTCGCGCAGTCCTTTCGCCTCCAGCTGAATGACGCTCAGGGGCGTGTTGAGTTCGTGAGATACGTCGTTTATAAGCCGGCGGCGCAGCTCGCGCTGAGTCTCCAACGTAGAGGTCATCTGATTGAAGGCTGCGCTCATTCGGCCCACCTCGTCCGAAGACGTTACCGGCAGCCGGGTCGCGTCTCCCTGTGCTATCGCCTGAGTCGCCTCGGTCAGTGCCGTCACTGGCGTGGTAATGCGTTTGGACAGCCGGGCGGCAAGGAGTATGGCTACACCGGCGGTCAGGATTCCGCCGATTAGGGTCATGAGCAGGAGAGTGTTGAGAAAACCACGCGACTCAGTCGATAGGAACTCGCGGTTCACATCCACATATACATGGCCCACGGGCTGGTTCGTAGCCAGATCGAATACAGTCTCGCGACGTCCTTCAAGATTAGATGCAATGGTTCCGGGTAGCACATCGGACAGGTTGTCTTTCACCAGGCGCCCATCAATGCTGGCGATGACGACTCTTATCTGATCTTTGTGGAAGGACTCTGAGGACTCCCCTTCACCTTCTGCATGTTCCTCGCCCTCTCGAACGCCGTTGTAGATGTACCCGGCCTCGGACAGGGCGCTGTCCACCGTTGCCCAACCACTAGTAGCGGTGTACTCCCGACTCAAGTTCCGTGCCAACTGTATCGCCTCGTCTTCGCCTATCTGGTCTACCAGTACACCTAAGCGGGCCTGCGAGGTGTAGTAGCCCACACCTATGCTGATCAAGACGGTAAGGACGATGACAAAGACCATCGATCCCATGATTCGCCAGCGTAGCGACATCATTCGTCCTCTACCACGAACTTGTAACCGGTGCCGTAGACGGTCTGAATCGGCTGCTTGCCATCTCGGCTGATCTGTTTGCGCAGTCGGGCGACCTGGCTGTCCACTGCGCGGTCGAACCCTCGGAACTCATGATGGAAAGTCAACGCGATCAGTTGATCGCGTGTGAGTACTTGGTTTGGATGACGCATGAAGGTTGACAGCAGGGCGATTTGGGCCTGGCTCAGGTTCACCGGTTCTTCATCGACCGTCACACTGCGAGTAGTCTCGTTCAGCGTGATGTTGCCAATAGTTACGACCTGCTGGACTTTGCCCTTGACACGACGGAGTAGGGCCTCAGCGCGGGCAATCACTTCATCGGGATCGAATGGCTTGACGATGTAATCGTCAGCCCCAGTATCCAGTCCGAGGATTCGTTCTGCGGGTGCTTCTCTGGCCGTCAGCATGATTATCGGAACATCCGATTCTCGGCGCAGGATTCTGCACAGATCCACTCCATCGAGACGGGGGAGCATTAGATCGAGGATTATCAGGTCTGGAGCCAGAAAACGGGCCAGGTCGAGACCGGTCTCACCGTCATAAGCGACCTCGGTGGAGTATCCAGCGCGCTCGAAGTAGATCCTGACCCAGTTCGCGATCCTCACATCGTCTTCGATTATCAATACCGTACCGCTCATCATCAGTCCTCCGAAGCCAACTCTAGGTGCGGTGCCCCAGAGAGGCACCGCACCCATCAGTCAGTTCTGCCTTTGGCTAGATTGTCGCACTTCAGGATTCGACATCTACCGTTGGCGTCTCCGATCGGCAACTCTAGCCGCCTCTCCGCCGCTCATCACGGCCGTTGTGTTCACCGCCGGACTCACGGCCGCCACCGTGCTCGCCACTATCTTCGCCACCACCGACCTCGGCGTGTGCTACCCATCCGGTGAAGGATGCCAGTGTCGAGGGCAGGGTGATCGAAACTACCTCGCCCGGAGCCATATCCATCGGAGTCGTCGGCCCGAGCTCGGTTCCGTTCGAGAGGTGCACTTCGATCCTGACACGGGTCAGAACGTTGTTCGTCGTGTTCTCGACGGTGCCCCTGAAGGAGTTGCTCTGAGCGTCGTAGTTCATGATCAGCCGTGCGCCGCCGCGAACCTGGTCAAAGGTCTTATCGGGTGCCAGCTGGTTGGCTGAGCTGCCTTCTTCGTTGCCGCCTGCACCGTGCTCGGCACCGCCTTCGCCACCTCCGCTCTCGCTGCTGGATTCATCGCCGGAGCCTTCGGCCCCCTCGCCTCCAGTGTGAGACTGAGGGCCGGGGCCGGCGCAGTCGAACACTTCCATATGGACGACGTAGCCGTCGAACGCCACACCTGCCAGTGCCGGCTCGCTGGCGACGCTCACGCTGGTAGTCGCCGTTTGGCCAGGGTTGAGATCGCCGAGCTTGTCGGGACCCAGCTCGCCAACGGTCGTCGTCCCAGACTTGAGGTGAGGTTCGGCTTGGACGTAGCAGACCTTCTGTGCGATCGTGTTCTGCACGTTTGAGATGACAGACTTCGTCGCGGCATCGTAGCGAGCGGAGACTGCGAGCGGGCCGAGGTTGCCGTTCCACGTCCGTCCGAGGGGGATGATCGGACTCGACATCGCGGCTTCATTGAGCTCTTGACCACCACTACCTTCAGTGCCTTCGGGACCCTCCGCGCCGCCTTCGCCGTCAGAGCCTTCGCTACCCTGCTCTGAGATGCCCTGACTTACAGTTGCACTGTCTGTATCGCGGCCATGTACGAGGCTTGTCTGGCCTGTACAGCCGGCGATTGTCACCGCCAAGATCGCAGTTCCCAAGACTGCCCCAAGTAGGAGCGTTTTCGTCTTCGTGATCAGATTCTTATAAATCATTTTTTCACTTCTTTCGTGAGATGGTTTTGACGCTTATCACGTCTTAGATGTTTCTCACGTTAAGGACGAAATGTCGCAGAAATATGTCAATGCAGCCAGAATTGGGCAATGAAGGAATCCGACAGGCTTAGAAGGGAGAATCGGTCGCCGGTAGTAAAAGCCAAGGCTTGATGGTGGCGCGGTGGTACGCTATATTGCTTGGTCTCTTTGGACGTTTGCGGGGGTTCGTCCTACCGGCTCGCCTCCACCTAAAAAAGTTCGCAGTACAGCACGCTCCGGCCACCGTGTTTTTCAGGTCGTCAATGACGAGATATCGGAGTTGGCGAGCGATTTACCATCTGGTTTATGATTGCGCATACATTGATAACGTGATTTAACACGCTGAGAAGTGTCGAATCTTCGGGGGGCACGCTGAGGTGAGTTAAAAAAGCGCGTGGAGGATCGCGCTTCCCGCAAAAAATCGTTCGGCAGGACCGGAAATACAGGAGGAGAGATTACATGGCGGCGTTGGCAACGTCTCAGATCAGGAACATCGTGCTAGCGGCACACAGCGGGGCAGGGAAGACGACGCTGGCCGATGCCATGTACTACAAGTCTGGCGCGGTCAACCGCAGGGGCCGTGTCGACGATCAGACGAGTCTCTCCGACTACGAACCAGAGGAGCAGGAGCGCGGCTCTAGCATCCAGATGGCACTACTGCCGTGCGAATGGAAGGACCACAAGATCAACGTTCTGGACACGCCGGGATACCCCGACTTCCGCGGCGACATGCTCTCTGCCATGCGCGTCGCCGATGCCACAGTTCTCCTGATCTCGGCGCCCTCCGGCATCGAGGTAGGTTCGATCCAAGCTTGGCAGGCAGCCGAAGAGGCAGGTTTGCCGCGGGTCATAGTCGTCAACAAACTTGACCGCCCAGAGACCGATTTCGATGAAGTAGTGAGCGAGATTCAAGAGGCCTGGGGCCGAATGTGTGTCGCAGTCCAAGCTCCCGAGGGTAGTGCCGAATCCCTGTCGGGAGTCAATGACCTTCTGGACGGAGCGGTCGAGGACATGCCCGAAGAGTTGGTCGAGGCAATCGCCGAATCTGACGACGACCTCATGATGATGTACCTCGAAGGCGAGGAGTTGAGCGGAGACGACCTGCGCGAAGGTTTGAAGTCCGCCATCGCCGCTGGCACTGTCATCCCGGTGTTCGCGATGGCTGCGGACAGCGAGATCGGCGTAGAGCAGTTCATGGATGCGGTCATCGAGCTGTTGCCGGCCCCTTTAGACGAACTGCCAGAAGACGTTACTGGGGACACGCCCGCCAACCTGATCTTCAAGACCTCTGCCGACCCGTTCGTAGGCAAAGTCTCCTACCTGCGCGTCTACGGCGCGGCTCTGATGCCCAACTCGCAACTGGTAACCGGAGCGAAAGGCGATTCCGAACGTGTGGCGCAGGTTTACTCCGCGGTCGGTAAAGAGCTAAACGTCGTCGACTCCGCAGTTAGAGGCGATATCGCCGCCGTGACCAAGCTGCAAGAGGCTTCCACTTACGACACCCTCTGCTCCCGAGACAGCATGGTTGAACTAGAAGGAACCGAGTTACCCGCCCCGATCTTCGCCCTCGCGGTCAGCCCGGAATCACAGTCCGACCTCGACAAGATGGCATCGTCCCTCACACGCATCACCGAGGAAGACCCAACTCTGAGACTGGAACGAAACATCGAAACGGGCCAATTGGTCTTGCACGGTCTCGGCGACATCCATGTAGAAATGGCGATTCAGCGTATCGCCCGCAAGTTCGAAGTCGCGCTCAAGACATCACTGCCTAAGATCGCGTACCGCGAGACCATTATGGCCAACGCCGATGTCGACTACAAGCACAAGAAGCAGTCTGGCGGCTCCGGCCAATACGGTCACGTCCTCATGCGTGTCGCGCCTGCCGGGCACGATGTCGGCATCACGTTCTCAAGCAGCGTCGTTGGCGGAAACGTCCCACGAGAATACATCCCATCGGTTGAAAAGGGCGTTCGCAACGCGGCGACTCAGGGTGTTTTGGCTGGTTTCCCTGTCGTCGGGATCGACGTCGAGTTGTACGACGGCAGCTCCCATTCCGTCGATTCGTCTGGTATCGCCTTTGAAATCGCTGGCAGCATGGGCTTCAGGCAGGCGATGCGTGATGCTCGGCCCCAACTGTTGGAACCAATAATGAAGGTCGACGTGACGGTTCCTGACGAGACCGCGGGTGATGTGATGGGCGACCTGAACCGCAAGCGGGCGCGCATCAGCGGCATGGAGCCGTTGGGCAATGGCTTCACAGTTGTCAAGGCCGAGGCACCGATTTCGACTATGCAGCGCTACGCCGCTGACCTCCGCTCGCTGACTCAGGCACGCGGCTCATTCAGCGTCGAGATCGACCACTACGAAGCCGTCCCGCCTCAGGACACCGACCGAGTAATCGCACAATACGCTGAAGAGAACCGGCGCTAGTCCTATCGGACCATCCAGAGCCGTTCGCCATCGGTTCGTAACTCGACGGTTCCCATCAGGTCGGTCCGGAACACACGTTCCTCGCCAACGGCATTATTTAATCTCGCCATCACGTCAGCGTGAGGATGTCCGTACTGGTTCTGCGTCCCTGCTGCGACCACGACGGCTGCAGGTTGCACCGCGTTGATGAAATAACTGGTCGAAGACGTGTTGCTCCCGTGGTGAGGAGCCTTGAGCACGGTTGCCAACAGGTTCGGGTTCGATGTCGCTAATCGGATTTCAGCGGCACGTTCGATGTCTCCAGTTAGCAGAAACGACACATCCCCTATACTCAACTTGGTTACGATCGACGCGTTATTGTCGTTCGCGCATTCCGTCGTTTTGCCGATGCACCCGGCCGCCAGCACTTCGACGAAAATACCGTGATCCAACCCGATAACCATCCCGGGCCAAGCTTCGATTACATTTTTGTGGCGTTTGATCGCCGCTGACCATTCTGACAACACTCCATCCGATGCGCTCGCTCCGACGTGAACCACTGCGCCGACCTGAAACTGGTTCAACACCTCTGCCAGTCCGCCTACATGATCGGCGTCCGGGTGTGTAAGCAGCACGATGTCGACATCGCGATTCCACAACGGCAACATGGATCGCAATCGGTCGGCTACCTGTGTGCGATTACCACCTCCATCGACGAGCATTCGATTGCCGTTCGGTGTCTCGATAAATATCGACTCGCCATGGGCCGTCTCCAGAAACTGCACGCTCAGATACGCGTTCGGTTCGTTGCGGGCAACCACAATGCTCCAAAACCCGGTCCCTGTAAGTAGCAACAACACCGTAACCGCTAGAAGCACGCCGACGTTCCGGTTCGTGACAGAAACGAAGCCGCCATTAGGATTCTGCAATCTCAATTGAAGGCGCGTCGAAAATCCGATTACCCGAGGCCATAGAGCGATAAGCATTGCAGCTATCGCGTAGTAGGTGAACGTCATCCAGACTGACCATCCTCCAGTCTCAACAGGCCGAGGCGGCAAATGAGCAAAGAAACCGGCAATGAACTTGGCGTACTGTGTCGTAGTTATCACTGGGATCGCGGCAATCTCTGGCAACAGTGGAACTGGGAATGCGCCTAGCGCCGCAACGAGGGCAGAGAAGGTGATCAACAGCGGCATCGCCGGAACCGCCAACAAAGTCGCTAAAGGTCCCCAAACCGGTACCGCATCGAAATGCAAGGCGACCAAAGGCAACGTTCCGAGCGTCGAAGCTAACGACACGGCCAACGACCCGAAGATGAATCTTCTGATGCGCCGGACGAAATTCCCTCGGTTATCCTGCGTCGTGTTTGAAGTCCAAATCTCGAAGAATCCACCGAGTGCTGGGGTTACGGACGAGATTCCGAGCATCGCCGCAAAACTGAGCTGGAACGACAAAGACGCCAAAATGACGGGTTCAATCGCAACCATCAGCATCGCCGCAAGTGCCAACGCGGCTGCCGCGTGCGAACCCCGCCCCATGAATATGCCTAGGACCACAACCGAAAACATAATAGCCGCACGAGTAATTGGCGGCGCGAACCCAGCAATTGCGGCGTAAGCCAGGACGGCGACCATCGGCAACACAAGATGCAAGTAGCGTCTACGCCCGAACATAAACGTTACAGCGACCATCACCAAGCCTCCGACCAACGAGACATGCAAACCGCTTATCGCCAGAAGGTGCGCCAATCCCGCAGCCCTGAAATCGTTGGTGACTCTTGAACTGAGTCCGGACCTGTCACCGATCAGCAACGCGGTAGGCAATCTCGAATGTGTTGAACCGGTATGTTCTGCCAAGGTGGATGCGATGGAGAGCCTCAGCTGGCCTAGAGAACTGACTAGCGCAGGTGATGTCGAAGGCTCTCCCTGTTCGATCTCTACGATCGCGTCGCCACCCCGCCAACATCCGATCAAGAAGACCACGCAGAGCAGTGCGATCGCAGCACGTCTTCGCATCAGTATCAGTGCTAACGATGCCAGAACCACGCCAGCGCTGACTAGTGCGAAAACAAGGTCGGGGACGGCATGCCCGGGAGCCAATCTGAATACGATTGCTGCTGCCACCCCTGCGACGAACGCAACGGATGTCCAAACGATCCTCACCGTAGCTCGACGAGCGGTCGGATAGTTTCGAGTGTCTTCTCGCCGATGCCGTTGATCTCTAGCAGCTGCTCAAGCACCGAAAAGCGCCCAACGCTCTCGCGCAAAGCGATAATCTGCTTGCCTCGAGTATCGCCGATTCCTGGAAGCGACTTTAGTTCTTCCAAGGTTGCACTGTTTAAGTCAATCTTCCCGCCAAGCAGATCTGGCGTCGCGGCAAGTAAGCGCGGGGAAGCGTCGGACACTTCTGCGTTTCTCTCATCGACGCTGTCCGAGTTTCCCGATACCGGCAAAGGAGTTGGTGGAACGGATGGGACGAAGATTCGTGCGCCGTCATTGACAATCGCGGCGAGATTCAGAATTTCGACATCAGCCGCATCTGTTACACCTCCCGCGGCCTCAATCGCCGCGAATACACGTTCGTCGGACGCCATCTCGTAAACCCCGGGCGAATGCACCTCTCCAACCACTTGGACAACGACTGGCGCAGGTGTAGGTATCAATATCTCGACTTCATTGACTGTCGCATTGTTGACGCCCAGAAAATATGCGCCCGTCAGCGCGAAAATCGCGGCGATGGTCACCAAGGCCCAAGCTGCAACCGCCGTCAGCCCCGGCTTAGCAGAAGGTCGACCAGCGGACTTGAAGTGAGGTGGTGGTTCTTCACGCATAGATCACTTATAAGTGTTCTGATCCGCCAAACATGTTATCGCGTTGTAGGCGAACACATCGCCTAACGTGTGCTAGCGCATCGCGTGAACCCACCGATTGACCACATATGGATTCGCGTACACGCCTATCGATTAACATCATGTAGATGTGAATCACCAGCGTAGCGCGCCTCTGATGCGATCCAATCGCTAAAGTTGGCAAGCCACGCACTCAGTTGAAACGAACAGCAGAACACGGAGGCTAGATTGAACATTGGCCCGAACGACGCCTTGATAGTGGTGGACGTGCAGAACGATTTTTGCCCCGGCGGCACCGCGGCAGTTGAAGACGGCGACGCAGTTGCTCGAAAATTGTCGGATTTAGCGTTGAACTTCCGTTCAAAGGACGGACGAATCTTTGCAACGCAGGACTGGCACCCGGCATCGCACAAGAGCTTCGCCGAGAATGGAGGGATCTGGCCCTCGCACTGCGTGCGCGGCACCGAAGGCGCCGATTTCCATCGTGACCTCAAGCTACCCGTCGGCAGCAGCATAATCCGCAAGGGACAGGACGCTCAGGCCGATGCCTACTCCGGGTTCGACGGCACGACGCTCGATTCGCACCTCCAACGCCTTGAGGTTAAACGCATTTTCGTCGGTGGCTTATCGACCGAATACGCGGTCCAACACACCGTATACGACGCGTTGCAAAAAGGCTATGGCGCGTTCGTCGTCACCGATGCGATCTCCGCCGTCAACGCTAACCCCGACGACGACCAACGCGCGCTCGACTCCATGCTCGCCAGCGGTGCCAAAGTGGTTACGACCGCCGAACTGGTGAACTAATCGCCGAAATACCCCTGAATCGCGACGAGCGGCGGACATTTGTCCGCCGCTCTTTTGCTTCTCGGTTTTGTCTTAGATAAACAGAGGGCCGAAAATCAGCGACACAACTGCCATTAGCTTGAGCAAGATGTTGATCGCCGGACCCGATGTGTCCTTGAACGGGTCGCCGACCGTGTCGCCAGTTACCGCCGCCGCGTGAGGATCAGAGCCTTTACCGCCGAAGTTGCCGAGTTCGATGTACTTCTTCGCGTTGTCCCAAGCACCACCGGCGTTAGCCATAAAGATGGCGAGCAAGAAACCAGCGATGATCGATCCCGCCAGCATCCCGCCGAGAGCGTGAGCGCCGATGAACAAACCGACCAAAATAGGGGCCGCAATGGCAATCAACCCGGGCAAGATCATAGCCTTCAACGAACCTCGCGTACTGATGTCTACAGCTCGAGCTGCGTCAGGCCGGACACCCGGCGCGCCCTCGCGCAATCCTGGAATCTCCCGGAACTGCCGTCTGACCTCTTCAATCATGTGGCCCGCCGCGATGCCGACTGCCTGCATGGTTAGGCCTGCAAACAGGAAGGGCAGAAGCGCACCGATAAGCGCACCGATCAATACCGTTGGCTGCAACAGGTCGAAACTGTCGATTTCGATCACCTGTCCGTAGGCGGCCATAAGCGCCATCGCGGTCAGAACCGCGGAACCTATTGCAAAGCCCTTGCCGGTTGCAGCTGTAGTGTTACCAAGGGCGTCGAGCGCGTCTGTCCGTTCGCGGACCTCCGGGTCAAGTCCCGCTTGCTCCGCGATGCCGCCCGCATTATCAGCCACCGGGCCATACGCATCAGTCGCCAACGTGATCCCGAGCGTTGAGAGCATACCGACCGCCGCGAGACCGATGCCGTAAAGGCCTGCGAGTTCGTAAGCGATCCAAATGCCCACTGCGATGGCGATGGTCGGAATGACTGTGCTGTAAAGTCCAATTGCTACGCCGGCTATGATCGTTGACGGATGACCCGTTTGGGACTGCTGCGCGATCCACTTCACCGGTGAGAACTCATACGACGTGAAGTACTCAGTAGCAGTGCCGATCACTTGCCCGACCACCAAACCCGTCAAAATGACCCAGAAAAGTTCAAATCCGAGAGATTCGGTGAGCGCAATGTAGACGCCAGAACCGATTAGTGCCAAGATTCCTGCGCCAAAGATGCCGTAGCGCAGGCTCCAAAGCAGATTTCCCATCGTTGCATCATCTTTGGTACGAACAATCGCCGTGCCGATGATCGAGGCGAAGATGCCGATGCCGGCCAGCATCATGGGCAACACGATTTTAGGCGCATCGACCTCTTGGACCGCGGTTGCAGCGGTCCAGGCCAGAGCAATCGTAGCGATGATCGATCCGGCGTAAGACTCGAACAGGTCGGCTCCCATTCCAGCGACATCGCCCACGTTGTCGCCCACATTATCTGCGATAACCGCCGGGTTGCGCGGATCGTCTTCCGGCAATCCCGCCTCAACCTTGCCCACCAAGTCCGCGCCAACATCGGCTGCCTTCGTGTAAATTCCGCCTCCTACACGAGCGAAGAGAGCGATCGAAGATGCTCCGAACCCGAACCCAGCGATAACGTTCGGGTTGCCGAAGATCAACCATAGAGCAGTCACCCCCACGATTCCGATACCCACAACCGTCAAGCCCATCACCGCGCCACTGTTAAACGCGACTCGCAATGCCGGGTTCAACCCTGATTCCGCGGCGGTCGCGGTTCGAGTGTTGCCGCGCACGGCGATATTCATACCGATATAACCAGCCAAAGCTGATCCGATGGCACCCGCGAGATAAGCGATGGCGGTCCAAGGCCCCGTGACCGAAAGATTGCCGCCTTCAATCAACCTTTCAATCGTGTCATTGCCTGTCACATTGAAATCGATCAAGACGGCGAGAACGATGAAAATCACGACGACGAACGCGGCGAGTATCGTGTACTCCCTACGCAGGAAAGCCATCGCGCCTTGTTGAATAAGAGCGCCGATCTCTTGCACTGCGCCTCCCCCCGCTGGACGATTGGTAACCACTCTGAACAAGAAGGCGGCAACCAAGAGCGCAAGCACCCCAGCACCTATCGACAGAAACAACTCGGTCATTTATTCACGCGTCCTTACTAACGCCGCAAGACGGAATCCGACATCGGACGCCCGACGATCCGTCAGGTTGCTACTGTCGAGACGCCCAAACTACGATTTTAAGCGACGAAACTCTACTTTGCCCCTACAAACCGCTCCACCAACTCCCGTGTCGCCGCCCCAGGATCAGCCGACATCGTGACCGCAGTTGCAACACAAACGCAGTCCGCACCTGCTTCGGCCACAGGCGCAACATTGTCGGCATTGATGCCGCCGATCGCCACGATCGGCGAGGATACGCGTTCCGCAACTGCGCGTAACGTCGTCAGTCCCGCCGGACGCGTATCTGATTTCGTCGTAGTGGAGTAAATCGAGCCGACGGCGACGTAGTCCGCGCCTTCCTCAAAAGACGCCAAAGCCTCGTCCAAAAGCGCGTTCGATTTCCCAACAATCTGGCTTGGGTTCAAAATATTTCGACACGCCGTGATCGGCATATCCCCTTGCCCTACATGCACCCCGTCCGCCCCGGCTTCAGCCGCGATATCCGGGTAGTCGTTGACGATGAACACCGTCCCGTATGCCCGGCAAATCTCCACCATCGCCCGGGCCACATCGGCGACTACCGATTTTGGTGCCTTTTTATCTCGTAGCTGTATCGCTGCGGCACCAGCCGATGCCGTGGCTTCTGCGGTCTTGTAGATGTCTCGACCACCGCAATGTTCAGGATCGACGATCACATATATTCCGCCAACGAGTTGTTCCGCGGCGGGACGATTAGCCACAGCTGCTCTTCTAGGACGCCTCGGAGGCCAACACGCCGCCCTCGGCCCAATTCGAGCGCTTCGTGTCGTGGATCACGACCGTAGTCGCTGAGTCGGGGATGCCCGCGGCCTCGGATATGACCTTCGTCACGCCCTTAACTATCGCTGACTTCTGCTCGTCAGTGCGACCTTCGAACATGTGGATGTGAACTACTGGCATGTTTGATTCAAACTCCTGATGACCTCGGATTTCGTCGCTGAATTATAAACGCGGACCCTCCAGCAACCCGCTCTGCTATCGCCCTTCGGACAATCTGAAACCCAATGGCAACGGCAGGCCGGCTTCGAATATCAGGTTCTGCGCTGTAACGATGTCGTATTCGACGCGGTAAAACTCGACCGAAAGACGACTGGTGTCCTCGTGAAAATGCATCACGGCGTACGATGCTCGCGGATCGCCGTCACGGGGCTGTCCAACGCTCCCAGGATTGACGAACCAGCGCTGGTAATTGAGATCCAAAGCGTCGCCGTCCTGCGCTTGGATGGCGTGCCAGCTACGCTCGAAGTAACTGCCGAAGACTGACGGCACATGAGTGTGTCCGCAAACGCATCCAACCGTATCGAAATGGCCCAGATTATCTTCGGCGACGCGAGCAGATATCAAGTATTCCCATATCGGGTTCCTCGGCGTTCCGTGACACAAGGTAACTCCGTGATCCACAGCGAGTTCCGGCAATCCTCGCAGATAGTCGCGCGTTGCCTCGTTTAGGTGTCTAGCCGTCCAAACCGCGGCCGCAGCGGCCACCGGATTGAAATCAGCGACTGAAATCTCGCCAAGCGCTGCCGCTTCGTGATTGCCCTTGACCATCACAACCCTCGGCAACGTCCACAACCGATCGACGACCTCATTCGGCTGTGCCCCGTAACCTACGCTGTCGCCCAAAACCCAAACCGCCGAATATCCGCCACGCGACTCTGCATCTTCTAGCACAGCATCAAGCGCGGGAAGATTGCCGTGAATGTCGGAGAGCAGCAGTATAGAACTCATTTCGTCGCCTAATCAGCCAGTCCTGAGCCTAACTGTACGCCCAAATATAATCGGTCATATGCCATCCGACGAGCGATCTGCTAATGCGCCGATTAGCGAATCGGATCTCGTAGAGATCATCAAGCAGCGCCTGAATAGCGGCGGATCCATCTCTGATGGCGAGGTCGGAGTAGGCGACGATGCGGCAGTGCTGCAGTTCGATGCCAGTCACATAGTTCTCACCGCCGATGCCATGGTCGACGGCGTCCACTTCCTCTCCGAAGCCATGTCATGGCACGACATCGGCTGGAAGTGCATAGTCTCCAATCAGAGCGACATCGCTGCAATGGGAGCGATACCCGAACACGCAGTCCTGACATTAGCCATCCCCGCGACAACACGCGTCGGCGAACTAGACGAAGTTCTATCTGGCGTGATCGACGCTCTTGACACCTATGGAGGACGACTAGTCGGCGGCGACACTGTTGCTTCGGACAACACGATCCTCAGCGTCTCGATGACGGGACGCCTAATCGATCCAAACCATGCGTTAACCCGCGATTCTGCTCGTCCCGGACAACTTATCGCCGTCTCTGGTCCATTGGGTGGTTCGGCAGGCGGTCTGAAGATCTTGAGCCAGTCATCGAAAATCAACTCCGCATCGCTACTGCTAGACGCCCACTTTCGTCCAAGTCCCCGTGTAGACCTGGCGAAACCACTGGTGAACTCCGGCATCCGATGTGCCATGGACATCAGCGATGGATTGCTAATTGACTTAGAGCGCATCTGTACCGCCAGTGGCGTCGACGCCGTGATTTATGCAGACAAGATCCCTATATTCGAACCATTGACCGAGGCATTTAACGATGAAGCCTTGGAGTTAGCTCTGACAGGCGGTGAGGACTACGAACTGCTGTTAGTCGCCGACGCTGGCGCTATCACGAGCATTGATGCGTCGTCAGGTTGCCACGTAATCGGGGCGATCCACCCGACCGAATCTGATGGAGGACAAATCGCGGTGCTCGACGCAGCGGGCGATACGATCCACTTCGAGGGAAAGGGCTGGGATCACTTTGCTAGCTGAGGCGAGACATTGGCCATCGACGAATCGAAGATGATCGTTAGTGATTCGGAAGAGCGCACATTGCAGATCGGCAAGGCGATCGGCGAATCGCTGTTCGTCGGCGACACCGTTCTCCTGTACGGCGAGATGGGTGCCGGCAAAACATGCATGACCCGCGGGATCGCGATCGGCGCTGAATGCGAAGTGTCCGCTCGCAGTCCGACATTCATAATCCTCGGCGAGTACCCCGGAAGGATCAGAATCTTCCACTGCGACCTGTACCGCATATCCGGCGCAGCGGAAGTCTACGAGTTAGCGCTGGAAGAAACCCTTGACCGCGGTGCTTTGGTCGTCGAATGGCCCGAAAACGCGGCGGGGGAATTACCCGAAGACGCCCTCGAAATACGGATACAAGTCGACCAGTTCTCTCAAAGAAGAACGATTTCCATGATCGCCAACGGCCCGAAATCGTCGTCATTGCGTAATCGCTTAACCAGCGCGCTGGATATAGGTGTGACGACATGAAACTCCTCGGCATCGACACATCAACAAGCTTCGCTGGCGTCGGTTTGAGCGTGGATGGCAACGTCGTAGTTGAAACATGGGAGTCCCGCCACAACCATGGCCGCGAGGTCATGCCGGCAGTGATGCGTCTTCTTAATGCTGCCAGCATTCAACCCTCCGATCTCGATGCCATCGCCGTCGCCCTAGGCCCTGGCGGTTTCAGCGCAGTTCGGGTAGGGATAGCCACCGCGCTAGGCCTCGTCGCACCCTCTAACGCCAAGGTGGTAGGCGTACCAACTCACCTGATCCAGGCCTATCCACACCGGTGCCGAACCGGAAATCGAATCGTTTCGCTCATCCCAGTAGGGCGCAACCAAGTCTCCTACTCTATATACTCCGCACCATTCACAGGCCTCAGCGAGGCAACGGAAACCGGTATTGAGGAGGCAGACGAAATCCCTACACGCTTCAGCGACAAAGAAATGATCTTATGCGGCGAAGGAGCGATGAGAGCTAACACCGAATCATCCCGGTCTCCGAAACATCTCCTCGCCATCGCAATCGAACGTCTCGAGTGCGGAGCAGTCACCGACGGCCCCGTAGAACCCATCTACTCGCGACCACCCACCATAACCGCTTCGCGGCGCACGTAAATAGAGTCACGCACATCGCGTTGTGCACAATTGTTGTTTGGCGATTGACCCAATCTGCCAAACAATCATCTTCGAGGACCCGAGAAACATGGATTTAGAGCGAA
The DNA here is from genome assembly GCA_965204135.1 of Dehalococcoidia bacterium. Lineage (GTDB taxonomy): Bacteria > Chloroflexota > Dehalococcoidia > Lucifugimonadales > Lucifugimonadaceae > Bin127. The sequence goes on along the minus strand of CBDBDX010000006.1, from coordinate 178,735 downwards.
CATTGGTCTTGGTGAAACCCGACGGAGTGCAACGCGCATTGGTCGGCACGATCGTCGCAAGGTTTGAGGCGACTGGCATGAAGATCGTCGGTTTGAAGTTGATGCAAGTCAGCGAAGACCTCGCCTCACGTCACTACGCCGAACACGAAGGCAAACCGTTCTACGAAGGTCTCGTCAACTACATCACCTCCGCACCTGTCATCGCTCTTTGCTTGGAGGGTCCCAATGCCATCGCTATCACTCGCAAACTGATGGGTGCCACCAGTCCGAACGAAGCCGCGCCGGGTACCATACGTGGCGATTTCGGGGTCGAGATAAGCCGCAATTTAGTCCACGGATCGGCCAATGCGGAAGACGCAACGCGCGAAGTCGGGCTTTTCTTCAGCGACGAAGAACTGATCAACTATCCCAGATCGAACGATGTCTGGATCGTCTCGGACGAGGATTGAGCCAATCGGCTACTGAAGGCGGACGACTTCGTTAGCCTCAGACCATAACCCTTCGAGATCGTAGAACGCTCTGGTTTCGCGGTTGAAGAGGTGGACGATGAATCCGGGAAAGTCGATGAGCAACCATCCACCGGCCCCAGACCCTTCGCGGTTGTTGCGGCGCATACCCATGTCTCGGATCTTCCCCTCGATCCGCTCCGCCATCATCTCGAGATGCCGTTCGGTCTCTCCGCTCGCGATCACGAAGTAGTCGGTGAAATCGCTCACGTTGCGGGTATCGAGGAGTACAACGTCAGAACCGAGGTTCGCCGAAGCCTCCTCCAGTGCCGCCCGCGCCAGCTCCTCAATCGGAGTCCCAACAGTTGGTTCGGTAGTGGTCGTTGCCATCTTGTTTCGGATTATATCGGTTGATGGATTCTCCACTACCTGAGGCGGAGTCACACTACATTCGAACAACGCACAGTTTTATTCTGGAAAGGAGAAGGTTCGCACTCGAGACGCAACAAACGCACCTCCAGCAGCCGTCAATTCGACGAAACTCAACCAATTGTGAACACGAACAGAAAAAAGCGCGCGCTCGTCGCCATGAGCGGCGGAGTCGACTCCTCAGTCGCCGCCGCACTGCTGGCACGCGACGGTTACGACATCATCGGCGTAACGATGCGTCTATTTCCCGCGCCTTTTGAGGGCGCCGGTAAGCTCTCCAAGTCGTGCTGCTCTCTCGAAGATGTAGAAGACGCTCGGGCGACCTGCCGGATCATCGGTGCCAAGCACTACTACATGAACTTCGAGAAGGAGTTCCAGCAGCATGTCATCGATTATTTTGTTGGTGAATATAGACAGGGCAGAACTCCCCATCCATGCTTGGCCTGCAACGACCGCTTGAAGTTCAACTTCCTCATGGATCGCGCCGATCTCATGGACGCCGACATAGTCGCTACCGGCCACTATGCACGAATCGCCGAAGATGAGTCTGGCCACTGCTCTCTCCTGCGCGGCGTCGACGTAATGAAGGACCAGTCCTACGTCCTCTACAATCTGCGCCAGGACCAGCTCTGCCGTCTAGGATTCCCCGTCGGCGGCTACAGCAAAGACGAGATCCGAGAAATCGCTCGATCTGAAGGCCTGCCCGTCGCTGACAAACCCGACTCACAGGATATTTGCTTCATACCGACCGGTACGTATCGCGAGTTCGTCGAGGAACGTCTCGACGAACCCAAACCCGGTGTCGTCGTCGACGTTGAAGGAAACGTGTTGGCGGAGCACGACGGAATCCACAACTTCACAATTGGTCAACGCAAAGGACTGCCGATGCTGGGTGGTACGAAGGGCCCGATCTACGTTACCTCGATCAACTCGAAGTCTGGCAAGGTTACCGTCGGATCGGTCCAGGGACTTTTGCGCAACGAGGTCTACGCCTCCGCTGTCAACTGGATCGACGGCGAACCACCCTCAGCCTCCGACGACCTCACCGCAAAAATCAGATACCGCAATCCGGAAGAGGCGGCATCGATCGAGATGCTCACTCCGGAAATTGGGAAAGTCAAATTCTCAACCCCTATGCGAGCCTGCACCCCCGGCCAGGCAATCGTCTTCTACAAAGGCGATCGTGTCCTCGGCGGAGGTTACATTGAACTGGAATCTCCGCTGACTCAAACCTCAATCGAGTCCGAGTTGGCAGCTGCGGCGTAACACCTTCGCCATTCCGAATCGAATAACCGACGCGATTAGCGTATCCTGTTCGCGTCATGCAAACGGCGCAAAATCGGGAAACAGGCCCGAGCTTCGCGTTCGAATCTGAATACCGACGTTCCGGCTACAGCGTAATTGCAGGAGTCGATGAGGCGGGCCGCGGCGCACTCGCCGGCCCCGTAGTCGCCGGCGCCGTAGTATTGCCGTCTGATCTACCTCAAGACAAGGTCGACCTGATCGACGACTCGAAGAAACTTTCCGCTGACCAAAGGGAGACCGCTTTCGGCGAAATCCGCAACAACGCGAGCTCATTCGGCGTAGGTGTCGTCGAGGCCGAACGTATCGACGAACTCGGCATAGTCCCCGCCACGAAGCTGGCGATGCGCGAGGCAATACGCGGGATCAGGTGGAGGATCGATTTCCTGCTGATCGACGCCGTAACCAACATCGGCATCGCAACTCCATCCGAATCAATCATTCGCGGCGATGCAAAATCCCTCTCGATCGCCGCCGCTTCCATCGTCGCGAAGGTGACCCGCGACCGGATCATGAGCGGCGAGATCGAAACCCAGCACCCGGGCTATGGTTTTGCTCAGCACAAAGGCTACGGCACCGAGTTTCATATGGACGCATTGAAAAAACTCGGTCCCAGCCCCGTCCATCGACGCACATTCAAACCCGTCGCACAACTCATAGCCCACAAGTCATGGGCGGCACTTGGCGCTACTGCCGCAGTCAATATCGCGGCCCGAAGCGCGATGAATCTGCCCGACGGTCTAGGTTTGAACGCTGAAGATGCCGCCGTGGAACACCTGCGAAAACTTGGCTACAAAATCATCGACCGAAACTACAAAACCCGGCACGGCGAAATCGACATCGTCGCCAAGCTCGGAACCGAGTGGGTCTTCGTCGAGGTCAAAGCGCGCAATGGCGAAGCATTCGGACCGCCGGCTGAAGCCATGACTCCCGCCAAACTCCACCGCATCGAAAATGTTGCCCTCGCCTACCTGGCGTCCGAGGTCGGATCCAAAGTCGTAGATTGGCGTATCGACTTCGTTGGCGTCACTAGATCCCCAGACGGTCGATCCTTAGACTTCGATATCGTCCGCAACGCCCATTATTGATCGACGGATCGGACGTTCCCATATTTCTCCCCCTTGATGCCCAAGGGGGAATTGAAGGGGGTTTAGAACCTCAAAACACCGCGATCGGATTGACCGGCGACCCGGTTACCGTCGGCAGGTTCAGCGGGAGGATGTTGATCAGGAACTCCCAGCGGCCCCGTTCTGCGCACGCCGCCGCCAGATCGTCCAGCCAGGCGTTGTCTAATATCCACAACCCCATCCCGACTATGCCGACTTGGTGCACAGGATTGCTGAAACGTTCGTAACCCGTCGGCTGGACGTCGTTGCCAGTATCCGACCCCATCACCGCAACCCCGCGCTTATGCATGAATGGCAAGATCTCGGGCTTAGGTCCTGACGATCCTGCCACATAGGCATCGACTGGCCCCAACTCCTCGCGCATCCCGAGCTGACCAGTCCGCAAGAGCAGCACATCGCCCTGCCGCACCTTGAAACCGCATCGCTCTTCCGCCGTCGCAATATCGTCCATCCCAACGCCATCCCCGCGTTCGATATACCTAATCCCACGCAGCATCGGCGCGTCGACCAGAACGCCACGAGTAATGATCCCACCGAGCGCTGCCGTCACGTCTAGCTCCGTCGCTCCCTCAGCCACCGTGACCACCGATGACAATCGCCCGTTGTAAGCCTTTCCATCCCAGAAGAAGTGCGCGAGCGAATCGACATGCGTGACCGTGTGCCCGTGAAAGACCAGTCCGAAGTAATCGATCGCAACCTGCCGATCCGGACCCTCACCCGGGCGATATACATCACCCGATCCGATCATGTAATGCTGCGGAGGCCGAGGCACATCCACCGCCGCTTCAAACCCCACAGCACGTGCACACGAAACCGTCGCGCCTTCCTGCACCAGCGACAACGCATCCTTCAACGTATCCGCACTCAAATGATTTAGAGTGCCTCGCTCATCATCATCCCCCCAACGCCCCCAATTGTTCAAGTCGTCATGGATCCAACGAAGCAAGTCGTCTTGGGAAGGATGAGTAGCGGGCATTGGTTACCTTGTATTTTGACTCTGGCACTGCGCGGCGTAGCGCAGGAGTCTTGATGCCATCTCCAAGTTTCTGCTTTTGATCTCGCGGGACAAAACTCGGATCTTGATTTTGGCCAGATATGTGATGCCGGCCACGGATAAAGATGCCGCGCTGAGAAGCGGTTCGCCAACGGCTGCTAAAGCGACTGAGAGCATCAATGGGAAGAGAAATAAGCTCAAGCCGATGCCTTGCCCGACCAATCGAAACGTGTAATTACGTGCGATCGAGTCTTGCTCAGCTTTGCGCGCTGCATCTTGGTAATCCGTGCCTTTGTCTATGATGCGTTTAGCAATGCCGGGGGAAACTTCATCGAGTTTTTCCAGCAGTTGCGGTGGCGGCAATGCGATCCGAACATAAGCCGCTTCGTTCATGATGCGGTCGATGCGAGTCTCCGATCTAGCTTCGTCTCGGGCTTTCCACAGCGCTTCGGCCTCACTTGCCCACTCCATTGCTGATCCGAAAGTTTCCAGAATCGCCGACCTGACGCGCGATTCCACTAACTCGGGCTCGATGCCGAAGATATGGAACATGTTGCCGAAGCCCTCGGACAAGGCATCAACAGGTGTTCCGTGCAGATGTTGGAAAATCGTTTCGTAGCGAAGATTGACCGCCTCGTCTAACGCGTCAACGTTTTCGTTGTCCGACATGTAAAAATCACATCCTGCTCTTCGATTTCAGATAGTCCGCGCACGATTATAACGCGTTCTCAACCGAGTCAGCATGTCCTCGATCACACGCGCGGTCATGACTGCACCTTCGCTGAGCAAACCCAAGCACGTTAGAATCACAAGTGGCGCGCTAGCTCAATTGGCAGAGCAAGTGACTCTTAATCACTAGGTTCGGGGTTCGAGTCCCCGGCGCGTCACCAGTGCTATATTCGCGCGTCAAAAACGTTTTATATCCGCGAGTAATCAGCAAACGAACCGGTCGTGATTACTTTACAAGCGCAGCTTTTGCCTGTGCACAGTAGCTCCGGCACGATATGACCGGATGTACGCCCGGCGGGAATCGGGCACGCACTCGCGCCTTAGGAATGCAGTAGGTAAAATCGTGCTTCGACATGCCCAGATATAGCGACGAGCTGCTGAACAGCATCTACTACAAGACGGACGGATACTGCTCTTACTGCGGGAAGAAGCTGGCGTTCGTGAATTACGGAATCCAAGGTGCTCGCGCCAACTGGGAGGTGGATCACGATGTGCCGATCAGTCGTGGGGGTTCAAACGAGTTCAAAAATCTGGTGGCTGCATGTTTCATCTGCAATCGATCCAAAGGCGATCTGACCGGCAAAGAGTTTATGGGCGGCGGGGGATTTTGGCGATTGGTCGAGCGTCTGGCGCGTCTCGGACGCTAGGACGGTTTGACTGCACCGCGATCGCTGCGGTAGGACGTGTGCAGGTTGAGTGGGAATCGAACCTTTGGCCCGTGAGTCTCAGCAACTTCGGAGCCATCCCAGCATCCCCGTCGGGTCGCGTGGTCTGACGAGCAAAACTTATGCCACTCGAACAAAGGGATTAAGGCGTGTCTGTACCCGGCGTATGTCCCGAAAAAGAGCGCCTCGAAAATACGACCGCTGGAGAGCAGTCGAACCGGGTCTCCGACGACTAAGCGTGCCCGTCTTCAGGTAGCCGCTGAAAACGTGCGTCGCAGAATTGGAAATTCATGGCCCGTCGACACGCTGAATGCGCGCATCGCCCTTTCAGGAACTTCCGTTGATAGTTGCTTCGGCGACATCGATCTGCTCCAAGACCCATTCGAACGGCGGCGCATCTCCTAGGATCATGCCCTCCATGGCCCGATAGTCGCTTTCGATCGCGGTGCTAAGCTCCGCCTGCGGACGAATCTGATCGAGCCGGGAACGGCTTCATCGAACCGTCTCCAAGCCTGCCGGAAGGCGATGAGGTTGTGGCTCCGGACGACGTCCAGCATGTCGATGTTCGACAGGGCAGACCTGCCGATATCGGACGCCGTGATCATCGCCGCATCGTAATAGTGGCGCGATATCCGATCCCTGTCGGTCGGCATACGCTGTTCGTCCCGATGTCCGCAGTGCAGGCCGTGAAGAATCAGCAGTTTCTCCCAGTACGTCCGCTCTGGCGCAATGACTCGCAGATCGCGCACATCAAACGACCAGTCAGGTAGCTCGTCGGCCACGATGGGCGCGATATCGCGGCGGACGGCTGGAACCAGGGCCGACCTTGCTCCCGCTTCGACCTTCACGCGCGGTGCGACGTACGCGTCTGCGCCTCCTGGATACAGCGCGGGGTATTCCACCAGCAAAGTCGATCCGTCGACGTCGTCCTCGTCCGCCCGGACCCTGCAGCCCAGAGAGATCTGCGCCAGCGCCGCCGCGAGGTCGGACGCCATGGCTCCGAGGACGTAGCTGCCGCACTCGGTTCTGAGCTCGTCGAAGAGGACGGTCCGCGCTCTGTTGGAGAGACCCTCGGCGACGGCAGGGTCGCGGTCGCCTTCGAAGCCCAGGTCGTCACGACGGACGACGAGATCGATGTCTTCCGAAAACCTTCGAATCAGCGCAAAGACTTTGGACAAAGAGGTTCCGCCCTTGAAAAGCAGCCTCGGATGCCCTTCCGGCATGCGGTTGTACAGCACCTCCAGCACGAGACAGACCCAGAAATCCTTTTCCACGTAACCTGGCAGCGTGTCGAGACGGGTCGCGGCCGCTTCGAACACGTCCTGCCTGTCTCTGTCTGGAAGCGCGAGAAACGCTTCGAACGATTGGGGTACGACGTTCATGCGGCGACAGCCTGGTTTTCCTCTATGCTGCGCGCCAGCGGCAACGCCCAGCCGGGCAGCCTACCGCTGTTCCGCACGAGATCCCTCTTCACATCTTCGGGCAGAATCCGCCTTAAAGTTGAAACGACGCCGGGGTCCGCGGCTTGGCGAGGGCCGAGCCATCGGATGGCATGTGCCACGGGAGCTGCAGGTTTCCCAGCCCACTGCATGACTCCCGGACTGGCATGTCGGAACCTGGCCGTTCGTCCGTCGATCTTAAGCGTCCTCGTGGCGCCGTCGGTCAGATACGATGCATGCGCGGGCACCGCGTTGGTGAGGCCGAGCCGATTTGCGGCCGTCAGGCCGTCAGGAACGATTCGGACGCCGTCCCGCCGTTCCAGGGCTGCGATGGCGGCATCCCAGTCGACCGGCGCAGGGCGTTTCAACACGTCGCTCGTCCTTGGCATGTCGTAGAGCCCCCGGCCGATCCGGCGCAGCCGACCATCTTTGACGAGGCGCGACAGGGCCTGATCGACGGCCTCACGGCTGCCGAGACCCAGAAAATCCTTGGGCGAGCAAACCCACGTTCCCCTTTCGTGCGCGGAAACGCTCTTCATGATCATCTGCGCTACGGAAGCCATATGGCCGCACCTTTCAGGTAGTCACTATAGTTTGTCAGAAAAATCTTGTATTTATCTTACTATATTGAAGATTCACTTTCGGTGGTCACGGTCGCCGCTACCCAACGAATCCCGTAGCGGGGCGACGGCGACACTCGAGCTCAAGAGATCCGAATCCGTCTGTGACAATTGCTCCGAGCGAAGCAGGAATCAGTGTGGGACCATCGAGCTTTGAAGAGTATGAACGAATTTGTCGCTGTGCTCAGAACAGCGTAAATCTGATACTGAACTTCGAGATAGCCGGAATCCGCTGACAGGTTGATGCTTGGATCTTCGCGGAACAGGTTGATTCAATCGGCATAGGTGTGGTCGTCCACGATGGAGAGGCGCTGCCTCGAAGTGAGATTTCCAAATCGTTCGGCCAAGTTCGCCAGCGTCGAGCAGGTGTCGTTGCGACGGCTCTGGATATCCGAATGAGGGCATGCCATTGATCCGTTTGTGCGAAACCCATCCAGGTGGATGCAACTCAGCCCGCACCATGGACACGCTCACCGACAAAATGCCTTCAGTGCATAGGCCTCGCCGTTTTCCAGGTTCCCAGACCGCACTAAGCGCACATCCTTTGCGCTAGCGGCGACAGACCGTTTTTGCACAGACATGTGGCATGATCCGACGCGGACGGCACATAATTCCAAACCGACGCCAACGCAGTAGAGCGAGGACAAAGAGGTTAGGCTGGGTTATTGATCGGTCGTTACAGAAATGAGCAAATTACATCTGATATGCCGGAGGTTAACGGAAAATGATGCCTGAATTCTCCGAATTCTCTTACGGGTTCGCGTTCACGCACGAATACATCAATCGTTTTCCCGGATTGACGGCTGCTCCTGAATTGCCGTCGTTGATCAGGGAAGCTGAACTCGGTTACGACCTGAAACTGAATTACCGCGGGCACGTCAAATTTTTCCAGTTCAAGCTTGCCGAGCATATGCAGCGCAGCAACGCCATTCATTGGGGCCACTACCGCGCACCTCACTATCGCGTTCCGATCACTACGCGGGTCGATTCGAACCGACCGCGCAGCACGGACCAGCTCAGCATGTTGAGGCGACTCGCCGCTAAAGAGGAGCATGTCAATTACGTGGCTCCGAAATTTCACACTGCCGCTGAATTCAACTCACGGTTCTTGAGCGGGGATGTCACCGAGCGCAGCTTGTGGATGCCGGTGAAGAGCATTCCCCCGGTGTTCGACTTCGATCCCCACTACTTGACTTTCGACACGAGTGGAAATCCGCCAATTTGGCACTCGGAGGCCCAAATGTTGGAAGGACGGTTTACTGCCGAGGAACATGACGAATCTATCATCCAAAGAATCCTGATCGACGAGGGCTACTTTCGGCAGCTCCGGGCCGATCTAATCGATGCGCGTGGCAGATCCGGCGCGACAAGAGAAACCTCCTCCGTGACTGACGACGACATGGTTGTGGTATTGAAGGACACATGGAGGTTGTTGACGGCGGTTTTCGGACTGCACATGGTGACGCTAATCGAAGACGACAACTAGGCGGCGCGCAATCCGAATCGTCGCCTCTGAACCGCGAATTTCGGGTGATGATATGGATTAGCCGGGATAGCGCCGTAAACGAAGACGTTGGAGATTCGCTGGCATCAGAGTCCGTCGTCGCCCAATATCAAATCGACGCGGCGGCGGGCGTGGTAATGCGATTGATCGTTGATCACGAATTCACGAAATCCACACCTAGGCCGAGCCTCGAAGAGATACACTTCTGATTCATCGGGGACAAAGCCGATCGAATTAATCGCTGGTCGCAAGCGTGTCAACTGTGGCCGCGACGTGTGAACGCTGACGGCAAATCTAAACCGGGTTCGGCAACTCGAAGCCTAGAATTTCCTCCGGCTCCGCAACAACTACGCATAGCCCGAAACTTCCACGCATTGCCGTTGGCTCCCCAGTTGCCTGCAATCAGGACCAACAGACGGGATGCCGCTAAAAGTTACATCGATAATCTTAATTGGGGTCAAATAGGGCGACGCTTCTCGCTCGTGTCTCCGCCGACCGCCATGACGCAGACTTCGCCGCTGCACCCAACTGTGGATCTGGAGAGAGTCGCCGGACGGCAATCAAAACGCGCGATCGTGCGCGTGTTGCATCGAGTCTCGATATCTCCGCACGAGCGGCCGAACTTGCTTCAGGCGAACTTCGCCGAGAGCGTGCTCCTTCAGATTGCCGACGTCAGGCACGCGCACCGACCCGGTGAATCTCTCGCTATCGTCGTCTCCGATGCTGATTACTCCTGCGGAAGTCAAGGTCGAGATTCCCGCGGCGACAGCCGAGCGGGACATGACTGTCAGACGAACGATGTCCCCTTGGCGCACGTTGATCTCCCGCACCTGGCCGTGGTCTTCGCCAGTGAGGGCGAGGCGCGAGACGAGAGCAGCTGCAACTCGTGACGAGGGACTTCCGTTGGTCGCAAGGGAGATCCAGTAGTAACGCGCCATCCTCCTCAGAACGAGAACCGACATTTGGTCTTGGATCTTTGGGATCTGTCGGGCGACCAGTGCCATCGTAGCGACGGGAACGCCCACCAAGGTGGCTCTAGTCACCGCGGAGTATGAAGCGACCCAGCGCTCGGCGTTCATCATGAATTCGTGATCTCCGATCAGATATGGAGACAAAAGCTCCGAGCGCGGATACTGCCATGTGGCTATCGTGCCGTGTTGAAGGAAGTAAAGGTGGGTGAAACGATCGCCGGACCGGATAAGCGGGACATCCGCCGACGGATCGACAAACTTGGTGTCCAAGGGTTCCCGCCCCGCCGCGAGGGCGTTTTCGAGCTCGAGAGGGTCGACGAATTCGAAAACCTGGCAACGTGCCAGCGCTTGTGCGAAACCGGCAATTTCAACGGGCATGATGTCCGACTTCCTAGATTCCAACTTCCACTATAGCACGTGGAATGACAAAACCCATAGATTTCAAACATCTTCAAAAATAGATGTAAAAAGTCAAAACAAATGCTGTATCAAGTACAATCTATGTGTCTACCGTCATCAACGGTAACTGCAGCTAGCAGAGGAACAGCGCAAAGCCGTCATGGCGAGGATGCAGAATAATGAACGATTCCGCGGCGTCTCGCCGCGAGGACCGGTGTTTGTGTCGTACCGGCACAGCGACGGCACCGAAATAGCGGACAATATCGCTTGGGCCTTGAGGGCGTCCGGCGTTCCGGTTTGGCAGGACAACAGCGATCTTCCGCCGGGTGATACTCAACGTCGTCTCGACGAAGCGCTGGTCTCCGGACTTTCGGGTGCCGTGCTGGTCGTGACGCCCGAAATCGCAAGATCGAGTGTTATCAAGGATTTGGAACTCCCGCGGCTTCTTGACTTGGCGACCGACCCAGCCTTTACGTTGTCGATTGCGTCGACAATCGAAAAGGATCCGGGGCGACTCGACTATGGTGCTCCCGATCGGCTTCTTTCCCGTGCGGACCAGATACTGTCGAATCTCCGCCAAGACGCTGTGTTGACACGCGAGGACGTCGCAAGTGTCGCTCGCGACCACTGCCGTAGACGCATGGAGGAGCTGAGGCAGTACATCGAGTCCGCGGGTCGCGTAATCGAAATCAATGTTCAGACGCGGTTCAGCCCGTCTGCCAATCGACTGCCAGGTGATCTGGTCGTGAGGATTCGCCCCCCGTTGCCCGGAGACCGACGACCCAACCGGTGGGGTCTCAATGACATTAAGCTGTTTCTCGGCGATCTGCCTCATCTGATAGAGATCGCTGGCGCTGCGCACGCGCGTGTTTTCGGCGGTGCGCATTTGTCTGTGGCTTTTGCTTTAGGTGCTGCGCTTCCCACGACTCTTCTGGGAAGGGTGGAGGCAATCGATACCGCGGGACACGAATGGTCGCTGAACGACAATGCGCTTGCGCCAACAGGTTCGGACCGACTGATCGATGCGACTGATCGTTCGTCGAATAGTAAGGGTTCAGGCGACGTGTTCGTCTACGTCGATCTGCTGCCGACACTGAGCGACGCCGCGTTCGAACGGATGCTGGATTCTCGTCAGGGACGCATCGCGACCGCGCTCCACATCCGCACAACAGTCGAAGGGAATATTCGCCCAGCTGACGGTGGTGCGATCGTCGCGGAGGTTTCCCAAGCTATACGTCGCGCCATCTCTCGCTCGGAAATGTCTGAAGTGCATCTGTTCCTGCGTTGTCCGTGGACGGTGGCCTTGCTGCTTGGCCGAACTTTGAACACGGTCCGAGTGAACCTGTATGAATGGGAAGACGGCGAGGAAGACGACGGGCAACGTGTAGCTCCGCGGTATCTTCCGAGCATGGTTGTGCGCTCCGGCGCAGGCGGGAGTCCCATTGAAAGTGTAATTTTGCCCGCGCGGTCGGACGCGTCGGCTTGACGGCGAAACAGGAGGAAACTGTTGCCTAACTTGAGAAAGCAATTCGAGCAGGCGCTCGTAAACATCGAAGTCAATGGTGAGAAGCGGAAACGCGCCATCGAAGCTCACACTGAGATCACCGAACTGTTGCAGCAGGATGAACAGCTGAAGGAATGGGGCGTAGCGCCGCTGCTGATCGGCTCGTACGGTCGCAAAACCGGCATCTATCCCGGAAAGGATGTTGACATCTTGCTGCGCTTCAGGCAGCTCGACAAACACGCTGCACCCAAGAAGGTCTACGACGCCGTTTGGCGCGTGCTGGTCCGCAAGTACGGACAGTACGGACAGAACGGCGGTCGCGCGCAACAGCAGGCTCGCAGCATCAAAGTGCGTTTTCCCGACCGTGACGGTACGTCTGGAAGGCACGGTGATTTCTCTGTCGACGCGGTGCCGGCGGTGAAGGACGGGGCACTTTGGGCGATCCCCACGCGAGACCGAAATCGCTGGATCGGCGGGGAAGGTCGTTGGATGACAACTGGGGCGCAGAAGTTCGGGGATATTTCGACAGAGTTGAATCAGTCGGACGCAAGTCCGAAAGTTGGAGAACGGAACGCGTACAAGCCCATCGTCAAGCTGGTGCGACAGATCAGGAACACCCACCTTGGCGATAATCGGCCTGGTGGTCTGTATCTCGAGTTTGTCACGTTCGAGACATGGCGATACGGGCTTGTTCAAGGAGATGAATGGGACGTGCTTCTGGCGCAGACGTTGACGTGTATCGCCGATCGTTTCCACAGAGCGATATCGCATCCGCTGCTGGATCCAGTTCTTGGCACCCCGGTCGATCCTCCGTTGACGGAACATGAAATCAAGCACGCGGCCGCGGTTTTTCGTACGCTCGCCGCGTCGGCGAACCGGACACTTGGCATGAATGACTCCGATGCTGCGGCTGTGTGGCGCAAGATCCTCGGCGGCAACGAACGTGCGAACCCGGTTTTTCCGAATCCACCGAGCAACTCGGGTCACGGAGTCCACGCGGCCCCCGCCATCGGAGCCAGTACCGCGATCCGACGAAACGAAGCTCCAAGATTCGGGTGAACATTTGGACTCGGAAACATTCGACATCGCGTCGCTCGAGAGTTTCCGGGCCGACCTGGTAGCAGCGGGATTCGAACCTGTTACCTACACGGAACGTCGGCATTGGCGCGGTCCGATTCCTGCCGCGTTCGACGGCTTAACCGACGCACGAACGATGGATGTGCTGATTGATCCAGGTTGGCCCTACCAGCCGCCTCGGGTATTCGTGAACGGCCTTGACACCAACCACTCGATGCGCAACGGGTTCGTGTGCCTCTGGCGCGACGGCGACGCGAGCCGTGGCTGGGAGACCGTGGAAGGTTTTTTGGCGCGCGTAGAAGATTGGTGCGAGCGCGCCAAGGGCGGCTGGGTGGAAGACGACCTTCCGTTCGACGCGTACCTGAATTTCCATCCGAAGTCTAGGTTGATGGCGACCTTCGATTTCGAGTCGTTGCGAACTGGCATTGGCAGCTGGGGGCGAATGAACGCGAAGCTGACTGGCGATCCAGAAGTATTGCGTGTCGAACGAGGACCTGCGCGTCAACCCGAACAACTCCGGGGATTATGGTTCCGAGTCGCCCGACTGAAAGCACCGCCGCCGCGTGAGCTGGCCGAGTTGAATCGTCATCTCAACAGGGCGCAGCGTAGAGCTCTGAAAGCGGATCTGTCGAAGCGCCGTTCATCGGGCATTTTACGTCCCAGCGGGGGAACTGACTTGATCATGTTCGCTTGGGAGCGACGAGGGCGAACAGATCTGATGATCATGGCTTGCCTAGGAGAAGGAGACGATATGAAGGCAATGGCTCTTGCTGCTGAACCCGACGACGAAGCGACACTGCGGATGAGGGCAGGTCCCGATGCGGCAATCGTTAAGCACCGCAAGGTTGTGATTTTCGGGGTCGGAGCATTGGGCGGACACGTCGCAGTCACGCTGGCCGAGAGCGGCGTCGCGACAATTCGGATCGTGGACGGAGATTTGCTAGCTCCTGGAAACGTCGTTCGGCACGTCGCCGGACGATCCCACACCGGCGGTCGAAAGGTGGACGCAGTTCGTTCGATCATCGAGGAACATGCCCCGTGGACCGAGGTCGAAGCCGTGTCTCCGGACATCAACCCTCGCGGGCCGTCGGAGATATCACAACTTATCGGCGACGCCGAGTTGATTGTCGACGCTACAGGTGAAGATTCATTTGTTCATTCGGTCGCCCGCATTGCCGAAGATTTGAACGTGCCTCTGGTTTCAGGCGCTTTGTACAGAGGTGGGTTCATCGGGCGGGTTCAAAGGCAGGCGTTGGATGATGACGGAGCGATATATTCGCGCCCCGAGTCCTCGAATTACCCTGCGATACCTCCGGCCAGAGATCCTGCTGCCGACTTAGCGACGCCTAGTCTTGGATGCTCCGCACCTGTCAATAATGCTCCGCCGAGCACCGTCCTTGCTTGTGCATCGCAAATCTCGCAGGTCGCATTGGATGTGTTGACGGCACGCTTCGAGTTGGAAGACGAGGTAATCGATATTTATCGGCCTTTGCCGGATCCGCCGTTCGATCGCGTGGGACGATACCGCCGCCCGTGTTGAACCCTAGAATCTTTGTCCGTCACGCGATTCAGCATCGACCACGCAGCTCTGATCGAAAAGCGAACAAGATGTTCAGGGAGCCGCCGCATAGGAGTGTGACATGATGGCGTTCGGTATTGAGCGGAGGCGGAGCCATTGGCTTGAGAGATCTGATCGTTTTGAAACTCGATGGATCCGTCGAAGAGTCAACCGTGAGTCGATGTCTCACGGTTTGTGGAGCTAACGGGCCTTTGGAGCAACTCCATCACAAAACCAAAACCTAGCCAAGCCAAGCCGTTCAAGAGAACTACGGGCATCACCAGGATCATTGCTCGAGCGTATTCGAAATCTTCTGGTTTCGGATCGCCACCAATATCTATTTCGATTGCGGATGGGACGGCGGCGATAATGATCGTTAACGCGATCACGATTACGATCAAGAAACTCCCCAACGCGGATGCGGTTCCTATTTCTAGCGGCAAGGGATTGAGTTCATGTTTTTTCACCGCTCGTTGGTTCCGAGGCTTTTTCCGTATCCGTTGCCAAATCGCGTACAAGACCATCGGCAAAGTCAAAGCCAGCAGTACCAGCACCGTGACGTACGGCCACTCCAGGTGCCATTCGGACGGCGACATCGCGAGAGCAATCATCCCGCTCGCAACAAAAACCGCTGGCAAGCCAACGGAAACAACACATACGTCCACAACGACCTTGAGTGATTCTTTGGAAGCGCGCATCCAGAAACTACGGAATCTTTTCCAAGTCGGAAGTATCACAACCAAGCTCGTCGCGAGTAACGAAACCGTAACCAAAGTGATGTTTGTGGCGATGATAGATGTAGATGGTTCGCCCATGAAGCTTCGCCTATCCTCGAGGTATTGTTTTTCGCGGGGATAGTCCAGCGTGTTTCTAGCGAGTTCGAGTTCGATTCTATCGTTCCATCGCGCTGCGACGTCGGGTGTCCTCGCTAAGTCCGACGCGAACTAGTGCGCTCCTTCGCACTTCGGAGTCAACCCCAATTCGGCGACGGCGAATTCGACCGTTAGAGGATGGTTCGAGCGCGAGAAATGGCGATCAATTAAATTCAATCGATTCCCGAACTGCTGGCGGGACTGTTGCTGGTCCGTTCAGGATGCTTCCCGGCGAAAATCAACGTTGAACTGAACAGGTCGACGGAACTCGACGCCATCGGGTTCGCCGATCCGGACGGAATCGACGAATGCAGAGTCGTCGAAGTCAAGAAACAGTCGACCGATCAGATCCAACTAAGGTGGGAGATCGAGCGTTTCAAGGAAAAGATCGACTCGATCCGCGAAGATTCCTCGGCGGTCGCCAACGAGCTGGGAATCCCCGTGCCAATCGAAAAGGTCACAGGGATATACATATCTATGGCGAGGCTAGGAAGCCTCGAAGACGAAACGCAGGATGTGGCCGATGCGTTTAGACCATTCCAGAACGCCTCTGACCCGATACCGGCGTTCAATGCATTTCTCGACGGGCTCGAGAGTGTCGAATTCTGGGATCTCGATCGATTCAAGCCGGAACTTCCGATTCGCCTTCTTGAAGAAATCGAATTCGTCTGGATGCTGAACGACGGTGATGACCTGGGTGGGTTCGACGGATGGGGCAGCATCGCCAGAGCGGTGGAGTGCGATGATTGGCAGGAACTCGGGAGTCTCGAATCGGTAAAGGACACGAATGAGAAGAGTCTTAGGGACCAGCGGCGCGAAACGAGCCAAGGGTCAAGGATGATGGAGCGCTGGAAGTCCCAACGTCTACCGGTTCGAACCCGCTTCGAGTTCGGCCGACGAAGCGCGCTCCCATTCTGCGGATTCGCTTGACGCCATTGTGTTGCATGAATTACCATGTTGCACATGATGCGCAACAACGTCGTTTATGCAACACAACTAGTCAATGATGCCGTAGAGGAAATTGGCGAGCGTCTTCCGCCAGGGTGGAAGCTGTGTAGTTGCGGACGCGGCGCGGCTATTCCGTCTTCACAGAGCTTCAAGCTTCTGGTCGACGCAATTCTGGAGATTCGGGCACCAGACGGAATTTCGTCCGAAATCATCGTGGAGACGAAGCTGAAACCTGTCCAACCGAACGTCTTGTCAAGGGTTGAGACACATCTGAAAGCTTCAGCACGCGCGCGGAACGAGCAGGTCGGAACTGCCGGCCCCAAGCCAGTCGCAATGCTGATCTCTCCATACCTCAGCCCCTTGACGAGGAAACGCCTCATAGAGGCCGGGATCAGCTACGCCGATGGGACCGGAAACATCAGGCTCGCGGTCGAACGACCGGCCGTTTTCGTCCAGACCCAAGGTGCCGACAAGAATCCGATCAGAGAGGAACGGCCGCTGCGTTCTCTAAAAGGGAGCCGCGCCGCCCGGGTGGTCAGGGCTCTGATGGATTACCACACGCCGTTCGGTACTCGGGAGCTCGCGGCGGAAGTTGGAAGTTCGCCGTCCATGGTTTCTCGGGTTGTCAACTTGCTGGAAACCGACGACATCGTGGCCAAGGAAGGTCGCCGGGGCCGGATCGTCTCAGTTGACTGGGAGGCGCTGGTCGACAGATGGGCCGAGGACTACGAATTCAGCTCGTCAAACGTGTCGACGGCTTGGCTTGAACCTAGGGGAACCGCACCCTTGCTCAGACGACTCCGAAGTGCGAACTTCCGTTACGCGATCACCGGTTCTTTGGCGGCGAATCGCGTGGCGCCGTTCGCCGAATCCCGGTTGGTCTCCCTATACGCAGATGACCCCTTGGCGGCCGCGAGTTCGCTCGGGCTGCGTCCTGCGGAGACCGGGGCGAACGTCTTGATTGCGCGCCCGTTCGACCCAGTGGCGGTCGAGCGCGTCGAACGCGCCGACGGCGTAGCGTACGCCTGGGTTACACAAGTACTGCAGGATCTGATGAAGGGACCGGCGCGGGGTCCCGCCGAGGCGGAAGCGTTACTGGAATGGATGAAGGACAACGAGGATCGATGGAAGCTGGATTTGAAACGCGCATAGACGCCCGCAAGGTGTTGCTCAAACTCTATCGGCAGCTGCGAAAGGTCGGCGCTGCCGACCTGACTTCGGAAACCGGGTTTCTCCAGCCACACCAGATGTCTCGCCAGGTGACATGCAGGGCGTTGGCGATCTTTCGAACGCTGTACCGCGGACCGAGCGACGCCGGCAATTGGCTGGTGGATCGACGCGTGATGCACCTCTGGAATGGTGATTTTATCGCCGGGTCAAGCGTTGCCGTTAACCTAGATCTGCACTCAGCAGTGACGAATGCTCGATGCCCTAGTCGGTGGCCCGCAGTGCGGTCGAAAGGCGACCCGTACTTAGTCGAATGATGGTTGTTGCATCGGGTCCAGTCCGTGAAAAAACTTAAACAAATCGCTTCTAATGTCCTTTTGCCTCTAGTCGTCGGCATCGTCGGCAATCTTTTCGCTTTAGGCGTTCTGAGGCTTTCTGGTGATCAATGGGATAAATTCGTAGCCCACCTGAACGATGTCGGGTCTCTGGTTGCAGTTTTCCTGTACCAACTGGTATTCGTCGTCGTATTCGTGAGTATCTGGTGGGCGTGGCAAAAGGGGTGGCCTCGTTTATGGCTGAGGAAGGTTCGGAGAGGCGCTGCAAATCCCGCGAGCAACGATCTCAACGATCTGAACAAGACGATACAGGAGTGTCTCCACCGCTTGAAAGGTGTGGGCGTGCTCTACAACCTCAACGTCGTGGGCACCGAAATCTTGTGGCGCAGGCTTCATAGAGGTCTCGAGCGTCACGATATTCCGCTCCTTTCCGACGGTGCCAGTGGGACGGATTTGTACTCATACTTGATGGATTTGGAAGATCCAACCCGGAGAGACGATATAGAAGAGGCTCGCAGGATCGCCCGACAACATGCCGATCGGATCAAATCCGCCGAAGCAGAATCTCCGCAAACTGACGATTTCGTTGAAGGAGACCGTCAAGAGATGAAAGAGCCTATCTTAGATGCCACGACTCGCTATGTTTGGAAGAACTTCGCCGTCGCGCAACACCGGTTGGTCACTGACGATGGCGATCTCAGAATGCGACTCCACAAAGCAAGTCTCGACATTGGTCCGTCCTTCGAATCCGACGTTCCTACCGAGTTCCGAGAAGAAATGAGCGACATATTAGAAAAGTTAACTTTGCAGAATTTGCAGGAGTTGGAACTCTCGGAGTTGGAGACGGTCGCGTCGCGCATTGCTCAATTTGCGGACAATTTAGAGAAATACATCACATCAGGTGAATAGTAGGCCTGCCCCGGGGGTCGACCCACCCGCGTCCGGCTCGAACATCCGACGCGGCTGCTGTAGCGAGGGCGTCCAACCTCCGATCAGATCCTCAAGCGCGAACCCGTCTGAGAACTGTCCATTGGTAAGACCTCTGCTCCGCCTTCCCGTCTGAAGCTAGCGGAACCATGCTCTTTCAGACTGGATCTAACGCCAGGAAAAGTCGAGACTGTTACGAAATCGGTTGATAGACATCAAGGGAGTCACATTGTTGAGTGTGCCTTATCGGTTACGGGCTTGATGCGCGAGGATTTACCGGCATGTGGCACACCGACTGCGGGGCTTTGTCGACGCGCCCGAATTCCGGCCGGGTGGTCCGTCGAGAATGAGGGCTTCTAGGTTTTCCTTTACTCAAACATCGCTGTAACCACAGATGATATTCGAGCAATCGGCGTGATATTCGAGCAATCGGCGGCGTTGCAATTCGATCTCGATTATGGTAACCGCTGATTCACTGTTCGAATGTGGGTGAGCCGAGGCGCTCGAGGCGAATGAACTGCGGACGATAGGGTACCGCGCTACGCGTCGACCTCCGCTTCGCCTTTATGGTCGTCTATCTGAAGGTATGCGGGACGGCCTTTGGTACAGGCACAGAGCATTCAACTGGCGATTCCGCGCGGGCTGCGCGACCGTTCCATTTGTCATCGCACCGCTGAAGGACATTGCCGGCCCGTTCCACTGACACCTCTGTGATTGGCGATAACCGCAGGTGAGAGCCGTCAATACCGAAACCGTCATGGCCTAGGACGAATCGACATCTCCCTCAATGTTCGAGTCCGCGGGATCGACATCGACTACACATATCGAGATTTTCCGGGATTCTTCGACCGTCAACGTTGACTGCAGACGCCGTTTGACATCGGCCGCGTTGGTCGGTCTGTTGCCGTCGGCGTCTTTGGTCGTGCGCTCGGGTCCGAACCAGAAGACCAGGTAGATGCCATAGCCGCCAGTTTCCGGATCGGAGGTGTAGTTAGGTATCAATTGGTCGTGGATCGCGGTCCAGAGATCGTCATGACCATTCTTCTTGATCTCTATCGGAATATGGAAATCCGAACCCCGAGCCACACGAATGTCGGAACGCTTGTCGAGCGCGTACTGACCTTCGGGTTGAGCGTCGAGATTCCGCGGTAAGCGGTATCGAAGATCAGAGAGTAACGCATCCCGGCAATGATCCTCGATTTTCGGGCTTGCCGGTTTCCCGCGAAGGCCTTCGTTCCAGTACTGGCGCCAATCGTCCGTGTTCGACGAGACTATGTGATCTGCAATTTCTTCGATGTGGTCGGTCAAAAGCGCAGCTAAATCTGGTGGGTTTGCCGGCATGGATCCGTCCAGCGTGTCTCGCACCTCTTCAATCGTGGGATGCCGGTAAGAAACGTCACGTCTGATGACTCGTTGGTTCTCGCGGCTGCGAGTCAGGATCTTCTCCCATTCCGACAGTGCCGGATCGGCGATGAGTTCGTCCAACTCGTTGCCGGCCGATGAAGTAGGCGAGTTGGCGAGGCGCTGCACAAGGCCGTACACCAGGTCAGCGGCCTTCATCTCGGGCGTAGCCCAACCGTCCTCCTGCAGTTGGTCGGGGCTGATATGGCTGGCCACGAGGCGGATGACGAGGCCGGTCGCCTTCATATCCGACTCGACCGGCAGCCGTTTCTGAAACAGCGCCGCAAGGCCCAGGACGCGTTGTTTCGAACCGTCGGTGTATCGTTCAGCCAGAGTCAAGAACGAATCTGGGGATGTGATCAATCCAATCGCGATCCACCTCGCTTTCTGAGCGTCTTCGACGGACGGCGATGAAATCTTCTCTTCGATCAACCGCTCGAACGAATCTCTATCCGCGTGACGTAACGCCGCCAGGAGGAGATTCTCTAGGGGGGCAATCAAGGCTTCGCTGCAACGCGTCGGAAAATCGCGCAGAAGTCGGAGACTCACGTTTCGCGCGATCTCTGCGTGGTCCTCGTCGTGGGCTAGATCCCAAAAGGAGTCGATCGTCCCCTTAACGTCGCCGAAATCCGACATGGCGAACCTCGTTCGGATGTCTGCGACGACTCTTGGATGCTTCTTCAATATTCTTCGATACCAATCAGGCGATTGGTTGCCGTTCCCGGCGTGGATGAAATGGATCACCGCTGTGCTGAGCTGGTTTTCATCGAACCGGTCGATTTCCTCAGGGTGGCTGCGTTCAAGTTCAGCGAGGCCCGCAAGAATGGCGAAGGAAACAGGGTAGAGCTGACTTTTCCTCCGTAGTTCGAGAACCGCATTGATGTCAGGGATGTCGGACCGCCTTATCGCGCCGGTCAACCCTTGGACAGCGGAAGCGACCAGACCGATGTCGCCGTCTAGCGATGCTTGGATGCGTTCCAGCCCATGCCCGGTATCAAGACGGTCGACACCACCGTAATAAACGTCCGCCAATTTGAATAGCAGACCGTGCGGCGCTTCGTTGTCTTCGAGCGCCCGCGCGTTTGAACGGACGAACGACAACCATCCGGCGTTCCTGCGTCTTTGATCCTCGCACAGGCGTTTCTCCTCTTCAGCAGTCTGTTGGGCCCAGGGATCAGACCTCGGCGCGAGGAAGCCGTCCAGTTTTGCATTCAGCGTGCCATGTTCCGCTAAAGCCCCCTTAATTACATCTTCCGACAATCCAGCGTCGTGTTGCCTCGACCTGAGTTCCGACACCGCGCGTTGCAGGAAGAATTCGGCGACCTGCGGATTAGCGTCAGCATTCAGGACCGATTGTTCCAGGCACCACAACCCGAAATCCTGAGGAAGTTTCGCGTCAAACAGACGTGCGAACACATAAAACGAATCCACTCTGAAGTTGTCGGAATCTGCACAACGGGAAAGCCCTTCGACGATCAACTCTTTCTGCACTTCTGGGCGTTGCGTCAACCACCGTCGGATATCACCGCGGTAACTGTGGACCCGTCTAGCAGTGCGAAACACAGCTCCGATGGAAAGCCAGTTGTACAGCTGCTTGGCATCAGTGCCGTCGCCGTGGGCCGGCAACGCTCGTGCCAAAATCCCGAACGGAAGTTCGTCCAACCCGTGATGCTCCAGCGCAGGGCGCACGCGCTGGAAACCTCTGATGAGCCCATTCAACAGGCCGGGCAACTTATCGTCCGGAGTCGTCTCGACCAGCTTCTTCCAGAAAACCAGGTAACTGCCGATGTAGCTCCGGTCGCCTTTTTCGTAGAGATAGTTCCAGACATCCGCCGGTTGAAGGTCATCGGGATATGCTTGCGTCAGTAGCTCTCCGAGGATTTCGTTGTCAGGGTCGTTGATGCTGCCGGAGTCGAATCGTCCGAGCAACCCTTGGAGATTCGCACCGCGATCTTCGAAATCCGTGACGGACATCGCGAAAGCCTCGACGGCGGACCGGCGGACATGCGACGGTCTCGTGTCGTCCAGGATGATCTCGAAAATCTCGTCGGCCGCGTCGGTCAGCCCCGATTTTTCAACAGCGACCCGCAAAAGGAAATCTACCAATAGCTGATGTTCGTCGCTCCGATCAGGATCCGTCAAGACGTCTTTGATTGCTCGTGTCATCGAAGTCTCTATGAGCGGGACGAACCGCTTTGCGGCGACGTATGATCCGAGCCTGCCGAATTCCCTAGCCAAAGACCTCAAAAGATTGCGTTTGTCCTCGTCGGAAAAACCGGCGATGTCTCCGTAGGACCCCACGCCGATCGGATCAAGGTCGATCAACTGATTCCGCGAAAATCTGCAGCTGGCGGCGAGCCAGGCGGCGAGACCCCGCAGTTCGGTAACCACTTTACCGTCTTCTCCGACCATCAAAGCGATGAGCCGCTTCGCCGGCAGCCCGTCGTCGACCAATTTCGCCAGGTGACGAGCGCCCAGATATTCCGCGACCACACGGTGGATCGGTTTGAGCGTGCCTTCACCTTCCATGGCGAAGAGTTTCGTGCCGAGCACGTTATACGCGGCTTCCAAGTCTCGATGTCCGCATCTTGCCGGATCGACATTGCCATCGTTTGTCGACAGCGGATTGGAAGCGAAACTCGAAAACCCGGAAATGAGCTGAATGACGCACAACCGCCCCGCTGCGTCCAACGCTTCGTCGGCCGGCAAGGACCCTTTGACGATGAGATGCGCGGAATTGTGTTCCTTGGCCATCTGTAAACACGCGCTTTCGAGGGTCGCGGCAAGGCTGTTGGGCCACGAGCCTCCTTCCGCGACCGATTCCACGAGGAGTTCAAGGATCTGGGGATTCGTCAACAGGCCGGCCATGCCTCGATCCTGCGCCTTCTCGACAAAAGCATGCCCGTCTTTGACCTTCGGGTGCTCATCGAGGATCCGTTCCACGTCCGGCATTCGGAGCGGTTCGAGATAAAGCGTCGCAACTTTCCCATCTCCCGATACGGAACCTAGGGCGCTGCTGTCGAACACGCCCAACCAGTCGGCGGGTCTGCATGAAATGCGGAACGCAGGCTTTCCCAATTCCGCCAAGCGTCTTTGGATCGCTTCGAAAGGGGTCAAAGGATCGACGTTTCTAGCTCGGACCTCGTCGAGACCGTCTACGAACAGCGTCTTGCCGTGCCACTCCGGGTGGTCTTTAGGCGAAAACGCTATCAACTCGTTCGCCGGCACGAAAACCGCTCGGTCTCCGCATTCCTCGGCCTCGCCTTCGAATGAGGTGGTTTTGCCCGATCCGGGATCCCCGAGCAATACATAAGCAGTGGTTTCACGAAACTCCGCCAGCGGCAGCGATGCGCTTTCGTTCGTGTCATGCGGGAAGATCTGGTGGCAAGTGCGAGAGACGATTGTTTTCATGCCGAGACGTTGCGGATGTGGTTTGATCGAGTCGGACACCGGGATTGACAGCGGAATAACATGCGGAGGTTTTAGGCAACCTGCTTTAGTTGCAGGTTCTAACACGGCGGATTTGACATGATTCTATGTCGGACACGGTAAATCTGATGACTTAGGGGAGTGTCAAAATCCGCCTCTCCAGGCCAGACCGATGCAAAAGGGGACGCGAGCAAGCGAAGCGAGCTCGCAGGGGCATGGGGGTGGGGACGAAGGGCCAGATGGACTCGACCCGCTAATCAGGTTTTGCAACAATCTCGCCAGGCGGGAGAAGGCGTTTCGGCATCCTCGCGCCGTTACGAGCATAGGCTCGAATCGACGGGCTTTAAGTTAGACCCACGGATCTGGTTCGCAACTCGATTGATGGTAAGCGGAAAATCCACATCGGATGCGGCATTGCGCAACCTATTCTTTTTGGCCAACGGGGACCATGCATAATATTCGCCAATCCAACGTGTGTTGACCGATACCACCAAATTCGGTGTTGTGACGACGAGGCGGATCTGCGCGACCAAATCGTTTGGCAATTCCCGCATCCCCTCGTCGATCACGTAGAGCAGTTCTGAGTTCACATATGACGTCCTTTCGTTCGGCGTGGCGCTGCGGGCGGCGTGCCACGCCCCTGTTTTTCGGAGGGTCTTTGAGGGCCTCGGAATTTAACCTTGTAACCAATCCTCGGAAGAGTTTGTCAGTTCGACTGAACAGCAATGTGCATATTGCGATCACTGGAAAAGCGACGGCGTGGTTTGGGACTGGCAACGCCCCTCAGTGTTGCACCATGAGACAGCTGGACGATGCGAAACTAGCCGCGGATCGATATAGCTCGATCCTTTAAGCATAGGCGGGCAACTTGAAACAATTCCTGCTACGAGCGATACACCTGTTCCCGATTGTCTTAGGCGTTCTCGGCATCCTCGCTGCGTTCGAGTGGCCTGTGACGATACCGGCTGCTGAATACGATGTTTATGCCCCGATCATTGCTCTGAGTGCGGCGACGATGTTGGTTCTCAAAGGATTTAAAGGCGGTTCATACGACTGGTTGAAAAGGTTCCGAAACCCTATCGTGTTCGTTTTCAGCGCCACGAGCGCCTATTTGTGGATGGTTGACGAAGCTGGCGTGCGTTCCAGAAACTTGGAGATTCTTTTGGAGTTCATAGTCTTGTTGGCTTTGGTGTTCATCTCGGCGATGATACTGGCCAAGGTGATTCCTCACGCTGGAGACAACGAGAAATGACATCCGTCAGCCCACCTGGAGTCAAGCACAACACCCGAAAGTCAATAACACATCGTATTCAAGAAAAACGTTGACGGCAGCGCCTGTGGCGCCTCAGCCGGCATTTGCGACCTGATCTTCGAAAGGTCGCCAATACTATCCGAGATCGGCAACCTCAACGAGTTGCAAACCCTGAATCTCCAGTCCAATGCATTGACTGGTACGATACCGCCAGAGTTGGTCCAACTTGCGGCGTTGGATATGCCGTTTCTCGCAGGCAAACAGATTAGAGGGTGCGTTCCACGGAAATCGAGGGGATTGTTCGAGCCTGACCTTGAATCGGTCGTTCTGCTGTTCTGCACTCCGGATGGTTCGCAGCCTGTCACTTGTGGACATTTGCCGCATGCCAATGCGTTGTTTGTCATGATGATCATCGGCGCGGCGGTTTTCTTAGCCGGTCGCGCGCTGTACTCGCTCGTGGCGCAACTCAGTTCCGCCGCCGCATCGGGAGATTGTTCCACCTCTTCAGGACGGTTTACGCTCGGGTAATCGTGCCTGCGCGATCGTCTCGGGTGACGATGGGAAATTTCCTCTATGAACGCGTATCGCGTGTATGCGTCAGGGCTGGGCGAACGTTGAGCGCATTACCTGTCTGGCTGGGAGGAAGCGCAATTGCAAGCGTCTAGCGGCCCCCGCTGGATCGTAACGCATGGTTCTGGAAACCGTTCAAAAACCCGATGACACAGGAGCATCCGAATTGGCGAAAGGCCTGGAAATCATCGATGAACTTTTCGCCAACACGCATGATGTAAACACAATGTTGAGCGTTGTGGGTGGACAAGGCGCGCGATTGGCGAATACGACCTCAAAGCTTATGCGGCGCTTGGACGACAACGATGCGGGGTTCACTTGCGGGCGGGCTACACCACGGTTGTTGAATGCTCACAGTGGAGGTATCCCGCGTGATGACTCCGGGTCGCTGTCTGACGTATTGTTCCCGCACGGGGCCCGTATGGTTGATCGAAGAGTGTTTGCCAGCACGTTGCTACAGTCCAACCTTCGAACAGGCCGTGGGGCATGTGTATTTTCGAAGCAGGTTACCTGACGGGACGAAGCAGAAGGGGGGATGCCCTCGTGATCGGCGCAGATTACACGATTGACTGCGGGTTGGAGAAACGTATGGACATGGGGGGCAATCAAAGCGGATCAACTACTTGATGAACTTGACCAAGTTCCTCCCTCATCTTGAAATGAAGCTGTTGGAACGGTCGCTTGACTATTTAGGAGGTAGTGGAAATTCCACACCCGCTAGCCCGAATTATGTTCGGAGTCACAGGGTTATAATTCCCGAAACAAAGGAGTTGCGTGGCTAGTTAGTTTCTTCCCGATTAAGCGCCTTGCCCCAACCCATCTTTTCGAACATGTTGTCAAACGCTCCGTATACGTCGTCATCCGTTAGTTTTTTGGGCAGTTGATCTTCGGGCAAAACGTAGTCGTATCGTTTATCCCCCATATGCAACTGCGAGATGATGGTGTTCTTGTCGTAATCCGTTTCGTTGTAGAGCATGGTGGCAAAACCCACAGCGTGCCCCAAAGCCACCATGTATTTGTCTTCCAGATTGTTGTCCGTCATGTACTGTTCCCGGGTTACGCTAAACTCAAAGAGGGAAGTGAGATGTCGCTACGCCACTTGCTTTCACAAGTTTCGGCATGGCGCATTCGATGATTGTTCCCGCGCGTTTTACTCTATCACTGACCTTTTGGTGTGTCGCTAGATAAGTCATTCCCTTACGTCACGTCGAGGTCTGGTCGCTGCGAGGGGCTGGGCAGTCTGTATGTGCCCCCTCTGCCCTGTGTCTGCCCACGGTCTGATCCTTGTCGGATCCCGAAGAAGCTGTAAGGTGCACTGTCTAATATCTTTGACATCCGTCCTTGCCCGCCCTCTATCTGCTCTATGTCTGCCCCCTATCTGACCCTGACTCACGTAGCCAGCGCGTCAACGGACCATGGCCTGTTGAAGCGATCAGCCTATGCTGCTCAGTGCAGTCACTTCTCGTCGGACCTGACGCCCGCTGATGCCGGGACCAAGAAGGGCGTGAATTTCACGACGCGACCACCCGTCATCCGCGCTGTCCGGGAAACTGAGGATGGGATCGCGGCGTTCGGCAGGGCTGCTGACGCTTGTTCCGGCAGCGCCCGTTTGTTTTCCGGGCCGGACCCGCACGGTCACCGCGCCGCCTTGATTCTTCATCTCGGGCATCGGAAGTCCTGCCGTATTCGCCAGATCCACCATTTTGAGCGTTCGGCTTCCCCACTCCTCAATGAACCCACGACGTTAGAACGTGCGAACGATCAGCAGATCGACCGGGAATTCACAGCGGCACCCGCACGGCAAACTTGCGCAGTTTCACACCCTTAGGCCCACCAAACTGGATGGTGCGGAGAATCGTCTTCGAGATGTGGTTCGGGCACCTATGATCTCCTGGCCGTGTGATCCACTCGTAGGGATCGAACTTCTTGGTGTCGGCTGGTTTTGACGATACAAGAATCGTCTTCAATGGGCATCTTGGTACTAGCCTCTCTTAGTCTGTAGACTGCTTTAGGCTTGTTCAGCGGCCCCGATGATAGGCACACGTTCGACTGTTGGGTCCTCAGCCATCTTCGCCACGAAGGCCCGCAATGCCAAGTCTGTCCTCTCGTTTAAGGCGTGGGCGAGCCTAAAGTCGCCATCATCCTCCCGAGTGCTGGCCCAGAAGAGGAGGGCCGTGGCGGCAGCCGAGACCAATACTATGAACATACTGACGCTCAGGTCTCTGTGGTAATAAGGAACGACAAACTCTTCCCCTTCGTGCGAAGTCCGATGAGCGAAGATGTGGTCCAGCGCGTTCGGATGCAAGTAGAAGTCGCTCAACACGCCGTACATTCTCGCGGTTTGGGGGGCCGTGAATCTCTCCCGCTTCAACTTCCCCCTAACTTTCTGCGCGCTGAACTTTTTCCTCCTTTTCCTTCTGTCGCCTAGTCGGTAAGCCTCGAGCTCGTCCTGGGAGGCCGCCAAGAGCGCCAGAAGATTGACTGTCTCGCCCAGGGGCCGAAGGAGCGCGCCAGCCTCGCTGGGATATCCGCAGGCAGTAAGGGGGAGAATCGCTCTGATGTTGCTGACGCAAGTCGCCAACAAGTGCTTTTCCGCGTGGTCATCGTCGCAACCCCATCTGCAATCAATGAACCTGTCGAGCGCTAGCATCGTCTCTCCGAACGTTTCCAAGATGTCGAGATCGCCCTCACCGTTGTAGATTTCTATCCACTCGAAAAACATCCGCTCAAACCCGATGTTCTGAGCTCCGATATCCCTCAAGTAGTCCCGCCCAGCCGTCATATCACTTCTCCTCCTCACCACCCTTGGCGGCAACTGATGGTCCGCAGGTAGGCAGGTTAGTGCCTTCCGAATTCGCTTGTCGAAATAGCTCGTACACCAGTAATCCTCGGTCTGCACTTGCCTCAAACAGCAGTAGAGTGAACTGGTAACCAAGGGCCAGGGTTACCCGAGCTCGCGAGGGAAATGTCCGAAGGATGGAAGGGGCGCGTAGGGACATGTTTCAAACCTGATCCTAACAACCAAACCAACCCGCAATCCGAACAACCCCGACTCAAACTCCGCAAACGCCCGTTCTACCATCAAAAAAGCGACTAGGTTCGAGGCTCGAGCCACAATGTGAGACGCTAGGCGACTCTTCCTAGACGCTAGTAACACGATGTCACGAATATGGGTTGTCAGCGAAACAAGCGTCGCAAACTTTCGCAGTTTCACACCCTTTGGCCCGCATTAAGGGATTCGAACCGCTGATCAAATCCGAATGAGCAATCCAACTCTGACATCAACGTGATTGAACAACCATCGGTTTGCACCCGACATCGTTTATCCGGCCCCGATCAGGGGCGACGGTCTAGGACCGTCCACCCAATGTTCCCGGGGCCGACGCGTCCCTCGACCAGCAAACCCGTATATCGACTCAACGTCAATTTAATCCGCAATTCGAGAACCTAAATCAGATTTCCAGATTCTGCTCAACTCGTTGCCGGGCAATCGGAAACGTTGACGCGTAGTGCGCCGTCAAAACCTCTAAAGTTGTGCGATTCTCCTCTACCCCGGGTGGTCACTGCCTGACACATTGGGTTAGTTTGGCAACTTAACTTTTCAGCTACTCAAAGCTTGAAAACCGATTCGAAAACAGTTCCACACAAAGTAAGTGGTGGTTCACCAGTGTTGCATTTGCGCGCCATATTTGTTAAACAAGCGCTAACAATTGGCAGATTGTTAAACCTGAACTCTTGGGAAGTCTTCTCTTGACGGATTATCGTTCGTGCCGCTTCCCGTACTGACCGAACCAACGGTCCCCACGCCCGGATTTTGGTCTCAAGTTCATTCCCGGCGATGCTGACTGCAAATTCCGCGACCACAGGATTTGCGTCCAAATCGTGGATCGGTGCGTCCAACTCAAAAACCTCAATTTCGATCTCGGCAGATATTACCTGCGTCGGCACACCATCGGGTATTGTCACGCCGCCAATCGCCGCCACCACGAGATCTGCATGACAAGCGGCAGAGTTGATGGCGGGAAGGACAATCATCGTAGTTTTGCGCAACTCGACGGACGTTGGCCGTATCGCAAGCATCGTTTGTGTAGCATGCCGCATGTTAAGATCGTCTGCTGGCTCATGGAGCATCATATTGCCATCTAAGCGAATGCAAGTTAATGTTGACAGCTTGACCGTTAGCTGATCGGTTAGTCGACGAATTCCTAAAGTACTCAAACTCGATCCTCTGCCCTACGTGCTCTCTGTCTTCGGCGCTTAAGCGACCTTCCATTTAGGAAAAACGCCCCAATTCCGACGACTCAATGATGGTCAGTCGTTCAGCGACTTAATCCTCTTCACGAAGTATCGAGAGGTGCTCAGCAAGTCATCGATTGCCTCTGGTCGCCTGATTGTCTCATGAACCACAGGCTGGTCCCGTCAATAAATTCACCCGATGACAGCGTGTAAGGCATGCACCAATCGGAACGACTGTCAGCAATATCTGTGGGCAATTTGGTCGTGTTAGATCCTAGCGAGACCTCGCTGATCTGAAGTCTGAGACTCTCAGTATTCGCCGTATCCGGAAGCCCGGATGCAGGCAACTGAGCGATCCGGACCCACGGTTCTTAATTCTGGAACAACAGCAGAGCAATCATCGACCGCGATTGGGCATCGGGTATGAAATACGCATCCTGATGGGGGATTCAACGGGCTGGGCACCTCGCCAACCAGTGGCGAACGTTCTCGGGCGGCTTCAATGTCCGGGTCTGGCAACGGGACAGCCGAAATCAGCGCACGCGTGTAAGGGTGCGACGGTTGCCCGTAAAGGACCTCAGGAGTTGCGACCTCTACGATGTGTCCGAGGTACATCACCGCGATGCGATCAGAGATGTGCCTGACAACGGAAAGGTCGTGGGCTACGAAAAGGTAGGTCAGATTGAGTTCGTTCTGCAATGCCTCGAGCAGGTTGATGATCTGTGCCTGGATCGAGACGTCAAGTGCCGATACCGGTTCATCACACACGATGAACTCCGGCGTCACCGCCAAAGCTCGAGCAATGCCTATTCTTTGACGCTGACCACCGCTGAACTCATGCGGGAACCGGGATGAGGTAGCAGGATTGAGACCGACAAGATCGAAAAGCTCTGCGACCCGAGCCCGATATTGGCGCCGGGTTTTGGTCAGGTTGTGAACAAGCAGGGGCTCGCCGACAATGTCGCCGACTTTTTGCCTGGGGTCCAGGGAGCTGTATGGGTCCTGAAATATGATCTGTGCCCTTCGCCGGAAACCGCTTAAATCACGGCCCTTGGCGGCCGTGATATTGACTCCATCAAAGTAGACGTTTCCCGACGTCGGGTCTACGAGGCGAAGCAATGCTCTGCCAAACGTAGTCTTGCCACACCCGCTTTCTCCGACCAGTCCAAGTGTTTCTCCCCGATTGATTTCCAGCGAGACTCCATCTACAGCTTTAACCGCGCCGGATTTGGCCCAAAACCCGAATCCTGAACTGACGGGAAAATGAATTTTCAATTCATTCACGTCGATCAGCACGTCTGCGGCGGCGGGCTCTGACGTGCGAGAATTCGCAGGGGAGGTCGGCTCTGTCACCGGACAACTCCTGCCGCCAATTCTTCAGCGGCCCAGCAGGCTGACCTATGCGTTCCACCCAAATCGGCGAATTGCGGGTAGTCGTCCGTGCACCTGTCAATTGCGTATCGACACCTGGGATGAAAATGGCACCCTGTAGGCAGGCTTGACAGATCAGGAGGTTGGCCAACGATGGGTTCGAGTTTCTCCGACCTCACCCCGTCTAGTCTTGGGATCGAGCGCAAAAGACCCAAGGTGTAGGGATGGCTCGGATTTTTGTAAATCTCTCTCGCCGTCCCCTGCTCAATGATCCGACCGGCGTACATGATGTTTATCCGGTCGGCGTATCGAGCCACGACTCCCAGATTGTGCGTAATGATCATCAGGGCGACGCCGCTCGCTTGGCACAGATCTTTCAACAGGTCCAGTATCTGTGCCTGGACAGTAACGTCCAGCGCGGTAGTAGGCTCGTCGGCGATGATGATTCGCGGCTCGCAGCTTATTGCCATGGCGATCATGAGACGTTGACGCATGCCGCCGCTGAAAAGATGCGGGTACCGGCCGAGCTGCTCTTCCGGATCCGGAATCCCGACCTTCTCCAGCAGTTCGACGGCCCTTTGCCGAGCTTGCCGGGCTGTTAATCCGAGGTGCAGCCGTACCGCCTCCGTGATCTGACGTTCGACGGACAGCACAGGATTGAGCGACGTCATCGGCTCCTGGAAGACCATGGCGATCTTGCCGCCTCGGATCTGCTGGATCTCTTCCTCACTTATTTGAAGCAGATCGCGACCTTCGAAAATCACCTCCCCACTTTCGATCCAGCCCGGCGGACTCGCTATGAGTCGCATGATCGAGAGCGCCGAAACCGACTTCCCGCAACCGCTCTCACCAACGATGGCCAGCGTTTCACCTTCTTGAACCTCGTAAGAGATGCCATCCACGGCTTTAACCACCGAATCGTCGACTCGAAAGTAAGTGCGTAGGTCGATTAGTTGAAGAATCCCGGTCATCTGCGTTGCTCACAACATTCAATCGCGCGGGTTCCCTGTCAGGTACGCCCCCTGAGTCGCGGGTCCAGGGTGTCGCGCAGCGCGTCGCCAAACAAGTTAACGGCCAATACCGTGATGCCGATGGCGAATCCTGGGACCAAGACTATGTGGACACCGGTGCGGAAGAACTGCTGGGCGTTTGAAAGCATAGCACCCCATGTGGGGCGCGGCGGCGAGACACCAAGACCGAGGAAACTCAACGACGCTTCGGTGGTGATCGCGCCCCCGACACTCACCGCAAACAGGACCATTGCCGGGGCAAAGGAGTTCGGAACCAGGTGTCTGAGTATGATGCGCGTGTTTGATGCGCCCATCGCCCTGAGGGCTTCGACATACTGACTCTCGCGCAGCACGAGGGCATGCGACCTTATGACGCGCGACACGCCACCAACCATATTTACGGCGATGGCAACAATCACGATCTCAACGAGAAACCCCAACGAGAGGGTGATCACCATAGCGAGTACGAGCCCCGGCACTATGAGTAGGGCGTCGACAACGCGTTGCGTCATGAGGTCGATTATTCCGCCAAAGTAGGCGCTTGCAATGCCCAGAAGCAGGCCGACACCCACGCCGAGAAAAGGTGCGGCAAGCCCGACATACAGGGAGGTGCGGCCCCCGTGCAGCGTACGTGTGAATACGTCGCGGCCGGACTCGTCGCCCCCGAGGATCATGGGGCTGCCATCACGCGCTTCTGAACCTGGTGGAGAAAGCCTCGATCCGACGGACCTGTCGTACCTGAACGGGGTGATCAAACTGGCAAATATGGCTGCGAAAGCCACGATAATCAAGATTGCGCCGCCGACGCCACCCGCCGGGTTGGTCTTGGTGAATTTCCACGCCGTTTGGATTGCTTTGAGCCCCATGGCGCGCGGCGACCAATCCCTTGTTGGCATGCGGGACAGAGCCGCCTCCTCGCGGGCGCTGCTGTCCGATGGGTTGTCTGACAACGGCTCGGCCACTATGAGTACCTGATCCTGGGGTCGAGCCAGGCGTAAAGCAGATCAGTTACCAGGACCCACAGCATCATGAAAACGGCAATGACGAGAACGATCCCCTGAACTAGCTCATAGTCCCGGCGCGTGATGGCCTCCCGAATGGTCAGGCCCAACCCCGGAAGATTGAAGATGACTTCGATAATCACGGCACCGTCGACCAATCCCGCCAGCAACAGAGCCGCAAGTGTTAAGACTGGAAGAGACGCATTGGGAAGTGCATGTCTGACCGTTACGTGCCACCGACTGAGTCCCTTCGCGCGTGCCGTCCTGATGTAGTCCTGGCTAATAACTTCCAACATCATGGATCTCGTCATACGCGTGATCACCGCGGCGGATCTAAAACCTATGACGGCTGCCGGGATCAGGAGCATCTTTAAGTTCTCTATCGGATCCTCGGTGAACCGGATGTACCGTACAGGCGGACTCCAAACGAAAAACGCGACCAGCAGCAGGAGCACCATGATCGCGACCCAAAAGTTGGGCAGCGATATGCCCGCCGTAGTGACTATCCGTATCAGCTGATCGAGCCAGGAACCTCTTTTGAGCGCCGCCACAATGCCGAGCGGCAGGGCCCAGATGAGAGCGATCACTACCGCGAGAACTGCGAGCTCAATTGTTATCGCCATTTTGGACCAGAGGATCGAAGTCACGGTTGCGTCGAATAATGGCGACTCTCCCAGGTCGCCGCGCAGGACTTCGCCGACCCAGCGGAAATACTGTTCCACAGGATGATCGTTTAGACCCAGGTACTCTCGCAGTTCTTCGATCTCCTCCGGTGTGGCAGACGCCTCCTCAGTGGTGAGAATCCCGACCGCAACGTCTCCCGGTATCACGCGCAACATGAAGAACAGCGTCGTCCCCAACAAAAAGATGGTGGGGATCATCAAGAGCAATCGCCGGACGACGTAGGCTCTCATGAGGTGACTAGGCTCCCTTCACCCTGATTGGCGAGTCCTGTGTCGGGCGCGAAGCTCCCAGCGCCCGGCACAGAACTCTTGGTTTCATCGGGTTGGGGCGCGTTTACCGGCCAGTCGGGGCATCTTCCGTCATCCAAATGTCTTCGAGTTGGAAGCACTTGAACTTGCACCCAGGCAATGCGTCGAAGTTCATCACATAAGGCTTTGAAATCACGGATGAGCCGGATACTCGCTCCAAGGGGACGGAAGGTATCCATTCCTCGCGCATAATTCGATCCATCTCGGCAAAGATCTCGTTCAATTCGGGGCCCTGCAACGTCCGCTTTGCTTCCTCGAACAGATCGAGCCAATTCTGAGGGGCCTCCCAGCCGTAGTTGCGACCGGCGCCCGGGGCCCAATCGGCAAGGATTTGCGACATCGGGCTGAGGTGAAGCACGCCAGTGCCGTACCGGCCCAGGTCGAAGTCACCTTCGGCGAACCTGGTGAACATCGCGCCGGTGTCGGTCACGTCCAGCCCGACGTTTAGACCAAGAGACTCGTCAAGTAGCTGTTGGATGACCTCGGCCTGCGGGGTTCCTCCTTTGTTGACGAGAATATTCAACTGGCCGTTGAATTCCATCAATCCGGATTCCTCTGCGAGCTGCTTCGCCTTGGCGAGTGCTTCGTCGCGAGTCGCCGGATCGTACCCGAACAGCGTTGGCACGTCGTCCCAGGCCGGATCGGTCGATCCGAAGAAGCTGGCAGGTTTGTTGGTCTGGGGCAGACCCGGTGTTTGGAGGATGTCGAGCAAAACGAGGCGGTCGATGGCGAGGTAGACCGCCTCCCGCGCCCGCACATCGTCAAACGGAGGCTTCTGATTGTTGAGCGCCAGGCGGGTCAGGCCGGGGTTGATCCACTGCTCGTACACCAGAGCGTCGCCTTGTTCCTTCTTGATATTGAAGGTGCGCTCGACGTTCTGTTCGCTCAACAAGTCGATGCGACTAGTCGTCAGGGCTGCAATAGCGCTCTCGACTTCTGGGAATTGGATCGAGGTTATCGCGTCGAGGTAAGGGTATGGACTCCCGTCGGGCGCGATGCGGTGATAGTTCGGGTTGGGCACGGACGAGACGAAGTTGTCACGCTCGAATGTGTCGATTACCCAAGGCCCGGTGCCAATTACCTTTTCGGCGTCGTCGATACCGTCCTCGGCTATGTGGCGCGGGACGATGATGTGCCACGGGTCTGCCAATTCAAGCAGGAATCCGACATTGGTTGCGTCGATGGTGATCTTCAGGGTTTCGGAATCGATCGCGGTGACATCGGTGATGCTCCGAAAACCGGCTACCCTAGGCAACTTGATCCCCTCCGGAGGGTTGGCCCATCGAGCGACGGACCAGACGATGTCGTCGACCGTCACGGCCGTGTCGTCATGCCATACGAGACCGGTAGGTATCGTAAGCGTGAACTCAGTCGCATCTCCTTCGATTTCCCATTCTGTGGCTAGTGAAGGAATCACTGTGGCGCCGTCGCGCGGCGAGAACTGCAGGAGACCGTTGTAGTGCCGAGCAAGGTGCTGCGGCGATGAGAAGACGGAGTCCTGTGTCATGTCCCACTTCGGCGGGAAGTTTGCCCCAACCCCAAAGATGAAATGACCGCCCCTGTTGACTGAGTCCGCGGGGGGCGCCTGGGTCGGAGTTGGTGCGGGAGTAGCGGTCGGTTGCGGTTGCGCTGTCGGGGTGGGAGCGGCGGTCGGCTCGGGGACTGCAGTAGGTTGCGCGATTGGCGCCGCGGTAGGCGCGGGTTCGTCTCCACCGCAGGCGACAATCACCAGAGCCAAAACTACGATTATCGTAACTGACACCGCATGAATTGCGTTTTTCATGGAATTTCCTCCTGCGTGTTTTGTGCGATTCGTTGTTTGGGTATATTACACGATTCGAACCGAGAATTTAACGACGTCATTGGCCCGGCGCAGTCTGCTCCCCGGCGAAGAACCCGGCCACCATGTCGCCCCCTTGGGTCCAAACGCGGTCGCCGAAGCCGTTTGCGTCGGTACCTTTCTCCCACGTCGGGAGTTCGGCGGGCCGCTCGTAGACTGGCTCGACGTGTGTAAGAAAGTCTCGCGGTACCTGGCCTTGTGCCTGTGCCGGGGGGTCGATTCCCAGCAAATGACTCACGATGGAGACGACGTCTCTCTGGTGCATGAATCCGAGTTCATCGACAGGCCGGATGTACCCTTGCTTAAGTCCCGGACCTCTGCCGATGAAGATCGCCATGTTCGACGATAATTCCGTCCTCGCCGTTGGCAGGTACGGGCCGTGGTGGCCTCCGTACGCGGCTGGCGCCCATACGTAAGGATCGGCGCTGGATTCGGCTTCCGAACTCGGATAGCCTCCCACGTATCCATCCTCCATCACGAACACGACGTCGCCGCACTGCTCGCCCCAGAACCCCAATAGCGACGCGTGAACCTTGGGCAGGGCGACCGCGATCGGGTTCTGTCCTCGTTCCTTGTCCACCCAACTCCTGAGCAGCGTCACCGTTTCCCGCTGAATCTGCTTGTACTCCGGCGACCCTTCAGGCGCGTTGATGAACAACTCGAAACTGCGAAGCGGAGTGAGGAATATCTTTGTCCGATCCATGTCGACCTGATCATAGTCTTGGTTCGGATTGAATCGTTTCGAAAAACCTTCCTTGAATACCAGCAGCCCGTTGTCCTCCAACAGCTTGAAGACGTCCGTCGCTCTGAACTGCGGGTATACGGCGTGGTCCGAGACGATGAGGATCGCAGTTTCTTCATCGGCGGCATCCAGCAACTTGGCAAACAGCCGGTCGCAAACCTTGTATGCCTCGCGATAGGCCCACCATCCCACTTCCGCCTTCTCAGGATCGTATCCCGGTCCTTCCGGGTCCACGTCGGCTATGAAATGGTGGTTGAAGTAGTCGAATAGATGGATGTGCGTATAAAAGAGCGAGAAATCCTTCTCATGCAGCAGATAGTTGGCGACGTCGCCGAACCACTCGCACTGGTACTCGATTTCGTCCAAAGCAGTCTGAAGATCGGATAGCCCCCACGTGTAGGGCATATGAGAGGCATGCTCGGGATAGGGCCCGAATTGCGATGTCAACTCATCTGCCAGTCCTGCCGGTTCAGTGAATCCGGAGGCGTACGTGACCTGTGAGCGATAGAGACGCAGCGTACTGCCGTCTGGGGACAGTTCCAAAGGCTTGTATCGGAACACCGCCGGCACGTTACCCTCGTCTGTCAATCTGAAATCGCGCGTGATCCAATCGCTCCATTCCCCGACCTTGGCTCTTCCCAACTCGGCTGAAGCATCCCGACTGGAGAACAATGCGACCGTGTCGAGTCCGTTCCCTTCCGAGTCGAATGCGAGGCCCACAAGGGTCTGGTTCTGCCCCTCTTTTTTCGTGATGATCGGAAGCGGAAACTCCAGTGCCCCTGAGCCGTTTGCGAGAGGATTCGACCACGACGCGCTTGGCTGGAGGTCTATTTTGTAGCTGTTCCCAATGCCGTCAACGGTGGTGTATCCGTGAGCGGGAGTAATCTCGAAAGGGCTCGTGCCAAAACCCGGGTGGCCGAAGCCGTCAACTTTGGATTCCAATTCTGTGCGGGCAGGGCCGGATGCGGGGTAGTGGATCGCGACACTCTTCAGTCCCGCCCTGGATGTAGCCTCAAATATCGTTTCGGCCTTTACCGCATTACCCATAAACGCTGACAAGGTGGACTGCGTGTCTCGCGGCGATGGCGAATTTAGGAACCATCGCGAAACCGTGTGAGTTCCGGTATTGGCACCGGTCATCAACGTTGCCCAGTTGGTCGGCGTCCAAACTGGGAGCGCGCAATATGACTCCGTTGCTACACCCTCATCGCCCATCCTCTTGAGGTTAGGCGTGATTCCTTCGTCGCAGAAACGTTGCCACATCGGAAACATCATGCCGTCCATGCCTACCACGAAGACTTTTTTTGCCTTAACCACTTAGCGACCTCCTACAGGATTACCCGATTTTTTTGCGGTCGGTGGATCCTTGCCACCAACGAGCGGGTGTTTTGCACATCATTTGGCTGATATCATACTCGTATGGGATGAAATTAGCGTCAAATCGTGGTGTTTTCTTGGAATATTGGCTGAAAATCGTCACATCCGACGTTATTCGTGGGCCATCGTCCACATATCCCACGAGATACAGGCCGATTCCAATTCAGAATCGGACAAAAGGCACGCAGAAACTGGTCGAGATGGTCTCTTCGTTGACCATCTTGACCTGCGGATCCCGCAGCAAAGCGGGGTGGTACCAAAATACGGACCATCAGAGGTCTGTTACCGATCCGAGGAAAGATTGCAAGGCCCGCCGCGTCGGGCACCTAAACCCGGCGGATATTCAAAACTGGGTAACTGATTCGAAGACGGTTCTTCCTACAGTAAACCGTGGTTCACCAGCCCCGGTTTCCACGAGGCGATGACTCGCCATTGCCAGAGGCGACGTCCGAATTCCGCGACTTTCGATCGGTCAGGATCGATTCCCGTGTTTGCCCCGGCATCTCCCGTAAGTCCTGTCACAGCGTGTACCGATGCGATGGTGCTCCTCGGGCCTTCTCGATCTGAAACCACTCTTGACGCCTGAGTGTCCGAGGGAAGAATCTCCAAAGTACGTTCGGAAATATGCGTGGTGGAACGAGCCCCTAGCAACACGATCCCCTTCCCAGGATAGAAAAGCGAGATTCGTCGGCGCAGTATACAATTTTCGGGGAATCCATATTTCGTGACGCATACTCGCGTCGATATCGTTCAATCATCGGGTGTCGATAACGCGAACGTTAGTGAATCCTTATGGCAGCACTAAACGGGCTGGAAAGTCACGTGTTGGAGGAAGGAAGCAGAGCATAGTCATGATGAACGCAATACGAATCGGCAAGTTCTCTCCGTTGGCAATCGCCCTTGTCGCCGCCTTTGCTGCTGCCGTCGCTTGCGCTGGCGAGACCGTTGTGCAGACCGTGGTGGTAGAGAAAGAGGTGACCCGCGTCGAGAAGGTCGTAGAGACCGTAGTGGTCGAAAAACCGGTCACTCAAGTCGAGAGGGTCGTAGAGACCGTCGTCGTTGAAAAACAGGTCGCGGGCGAGACGGTAAAGGTCGTAGAGACCGTAGTGGTTGAAAAACCGGTCACTCGTATTGAAAAGGTCGTTGAGACGGTTGAAGTCGAGGTCGAAAGGGTCGTCGAAGTCGAGAAGCCGGTCGTAGAGATCGTCGAGGTTGAGAGGCAAGTCATTGCCACCGCAACTCCGCGCCCCGCCGGGCAGGAGGTAGTTCCCGCCGAAAACAAAGACCTCGTCCTAGGGGTAAATCTGATACCGCCTCCGATATTCGTGCCTTCGTACATGAACTTCCAGGTCGAGACGTTCCAGGCCATGGGCATGTTTGAAGGACTGCTTCACGCGTCCCACGTCGATCCTCCCTTGGTCAACCGTGACTACAGCCTGTACAACGAGGGGATCGCCGAATCTTGGGACTTGGCGGAGGACCTGAGTTCGCTGACGTTCCATCTTCGCGATGACGTGATGTTCCATAAAGACTGGGGACGCGTAACGGCCGAAGATGTCGTTTGGAGCTTCGAAAGCGTGATGAGCGAAGGAACGCGCTCTACCCGTGGACCCCAGATTCGAGAGTGGGTGGCTTGGAACTCGACCGAAGATTCAGGTTGGAACGTGGTCGATGATGAGACTGTTCGTCTCGACCTGCAGGATCTCCTGCCCACATGGGCCTCCGCGCTGAGCAACGTTGGCGGCGGAACGCCAGTTATCGTGTCCAAGAAGCTGTATGACGAACGAGGCGAAAACTCCGCGCTCACAACGTCGGTTGGCACCGGTCCATTAAACGCCATCGAGTGGGTTTCGGATGACCACATACTTGCCGAACCCTTCGAAGAGCACTATCGCATAGTTCCGAAGGTCAGCTCGGTGCGCTGGGTGCTGATGCCTGAACCGGCGACGCAGATCGCGGCATTCAGAGTAGGCGAGATCCACATGGCACCCATGGCACCTCGGTTTGCGGTGTCGGCGCTAGAAGCTGTTGAGGGCTCATGGGCCAGAGAGGTTGGCGCAGGAAACCCGCAGACGGTACTGTTCGCCGGCAACTTCTGGGCGACTACCCATCCGGAAACCGGAGAAACCGAGGACACTCACGGTCCGATAAACCAACGAGAGGGATTCCTGCCGGACGATGATCACCCCTGGATCGGCGACCCGAGCGACGAAGCCTCAATGGAAGAGGCGAGGAAGTATCGCTGGGCCCTGGCAATGGCGGTGGACCGCGAGCAACTCTTAAGGGACGCGCAAGGAGGATTCGGCTGGGCGGCTTATACCCGCATCGACGTTCACCCCGGGAACCCTCTATGGAAGGACGACTGGTTTATCCCCTACGACCTGGATCTCGCCAAACAGTACATAGCCGAGTCGAGGACTGGTGAGTGCGGCAGCTTCACAATGCACATCGCAAATGACCGCGCAATGAACTTCGACGTTGGCCAGGCGATCGGCCAGTTCTGGCGCGCCCTTGATTGCGAGGTCGAGTTCGATCAGACCGGCTACCGGACCGCGCGTCCGAGGCTCGTAAACCGTCAGAAACAAATCCCTTGGATGCAAACGATCGGGCGTGGGTTCTTGCCTGACGCCAGGATATGTTGCGGATGGCCGTCTGCCGGTTACAACGAGGGAATGGAGTGGCCCGATGAGATCTATAAGAAGGCGCTTCAGAATCTGGACATTGAGAACACAACGTACGAGCAACGCGTCCAGACCAACATCGAAATCCAGGACTGGTTCACCCACTGGATGCTCGTGTCACCGTACACGGTCCTGCCTACCATCGTGGTCATAAGACCTGAAGTCGCGGATTGGACGCCGTACGGCACCAGCGGTCCATTGGTCAACAACCTAGCCACGGTGATCATGCAGTAGATCCAAGCGAACTCGCTCGTTTCATTGCTGTGAGCGACCAAGTCTGCCTAACATCCAGGGCGGCATGGTCGCTCCGCGGCGGCGTTGGAGGACGGAGTACATAGTTGAAGCGGTTCCTCGCAAAGCGGCTGATCGCGTCGATTGTCATCATGTGGTTCGCCACGGTGCTCGTGTTCAGTCTGTCCCGCGCCGCGGGTGACCCGACTTTCCTCTTCATCAGCGAATACACGACGGACGAGGTGATCGCCGAATGGCGGAAAGAGTTCGGACTCGACCGCCCGTACCCGATCCAGTACCTGACGTGGCTTTGGACAGCCGTCCGAGGCGACTTCGGCGCCTCCCTGAACGAAGCGCGCCCCGCGATCGATGTAGTCGTGCAAAAAGTGCCTGCGACGTTACAGTTGGCGGGCGTTTCTTTTCTTTTCGCAATCGTGGTCGGGATTCCCATCGGCACGCTTTCGGCCGTCCGCAGGGGATCATGGTGGGACCTCATCGGGCGGGTCATCGCCCTGATCGGCCAAGCGACGCCGAATTTCTGGATGGGGATCATGCTCGTACTGCTTTTTTCAGTTCAATTTGAGCTGTTGCCCACCTCCGGTCGCGGTGGTTTGGATCACTACGTTTTGCCGGCCATAACGCTTGGCTCCGGATCCGCCGCCGGGCTCGTCAGATTGACACGCTCGGCGATGCTCGAAATG
This sequence comes from Dehalococcoidia bacterium, assembly GCA_965204135.1. Taxonomy (GTDB): domain Bacteria; phylum Chloroflexota; class Dehalococcoidia; order Lucifugimonadales; family Lucifugimonadaceae; genus Bin127. The sequence goes on along the minus strand of CBDBDX010000006.1, from coordinate 136,888 downwards.
CTCGATTCTGAGTTCGTAAAATTTGCCAGAGCAAAAGGGGTTGCCGGAGAAACAGTCGTGTGGAAGCATGCGTTTCGAAATTCATTAATCGTGCCGATCACCTACGCCGGGCTCATTCTCGCCGGGTTTATCACAGGAACCGTCGTCGTAGAGACGGTGTTCGGCTGGCCCGGCCTAGGCCGTCTCGCTGTCACCGCCACGAACGACAACGACTTCCCCGTCATGAGCGCCACAGTATTGCTCTTCACCCTTATGTACATCGTCGTCAACTTTGTCGTCGACATATCGTACGCGATCATCGATCCACGGATCAGGCGAGCGTGAGAATTAAAGATGACCACGGCCAGCATCGAATCTGAACTTACGCGGTTCAACGGAAACGGTCAAGGCGTGCCAGGGCAGGTATGGTACGTCATCCGCCGATATCCGGTGTTGCCAGCCATCGTTTTGGTGGCGGTGGCATTCGCCGCAATATTCGGTCCATTGTTAACGACGTACGATCCCCAGTTTGGGGACTTGTCTGCCCAAGTGACCCCACCATTCTGGAACGAAGGGGGTTCGACGGCGCACCTGCTGGGCACCGATGCGCTCGGGCGGGACATCGTGGCGCGTCTGCTGTACGGGGCTCGCCTGTCCCTCACAATTGCCGGCATCGTGCTCGTAACAGGTGGTGCCACCGGCACGCTCCTAGGGATGATCGCCGGTTATTTTTCTGGATGGATCGACGAGGCGATCATGCGCTTCGTGGATCTGACGCTGGGAGTCCCCTTCATCCTCGTGGCGCTAGTGGCGGTGATCGTGTTCGGTGCCAGTCTGGAGTTGATCATCGTTCTGCTGGTCATATTCAGTTGGAGCGGCTTTGCCCGCCAAGTGAGAGCGGAGACGATCCAGTTGAAGGGAATGGATTACGTCGCCTACGCGAATTTATCCGGCGCGTCAACGGTCAGGATTTTTGCCCGGCACATTTTGCCCGGGGTGTTCAATACCGTGTTGGTGATTGCGACACTGCAGGTCGGCAGTCTGATCATCGCGGAGTCTTCACTTAGTTTTTTGGGAGTTGGAATACCTGCTCCCAGACCGGCATGGGGCGTAATGGTGGCGGACGGACGGAATTTCGTCAGCATCGCTTACTGGATAGCGTTGTTCCCGGGCCTCGCAATATTCTTACTTTCGTATGCGCTGAATTTCATCGGCGACTGGACACGCGACCGTCTGGATCCGCGCCTTAGGCAGATCTAGGAACGGTTACTATGCAACCCAACAAAGAAAGCAACGAACTTAGGACAGGTGGCAGCAAATGACGACGGTAACGGCGACAAATGTCGCTCTAGTAGGGCATCTGATGCGCAGGGCTGGCTTCAGCTTGCCGGCTCACGAGTTGGAGCATCTCGCCGAGAAGAGTTACGAGGCGCTAGTAGATGATCTGGTCGATTACGACAAGTTCGATCCGGTCGAAACGCACCTGTTGGAACGGTATCATTCCGAGTTTGCCGATGGTGAAGGATGGACGCCGCTCTTGATCATGTATCGCATGATCAACTCAAAGCGACCGTTGCAGGAGAAGATGGCGCTAATGTGGCACGGCGTCTTCGCCACGGGCACCGCCAAGGTCACCAACGGTCCGATGATGCTTCGGCATTACGAGATGTTGCGCGAGTTTGCAGTGGACAACTTCGGCAACATCCTGAAGCGGCTCTCCCGAGATCCAGCAATGCTCTTCTGGCTCGACCAGCAGACGAATCATGCGACCGCGGTCAATGAAAACTGGGGAAGGGAACTGCTGGAGCTGTTCTCGATGGGCGTGGGCAACTACACCGAGGAAGATGTCAGAGATTGCGCCCGGGCGTATACCGGTTGGACCATTGACCAGGTGATTCCACGGTATCCATTCGGTCAGCAAGGTGGTTCGTTCGTGTATCGCGAAGATGACCACGACAATGGCCAGAAATCTTTCCTCGGCCACACCGGGGATTTCAACGGTGACGACATCGTGGACATCATCGTCGACCATCCGGTCACGGCACAGTTTGTCGGCAGGGAGATCCATAGTTTCTTCGTCTCAGATCAGCCAGTGCAGAGCGAAATCGACGCCATAGCTGAGGCGTACACGGCAAGCGGCGGGGAGATCCGAGAGGTGATGAGGGATTTGTTCAACTCCGACTTCTTCAAAGAAGCCAGATTCACGCGGGTGCGCAATCCTGCTGAGTACATCGTGGGCACTGTTAACCTGACTGGACAACACCGGGACCCGTACGAGTATGGTCTTCACGAACTGCCACAAAAATCGACGCTCATGGGTCAGCAGTTGTTGAATCCCCCCACGGTCGAGGGTTGGCACACGGGTAAGGAGTGGATAGATTCGGCGCTTCTAATGGAAAGAGTGAACTTCGCCGTCGAGCGCATTGGCAACCCTGATGCCCCGGGCGTCGAAAAAATGATGAGGCGAGTTGCGGCAGGGCGAGATTGTATCGAACCGACGGAGATGTTGGACGCAGCCCTTTACGAATTGGGAGCATTGGAGTTGGAACCAATGAACCGTGTGGCGTTGCTGGAGGAAATCGGCATAAATGACCCAATCCCGTGCGACGGTGCAAACAGCGAACAGTACGAGTCGGCAATCTTAGAAATGTTCGAGTTGATCACCGCCTCCCGCGAGTATCAGCTGGGTTAGCACGCCCTTGGTTGAGTTACTAAATAGTTGCTTTGCCAACGGATACAACATAGAAGAAGGAAGTGAAATATGGCGAGTACGAGCCAGATAGCCAACAGAAATCAAAAACAGACCGATCCCGTGTTGGTGGTGCTGCAGCTTTCCGGCGGCAACGACATCTTGAACACCGTGGTGCCCTACGGCGACGGCCAGTACTACGACTTCCGGTCAACGACCGGAATTTCCGAAGATCGGGTGATTCACCTCGACGATCACTTTGGACTGCACCCCGAGATGGGACCGATCAAAGACCTGTGGGACCGCGGAGATGTCGCAATCGTGAACGGGATCGGATATCCCGAGCCAGACCGGTCTCACTTCCGCTCGATGGACATCTGGCACACGGCGGAGCCCGAAAAGATCATTTCGGACGGATGGCTAGGGAAGGCGATCAGGGAGCTCGATCCAGAAAAACACAACGTTTGCACCGGGGTGAGTTTCGGAACTGGTCTGCCGAGGGCGATGTACCTTTCGGGCACACCTGCGATGTCGGTCGCCCAGCTCGAAGGGTATGGCCTCCTGACATCGATGGCCGGGGAGAAGCAACGGCGGGCGTTGAACGCATTCACTCGGATGTACACGCCGGAAGAGATCGACGAACAGAGCATGCTAATGGACCACATCGGTCAGACCGGGTTGGACGCGATGACTGGGGCCGATATGCTGCGCGCCGCACCAGAGAGTTACACTTCGACGATCGAATACGCTTCCGATCCACTGTCACAGAGTCTCCGCGGCATTGCGCAGGTGCACCTTTCGGGCATCGGAACGCGCGTCTTCTACGCGCAGATCGGTGGATTCGACGTACATGGCAACGAGGTCAATATGCAATCACAGCTGTGGGCCAATGTATCCCGCTCAGTGAACGACTTCTTTGAAGACCTGCGCGAGCACGGAGCCGCCGATGAGGTGGTGATGCTCGTGTTTTCAGAGTTTGGTCGGAGGGTAAGAGACAACGGCAACGGGACCGATCACGGGTCTGGTGGGGGAGCCTTTCTGATCGGCTCGCGCGTTAATGGCGGTTTTTACTCCGACTATCCATCACTGGCACCTAGCCAACAGTTAAACGGGGATCTGCATTTCAATAACGACTTCAGATCGCTCTACTCTTCCGTGCTCGACCAGTGGCTGCATATCAATCCCAGTCCAATAGTGAACGGAACGTTCGACCAGTTCGAGGACATCGTTAGTCCGTTAACTTCGTAACTGCATCTGAGACATGACGACAACACAGGAAACGTTAACCAACCGCTCAGCTACCGAGAAGCACAATTACCCAACACTGTTGCGTATCGGGCACAAGTATGTCGTGACTCTGGGACAACGACTAGCGGTGGGCGGTTTCAGGGGACCACAGGACATCGCCATCGGTGCTGATGAGTCATATTACGTACTTAACCGCGGGAGCGCGAACCTCCAGCAAGTTCCTCGCACACGATACATCCGAGTGAACATCGAGGACGATGGGTACGAGAACGACATCGTGCCGGAAATCGATGGCATCGTGGCCTTTGAAGGTGATGACCGACTCCCTTCACCTGTGATGTGCGTCCTTGACAGTGCAGGCACGTTGTTCAACACTGACGAACGCGCAAATGCTGTGGTCGCAATCAAAACGACCGGCGAGACTATCGGCATTTGGGGAGAATCTGGCGATGGTCCAGGTCATTTGAACGGTCCTTCAGGCATTGCGTTGGATGCCGACGAAAATTTGTGGGTTGTTAACTCACGCGATCACCGCGTGCAACACTTCACGCGCGGAGGTGACTATCTCGGTGGATTCGGAGAGTTTGGTTCTGCACCGGGGCAACTGAACTACCCCTGGGGCATTTCGGTCGACCCCGTTGACGGCTCCTTGGTAGTGGCCGATTGGCATAACAGCCGCGTCCAAAGGTTCGCGACTGATGGGACGGTGATGCAGATCATTGGCAGTTTAGGCTCAGAAGCGGGTGAATTGGATCACCCAAGCGGCGTGGTGGTGGACAGGTACGGAGACATCTACGTCGCCGACCGAAACAACCATCGCGTTCTGATGTTCAATTGGCGCGGCAACTTCATCGAATCATTCAGAGGCGATGCAACCATCAACCCTCGCGGGATAAGCAGATTGATGGGCAACCCAGACATCCTTCGACAGCGCGACAACATCATAAATCTCGACCGCGAAAAGAGATTGAAATCCCCAACCTCCGTCCGAGTGGACAACGAAGGCCGAATCTTCATCACCGACACCGGTCGATACCGGGTTCAGATTTATGAAAAGCTGTGCCGCGTCCTCCAACCGCACGAGGTTGAAGACGCAGCCCTTCACGTCGATCCCGGCCTAAACTGATGGCGCTCGTGGCATAGCATGCACTCCAGCGGGGCGCGAGAGCAGTCTCTTCTGGCGTAGACAAAAACGCGTTGGCAACTCACATACTCTAGTCAGCGTGAACGTCCCGACACTGTTTGGCCTACGAAACCTGGATTGCCCACGTGAACGGGATGCACAAAGCGATCCCAACTCGGAACTTGACGCAACCCCAGACCTATCGTTTCTATTGACCCAACCGCGCGGCTCGCGCGACCATGGGAGTTGCGATGAGACCTCAAAAGGCGGTTGACTGATATATTGGAAGTCGATATAATGGTGGCATGTATATCGGCTTACGCTATATCTCTCGGCCCCTTCGAACGGGAACACGGACTTCCAAATCAATGTGGGTGATCTGACTATGCTGAGCCAATCGCCTTCAGAACTGCTCCCGCTACCAGTCTCGCAGCTGCACATCTTGCTCGCCCTCACTACTGGCGACAAACACGGCTACGCGATCATGAAAGAGGTTGAAACCTTTACCGACGGCGTCGTTACGATGGGTCCGGGCACTCTTTACGGTGCCGTCAAGCAGATGTTGAAGGCTGGGTTGATCGAAGAGAGCTTCGAACGACCGGACCCAGATTTAGACGATGAACGTCGTCGTTACTATCGTCTAACCGATCTAGGTTTGCGCACTCTCGATGCGGAGGTGGCCCGGATCGAGCAACTCGCCCATACAGCCAGGTCTAGGCGATCCGATGCCATGTCGAAGTCGGGAGTCTGACATGATCTCCGAGAGGGTATACCGTGCGTTGCTGGTCGCCTATCCAAGGGAATTCCGGGGAGAATATGGCGATCTCATGGTCCAGTTCTTCCGCGACAGAATGCGGTGCGACGGCAAGGGTGTTCGAGGGCTGATCGTGTGGATGCAGTTGATCTCTGATCTGACGATTTCCGCATTCAATGAACACGCAGGAGGTTACGGAATGGGCAACACCAAGCCAATCATCGAGACTGACGCGCTCACCAAGATATACGGCAGCATCGTCGCCGTTGATGACCTCTCGATGTCCGTGCCCCGCGGCCACGCCTTCGGTCTTCTCGGACCAAACGGCTCCGGCAAAACAACCACGATGGGAATGTTGCTCGGGCTCGTACAGCCCACTTCCGGCAGCTTCAGCCTGTTCGGATCTACCGACGGTCTTCAAGATTCCCTGCGCCGCGTCGGAGCGATCGTTGAGTATCCATCCTTCTACCCCTATCTCACAGGTCGAGAAAACCTCCGCTACTTCCAAGGCATCTTTCAGCGGGGCGAACCTGAAGACATCGACGGACTCCTCGAAAAGGTTGGTCTGTCAGAGAGTGGAGACCGCCGCTTCAGCACGTACTCTCTCGGAATGAAACAACGCCTAGGGCTGGCATTTGTGCTTTTAGGCGATCCCGAACTCCTCTTGCTAGATGAGCCCACCAACGGCATGGACCCTGCGGGCATGGCTGAAGTTCGTCACCTCATCCGGCAACTAGCCGAGGACGGGAGGACTGTCCTCGTAGCCAGTCACTTGCTGAACGAGGTCGAGCAGATGTGTGACAGCGTCGTCATCATGTCCGACGGAAACCTCATCGCCCAAGGTTCCGTGTCAGACATTCTCCGGTCCGACGAACATGTACGCCTCAAGACCACGGATAACGCGCAAGCTGTAACGATCCTTTCGGCGCTCGATTGGATTGCAGAGGTGCGGATGGAAGGTGGCGAGGTTGTCGTGTCTTCTACGCGCGACGAACTCGCTGAAATATCAACTGTTCTAGGACGGTCGGAGGTCTATGTCATCGAGACTAGGTCCGGCCCCGGTTCGTTGGAGAGATACTTCCTCGAGGTCACTGGCGAAGAGGAAGCAAGTGAGTAACGACTGATGCAACACACACTTCTCCTCACCAAATGGGAATGGTTCAAGGTACGTCGTCTCCGGATGCCGTGGATACTCCTCGTAATAGCTGTCCTAGTTTCGCAACTTGGCATTTGGGTCAACTATCTGGCTTTCCACAACGACGATGTCAACATTCTGATGAGCGGTGGATTCTCGTCATACAGCGTGGCATGGGAGGAACCCACACCTGGTTCATATACGATTACCTGTTCTGATTTAGTGAACGATCGGATGCCACCGGGTTTAGATCAAATCCCCGAAGACCGACGTGCCGAGTTGTTAAAGGAAGTGGACGCATGGCGGGCCGAAGGAGTTTGTGACCGTTTCGCATCCCGCAATCAGCTTCGCAGAGGTTTCACGCTTCCCAACAGCATTACTCAAAGCATTGCGATCATTTCTTCTTTCAGACCTATTGCGATAGGCCCTATCCTCATCATGATTCTCGCCGCTTCAATCGTGGGATCCGAATATGGTTACGGCACTCTACGAACCGTTCTCGCCGGCGGCATCGGGCGATGGAAATTCCTATTCGCCAAGCTTCTCCTGCTCATCAGGATGAGTTCTGACGCGCTTATCATCATTGCGCTCGTCACCGTGGCTTCCAGCTTAGCAATCGCTCTAATCTCCACTGACGACAGCGGCGGCATCGCAGACTCCGGCAAATGGTCCGAAGTAGTCCTGATTTTCCTCAAAACCGTGTACGGACTACTGCCATTCATAGCTCTCGGCGTGTTCGTTACAGTGCTAACGACCTCACGCGGGGTAGGCATAGCTCTGTCAGTTGGATATTTCATCGTGGAGTCCATACTCGCGACGCTTCTCCGCCTCAACGACACGCTTGCGGATGTAGCGGATTATCTGCTCATTCAAGCCTTCCTCTCTTGGACGACTATGCCGTCGGAACTGGATTCTTCGGAGACCCTAGGAGTATTCGTTGCGATCCTCGGTTACGCCGTCATATTGGTCGCGGCGACGGCTTGGGTATTCAAGCAACGGGACATCGGCGGAGCCGTAGGCGACTAGACCTGGCTCGATCGCGTCGCGGAGTTTGGTCGGCGAGATGGAGCCCGAGGAGAGCACAATCCCCAAGATGGTGTTTGGTTCCGGCATGGAGTGCACGGAAGTTTTAGGAACGTGCGGGAGCCGGAATCCAGCCGCGTTTCTCGCGCCAGTCAGGGCTGATGTCGGAAAATCGATCCAGTGCCAGGCCGCTAATGTCAATGCTTGACTCGCCGTGTAGGACTAGTTCACTGACGACTTTGCCGGTGGCGGGCGAGATTCCGAACCCGTGGGCGGATGCTGTGACGACGATGTAGTTGCTGGGTGAGTCTGGGATGTCGATGATGGGCATGTAGTCGGGCGCTTGCTCGACGATGCCGGCCCAGCTTCGGAGCAGCGGGACATCCGCTACTGCCGGGAGGAGTTCTGCGAGGCGTCTAGCGATGTTCCTGATGAGGGGGGTGTTGGGCTTGCCGGGGTCTGCGGTCAGGTCGATGTCGGTCCACTCGTGCGCTCCACCTCCGAATAGGAGATTGCCTCTTGCGGCTTGTCGACCGTAGAGTCCGTTTCCCACAAGGGCGATGTCGAAGAGGGGGGCGATGGGTGCGGTGGCGATGATCTCGACTCTTGCCGGAGCGACAGGTACTCGGATGCCGACCATCTCCGCCAACAGCGCGGTCTGGGGTCCGGCGGCGCTGACTACCATGTCGGTCGCGATGGATCCAGCGGTCGTTTCGATCGATGTGACCTTGTAGTCTTCTACGTTGATGCCAGTCACGGCGGTGTTCTGATAGAGCTTGCCGCCGAGGTCTTGAAATGCCCACGCGAACGCCTGAACCGAGCGTTGGGGATTGGCGTGACCGCCATTAGCGAAGAAGAGTCCGCCGAGTGTTCTTTCGGAGATGCCGGGGATCAGATCCTGTATCTGCGAAGGGTCGAGTTGTTCCACGCTGATGCCGTGACGCAGCGCTTCGTCCTGTTCCGAGAAAAGGTCGCCCATCTCCTCCTCCGATACCGCGACCTGAATTCTGCCCTGGTGTATGAACTCGGTGGGATAGCCAAGTTCATCATCAAGCGTCGCCCACAACCTCACGGATTCGACGGCGAGTGGTATTAGATCGGGCTCATCGGTGCGCTCGCTGATCATTCCGCCGTTTCGCCCGGAGGCTTCACCGCCGACCATTCCCTTTTCGACGACCACGACATCTTTGCCGGCTTTTGCTAGGTAGTAGGCTGAACTCAAACCTGAGATGCCGCCGCCAATGACGACTACTTCTGCGCTGTCGATGGGCATGACGATTCGCTATCCCAGTACCTTGTTATTCGGGCTGAACCACTTGGGCCACTCGTCGCGGACCTGCTCTGGCTCATCATCGGGCCACATGACATTGAGGGGAAGAGGACGGACAGGTGGACGATAGGTCATCAAAGGAACTTCTGCTATGTCTGTATTCGATTCCTCGGCGAGCAGCAGTGCGACTTGCTCTCGGCATTGTCTTCCTTGACAGACACCGGTTCCGGCTCTTGTAAAGCGCTTGATCTGATTGGGGTTAACCGGGTTGTCCTTCATTTGCGTCTGGAGACTGCGCCGGCTCATCTGCTCAGATTCCCATTCCAGATACCGAGGAGGTCGCAATCCGATGATCTCGGCGCGAGTGACCTCCTCACAGTGACAGGCGAAGATGTCTTGTCCGCCGGTGTTTGCCATGGAGTGAAGCCATTTCATCCAGCGTGTGTGAACCTCGGCCGGTATGGTGTTGACGGTGTCGGATTGGATTTCAGACTTCCGGGCATCGGCCTCCGCTGCATCGATAGCATTTAGCGATTCGGCGGCAGCGATTCCGGCTATGCGGCCTTGATTGCGCGCGATCTCGGGAGCGAGGATCATTGCGTCGTGGAAGCCAGCGGCGTCACCCGCGACGAAGACATTGTCGACGCTTGTCCTCATCCATTCGTCGTGTGCCGGGACGTAGCCGCCGAGTTCGGACTTGAATTCGAGGTCGCAGTCGAGGAGGCTTAGGAGTTCTATGTTCGGCACCAATCCGATGGCGAGGCATACAGTGTCGGCGGAGATGATCTTCTCGGTGCTGGCAACCGGTTGGTCATGGGTGTCGATCTCGACTAATACGACCGACTCGATGTCGCCATTTCTGCCGACCGCTTCCTTGACGGTGTGGGAAGTGTAGATTTCGATGCTTTGATCCTGTAACGAGGCGGCGAGAACATTGTCGCCGATGACGAAGTCTGACACGTCCACTACAGCGGCTACCTCGATCCCGTTATCCAGTGCCATCTTGGCGGTGTTGAGGCCGAGGTTGCCGGAGCCCAAGACGACGATGCGCTTTGAGGAGAGGGCCTGATATCGGCTCATCAGCGAGTAGGCGCCGTTGGCACCTATCGCGCCTGATAGGTGCCAACCTGCGAAGCCGACAGTCATGTCACGGGAGCCGGTTGCGACGATGAGCCGTTCGTACTTCATCATCCAAGACCGCTTGTAGTCGGATAGCCCGATCTGCGGCCCGTCGAGAAGCTTGCTGTTTTCAGTATTGCGAAAAGCGCCCCAGACACACGTGCCGAGTTGGATGTCGACGCCGGCTTTTTCAGCATCCAACAGAGCTTTATTGGTCATAGCCACCCGGTCAGTCATCGCGGCTTTGTCGCGGAGAGCGTCTGTGAAGCGTTGACCGTAAAACTGGGGGATGTTCAACCCGAGCATGGAGGTTGGAACGGGGTTTTCGTCGATGAGCGTGACCTGCACGCCAGCCTTGGCGGCTTCGATGGCAGCAGCCGCCCCCGCTATTCCCGCTCCCACTACTACCAGCGGACTGGTTTCCATGTAAGGTTCCTATGTTGGTACGGAGGTTTGTTTTGCGCGTCGTTAATTGAAGTTACGCCGCTGTTGGGATTCGGTCTCGGAGGGCTTCGGTGTAGTTGGCTCCGAATCCGCAACAGGTGCCAACTACTTGGGTCCCCATCTCGATCCAGATGCTTGCTTCCTCCGCCAGTTGGTTTGCCGAGACATCGTTGACGAGACTGCTGTCCTGCCAGGTCTCAAGGTAATCGGTCCTTCCAGCGTCGGGATATGCGACGAGAATGCCGGGCCATTCTTCGCGGGCGGCCTTCAGGGCTTTGGTGGTCTCGTCTATCCTGCTGTGGAAGACGGTGATTGCATCGGGGTTCAGGGATGCGACCTCGCGGATTGCTGCGTTGAGTGTCATGTCATAGTCGACGGGTCGCCAAGTTGACGTGAACATCGGCATTCCCATGCCGGATGTGTAGTGACGGTCGTCTCCTGCATTCATCCTGATGGTCTCGCCGTCGGCCGCGACAGACGCGGTGAACCCGACCCAGACGGGCAGTCCAGTAGCGATAGCGGCTTCGGCGGCGATGACTCTGGAGTCGTTGTCGGCCCACATGTTTTCCATGATGAAGAAGTCGATTCCGGACTCGGCCAAGATGTCTGCCTGTTCGTCAACGTAGGTCCTCAACTCCTCCGCCGATAGGCTGGCGCCATAGCCGAATCCGGTGCCGCCGAGGAGAGCCCCGTTCTTGTGGTCGCGGATGGGTATCCTGCACGAGATGGAGCCTGCGATGTAAACGGGTCTGTCGGCATCGACCCGATCTCTCGCTTCAAGCGCCGCATCGACGGATCGGACGTTGATCTCTCTCACCAAGTCGTGGTAACCGGAAGCCTCCAGCGCGGGGCGTAAGGTATTGAAGGTGTTTGTGGTGATGATGTCGGCGCCTGCGCGGATGTAACGCTCGTGCATCTGTCGCACGGTGGACGGGTGCGTATAGTTACCGGGTCCGCACCATGACGCCGGGTCCATGGGCACACCCATGGCCTGGAGCTCGGTACCGATGGCACCGTCCAAGATGATCACCTCACCCTTGTCGATGCGGCTCTTCAGATTTTCATAGTTGGCCATGACCTGATTCTCCGTTGCGGTTCGGAACGCTATCCGTCGATTGCCACACATTATGCTGCCTAGATCGGAATAACGCACGGCATCGAAGAAAGAGAATCGTAATTTATTCCTCAAATAGCGTCAATAGCCAATTCATTAGATATGGATCGACTACGTTCACAAGCTACAGTCAGGTCGTCTGAAAACGCTTTAACCTGTCATCAAATCCGAGGCGGCACAAGCCAACCTTACTGGTTGGGTCACGACACAGGCCATGATCCGCACCAGAAACTGTCTTTTCAGTTAGCCTCTGTTCAGTAGATAAGACATTCCCACCGATGACCCGCGTCCTCATAGTCGCCTTCGACGGACTCCAGCCTTCACAGGTCAGGGCCGACCTTGCACCGAACCTATCCGCCTTTGCCGCCAGTGGAGTTACCTTTGCAAGAAACCATCCGGTGTTTCCTACCGTGACCCGGATCAACGTCGCCAGCCTCGTCACGGGTTGCCACCCCGGCTCCCACGGCCTCGCCGGCAACACGATCGTGATTCGTGAATATGACCCGAACAGTATCGTGGAAGCGATGGAGCCGGTGCTTGCCCGGGTGGCCGAGCAGACGGGAGGCGTTCTGCTCGTGCCGACTCTGGCGGACATCCTGCACGCCCACGGGGATGAGTACGTGGCTGTGGGCGTCGGCACTTCGGGAAACGCGTACGTTCAAAACCCGCGCGCTGAAGCGCTGGGAGGGGCCACGATCCACCCGGAGTTCTGCCTGCCCAGAGGACTGCATGACCAGCTTATCGAACGCTTCGGTCCGTGGCCAGCAAAAGCATCGCCGAATCTTGCACAGATGGAGCACGGAACGCGGGTGCTGACCGAGTACGTGCTCGCTGAGCGCGACCCCGCGGTCGCGCTGATCTGGTTCTCCGAACCAGACAGCTCCAACCACAAGGCTGGAGTGGGATCCGTCCTCTCCAACCGCGCGCTTGCTTCTGCCGACGAGCAGTTCGGACGCATCATCGATTGGCTGGAACGCAACGGAACTTCGGAAGAAACCGACGTTATAGTCGTCTCGGATCACGGTTATGCGACCATCGAGCATGTTGTGGACTTGGATGCCGAGTTGCGGGCTGCTGGATTTCCTCAGGGTGGTCGGCCTGGTGGTGTGTTGGCCGCGCCGAACGGTGCAGCGGTGCTCTTCTACGCGCACGAGGCCGATCCCGCCACCGTGGAGCGGCTGGCGACATGGCTCGCCCGTCAGCCTTGGTGCGGCGCCATGCTGACTTCGGAACGCGTCGGAAACGTGCCCGGCACACTTCCGGCAAGCGTAGGCAACATTGACGGCCCCAGGAGTCCTGACCTCACGATGTCCTTCGCGTGGAACTCTGCTCCTAACGATGCCGGTTTTCCCGGACGCACGGCATCTTGGGGAGGCTCGGTCGGTGTCGGCACCCACGGTGGCATGAGCCGCCACGAGCTGCGGAACACCCTGATCGCGCGTGGGCCCAGTTTCCTGAGTTCAACCATCGTAGATACTCCGACGGGCAACATCGATATCGCCCCTACGATCCTCCACCTCCTGGGCCTCCTCGGCGGAGACGAAATGGACGGACGCATCCTGCATGAAGCACTCGCTGAAGGCGATGGTTCGGCAGACGTCGTGTACCGCTCAACCACGCACGCCGCCGAACTAGGCGATTATCGGCAGGAGATCACCGTAACCACTGCAGCAGGATCGGCCTACTTCGACAGGGGCAACGTTGTTCCCTGATAGGCACCTAGCCTGAAAATCGACGATGCACTTATCGAAGCTGAGACGCGCCAACGCATGTAAAGCCGAGACGCCGACACAAGGGTCGCTAAGCCCCCGATAGTTGAAGGTCTTGTCTGCGCCTCAATTCCCGCCGAGAAAAGGCCCGCCGTGGAGTCGACGAAACACGTCAAGGAACGCTGCTTCATGGTCCGGAGGGGTGTGCTTGAGGAATATTCGATAGACCTGCTCGTCGGTTGCGTAGGGCTGATAGTCCAAGTACAACTCGTACAGTTCCCGCATCGCCGATGAGAACGCGGCCTCCCCAATGACGTTGAACAGGGCGATCAGGAAATGCTCACCGAGCAAGTAGCCACAGGTGCTTTGCGCCACGGGGTTTGGATGGTTGGGTTCACTGATCGCGTGGAGGTTCGGGACGCCGTTGTCCTGACAGTACGAGAGTGTGCCTTTATCAGCCGCGAGGGCCTGACCATCGGCTTTTACGTACGCGGCGACCATATTTGCTCCGCCTTCGTAAAACCAAAAAGGCCCGATATCGCCATTCAGCCAAAAATGTGCTATCTCATGGTATAGAAGACCATCGTAATCGTACGGTTCCAGTCTATCTCCCCTCAGAAATACCATTGAATCGCCCCAATTCACTCCACCGTATCCGATGTCGTATTCGTCGACGTTCAGTGACAGGACGATGAGGTCGGTCAGGGGGAACGGCGCTGCCATGATCCTTTCGGCGCCCCCGCGCCCCCCGCTCCACCACCGCTGTAATATCCTCGCTCGGCGGTGGATCGTCGTTGGAGAACACCCAAAGATCGATCGGGCCCGCCAAGGGTAGCGAGATGGTTGCCGATCGTGAGTAGCGTTCGGAGAGCATATCTCTATACAGCTCATCTATTCCCGTTGTATGGCTCACCGCGGTGATGAACGCGCGCTCCTCGGCGTCGAGTCCGTCTGTAAACCAAGGCTGCCCGATAAGCAACTCAAACGTATCTCTGTGATCCGAGATCATTCGTCCCAGGGTTGATAGAAGTAGGGTGTTTCGGGACCGTACCGGTTCTTCCATTGTGTAAGCGAGCACCTGACGCGCTAGCACGAGATCATAGTCGGCCAGGTGCCCCAATCCATAGATTGCGTCGTCTTCCCATTGGCCAAGGCCGTCGGCGATCCAAGGCGACTGCGCCAATTCGCGGCCTAGATCAGGGTCTCGATGCCATATCTCCAATATCGGCATTAAGGCTAAGGGATATGGCGGGTCGTTGTACCAGGGGATGTATCCGGAGAGGGCTTCTTCAGCAGTGGGGGTGGATGTTGGGGTATACGTTGCTGTAGGTTCGGGTACGTGCATCGGCGTTGGGGTATACGTTGCTGTAGGTTCGGGTACGTGCATCGGCGTTGGGGTGTGCGTTGCAGTAGGTTCAGGCGTGCGCGTCGGCGTTGGAGTACGTGTTGCAGTAGGTTCAGGCGTGGATGTCGGTGTCGGAGTATGCGTCGCAGTAGGTAGGGGCGTGTGCGTCGGAGTTGGAGTGTGCGTTGCTGTGGGTTCAGGCGTGTGCGTCGGAGTTGGAGTGCGTGTTGCCGTAGGTTCAGGCGTGGATGTCGGAGTTGGGATGTTAGTTGCCTTAGGTAGGGGCGTATGCGTCGGAGTTGGAGTGTGTGTTGCCGTTGGTTCGGCCGTATGTGTTGGTGTTGGAGTGTGCGCTGGGGTTGGTTCGGCAGTGTGCGTTGGCATCGGGGCAACGGTGCAGCCTGCTGCTAGAGAAAGAATCAGCACCGTAGCCAGTCCTGCTGCAACGTTGTTGAGAAGCATTAACCTTCACTTTGGGCAGACTGGCGTCGGTTGGCAGTTGCAGGCTTCCGACCTATGCCTTCTCTACTCTTCCGACAAAGAGAATGGCATCGCTCTCTCGGTCTCGGATGATAAAGATGAAGGGCCTGTCCACTGTGACTTTTATCGGTCGCGGTCGAGCGGATTCCGTTTGCATCACTACCGCGGTGGCTGCTGCCGCCTCCGTTCCCGCTTCGTCCACCGATACGAACGCCTTGTGGACCGCCTCCCGAATGTACAGGCACTCGGGGTCTCCCGCGAAGCACGACCGCCCGTCCATGCCGGAGAAGTCGGAGGCGGTTATGTCAAAGGCGTCGTACATCCCCATGGATTTGAGGGTTTCACGCAGACGGAACTGTGACTCGAACTCGAACTTCGGCAGCTCCAGCGTAACGTAGCGTCCCTTGAGATCTGCGAGAATTCGATCGACCAATGCAGCGTCCAAGGAGTCCTCAAACTCTCTGAAGCGCCCTCTATCCGGAACTATTACGGTCATGGACAACTCATTTCCGACGTAGGGCAGATCTACTACCTGATATCCGTCTTCCGCCGCATAGCCGAACTCTTCATCGGTTCTCATCATCGGGACATCGACGCTTCCGCCGTCGATGAGGTGGAAAGACTGATTGCGCGTCTTAGCTTCTTGGAAAGGATATGTCCAAGACGCGTTGAAGTATATGGCATTAGTCAGCACCATCCGGGTCAACGATGAGATGACATCGGGCGGTATCAGATCCAAGATCCTGTTCTCGGTGTTCTCTGCAACCCAGTCATTGATTGCGGTTCTCGACTCTTCGGGAGCCGTTTGAAAGTCCACGGGCCTCACTCCTGCTCCGTAGCTCTCTGCCAGTACATCGAGGAACGGCTCCTGAAACTCGTGGCCTCGCTGTCCCCAGACCGCGTTGACTATGTTCAACTTGAACCCCTCGCCATCCCTGTCCTGAGTGGTCTCGCCGCGGGAGGCGAGTTGGAGATCCAAGTCATTGAACGTTGGGTGAAGCCTGTCCTGTGGCATGAGGAAGTGGAGCGTGTCAGCCATCTGTATTTCCGTCTGTCCTTTGGCCCCGGCGTACGTCATGGCCAGGGCCAAGGAGATGCTGTGAGGCGAATAGAACAGATTTCCGTCCTGCGACCTCAGAGCATGGAACAGGTCGAATGCGAAGGTGCTGTTGCCTTTGACCAAGTCAGCCACGTCCGATTGTGAGGCTGATGGAACGGCTCGTTCCTTGGCGGAGCGCATCTCGTCCGACACAGCGGCGGGCTCGCGGTCCTCTCCGCAAGCCGATATCAGGACAGTGGCTATCAGGTATAGAGTCGCAGCCGATACTGCGGCCCATGTCGACCACCTCAACCCGTTTAGTCCAGCGAGACCCTCAAACATATTGTTTCCTCCGTCCGTCGTCTGGATCAAGACCCTCTGTTGAATCATTCTGGATTCGAGAAGGGTTACAACACAATAAGACGCAGCGCATCAAGGAAATGTTCCCTAGGGACGGCGCGAGTGTAGTATGGCTTGCCCAAGATCGCTATAGAGGACGAAACTCGGCTTGGAACTGATCGCAGATTCGGGCGACCTCGTCGCTCACTTCTTCGGATGAAACAAAGCACGAGAGTCGCCAAACTCTTTGGGTCTCAGGATGAGAGATGACTGCCGCGATTATGCCCTGAGGCAATTCTTGACCGGAACGATCGTAACTTTGGGCTTTACCGCGCCAAGTGGCGGACTGTAGACCGAGTCGGTCTGTAACTACTACCGCGTCATAATCCGCGTGCCTGATCCGCTCCTCGGTCCAGGACATCAACACTTCCTCAGGGTCCGCGTGAGGGGACACTCCGTCCGCCCAGACCACTATGAGTACCCACTCCCTATCTCCACCAGCTTCTAGCTCGCGTGTCATTGAGAATTCCGGGATGTCTGGCGGAGGCCCGACATCGTTCGCTGACATCGCATCGCCCTGCTGTCTAGTGGGAGTAGGCACGACGCTGAACCCTGCTGGGATCTGCCACTCCGAATCGCCGGCTATGGTGACCGTCGTGCCCGACGTGGAAACAGCGTTAGTCGAGTTTCCACAAGCGGCGGCGATCAGAACTAGGATCACCGTCGCTGTGGATTTTTTCATTCCATCCATGCGCGTCTCCCAATACGAACACTAGTCCCATACAACGCTCTGAATTTGATGGACTTTTCCATTTCTCAAGAAATTCCACAAAATGTCATCCACGCTGTTGATTCCTAATCTTTCTCTTCCCGTACTGTGAGTCGAATGTCAAATTTAGCAACTCTCAAGACAATCGCGATAGGGCTGATCGCACTGACGGCCCTGATCTTTATCTCTTATCTCGTGACGCCTCCAGCGGACCGTATCTCGGCGCAGGATGGCGGGACAGGGACAACTACCCCGGTCCCGGATGCCAATGAGTCCGAGACGACTCCCGCGACCACCGGCGAACTCGTCGTCGTTCCCAGCGAGGTGCAGAAGGGACAGACCACCCTCGCCGTGGGCTTCCACGTCGTCCCGTTCGACCTTGAGGTGGAGATCCGTTACAGCGGGCACTTCACCCCAGAGGACGAATCGTGCGACAACGCCGGGACAGCTGGATCAACTCAGGCCGCCGCCGCGCCCACGTGGATCACCCTGAACGCCTGCACCGTCGGCGAAGGATACGTCCGGATGGTCGAGTCCGCGACCGGAAACGTCATCAAGGAAGTGAGCGTGACCGTCATCCAACCGGGAGTGACCGGACAGCAGGCGAGGACCACGGTGACCATCAGCGGTCTTGCTTCTACGGAACTGGTGCCGGGCGGTTCGGGAGACCGATTCTCAGTAAGCGTCGCCGGGCTGGAAGGCCATAAAGAATACAATTTGCACACCGTCGTGCTGAACAGCCTCAGCGCGGCGTTTAACTCGGGCTGCACCCGATTCAGAGAGACCGATTCCATCGTCGGACTGACCTCGGCCACCGAGTCTTACACCGTGTACGGCTGCGTAGCGCCGGGAAACAGTCTATGGTCGTATGTCGAAGAAATGGGCGGTAGGGCGATCGCCTCGTCCGGGGTTTCGAACAACCCCGTAAACGTCAAGAACCCGACCGTGAGTTTCAGTGAATCGTCGTACTCCGTGGTCGAAGGATCAGACAGCACTATCACCGTCGAGCTTAGCCATCGCAGCAGCGACTTCATAGGCGTGCCGATAAACGTGACGAACGGCACGGCCGAGAGCACGGATTACGACGTCGATGGTCTGTCGTCCACCGACAAGCTGAACTTCAACAGTCTCAGCAAATCGGAGTCGTTCAAGATCAAGGCCAAAGATGACGATGATTTCGACGATGAGACGGTGAATCTAAGATTCGGCACTCTCCCGTCCACCGTCTCAGGCACCGGTTCGCGGTCCAGAGCGACGCTCACGATCGACGACGACGATGAGGTGAACAGGGATCCGGACATCACTTCCGGCCCCTCTACGGTGAGCTACGGCGAGTGTCGAACAGGTTCGGTGGGGACATACCGCGCTACGGATCCCGACGGCGATCCCATAACCTGGTCTCTTCTGGGGACCGACGAGGGCGACTTCGACATATCCTCCGGCGGCGTTCTCACGTTCGATGACACGCCAGACTACGAGGATCCGGACGACTCCAACGACGACAACATCTACAAGGTCACCGTCAGGGCCAGCGACGACAACGGCGGCTCAGACGACAGGGACGTCACTGTCACGGTCACGAACAGAGCCCCGTCGATCTCTTCAGGTCGTTCTTCGGTGAGCTACGCCGAGGGCGGAACCGGATCGGTAGCGACATATCGCGCCTCGGATCCCTGCGGCGGCACCATAACTTGGTCGCTGCCGAACACTACCTTCGAGATCGACCGCAACGACTTCAACATATCCTCAAACGGCGTTCTCACGTTCGATGACACGCCAGACTACGAGGACCCGGACGACTCCAACGACGACAACATCTACAAGGTCACCGTCAGGGCCAGCGACGGTAGCCTCACCGCCGACAGAAACGTGACCGTCACCGTCACGAACCTAGCGCCGACGATCACCTCCGGTCCGTCTTCGGTTACCTACGCCGAGGGCGGAACTGGATCGGTGGCGACTTACCGCGCCTCGGATCCCGGCGGCGGCAACATAACCTGGTCGCTACCTAACACTACCTTCGAGACCGACCGAACCGACTTCACTATCTCCAGCGGTATTCTCACGTTCAAGAACCCACCGAACTATGAGAGTCCGCACGACTCGAATCAGGACAACGTCTACAGGATCACCGTACGGGCCAGCGACGACAGCGGCAGCACGGCTGACCGGAACGTCACCATCACCGTCACCGACGTGAACGAGCGTCCTGAAGTGGCGTCACCTATCGCCGATCAGACGATGACCGCCAGCGTTTCCAGGATCATCTCCTTGCAAGGCAGATTCAGCGACCCTGACACCAACGACACGTTGAGCTATTCCGCCAGTTCGTCGAATACCGGCGTCGCGACCGCAAGTGTGAGCGGCGACGACCTGACGATCGCGGCGAAAACCGCCGGCTCGGCGACCATCACGGTCACCGCCGCGGACAGAGCGTCCGGGCACGCAGACAGATTGACGGTCTCGGACAGTTTCACGGTGACTGTCGAGCCTAACGCTCCTGCCAAGGTGACCGGCCTCACCGGAACGCCCGGCTCGGTTCGCGGGACCATAGACCTCGACTGGGACCCAGCCGATCGCGCGGACGACTACGAAGTTGCGCAGTGGAGACAGCGGGTGTTTCAGTCTGATCATTGGGTTGTTCTGGACTCGACCGAGGTGACCATCGATACTGCGAACTCGAGCGCCGTCGTCAAAGGCTTGACCGGAGGTGAAACCTACAAGCACAGGGTCAGAGGCATCAAGGGCACGGGCTCAGCCAGGGTCGAAGGCGAATGGTCTGACGAGGCGGAGACGACTCTTACGCTTCCCGGAAAGGTGACAGGGCTCACAGGAGCACCCGGCACGGACAGCCGAGAGATAGACCTTAACTGGAATGCCGACAATGATGCAACCGGGTACCAGGTGCGTCAACGCGAACATCACAGAATCCCGCGTCTCGACAATTGGACCGTACTGCCGACCGTCTTCACTGGCACCAGTGCAACGGTTACCAGTCTGGATCCTGAGAAGACCTACGTCTATCAAGTGCGAGGCTGGAACTTGCAAGGGGAGGGCGAATGGTCCGACGCCACACCAGAGATTGCTGTGAGACCCGATACACCGACAGGTCTGAATACGGAAGATTTAATCGGTGGCAGGGGCATCAAATTCGAATGGGGCTCTACCGATGGTGCCGACGGATACGAGGTGGAAATATCTCCGTCGGCGAGTTCGCATCGCGTTGTACCTGATGGTGATTCGGTCAAAGTCACCGGGCTGACACCTGGCACGACATATTCTTTCAACGTCCGCGCCTGGCACATGAACGCTGGCTCCCGCTGGCAATCCCCGTGGCCAGTCGCCGTCAACGACGTGGCGCCGACGCCCAAGAACAGCCGACACCAAGCGGATCACAGAGTGAAATACGTGGAAGGCACTATCGGGAACCGCGTCGTAGAGCATGCGATACCGACGGCGGTAAGCGAATGGAACTCAGAGATGAACGTCCTTGGCAAAGGATTGGAGATCTGCACGGGCCGGAGCTGCAATGACAGTTTCACCGTGACGATCAAGACGGTCAACAAAAACAACAGATCCACCGTTGAGAGCGGCAGTTCAGACGAGGGCTGCGATATTGCAAGGGCCTGCGTCAAGTCTGTCCAGGATTTGGACCACAAGAAGACCATGTACATGATCTTCGAGGACCCGCCCTGGAATGCCAAAAAAGACGCAAACGGAATTTGGCAACACAAAGAGTTTGAGTGGAACGCCATCAAGGCTAGGAACGGTGTAAAGGTGCCTGGCAGCGGTACGCCTGGGAAATACTACGTGTACGGATTGCGCATCGTGCTGCACGAGTTCGGGCATACGCTCGGTCTGCCCGACTTTTACGGCGACACCAAGACCGACCTTGACAACCTAATAGATGCCGTAATGCATACCGGTTATGAGATACACGAAGAGGACATAGAGCAGCTCCGAGCCATCTATCTCCTCCACAACCCGCATTAGTGGATACGAGGACTGAAGATGATACGACCAATGATGCTCATTCCGATGGTCGCGGCCTTACTGGCGTGCAGTGTTTTGACCGAGGACGATGATCCTCCGATAGTGATCACCTCGACACCCTCTATTCAGACCCAAGAAGCCACCCTTCGGATCGATGATCCGCCGCCGCCGACTATTCAAGAGCCGGAACAGCTTGTCGTGGAATCACGCGAATTAGCGCGACCATTGAACGCCGGTGACACATCGATCGAGGAGAAGATCATTGAGAATGACATCATCGTGAAGGCTACCATGAACTCGCTATCGTCGGAGGTCGTAATCGATGCCGACGGCAAGTACGTTGCGGTGCTGAAATTCAACCTCAACGTCAGCGTCTACCTGAAGGGCACCGGCCCGTCCAGCATCGTGGCGGTTTGGGTCGATGGCACGCCCTACGACGCGACTGAAGATGCCAACGCTGCCTTGGCTACCATCCTAGCCGAGCGGGACGATCAGTGGGACGGCCTGGAGGCGATCATCTTCCTTTTCGACGAAACAGGTGAATTTGGAACTTCGCTCGACGCGCAATTCAAACTCTCTGACCACTTCCTGCTCGCTCTGGGAGACCGGTACTTTCCCGACGACCGTTACAGCATGCACAGCGCAAGTCGCAAAGCTTGGCTACCTGCCGCCTCAGGGACGGGTTCAAATCGCGACGGCCAGGAGTTCCTGTTGGATGTGCAGCCCGACACAGGGACGCCTCCGACGATCACTCTCGGCGATCTGAAGATGCGCATCGCAGATGTCAGATCCGAGTTCGGTGGTGGCGACGGTTCGGCCGCATACAAGGCTTGTGTGTTGGAGAAATACCGGCACATTCGCAACCAGCGCAACTTCCCAGAAGAAATGGACGCTTCTTTCACCATTTGGAACATCGACCAGAGATTCGCCTCCGGCCAGCCAGCAGGCACCGCGATCGACACAATAGAAGCTTACGGTGTCTATCCCGACATCAGGATCACGCTTCGGTTCGAGGGCAGAGATGCAGACCTGTTCGACTCTGCGGACAGCGAATCGGTGGACATCGACGAGGACGGAGATGGAGCGTTCGACACGATCAAGTACGAACAGATGGTCAGCTTGGCGCGGCCGGTTCCCGCAGGAGAGTATCGGTTCGATTTGCTGGAAACTTGGCCCGAGTACGCGCTATGCAACTTTGACATCAGCAACGAATGGACAGTAACAGCCACCGCCCCCGACGGCACCCTCCACGAAGCTTTCTTCGACCCCATCACCGACGGCACCGCAGTAGCCGCCGACGCCACGAACGGTGTCCTCAAACCTGCAACCTTCACCGACGCCGACAGCGCGTCGGCGACTCTGGAACGGATCGCTTGGGAGTCCGGCACGGTCAAGTTCGAACTCTCCTCGGACAACGCGCTCGCGGGGCAAGTAGCGAACTTTATCGAGCTGGACGGCACCGTGTCGCTCTCCCTGAACGCGGGCGATGCGACGGTAGACGCCGCGAACGACACCCTGAGCTGGTCCGTGGCGTCGCAGCCGTGGGAGAACGGCGACGAGTTGATGCTGCGCATCCGGGAGGCGCGAGGCACCTGCTGGAACGGTACGGCGGTGCCGAACCCGAGCGCCAATCCGGGGCTGGTGTTGGACTGCATCAACCTGCTGGCCGCCAAGGACACGCTGAGAGGCACCGCGACGCTGAACTGGAGCGTCGACACCGCGATCACAAGCTGGGACGGTGTGAAGGTTGAAGGTACGCCCAGCCGTGTGACGCAGCTGCGTCTGCCGGAGAAGGCCCTCGACGGGAGCGTACCCGCCCAACTGGCAGGCCTGACCGCCCTGGCGGATCTGCGGCTCTACGGAAACCGGCTGACCGGCAAGATACCGGCAGAACTGAGCGGTCTGAGCAACTTGGTCGCCCTGCATCTCGACCACAACCGGCTGACCGGTCCGATACCGCCGGAACTTGGGAGCCTGTCCAACCTCCGGGACCTCTTCCTCGGCGACAACCAACTGACTGGCGCGATCCCGACGCAGTTGGGCAACCTGACAAACCTCCGATTCATGAACCTCGACGATAATCAGTTGGCCGGCGGCATACCAACCCAGATGGGAAGCCTGACGAACCTGCAGGACCTCTCTCTCTCCGGCAACCAGTTGACCGGCTCGATCCCGACGCAGCTCGGCGATCTGACCAAACTGCGGGACCTCTACCTCAACGACAACCGGCTTACCGGCTCCATCCCCGCACAACTCGGGAAACCGGCCAACCTGGAGGTGCTCGACCTCTCCGGCAACGGGCTGACAGGCGCCATCCCGACGCAACTCGGCAAGCTTTCCAAGCTAGAGTCGCTCTACCTCCAAAGCAACCAGCTGACGGGCGCCATCCCCACCCAGCTGGGCAGCCTCGCCAACCTGGACACGCTCTGGCTCTCCGGCAATACCCTCACCGGTTGCATCCCCGCGGCCCTCCGCAACGTAGACGACCACGACCTCGCCAGACTCCGCCTCCAATACTGCGCGGCACCAGAGGCGTAGGCGCCTGCGCCAAGGGCAGAACCGGACTGCTTTGGATCGTTCTAGGTGAATGTTCTCTAATAGCCGCGAGCTTCGTCAGGTCCGAAGGGGTGTACCCCAGCGCGAAGCAGGCCATCGTCTGGGTCGATCATCACACCGCGCGGTCGTGAGAAACCTCCGCCAGTGGAGGGTTCCGGGACCACCGCGACGTTGTGCCCCATTTGGGTGAGCGCTTCGACAGTTGACGGTTCGATCCTGTGATCGAGGAATGTTTCTCGCTCTGCGGCATCGACGCTCGGCGCGGTGATCGCATCCTGCATGGGCATACCAAAGTCGATGACGTTTGATATGACGTGTGCGATGCGGCAGATGATCCTGCGGCCGCCGGGCGCGCCGACGGTGAGGAACGGCTGGCCGTCTCGGAGCAGCAGCACTGGGCTCATGTTGTTCAGACCGCGCTTGAACCCTGCGATCGAGTTAGCCGCGCCGGGTTTGGGGTTGAAAACGACCATTCCGTTGGTGAGAAGCACTCCGGTACCGGGCACCATCACGCAGGAGCCGAATCCTCCGACCGCAGTCTGCGTACAAGCCGCCATGTTTCTGTCGCTGTCGACAACGCTGAGATGAGTCGTGCAATCGCCTTCGCTTGGGGGAGATGCTTCGGCGTTGTGCTTCGGCCGCGGTTGCGGGTCGTGCCGCCAAGGATCATGCAGAGGTCTGTCAGAATATGCGACCCAAGGCTGGAGTTCTCGCTCCTGCTCGAGCTTGGCGATGTTCAGATCGATGGAACGGACGATCTCGCGAGCGTAATCTTTCGACAATATCCCTTCCAACGGCACGGCACCAAAATCTGGGTCGCCCAAGTAGCTGTACCTGTCGGCGAAGGCATGCCGCGCCGCCTCGATGAAAAGGTGCAAATGTTCTGGTGAACCGTGAGCGAGGTCACCTAAGTCGAAATTCTCCAAGATGTTGAGAGTCTGCAAGTGGGTAATCGTTCCCGCTGGCACCGGCGAACCGAGCACTTCAAAACCCCGGTACGCGATCCTCAAGGGATCGTAAACCTCCGCCTCGTAATCTCCGAGATCATGTGCGTCAAGCAGACCGTCGTTCCGCCTCATCTCCTCGTCGATGGCGGCTGCGATCTCGCCTCTGTGCAGGGCGTCCTTGCCTTCCCGTCCGATTCGTTCGAGAGTGTCGGCGAGATCGCGCTGGATGATCTTCTCGCTAGCCGCGGGTGGATATCCGTCTGGTAGGAACACACGACCAGCTTCCCCGTACCGGAGAAGATTCGGCATGTTTCTGGCGATTTGCAGGGTGGTGGTCGGATCTGCCGCGAATCCTTCTCTAGCGTAGTGGACCGCCGGTTCTAGTAGTTGCTCCAACGGTAGGGAACCGAACAACTCATGGGCGCGGCACATGCCGGCCGTGACACCAGGCATGCCAACCGAGCGATGTCCGATAGCGTTGGCCTGGCCTTCTACTTCGTAAATGCCGTTACCTTGAACAGCTTGACCGATGACACGAAACGTGTCGGCAGTTGCGGCCCGAGGCGCGCGGTGACCGTAGTCAATGGCAATGCTGCGTCGCTCCGAAGCCATGTGGACGATCATCTGACCGTGTCCAGCGATGGATGAACTCGCCGGTTCAACCACGTTGAGGCAGAATCCAGTGGCGATGGCGGCATCGACAGCGTTGCCGCCGCTCTTTAGGATGTCGACGCCGACCTGCGCGGCGATTGGGTGAGCCGTGGCAACCGCACCGTGTTCGACAACGACCTCGTCCTTGTTAGGACGCCAGATGCTCCGCGTGTTCAACGGACAAACCCTTCAACTCCGTCGTTAACCGATGTGGTTAACCCTATCGCGGCACACACCGGATGTTTGGTGTGAAGACTACGATGAGAGTCTTATCACCCCGCAAGCTAAGCGCTTCCCGGTGTCCGACTCTTCTTCGGCGTAGTTGTCTGGCTTCTCGTGGATGATTACGGCTGAGCCGTTGGAGTCGAAGAGGGAATGGGCTGGTCCGGATTCGAGGGTGACGCTGTCGGCAAAGAAATCGGCGCGGGCGCGGCCATCGGAGGCGGCGTAGATGTTAGGCAGGTCGCCTCCGTGCGATCCTAGGGAACCGCGTTGCGTCCAATTTGAGTGGACGAAGCCGTTTTGAGTTTCAACGGGGTCGAAATGATCTCCAGCGGCGGCGAAATCGGGCTCGCACATGCCAACTTCGTGAATGATGAAAGCGTGTCCGCCAGGGGCAATTCC
This sequence comes from Dehalococcoidia bacterium, assembly GCA_965204135.1. Taxonomy (GTDB): domain Bacteria; phylum Chloroflexota; class Dehalococcoidia; order Lucifugimonadales; family Lucifugimonadaceae; genus Bin127. Next base: position 110,538 of record CBDBDX010000006.1, on the reverse strand, counting down.
TTTCGCGTCGACTGCGATGAGCACGCCATATGGGCCTTGGGTAAACGAAACAGTACCTATGGTGGTTCCGTCGGTCGACATCAACATGGCTGACGCGGTCAATCCGATCGCGGTGCTGCTTGTGCTGTAACCGGATGTCTGTCCGGATCGGAATAGCATCCAAGCGAAAACCGCGACGATAATGACGACCGGCACGATAAGCATAATAGCGGTTGCTATACGCAGTCTATAGTTCAAATACGACACCTCCAGTATGGTTGACCGCATAATATCAGGTCTATCGTTTGGCAACTCATCTTTCGATCAATCGCTCTAATGCAACTACCCAGTTAGTCGAAAAACAGACCCTTCCGCTAGGGATCGATCAATGGAAGATGTGTGTGGCGGGAAGTCTTGTTTGACGTTGATAACGGCAACGTCTGAACTGGAATTTGACGGATTTAAAGATGAGAGCGGTGTTTGAGGTTTGTGCTCAGTTCGCACCTGCCTTTACGGGAATGATGGCGAATGCCCCTACGCCCTCTCGCTTTACGAAGGTGAGGAATAAGTTGGTGCCTGTGTTCAACGCCCAAGATCCTCGAGCACGATATGGGCGGCGTTGTGTCCGGGCGCGCCGGTGACTTCGCCACCGGGATGTGTCCCCGCGCCACACAAGTACAGGCCGTTGATAGGCGATCGGTAGTCGGACCAGCCGGGCAAGGGACGGCGTGACATCATCTGCTGGGGGATCATGTCGAGATGCCTGATGTTGCCGTCGGTCAGTCCGATGCGCTCCTCGATGTCTTCTGGGGTGAGGAATGTCCAGTCGATTATCGAATCTCTAAAGTTAGGGGCGTACTCAGAGACGTAGTCGATGAGCCACTCGCCGTACTCTTGGCGCATCTCCGACCATGAACCGTCTTTGACGTGTGGAGGTAGGAAATAGACCCACAGAGAGAGAACGTGGTGACCTTCTGGTGCGACCGAATTGTCGTAGACGGAGGGGATTTGGAGCTGCATGATAGGCGTTTTTGTCACCCGTCCGTTCTTACAGTCCTCCCACGCTTTCTCGCTCTGGTCGACCGTGGGGCAGAGGGTCATCATCGCCAAGTGTTCGGGATTGAAGTTAGGTCCAAGGTGACGGGAGAAGTCGGGCAGCTCCTTGATAGCGCAGAGGAACTTGGCAGAGGCGGCCATTGTCTTGAGTGCTCTTACTTCGTCGATGAACTCACTCGGGAGGGCGGCTTCGTCCAGCAGCGTGAGGTAGGTGCGTTTCGGATCGGCGTTCGACAGGACAATGTCGGCCCCGATTACTCCGCCGTCCACGAGCTCGACGCCGGTGGCTCTGCCGTCGCTCGTGAGGATGCGTTTCACCTCGGTACCAGTCCTGATCGAGACGCCTGACGCCTCGGCTGATCTGGCCAGCGACTGGGTGATTCCTCCCATTCCGCCGCGGACGATACCATAGTTCTCCGTGTCTTCGCGGAATGCGCTGAAGCGATATAGTGCGGTGATGTAAGCGCTGCCAGGAGCGCTGATGTCTCCCATGTCGAATGCGCCGGTACTCACTGCCGCCTTGACCTCGTCTGACACGAAATAGCGTTCGATTAGTTCTTTCAGCGGGACAGTCAACAGCGTCTCGAGTAGCTCTTCCTCGCCTTCCTGTCGGAACCTCTCGGCGAGTTCGGCGAGTGATGGAGGCGGGCCGAGGTAGTAGTCGCTGAGTACCCGGACGGCTCGGTGCCAAAAGTCGGCCCATGCGAACCAGGCGTCAGCGTCCTCTGGAAACTCGTCCCTGAGCTCCTCAACCGTCTGCGCGTCATCGTGCCAGAAGGTGACTTTCTTTCCGTTAGGGTAGGGGTGAACGCGAGACGGGTCGATAGGGTAGACATGGAAGCCGTATCTGCGAAGCTCTAGGTCGTCGATGACCTTTTTCTGGAGGATGTGGCAGACGTAGGAGCAGGTGGAGATGTGGTAGCCGGGGAACCACTCCTCGGTGACTACTGCGCCTCCGACGACGTCCCTGCGCTCCAGCACTTGGACGTTCAGCCCGGCCCGTCCGAGGTAGCCTGCGGCCACCAAGCCATTGTGCCCGCCCCCAACGATAACTACCTTCGGCTTCTCGGCCATAGCGTGCTCCTCCCGTATGCGGTATGGCGTCAGTAGACGGCAATGTTAGCAGACTGGGTAGGGGGCAGCACGGATCACGTCGGACCATTTATGGCGGCTCGTCGAAATACGGTCTCGCTGAGTCGGTCTAGACTCCAGCCTGTCCGGCGCGTATCACCGTCGTCGCATGCTGAGATCTGACCCATAGGAATATCCAAGTAACCGAAGCCGCCAACGCGACCGCGATTATTCCAAGGAGGATGCCGAGCATCTGCGTGCCGATCTCAACCGCCATCGGAGGCGCCAACGTCGACGCATCCCTACCGGCGAGATAAGGCAGAAGCACTGCGCTCAGCATCAACCCGATGCCGGCTCCGATCATCAATGAGATCGATGCGATCACAATTTGCTCCAAGCCGATCATGATCAACATCTGCCGCATCGTCAGCCCCATCGACTTCAGCACCGCCAGTTCGAGCCGGCGCAGTCGATATGTCGTCCATCCCGTGACGATGAACGCCAGCACTGATACCGTAGTTACGGCGATGAAGCCGAAACCCAGATAGCCGTTCCAACCCGCAGCCGTTAGCGCATCGCTTCGCGATCGCATGACCTCAGAACCAGCGTGTTGCATCAACCGGGCCGAGACGTTATTGAACGTCAAGATGTCTTCGATCTCTCGTAGATCCTCGGCACCAGCGCCAGGCGCAGAGATCCAAAGCTCGTTGGTCGCGTCAGCGCCGCGAGTCTGATCTATCGACAGTATCCGCTGGATTTCGCGTAGATCGGCGATCAGATACCGGGATGATACCGACGGGAATGTTGGGAAGTAGTCGGTGAACGAGACGAACTCGACGGTCGTGCTCCGGTTGCCCAGAAACAGCCGTGTCGTGTCGCCCCTCTCAAGTTCCAACTCGTCTTCGAACCACTTGCTGCCAACGACACGCAACGTGTCATCAGACGTCCCGATGCGAACGCCCTTGAGTTGGCCGAAGCGCGGTACCGACCAAGTGAGAACCGCTCCCTCGCCCGGGGTTTCGGCATACGGATCGATACGCGCACCCAAATCGCCGAACCCTGCCCCTGATGTTCGCCTATCGATGATGTCGCCAAAATCGGTCAGCAAAGTCAGTTCAGCGGCAGCGTTGGCAGTCGAAATGTCTTTGATCCGAACGGAGCCCGTAGTCGGTTGAGGGGCATCTTCGATGGGACGACGCGAGATTCCGATGAACTCCAGCCAGAGTTTCTCGTCATTTCCAGTGTCCCTGCGCAATGGAGCCAACGACATGCCGATCCTGCACCAGTCCGGCGGCTCGAAGCCCTCGCCGTCTTCTAGCGGAATCGGTTTGGCGCAGCTGAAAGGATTTTCAACCGTAACTGCGCGTGGTTCGAGGTTGCCGATAGTCAGAGAATGATAGAGGCCCGACTCATCGCGAATGCGGGCCACTAGGCCAGTGTCAGCCCGTTGCGTGTCGGGTTTAATCAACGCCGTCAGCCACTCCGCGTCGGCAGGTATGGGAAACCCGTCGGTGTCTCGTGATTTAAGCAATGCCGCGATATCATGCGGCGATTCCGAACTCAAATCGGAACGCCACCATGTCGCCTCGGGAAATTCAGTCGTATCAATGCCCAGCGCAGTGACGGGCTCGTTGCCTCCAGGTGCAGACACCGTGCCTGCAACGCGCGCGACTGGCGACATCGCCGCGTAGCCTAACTTCGTCGACATCTCGTCAATGGAGCGATGCAGATTGCTGCGATTGCGAACGATCATGCTAGATAGTCGCAAGTCGGCCCCGACGCGATACCGGGCATCATCAACCGCGTACCGCGTTATTGACGGTGAGAGTATCGACAATAGCACGCCAATCGTAGCCGCGAGCATGATCAGCAGCATCAAACCCATGCTCGAACGGGGGTTACGCGCCAGCGACCACAACGCGAGCGGTATCGCGGGCGAGAGCCTGAATACCGACGGCAGACGAGCTAGGACTTCGGCAACACCGCCCAACACAAACGGCAGGAACCGAAGCAGGACGATCGCTCCCCCCGCCGCAGTCGCCGCCGGCATCGCCAATGCCAGACGGTTGCTGAAACCTTCTCCCAACGCGCTGGACGAGATGTACAGGTCTTCCTGCGATAGTTGCCACAATGCCGCAACCCCGATGCACAACAGCACGACGTCGAGATAGTAGCGTTGCGCCAGATTGCGTTGCGGAGGTCGTGCTAATCGATTGGTTAGTTCCTCCGCCGTCGACGAGTTTCGACGCAAAGAGGGCAGTAGGAGTGCGAACATACCGATCACCGCAACCGCGAACGCCGCGACGACCGATTGCACCGAAAGACTCGCCGGCAGCAGTTCCCCCGCTGTAAGTTCTGTTAACACCGGCAATCTGCCGGCCAACGTTACGCCTACAAGCGCGACTGTGACACCGGCAACGAGCGCGGCGGCGGCGATCAGCAGCGTCTCCCCAGTCATCAAACAGATTTCCTGCGATGCTGTCGCCCCTCGGGCGCGTACCATCCCACTCTCGGCGAAGCGAATATCACGAGCTTGTCCAGCGACCAACGCAGAGAATGTCAGTGCTGAAAGCGCGATAACTGCCCCAACGGACAACATCAAACCCCGAGAGATCTCAGAAACCTCGAGAAACGATGACAATGCATCATCAAGCGAACTGATCCGCTGGAATCCCTGTAACCCCTGCTTGAGAACCGCCAGTTGCGACTCCAAGTCGGACAAGATCCGCTCAGCATCCCGCGAATGAATCTTCCCGACATCCGTTTCGAATATCCAGAAATACCGCACCTCCGTGTCGGGCATCTTAGTCGCAACCGCATCGATTAACGTCGCCTCATGCACCACAAACGGTGCGAACTCAAACGCTGTACTAGTCGCGCCAAGGCCCTCATCCGTCGCTGCCCACTGCAATGCCGCGGCATCGTTGCGTGTATAAATTCCGGTCACAAGCGCATCGACATGAATCTCCTCAACGGTAGGCGAACTCAACCGCACAGATTGTCCTATGTCAATGCCCAGATACTTGGCATCGGCGTCAGAGATCGCGACTTGTACGGGGTCCACTCCGCTCAAGTGCGACGGCCAAGATCCCTCCGAAAGCGACGCAACATCCTGAATCCCATCGACATAAGCCAGAAACGTTCGGGCGTTCTTCCACACAACCAACTCCCTATCGAACACCAGCGTCACAGACTTCGCTGCCATGACCGGCTCATTCAACACTCCCGCCAACTCCCCTGATCGTGTACCGCCAACCAGATCAATAAGCTGCGTGTGCGCTGCCTGCGAGATCGAATCGTTCCGAGCTCTGACCGCCACGTTCAGATCCTGCTGTCGATGTCCCGACAGGCTCTGAGACAACGCCGATTGCCCAATCGCGTCCAAGTAGATGAACACGCCTGCAGAAACTGCCACCGCGATAGTCAGCCCGATGAGGCGCAGAACGACAAACGTCTTTTCAGAAAAAGCGCGCCTAAGCACCAGTCTCGGCAATGCCGCGACCGCCGCACGGCGCGAGGAAATGAGCGATCGATTCACGCTGCAGACGAGGCCCTGATTCTGCCCGCAACAGTATCTTTGGGCCGAATTCCGCCCCAAACCGTCGGGATCAAAGCAACCGCCGTCAACAGCACCGCTGCGCCCACAACCGGCAACCAATCGATTTGCAACAGCATCGGCGGTAATGCGATGTCGCCAGTCGAAGTCCGTGTCATCCGGTCAGCAATGAAACGAACACTGTATATCCCTCCAGCCAAACCGAGTGCGAAACCCAGCCCAAGCGATATCAAGAGCCGCGTTGACGCTTCCAAAGCAACTCCCATACGACTCCCGCCGAGCGACTCGACCAGCGCCGCATCGAGACGACTCAAATCTTGGTTGTGAAACGTGATCGCAAATCCCGAGATAACAGCAACCGCCACCGCCGAAATCGCGATCAACGCTCCCACGATCCTCCAACCCGCCGCATCGCCCAAGCGAGTCGAAGATTCCGCAAGCAACGCATCGTTATCAGCCACCCTCAACGAGGGCTCGATGCTTTTAATCTCTGCGATACGCTCGCCATGCGGGACCTCATTATCCACCGCCACAAACACCTCCGCCGAATTCGACAAAAACGGTTCGCTAACCGGCGTCAGATAAGACAGCAACGCCTCAACATTCGCAACCGCAAACGGTTTCGCACCATCAGTCATCGTCGGGAAAAGATGAAAAACGTCTCGCACTTCGAACGGCACAAAACGACCATACGCGTGACCCGCGAAATGGTCGCCAACTTCAAGACCCGCCTCATCCAACAGCACTTCGCTCACTACCAAAGGAACCGAAACAGGCCCATTCTCCGAGTAGTAAATCCCCCGAACACCGTCGTCAGTTCCACGCCCCATCACAATCTCAAGTGACTTCCCGTCCTCGCTGTCACTCATTGCCTGGTCGACCACCAACAACTGCGAATCGTCATCAATAGACGTCGCCATCAGATGCCAAACATGGACATCAGAAAACTCCGAGATCAGCACTGAAGAACCATTTCCGATCTCAGCCCGCATCCAATCCACCGTCAACGTCGCCGCACTCCCGACTGGCGATGTCGGTGGCTCGTAGATCTCAAGAGCGATAAAACGAACCGGCCGCACCAATTCAGCCTTGACATCGCCAACCACGCGGTGCCAAGTACTATCCGACGGGCCTCCATTCTCCGAGGTCATGCGGATCGTGTGCGTCGTCCCTTCGCCATCGAGCAACCGGGCCCAAATATCTAAACGCCCCTTGCCTGTTCGATGCAACTTGACAGCCGCTTCCAACCGGGCCACGTCATCCGGCAAATCCAACGCCCCCGTCGCCGCATAATCCGAAATCTCACCCATCAGATCGCTTAAAGAACCGTCAGCGAAATCAGACCTGAACTTGGCTGACCCATCGAACTCCTCTGGCCGCACCGATAGCATCGTGAAGCCCGTCGCCGAATCCGAACCGCCGGTTCGAGCCTCTGTACGCGCCGCCCAAGTATGCTCCCGGACCCAAACCAACCCACTAATCGCTGATACCACTTGATTCTCCGATGCTTTGAATCCGTCGATGCCCGAAATCCTCATGTCAGATGCCGTAGCGAAATCGATGCGATCACTCGTATTCCTGCCTAACGTCGCCGACAGTCCACTGGCATTGATCACCACAATCATCGTCCCCGCTGCCAGCAGCATCAGCACTGCATGGCGCATCGTCGAACGCGAGAAGACCTTCAGCGCAAGCGAAAACATCGAGTGGAAATTCACCCGGGCCAAACGCTCGAACACAATACCTGAAAACCTAAACAGCCGCAACGCCACCAGCGATGCCGCAACCGCCGCCATGATCGGTAGCGATGCCGCAAGTACGCTCAAATCCGATAACCCGTCGCTTCGTTCTACAAACAACGAACCCCGTCCGTTCATCTCAAATATCACCGCCGCCGCAGCGATCACTATCCCGATATCGAGATTCGCGCGCCAGAACCACGGAGAGCTTGAGTTGCGGATAAACGTGAAATTCCGCACGATCGGACCCGGTCGAGACAGCGCGGCTGGTGCCGCGAAAAGCATCAACAGGATCAACGCGACCATGCCAGACCAAATGAACTGTTCGGGTAACAGCCGGAACCGGAACAGCTCACCACCTGTCAACTCACGAAACGAGCCGAACAATCCCAATACTGGGACAATTAACGCCGCCAATAGCGGCCCGGCAAGCGCGGGAAGCGCAAACAGAACAAGCACGTAGAACCCGATTGATCGTAGCATTTGATTACGATCGGCTCCTCGCACCTTCAACATCACCTCCTCCGAAACCCAACGCCTAGCGACGACACCCGCGTTCAAGGCCAAAACGAATATCGCGAAGGCGGCGAAAAGTGCACCGGCGATGACCGTCGTCGTGTTCGTGAAGGTCAGCTGCCGCTGCAACGTTCGCAACGCCGATTCGATACCCGAAACGACGATGAAGTCGGCAGCAGTTTCGCCGCATCCGCACGAAATTGACCTATCGCATCCAGATGTTGCCGCGCCCCAACGCGCTTCAACTCGTCTACATCCGTATAGAACATCATCCAAAGCTCACCAATATCGGCGATCCCGCGGTTGGCGACACGTTCCATCATCGAGTTCGATGTCAAAGCTATGATCGCTGGCCTACCGCCCGTTGGACCCTGCTCCGGATCGATCAGCGTTGACGAAAGCCCCAACCACGACTCATGGTCAGGATCGTTGATACGAAAAATACCCGTCACCTTGGGTGCCGTGTGCACTAGGGGCGGTAGGTGGAACCGTCAAAAGCAGCGAATCACCGACCTCTATTCCGTACTTATCAGCAACCTGTTCTAGCACTGCGATCTCCAGCGGTGCCGCTGGAGAATCGGAAGGATAGGCACCCCTCACAAGAGATACGGCAGGTTCCGTTCCTTGGACAGTCTGATACACCAGCACCGACCCAGGCGGGGCGAATCGGTCGTTGATGCGGCTCAACGTGAGACTGCCAGAGCGTATGAAAGTCGCGCTGGCTCGCACCGTGTCTCCCAAGTGTCCGCCAGCAGTCTCAGCCGTCTCGACGGTAGATCTCATAGCTGCAACATTGAAAGTCATCTCCTTGACGTGTATCCAAGCGCCCATCTGAGACGGTTGGAAACGATCAAGCGTGCGTCGAAGCCCTAACTGCTCTATCGATTCGAAGTAGAGCGGCGCGGCCGAGATAACAGTTACACACAGCAAGGCGCTCAAAGATGCGACCACGAGGAAGAGCGATTCGCCGCGGCTCTTCCGAACAGAAATGCCCTGAACGTTCACAACCGATTAGCCTACATCAGATACGTATAATTGCCGCTGTCAACGACCAATCTAAGCCTCCGGCGAGGCCTGTACAGTTTCCCTCGCTGGCGGGGGAAACGTCCGAAGGACAAAGGGGGCGCGAAGCACAAACATGAAGATCGAAAAAGTAGAAACCTTCATCGCCGTCAACTGGATGATGGTGCGAATAACTACCGACAACGACATCTCAGGCGTCGGCGAATCGACATTCTTCGGATGGCCCGGAGCCGCTGAGAACGTCGTCCTATCCTTCGAGCCCTACCTCATCGGCAAGGATCCACTCCGCAACGAGCATCACTGGAACTACATGTACCGCGCCAAATCGATGCGTGGCGGCGCCATCGGTGGGGGCATCAGCGCCATTGACCAAGCCCTCTGGGACATCAAAGGCAAATACTTCGAAACACCAGTCTGGCAGCTCCTTGGCGGTAAGGCCCGCGACGCCGTACGCGCCATGCTCGTCCTCCCCCACTGGCACTCTCGAAGAGGTCGCCAACGCCGCAGCGGCCGCCAAAGCTGACGGCTTCACCGCTGTCAAGTGCCTCTTATACCAGCACGACCACGCCCCTATGCGGCACAGCGAGCGAATCCAAGATCTCGTCGACCGCATGGCCGCCGTCCGAGATGCCGTCGGATGGGACATGGACGTCGGCGTCGAGATCCACCGCAACATGATCCCCGGCGAAGCCATCGTCCTCGCCCAAGAACTTGAAAAGTTCAGACCCTACTTCTTCGAAGATCCGGTCGCCCCCGACTCCATCCTCTCCTTCGGGGAAGTCTCCGAAAAAACCCGCATACCGATGGCAGCAGGGGAGCGCAACCTCACCATCTGGGAGTTCCGCGAATACGTCGAATCGGCCGGTGTCCACCACATCCGGCCCCGACATCGGCGTCGCCGGCGGCTTTACCCACTGCAAGAAGATCTGCGCCATAGCGGAGTCCCACCACCAAGGCATTATCCCCCACGCCGTCCCCTCCGGTCCCGTCGCAACCGCCGCCCACGTCCAACTCGGCGCGTGCGTCCCCAACTACGAGGTCCAAGAACACCTCTACGAAGAGAACCCGCCATATTCAGACGTCGTCAAAGAGATCATCAAGCTCGACAATGGTTGGCTCCAAATCCCGGAAGTACCCGGCATCGGCGTCGAACTCAACGAAGAGGGCATCGCCAAACACCCCTACAGCTTCGGCCCCATCGACCACGCCCTCCGCGATGACGGATCAGTGGCCCTAAGATGAAACCCTTGCGAAACTACGTCATTCCGGCGAAAGCCGGAATCCAGAGGGGGAGGGAAATGTCGAAGGGCAAAGGGGCACCCTGCCTCTACCCTCAACGGGATAGATCATTCGATCCTCTCGCCCCAGTGTTCGACTGCTAGACCGCCTTCAAACCGGACGACCTCGTTAGTTCGTCTTTGATATGGCTTCCTTGATCCCGAACCTCGTAGTGGCCCAAACTCGTCCCAAAACAGCTCCGCCTCTACGGTGTCGCCGTTAACGATCAACCTACGGATGTCTACGCGCAGTCGAGGATGGGCAGCGCGAGCAACTCTCACAACCTCGGCAAACCCGTCTGGACCATACATTTTCGATCCGCCGATTCCCTGGTGGTCGATGTAGCTGTCCGAGACCAATGAGTCCAAGGTCGAAACATCACCGTCGTTGAAGACTTGCACCATGCGACGCATGAGTCCGATGTTGAGCCTTTCTATATCTTCCATATCATCATCGCAATCCTTTAATATCCCGTGCTGTCCCTAATCATTCGTGCATTTTGGTGACCTAGCGAGCCAAATCACTCGTTTGGCGCGTGTAAGCAAATGTTGTCACCTTGTAGCGGCAATGACAGATGCCGTTCGAGCAGATGATGTGATAGTTTTGCACAAGTTTTGTGAAAGGAACTACACATTGAGCCTCAACTTAGGATTGGTCGGATGTGGCGGCATGGGAATGCGCCACGCCCACGGATACATCGAACTCCGAAAACACTTCGATTCATTCACCCTCTCCGCCGTCTGCGACCGCCACGAAGCCGCGGCAAACGGTGTCGCCTCCGCCGTCGAAGATGCAACTGGTCACCGTCCCCAAGTCTTCACCGACTACGAAGACATGCTCGCATCTGGAGTCGACGCCGTCGACATCGTCACCGACACCCGAATGCACCACATCTTCGCGCTCCAAGCCTTCGACGCTGGTGTCCACATCCTCACCGAAAAACCGATGGCCCTCACCATGAAAGCCTGCCGCCGGATGCGCGATGCCGCCGAAGCGAACGGTCTGGTCCTCTCTATCGGTGAGCAATATCGCCGAGACCCCATGAACCGCCTCGCCAAAGCCCTCCTCGATGCGGGTGCAATCGGCGAACCAGGCTTCGCCATGAAAGTCGCCCTGGGAGGCGGCTCAGCCCTTATGCACGACACTGGCTGGCGAGCCCTAAAATCCCGCGCCGGAAGCATCATCATTGAGCAAGGCGTCCACGAAGCCGACCTTCTGATCTACTTCCTCGGCGACATCGAATCCCTATCTGCCCAGACCGGACTCTTCGCCCCGCTACGCGTCCGCGAAGGCATGTCCGGCCAAATCGCCCAGTTCTATTCCCACCGCGTGGAAGACGCCTTCGCCAACCAAGAAACCGTCGAGATCGACCAAGAAGACACGGCTATCAGCGTCCTCAAATTCGCCTCTGGAGCAGTAGGCCAACTCACCATCACGAACGCATCCATCGGCTACGGCGCAGGTATAAACACCATCCACGGCAGCGCCGGAACGATGCAGATGCCCTCAACACGCACCGGCATCCCAGCAACCATTCATCTCGAATCGCGATCAGAACCTCTTGGCGAACAAGAGATGCTTGACCTCGTGCCTGATTGGCATCTCGACGAAACGACTGCGACGTTCTTTGGCGGGGCGACGAGAATGGGTTCCTATGATGTCGGATTCGAAGCGATTGACCGCATCTTGGTCGCCATTGAGATGCATGAGTTGGCAGCCGCAATAGAATCGGGAAATAGAAATGTCGAGGTCGATGCCGAAGTTGGGATGAAAGCCCTTGCGGTCTCTTACGGGATTCTAGAGTCCGGCAAATCTGGACAACCGGTATCGCTTGCAGACATCATGGACGGTACCGTTGCCGATTATCAAGCTGAGATCGACCGCGACGCAGGGATTTGATAAATCCTCGCGCCGATTGCTCGCGCCGATCTTTATCGCCACCGCGCTTCTAATCGCGTCAACGTGGGCCATCGCCTGCGCTGCGTTCGCCGTCGAGGACAAAACCGACTATGAGGTGAAAGTCTGCGACCGCGTCGATACCATCAGCGATGGAATGCTCCGCGAGGAGCTCTCCGTCGAAGAGATCGAGCAGCAGATCGAACTGCTAGAAAAAGAGCTGGGACCGGTGCGCGGCGAACTGGTCGATGCCACTGAGCGCTTCATCCTCGCACTAAAAGACATCCTCGCAAGCGGCTTCTACGACTACCCCACGCTCCAAATCCTCAACTACCTCGACACCTACGAGCACATGGAGCAGCACGTCGAAGGCTACGAATCCCTCGAAAACGTCCGCTTCGAATGCGAATATGTCGGCAAAGAGTGGATCGGCGACGCACCCGCCGTCCAAGTCCACTTCAGCCAGTCTGGTATCGAGGCTGGCAAATACACCCTGGAAGAGCTCATCGAACACGGTGAGACGCTCTTCACCGCATCCTTCAACTCCCTCGACGGTGCCGGAAGACCCACTAGAACCGGTGACGCCCGATTCCGCGACCGCCGAGACGGCTTCGACAGCTTCAATCGCATCTCCGGCCCGGATTCCAACGCCTGCAGCGGATGCCATAACCTGCCCGCCGTCGGGGGTGGAGGTGACAACGTCGCGAACGTGTTTGTGCTCGGGCAACGCTTCGAATTCGTCGATTTCGAAGATCAGATGGAGTTCGACTTCCGCACTGAATTGGAAGACCGATTGCAGTATGAACAGGAAGACGAGGATCCCCTTACTCTCCAAAACGTGGGGAATGAACGCAACACAGTTGGCATGTTTGGCTCCGGATTCGTCGAGCTTCTTGCCAGAGAGATGACACGGGAACTATTGGCCCAGGAACAGGCCACGATCGAGGAGGCCAAGAAATCAGGCTGGCCCGTGCGCCGAGAGATCAGCGCCAAAGGCGTTGACTTCGGTGCCATCACCGCCCACCCCAACGGATTCGTTTACACCAGCGAGGTGGAAGGAGTTGACGGCGACCTAATTGTCCGCCCCTTCAGTCAAAAAGGCGTCTTCAGAAGCCTGCGCGAATTTAACAATGACGCCATGTTGCACCACCACGGCATCGAGAATTATGAGCGCGTGGGCTCATACATCGACCGCGACGGCGATGGCGTGATTAACGAGATGACGCCGGGCGACGCCACCGCGCTGGTGGCGTTCTTGGTGTCTCTCCCCGCACCTGTTCCGCAGATGCCAGAAGATCCGCAACAACGTGAAATCATCGAACTCGGCAGACGGAAGTTTGAATCTATCGGCTGCGCCCTCTGCCATATCCCTGAACTGCCACTCGAATCTCTGATCTTCACCGAACCCAACGAGTTCAACGTTGGTCGCGACCTACGAGCCGACGCCGTCGACCAGGTATTGGAGATCGACCTCAGGGAATTCGCCAGCGAACTCCGCCAAGACGAAAACGGTCACTATCTGATACCCATATTCTCCGACCTCCGACGACACGATATGGGGGAAGATGGCGTCCTCGACAACGAAGAAGTGATACAGGGAGGTGTTCCAACAGAACAGTGGATGACACGTCGTCTGTGGGGCTTCGCATCCGAACCCCCCTTCCTCCACCACGGTCGCGCAACCCTCATTTCAGACGCGATCATCGCCCACGGTGGCTCGGCCAATGGCGCACGCAACCGCTTCATCGGTCTTCCCCAAGACGAAAAGGACGCACTGATCGCCTTCTTGAAGACCATGACGATACCGACCGAGTAGCCGCGCTGCCCAACAATGCGCATGCTCAAAAAAGTCCCACTTCTCATCGTCACTATCGTCATCGGCGCGCTCATACTCGCGTGTGATGACTCAACAGCCGAAGAAACCGCCACGGAGTCTGCCGGATCAACCCCACCTGGTTCCGAAGTCTCCCGAGAAATCGGAGTTCTGGCTCACCGATTGGTCTTCGCCTACATGTCCGATAAACCGTGGGGTTTCTTCGGCGCCACTTGCGAGAAATGGATCCAAGACGACTACCAATGGGAATCCTCCATGAGCGAACAACGCGACGACGGGCGCATCAAGATCACTTACCTGCGAAATGAAGACCGCATCATCGGCCCCGAGCAACTCGTCTTCTACGTCGACATCGATTCTCAGGAAGTCGAAGGCGACAACAAACCCGATACCGACACCGGCCGGTTGGGCGTCGCCGAAGGCTGCGATCAATGGTGAGCATAGCCCGTCATTCCCGCGCGGGCGGGAATCCAGAGGAGTAGGGCTGAGTGTTTCCCCGCACAGCGGGGAAATGTCCGAAGGACAAAGAAGGCGCGCTGAGAAGAAACTCACTTTGACTAGCCGCTTTCCCCAGTGGGGAAATGATGCATTCCAACAACTAGCCCCCATGTCATTCTGAACGTAGCGTAGCGAAGAATCTCAGAAGCAGCCAACAGGGTCAATAGTTAGATTCCTCGCTACGCTCGGAATGACATAAATGTGAACACGTCTTAAACTTAATCTGGTGTTGAAATCGAGCATGATACGTGACGAATCGATGAGTCGCGAAAGTTAGCAAGACAGGACCCGCACGCTATGCCCTTGCGCCCGATCACAGACGTCGCACAAGACCTCGGATTCTCCTTGGCTGACATCGAAACCTATGGCAACGACAAAGCCAAAATCCCGCTCCAATCGTTCCCACAGCGCGAAACCCCGGGCAAACTTGTCGTCGTCACCGCCATCACACCTACTCCCGCAGGCGAGGGCAAATCCACCACTGCCGTCGGCCTGACTCAAGGCCTATCCAAGATCGGCAAGAACGTCGCCCTCACCATTCGCCAACCTTCCCTCGGACCCGTATTCGGACATAAAGGCGGCGGCACTGGCGGAGGAAAATCCACTGTCCAACCCGCCAACGAGATAAACCTCCACTTCACCGGCGACTTCCACGCCATGGAGTCGGCGCATAACCTCCTCGCCGCGATGACCGACAACGCCGTGTACCGTGGCGCAATCCCTGGCCTCCAACCCGACGGCATCACATGGCGACGCGTCACAGATGCCGAAGACCGTGCCCTCCGCCAAGTCGTCACCGGTGTCGGCGGTCGCCTTAACGCACCGATGCGCGAGGCAGGCTTCGACATCAACGCCGCCTCCGAGATCATGGCGATCCTTGCTCTCACCAACGGCTACGCTGATCTCCGTGAGCGCATCAGTAACATCGTCGTCGGGTGGACCACCGACCGCAAACCCGTGCGAGGAAGCGACATCGGCGGTATCGGCTCCATGATGGCCCTCCTACGCGATGCCGTCAAACCCAATCTCGCCCAGACACTAGAAGGGCAACCCGCAATCGTACACATGGGCCCATTCGGAAACATCGCCCACGGCTGCTCATCCATCCTGGCAGACATCCTCGCCATCAACACCGCCGACATCACCGTAACCGAAGCCGGCTTCGGTGCCGATCTCGGCTTCCAAAAATTCATGGACATTAAAGTACGGCAGGGCGGACCCGAACCCTCCGCGGCAGTCGTAGTCGCCACCATCCGCGGCCTCAAATGGCACGGCGGCGTCAAACGCGACGACCTCGAATCCTCCAACGTTGATGCTGTCAAGACCGGTGCCCAAAACCTAGCCAACGCCATCCGCATCGTCAAGATGTATGGCCTTCCACCAGTCGTAGCTATCAACAAATTCCCTTCTGACACCGCCGAAGAGATCGCCGCCGCCAAGAGCGCGGCCCTCGAAGCCGGTGCCGTGGGAGTGGCCGAAGCACGCGGCTTCGCAGAAGGCGGCGCAGGCATGACCGAACTCGCCGAAGCTGTATGGGACGCCGCACACTCCGGCACCGCCGACGTAAACCTCCTCTACGAAGACAGCCTCTCAACTGTCGACAAAGTCGAGCGCATCTCGGAAAAACTCTTCAATGCAGGCGGCGTAGAGTGGGCACCGCTAACAAAGACTACAGCCCGTCGCTTCGAATCCAACGGCTGGGATTTCCCCATCTGCATGGCTAAAACCCACCTCTCAGTCTCCGCCAACCCGCGCCTACTAAACGTCCCAAGAGGCCACACCATCCCGATCCGCGAACTCCGCGTTCTAGCCGGAGCCAAGCAGATCGTAACCCTCGCCGGCAACATCATCACCCTCCCCGGCCTACCATCAACCCCCAACGCCTGGGACATCGACCTAAACGACCAAACCGGCGAAATCACCGGCATCCTCAGCACCTAAACCCACCGTCATACCCGATCATCTATGTCATTCCCGCGAAGGCGGGAATCCAGGAGACCCAAGCCATGTCCGACCCCAAGATTACCAAGATGGAAGTAATCGAGTTCGAGTACTTCGTCGAAAACATGGAAGGTTCCGGCAGGATCCAACTCCCCGGATACGCCCCCGGCACCAACATCAGAAACACCGCCCGCATGGTCGTCATCCATACCGACGAAGGTGTAACCGGCGAATACGTGGGCGGGTCGGCCACCGAACACTCCGCAATCGGCCTGTTCGCGAACGCCGTCATCGGTGAGAGCGCATTCGCTCGCGAGCGCATCTACAACGACGCCAAACAGGCCACTCGACAGCACGCCCGCATGGGAATGTCGCAGGTTGACATGGCGCTCTGGGACCTCGCCGGCAAGCTCCTGGACCAACCCATCTACCGCCTCCTTGGCGAGCAGCGCAAGTCCTTCCCCGCCTACGCCTCAACCTACATCGGCGACAACTACCCCGGCGGCCTCAACAGCCCCGAAGCCTACGCCGATTTCGCCGAGCAGTGCTATGAGATGGGCTACAAAGCCTTCAAGATCCACCCATGGCAGGAGGCACCCATCGAACAGCATGTCCGGCTCGTAGAAGTGGTCGGCGAACGTGTGGGCGACAAGATGGACCTCATGCTCGATCCCTTCTGCGCCATCCTCACCTTTGGCGACGCCATCAAGATCGGACGCGCCTGCGAAGCCTACAACTACTACTGGTGGGAAGACGTCTTCAAAGACGGCGGCGAATCCGCCTTCGCTCACCGCAAGCTGAGAGAACTCATTCGCGTCCCCCTCCTCCAACTCGAACACGTACGCGGCCTCGAAAAACACGTCGATTTCATCGTTGCCGACGGCACAGATTTCGTCCGCATCGATCACGACTACGATGGCGGCATCACAGGCGTCATGAAGATCGCACACGCCTCTGAAGGCTTCGGACTCGACGTCGAACCGCACGGCCCCGGCCCTAGCCGACGCCAGACCATGGCCGCCATGCGAAACTCCAACTACTACGAACTCGGCCTAGTCCACCCCAAACTCCAACCCTCGTACCCGCCGATCTACCTCGACGGCTACTCCGACATGCTCGACGCCATCGACGAAAACGGACACATCCACGTGACCGACCTACCCGGCATGGGCGTAACCCACGACTGGGACTTCATCAACAAACACACTGTAGGCAAAACCGTTTACGACTAAACAGCCCCTCCCCTTTTTGCGTAGCAAAAGGGGGACGCGTTGAGCGTAGCGAGACGCAGGGGGTTCACAATGCACCGAGCTCTAAAGGCCACAACCATGTCCCCATCCAACTGGTACAAAGGCAACATCCACACCCATACCACTGAGTCGGATGGCGACGCCGATCCCGATTTCGTAACCCGCTGGTACCGCGACCACGGCTACGACTTCCTAGTACTTAGCGACCACAACCACCGCACCATCCTCGAACACGAAATCGAAGACGGCCCGTTGATGATACCCGGTGAAGAGGTTTCGGCGCGCATCGTCGGCGGGACAATTCCGATCCATCTGAACGGTATCGGCATCCGTCATGTCGTCGAACCCACCAACCTAGACGACGTCGTCGCGACCCTGCAGGCTAACGTGAACGCCATCATCAACGCAGGAGGTATCGCGCAACTCAATCACCCCAACTACGAGTGGGCGTTCAACCACGAACACATCACACAGGTCGAGGGCGCGAGCCTCATGGAGATCCACAACGCCCATCCCGCCGTGAACGGCTACGGCGCCCCCGGCAAACCTAGCGTCGAAGAGATGTGGGACCTCGTCCTGTCCGCTGGTCGCGTCATCTTCGGGACCGCCACCGACGACTCCCACAACTACCACGACTACACCCCCGACGCCTCCAATCCGGGTAGGGGATGGGTAGTCGTAAACGCTCCCGAACTCACCGTCGACGCCATCGTAGACGGCCTAGCCACCGGCAACTTCTACTCCTCCAACGGCATAACCCTCACAGACCTTACCATCACCGAAGATTCCATAGAACTCGAAATCGAACCCAACCGCTCCATGATCTACGTAACCACTTTCTCGGGCCTCGATGGCAATACTCTCTCAGAAGTCGAAGGACACACTGCCACCTACAAAATCAAAGGCGACGAAGGCTACATCCGGTCCACCGTCCAATCCTCCGGCGGCACTAGTGCCTGGACGCAGCCAGTATTCACGCATCATCATTAGTCCCCTTCGCGAAGCGAGGGGGACGCGAGCAAGCGAAGCGACGCTCGCAGGGGGTGCCCGGCGCGGTCTGTCCCGTCATTCCGGCGAAAGTTGGAATCCAGAACGGTAGGGAAGCGGAACTATAATCCGAGGTAAGTCGACAGAAAAATATGACTACCGTTGAAGAAAGATTGAGTCGCTCGGAAGGCGGCTACGAACATCTAGCCACGAAGACTGTCCTTTACTAACTCGAAAACCGGATGTATCAGCTTGAAAAGCGCATGATCCGATGGTTGGGTAGCATGGCGATCGGCATTGGCATATTGGCGGTTTATGTGGCTGGCCTCTTTGTTCAATCCCTTCTGGACTAAACGTCCATCTCCTCGTCACCAATTCTCCCTAAATCAAACCAATCGTCCGGAAGCGGTGGAGTCGGCCAATTCGGGTCTGGCCGCCAATCCTCCCAACTATCGCAGAATGGCGAACCAACACTCTCGATGGCGTGGACGAGTCGGGCGGCCTCAGTTCGTATCGACGATACTTGGTCGGCGCTGAAGAATCCCCCCGTGATTAAGACTTCGAACTCGTCCTCGTCTTTCCACGACCATGACATGTCTGGATTCACGACCAAGTCCAGCGCATAGTCGTGAAGCTGCACCCCATGACGCACCCTACGAATTGGGGACTGAAAATTCACATACCAGCTCTTGAATTGCCACTCTGGTGACCAAAACAACATCACCGAATGGCAAGACTCATGCGGTGTGAGCGTCAGGACATGATTGTCCGGTGTCGTCGCTTCTCTGAATTCCCCTACTTCCGGGTCGAGCATCCGGTATCTGATATCGATCCGTTCAGATAGACCGAGAGACCTATAGTTCGCAATGCCGCGGGTGGCCATTTGAGTGCCCGGATGAGAATAAAGAACAATATCGTTCGACCCGTCGGCAACGACCGTGACAGGCCGGGCGAGGCCAATTCCTCGACCCAACATCTCGTATTGAACGATCTGATCGCCGGGTTTCCACTTCATGAGCGCATCGCAGTTTTATGACTTACCGCTGCTGCTGCGGAGGTGCTCGATTCGTTAGTTCGGTATTGTTTGCCAATTTGTCCAGTCCTGACTGGACCAAAGGCCCGATCAGCCTTTAACCACCTCAACCTGCTCGCTGAAATAACCCGCTGCTGAGTAATAAGTCTTTACTTCTCCAGTCGGGTGCGCATCCAAGATCGCGTTAACCTCATCTCGTTCTTCTTGGCTCAACTGCCAGTTCGAAGCTGCGGCATTCTGGGCGATCTGCTCTGGCGAACTCGCACCCGCAATCACCGTCCCCACAATCGGATCCGCCAGCAACCACGCGAACGCCAATTCCAACAGCGTCTTCCCTCGCTCTTGAGCCCAATTCTGCAACGCCGCTATCGCACGCATGTTGGTGTCGGTGATCCAACGTTCCGACTGATTGGCGTCCAACGCCAACCGCGTCCCCTCCGGCGCCACACCCGACACATCTACCTTGCCCGTCAAAAAACCCGCCGCCAGCGGAAGATAGGGCATAACCCCAATGCCGTGCTTCCGACACGCCGGCAGCATCTCCGCCTCGCTGCCCCGGTGCAGCATCGAATACTCGAACTGCGACGAGATAATACCAGTGATTCCGTTCGCCTCACACGTCCAGACCGCATCCACCATCCGCCAAGCCTCGAAGTTGCAGACCCCGATATACAACGCCTTCCCTTGACGCACGATGTCATCCATCGCCCGCAGCGTCTCCTCCAATGGCACTCGCGTATCCGGCCTGTGGATCATATACAGGTCGATGTAGTCCGTTCGCAACCGCGTCAGACTAGCCTCAATCGCATCCAATACAAACTTCCGACCGCCCCCAAACAGGTTTGGACCATGCTCCCGCTTCGACCCGAACTTCGTCCCGATCAGCATCTCATGCCGTCGACCCTCCAACGCACGTCCTATGTACTCTTCAGACAGGCCCTGCGCATACACGTTCGACGTATCGACGAAGTTGATCCCATGATCGATCGCCGCATGAACAATCGCCCGCGACTCCCCATAGTCCCGCCGCCCCGGCTCCCCGAAACTATTAGCTCCAAGCCCCGTCTCCGAGACCTCCAAACCAGAATTTCCAAGATGCCGGTAACGCATGGAGAAATGATAGCGCGCATCTCACCAGGGTTCCCCCGTTCACGGGGGAAATGTCCGAAGGACAAAGGGGGCATCGCGACTATCATCATCCGCCCCTTTCGCAAAGCGAAAGGGGCGCGAACGAGCGAAGCGACGTGAGCGGAGTATGCCCGGGATGGCAGGGCGGGGCAGGCCATCGCCATTCCGATCCCCTTTCCCTTGATGAAAGAGGGTTAGGGTGAATACGCCACACTCCCATAGATTCCGGCTTTCGCCGGAATGACGTAGGTACGCAACAATCTAAAATTCTTAGACACAGGTAACCCGCAGAACTCGAACGCAAGGGATGTGCGTCATGCCTCACACTAAACAGAACCAAACCATACAAAACCTCCCGCCAATTCATCCCGGCGAGATTCTTGATGAAGAATTTCTGAAACCGATGGGATCACGCAGTACCGCCTCACAAAATCCATTGGTGTGGATGCAACCCGCATCCACTCAATCGTCAACGGCGATCGTTCTATAACTGCCGAAACCGCGCTGTTCTTCTCCCGCTTCTTCGGTAACAGCGCTGAGTTCTGGATGCGGTTGCAGGAACGATACGACCGAGAAATCGCTGAAGACCAGATGGCCGAACGCCTTGCTGCGGTCACCCCGTGGCATTCCAAGCGCCGAATCCTGATCACCCTGGCAAATTCAAATCCGTGTTCGGCGTCTCCGTCCAGTCTTCCTTCGACCGCCCGTCGTAGTCGAACCTGATCTGACCGCCTTTGAGCGTAACCTGATTGATCAGCCTGCCCGGTGCCGGCATGATCCGATAGCCCGTCGGGCCGCTGTCGCTCAATCCGCAAGGACGCTCCACATACTCCAGCACCGTCACATCCGCGGTCGCCCCCGGCGTTAGGGTCCCAAGCTCCGGATGCCCGATCTGCTTCGCGGGCGCCCAAGTCGACTTCTCCACAACGTCGTAAAGCGACATCCCGATCGCTAGGAACTTGCTCATCACCTCCGTCTGCGTCGCGCGCGAAGTGTGCAGACTCATCCGGTGCAAGTCCGTCGAAATCGTGTCTGGCGGGAAGCCTTGCTCGATCGCGGGCACCGCCATCGAGAACGAGAAGCTGTTGTTGCCGTGCCCGACATCCATAATGATGCCTTTTTCACGCGCCTCCCAGTAGTGCGGCTTGACTTTTCCGTCGTTTCCAATCATGGGCTTGCCGTAGCCGTAGCAGTGCGTTACACCGTCGCCCGGATTCATGTGCTCTAGCATCATCTCGCTGAACGGACGCGATGCACGCGCATTCTGGTCGATCAGGCAAAAAACCCCGGCCTCTGCCGCCGCTGCAACGCCGCGATCCACCGATTCCCATCCCACACCGCCATAGTGCGCCACCTTAACGCCGACGATGACGTCGGAGCGTTGGCGGATCTTCGCCGCGGTCAGTTCGACGTCCATGTCTTCGATGTCCTGCTCGCCATCGCCACACATGCCGTGACCGACGATGTTTAACAATGCGAAGACTCTCGGGCCGGATTTTCTGATGACAGTCTCGTTGAAGTGGTCGAAGGTTCGCCATCCCGATCCTCCGCAGTCGACCATGGTCGTGACGCCGTATGGGAAGCAGAGCTCGTCGGGGAACATTGCGCCGCCGTAGAGGTATGCGTGGGCATGGAGGTCGATCAGGCCCGGTGTGACGTAGCAGTCTGAAGCGTCGACGACTTTGCGTCCCTGCGACTCTGGAATGTCGGCCTGCACCGCCGCGATCGATGAGGCTGATATGCCGACGTCTCGCTTCTCGTCGATCCCGTTCTTGGGGTCGATTACGTGTCCGCCTTTGATGAGGATGTCGTACATGATTTGGGGCCTTTTGGGTGGTTGCTTTTGTGGGTCAGGTTAATTGCGTAGGGCGGGTTTGAAATCCGCGGCTACTGGTGTTTTTGGTATGAACCCCCTGCGTCTCGCTGCGCTCGACGCGTCCCTCTTTTGCTGCGCAAAAAGGGGAGGGAAGGTGGTCGCGTGCCTCTTGGGCATCAAGGGGGAGGGTTAGGGCGATGGGATAGAGGATCATCTGATTTGGCGTAGCCTGGGGTCGGTTCGGTCGCGGACCCAGTCGCCGACGAAGTTGAATGACATTACAACGAGGAATATGCAGAAACCGGGGAAGATCGACACCCACCATGCGGTGTCGAGGAACTCGCGTCCGTCGCTGATCATGTTTCCCCAGGACGGATATCGTGACGGAACTCCGATGCCGAGGTAGCTGAGCGATGCCTCGGCGAGGATCAGTCCGCCGATGCGTAGACTGGCGAGCACCATCAAGAGGTTGATGACGCCGGGCAGGATGTGTCGGTACATGATTCTGAAATCTCCACCACCCGCGACCCGAGCCGCCGCCACATAGTCTCGCGTCTTCAACGACAACACCTCAGCGCGAATATTTCTCACCAACCCGACCCATGTCGCCATCACCAACAAACCGATCAGCACCATCAATCCCGTCCCGATAGTGATCGCCACTACCAGTGCCACCAGCAGGAACGGCAACCCGTTCCAGACGTCTACGAACCGGGTCATGACCTCATCGAACCATCCTCCGAACCATCCGGAAGCGATCCCAGCCCAGAGCCCCAACGTCATTCCGATCACTGCCGCGGCGAATGCGACCGTCATTGAGACGCGGGTGCCATGAACCAACCGTGAATAGATATCGCGGCCGTGTTGATCAGCCCCCAGAAGATGTCGTCGATCGAGGCGTTGGTTATTTTCGTAGTAACCGTCGTTCCAAGCGGGCGCGGCAAAGCTCGCCCGCAAGTTCTGGGTGTTCGGATCGTCGGTCGAAAACTGTTCCGCGAACAGTACCGCCAAACCGAACACGACGATCACAATGCCGGGTATCACTGGCCATCGCCGAATGAATTCCCACGCGAGCAGCGGGGATCGGAACACGACCTCGGCGGTCGACATCTGTCGTTCTTGCACTGTGTCGACGGTGGCCATCAGTCAAGCCTGATCCGAGGGTCTATCACCACGTAAAGAAGATCCGACACGAAGCTCATGGCGAGATAGAGGATGGTGAAGAGCAGAACTATACCCGTCAAGAGTGTGAAGTCGTTGTCGTTCACAGCCGCAACCGCAATCTGTCCAACACCGGGCCAGACAAAGACGTTCTCCACCAGGACCGCGCCGTCCATGAAACCCGCCAGAAGCAACGCGGAAACGGTCAAAGGCTGGAT
This sequence comes from Dehalococcoidia bacterium, assembly GCA_965204135.1. GTDB lineage: Bacteria > Chloroflexota > Dehalococcoidia > Lucifugimonadales > Lucifugimonadaceae > Bin127. The sequence continues at coordinate 86,558 of CBDBDX010000006.1, read as the reverse complement.
CAAGGCGTTGCGGAACGCATGCTTTGCCACCACTCGGCCGTAACCCATTCCCTTCGCCCGGGCGAGCTTGATGTACTCCGAATCGAGCACCTCCAGCATCGCCGATCTAGTTATTCGCAAATATCCGGCGATCGGACCCCAAGCCAACACCAACACAGGCAATAACCAGTACTGGAACTGCCCCCAAAAACTGGCGTCGGTCCGTCCGTAGAACGTTGGAACGGGCAACCATCCTAAGTAGACGGCAAATACCCAGATCCCGACTATGCCGACCCAGAACGCCGGCACGGATTGTCCAGAAAGCGCGAACGCGCGCAAGAAATAGTCGAGAATCGATGCCCTTCGCATCGCCGAGAGAATCCCTAGCGGGATGCCGACGAACGTGCCGACGATCCAAGCGCCGACCGCCAGCTGCATCGTCGCCGGCCAACGCTCCCGCAAAATGTCTGTCACTTTACGGTTCGTGCCGACACTCCGTCCCAAATCGGCGCGTGCGATGTTGCCTAACCACGTCAGATACTGGAGCACGATCGGCTTGTCGAGGCCCCACTTCGCTCGGAGAGCGGCGATCTGTTCCGGGCCGATCGCATAGCCCTCGGCGCGGATGAAAACGTTGATGGGATCATCCTTGGCGTGCGCCAATCCGAACACGACGATGGTGGCACCGATCATTGAAATCACCATCGTAGAGACACGTCTTGAGAGGAAGCGATACATTCGGTTTCACATGATCCGGGGGGTACGCGGCAACGGTAGGTTCATTGGAATGATAGATGCGACGCGTTCAATAAAGATCAAGCACCAGTGGCGCGACCCAAACGGGCCGCGCCACTTCTCTTATCGGGCACGAAGCCTTCAGCTCGATACCGCAGAGCGGATCACTTTACAGTGATGAGGTACTCCGGGTGGTGCAGAGCGGCTTCACGGACCGCCTGGGGCATGTTCCAAGATTCGATCTTCTTGGGGTTGGCCAAAGCGACGTTCGGTCGAGCCACGGTGCCGATGGCCGGGTTCCAGGTGTGCAGGAAGTCTGCCATCTGGTTGCGAATCGCTATCCGCCCCTGCTTGTCCTGCGTCCGGTTCATCTCAGTGCCCCATTCGCAAAGCTCTTGGATCTCGATACCGATGTTGAAGCCCGGTCGTCCGCCAGAACACTCTGAGTTGCTGACCACTGGCCAGTCCCAGGGAGCGTGCGGCGCTTCGGCACCGGCAGAGTGAATCCATGGAGCCGTCGCGGTTCGCCCGATCAGGCTCGGGCGGTAGGTCTGGTACTGAGCTTTCCAGTCCTGCATGTCGATGCCGAGTTCTCGCCACATTCCAACCACAGCGGTGCCGATCTCTTCGTCACCACGGCCGATGCGGATGAAGAAGGGCATCTCGAAGCGGATCCCGTTGTCATTCTTCGGATATCCAGCCTCGTCAAGCATCTGCCCGGCAAGTTCCGGGTTGTACTCGACGTTCCACTTGTCTTGCCAGTTCGGGTTGTTGATGTCGTGCCCGTAGACGTAGTTCACCCAGGCCGCGTTGGAGAAGAGGACCTCGGCGATCAGCGCACGGTCGATCGCGAACGACAGCGCCTGCCGCACCTGGGCCGCACGGCTCATACTCGTGAAGCCATCCGGCGGGTTGCCAAAGTCGTCGCGCCGGGGATCGCCGATCCACGGGATGTGGTGACGGACCGTTGCGTGAAGCTCGATCGGGACTTCCTCGTCATCCGGGTCTGGCGTATAGATCGTGTCCTGCCAGTAGTTGCCGGAGAAGGAGATGGAGTGGAATGAACCAGCACCAGCACCGATGATCTTGAAACCTTCTTGCGTCAGGGTCGGGTAGTTCCGAAGGTCCACTGCTGCAACGTCGACGCTGCCTGTTCGCAGCGCCGCCTCAGCGACCGCGTCCTCTACGATCGGCTCGTAGATGATGTTCTCAACTTCCGGCGTCTTGCGGTGGTGATTCTGCACCGCCTTCAGCTGAAGCGTCGCGTCGTACGCGTACTCTTCGACCATGTACGGACCGGTTCCGACGACGTGCTCGCGCACCCAATCTTCACCCATCTCGTCATAGGCGTTCTTGCTCGTGATGCCTAGACCCAGTCCTGCCTGCCCGAACATCATCGTGTCCCACCGAACGTCGAACTCCTGCAATGGCACTCGGACCGTCATGTCGTCGATCTTTGTCAAAGGTTGGTTACCGATGAACGCGACCCAGTTGGATCCGCCATCAGTCGCCGATTCGGGGTTGTAACCTGGGTTGCCCTTGTTGTAAGCCCAGACGACGTCGTCCGCGCTCAGGTTTCCGAACTCGCCCCACTGGTTGTGCCACGGGACGTTGGGCTTGATGTTGAAGATGAATGCCTGCCCGCCGATCGCCTCGGCATCGTCGACAAGCTCCCAACCTGTGATCACCTGGTTCACCGCGTTCCCGCCCTCGTCGGTCAGGAAGAACTTCTCAGTCACGCTTGAGCCGAGGAACATTCCACCCGTCGGGTCGCCGGGAATTCCGCTGCCGCGCAGTTCCAATCCGGTTCGGATCACAACTGTGTCGGCTCCGGTCTGCGGTGAAGGCGGCTCGCTGATTGTCGGCTCAGCCATTGGGATCGGGAGTCCGTAGAAAGTCTCAGGACCCGGCGTCGGAGTGGCGATGATCACCTTCTCGACTTCCACCTCGACCGCGACTTCCTTCTCCACTTCCTTCACGACCTCTTTGACGACCTCGACCGGAACTTCCTTCTCGACTTCTCGCACGACCTCACGTTCGACGACCACGGTCTCGACCACGGTCTCGCCCTCGACCATTACCTCTTTTTCGACTACCACCGTCTCGACGACGCGCACCTCGCGTTCGACCGGCACCTCGACGGTTTGGATGACCGTTTCGGTTTGTGCACAGGCTGCCAGCGCGATCGCCGACAACGCGACCGCGATCGGTGCTAACGCCCACCTGAATTGTTTCGTTCGTAACATGGTTACCTCCCACGTCTGTTTGGGCCTCCGACTCCAACGAAGTCGCGAATACCCGACATTGCCAAACTCAATGGCAAACGATGCAAAAATCATATCGCACAACGCGCTTCGATGCATCTACAACGACTTAATGCTTCCCAGATGACGTATATCGTCGCGAAACGAGGATCACGCGCTATATCTCGCGACGATGAGCAAGCTTCGCTACGAAAAATAACGAAGGTATATTGCAGGCTAACACTGCACCGAAGAACCCCGCACCTGAGATGTCTCGATTCAGCACGTACAAATCCGCATGCTCGAACAACGCGCCTGCAACCGCAATCGCAGCCCAAGATCCCAAAACCCCGGCCAACGCACACAGCAGAAACAACCACACCGACTGCCGAATCGTTTCCGCCGTCCCATACCATCCGACTCTGGATGCCGCCGCTGCAGTAATCGCCACGAATCCGATCCGAGCCATGCTACGAACCTGATCCGAAGTCTCCGCACCCGACACCACCATCGCAATCACCAAGGCCCCGAAAAACGCCCCGATCGCGGCGCAAACAACCCCCGCCAAAAGGCGAACAGATACCTGTACAAATGCTTCGTTCATGCGAGATTTCTCTCGCCAATTCTAAAAAGAGCTCGGCGGTGTGAACCCCCTGCGTCTCGCTGTGCTCGACGCGTCCCCCTTTTGCTACGCAAAAAGGGGAGGGATGAGGCCTGCGTGGCAGGACGACCACGAGGGTTACCCCTACGGTATCCACTCGCAGAACGAAAGGGGCAGGCGGGCGCCCTTTATCCCCGGATCAAGTCCGGGGCAGGCTCTGCGGACATTTTCCCCGCCAGGAGGTGAAATCTTTTCACGCTTGTCAGTGCGCGGTTTGGTAGTGGGCGGCTAGGAGGTCTTCGCCGAAGTCGTGGGCGTAGTCGCGGAGGACGGAGTGGATGTGGTTTGCGCCGTTCTGTGTGTTGTCGTATTCGATGACGAATCGGTCGTGGCGGATGTTGTAGTAGTGTCCCTGCCAGCGTTCCAATGGGCCGGCCCATGCGAAGTGGAGGCTGTTCCAGCCCTCGCGTTCTAGCTGGTTCCAGTAGTTGATCGCCATCTCGTCGGAGGCTCTGAAGACGTAGTGCTTGATGATCTTGACCAGTGCCTCGCGCTGGCTGTCATGTAGATCGCTGATCGAGATGCCGACTGGCGTCATGTTGGGATCGACGACGCGAACGACGGTCGTCAGGATGTCTGCGGGGGCGACGGAGTCTACGATGGCGGCTGATTTCTGGTCGTCGGTCATTCCCGTGACGAGCGACCGCGCCCAGTCCTCTTCCTCTGCGAGCGTCCGCTGCCCCTTGAGTTCGCCGTGCTTGACCTCAGCAGGGTTCGAACCGAAGAAGAGCGGATGTATCGAGACCTCTTTGTTGCCGACTACCGACGCGACGATGCCGATGTGGTGACCACCTACGCGCCATCCCCACGGCTCTTGGCTTTCCGGCTCGCCGAAGACGCTGAACCAGTAACGCTCCTCTAGACGGTCCCAGCTCGAGACGTTGTTGGTCATGGCCTCGTACTCGCCTAAGATCGTCTCGAGGCGAATGATCTGGCGCGCCATGGCGTAACCGCTCGCGCTGTAGCCCGTCTCCATCATCTTGTACGCCAGGTCCGTCTGGTGGCCGTTCATGTCCGAGATGAGCAGGCCGTTTCTTCCGACCGGGGTGTAGTGCCATTCGTATCGCTCGTCCCCGGCGAATGGGAAGGTTGCTTTGGCTAGTTCCGCTTCGCCGAGGGAGGCGAGAAAGGCAGAAGCCGCATCGGCCATCCGTTTGATGGTGTCGGGGGCTGTCGACGGCACAACCGCCGCGTGGCCGTTTGAGTGATGTGACATAGTTGGACGCTCCGTTAGCTGCTTGCGTCAGTTGGAATTGCGATTGATGGTGATGATACCGCATACCTTCGCGTCAGTCCCGCATTCCCGCCCGTCATTCCTGCGAAGGCAGGAATCCAGAGGGGCATCGGGAGGGCGTACCGCACATTCCCACCATGAAGAAGCCAACAAAATCCCAGCCCATCACACAAAACCGCTTAATCTGCGGTTCAGACAACAACCCCCAAGTGGTAATCTTTCGCAAGTGAAAAAACAACATTGTTGCCGCCCCACGGAGGCCCAATCCACATGATCAAACTAAGCCTGCAATCGCTCTGCTACCGCGACACATTTAACAATGGCGACATAGACCTCTTAGGCATGATCGACAAGGCTAAGGAGTATCGTCTGGACGGCATCGACATCCACTTTGCCCATTTCGCCTCCACCGACCGCGACTACCTCGAAGAAGTCCGCATGGCGACCCTCCGTGCTGGCCTCCACATCTGCTACATCGGCATCTCCAACAACTTCGGCATGACTGGCGAAGAGCAACGCGCCCAGATCGACAACATGAAGAAGTGGATCGATGTCGCCTCCGTCATGGGTATCCAGATGGTGCGTTCATTTGGGGGTTGGATACCCGAGGGCGAGACCGAAGAAACCGTCTGGCCGCGCATCGTGAACGCCACAAAAGAAGTCGCCGAATACGGAGCCTCCAAAGGCGTTATGGTAGGCCTCCACAACCACAACCACGGATGCGCACCCGCCACCGGCGACCAAGTCATCCGCATCCTCGACGAAGTCAATAACCCCTACTACACCCACATCCTCGACACTGGCCAGTACCGCGGTTCACCCGGCGCATCGCTCGGAGAACGCGGCGTCGAAGACATCGAGCACAACTTCTACGGCTCGATCGAGACGTCCGCGCCTAGATCGGTCCATGTTCGAGCGAAGATCTACCGGATCGCCTCTGGTTCAGAAGCGTGGCTCGACTACGACCGCATCATGAGGATCATCAAGAATGTCGGCTTCAACGGCTGGATGTCGGTCGTCTTCGAAGGACAGGACGAGCTCGACGAACCCACCGCCGTCCCCCTGGCCGCCAAATTCCTCCGCCGCAAACTAGACGAATATGGATTGTGATCGGAGTTGATCAATCCGCACCAGCGTCGTCCTTGCGCACACCACCGTCATTCCCGCGGGGCCTGCCCCGTACCCCGATACGTGGGCGGGAATCCAGAACTGCGTCAAGCATGTCCACCTCACGTCTGAAACTTATACGCCCGATTTGGATATCTCTGCCGATATTCGCATTCGTTGCAACGTTGGGAAGTTTCGCTTGCACAAGCGAGAAGACAGTAATCCAAACCATGGAAGTGCCCACACAACGAATCCTTGAAATCCCAGTTCCGCAGACTGTCGAAGTTCCGGTTCCCCAGACCGTTGTCGTTGAAAAGGAGATCGTCGTCGAGGTCCTGGTTCCGGAAACGGTGGTTGTAGAAAGGCAACTGATGATCGAGGTACCGGTTCCGCAAACCGTTGAGATTCCAGTTCCGCAGATGGTGGTTGTGGAAAAAGAGCGAATAGTTGAGTTCCCGGTCTTGCAAACCATTGAGGTTCCGATTCCGCAAACGGTGATTGTGGATAGAGAAACGATTATCGAGGTTGAAGTTCCGCAAACCGTAGTTGTGGAGAGAGAAGTGACCGTTGAGGTTGAAGTAGAAGTGCCGGTTGAGATTGCGGCAACTGCCTCTTATCCACCGATGCGATGGTGGAAGCCGCGCATCGCGTTCAACTCCGATCGCGACGGCGACGATGAGATATATGTCATGAACGCGGAAAGGTCTCAATGGGTCCAATTGACAGACAACGATGCGGCGGATCGTAATCCGTCTTGGTCACCGGTTAACGACCGTATCGCGTTCGAATCCGACGCGCATGGTTGTTTCGCAATCTACATGATGAACTTCGACGGCACTGAGGTAATTGCGCTGACGGACAGTACGACCGACGATTTCGACGCCGACTGGTCTCCGGATGGTCAAAGAATCGCCTTCAGATCCAATCGCGACGGTGACGATGAGATCTACGTCATGAACGCCGACGGCTCGAATGTCGTTCAGTTGACGAACAATTGGTATTCAGAATGGGACCCCGACTGGTCTCCAGACGGCACTAAAATTGCCTTCGCGTCTGATTGGGACGGTGACTTCGATATCTACGTGATGGATGCCGATGGCTCGAACGTAGTGCAGTTAACCCACAATGATTTCAGCCAAGAGGGAAACCACGAACTCGCTTGGTCTCCCGATGGCGAGCAAATCGCGTTCGTATCTGATCAAGACGACGACCATGACATCTACGTCATGGATGCCGATGGACTGGGTGAGATCAAGCTAACTGACAACACATCCGAAGAATCTGCTATCTCGTGGTCAAACCCTTAAATCTGTTTGTCACAGCACTCACGCATCATTCACATCTCCCGGCTGTAGCCCCGACGCCAGCGTGAATCCCTCATCAACCCACCCCGTCACTCCACCGATCATCTCCTTCACCAGTCTTCCCAACCTCGCCAACCTAACCGCCGCCTTATTCGCCCCGTTGCAATGCGGACCAGCACAGTAGACAACGAACAGAGTGTCAGCGTCCCAATCCGTCAAGTTCCGTTCAACGATTCTGGCATGTGGCAGGTTGATGGCACCCGGGACGTGACCCGCCTCGTACAACTCCGGGCTCCGGACATCGAGCAGCACGAAGTCGGCGACGCCGCGTTCCAACGCGTCATGAACATCCCAGCAGTCCGTCTCAAACGTCAACCTGCGGCTGAAGTGTTCAAGAGCATCTAATGGTGATGCCGCAGGTAGGGCTGTAACGTTGTTCGGCATGGTTCATACCCTCTAAACGTCCATGTGTGGAGCAATTCAGGAAGCGGAAAGACGTAATTCTAATCGCCCTTAAAAACCGGCCGACGCTTCGCCTTGAAAGCCTCCACTCCTTCCCGAAAATCCGCCGAATCAAACACCCGAAACTGCAAGTTGTAATCCTCCTCGCTCAACTTCTCTGTATCAGGCTCAACTGACAACCGCCGGATCATGATCTTGTGGTCCCGAGCTGATAGCGGCGCACCACTCGCTATCTGATCTGCCAACCTACTAACCGCCTCATCGAACTCATCATCCTCAATGACCGCCGTCACCAAACCGAACCGCATCGCGTCATCAACATCAATAATCCGTCCCGATAGCACCAGATACTTGACCGCCGGAAGCCCTGCAACCGCAATCATCCGCCGCAACTCATCCCAACCCGCCGTCAAACCCAACCGATTGACCGGCACTCCGAATCTTGATCCCCTCGTCGCGATCCGAATATCCGTAGCCGCCGCCAGCTCCAAGCCGCCTCCAACGCAGAATCCTTGGATCGCCGCGACGGTGGGGCAGCGCAACTTCTCTGTGAGGTCCAAGGCTGCTTCGAATGCCCGAGCATAGTTCGCTGCCGATGTTGAGTCGTAGCGATGCTCATCAAAATCCTTGATGTCCGCACCCGCCGAGAACGCTTCTCCGCCCGCGCCGCGGAACACGATGCATCGGACCTCGGTATCACCGTCCAACTCTTGCAAAATCTCACCCAAGTTCTGCCACATCTCATAAGAGATCGCGTTCCTTTGATCGGGGCGATTGAAGGTGATGGTGGCGATCGAGTTTGAGCGGTCTACGAGTATTTGATCTGACATGGTTCGGGGTCCGAAGGTCTCTTAAACGCGAATCGAGGGCATTATCCAACAAGATAACGCCCTCGATGTTCCGCCGTCATTCCCGCAATCCCTCCGTCATTCCCGCGCAGGCGGGAATCCAGAAGGGAAGGGTGAATGGGTATGGTCTACTGTGCCTTCGAGACGTTCAAGATCGCGAGCAGGTAACCAGCCCACAGGCTGTACGGTGCAACGTACGGGTTGGAGTTCGTCATGAAACCGCGCCAGTAGGTGTTGTTGAACGTCACAACGTGCCGCTCCTCGGCAAGCGTGATCTCGATCACGTCATCAAGGAAGATGTCCAGCGCGCGGTTGGCGAGTTCCATGTATACGGGGTCCTCGGTCGACGGTAGCACGCCGTCCATCTCGTCGATGATGGCGTCGAACTCGGGGTTGTTGTACTGGCTGTTCGCCCAGACATACGAGTTCTGCTCGCCCTGCGTCGGCGAGTTGAACTTGCTGTGGTAATGCTGCATCGTCCCGTGCGGCTCGCGTGAGCTACCGCAGTGGACCAGGATCCACATGTCGGCTAGACCGGTTCGGACCTCGGCCCAGAGCGGTGCGGTGTCTGGATCGTGCAAGACGAAGGAAACGTCGAAACCGGCATCCTGTAGCTGCTTCTCGACGACGGGACCCATCGGCCTTAGCCATCCGGGGACGTGGAGGTCCATGGCGAGAGGCTCGCCATCTTTCTCCCAGTAGCCGCTGCCGCCCATCGTGTATCCAGCCTCGGCCATGTAGGACTCGACCTCGGCTTGACCTTGGCCCTCCCAGTTGTATTTGGCGATGATGTCGGCCTGCGCGTCTTCATACGCCTTCAGGCCGCCATACGTGGAGTACGGAACGGCGCGCGTGACGGTCGAGTCTTCGTACGCAAGCGATACCAGTTCTTCGCGGTCAACCGCGGCTTGGACCGCTCGGCGAGCGTTGACATCAGACATCGGGCCGTACTGCGTGTTCACGCCGAGCGTGTACATGCACGCGTCGGCAGCGCCGTAAGACGGTCCGTCCGTGTCCCAAGAGATGATGTTCTTGTTCCGGTTGTGCGCCGTCACGAAGACACCCGGCTGCATGATCGAGCCCGTGTCGAACTCGTTGTTGATCATGCGAGCGACCATGGTGTCGGCAGATCCCGGCGGGATGTAAGCGACTCGGACAGGCTCGGGCAGATCTTTGAAGCCGACCTTCGCGGCCCACCAGTTGTCGTTGCGGTCGAAGATTTGGCCCTGTCCATCAGCACGGACCGCTACGTACGGACCTGTTCCGACTGGCCAGCCCTTGTCGATATCGAAGTTCGGGAACTCGAGCGGGTCTTGGCCTTCCCAGACGTGCTTCGGAAGAATCGGGATGTGAATCTCGGAGTTCTCCTGGAAGTAGAAGTAGAAGAACCGAGCGTTGGGCTTGTTGTAGTTGATTCGGAAGTTGCGATCGTCAATGATTTCGACGTCCTTCACCCACTCCTGTATGTCGCCTGCGAACACCATGTCTGGGTTGGCCTGCAGCAACTCGATCGTGAACTTGACGTCCTCGCTGGTGAATGGCATGCCGTCCGACCATTCGATGCCGTCGCGCAGTGTGACGCTGACTCCCATGAAGTCGTCGTCGACCTCGCTGCTCTCGGCCAACCACGGGATGACCTCACCCTCGTTGTGGTTGTAGAGGTAGAGGAACTCGTAGATCGTCTTGTTCAGAATGCCGCGGACTCGGCCGAGACCGCCCAGCGAATACGGGTTCATGTTGTCTGGGTCGCGCCACTCGGTGGCGCCAGGACCGAAGCCGGTGATCACGAAGGTGTCTTCTCGGCCGATCGGTCCGCGAGGCCTCGGCGTCGGGGTGACCTCGACCTGAACCTCGACTTCTCTCTCGACTTCGACGACGACCTCTTTTTCAACCTCGACGACGACCTCTCTCTCGACTTCGACAGGGACTTCCTTCTCGACTTCCCTGACGACTTCGCGTTCGACCACGACAGTCTCGACCACCGTTTTGCCTTCGACGACGCGCTCGCGCTCAACGATGACAGTCTCAACGACCTTTACTTCTACTTCGACCTGTCGCTCAACCTCCACCTCAACCGGGACTTCGACCTCCCGTACGACCTCTCTCTCTACGACCACGGTCTCTACAACCGTCTCGGTGCCACCGCATGCCACCGCAGTCATAACCGCGGCAACGAGCGATCCCATTACCACCAGCCACAACGCAGAGCGCATATTGCGTACCTTTTGCATTGCCTATTGCTCCTAGATCTGGTTTTCTATCTCTTGTCGCGCTCGATTTCTGCGAATATCGGCTCCAACGGAACTCGTTGCGGCGAGCGCGTACTTAATGCGCGGAACAATCCGCGCGAACGTGCCTAATCTATATCAATTCGCAAACCGAGTCAATCAGACTGGACTCGCGCTGGCCGCCTATCCCTACCGAGGCACCACACGGGCGTGATGGAAAAGTGTTGATGCGTTCATGTAACATTTCTTGACGATTGATCCGAACGCAAGAGCGGCGCGTCGAGCCAGTTGATTAGCAGAAACCACAAATCTCACAGGACTAAAGTCGCATGACCCTCGACTACGTCCTCAGACGGCTCGGCATGTTCCTGCTCATCATCTTCGTTGCCGGAACATTGAACTTCGCGGTCCCGCGCCTCCGCCCGACCAACCCCATTGAAGAGCGCATGAACCAGCTCCTCCAACAGGCCGGAGGCGTCAACATCGCTAACGTCGAAGAGATGATCGCGAGTTACGAGGAGCGGTTCGGTCTCAATAACCCGCTATGGCTCCAGTACGCAAACTACTGGATCGCGCTCTCCCGGCTCGACTTTGGACAGTCGATCGCGTATTTCCCGGCGAAGGTCACTGAGGAGATCAGACAATCCATGCCTTGGACCATCGGACTCGTCGGTGTCACAACCATCTTGGCGGCGGTGATTGGCTCATTCTTCGGCGCATGGCTCGGGTGGACGCGCACACCGTTGGCGATCTCCTTCGTCGTCCCGCTCCTGCTGATCGTGACCGCCGTTCCGTTCTATTTGTTAGGCCTCTTGATGATGTGGGTATTCACCGTCTGGTGGCCGTTGCTTCCCGGCGGCGGTGCTTACGATTTCGCGATCCCGCCATCGTTCACGCTCGCTTCAATAATTGACATCATCGAGCACGCCATCCTTCCGGCAACGGCGATCATCCTCTCAAGCATCGGATTCTGGGGGCTAGGTATGAGAGGAATGATGGTTACCACTATGGGCGACGACTTCATCAAGCTCGCAGAATTCAAAGGCTTGAAAGAGCGCCGCATATTCCTCCGATACGCCGTACGCAACGCACTGCTGCCGCAAGTAACTGGACTCGCCATCAACCTCGGCTTCGTCGTATCCGGCTCCGTCCTCGTCGAGGTCCTATTCGCATATCCCGGCATCGGAAACCTCCTATACACCGCCATCACCAGCAACGACTACTTCCTCATACAAGGCGTGCTGATGTACGTCATATTCACCCTCGGATTAATGCTCTTCCTCGTCGACATGATCTATCCGCTCATCGATCCTCGCATCAGATACCGAGCCGCATAATCCCAATGGCGAACCAAGCAACAACACCCCTAGATCCGCAACTTCAGAGCGGTTACGACGAAACCGTATTTGAAGCTGAAAGCCTCGGGTCCCGCGTCGCATACACCGTGAACCGAAACAAGCTGCTGTTCGGCGGGTTGTTCCTGATCCTATTCATCGTCCTGTTCGCCGTCCTTGGCTCAACCTTCATCGATGAAGAGCGAACCGAAGTTGGCTACGCCATGGCCGAAAAGGAGACCGCCAGCGGCGAGATGAAACTACGAGCCGCTCCGAGACTACGCCCATCAAGAGAGTACTGGTTCGGGTCAGACCAGTTCGCCATCGACATATTCGCATACGTCGCCTATGGGACGATGGGAACGCTGTGGATGGGATTAATCGCCGGCATCATCGGCATCGGCATCGGAACATTCTTGGGATTCTTGGCCGGTTATTTTGGAGGTTGGATTGATGCAGTCGTGGTGGTTTTAAGCGACGCGCTCATTACCATCCCGGGGCTGATTCTGTTAATTACTATCAGCGCCTACTTGGACCAACTCACCGTCGAGCAACTCGGAATCCTCATCGGCGTCATCTCATGGATGGGCACCGCGCGCGTTGTCCGCGCCCAAGTCCTAACTTTGAAGAACCGAGCCTACGTCGAGGTCTCCAAATTCAACGGCCAGGGCGACATGGAGATCGTCCTAACAGAGCTGATTCCCAACCTCGCTCCCTTCATCGCCGCCGCTTTCGTCGGTGCCGTCGCTGGCGCAATCCTCCTATCCATCGGACTCTCCGCCCTCGGACTCGGCCCCCAGAACGAACCCAACCTCGGACTTATGGCCTTCTGGTTCATCCGGTTCGGCGCCGTTCCTCAAGGCATGTGGTGGTGGTTCGGACCGCCAATCCTAGTCATCGCAATCTTCGTCGTGGGACTTTTCATGGTTACCGCCGGTCTAGACCAGATCGCCAACCCCAGACTCCGTACTTCGGTATGACAGCCGTAACGCTAACTGATACCCCCCTCGTAGTAAAAGACCTGAAGGTCTACTACCACACGCGCCGCGGACCAGTTAAGGCGGTGGACGGCGTGTCGTTTGAACTCCAAAAGGGCGAACGCCTCGGCCTTGTCGGCGAATCCGGCTCCGGGAAATCCACCATCGCTCTAGCACTCATGATGGCGCACAAGGAGCCTGCTCGGATAGAAGGTGGAAGCATCATCCTTAACGGCTCCAACCTCCTCGACGATAGCGACGAACAGATCCGCCTGCGACGTCTCTCCGAGATCGCCATGGTCCCCCAAGGCGCACTCAACTCCCTCAACCCCGTCATACGCATCCGCGACCAAGTAATCGACGGACTCAAAGACCACAACGTTAGGATGTCATCCGGCGAGTTCAACGGACGCGTTGCTGAACTTCTCTCCAGCGTCGGTCTACACCCAGACGTCGCCAACCGCTTCCCGCACGAACTCAGCGGCGGGATGAAACAGCGCGTATCCATAGCCATCGCAATCTCCATGAACCCGTCCGTCATCGTCGCCGACGAACCCACGTCGGCACTCGACGTAGTCGTGCAGAAGCAGGTCGTTCAAACCCTACGCGACGTCCAAGAGCGCATCGGCGCTGCCGCAATCATGATCGGGCACGACATGGGCCTAATGGCGCAGTTCGCATCCCGCATCGGCATCATGTACGGAGGAAAGATCGCTGAGATCGGACCCGTATCCAGCATCTTCAACAACCCAAGACATCCCTACACCCGCCTACTCATCTCCAGCCTTCCCGACACCCGCGGCAAGCGCGAACTCGTCGGCATCCCCGGCCTACCGCCATCCCTCCTGCGACCACCACCCGGCTGCGTATTCCACACCCGCTGCCCCGAAGCCATGGAAGTCTGCATGCAAGACATCCCGGTAACTCGCGAACTCGACCCGGAACGATTCGCAGCCTGTCACCTATACGGCGACGAAGATGGAAGGGAGGTGGTCTTATGAGATTCGACACCCCCTCAACCAACGGCACCGAACCCCTACTCAGAGCCGACAGTGTCAGCAAGACATTCGTCTCAGGCACATTCCGCAAACACTACACGCGCGCACTCGACACCGTATCCTTCTCCGTCCCAGAATCTCCCCCCACAATCACCGCCATAGCAGGGGAGAGCGGAAGTGGCAAGACCACCCTTGCCCGCACCGTCCTCGGACTCGTAGAACCGACCTCCGGCGAAGTCATCTACCGCGGCAACAACGTCGCCGAAATGTCCCGAGCTCAACACGCCGAGTTCCGACGCGAAGTCCAAGTCATATTCCAAGACCCATTCGAGTCCTACAACCCCTTCTACAAAGTCGACCACGTTCTCCGCACACCCATCCGCCGCTACAAACTCGCATCCTCCAGATCCGAAGCCGACGACATCGTGGTTGACGCCCTCCGAACCGTCGGACTCCGCCCCGAAGAGACCCTTGGACGACACCCCCACCAGCTCAGCGGCGGACAGCGACAGCGCGTAATGGTTGCCCGCGCCGTAATGCTCAAACCAAAGATCATCGTCGCCGACGAACCCGTGTCCATGGTTGACGCATCCCTCCGAGCCACCATCCTCGAGACCCTGCGCACGATGAACCGCGACCTCGGCATCTCGATCCTCTATATCACCCACGACCTCACCACCGCCTACCAGATCGCCGAGAACATCATTGTCCTATACAAGGGCCGCGTCGCCGAAGCCGGAAGCGTAGAGTCCGTCATCAACGACCCCACGCACCCATACACCCAGCTTCTGGTCTCCTCCATCCCGCAACCCGATCCCGAAACCCAGTGGGGTAGGGAACAGGAAGCCCGCGACGAAGACGAAATCCCCCTCACAGGCTGCAACTTCTACGACCGTTGCCCCGTCCGCATGGACGAATGCACCAACGCCGACCCGCCCCTATACCGCACCGCCCCAAACCGCATCACCCGCTGCTACCGCTACCCCGACTCCCCAGTCCACCTAGCCCCCGATCTGCGGTCGGTTTTCGCCTAAACCACCGTCATTCCGGCGAAAGCCGAGAATCAGGGGACGAACGCCAGGGTTTCCCCCGCTAGCGGGGGAAATGTCCGAAGGACAAAGGGGGCGCGAACGAACGAGCGAAGCGAGCGGAGTATGCCGGGTGTGTCGGCGCACACCACCTCAACAACCAGAACTGCAATCAACGCGGAAACCCCAAACGACAACACCTCATCCTGCCCATCCTAGTTCAAAATCCCGCTACCATGCGAGAATGACCACAGCTTCGCGATAGCCTCGCAACCAGGACCTCCCATGCCCGCCAAACCCTCCCGCCCCAACCTCCTCTTCATCTTCTCCGACCAGCAGCGCGCCGACACCGTGGCCGCTTATGGCAACAACTGGATCGAGACTCCGGGAATGGACAGTCTCGCCGACACTGGATCCGTCATCGAGAACTGCTACGTCTCTTCCCCTATCTGCACCCCCTCCCGCTCAACCATCATGACCGGCACCTGGCCGCACACCAATGGGGCTTACAAGAACAACGTTCCGTTGCCGGATGAAGTCGACACGATCGTCGATCATCTCCCCGACGATTACCACAAGGCATATTTCGGCAAGTGGCACCTCGGGGACGAGATCGGGAAGCGTCGGGGCTTTGACGAGTGGCATCCGATCGAGGACCTTTACCGGGTTTGGAGCGACAACCCGGAGATTGAAAACGAGTTCAGTCCGTACCATCACTATCTGATCTCGCAGGGATATGAACCCAATGCCGAGGTGGGCGGTCTGCGCGTCTTCAGCCGTCCGTTTGCACACGATCTGCCGGAAGAGCACACCAAAGCCTCTTACCTCGGCCGAGAAGTCAGCAACTTCCTCGAACGCAACCAAGACAACCCCTTCGCGCTATGCGTCAACTTCCTTGAACCACACTTCCCATACACCGGGCCCCTCAACGACTACTACGATCCCGACTCGATTCCGCAATCTCCGATCTTTATGGAAGATCCGCCGGACACTGCATCGCTCATGCACCAACTCATGGCGCAACTCTACAAGACCGGCGAAGACTGGGCCGCTCCCACCGCCGCCAGAGAGCTACGTGGTGAACTCATCTCACCACCCGGCCAGGAAGAAGCCGACCTCCGACAGATCCAAGCTCGCTACGCCGGACTAGTAACCCTCCTCGACCGCGCCATCGAGAAAATCCTGAACAAACTCGACGAACTCGGACTCGCCGCCAACACCATCGTCGTCTTCACCAGCGAGCACGGAGACCAGCTCGGAGACCACTACATACTCCACAAGATGGTCATGTACGAAGACACCGTCCGCGTCCCCATGCTCATCCGCGTCCCCTGGCTCGAAGGCCGCCGCATCCCCGGACGATACTCCCACATCGACACCGTCCCAACCCTCCTCGACCTTATGGGTTGCAGAATCCCAGACATGCTCCAAGGCGAATCCAAAGCCGACGTAATCGCCGGAACCTCTACCCTTGACGACAACGACGTCATCATCGCTTGGCATGGACGCGGCCTCGACGGACTCACACTCCCAATGTCGCCCCTCGAACTCCAGCGCGACATTCCCCACCGCGTCATCATCACCTCCGACGGCTGGAAACTCAACCTAGCGGTCGGCGACTTCTGCGAACTCTACAACCTAAACGACGATCCCTACGAAACCACCAACCTCTTCTACGACGAACAGCACGGTGAAATTGCCCTAGACCTAGCCCGTCGCATCCGAGCCTGGCAAGACCGAAACAACGACCGCCTAGCCCTCCCCGACATCATCCCCGGCATCGGTTACGTCGCCGGGATGCGGTAGCCAGACCGCCGTCTCCCTCTCGCTTGATAGCAGAGGATCAGGGTTAGGATATGCCCCTTTCGTGCAACGAAAGGGGCGCGCACGAGCGTAGCGAGTGAGCGGGGTATGCCCGGGGAGGCGGTAGGGCTAACCACCTCAAGAATCAAAACCTCAATCAACGCACAAACCCAAACAACATACACCCATCCTTCCCATCATTTCAAATCTTGCTCATCCTAGTTCAAATTCCCGCAAGATCACGTCGGCTGATCTAACTCAGCAGTTTCATAGACTATGAGCGATGTTTGCGTTTTTCAGATGGTCGCCGACAGTGGTCGTCCTTGCCATGCTCCCTGTCGCAGTGATAGCGGCATGTAGCGACGATTCGCAAACCGATGCAACGACTGTCGAGCCGACACTCACAGCCACTCCGACGGTTCTCATCAGGCCTGAAAGACCTACCTACACTCCCACGCTCACTCCCTCTCCGACCTTCGCACCGACCGACACTCCTGAGCCCGAACCGACGACGACACCCACGCACACCGCGACCCCTTCACCAACTGCGACGGCTACGGAGACCGCGACTCCTTCGCCAACTACGACGGCTACGGAGACCGCGACACCTTCACCAACTCCGACACTCGAACCGACCGCCACCTTGGTTCCCACTGCGACGGCTACGGAGACCGCGACACCTTCACCAACTCCGACACTCGAACCGACGGCCACTTTAGTTCCCACTGCAACACCTACCGACACCGCAACTCCTTCTCCAACACCGCCACCGACGGAAACTCCTACGGCGACCCCAACAGCTACGCCTGCAGTTGAACCGACGGCTACGTTTAGTCCGA
Source organism: Dehalococcoidia bacterium (assembly GCA_965204135.1). GTDB lineage: Bacteria > Chloroflexota > Dehalococcoidia > Lucifugimonadales > Lucifugimonadaceae > Bin127. The sequence goes on along the minus strand of CBDBDX010000006.1, from coordinate 68,778 downwards.
CACCTTCGCCAGTTCCCACCAACACTCCAACCGCTACCCCGATACCCTCAGGCGACGTCAATCGTCCCACCGATCTCGTGGCAACGACCGGTGGCGATGGCGAGATCGTCCTCTCATGGGCCCCGCCCATCGGAGATATCGGTTTGGGCATCTCGGTGATCAACCAAACCGTGCGATGGAGAATCGCCGGTAGAACTGATGAACCCGCCTTCACAACCCTTTCTCCAACCGCGGATTCGTACACCGTGTCCCGTTTGGGACCGGCAACCGACTACGAGATAACAGTCAGCGCCGTGACATCGGCCGGCCGCTTCACCGCTCTCGATCCCGACACCGGCGATCAATGGTGGCACACTGCAACCTCTGGCGGCACCATTCCTACACCTACACCCACCAACACTCCTACGGATACGCCGACCAACACTCCCACCCCCACCAAGACTCCGACCAAGACACCGACTGTTACCCCGACCGAGACGCCAACTGTATCTCCGACTGTGACTCCGACCAAGATGCCAGTGCCAGCCCACGCCGACGATAATCGCGCCACTCGCCTCGAAGCCAAGACCGGCAGCGGCGAGGGCGAGATCGATGTCTCCTGGACACCGGCAACCGGATCGAACACTCAGACCATAACTGGACAGATCGTATATTGGAGACTGCCAGGAGGAGAGATCTCTGATAAAGAGATCTCTTCATCCGCGAATTCTTACACCATTTCGGGACTGAATCCTGGAACCGAGTATGAGGTAACCGTTTACACGCGCGTAAACGACACCTCCGATTACAAACCGCTCCACCCCGTCGACGGCAGGGATTGGTGGGAGTCAGCCGTCTCTGGCCCAGCGCCATAGCCGACACCTACTCCAACGCCGACATCCGAGCCGAGATGATTCGAAAACCTAACCACCTCAACAACAAAAACCGCAATCTCCGCACAAAACCCCAAACAATAAACCCCCTATCCTTTCATCATTTCAAATCCTGCTCATCCTAGTTCAAATTGACGCGCCTCCGCGCCTCCAATCTCCGCGCAACTCCCGGTGCCATCGGCCGCGTGGCGAACAGCACTGTAACACTAGCCGCCACACAGAACCCCGCTAACACATAGAGCGACCAGTCGTAAGTCTTCCAGACATCGTGCGACCACCCCACGATCACCGGCGTCGCCATCATCCCGATCGACATCGGAAAACTCGACAAGGCGAAGATCGTCCCGAAGTGCCGTCGTCCGAAATACTCGCCCCGCATCGCCAACAAGATCGGCGTTCTAGCCCCAAACCCGACACCCCAAACCACCGCGAAAACTGCCGCCATCAGAAACGACTCCGCAACTGCCAATACAACCAGCGAAACACCTTGAGTCAGCGCTAAAGCCGGCACTAGCATCCGCTTGTCCCACATATCACCGACTACTCCTCCAACCAGCTGCGACACAAAAGCCGTCGCCACCAGTATCGGCACCACCGCCGATGCCGCAGCCACGTCCAACCCGACGCCGTTCTCGTCGCTCAGATGCAGGAACAGATGCGCCGATATTCCGCCCGTCGATAGGTTCACCAGCATGTGCGTCATCGAAATCGACCAGAACGCACGCGTCCGCAACGCCTCTCTAACCGTGAAATCATGCGACGACTCCCTCACCCTCCGCCGCCCTCTTTCACCCGGTGCCACGATCTGGGTAGCCAGCTGATCAGGTGTAGGCCGCTTTCCAACAACCCAAGCGATCAACGGCCCAACCAAGATCGCCACGATACCCATCACCATCACTGTCGGACGCCACCCGTACACGCTGATCCCCCAAACAACCAACGGCACCAGCAACCCACCGACACTTACGCCACCTTCCACGATTGACATCCCCAGCGCGCGCCGTCTGATCAGCCAAGCGTTCGCGGCTGTCAACGAAGGCACGAATCCACCCGAACTGAACCCCAGCGATAGCAACAGAAACGCCAGATAGCACTCCATCGGCCCGTTGATCTGCGAGAAGAAAATCAGCCCCGCACCCCCAAGTGTGAACCCGATCAGCACCATCTTTCCCGACCCGAACGTATCCACCAACCAACCCTCCACCGGTCCCAGCAACGTCGTGCCCAACCTCCCAAATGTCGCCACCCCCGATATCAACGTCCGCGACCACCCGAACTCATCCTCAATCGCCTTGAACAACACACTCGTCGCCTGAAACGTCGGCCCCGCACTGAAAACCATATTGAAAGCCCCCGCCAACGAAACCCACCAACCAAAATAGACCCGCCGCGGCGACAGCGATCTAAAACCTGCCGAACTAAAAAACCTCATCGCCCCAATCTATCCTCAATTCCGCATGAGCGGATACCATTGCTCGACTTTAGGGTTTCCCCCGCTCGCGGGGGAAATGTCCGAAGGACAAAGGGGGCGCGCCACCGAGCGCGAGCAAAGCAATCGCAGGCGCAGTCATTCCGGCGAAAGCCGGAATCCAGAGGAGTGAGACAGGGCATCATAGCCCATCATTTCAAATCGTGCCCATCCTAGTTCAAATTGCCGCGTCGCTGCTCTGAGCGAGACTGCAATCGTCGTCGCACCGCCGGAGGTATCGGGCGCGCGGCGAAGAGAATAGTCACGCTCGCAATCACGCACGTACCCGCAAGCACATACAAACTCCACTCATAAGTGTGCTGAATGTCGTGGACCCAACCCATCACAAACGGTGCCAACGTGATGCCGATCGACATCGGAAAGCTTGACAGACCGAGGATCGTCCCGAAGTGTCGGCGGCCAAAATACTCGCCCCGCATCGCATGTAGCAGGGGAGTGCGCGCACCGAATCCGACACCCCACACAACGGCGAAGACCGCGGCCAAAATGAACGAATCGGCGATCGCCAAGATCACCAGTGCCGCCCCTTGAATCAACAGCAGAAACGGCACCAAAACTCGTTTACTAATCCGATCTCCCATGATCCCGCCTCCAAGTTGGAACACAAACGTGGTCACAACGAGTATCGGCACCACCCCCGATGCCGTCGCATCGTCCAGATTGACGCCGTTCTCATCGGTCAGGTGCAGAAACAGGTGCCCGGATATCGCACCCGTAGAGAGGTTCACCAGCATGTGCGTCATCGAGATCGACCAGAAAGCGGGCGTGCGCAATGCCTCTTTAGGCGTGAAATCGTAGAGCCTCGTACGGCGTGAGCGACGTCCGGATTCGGACGATTGCCGCGTCTGCTCTTCGATCTGCTCCGGCGTCGGTCGCTTCCCGAGGAGCCTCGCAACTACCGGACCCAGCACAATCGCGATGACACCGATGACAAAAACCGTCGGTCTCCAACCGTACGCAGCGATACTCCAAACCATCGGAGGCACTAACAATCCCGCAACGCTGCTGCCTCCGATCACAAACGACATAGCCGTCGCTCGGTTCCTGACCATCCAAGCATTCACCGCCGTGATCGACGGCACGAATCCTCCGACGCTGAATCCCAATGACAGCAGGAAAAACGCGAAATAATACTGCAACGCCCCTTGAATGAACGAGAAGAAGATCAGACCCAAGCCACCCATCGTGAATCCAACCAACACCATCTTCCCGGAACCGAATCTGTCAGTCAGCCAACCCTCCACCGGCCCCAGCATCGCACCGCCGAACCTACCAAACGATGCCACACCCGAAATCAGAGCCCGCGACCATCCAAACTCATCCTCAATCGCCTTGAACAGCACACTCGAAGCCTGATACGTCGGCCCCGAACTCAGCACCATGTTGAAAGCCCCGGCCAACGAAATCCACCAACCACGATACACACGCCCAACCGTCCGCGCGCGAACCGCCGACAAGCGCTCTTGAATCATCGCCAAAGTGAGGCTACCCAGCGACCGCCAAACAGGGAAGCCGCTTACCCAAGCCGTTCAACTTCAAATTATCCGAAATCAGCCACGCAAAAATCCGAAATCGCGGCACCGTTTTGAGGGCAGTGGGGCGGATAAGACATCCGCTAATATGAGGAACGGCCGGAGGTCGCCTAGCAAGCGTAATTGGGGCGTAGCCTCTTAAAGCGAACCTACGATCACCCTCCGGCCACTTGAGATTGCGCAGGCGCGACCTCAGTTCGAAGTATATACCGTCGCCGTTTGCGAATTGGAACGTCCGCCTACTCTACGTCAACTGGCCTTGCGAACCCTGCGACCTCCGACGGCGCGGTGCCCGCCGCCGCACAGGATCAAGTGCATAGCGCGGGGTCTCGGCTTCGACACCGGACAGCAAATCCTCAATCGTGAGTATCTGAACGCGTGGGTAGTGGTGATCCTGGAACTGTTTCGGGGTGTAGATTCCCGCCGCGGTCGCCTCTTGAACCATTGGGCGCGTAGGTCGTTCCAAGGTGATGAACAACCCTATCTCGGCCTTCTCCCGCTCCATATCCCCCTTCAGCGTCGCGATCATCGACCGCTCCACATGACCGCTCTTCACCTGCACGATGATCCGCTTCGCCTTGCCGCTGTTGTCGTCGAAAAAGTTGATGAAACCATCGACACCGGCATCGGCACCCCTTTTCCCATTGTTGACTGGCCGCGCATCCACCAAACCCAAAGCCCAATACTCGAACTGATGCCGCCCGTCATGCTCGCTCTCCAACGCCAGTGCCCGCGCACTCTCAACATCCTCCGGAACTCCTACCACCTCATAGTCGGAGAGTTCGTCTCCAAACGAGTCGCTCAGCCGGTTTTTCATCAGCGATATCGCGAGATGAGTAATGTCTATCCCTATCCACCTGCGATTGAGCCGCTCAGCAACAGCTACCGCGGTACCACACCCGCAAAACGGATCGAGAACGACACCTTCATCGGGACATGAGGTTCGGATTATCCTGCTCAGCAGACCTTCCGGTTTCTGTGTTGGATAACCCAAGTCTTCATTTCTCTGCACCCATTGAACGTCTGCGTCGATCGCCTCATCGCTGTCCCAGAGCAAGCCATCCGTGTAAGGCTGGTACGCCCACAGACTTTGCAGACGAGTTCCGTCACGCCGAAACAGGTACCGCTTGATCTGGGGTTGACCACCTCTGTTTGGTGGCAGATAAATCAAATCATGCCTTAACGCTAAGTCCAACACCTCTTGTGTTATCAAACCATCAAGGCTCTCTCCGCGTTCCTCCAACTCTTCCCGCAAATACGCAGGAATAGCCCAGTGCCTTCCTGCGGTCGTAGGGTTATAACCCTGCCACGGCTGACCAGAATCACCTGCTCTGATCTCAGCCGCCGTAGCATCAGCATGACGATACTTGCCACGCTCGTCTTTATGCACGAACGCGCTCGATATGTATCCCACAGAATACGGACGTACTTGTGGTTCGAAAAAATGGTCGTTTGTCTTCGAATAAAACAGGATAGTGTCGTGAATGCGACCGTACGATCTGGAACTGTTGTGAGCGTTGGTCCGCCGCCAGATGATCTCGTTCCGAAAGTTCTCCTTCCCAAACACCGCGTCCATCATCAGTTTCAGATAGTGGCTCGCCGTCGGATCGCAGTGAAGATAGATGCTCCCCGTCGGCTTCAACACCCGATGCAGCTCCGCCATTCGTTGCGCCATCATGGTTAGATAAGCCATCATGTCGTTCTGACCTAGGAACGCGCGCATCGCCTGAAGCAGGTCACCAAGCACCCGCGGCCCATTCGTCACCACATCCCGAAACGCGATCTCCGACTCGATGCTCCACCGCCAAGTGTCCTCGAACGCAGTTATCTGCGCCGCCGATTCATCCCCGCTGCGCTCGCGGAACAAGACGTTATAAGTGGCGTTCGAATTGAACGGCGGATCAAGATAGATCAGATCGACGCTCTCATCCGCGATCTCCTCGCGCAGGATGGGAAGATTGTCGCCGAAGTAGAGTTTGTTCAACGTTGTCTCCGTTCCAATCGGGCGTTCCATGCCGAATCGACCGTTACTCCATTATCAAAGGTTAGACTCGTAATTTGTACTCATTAATCTTCCTTGTCACTCATCCCCCATGCCCAACGCAATCGAAGTCAACCAGATCTCGAAATCCTACGGCAAGGTCGTAGCCCTCGAAAACGTCGATCTAAACGTCCGCCAGGGCACCGTCATGGGCCTGCTCGGACCCAACGGCGCGGGCAAGACTACCCTCGTCCGCATCCTCACAACCCTCCTCCGCCCCTCCTCCGGCTCCGCGACCGTACTTGGCTACGACGTGGTCCGCCATGCCCGCCACCTTCGCTCCTACATCGGACTGGCAGGGCAGAGCGCAGCCGTCGACGACCTCCTGACCGGCCGCGAGAACATCCACATGGCCGGTCGGCTCTACCACATGCCCAAACGTCAGGTCCAAAAACGCGCTCAAGAACTACTCGAACAGTTCGACCTCGTAGACGCCGCCGACCGCTCCGTCAAGGGCTACTCCGGCGGTATGCGACGCCGTCTGGACCTCGCCGCGAGCCTCGTCGCCAACCCGCCGATGATCTTCCTCGACGAACCCACGACCGGCCTCGACCCCCGATCCCGCCTCGAACTCTGGGACGTCATCCGAACTTTAGTCAGCGAGGGCACTACCGTCCTCCTGACGACCCAATACCTCGAAGAGGCCGACCAGCTAGCCGACGAAATAACCGTCATCGACCTCGGCAAGGTCATCGCCCAAGGCACTGCCGACGAGTTAAAACACCAAGCCGGCTCCGAGTTCATCGAGATAACCGTCCGCGACGCTGAAGACACAAAACGTGCCGCCTCAGTCCTCACAAAATTCGCCGAAAACGACGAATGCGATATCGACGAAGAAGCCAATAAAGCCTCGATCATGGTCACCGATGGAGCCGAAATCGTGGTCCAAGTCGTTCGCTCCCTAGACACCGAGAACATCGCCGTCGCCAATATGGCCGTCCGCCAGCCAACCCTCGACGACGTCTTCCTAGCCCTAACCGGCCGCACCGCCGAAGAAGCCGCAACCGAATCCGATCAGGACCAAAATTGAACCTGCGAAGCACTGCAATTCCTGCCCTTTTTGCGCAGCAAAAGGGGGACGCGTCAAGCGCAGCGAGACGCAGGGGGTTCATACCCCGGGTCGCAGGAGAAATGTCCGCCACTCTCCGGTTTACCCCACTCGTGGGGGAAATGTCCGAAGGACAAAGGGGGCACGAGCGCCCGTGACCACCCAAACCCTCCAACCTCAAGCCTCCGCGCTTCGAGAGGCAATCGGCTCGATCCTCTACGAGTTCCGCTGGCTGGCGACGGACACCGCGATGATGACGTGGCGGAATCTGATGCACTACCGCCGTAACCCAGAGACATTGGCATCGACAATCGCGGGTCCAGTCATGTTCCTGCTCCTCTTCAACTACGTCTTCGGCGGCGCAATCGGCGCAGGTAGAGACTTCAACTACATCGACTATCTGGTGCCCGGCATTCTGATCCAAAACAATCTCTTCACGGTCATGAACACCGGCGTCGGCATCGCCCAAGATCTGCAAAAAGGCTTCGTCGACAGATATCGATCATTGCCCATGGCTCGATCGGCGGTGCTGGGCGGGCGAGTCTGCGCGACAACCTTGGTCAGTTTCGCCAGCGTCTATTGGACTCTCGCGATCGCTCTCATCTTCGGCATGAGATTCCACGGCGGCCTCGTACCTGCGTTGATACTTCCGCTAGTAGTCGCCGCGTTCTGTTTCGCCTTCGCATGGGTATCGGCACTCGTCGGCGTCTCGGTACGCAACGCAGAAACCGCCAGCTCATCGACATTCTTCGTAGCCATCCCCCTGACCTTCTTGAGTTCCACATTCGTCCCCGTCGAAACCATGCCCGGCTGGCTACAAGCCTTCGCCGAGGTCAATCCCATCACCCACGTCGTCAACCTATGCCGGAACCTAGCCCAAGGCGGCCCCCTCGCATCCTACGCATGGATCACCACCTTCTGGACCGTCCTCATGATCATAGGCATCGGATCCCTAGCCACTTGGCGCTACCGCCGTATCCAATGAAAACACCAACACAACTCGTCCCCTTCGCGAAGCGAGGGGGACGCAGCGAGCGTAGCGAGACGCAGGGGGTGTCCGCGCGGAGACACGCCCGGGTTCCCCCGTTCACGGGGGAAATGTCGGCAGGACAAAGGGGGCACGCCATTTACGCGTACCACTCGTCATTCCGAACGGATCTCCCCACTATGTCATTCTGAACGTAGCGTAGCGGAGTGAAGAATCTGAATAGAGGAGATTCCTCGCTGCGCTCGGAATGACAGGCGTACTGCACAAAAAAGACGAGTCATCACCCAAACAACCAACATCAAATCCTAAAAATCCCCCTAATCCCATAAATCCCAGTTCAGACATGGCAGCCCAAATCCAAGACCGCTCCGCCTTAGGCGAACTCGCATCCGCGGTCGCCGTCGAATCGCGCTGGATCATTTCTGACACCGCGGTTATGACGTGGCGAAACCTCATCCGCTATCGACGCTCGCCCGAACTCCTACTCTTCTCGACCCTCTCTCCAGTCATGTTCATCTTCCTCTTCAACTATGTCTTCGGCGGAGCGATCCCGACCGGAGACCTAAACTACATCGATTTCCTGATGCCTGGCATCCTCGTCCAGACCACCCTCTTCAGTGCCACCCAGACAGGCGTCGGACTCGCAGAAGACCTCCAGAAAGGAATGGTCGACCGCTACCGGTCCCTTCCCATGGCCCGATCCGCCGTCCTAGGCGGACGCGTCGCCGCCGAAACGATGGTCAGCCTTTTCGTCGCCTGCCTGATGCTCGCCGTCGGATACATCATCGGTATGCGCTTCCACGCCGGCTTCTGGCCCGGATTTGCCGTGCCATTCATGGTCGCCGGATTCGCCTTCGGATTCTCATGGGTAGCCGCATTCATCGGAGCATCCGTCCGCAACGCCGAAGGCGCCGGATCACTAATGTTCTTCGTCGTCTTCCCCTTCACATTCCTATCCTCCGCCTTCGTCCCCGTCGAAACCATGCCCGGCTGGCTACAACCCTTCACATCCGTCAACCCCGTAACCTACGTCGTAGACCTAGGCCGCGCCCTCTCCCAAGGCGGACCAATCATAGCCAATGCCTGGCCCACCCTACTCTGGACCTTAGCCTTCACCCTAATCATCGGCCCCGTAGCCGTCTGGCGCTACCGCAAGGTCTAACCTCATCTGCCCCTTTCGTGAAGCGAAAGGGGCGCGAACAAGCGAAGCGAAGTGAGCGGGATATGCCCGGGTAAAGGCGGCCGCAGGGTTCCCCTGTTCACGGGGGAATGTCCGAAGGACAAAGCGGGAGTACCTCAACCATCATTGCCGCGATGCGTGCGTAACCGGCACTGGCCCGTACCGGTTCGTCTCTGGTGTTCCCGACAGACACCCCGCGAGGACAATTCCGATGAGTGGCCCTAAGACCGGTATCAACAACCACAACGCCCACCATGCGCTCCGGTTCTGGTCGTGAAACCTTTTGATCGTGAGTGCATACTGGCTCCATAACGAGATCAAAAGGACGAGGAAGGCGACGAGGTACATGCCGGATTCAGCGGGTTGCGCGTCGGCATCTCCCGTTGAGGTTCGTTGTCCGATTGAAACGCTTATCGCGATCAAGATCACGAACGTTACGACACGGACGAGGATGCCATGCACCCACCACGTGAGTCGCGAGACTCTGCCCGTCGGACTGAAGTACAAGTTGACGTAATGGTCCATAGGTATTCGGAGCCCGTGCTCTGACGCGTCGCGCGAGTACGTGCGCGCACCTCCATCAAGGTAGACACCAACAATCCTGCAATCACATGACCCGCCGAGGAAAGCAGTTCAACGACATTCACTACAACATAACCGTACCTCGATACACCCTTACGCCACCACCGACCTCATCACAAGCCCTTCATCCCAATCACTAAGATCAGCGGTTCAGACATATAAAATCCAACACCACACCAGATCACCCACCTCTATCACCCCATGAAAATCACCGACGTAACAACAAGCCTCATCTACAACCCCGACGCCGACGCCATCCAGGACGCCACCATCCCGCCCCTCAAACCCGGCACCCGCGGCCGCACTACCGTCTTCATCCACATCCACACCGACGAAGGCAGCCAGGGCTTCAGCTACCTCAACTCGCCCGCCGCCATCCGTTCCCTGATCAACGACAACCTCAAAGACATCCTCATCGGCAAAACCCCATTCGAGACCGAACGCATCTGGACCGAGATGTTCTGGCGCGTCCGTGGCTACGGTCGAAAAGGCTTCGCGTTCCAAGCCATCTCCGGACTCGACGTCGCACTCTGGGACCTCAAAGGAAAAGCCCTCGGCGTCCCCCTGTACAAACTGCTCGGACAAGCCCACGAAACCGTGCCCTGCTATGGCAGTGGCGGTTGGACCAACTACACCGTCGACGAACTCGTCGCAGAGCAGACCGGATACGTCGACATGGGCTTCCCCCGCATCAAGATGAAAGTCGGCATGAACTTCGGCACCGACGAACGAGCCGACCTCCAACGCCTCGAAGCCGTCCGAAAAGCCGTCGGAGACGACGTCGAGATCTTGGTCGACGCCAACAACGGCTACTACGCCAAGCAAGCCATCCGCATGTCACGCAAATTCGAAGACTACGACGTCGGGTGGTTCGAAGAACCCGTCCTAGCCGACGACATCCAAGGCCTCGCCGAAATCTCCAAGGCCACCAACATCCCCGTCGCCACCGGTGAACACGAATACACCAAATACGGCTTCAAAGAGCTCATCTCCAGAGGCGGCGCCGACATCGTCCAGCCTGACATCGGCAGGGTAGGGGGTGTCACCGAGTGGATGAAGGTAACGCATCTCGCTGACTCTTACAATCTCCCCATCGCACCCCACGCCTACTCCCTCCTCCACCTCCATTGCACGATGGCGACGCCCAATCTCAGAGTCGTAGAGGTCCTCGGCGGAGAAATGAAATCCTGGCCCATCCTATTCACCGAAGTCCCTTGGCCCGAAAACGGCCAATGGAAAGCCTTCGAAGATCGCCCCGGCCTAGGGCTAGAACCAAATCCCGACACCATCAAAAACATGTCCGTCGATTCCGACGGCCCAGCACCTGCCCAGAGGGGGTTTTGATATGACCAACGGCAGATTAGAAGGCAAAGTAGCCATCGTCACGGGCGGTGCCTCTGGTATCGGCGAGGCCTGCTCCCGCATCTTCGTCCGCGAAGGCGCAAAAGTCATCATCAGCGACATCGACGCAACTAAGGGCAACGCCCTTGAAGCCGAACTCACCCCCGACGCCGTCTTCTTCAACCACGACGTAACCCAAGAAGCCGCCTGGGACGAAGCCGTCGAAATCGCCGAATCAAAGTGGGGACGCCTCGACATCGTAGTCAACAACGCGGGCATGTCGGGCGCTAAAGGCAGGACCGTCGTAGAAGAAGTCGTCCTCGACCACTGGAACGACGTCTTTGCCGTCAACTCTACCGCCATCATGCTCGGCACCCGCGCCGGCATCAAAGCGATGAAGAAGGTCGGAGGCGGCTCCATCATCAACGTCTCATCCATCTTCGGCATCGTCGGATCCAGAGCTGGAGCACCGTATCACGCCTCCAAAGGCGCTGCCCGAATCTTCTCCAAAGCCGCCGCTGTCCAATACGGCCCCGACAACATCCGCGTCAACGCCGTTTGCCCCGGCTTCACCGACACTCCCATGACCACTGACATCCACTCCGTCAAGGAGATCCGAGACTACCGAGAAGGCATGACCCCCATGGGCCGCCTCGGCCTCCCCGACGACATCGCCTACGGCTGCCTCTACCTAGCCTCCGACGAGTCCGCCTGGGTTACCGGCACCGAACTAGTAATAGACGGCGGCGAAACCGCTTGGTAACAACACGCCCCTTTCGCTTTGTGAAATGGGCGCGAACAAGCGAATCGAAGTGAGCGGGGTATGCCCGCCGTCACTCTCATGTCATTCCGCGCGCACACTCTATGTCATTCTGAACGAAGCGCAGTGGAGTGAAGAATCTCAATACCGACCCAGCGCATCCATAGATTCCTCGCTGCGCTCGGAATGACAATTACTCAAATCCCGATTCAGACAATCGCCTTACCCACAAACTCCTCCCCCAAACCCCCGCGAAACACCCCCACAATCTCCGCAATCTCCCGCGCATCGATCCCGATCAACCGCGCTGCAGTGTGCGAAACATCGAACAGATTCGCCGAATACTCCCCCTCCATGTCCCGCGGCATCACTCCGCCAACAGCCGGTAACACCGTAGTCAACACCGGATTGACCGTATGCGTCGGTGCGTCGTTCTCGATATTCCCGTGATCTGAAGTAACAACCATCGAATACCCGTTCGCCCTGGCCACTCCACTCAACTCCGACAAAATCGCCACCGTCGTCCGATACGCCTCCGCCGCTGCCTCGAACCGCGCTGGCAACAGATGCCCGACCATATCCGGTGCCGCCAGATTGCACATGATCAGACGGTGCTCGCCTGCACCCATCGCCTCCGACACCAGCTGCGCAATCTCCCGCGTCTTCATCGCCGGACGACGATAAAAGTCCGAGTCGGAATGCACTCCCTCAGCCGCCCCATCCGACGGTACAACCCATCGATCCTCCGACTTCGAACCCTGCTCCGCTTCGCGCCGCCCCCGAACGAAATACCCCATGTGCAAAGCCTTCACACTCTCCGCAACCAGCATGTAGAGATCGCCCGCCGGCATCAACCGGTCCCAGTGGCTCAGCAGATTCAACTGATGCGGCGTGATCGGAAACGCAACCTTAACCCCGTAACGCGCCTCGAACTCCGCGTCATACTCCGCCATCGTGCACATCCGCAGGTTCAAGTCGTCCCGCATCCAACCAAAATCCCAATTCCGCCCGCGTGATTTTGCTTCCCGATCCAGATACTCACGCGCACCGCAAAGCGAAGCCGTCTTCGAACGCTGACGGTCCGACCTGAAGTTCAGATTGACGAAAGCGTCCCCTGGCTGAATCGACGCAACTCCGCCGCGCTCCTGCACCAGCGCGATCGCCTCCACGTCCGCATCCGTCATGCCATCATCGTGAGACGCGGCGACAATCTCTCGTACTTCATCAAATCCCCAAACATGCTGTCCTGCGCCTTCCGTCAGCAACGCGTAATCTATAAGCGCATTCTCCTCCCGATAGTCCCGGTCCATCGCGAACCCGCGCCCGATCACCCACGCCAGCGACTCCAACGCATCGTACTTACTCAACAACCTCTCCAACTCACCCAAATATCCTCCCTCTACGCCCTCAAGTTCCAGCGAACCCCGCGCCGGAGCATCCCGACCATCCAAGATCGCCTGCATCCGGATCCGCCCCGGCGGTACCTTCAACCGCGCGAACAGCAACTCCAAAAAAGCCTCCAAATGGTTCCAAGCCGAGTGCACCCGACCGTCCGATCCCCGGATCCCCGACAGTAAAAAACAGAAGTTGACGTTGTTTCCCGATCCCAAGGCGGTCTGGATAGTCGAGAGCAACTTCATGTTCTCGAAAAACGATCCATCCTCAATCGACTGCGTGATCTGCAACGGTATCTGTGGCGCAAGAGCTAGGTTCCCGATCTGTTGATGCCCAGTCTCCGAGTTCCCCTGAACCGGCGGATCAACATCCTCATATCCGACCCAAACCCCAGATGCCCGCGTCGGCACCGTCAAGCTCCGATTCACTATCTCCGACCATGCTGGGTCCTCCGCAAACCAAGGGATATACCGATGTTCCAACGCGATCCGCCGTCGCAACGATCCGATCTCCGCCAGCAACCGTTGCTGGCGCAACCTCTCCCACATCGCATCCATCTTGTCCAACACATCGATCGCTTCCCGCCACGTCAACTCCGGGCTGACCCCTTCCGCCGTGATCGGCATCACCGCCAACCGCGCCAAATCCAACGGCATGTAGCTCTGCGGCGCAACCTCCAACGCCGCATCCAGCAATGCCCGCCGCGTCCTCGGGTTAAGTTCGCTAATCACTCGCCGCGCCAAATCACGCACCTTGTCGGGATCGAAACCCAAACCATCCGTCACCACCACTAAGGCGCGGCCGCGATCCATCCGCGACATCGATCCGTTCACCAACTGAGCTCCACTCCTTCTAAACTCTCCAACTCAATGCCGATCTGCGCCAACCACCCTGCCGGCAACTCAAGAGCATACAAGGCGTCGTCCATAGAACCATACCCGCTCGCTACTGATGAACAATAGCTGCGCCACTCACCGTATTCATATCCGTCAGGCCGAGGACAAGGCTCCATCCGTAACGCTTTAATCACACTCTTGTCCTCGCCCAAGTAAACAATGTCCAACGCCTCATGCGTGTTGAACATCCAGAAGTTCAACGGACGCGGTTGCTCAAAAACAAAAAACATCCCAGTCCCAAAAGGCACAACCTCCCGACACATCAAACCCTGCTGTCGCTCACGCGCATCATCAGCTACCTCCACAACGACCCTATGCGCCGCATTCTCGGTAGCCACCGTCAAATCCATCAACGGCAACAGCTCCTGACTGATCCCGTCCTGACAATCCTCGCTATCCATGAATCGAATCAACTCAATCGGGGTCGATGTCGGAGTAGCTGACAGCGCCTCAGTCGGTGTCGGCATTAGAGTCGAAACTGGCATATGCGTCGGCACCGCCGTGGGAACAACCGTAGCAGTCGGCGTCCATGTGGCCGTCGCGGACGGTAACGGTGTGACCGTCGGCCGTTCTGTGGGTGAAACCTTAGCAGTTGGTGTGGCCCGTGCTTCAGTAGGAACCGAGGTCCTCGTCGGCTCAATCTTCACAACCGCCGCCACCGGTACCAACGTCGGCGAAGGAATGCTCTCCATACCCCGGCAGCCAGCAATCAATCCTACCGATATCAGACCCGATACCACCAACACAACGCCACGCAACAGGCTCGATCTCACTCCAGCATCGAGCCGTCGTAAGTGAAACCAGCCTCTTCAGCCGTCTTACGCAGCTTCGACGGCAGCTTGAACGTGATGTTCTCCTCGCCCGATCCGATATTCACCACTTCACGATGTTCGATCGCATCAATCACCGCCTGCACCATCTTCTCTGGCGTCGACGCGCCCGACGTCACACCTACACGCTTCTTTCCCTCCAACCACTTCGAGTCCAACTCGTGCGGCCCATTGATCAGATAAGCGTCTACGCCTTGCTTGATCACCACTTCCTTCAACCGGTTGCAGTTCGAACTGTTCTCAGCCCCAATCACTAGCACAACATCGCACTTCTCGGCCAGCTCCATCGCCGCCGCCTGACGATTCGTCGTCGCATAGCAAATATCGTTCCTGATCAACGTATTGTCGAACCTCGACTGAATCTTCTCAACTGCCTCCGCAGTATCCGCCACCGACAACGTCGTCTGAGTCAGCACTACCACTTCCTCGTCATCTTTCCACGCCGGCAGATCATTATCCTCGCGCTCGTCGTACAACGCCATCTCCGCCTGCCCAGTCGTGCCGATAACTTCCTGATGCCCGCGATGCCCAACCAAAATCACACGCTTACCCTCGCCCGAATACTTCTTAGCCTCGTGATGCACCTTCGTCACCAACGGACAAGTAGCATCCAAAACCGTTAGATTGCGCTCCTTAGCAGTCGCATAGTCCGAAGGCGGCGAGCCATGCGCCGAAAACACCACCACCGAACCCTCTGGCACTTCATCAACCCGCTCCACAGTAACCGCTCCTATCGCTTCGACATCCGCCACCACCTGCGGATTATGCACGATCTGATGCTTCACATAGACTGGCGAACCATACCGCTTAACCGCCAGTTCCACAATCCCAATCGCCAAATCAACCCCCGCACAAAACCCCCGCGGACTCGCCAGAAACACAGACCGTTCCGATCCAACAGATCGCTCTTCAACACCAATTGCCATACCTCAGATGGTACCGCAAACACTCCCGTCATTCCCGTACGCTCCTGCGTTACTCCGTCATTCCCGCGGGGCCTGCCCTGTACCCCGATACGGGGGTGAGAATCCAGAGGGGTAGCGTGGAGCCATCACAACCCATCACTCCAAATCATGCCCGTCATAGTTCAAATGCCGGTTCAGACAGCTAATCCCCCCTAACCACCAGCCAGAACGCAATCCCTGAAATCAGAAACGCCAATCCTGCGGCCCCCAGCAACATCCCATACCCCAGATCATCGATCCCCCAATCTACTCCCAAATCGTTCAACCCGCCTATAAAGAACCCGCTAGACCTGCCCATGATCGCACCGATCAGCCCTGAAATACTCGTCAGCCCCAAATCGCCAGCTGCCCTAGAACGCCTGACAAGATCGTTAGCAACCGCCCAGCCGACCGACATGTAGATCCCGACCGAGAATCCGATCGCCATCACCCCAGGTATCACCTCTATCAAAGTGTGGGCATCGAGCAGCAGCAAAGAGACGACACCGCTCGCTCCTAGCACTCCCGATAGCAGAAGCAATGCTCCTCGTCCAACGTGGTCCGACAGCTTTCCTGCCGGGTAGACCACCAACGCCGCCGATCCCACCAGCGCCACAAGAATGTAGTTCCCGCCCTGCGCCGGGTTTTCAAGCCCGATCACGTCCTGCACGTAAAAAAGTGCATTCGTCTGCGTCGCCGACATCGCCGCGATCAGAATTGCCATCGCCAAAAGGAAAAGGTAGTACCGCACCCTATTCCACTCCTCACCAAGGCCACCTTCGACTACCTTCTCGTCGCTGGACAACTCTTCACTCGATACCGTTGAGTTCTCGCGATTCCGCGGCACTCGCAGCGCCATCAACGTGTAGGCCGTCGTCGCCAGCAACACAGCAACCATCACGATCACTGAATACCACATCCACTGCGGCGCGTCGTCTACGTGATAGTTCGACATCAGGAACACTACGATCATCGCAACAGCCCCCGAACCTATCAACCTCATCAAATTCAGATACCCTGAAGCACGCCCCCGCTCTCGATCATCCACATGATCGATGATCAGAGCGTTCGCCGGCCCCTGTGCCGTATTCCCCGTGATCTGCATCCCTATCGTCACCAGCAACAGCGCCAAGAAGCTGTTCACGAACCCGAACATCAGCGTCGATACTGCCAAACCCAACATCCCCGAGATGATGAACGGATATCGCCGCAACTCCACCATCCCCACCTTCCGATCGCTCAACAACCCCACCAACGGCTGAACAACCGCCGCAATCCCTAACCCGATCAATGAGATGAACGCCGCCAGAGCCGTCTTGTCCAGTGACCACCCAAACATGCTCACCCCATCATTCGCCGCAATCTCCGTCGCCTTGAACTGCAACAAAATGCTCCCATACCCAGTCCAAACACCCGACATCCCAAACGTGTAAACACTGATATTGAACAAACTCCCAGACCCGCGTCGAAACCGAGCCACCGGATTGGCAAAAGAAGCCGCTCTCTCAAGCGAGAGCCTTGACGAAGTCATCGGATCAAAGACGGGTCAACAAACGACACTAGCCCAGAATACTCCAACCCATCGCCCAACCGTAACTCTTTCACAACGCTGCAACAGGTCAAACAACCGGCTATTCCCCCGCGCACCCTCCATCATTCCCGCGAAGGCGGGCGCTTCAGCGGACGGAACGTCCATCCAGCGGGGCGCAGGGTTTCCCCGTGAACGGGGAAATGTCCGGGGCCTGCCCCGGACCTCGATACGGGCGATAAAGCGAGCCTCTCACCCAAACCGCAAGCCGATCCCCCAAACAACCAACAACGAAATCCCAGACCATCCTTCAATCCCATAAATCTGCGGTTCAGACAACACCCTCAAGCAACTACCATTAAATCCCACAAATCCCTAATCCCCGTAATCCCCGGTTCAGACACTCCATGACCACGCAACCACACTTCTACACGTGGCGAAGCTGCTCCACATGCCGTAACGCCCAAAAATCTCTCGACGAACTAGGCATCCAAGTCGAAGAACGCGACTTCTTCGCAAACCCCTTGACCCGCGACGAACTAAGCGGTCTAATCGATGCCATCGGCATCGAAAACCTCTTCTCATGGCGGAGCCCCAGCGCCAAACCATACCGCGACCGCCGCGACTCCGTCACCGAAGACGAACTCATTGACGCTATGCTCGAAGAACCCCGCTTAATCCGACGCCCAATAATCACTGCCCCCGATACCCAACCCATAGTCGGCTTCAACAAAACCGCATACGCCGAACTCTGATACCTCCCCCTTTTGCGCAGCAAAAGGGGGACGCGTCGAGCGCAGCGAGACGCAGGGGGTTCATACTACTGCCCAACTACCACCCCTCATTCCCGCGGAGCCTACCCCGTACTCCGATACGGGGGACAAAAGAGGTATCCCCAACCCATGTCATTCTGAACGGAGCGTAGCGAAGTGAAGAATCTCAACACCGCACTCACCTAGATTCCTCGCTACGCTCGGAATGACAAACATAAAACAACAACTCCCCTATCCTCAATCTTTATAATCCTTCAAATCCCGGTTCAGACAAGAATCATCCAGTGCTAGAATCAAATCTCGGCGTCGCGACTCTCTCCTAGCAAAACGGCTTCTCATTGTCCATGCAACCGATCAACGGTGGCCCGGTAGTCCTCTCCGGCACGGCCCATGAAGGCCTGTCCCAAAAGATCTGCAACTACCTCGGCATCGACATCGGACAAGCCGACGTCTTCAAGTTCTCAAACGACAACACCTTCGTCCGCATCCTCGAAAACGTCCGCGCCCGCGATGTCTTCATCGTCCAACCCACCGCCGAGCCCGTCAATGATCACATCATGGAGATGCTGATCATGATCGATGCCGCTCACCGCGCTTCTGCCGGACGCATCACCGCCGTCGTCCCCTACTACTCCTACGCCCGCACCGACAAAAAAGACCAGCCTCGCGTCCCCATAACTGGACGCCTCATCGCAGATCTCCTCGAAACCGCCGGCGCCGACCGCTTCCTCACCGTCGACCTCCATGCTGGACAAGTCCAAGGCTTCTTCAAAGTCCCCGTCGACGAACTCACCGCCATGCCGATGTTGTCGAAATACTTCAAGGAGAAGGAACTCGAAGCCCCCGTAGTCGTATCCCCCGACATCGGAAGCTCCAAACGCGCACGCGACTTCGCACACTTTATGGACGCGCCCCTCGCAATCGTCGAGAAGCGACGCACCGGAAACGACGACAACGTCGAAACCCACAACGTCATCGGTGAAGTAAACGGTCGCAACGCAATCCTCATCGACGACGAAATCGCCACCGGCGGAACCATGGCCGCCGCCGCACAAGGCCTCCGAGAGAACGGCGCCCGCGACGTCTTCGTCGCCGCCGCACACGGAGTATTCCCCGGCGACGCCGCCATCAACCTCGCAAACATGCCCGAAATCTCCGAAATAGTCATAACCGACACCGTCCCCCTCGCCAAACACAAGCACCACCAAAAAATCCGCATCCTCTCCATCGCCCCCCTAATCGGCGAAGCCATCACCCGCATCCACATGGGCCGTTCAGTAGGCGCCCTCTTCCCCGACTAGAACCCAGCCCCTTTCGCGGAGCGAAAGGGCGCGAGCAAGCGAAGCCCAAAGGACCGACAACAGAGCAGGGTATGCCTGGGGCCGGGCGGGGTAGGCATACTCCATCTCCACCACCTCAACTCTCCTTCCCCCGCTTTGCGGGGGAAGTGCCGAAGGCGATGGGGGGCAAACAGTTACTCGGCCTTAAACACTAAAAACACATCGTCCTCCGTCTGCAAATAAAGACCATCGCCAAAAACGCCGAACTTCGTAACGCCCGCAAGTAGCTCAAGATACCGTTCCTCCTGCTCCATCACGCCCTCCACGCCCTCGGTTTCACAAAGCTTCTGCTGCCAGAAAAACTTTTCAGCATCGATCGTGATAAAACCGTCGCCGACCTTCGCGTCGGCCCCATACGAGTTGCACCCCGCTGATCCCGATATGCCGTAATCGTCGAATGAGAACGTCAACTCGGTTCCTTCGACCAGACGGGTTTGCCTCGGGGACCAGAACCCGGGATCGATTTCCCGCATCTCAACAAACGCCTCCAAAGTCCATTCCGTGTCGGCGACATCGTCAACCACCGCAGGTAACTGCTCGAACGTCAGCGTCTTACCCCGGGTGGACCAGATTCGCAGACGCCTCGACCCTCCATCCCCGTCAACCGCGTAATCCCTCGCCCAAGTCAGGAAGTCCCCGAACTCGCCCTCAAGCCTGCGGGCCGCGCCCTCGCATGGCTCATCTGATCGGATCATCGACATTGATGGAAATCGCACGCTCCCTTCGGATAGTCCATAAGTCGCGAGGTATCCGCGGCAAGCAGTGTCGCCGATGATTAACCGATGGTCGATGAAAGCCATAGTTGCAGGACGGAAATCACTTTCCGATTCACCCTCCATCACAACACGCCACGCCGTGCCCGCCAAGTCGACGGGTTCACCCGGCAACGACACTTGCCTGACGAAAACCAGCCTTGCCTCCCCCTCGCCGTCGAAAATCTCCAGCTGATCCCCATCAACCCGGAACCTCTGCCCCTGCATCAGAGCCGATAAGTATGCGTCCCCCTGATCCAACACACCCTCAGGCTCAATACAGCCCATGGCGGTGACTGCAAGAGGCGGTACCGAAAACATCCCGTCGGCATCAGCGACTGACGTGCCGTCCTCCGATCTTCCCCCGTAACGGTTGCATCCATCAAATCCACTAAGCACGTCCCCATCAAACTTCAGAGTTACAAACGTTTCTTCGATAAGCGGCTTACCGTCCAACGAATCGAGAATCCAATTAGCATCACCGGGCAACTCCACCTGGGCAGGAGCAGTTGCGATCGCTTGTGTAGGCACGGGAACCGTAGGCTTGACCGTAGAAGTCGGCACAACCGGTTCGACCGTGGAGGTCGGCGCAACGCTGCCGCATCCCACCCCGGCCACCATCAACACAACAACGAACACCCCCATCCACAACCTCAACCCTGTTTGATTACTAGTGATCTCCATCCGCAATACCCCCTGAATGCTATCCAACCCCGAGGTACCATCGACCCCGCTAACCATAAAGACGTGCCACCCCGTAAAAATGTTCCCTACCCCTAGCCCCTTTCGCAGAGCGAAAGGGGCGCGAACGAGCGAAGCGATGTGAGCGGGGTATGCCCGGGGGCGGCCGGGGTACCCCAGCCACCACAGACACCCCAAACAACCACCACCAAGAATCCCAGCCCATCCTTTAATCCGCGTAATCCGCGGTTCAGAAAAAGGCGCGATAATAAAAAGAGTCATGATCGGAAAGTTCCTAGCAAAACTAGTAGGCGACCCAAACCGGAAGCAGCTAGATGAGCTGCAACCGATCGTTGAACAGATCAACTCGCACGAAGACGAGATGCGAGATCTGCTCGACGACGACCTCGCCGCAATGACCTACGAGTTCAAAGCTCGACTCAACAGCGGCGAATCACTCGACGACATCATGCCCGAAGCGTTCGCCGCCGTCCGCGAAGCCTCATCCCGCGTCCTCGGCATGAGGCACTTCGACGTGCAGATGATCGGCGGTATCGTCCTCCACGAAGGCAAGATCGCCGAGATGCGCACCGGCGAAGGCAAAACCCTCGTCGCCACGCTCGCCGCATATCTCAACGCACTCGACGGCAAACCCGTCCACGTCATCACCGTCAACGACTACCTCGCCAAACGTGACGCCGAGTGGATGGGCCCCGTATACCAGTTCATGGGCTTATCAGTCGGCTGCCTACAGCAGAACAACCAGTCATTCGTCTTCGACGAGAACTATCAGGAAGACGGCGCGCCCATCGACCGCGAAGATGCTTCCGCCAAGTTCGCAACCGTCGCTGGTACCCACCTCCGACCATCATCAAAGACCGAAGCATACGCCTGCGACATCCTCTACGCCACAAACAACGAACTCGGCTTCGACTACCTCCGAGACCACATGGTCGCCGAGGCCAAACAGCGCGTCCAAGGTGAGCTCGCATACGGCATCGTCGACGAAGTCGACAACATCCTAATCGACGAGGCCCGAACCCCACTCCTCATCAGCGGGCCCGGCATCGAATCCGGCCACAACTACTCCCGCTTCGCATCCGTCGCCACAAGCCTCAAACCCGAGATCGACTTCGAAGTAGACCTCAAACGTCGAAACGTATCCCTAACCGAAATCGGTAGCGAAAAAGCCGAGAAGATGCTTGGTGTCAATACCCTATACAGCGAAACTGGCGAAGACCACGAACTTCCCCACCTCGTCGAAAACGCCGTACGCGCTGAGCACATCTACGTCCGAGACCGCGAATACGTAGTCCGAGACGGCGAAATCGTACTCGTCGACGAGTTCACTGGACGCCTCATGGAGGGCCGACGCTTCTCCGACGGACTCCACCAAGCCCTCGAAGCCAAAGAACGAGTCCGCGTCCGAGCCGAATCCGCAACCTACGCGACTATCACCCTCCAAAACTACTTCCGCATGTACGCGAAGCTCAGTGGAATGACCGGTACCGCCGTAACCGAAGCCGAAGAGTTCAACAAAATCTACGGACTCGACGTCGTCGAAATCCCTACCAACCGCGACGACAAGCGCGTCGACCGCCAAGACCTCATCTACATGACCGAAAAAGCAAAGTGGGAAGCCGCCGCCGAAAAGATCTCCGAACTCAGCAACGCCGGCAGGCCCGTTCTCGTCGGTACCACCACCATCGAGAAGTCGCAAATCATCGCCAACCTGCTCAAAAAGCGCGACGTCAACCACCGCGTCCTAAACGCCAAGGAGCACGAGTCTGAATCCCACGTCATCGCCCAAGCCGGCATCCCCGGCGGCGTAACCGTAGCTACCAACATGGCCGGTCGTGGCACCGACATCATCCTCGGTGGAAACCCCGAAGCGGTAACCGCCGACAACTCGAAGAAACGCTCCAGCAAACGAAACGGTAAAGCCTCCAGCAACGGTCAACAGACTGAAGACCCGATGGAGATCTGGCAGGACCAGCACGACGGTGTAGTTGACAAAGGCGGTCTCTTCGTTCTCGGCACCGAACGCCACGAATCCCGTCGCATTGACAACCAGCTCCGAGGTCGCTGCGCCCGGCAAGGCGACCCCGGGGAGACCCAGTTCTTCCTATCCGTAGAAGACGACCTCGTCCGACGCTTCGGTGGTGACCGCATCAAGGGCACTCTTGAGATGTTCAAGTGGGAGGAAGACGTCCCGGTAGAGAACGCCGTCCTCGTCAAGTCCGTCGAAAACGCACAGCAGAAAGTCGAAGGCATCAACTTCGAGATCCGCAAACAGCTGGTCGACTACGACGACGTCGCCAACACCCAGCGCGACGTCATATACGAGTTGCGAGACCGCATCGTTGACGGTGGAGACTTCCGCAAAGAGATCAACAGTTACATCAAGACCGCCATGTCCCGCGCCGTAACGACATTCCTAGACGGCGACGCCACAATCTGGGACACCCAAGGCTTCCAACGCGAAATCCGCCGCTACTTCCCCGTTCACGAAGTCTTCACCTCCGAACAGGACTTCGTCGGCAAGGACCAGCCGACGATCGAAAAAGAACTCCACGACTACGTAGACGCCGTATACGCCCAGCGCGAACTCCTCTTCGGCGACGAAAACTTACAGATGATCGAGCTTAGCGTCCTTCGCAACGTCCTTGATCAACACTGGGTTCAACACCTCACACGCATGGAGAACATGCGCCAATCCATCGGCCTCCAAGCCGTCGGACAACGCGACCCACTCGTCCAGTACCGCACCATGTCCCATCAGATGTTTAACGAGATGAACGAGGAGATCCGCAACGAAGTCGCCCGCACCATCTTCCACCTCGCCCCTAACATCCCCCAACCAACCTCGCAACTCGCATCAAGCCAATCCACCCCCCTCAAAGCCGACGCCTTAGCCGCCGCGCAACGCATCGCCCTCGCCCAAGCCGGACAGCAATCCGTGATGTCTGCCGCAAACCAACCACGACAAGGCACCACCGGACAGGCCGTCTCCACCATCAACGCACCCACCCACACCAAAGACGGTCGCCGCCTATCCCGCCGAGAACGCCGAGCAATAGAACGCCAAAACAAAAAGAAGCAACGCTCAAAAGCCGCACGGTGATGGCGATATGAGAGCAACCGCCCATACCCACTCACCCAGCGGCCTCGACATCGAAACGAATCGACGTCGGTTGGTGGGCGGTCTCTCGTCAAAACTCAAAGATCGCACCTCCGACTGGCAAACCGCATTCATCGAAACCGTCGCTGCGTGGCCAATCGAAAACGACACCATCTACGGCGAAACATTCCACTACTTCATCGGCGGCGAAGCCTTCAACTGGAAGCGCCTAGCCGAACGCATCGCAACCCAACTCACCGAAGAAAACCTTTCTCCCAACCTAAACGGCGAAATTTTCGACTGGATCGCCACCTCCAACGTCTTCGGCGGCCTCCACGAACAAGAGTTCCGACGCATTCTCGGCGTCGACGGGTGGCGCGCCCACCTCAACTACTTCTACGGCGTCCAAATCGAGCAGTGCCTCATCGCTTCCGTCCAATCCCGCATCCAGAAACGACGCTACTCCACCGGAATGCCCCCCAGCGACGATGCCTCCGAACGCGCCTACCTCGGCCTTTACGAAGACACCGAACAGACCCTGTACGACCACTTCCTAACCGAATCCACCGATCGCCTATCCTACCTCATCGCCGAATCCCCAGATGCGTCCCGATCCATCGCCCTCGATGAAGAGTTCACATACTGGCTATTCAAACGCCGCATCGAACACACCAACGCCCCCCAAATCGCCGCCGAAACCCAACGCGGACTCGACATGATGCACCGCATCGCCAAAGCCCACGAACGCCGCACCCGCATGTTAAAAGACCAAAACGGTGCCCCACTCCTAGAATTCGGCCTCATAAAACCCCACCGCCCCTTTCGCAGAGCGAAAGGGGCGCGAACGAGCGAAGCGACGTGAGCGGGGTATGCCTGACGTGGAAGAACGGCAGATTTCCCCTGCTCAGCGGGGGAAATGTCCGAAGGACAAAGGGGGCACCTCCCTCCATGTCATTCTGAACGAAGCGCAGCGAAGTGAAGAATCTCAACACCATACCCCAGTGTCTCCTAGATTCCTCGCTATGCTCGGAATGACAAACACCAAACCACATACACCCATCCTTAAAATCATTCAAAATCATAAACATCCTAGTTCAAACAACCAACTCCCGGTTCAAACATGCCCTTCAACCCCCAACTCTTCGAAGACTGGCTCTCCGAACAACCCACCGAAAGCCACCAACTAATCCGCGATGTCCGCTCCGCCATCATCGCCGCCGGCCACAACTTCACCGAGGGCATCAAGTGGGGCACCCCCGGTTACTGGCTACCCGAAATCTCCCGACGCAACATCGTCTACATCGCACCCCACAACAACTACGTCCGCCTCGGCTTCTTCAACGGCGCGACCATGCCCGACCCACAAAACCTCCTCGAAGGCACCGGCAAAAAACTCCGCCACATCAAAATCCACCGCCTAACCTACCCAACCGACCCCCAAACCCTAACCAACTACGTCAACCTCTCCACCCAACACGCCATCCAAAACCCCTACTCCCTCTCCAGCTAACATCAACGTGTGAATCGTTGCATCCGAAAATTACCGGCGGCGACAACCTGATTGTCGGCGACTGTACCGGAACTTACTTCTTCAAGTTGATCTGGAGTATCCCGTACCTAGTCTCAGGCGATCCCGCGACCGTTATGTGGCAAGCCAATGTGCAGACTGAGGGAAGCACCGTGGATGCTAATCACAGGTTTGGTGATGTCAATCGAAGCATTTGACGTCCGTCCGCGTTATTCACTGACCGGAGCGCGCGACGCGTGGCGGTGGCGGATCGTCGGTTGTCGGGTCGCAGTCGAACAGCCGACGGCAGCGCTCGATGAACGCCTCCCGCTGAACTGCGGACATCCGGCCGCGATACTTTCTGTAGAAATACCTCAACCCCGATTTGTTCTTGTCCGATCCAGGAGTGGAGAGGCGAAGCCGGTCGCTGTCCGCGTAGTGATCCACCAGATGCTCCCGCAAGGCGCCGAACCTGACCGTGCCTAAGTCGGCGAGTCTGATGCAGATGTCCCGGTCGGTGGTGCTTTCCATTGCCTCGTCGAAACCGCCTGCCTCCAGTAATCTGTTCAGCCTGACAAACGTGTTGGAACCTTGGATATGCGTGTTTCGCACCAGCAGTTCGGCTGAATCCAACTCAGTTGGAGGGTCCAGCAGCACTCCATCTGAGTCTCCTGACGCGCGGTAGATCAATCCGGCGGCCACCATGTCCAAGTCCCCGTCCAACGCAGCCCTTTCGCACTTCATTAGGTATGACGGGTTCCAAGCATCATCGTCGTCGAGAAAGGCGACGAAGGTCGCCGGATAGTTAACCTGCAGATAGGCTAATGCGGTGTTGGACGCGCCGGACACGCCGGGCGTCCGGCAGTTCTCGATGTAACGAGTCTCCACACCTCCCACATCGAACTCGGTGACGATGCAAGCGTTGGTACGCCTTATGTCTTCGTCCGAGTCGTCCACCACAATCAGATGCTCTGGAGGCCGGCTTTGCGAGGCGACGGACGGTAAGGCTCGATTCGCCAGCAGTTCGGGGCGGTTATACGTTGCGATTACGACGGCTAGCGAAAGCATGGCGCAATGGTTGTGTGGAATGAGGACAAAGTCTAGGGTGCTCGGGCCGACACTGTCACGGGTTTTGGGCGATGAGATCACACTGAGC
The DNA here is from genome assembly GCA_965204135.1 of Dehalococcoidia bacterium. Taxonomy (GTDB): domain Bacteria; phylum Chloroflexota; class Dehalococcoidia; order Lucifugimonadales; family Lucifugimonadaceae; genus Bin127. Next base: position 42,022 of record CBDBDX010000006.1, on the reverse strand, counting down.
GGATTGTAAAACCCGCGACTGATGACTGCACCGAAATGATGAATCGCTGTCGGGATCGGCAATTCTGGTGAATTTACAAAAGTGCCAGGAGAGCCTCGTAGAAGCCTTAGAAATCGACATGCCCACTCGCAACGCATACGTCACACATCTCCACGACCTAGACCAAAAATTCCAACGCCTAGACGAAGGCCAGCAACGCCTCGAACACAAGCTTGACGAAGGTCTAGGTCGCGTTGAGCAGAAAATCTACGCCCTCCTACCCACTCCAAAATCAACCTCGATTAGAATCAACCCCAGAACAACCCAACTAAACGCCCAGAAGGGGAGTAGTACCGGCCCCCTGACGCTCACCAGAGATCCGACAACCGCTGAAACGTCGGAAGCGTCAACCCGAGAAGTCGCCCCAGAGCTACTGCGCCGAAACCGAACCTCCGTCATTCCCGCGTAGGCGGGAATCCAGACTGGCGAGAGCATCGGCAACTAAGCCCAGCCGGAAAACGCCCGTTACCAAGCGTCATCGAGAGGCCACCGCTCACAAGCGGCGGCAACAAAGGTGGTACCGCGAGGCACCTAAGCCCCGTCCTTTGATAGGACGGGCTTTTTTTGTATACCACCCCGACTACCAACATCAAATCAAAGCCAATCACAAACATCTGCGTAATCAGCGGTTCAGACAACAAGTAGGCAAGCCACATGACCACCAACAACAAAGTCCTCTCCATTAACCCCCGAGACCTCCCTCGCCGCTTCGATGTCAAAGAGCGCGAAGCCTACTGGCGTACCCAATGGGACGTCCTCGAAATCTCCAAACACGACAAATCCGCCTCCCGCGATCAGAGCTTCGTCATCGACTCGCCACCGCCAACCGCCAGCGGATCCCTCCATCCCGGCCACGTCTTCTCCTACACCCATCAAGACGTCATCGCACGATACCGCCGCATGACCGGCTGGAACGTCGTCTACCCCATGGGCTGGGACGACAACGGACTCCCCACCGAGCGCCGCGTCCAGAACTACTTCGGCGTCCGAGCCGAACCCGACGCCCCCTACATCGAGAACCTCAATGTCCGCCAACGCCGCAAAGAACTCGGGCTCGACAAAGACGAACAGCTAGTCATCTCCCGAGAAAACTTCATCGAACTCTGCCACATCGTAACTGCCGAAGACGAAAAGACATACAAAGAGCTCTTCAACCGCCTTGGCTTCTCCATCGACTGGACCGAAGAATACGCCACCATCGACGACCGCTGCCGCGCCATCGCCCAGCGTTCGTTCCTCGATCTCGACGAACGCGGACACGTATACACCGCCGAACTCCCAACCATGTGGGACGTCGACTTCCAGACCGCCGTAGCCCAAGCCGAGGTCGAAGACCGGCCAACCCCAGGCGCATTCCACGACATCGAATTCGGCGTCTACGAGTCTCTCATGGAAGGCGAAGAGGGCGTACCCGAATCCTTCGTCATATCAACTACCCGTCCTGAGATGATCCCCGCCTGCGTCGCCGTCACCGCACATCCCGACGACGAACGCTTCAAGCCCCTATTCGGCAAGCACGCCATCACCCCCGGCTTCTTCGCCAAAGTCCCCATCTTCCCAAGCGAAAAAGCCGATCCCGAAAAGGGCACCGGCATCCTGATGCTCTGCACGTTTGGAGACGACGCCGACGTCGAATGGTGGCGCACCCACGACCTCGAACTCCGCCCAATGGTCGCCCGCAACGGCGAAGCCACACCACGCAAATTCGTCCCCTACAACTCTGACCAGCCTTCAGGTTTCCCCCGCTTGGCGGGGGAAATGTCCGAAGGACAAAGGGGGGCCACCAGCGTTTCACAAATGACTCACTGGGGCTCCCTAGACCCTCATCGCGCCCAATTCTTCTACGACCAACTGCTAGGAATGCCCCTAAACGACGTCCGAACCAAAATCGTCGAACAGCTAAGTTGCCCCGGCACCGCCGCGAAAACCCTCCTCGGACCCGAAGACGAAGTCCAAACCGAACCCCCGCTAAAGTCCGAGCCACGCCCCATCGAACACGTAGTCCGCTACTACGAAAAGGGCAGCACTCCCATCGAATACATCCCCTCCCGCCAGTGGTTCGTCCGCCTCATGGACAAAAAGCCATACCTCCAAGAGGTCGGCGCACGCGTCGAGTGGCTCCCCAACTTCATGCAGAAGCGATACGCCGATTGGACCGACGGCCTCGGACACGACTGGGCGATCTCCCGACAGCGATACTTCGGCGTCGCAATACCCGTCTGGTACCCCATCGACGTTGACGGCAATGTCCAGTACGACAACTACATCGTCGCCACCGACGACATGCTCCCAGTCGATCCCACGCTCACACCCGCACCCGGCTACGACGAATCCCAGCGAAGCCAGCCCAATGGCTTCATTGGCGAGCAGGACGTCTTCGACACCTGGTTCACGTCGTCCATGACCCCCCAGATCCTCGCCCGTTGGGGCGAAGACGGCGACCGCATGTCCAACCTCTACCCGGCCGACCTGCGACCCCAAGCCCACGACATCATCCGAACCTGGGCCTTCTACACCATCGTCAAGTCCGCACTCCACAACGACGACATCCCATGGCACAAAGCCATGATCTCCGGCTTCATCGTCGACCCCGACCGCAAAAAGATGTCCAAGTCCCGAGGCGCACCCGTCACTCCCATGCCACTCGTCAACCAATACGGCGCCGACGCCGTCCGATACTGGGCATCCAACGGACGACCCGGCATGGACATGGCATTCGACTCGACCGTCTTCACAATCGGCGGCAAACTCGTCACCAAGCTATACAACGCCGGCAAATTTGTCCTCATGCAAGAAGCCGAACATGGCGAAATCACCACCGAACTCGACCGAGCATTCGTCAACGACCTCCGAGCCACCGTCCGCCGAGCCACCGACGCCTTCGAACGCTTCGAGTTCGCCCTCGCCCTCCAGACCACCGAAACCTTCTTCTGGGACTCCTTCACCGACAACTACATCGAGCTAGTAAAACGCCGCGCCCGCTCCGAAACCGACCCCGCCGGAAGAGCATCAGCCGTAGCCACCCTCCGCCTCGGCCTAAACACCCTCCTCCGTCTCTTCGCTCCCTTCGTCCCCACAATAACCGACGAAATCTGGTCCTGGACCTTCGCCGAAGAGACTGGTTACCAGTCGCTTCATCTGGCTCCTTGGCCAACGCTCGCCGCGAAGGGCGACATACCGGAGCGGTTCCAACTCGCGCCCGTCGCGACCCCTCAGAACGAAGATTCGTTCGACACCGCCTGCCAAAGCCATAGCAGCCGTCCGAAAAGCCAAACACGAATCTAGTATCGGCCTAGGCAAACCCCTGGCGACATTGGAAATGTCGGGGACTGAAGGTTTGATTAAGCAACTGCGTTTGGTTTCACCTGACGTCGCCGACGCTGGAGGTGCGACGGAGATCGAATACCACATCGTCAGGTCAGATGACGGGTACACGGCTGAAGTAGTAGGGTTGCCTCAAGAATAGGCACCCGAATAAGAAGTGCTCGGATTCGACACCATGCCCTCAGACCTAACCGGAAAACGCCTCATCATCACCGGCACCGCCACCGGCATCGGACGCTCCACCGCCATCCTCGCCGCCCAGTCCGGCGCGCAAGCTATCGCCATCTTCGATGTCGATGATGCCGCCGCGCAAGAAACCGCCAATACCATAAACAGCTTCTCTCCGCCAACAGCAGCAAGGTATTGGCACGTCGACGTCGCAGATCGCGCCAGCGTCGAAGGAAGCGTCTCCGCCGCGGTCCAGTGGATGGGCAGAGTAGATATCCTGCTCCACTTCGCCGGCATCATGGATGGCGCGTTCATCCCCATCGAATCGTTCGAAGAAGCTACTTGGGATCGCGTCATTGACATCAACGTGCGAGGCACCTACTTAGTCGCCAAAGAGTGCGTAACTTACATGAACGACCAGCCCGACGGCGGCGTGATCATCAACACCGCATCTGGTGCCGGAGTAACCGGCGGGTCATCCTCCTATGCCTACGGAGCCTCCAAAGGCGCTGTCCACGGCTTCACAATGGTCATGCAACGCCACATCGACATGTCCAGAATCCGCGTCCAAGACATCCTGCCCGGCCGCGTCCGAACACCCCTAGTCCTCGAAAACCTCCGCCAGCAACTCGAAAGAACCGGCGACCAAGTCCACTACGACGCCGAAGTCGCCAACCTCACCGACCCCGACGACGTAGCCAAAATCGCCGTCTTCATGGCATCCGACGCCGCCAAAGTAATGCGCGGCCCCGTCTTCACCCGCTGACCCTCACGCCCCTTTCGCAAAGCGAAGGGGGAGCGAACGAGCGTAGCGATGTGAGCGGGGGATGCCCGCACCAACCGTCATTCCGCTCGTCTCCCGTCATTCCCGCGCAGGCGGGAATCCAGAGGGGCAGGGCAAGGGGCACCGATCTCCCTCCCCTTGATGCCCAAGGGGGAATACAAGGGGGATTAGATCACCCCAAACCAGCCTTATACCCCTCCCAATCCTCAACCGAAAAACCCAGCTTCGAGAAATATGCGAATCCCTTACCCTCACGCTCCCGAACCTCCGCAGCAGTCTTCAGAACATCCTCCGCAACATCCACCGGAACCCGAGTAACCCCATCCCCATCACAGACCAAAATATCTCCCGGCAAAATCCGCAAACCGGCGGCGGCGACCGGGATGCTGTGATCAATCATCGCGAAGTAGGCGTGACCGGGAACTCGCCCAGTGGACCAGAGCGATAGGCCGGCGCGGTTGATGCCGGGGATGTCGCGGGCGTTGCCGTCTACTACTACGCCGACGGCTCCCTAGTGCCGACATTTGGTGCGCCATCTCGTCGCCGAGGATCGCGGCTCGGCGGGAGGGGGTGTCGATGTCCTGCTGGACGACTATCGATGGGGCGTTCAAATTCGCGATGGCATCGTAGTAGTCCCAGCGTCCGCTTGGTTCCTGCGACCGGCCGTTTATGCCGTGGATTGGTTTCCAAGTGGACGTCATTGCGTAGCCGACGACCGCTTTGCCGGAGCCGTCTTGGTTCCAGAGGTAGGGCTTGAGGTCGGGTCCGGAGTAGTCGATGTGTTCAGAGATGTATCCGCCGTAGACGATGGCGGCGGCGTTCTGGACCGTCGCCGAATCGTATTCGGCGAGGCCGTTGAGGATTTCGGGAGCGACGGTCTTCAAGTGATGCCGTTGGCCTTGTAGCTCTCCCAGTCGTCGAGGGTGAAGCCGGGCTTCGAGAAGTAGGCGAAGGTCTTGGCCTCACGCTCGCGGACTTCGTGGGCTTGCTTCAGGATGTCTTCGGCTTGATCTACGGGGACGCGGGTTACACCATCGCCGTCGCAGACCAAGATGTCGCCCGGGACGATGCGGAGACCGGCGACCTCTACCGGGATGCCGTGATCGATCATGTTGAAGGGGCCGTGTCCGGGGACGCGTCCAGTTGCCCAGAGGGCTAGTCCGGCCTTCTTGACGCCGGGGACGTCGCGGGCGTTGCCATCGGTTACTGCGCCGACTGCGCCGAGGGCGACCAACTGGTATGCCATGCCGTCGCCGATGATGGCGCCGCGTCGAGGAGGCAGGTCGATGTCCTGCTGCACGATGATCGTGGGTGCGTTGGCGTAGGCGATGGAGTCCATGAAGTCGTGGCGGCCGCTGACCTCCGGCACCGGTTCGTGAAGCGGGGTCCACGTTGAGGTCATGGCGTATCCGACGGTGGCTCTGCCGGATCCGTCAAGGTCGTAGAGGTAGGGGTTAAGGTCGGGCCCGGAGTAGTCGATGTGCTCGGAGATGTATCCGCCGTACACGATCGCCGCGGCGTTCTGAACGGTAGCGGAATCGAACTCGGCGAGGCCTTCGAGGATTTCAGGAGCGACGGTTTTCAGGGGCATGGTGGGCCTCGCGGGGTGGGGTATGCTGGTCTAGGGGGTGAGTTTAGCAGGTGGGGATCAGGGTTTTGAGAAGGGAGTTAACTCGTTTTTGGCGGTGAAGTCGGAGCCGTTGAAGGCGGAGAAGAACATTGGTTGTCCGGCGAATGGCATGGGTGAAACGGGGCCGATAGCCATGAATGGGAACTGCTTGGATTCTGGGTTCATCGCGGACTGCGGGTCACGGAAGCTGCGGTAGAGGTTCATGGCTTCGTGGTCGCCGCCGGCTAGTTCTTGTAATCGTCGGAATTCCAAACCGAACGATAACCCGTATCCGAAAAACATCGACCGTAACTGCATCAAGATTTCGGTATCGAGACCCTGCATTGTCTGGCTGATGAACATCCATCCGACGCCGTATTTGCGTGTCTCCCTCACCGCGCGCTTTAGCTCGGCGCGGAGCATTCGCGATTCTTCGTCAAGTTGAGAGCTACCGCCGTAGGGAACGAATCGATGCGCTTCGTCGAGTACGACGAGGGTGTTCGCGGTGCTGGAATCGGATGCGAGCGTGCTGGAAGAGTTCTCGACTAACTTTTCTGCGATGTGTGAAATAATGCGTTTCTGCAGAGTGTCTGACCAAGATTGAAACCCTGATTGACTGGATAGGTCTAGTACGACTACCGGCTTCTTTCCCGATCCGCTTTGAGTTAAACGCGCGACCATATGCTCGATTCGTTGTTTGCCGTTGCCACCGCGGAACAACGATGTTATTGGATGCCAATATCTTTGGTTGAATTCGTCCCCGATCTTCAATCCGGAAACGATTGAGTCGCCCCTGTAAGGCCTCCCAATTCGCTTTGGTTTTATATATATCCCCTTCAGACTTGGTCCATAGATGCTTGAGAAGTCTAGTGGCTTTTGCTTTATAGTGCAATTGGTCTATAGGTCCAGAGCGCCGCAAGAATTGCATTGTTATAGTTTTCGCGGCTTCACGTTCGGTGTTGCCTCGGATACCCAGACCAAAGTCGAAAAAGTGGCTGCTATCGAGTAGGTCTTCCAGCAGATTCCAGTCGTCAAGTTGCACCTTGGATATTGGGGCGAGTACTAGTTCGCGGCCGAGTTTGCTTTCGACAATTCCCTTAATGTCTAGTCCTTGGCTGCCGACCTGTTTGTCATTGAACTCCAACGAAAATTCGCCTTGGGGGATCGATCACAAGGATGCCCATGTCCGGATGCCGCGCATACGCGGTGAGTAGCATCTTCACGAGGCCCGTCTTGCCTGATCCTGTCTTGCCGAAGATGCCGATGTGATACGCCTCGCCGACACCGCGGTCTCCACCGCCGAAGTGCTTGAACCACATCGGGAATTTCACATCGTTTCCGTAGGATCTTCCGAGATAGAAAAGATCCTTGCTACAAGATTGAAGTACTCGATCGAGAAACTCGTCGTTCACCAGCCGGATCGGTGTACCAGTGGATGGCACGCCGCCCAAATCGCCGTGCTCGTATACGCCCTTGCCTTTCGGTACGAAACAGCCGCCGATCTTCATCTTGGCGGTTCGTGTATCTTGACGCGGCGTGATCGCCGGCAAGGACTGTTCAGACTTGATGATGTTTTTGAACGCTTGGTCTTCGTGCCAACGATTGCGCAACTCCATGGACGTTATTTGACCGAGTACCGCTGTGCGTCGTTGGTCCCCATCTTGCAATGCTTCTGACTGTTCCCATTCGAAGCCGACCAACGCGCCTACCAACTTGGACTGCGAGCGCGAATCGATAATGTCAATCGTCAACTCGATATTGGAGGATGGACTGCTGACGACAGCGACTGTACCTCGGCCGCGAGCGGTTTGTACGGGTTGGGTCGTCATTCTTCTATCTCCGAACCAACGAGATCAGTCCGATACGAATTGAGCATCGAGTATGCGAGTTCGGGCGCATCGGAACTCGAGACGACATCCCTACGCACGGTGTCTAGCAGTGCGTTGACACCTTTAGACAAGCTCTTGGCGAAGCGATCGGCGACGTATAGTGGGTACGGTTCTAGCATCGCTGGATTAGTTGTCTGCCGGCGTATCGCGTCCAACACTGCGTGCATACGTTGTGCGTCTTCCGCGATCTCCGACGGCATTTCGATACGGTAGGCGTGCGACCAATTGTGAGGTTTGAAGTATACGACGCGCACCGCTTCGAAACGTGCTTGAATGTCGCGGCGGTAGTTCGGCCCGAATACCTGATCGTCGACGGAAAAACCGTGAGTCTCTAGACGGAACAAATCCGTATATTCGTCTGCATCCAAGATTAGTGACGCGATGGATCGTCCGCTGGTTTCTGATTGTGGCCAGTGGTCATGGAATAACCGTGCAAACTCATTAGTGGGTGACCATTTGGGCAATGCGACGATCGAGCTTGATGTAAGAATCCGCGGGACGGTTTCTCGAGTGTGGTCTATCCAGCGATTAAAGAGTGCTTGTGATAGCTCGTCGCGTCCTTGAACCGCTGATTTCAGACCTAGAGAAATTCCGATCATGCCAGTTGAAAACGCGCCGTCCAACATGACCAGCTTTTCCGGCGCGCTATCCGCCATCTCGTATTCCATGCAAAACATGAGCGCATAGATCATTTCGCGAGAGTAACGGTGAGCGGCAATCATATGGGGATCTAAGACGGCGCGGCATTCCCCATCGCTTGCGACATGACCAATCCCATCAACGCGCAGGGCTGCTGCAACGTTGAGGTCAAACGCCGCCAATCGGTGCGACGCGATAGAACCATCGACCGCGGCGACAGATTGGATCCGATTTTCGATCGTTTCTGGTAGCCGATGAACTAACCCGAGACTGACTGCACGATCGCGCAACGATTCGCGCTGGCGGACCTGGTCATCGACACTTGCGCGGGCTTGATCCGAAATTCTCTCCGCCCGCGCCAACAACTCACGTATCAGCGCATCCGGCAGATCTCCGAACACGTCAGAACTCGGTGGTTTTCCGTTATACGCGATTGCTCCTACGCTCCAGAGTCATCGTTTCTATTACCGATTGGCACTTATCCCGTAACCGCCCCAGTGCTCGCGGGTTGCACGAGCTTTATGTATTTGCTCAAGGAGCCGCGGGTGTAGGGTGGGGGTTTGGGTTGCCAGCGGGAGAGGCGGTCTTGGAGTTCTTCGTCGGAGATTTTTAGGTTGAGTTCGAAGTCGTCGAGGTTGATTTCGATGGTGTCGCCGTCTTGGACAGCGGCGATGGGTCCGCCGACTGCGGCTTCGGGGCCGACGTGTCCGATGATGGATCCGTGGGAGCCGCCGGAGAAAGCGTCCGTCGGTGATGAGGTAGACCTTTTCGCCGAGGCCTTGTCCGACGAGCGCACCCGTCACCGCCAACATCTCTCTCATGCCGGGGCCGCCTTTGGGTCCTTCGTAGCGGATGATGACGACGTCGCCGACTTCGATCTCTCGTCGCTGGAGGGCGGCCATGACTTGCTCTTCTTGGTCGAAGACTTTGGCGGGTCCGGAGAATCGGGCGCCGAACTGGTGTCCGGCGACTTTGAGGACGCAGCCGTCGGGGGCTAGGTTGCCGTGGAGAATTACTAGTCCGCCGTTCTCGGAGAGTGGGTCGTCGACGAGGCGGACGACGTCGTTTTCGTCTGGGTTGGTGTCAACGTCGGCGAGGTTTTCGGCCATGGTTTGCCCGGTGACGGTCATGCAGTCGCCGTGGAGGAGTCCGGCGTCGAGTAGGCGCTTCATGACGAGGGGGACGCCTCCGACGCGGTCGAGGTCGAACATGACGTACTTGCCGCCCGGCTTCATGTCGGCGATGAGCGGAGTCCGCATCGAGATTTCGTGGATGTCGTCGAGGGTGAGGTTGATGCCAGCTTCGTGGGCGATGGCGGGCAGGTGGAGCGCGGTGTTAGTGGATCCGCCCATGGCGACGACGAGTGTTACGGCGTTTTCGAATGCTTCGCGGGAGAGGATGTGGCGAGGGTAGATGCCTTTTCGGAGGAGGTTCATGACGGCGATACCGGCTTGCCGGGATGAGGCGCGCTTGCGCTGGTCTACGTTGGGTTCGGAGGCTGCTCCGGGGATGGAGAGTCCGAGGGCTTCTCCGATGGAGGACATGGTGTTGGCGGTGAACATTCCGCCGCAGGAGCCAGGTCCGGGGCAGGCGTTGGTCTCGATGCCGTAGAGTTCGTCGTCATCGATCTGCCCGGTCTGGAGTTGTCCGACGGCTTCGAATACGGTCTGTATCTGGATGTCCTCGCCTTTCCAATGACCAGGTAGGATGGATCCGCCGTAGACGAAGACGGATGGGATGTCGAGTCGGGCCATTGCCATCATTGCGCCGGGGAGGGACTTGTCGCAGCCGGCGGCGGCGACGAGTCCGTCGTAGCGCTCGGCGAAGCAGACGGTCTCGATGGAGTCGGCGATGATCTCGCGGCTGATGAGGGAGCCGCGCATGCCTTCGGTGCCCATTGAGATGGCGTCGGAGACGGTGATGGTTCCGAACTCGAAGGGCGAGCCGCCGGATGCTCGGACGCCGACTTTTATCTCGTCGACTAAGGGTTTGATGCCGGAGTTGCAGGGTGTGACTTCGTTGTGGGTCGAGGCGACGCCGACGAATGGGGCGTCGATGTCGGCGTCTGACATGCCCATGGCTCGCATCATGGAACGATGGGGGGCGCGGATTGCGCCCTCGGTCGTTTCCCATGAGCGCCACTTGCCGGGGGCTCGGCCGTTGCGCTTTGCGCCGGCTCGTTTAGTTGATTGCGTTGCCATCTATCCCGCTCACTTGATGATTTACAGTCGAATCGATTGTTCCATTTTAAGAGAGTGGATTTTGAACTAGGATGTTCATGATTTTGAATGATTTTAAGGATGGGTTGTATGAACCCCCTGCGAGTTTCGCTGCGCTTCACTCGCGTCCCCCTTTTGCTCCGCTCCGCAAAAAGGGGAGGGATCGTGGTTTTGCACGAGTCATGACTAGAAAGGAGATAAACATGATGCCGAGTTACATAGTTCCTGCGGCGCGGGCGGTGATTTTTGATGGTAAGGGTCGGGTTTTGTTGATTCGGCGGGGGGATAATGGGATGTGGGCGTTACCGGCTGGTGGGATGGAGCCGGGGGAGTCGGTTACGGAGTGTATGGAGCGGGAGGTTTGGGAAGAGACAGGGTTGGTTGTGGAGTCGGCGGTGGCGTTTGGGGTGTATTCGGAGCCTCGGTTTACTGCGCCCACTCGTCCGGATGCGCAGTTGTTGACGGTGGCGTATCGGGTGGACCGGTGGTCAGGGGAGTTGTTGAGGAAGACGGATGAGACGGAGGATGCACGGTGGTTTACGGTGGAGGAGTTGCGGGGGTTGAGGGATTTGATGGGGAGTTATCGGGAGACGGTGGAGGATTCTCTGGCGTTCCAGAACGACGGGAAGTTCGTGATCAAGTAGTCACGTCGTCGCGGTTCGTATCGCTTCCAGGCCTAGGGTTAAGACGTCTTCGGGTGGGGGTTTGGGGTTGTTGGGAGTTGGGTAGGGGCGTTTTTGTTGGAGGTCTTGGGTGGTGAACCATTGCCAGCCTTGGGGAGCGTCAGGTCGGGGGCCTGGGATGTGGGTATAGTAGATGAGGTCGATGTGTTGGTGTTTTCCGACGGTGTTGTCGTAGACGTCTTCAACTAGGATGGTGCGGGGAGGGGTGAGTTGGGGTAGGTTGGGGATTTCGGGAGTGGTTTGGGTTGGGATGATTTGGACATTGAAGCCGGTCTCTTCTTTGACTTCGCGTAGGACGGCTTGGACGGGGTCTTCGTCGGGTTCGATGTGTCCGCCGGGTGGTAGCCACTCTTGGACGCGGTGATGCCAGTGGAGGAGGATGGCGTCGCCGTTTACTACGAAGCCGGTGGCGGTGAAGTGGCGGGGGAGGGGCATTGTCTGAACTGGGATTTATGGGATTTGAGGAATTATTGGGATTGGTTGTTAGGGTACGCCGTCCACTTCCGCGCCGCCCGGACATATCCCGCTCACTTCGCTTTGCATGTTCGGGTTCCTAATCACCTTCGGCATTTGCTCCGCGAGCGGGCGAGGTCACCCTAGCCCTTTCCCATCGAGGGTTCTTTGCCTAGCCTTCCCTTGATGCTCAAGGGGGAAATTGGAGGGGGATTTGATGACCTACGCTTAAACCCCCTGCGTCTCGCTGTGCTCCACGCGTCCCCCTTTTGCGCAGCAAAAAGGGGAGGGATAGTGGTTATTCGGCGAATTTGGCTAGGACGGCTTCGGATAGGTCGATGCCTAGGCCGGGTTTGTCGGTTAGGGTGATGGTGCCGTTGTGGGGTATGACGTGTTCGCCGTAGAGTTCGGCGATTTGTTCGAGGGGCGGCGCGAACTCTATGGAGAACTCGTGGGGGCGGATGGCGTTTTTGATGGTGGAGTAGCAGTGGATGGATGCGATGCTGTTGATGCCGGCGCTGGGGGAGTGCGGCATTATGGGTTTGTTGTGGGTGGTCGCTAGGGTGTAGATCTTGAGGATCTCGGACGGTCCGGATGCACCTAGGATGTCGGGTTGGAGGATGTCGGGGTTGCCGAGTTGGATGACGTCTCGGAAGCGCCAGCGGTCCCAGTCCTGCTCGCCGGTGGATACCGCGACGTCGAGTGCGTCTGCGACTTGGCGGAGTCCAGGTAGGTCGTATTGGGGAAGGGGTTCTTCGAAGTGGTCGATGCGTCCGTAGTCCTCGAAGGCTCGTCCCTGCTGGATGGCGGTCGGGACGGAGTAGCCGTTGTTGGCGTCGAAGCCGAGGTAGATGTTGTTGGGGAGGAAGTCTCGGACGAGCTTGAACATCTGGAGGTCTTTGGCCGGGTCGGAGTCCTGCCTGTAGGATCGCCAGTCCATGCGGATCTTGTAGGCTTTGTAGCCCTGTTCCCATCCGTCCATGACGTCGTCGAGCATCTGGTCGGGGGTCTTGATCCAGCCGAGTCCAACGCTCCAGTAGAGGGGGATGTCGAGTCGGGCAGCGCCGCCCATAAGGGTGTGGCAGGGCATTCCGGCGTCTTTGCCGAGGATGTCCCAGAGGGCGATGTCTACGGCTCCGACGACGTGCGGCGGGAGTTTGGTGATGCGCTCTTCGTCGCCGAGGTAGAGGGTTTCCCAGTGCCGGTCGATCTTGCGCGGGTCTTGGCCGATGAGCAGTGGTTTGACGGTGGAATCGAGGTAAGCCTGAAAGGCGTCGGAGCGTCGGGAGACTTCGGCGTAGCCGGTGATGTCCTTGTCGGTCCGGACCTGGAGGAGCGCTCTGCCGATCTTTAGCGGGGTTACGTCGAAACCGGTGATTTTCATGGGGGGGGGGGAGTTTCCGTGTGGATGGTTTGGATTTGGTTATTGGATTTTAGCGTATTGTCTGAACCGCAGATTTTTGGGATTGAGGGATTGGTGGGATTTTGTTGTTGGTTGTTGGCAGGTATTTGCCTGGCCTCCCCTTGCCCCCTCAGCCCGGATCGAGTCAGGGGCAGGCTCTGGCCGTCCCTCACGGAGGGAAGAGACCTTGGGTGTGCCCCCCTTTGGCTTCGCCATTTCCCCCGCGAGCGAGGGAAACCTGATCCACGCCCTTCTGACTTCCGGCTTTCGCCAGAATGACGGGGCATGAACCCCCTGCGCTCGCTTCGCTTACGCGTCCCCCTTTTGTTTCGCAAAAAGGGGAGGGACGGTTAGGCGGATTGTTTGGCTAGGGCGGCTTCGTTCATGTCGATGCCTAGACCGGGTTTGTCGGTGAGGGTCATGATGCCGTTTTTGGGTAGGACGTGTTCGCCGTAGAGTTCGGCGACTTCGTCGAGTGGTGGTGCGAATTCGGTGGAGTATTCGTGGGGGCGGGTGGCGTTCCCGATGGTGGCGTAGCAGTGGAGAGACGACATGGACTTTATGCCAGCGCTGGGGCAGTGGGGCATTAAGGGTTTGTTGTGGGTGGTTGCGAGGGCGTATATCTTGAGGACCTCGGATGGTCCGCTGGCGTTGAGGACGTCGGGTTGGAGGATGTCGGGGTTGCCGATCTGGATGATGTCTCGGAAGCGCCAGCGGTCATGGTCCTGTTCGCCGGTGGAGATGGCGACGTCGAGTGCGTCGACGACTTGTCGGAGTCCTGGGAGGTCGTAATGAGGTAGCGGCTCTTCGAAGTGGTCTATGCGTCCGTAGTTCTCCATGGCGCGTCCTATCTGGATGGCGGTGGGTACGGAGTATCCGTTGTTGGCGTCGAATCCGAGGTAGATGTCGTCGGGGAGGAAGTCCCTGACGAGTTTGAAGATCGCAAGATCGTTGGCGGGGTTGGCGTCTTGTCGGAAGTTCTTCCAGTCCATGCGGAGCTTGTATGCCTTGTATCCCTGGTCCCATCCGTCCATGACGTCGTCGAGCATCTGGTCGGGAGTCTTCTGCCATCCCCATCCGACGCTCCAGTAGAGGGGGATTTCGAGGCGTGCTGCGCCGCCCATAAGGGTGTAGCAGGGAAGCCCGGTTTCTTTTCCGAGGATGTCCCAGAGTGCGGTGTCGATGGCGCCAACGGTATGTGGCGGGACCTTGGTGACGCGATCTCCGTAGCCGAGGTACAGGGTTTCCCAGTGTCGGTTGATCTGCAGTGGGTCTTGGCCGACGAGGAGTGGTTTGATGGTCGATTCGAGGTATCCCTCGAAGGAGTCTGAGTGTCGTGGGAGTTCGGCGTAGCCGGTGATGTCTTTGTCGGTGCGGACTTGGATTATGACTCTGCCGTTTTTCAGTGGGGTGTAGTCGACGCCGGTGATTTTCATTTGAGGGATTTCCGTTGGTTTGTGTGAATGTGGTATTGGGATTTTAGCGTATGTCTGAACTGGGATTTATGGGATTATTGGGATTTTGGTCATGGTTGTTTGGGGTTTCTGTGGTGGTTTGGGTGTTGGTTGAATGGGTTGGTGTGCCCTTCCCTATCCTGGTCCCTCACCCTAGCCCTCTCCCGCTCAGCGGGAGAGGGGACAAATAGCAGCGGATGAGAGTACCTCTGCGGATGGAGCAGGGTATGGGCGGGTTTCAAACCCGCCCATACCGTTTTCGCGGCTCATTTGTCCACCGCATCGGAGTGCGGGGCAGGCCCCGGAGATTTCCTCCACGAGTGGGAGCCCCCTCCACGCCCCTCTGGATGGACATTCCGTCCGCTGAAGCGCGGCTTCCGCCGGAATGACAGTATGAACCCCCTGCGAGTTTCGCTGCGCTTCACTCGCGTCCCCCTTTGCTTCGCAAAAAGGGGAGGAATGTCCCTTCTCTCTGGATTCCGGCTTTCGCCGGAATGACGGTGTGGGTTAGGAGGCGAGTTTGGCTAGGGCGGATTCGTTTAGGTCGATGCCTAGGCCGGGTTTATCTGTGAGGGTGATAGTGCCGTTTTTGGGGATGATGTGTTCGCCGTAAAGTTCGGCGATGTCGTCGAGGGGTGGTGCGAATTCGGTGGAGAATTCGTGGGGGCGGATGGCGTTTTTGATGGTGGAGTAGCAGTGGATGGAGGCGATGGAGTTGATGCCGGCGTTGGGGGAGTGGGGCATTATGGGTTTGTTGTGCGTTGTGGCGAGTTTGTAGATTTTGAGGATTTCAGAGGGGCCGCCGGCGTTTAGGATGTCGGGCTGTAGGATGTCGGGGTTGCCGATCTGGATGATGTCTCGGAAGCGCCATCGGTCCCAGTCCTGCTCTCCGGTGGAGATGGCGACGTCGAGTGCGTCGGCGACTTGTCGGAGTCCGGGGAGGTCGTATTGAGGGAGGGGTTCTTCAAAGTGGTCGATGCGTCCGTAGTCCTCGAAGGCTCGGCCTTGCTGGATGGCGGTAGGGACGGAGTATCCGTTGTTGGCGTCGAATCCGAGGTAGATGTTGTCGGGGAGGAAGTCTCGGACGAGTTTGAATATGGCGAGGTCGTTGGCGGGATTGGCGTCTTGGCGGTAGTTCTTCCAGTCCATGCGGATTTTGTAGGACTTGTATCCTTGGTCCCAGCCGTCCATGACGTCGTCGAGCATCTGGTCGGGGGTCTTCTTCCAGCCTGATCCGACGCTCCAGTAGAGGGGGATATCGAGTCGTGCGGCACCACCCATGAGGGCGTGGCAGGGGAGACTGGCGTCTTTTCCGAGGATGTCCCAGAGTGCGATGTCGACAGCGCCGACGATCTGGGGGCGGAGTTTGGATTCGCGTGGGATCTGTTTCTGGGAGCCTAGATAGAGGGTTTCCCAGTGGCGGTCGATTTGTCGGGGGTCTTCGCCGATGAGGAGGGGTTTGATGGTGGATTCGAGGTGGGCTTCAAAGATTTGTCCGTCTGCCTCGGACAAGCCGGTGATGCCGGCGTCGGTGCGGATCAGTAATACCGATCTACCACGTTTCATGTGGGTTATGTCGAAAGCGGTGATTTTCATGGTGGAGTGCGGCGAGTTGGGCGTTGGGTTTGCGAGTAAGAGTTTAACGCGATAGGTGGTACACGCCCCCTTTTATTCCCCCGCTCGAAAGGGGGTAAGGCCACTCGCTCCCTCCTCTGCGACGATATGAACCCCCTGCATCTCGCTGCGCTCGACGCGTCCCCCTTTTGCTGCGCAAAAAGGGGAGGGATAGGCTTTCAGACGTTCAACTCAGCGCGGCGGTCTTGGAAGATTGTGGCTAGGTCGGGGTCTTCCATTTCGGGGGCTTCGTCGCGGTAGAGGTAGCACTGGGCTTGGCGGTGCTGTTCGAGTTGGAATTGGGGCGGGTGCTCTTCGTTGCAGATGTCCATGACGTGTGGGCAGCGGTCGGCGAATTTGCAGCCGAACATGGTGTCGAAGTCTTCGAAGCGTGCGGTTGGGGGTTCGTCGCCCCACTTGTTGTCGGGATCAGGTTGGGGGATGGATTCGATGAGGAGCTGGGTGTATGGGTGTTTGGGCTCGAGGATTACACGTTCGACGGCACCGGATTCGACGACTGATCCGCGGTACATGACGAGGATGTTGTCGCTGATCTGAAGGGCTGTCGTTAGGTCGTGGGTGATGTAGATTACAGAGATGCCGATCTCGCGGTTGAGGCGTCGGATGGAGTCGAGGATGGTGGCGCGGAGGGAGGCGTCGACCATCGATACGGGTTCGTCGGCGAGGATGAGGCGAGGTTTGATGAGGAGTGCTCGGGCGACCATGATGCGTTGCCGCTGTCCGCCGCTGAGCTGGTGTGGGAAACGGCCAAGGGTGTCGCCGGGCTGGAGTCCGACCATGGCGAGTGCTTCCTCGATCATGTCGGTTCTAGCCTGTTTGGAGGTGGCGAGTTTGAAGCGGCTGATAGGAGTTTCGAGGACGTGGTCGACTTTGTAGAAGGGGTTGTAGGAGCCGAAGGGGTCTTGGTATATGGACTGGACTTCTTGCTTGAACTGCCAAGACTCGCGTCGGGAGAGTTTGGCGTAGTTGTTGCCGCGGTAGTAGACGGTGCCGAATGTGGGGTTAATGGTGCCCATCAGCAGTCGGGCGAGAGTGGTCTTGCCGGAACCGCTTTCGCCGGCGATGGTTGTGATTTTGGGTTCGCCTTCGTCGATAGATAGGGATACGTCGTCGACGGCGACGATCGGGGGTTTGGTGGAGAGAGCGCCGCCACCGAAGGTTCGGGTGACGTGTTCGAGCCGCATGAATTCGCTCAATTGGATGCCTCCTCGTCAAACAGGTGGCATGCGACGCTGCGTCCGGATTCGATGTTGAGAAATTCGGGGATTTCGCGGAAACAGCGTTCGTGGACGGAGGGGCAGCGAGGGTTGAAGGAGCATCCGGGCGGGAGGTTTAGGAGCGCGGGTTGCATTCCGGGGATGCCGACGAATTGGCGGGTGATGTCGAAGGATGGGAGGCTCTCGATGAGGAGCTTGGTGTAAGGGTGCTTCGGGTCTTTGAAGACGTCGGGGACGGATCCGACTTCGACGAGTTTGCCGGCGTACATTACGCCGATGGTGTCGGCGAACTGTGCGACGAGGCCCATGTCGTGTCCGACGAGTAGGACGGCGGCCTCCAATCCTTCTTGGAGCCTTCCGAGTGTCTGCATGATCTGTCGCTGCACGACGACGTCGAGGGCGGAGGTGGGTTCGTCGGCGACGATGATGTTGGGATCTAGGGAGATGGCGATAGCCATGGCGACTCGCTGCTTCATTCCGCCGCTGAGCTCGTGAGGATGGAGACGTGCGACGGAGGGGTCTAGGCCGACGCGTAGCAGCAGTTCGCGTATACGCTCCTGAAGTTGGTTTCCGCTGGGAGGTGTCTCTCCGGACAGAACGTGGTCTAGAATGCCGTCGATGATCTGATCTCCGACCCTCATGACGGGGTTCAATGAGTTCATCGCGCCCTGTGGTACGAGTGCCATCTCGCGCAGTCGTATAGAGCGGATCTCGCGGTCTCCCATATCGACGAGGTCTCGTCCGTCGAGGTAGATGTGCCCGCCGGCGATGTGTCCGGGTTCGCGTGTGAGGCGCATGATGGCCATGGCGAGGGTGGACTTGCCGCTGCCGGATTCGCCGACAAGGGCGAAGCGTTCGCCTTGCTTGAGGGTGAAGGAGACGCCGTCAACTGCTTTGACGGTCCCGCGTGGGGTGCCGTAGTAGACGCGGAGGTCTTCAACGCGAAGGGCGTAGTCTTCGGCGTTGGCTGTCGCGGTTGGCGCGTCTTGTGCGGTGGTAACCATTTCGGATGTTGAATTATGGGATTACACCTGGCGTCGGAGTCTGGGGTTGGACCACTCGTCAAGTCCGGCGGAGATGAGGAACAGGCTGACGAAGATGACGACGATGAAGACGAGGGGGAATAGCCACCACCACCACATTCCGAGAGTGATGGCTCCAAACTGTATGACCCAGTAGACCGTCATTCCGAGGGATGGTGATGAGAAGTCTCCGAGGCCGAGGGCTTCGAGTCCGATGGATGCAAGAATGGATCCGGCGACGGAAGCGACGAAGCTGGCGGTGATGTATGGGATGAGGTTAGGCATCATCTCTCGGAAGATGATGGCGAGTCCGGACATTCCGGATTGTCGTGCGATCTCGACGTAAGGCTGTTCGCGTAGGACTAGTACTTGTGATCGGACGGTACGTGATGAGAAGACCCATCCGACGGCTGCGAGGCCGGCTCCCAATTGCCACCACACGAGTTCGGTGCCGAGTTGGATGCGGATGATGATGAGGACGAGGAGGCCCGGGATGGAGATTCCAACGTCGGTGAGCAGTCTGATAAAGACGTCTGGAATGCCGCGGTAGTATGCGGCGATGAAGGCGGTGACGGTGCCGACGCCGATGGAGAGCAGGCCGGCGACCAGTCCGGTGCCGAGAGTCAGGGGTATGCCGCGCAGGTTCGTGGCGAAGAGATCTCTAGATTGGGTGTCGGTGCCCATCGGGAATTCGAAAAGGGAAGGCCTATGCTCCTCGTCCATCCCGACGATGTCTTCGCACCATGTGCACCATGATGGGGGGAGACTCTTGTAACGCACAGGTGCGCCGCCGCTGACGAATGCGTCCAATCGCGAGTGCTGAGAAGGATCGTTTGTGTGGGGTGGTTGCTGTGCGTAGACAATCAGGCCGATGACTGTGAAGAGGAGGAGAGTTCCAAGCATTCCGACGCCAACGATGAGGGACTGGTTGCGTCGCGAATAACCGACGATGGGTTCAATCCGGTCGTCGTAGAAGGTCCCGGCGCGACGTCGAAACAGACGATATCTGGCCCTCCAAATCGAGGGTGGTCTGGTTGCGACTTGAGCCATATCAGCCTTGCGTGTACTTGACTCGTGGGTCGATCAACGGATAAACCAAGTCGACGACCATAGTCATGAACGCCAAGGTGATGATGATGGTCATGACGATGCCGGTGATCTGGAAGAAGTCAGAGATACGAACAGCTTGGTATAGGGCGCTGCCGAGGCCGGGGTATAGGAATAGAACTTCGACGAGGACGGCACCAGTGAGGAGCGTGCCGAATGAGATAGCCAGACCTGTGACCTGAGGGAGCAGTGCGTTTCGAAGGGCGTAACGTACGAATACGCGTGCGGCGTTGAGTCCTTTGGCGTCGGCTTGGATCATGAAGTCTTCGCCCGATGTGTTGACCATCATGCCGCGCATTCCGATGGCCCAGAATCCGACGGCAGAGAAGAGGATAGATAAGCCTGGCAAGATTGCGTGTTTCAGAACTTGAAGCACGAAGTCCAAGCTCCAGTTTGGAAGGGTGCCTGGTGAGTAAGCGCCGAAAATCGGCAGCCACTTGAGGATGATGGCGAATATGAACATTAAGACGAGGCCGAGCATGTATTGGGGAACCGCCGAGAGGGTCAGCAGGGGCATGAATGCGTAGCTGAGCCATCCGGGCGATCTCGACCATCCGAGTAGGGCGCCCGCAGTTGTTCCGAGCGTAAAAGCCATCAATAGTGTTACGGACATCAATCCGACGGACCAGATTATCGAGTCGGCGATGATGTCGTTTACGGTGCGAGGGAAGTAGGCGATGGAGTAACCGAAGTCGAGACGGGCGAGATCGTACATGTAGTTGACGTACTGCTCGTATATCGGCAAGTCCAAACCGAGGCGTGCGGAGTATTCCTTCGCCATCTCGTTCATTCCGGCTTGTACGGAGCCGCCGCGCTGCGCTTCAAGGAGGAGTTTCTCTTTAACAGGGTCCTGTCCAGTGAGTCTCGGCAGGACGAAGATGACGGTTGCGGCGACCCAGATGGTGAGGAGGAAGAGTAGGAAACGGCGTACGACGAAGTTTCCGAGGAAAGCACCGAAGAAGGCCAACACGAGGTTGTTGCGCGCGGCCATGGCTGGGTTGGCGCGTCTGGGTTGGACGTTTTCTGACGAGGCCAATTAAGTAAAGCCGCTCGCTTGTGGCTGGCATCCGAGAGGTTCGCCGTGTGCGATCTGCGATATAGAAGCGCGCAACAACGACTCAAGCGATTTTATCTGCAATCGGCGATGTTCGCAAATCTTCGAACTACGGGGGGCGGCGACTTGGTGTCTGAACCGGGATTGTAAGGATTTTACGGATGGGGTTTTGGTTTATGAGGTGGAGATGATGGGCAGGAAAAGGTTTGTAACGGGTAGTTGACAAAAGTAGCGATTTGGGTAGAGAATTGAACATTGATCGTTGTCAGGCGATTCGGGATGCTGTGCGTCTCAATCCATGCTTGCAGAAAAACGATCGTCTGACGTGCAAGAAAGATAAGAAGTAGGAAGATAGGACCATGAATCTCCCTGTCAAATTGGGACGCTATGGTTTGTTGGCACTTATCGCCAGCGTGATGGTTCTTGGAACCGCGATCGCGTGTGGCGAGGAGGAGCCGACGGCTACACCTGTCCCACCGACTGCGACTCCCGTCCCGCCGACGGCTACTCCGGAACCTGAACCGGAGCCCGAGCCGACTCCGGAGCCTGAGCCGGAAGCGATGATGGAAGCCCAAGGCATCACGTTCGACCCGGGCGAGGTTACGCGTGAGGACACGCTGACCCTGTTCCACGGCGGTTCGGAAGGTCGCTACATCGACCACGAGCTCTGGAACCCATACGCCATCGGTGCGAACCACCAGGCTGGTCCGAACTTGGTATTTGAGCCTCTAGCATTCTTCTCCGCGTTCGCGGATGAGGAGATCATGTGGCTGGCCGAGGACTACAGCTACAACGATGACTTCACGGAGTTGACGATCAACTGCCGCGAGGGCATCACTTGGAGCGACGGTCAGGACTTCGACTGTGAAGACGTGGTTTACACGTTGAACACCTTGAAGGAGCTGAAGGAACAGGTCCGCTGGGGCAAGGACATCGACGAGGCGATGGAGAACGCTGAGTTGGTCGACAAGTACACCGCGAAGGTGAACCTGTCGCGACCTGACCCGCGTTTCTTCTTCCTGCTGACCTACAAGTTCGACATCGGCGTCTACATCGTTCCGGAGCACCACTACAAGGGCCGCGACTGGACGACGTTTGGTGACTACGACCGCGAGAAGGGCTGGCCGCTTTCGACTGGACCTTGGCAGATCACGACTTCGACGGAGTTCAAGCACTTCGACCGCCGAGACTCTTGGTGGGGCGAGGGCGTTGCGGATCTCGGTGAGTATGGTGTGTTGCCTGAAGTGAAGAAGATCATCTACATCCCGGGCGTGCCGCAGGAACAGCGTTCGCAGGCTTTGATCAACGACGAGATCGACTACACGAGCATGACGACTCCGGCGTTGATCAAGGAGACGCTTGACCAGAACCCAGACTTGCTTACGCACTCTGGTCGTGGCGAGCCTTATGGCTACGTCGACTGGTGGCCGGTATCGATCGCGTTCAACGATAGCGGTAAGTTTGGCCCGTACGACAATCCGGACGTTCGCTGGGCGTTCTCGTTCTATCTGGATCGAGAAGAGCTTCGCGATCTCGCATACGACGGCGCGGCGGCATTCAACCCGTTGACCATGCCGGGCTACCCGCCGTTGATCCCGTACTTCGACATTGCGACCGAGGTGATGGACGAGATCGGGCGTTCGACGCTCGACTACGACCCGGATCGCGGCGACGAGTTGCTCGAAGACGCTGGCTTCACGAAGAACAGTGACGGCATGTGGGTCGACGACGGTGACAACACCATCAACTGCGACATCGTCGGTTTCGGTGCCTGGGTGGACCTTGGTCCGGCGGTTGCACAGCAGCTGAAGAACCACGGCATCAACGCGAGCTACGGTCAGCCAACGGATGCTTCCAGCCGAATGGCAGAGGGCAACTTCGAGTGCCTGATGTTCGGGCACGGCGGCTCTGTGCGTGACCCGTACTTCACGATGAAGCTCTACCAGTCATCGTCAGTGAACATTCCTGGGGGACACCAGGTGAACTTCTACCACTGGGAGAACTCCCGGTGGGACGAGTTGACGGACGAAGTTGCGAAGACCTCACCAGAGAACACCGCGAAGATGCACGAACTGTGGCGCGAAGCGGTGAAGATCTGGCTCGAGGAGCTTCCCGATGTTCCGATCTTGGAGTTCTACCACCGGATCGTGTTCAGCGAGAAGCGATGGACGAACTGGCCGCAAGGCGACGCATCCAAGGGTGCGCTCGACGTGACCGGATACGTCAACGAGGCGTCGTGGCACTTGACTTGGACGCTGGTAGTCCACAAACTCCAAAAGGTCGGGGGCTAACAACTCCGCGTAAGTTGTCCAGTCGAGTATCCTTCCTGCGATGACCGACTGGATCACTAGAGCCGAATAGAGGCGGTCATGCCCGCGATTGTGGGCATGACCGCTTTGTCGCGGTTTCTGAACTGGGATTCGAAGGGTTTTGAACTAGGATGGGCCTGATTTGAAATGATGGGTTTAATGTCTGAGTCGGGACCCAGCAAGCTAGGGACAAGCTTGAAGGATTTTAGGGACGTGGGTGAGGTTGCGATAGGATTTCTTTGATTGTGGAACTGGTCATGTATGTAGAAATGATGTGGCGAAGAAACAAGTATGTGTTATTGCCGCTACTTGCGCTTGTGTTAGCGATGTCGTTAGTGGTTGGTTGTGGGAGCGACGGGGATGGGCCGGCGGAACCGGCGGTGGAGCCGACGATGGACGAGAGTGCAGTCGTAACGATTGGGGAACGAGCTGAGTTGCGCGCTTATACGCGTCCGAGCAGCGTGTTTGAGGCTGATGATTTCATCGAGGCGGGCTGGAAGAAGAACAAGGAATATCCGTTGGAGATGTTGCCAGAGGCTACGGCGGCGTTGTTCGGGTTCTATAACCGCAAAGACATCGAGCTTCGTTTCTACCCATCCTATGAGGTGGCGATGGGGGCTGGCAAGGAGTCTGCGGAGGCGGCGATTAAGACGGAGAAGGTGTCTGGAAGAGGAGCAGGTTTTTCGAGCGTGACGTTGTATGGCGCGTATTTGATCGCGGGGAACGTCGTGATGCTGTGCGAGTTTTCGGTTCAGGACTGCACGGATCTGCTTGACGAAGTTGTGCAGTGAACGAGGTGGTTAATCTGCTCAGCTGGAGGCTCTGGCTGTGGATATTGATGTTGGGTTGTTTTGTGTTGGTTTTCGGGTGTTGTGGGTCGGATGATGTTGCAGGCGGAGATGAGGTTACTGAGGATGAGAAGTCCGTCAATGTCATAGGGGACCGAGTCGAGATCAGTGCTTGGACTCGGCCGAACAGTGTGTATGGGTTCGAGGAGTTTATCGAGGTGGGTTGGAAGCAGAGGCAGGTCTACGATGTTGAGACGCTGCCGTCTGCGCTGGAGGCTCGTTACGGGTTCTTCAATCGTCGAGATGTTGAGATTAGGAGGTATGCGACGCACGCAGACGCGATGGATGAGGGAGCGGCGTCGGCTGAGGAGGCGATAGAGCGCACGGTTCACGATGGATCGGGATTTGCGAGCCGGCGCGTGTACGGGGGATATATCGTGTCGGGGAATCTGGTGATGATGTGCGAGGTTTCAACGGAGGACTGTTTGGGTTTGATCGAGGCGGTGGATGCGCTAGATCCTGAATGATCGAGACCTCTGCGAAACTGTTTAGGTGATGGTTCCCCGTTTGCCTCACTCCTCTGGATTCCCGCCCCCGTATCGGAGTACGGGGCAGGCCCCGCGGGAATGACGGGGACTGGGCCGGAGTGACGGGGCTGGCGGGAATGACAGGGGTTGGCCGGAGTGACGAAGGTACTGCTGGGGAACGACGGGTTGGATCACTGGAGTTCTGCGAGGAGGTTGTCGCAGTTATCTATGGACTGTTCGCTTTCGAGGCCTTCGCACATCATTATCATGTTGCCGACGACGATGTAGTCCCAATATCTGGGGGAGTAAGAGCAGCCGGAATGTGGAGTGTCGGCATCGCGGCTGCAGCGTCGGCGGTCCTTGGCGCCTTCTTCCCAGATGATGTCGTCGCCGATGACGATGGCGTCATCGCCGGTTACGTGCTCGGCGTAGAGGATGCCTTCGTCGAGGAGGGTCTGGTGGTCAGGGTAGAAGCGGACTTCGTAATCGAGTCGGTTGTAGATGATTCGCCATGCGGCGTCTGCGCCGGGGAGATCGGTGACATCGTAATCTTTGTTGGCTTTGACGCCTACGGCTTTCAGGTCGTCGATGGAGTAAGTGCCGTCGGCACTGCGGACGCGAGGGTCGCCAGCCGTGCCGGGTTCGATCGCTTCGGTTTCGCCGCTGCCGACACCTTCACCAGTGTCGGAACCGCAGGCCGTCAACGCAGCGGTTGACAAGATCGCGGTTAATCCGAGAATGAGCGCGAGGGCGTAGAGTGCGGGAAGCGTTTTTGGTTTCCTGAACATCGTGACCTCGTTCTGGGGCGTTGGTATTTATTGGAGTGCGGCGTAGAGGGCTTCGCAGTTTTTGAGCGCGGTTGCGGAGTCCCTGCCTTGGCATAGTAGCACCAAATTGCCGGCTATTACGTAGTCGCCGTATTTGGCGGAGATGCACCTGCCTGAATGGTGGGAGCCGCGGGTGTTGGCGGAGCATGAGCGACGTTGATTGAGACCTTCGTCCCATCTTTGGCTGGCGCTGGTGATCTCGGCGTCGGGACCGGTGGCCTCGTTTGCGAAGCCGACGCCTAAAGAGAGGGCGCGTAGTGATCGGGGTAGAGTCTGGCTTCGTATTCTCGGCGGTCATAGGGATCGGGTCCGAAGAATCCGTAGATGGCGGTATCCGCGCCAACGAGTCCTTCGACGTCGTAGGTCTTGTTGAGTTTGAAGTCAAGGAGCGCTTCAAAGTCCGACGTAGAGTAGGTTTCGGCGTCTGAGAGGATGTGGATTTGGCGCTCGCTTATCGGTTCGCGCGCTGCGACAACGGGTGCGGGCGTGGCGGTTGGCCATGGCGTAGCGGTTGCTTTTGTGACGATCTCGTAGGTGCTAGGGTCAAGGGATCCGGTGGAATCGGCGTTGCCGCAAGCCGCGATGAATAGGGAGGTGGCGAAGAGGAGCAATGACAACCCCCTGAGTCTCGCTACGCTCGACGCGTCCCCCTTTTGCTTCGCAAAAAGGGGAGGGTAGTGGGTTACGCGAAGGTCCTGCCGTGTGCGACTGGCGAGTCTCACTGTGACTGCAACGCGTCCATGAGGGCGTTGCAGTTAGCGAGCGCGGTCTCGGAGTCTTTGCCTTGGCAGAGGAGGACCAGGTTTCCGGCGATGACGTAGTCTCCGTATTTGGCGTTGTCGCATTTCCCAGAGTGGTGGGAACCGCGGGTGTTGCCGGAGCAGGCACGACGCTGGACGAGTCCTTCGTCCCAACGCTGAATGTCCTTTGCGATGACGGCGTCAGGACCGGTGGCTTCATCGGCGAAGTCCACGCCAGTGGTGATTGCGGTGTCATGGTCAGGGTAGAAGCGGGCCTCGAACTCTTGGCGGTTGTAAGGGTCGGGACCGAAGAAGCCGTAGATTGCGGCGGTGGCTTCATCGAGGCCTTCGGTCTTGTATTCCTTGCTCTTCTTGAAGTTCTTGGTGTTGACGAGGTCGTCAACGGTATAGACGGCGTCGGTGTTGACGATTTCAACGCCGAGAGGTCCGCTGGGTGCCTGTTCGACGGCGGCGGCGACATCGCCTCCGTCACCGCCACCGGCATCGCTGTCCTCGACGTTGCTTTCGGCGCTACCGCATGCGACGGTGAATGCTAGTACGGCGATTATTAAGAACAGCCCGGAAGCGCGCAATCCGAGCAGGGGGATTCTTCTCAGGATCATCTCTTCGTACTCCTAAATGTGGGGAGTCGCCGCAACCCGGCTGTCGCGGCGTTTTGACAGATTACCGATTATGTCTACATATCTTATCAACTGGCGCAAGGGGTGATGTGGGGAGATTTCTCTGTTGCCGAGGTTGTGTCCAGAGGCCGCGCCCCCTTTGTCCTTCGGACATTTCCTCCACGAGTGGGGGAACCTGGGTGGTGTTGACATTTCCCGCGCGGAGAGGAGGAACACTGCGCCGCCCCTCTGGATTCCCGTCCCCGTATCGGGGTACGGGGCAGGCTTCGCGGGAATGACGGGTTTCAGCGGTTGTCGAGGGTTTCGATTAGAGCGGTGCAGCGGTCCCAGGCTTCGGCGTCGTCGCGGCCTTCACAGAGGAGGACCATGTTGGCGTAGATGGCGTAGGCGCCGTATTTGGGTTTGGGGGTTCCGCGGAAGTCGAAGATGGTGCGGCGGTCTTTGATGCCTTCGGTGTATTTGGCTTTTGTGGAGTCGAGGATTGCGTCTTCGCCGCTGCCTTCCTCGGCGGGAGCGGTTCCGAGGTGGATGGCGTCGGCGTGGGACTCGTAGAAGCGGGCTTCGTATTCGACGGCTTTGTTGAGGACGCGCCAGTAGAGGAGTCGGGCCTCGACGCCGCCCGGGAGGGTTTCGATGTTGTACTTTTTACCGGATTTTAGGCCGAGGGCGACGAGGTCGTCGGCTGAGAGGATATTGGGGCGGTCGAAGATTCGAGTTTCGGATTCGGCAATGGATTCTGACAGACCACTGCCGTTGTCGGTGGTTTTGCTGCCGCATGAGATCGCCAAGCAGAGGATGAGCGTCAACGCGGCGATTGTGATCGGCGTTTTCACCGGTTGTCAAGCGCTTCGAACAGCGCAGAACAACGATTCCACGCCTCAGCATCGTCTTTCCCCTCGCACAAAACGACCATGTTGCTGTAGATCCCGTACGCGCCGTACTTCGGTTTCAGAACGGCATTTGGGTAACGAAAAATCTTTCTGCGGTCTCTGATCCCCTCCTTGTAGACCGCGATATCGGAATCGATGATGGCATCTTCGCCGCTACCTTCTTCCGCAGGCGCGGTACCGAGTGCCACGGCATCATCGTGCGAACCGTAGAACCGCGCTTCGTACTCCACGGCGACGCCTTCTACCCGCCAGTAAAGCAATCCGGCTTCGACTCCTCCCGGCAACGTCGAGACATCGTACTCCTTGCCGGATTTGAAACCGAGTGAGACAAGGTCGTCTGCCGAGAGCAGTCCATCTCCGGCAAATACACGAGTATCAGATTCGGCGATATCGACTTCGGCAATGTCGACGGATTCTGCGGCTCCGCCCTCATCAGAACCACAGCCGACGAACAGGACCGCCAAGACAAGCGGTAATATCCAGGCGCGTTGCATCGCTTTGGTCACTGTCCCGCCACCTCTTGCAACGCGGTCGCTAGTTCTTCGCAGCGATCGAGCGCCTGTTCGCCTGCGGCGCCGCCGCAGAGCATTGCGATGTTTCCGTAGATCGCGTATCCGCCGTATCTGGGGCCGGTGCCGCTTCGTGCGCCGCCACCGACGCCGGAGCCGACGATCATGCGGCGGTCTTTGACGCCTTCCTTGTATGTCGCATTGTCTTCGGTGAGGATGGCGTCGGCACCAGAGCCTTCGTCGGCGAGGGCGGTTCCGAGTTCGACGGCGTCGGCGTGGTTTTCGTAGAAACGGACCTCGTAGTCGATGGGGTCGCCGGCGGCTATGCGCCAGAAGCCGAAAATTGCCGCAGTGGCGCCGGGGAGGGTTTCGACGTCGTAGCTGCGGGATTGCTTGAAGCCTATCGCTTTCAGATCGTCGGGGGTGAAGATGGTTTCGATGTCCGTGACTTGTTGGAAACCAGCGGGGGCGGATTCGGAAGCACCGCCGCTGCTGTCGTTGGAGCCGCAGGCTGGCAGAGTCGAGAACGCGATGACGAGAGAGGCGATGGTTGCCCAGAAGTCCGTCTTTTTTGAAGCGATGCGCATGAGGTCGAGATGGTTTCGAGCCATTGTGAATGATAACGAATGGAGTGTCCGAACTGGGGTTTGAACTATGATGAGCATGATTTTGAAATGATGGGCGTGATAGTGTGTTGCTGTTTGGGGATTCTGCGATGATTGGGGTCTTGGTTGTTGAAGTGGCATGCCGCCACCCCGCCCCGGGCATACTCCGCTCTGGTGTCGGTCCTTTGGGCTCCGCTCGCTCGGGTCCCCCCATTGCCTTCGGCACTTCCCCTAGAGGGGGAAGGGGTTGAAGGGCGAAAGGGGCGCGAACGACTGGTTGTAGACTTGGGGGAGTGGGGCTGTAGCTCAGTGGGAGAGCGCCTGCTTTGCAAGCAGGAAGTCACGGGTTCGAATCCCGTCAGCTCCACCAATCTGGTCATGGTTCGTCGTACGGTAGCGGTGTGTAGAGGCTAGGACCGTTCGGTAGCCGGAACGCGGGAGCGCTCCTAATGCTGACGATTGTTCGGGAATCTTTTTCAGATCAGCGTCGTTCTCATCGCAATAACTAGTGAAACGCGGTTAGTGAGAAGAGACTTGGCCGCCGTCGATGTTGATGGATTGTCCGCTTATCCAGCGGCCTTGTTCGGAGCAGAGGTAGACGATCATGTTGGCGATGTCGGTGCCGGTGCCGGGGCGTCCCATGGGGATGTTTGTTTCTAGTCGCTCCCACTCTTCGCGGCCGCCGGGGGTGTTGTCGCGTTTGTTGTCCCAGCGTGATGTGTCGATGACGCCGGGGCAGACGGTGTTGACGTTGATGTTGTGAGGGCCGAGTTCTTTGGATAGGCTGCCGGTTAGACCTTGGAGTCCCATGTTGGCGACGACGTATGCGGCGAAGTTGCGAGGCTGGATCTTTCCAGCGATGGATGAGACCATGATGATGCTTCCGCCAGTGCCTTGGCTGATCATGGCTTGGGCGGCGGCTTTGGAGGCGTAGTATGAGCCGTGGATTTTGATGTCGAGGACGCGGTGCCAAAGTGCGTCGTCGAGTTCGACAACCGGGACTCGGTCATCGGCCATCGCGAATGCGGCATTGTTGACAAGAATGTCGACGGAGCCCAGTTCAGCTACGGTTTTTTCGACGATGCCGCGGGCCTGTGATGGTTCGGCGAGGTCGGCGACGATGGTGATGGCGCGGCGTCCGATGGCTCGGATCTCGTCGGCGACGCTTTCGATGTCTCGCCAGCCTATCGCCTTCTCATCTTCAGGGAAGGTGTCGGGAGAGCGTCCGGTTCCTGTAACGGCGACATCTGCGCCGGCTTGCGCCAAGGCGAGCGCGGTGTCTCTACCGATGCCGCGGTAGCGGCCTGCGCCGGTTACGATAGCCACTTTTCCTGAAAGGTCTGACATTGTGTTTCCTTGTCTATGTCTGACATTTTGGTTATGTTTGAACCATAACTGACTGGGATGGGGGTGCCCCCTTTGTCCTTCAGACATTTCCCCCGCGAGCGGGGGAACCGGAGGGGTGTCGGACATTTGCGCAACTGGAATGATTTAGGAGCGATGATCTCACACTTAAGCTGGGGGATCAGCATTGGAAAGCATACGGTGTTAGTGAACCGAACGTGACGAGCGAATTTAACGAGATGAGTCGGGCCGGGCTGGATCTGGCTCGTGCCGTGGCCGGCACTTACAGCGATAACCCAAATGTTCGTGCGGTCATGGTCGGAGGTTCGATTGCCCGAGGCTGCGCGGACGAGTTCTCAGATGTTGAGATCGGTGTCTTCTGGCGCACTCTGCCTTCGGACATGGAGCGGATGGAAGCCGTCTCACGGATGGGGGGCGAGATATGGAAGTTCGAACCATTCCGGGATGGTCGCGCAGGTGAGCACGTCGGGCTCTCAGAGTCGACCGTGGGATCGGAGCGGTACCGAGGGACGGCGATGGTGTCGCCGATACATCTGACGCTGGAAGCTGCGGAAGAGAGGATCGGGGCGCTGATCGATGGTCTCGATACAGCTTCTCGCAACTACGAGTTTGCTGCGGCTGTCCGTTATGGAGTTCCGCTCTACGGCGACGCGTTAATTGAGGAGTGGAAAAAGAGGGTCGGCGCCTTTCCCACACGTTTGGCGGTCAAGTTGGTCCAAGAGAATTTGTGGCTAGGTCCTTGGTTCAACTGGGCTGGATATGGCGAACGAGTTGACCATCTCGTCGTGGCGCAACATCTCGTTTGGATGCAGCAGGGGATAGTCAGCATCTTGGCGGCGCTCAACCGCGAGTACCTGCCTTCACCGGAGTACAAGTGGTTAGAGTGGTTTATCGATCGGCTGAGGATAAAACCAGCCGACTGTGCGGTCCGGTTGAAGGTGACGTTCGGAAAGGGCGACTTGAGCGAGGCAGTGCGTGAGTTGGTGGAGTTGGGAATGGAGGTGATCGACCTTGTTGAGGACCACCTTCCGGAGGTCAACGAGATGTCGCTGTTCGAAGCTCATTCGGGTGTCGATACCAGCTGGGCACGGGAGCGCTGGAAGCAGGAGCCGCCGTATACTCTGTTATCCAATATCGCTCGCGACGAGTGCCATCCGTAGTTTTCCTGCACCGGATCTTTGTACCGGTCGCGTATAACGTTTAGTTAAAGGAGGGTTGCCATGCCTTTGCAGTTAGACCATTCGATCGTTCAGGCTGATGACAAGGTGAAGTCTGTGAAGTCTGGCGAAGTAGGAGCCGATACATTGGGTGATTTGAGCGCGTCCGAGCGTATCGATGCGAGAATCGCGGAGTTGGGAGATTGGCGCGGCGAGAGGTTGACGGAGTTGCGGGAGCTGATTCACGAGGCCGAACCCGATGTGGTCGAGGAGTGGAAGTGGAAGGGGACTCCCGTCTGGTCGTATAACGGGATCCTGCTGGTCGGGGATGGGTTCAAGAAGAAGGTAAAACTGACGTTTCACAGCGGCGCGATGCTGCGTGACCCCAAGAACGTCTTCAACGCGGGCTTGGATGGAAATAAGTGGAGGGCGATAGACCTGTTTGAGGGTGACGAAGTAGACAAGACGGCGTTCAAGGCGTTGGTACGCGCGGCAGTGTCTTACAACACCAAGCAACGTCTTGCGAAGGCCAAGGGAGGTATGGTGGATGGGGAACCGGTGCTGCTTTCAGGGGGCAATCCTCAGATTCCGAAAGGGGATGGCGATGCTCCTGTGCAGGCCTACATCGCGGCGATACCCAGATGGAAAAGTGATCTAGCACGTCGGCTCGATGAGATTATCGTGCTCAATGCGCCTGACGTGCGAAAGGCGATGAGATGGAACTCGCCATTCTACGGTGTTGAGCGGCAAGGTTGGTTTGTGAGTTACCACGTCTTCTCCCGCTACGTCAAAGTCACATTCCTAAACGGTGCCTCGTTGCAACCCGCGCCTCCCGGATCCGGCAAGGATGAGGACTCTCGTTGGATCGACATCCATGAGGGCGAACTTGATGAAGAGCAGATGTCGGAGTGGGTAAGGCAGTCGGCTGCGATGCCTGGTTGGGATGGGTTTTGAGAGAGATTAGCGCGGAGTGTTGCGCTGAGAATTGTCATTCTGAGCGTCCGCTGGCTGCCATTTCGAGCGTAGCGAGGAATCTAACCGCCGTGCACCGGGATTGCCGAACCAGATTCTTCACTTCGTTCAGAATGACATGACTGAGAGGGATTGATTGTCAACACGTCATTACTAAGGAGGACCGCAATGGCTATGCAGTTGGATCACACGATTGTGCCGGCTTATGACAAGGTGAAGTCGGCGAAGTTGATGGCGCGGCTTTTCGGGGTTGAGTACAAGGGGACTTGGGGTCATTTCGCACCGGTGAAGATGAACGATGTTCTGACGTTGGATTTCGACGACTCGGATAATCCGCAGTCGAACCACTACGCGTTTTTGGCTTCGGATGAGGAGTTTGACGCGGTATTACAGCGGGTCAAGGACGAGGAGATGGCATTCGGTAGCGGGCCGAGGTCTAGGACCGACGGCAAGATCAATCACTTGCACCAAGGGCGCGGTTTCTACTTCGAGTGCGAGAACGGGCACGTGTGGGAGGTGATCACGCACACGTATATTACGGATTGATTCGGTTGGGATGGTGCAGCATCGTGTTAGCTGATCTGCCACGCCCAAGTGATCCGACATTGACCGCGATTTACCTATCGCAACTGCGTCCAGGGGTGAATGAATCATGGATGCCGTGAACGGAATGGACAGAACGGGCGAGATTTATCTGATTGCGGATGAACTGCGCAGCGTCGCGGACATGGGTCTGCGGTACGCCGAGAACGAGTACGACCGCGAAAGGTATCACCGCGCCAAGTCGTTGAGTGCCCGTCTTGTCGCCGCGTTGGAAAAGAGGCCGGTGGACGAGGTGATGGGTGAGTACGAGGGCAGCCTAACGCATATCACGCCGTTCATTGGCGCCGACGCGGCGGTTTTCCGAGAAGAGAACATCCTCCTGATCAGACGCGAGGACAACGGTTTGTGGGCGATGCCTGGTGGTGTGACCGATGTCGGCGAGACGTGGGCGGAGTCGGCGGAGCGGGAGCTTCGCGAAGAAGCGGGTGTGAAGGGTGTTGCCACCAAGCTGCTTGGCGTGTTCGACTCTCGTCTGTGGGGAAGTCGCGCCAAGCATCAGTTCTACAGCGGTGTATGGCTCATTGAACTACCTGAAGCCCAAACTCCGGTTGCAGGACCGGAAACCACGGGAGTCGGTTTCTTCGCCGAGGATGATCTACCGGATATGTCTCCAGGGCACTCGCGCCGGATTCCGATGGTATTTCAACTCGCGCGGGGGTTGTTTCCGGTTCCTTACTTCGATGTGACGACTTGACTCCAAGACAGTCAGGGCTGACGTTAAGTGGCGATATTCAGTTCACTTGTCCAAAATCCTAGGACGCGGCGGGCGCGGTTTCTACTTCGAGTGCGAGAACGGGCATGTGTGGGAGGTGATCACGCACACGTATGTTACGGACTGAGGCCGGTGCTCTCTTCGGGCAGTGACGGTATCGGATTAATCGAACGTTGCTAGGTGATGGAGATGCTTGGTGGCGATAGAGCTTAACTCGTAGCAGGAGAACCAATCGCCGGAGTTGGGAATGTTCCTCATATCTTCCTCAGCCTTTTTCGCGGCGTCCTTCGATTCCCAGTAGACGATATCGGTGTAATCGCCATTGTCCTCTCTGTGAATCTCCCATTTGACGAAGCCAGGCTGTTTGCTCATCCAATTCGCTAAGAGATTGGTTGCGACTTCTAACAGACGTTCCTCGGTAACATTCTCTGCCAGCTTGTAACTGACAACGTCTTTGTACACGTTGTAGTCCTTTACATTTAATGAACGATCGATATTCGTTGCCATTGTAGAAGGGGAATGAGATCAGGCACTGGCGCGTGGCGCAACTTGGAATCCTCGCGCCCTTACGCCATTCGGACGTTTTGTCCGTGGGTGATAGAACCCAAACTTTTACGGCCGCACCTTCAGATTTTGTCGGCTTCGAGCTGCCTAGTTAGGATGATCCATGCGCAGAGGATGCCTAAGGGCAGCCAAACTAGGATGCCGACGTAACTGACAAAGATCCAGTTGGGCGCGCCTACAAAGAGGATCAGGGTGAGGGTTGCGCCGATTGCGTTGGTGGCTGCATGTGCGAGACTGGGCGCCCAGATGCTTCCAGTCCTAACGCGTAGCCAGCCAAAGATGATGGAGAGCATTATGGCGCTTACTGTGAATACGAGCATTCCGAGCACGGGCTGGTCAGGGAAGTTATAGCCACGCAGATTGATGGGAAGGTGCCAGAGAGCCCAAATGATGCCCGTCGCAACGGCGGCCAGGAGAGGTCTATCGCCTAGCAATCGGACTTGCAGATAACCGCGCCATCCGAACTCCTCGCCCCAGAGGATGGGGGTTGCCGCTAAGGCGGTAATGATCGATTGGATCACCACCAAGGCGAAGATGCCGTCTGGAAGAGGCGGCGCTACGGTTCCTGGGGGTCCCAATTGCCATATGGCACGACGCAGGGAAAAATCTGGGTCGCTTACTCCGAGAGTAACGGCTAAGAGCACGATCACGAAGACCGCTATGAGGGGCAAAAACCACCCAGCGAGGTAGTAGCGCCATTGGTGCAGATTCAACCTTAGTCCTACATCCGCAAAGCCCTCGTGAGTCACCCACTTCCTGACGACGACTGCGGCTACGGCTGGTGAGAGCGTACCGGGCAAGACGGCGAGTTGGAAGAGCGGATCTCTGACACGCGGGCCGAGCACTATCGCGATCTCCCATAGCACCCAGGCCAGTGCGAAGGAGATCAGGAGGAACGCGGCGATTCCTTTCCTGTTGGTGACCAAAAAAGACTCCTAATTGAAATGCACTGACTGTTTACTTTAGAACGGCTTGTGTTGTGGGTACGATAGTTGTAGGGGCAGGCGTCATGTTATTTGCTTCTGACATCAGCAAGTCGTATTCGGAGAGAACGCTGTTCAGCGGGCTCACGTTCAACATCGCGGCTGGAGATCGTATCGCACTGATCGGGGCGAACGGTTCGGGTAAGACGACGCTTATGGACCTTCTGGCTGGGGAGTCTGATCCGGAGACGGGGAGTGTTGTGAGGCAGCGGAACGTGACTGTGGGCTATCTCAAACAGGAGCCCGATTCGTTCGGCGATAAGGTTCTGCTCGAAGAAGTGCTGGGTGTAGACGCTGAGGTGAGTGCTTTGTTGGAAGAGATTGGTGCAGTGGAGGGAGCGTTGTTGTCGGAAGCGGATGCTGTGCGGCAGGGCGAATTTCTGGACCGTTTGAGCGAGCTTTACGTGGAGTTGGAGACGGCTGGCGCGGATGCGCGTGAGCACGAGGCGAAGGCGATTCTCTCAGGTCTGGGTTTCAAGCAGGGCGACTTTTCGCGGCCGATGAGCGAGTTCAGTGGTGGGTGGGCGATGCGGGCTGGACTGGCGAAGATCCTTTTCAGGAAGCCGGACCTGCTGCTGCTTGATGAGCCGACGAACCATCTCGATCTTGAGGCGAACCTGTGGTTCGAGAAGCATCTGTTTGCCTTCAAGGGTGGAGTGCTGGTGACGTCTCATGATCGTGCATTTCTGAACCAGACGGCTACGAAGGTACTCGCCATCGAGCCGGACGAGGTGGTGCTTTTCAGGGGTAACTACGACGAATACCTATTTGCGCGCGAGCGTGCGCTTGAGGTGAAACGATCCGCAGCTGCCAGACAGGAGCGTGAGATTCAGAGACAGATGCGCTTTGTGGAGCGTTTCCGGTCTAAGGCCCGGAAGGCGAGCCAGGTGCAGAGCCGTTTAAGGCAGCTGGAGAAGATGGAGATCATCGAGCTGCCGAGGGCGACGAAGAAGGTGAACTATTCGTTCCCGAAGCCGCCGCGCGGGGGTTACGAGGTGATATCGCTGAGGAATGTGAGCAAGTCTTACGGGGACAACGTGGTCTACCGAGGCTTGGACCTGACGCTTTATCGGGGCGACCGGATCGCGCTGGTCGGTCCCAACGGTGCCGGCAAGACGACGCTGTTGAAGATGCTCGCGGATGTAATTCCGTTCGATGAAGGTGAGAGAAAACTCGGTCACAACATCATCGAGACGTATTACGCGCAGCATGTGCTGGAACTGCTGAACCCGAGAAACACTCTGTTTGATGAGTTGCGACAGGCGGCGCCGATGGAGACGGAGCAGAACGTGCGCAACACGCTCGGGGGCTTCCTGTTCAGCGGCGATGATATTCAGAAGCGTATCTCCGTTTTGTCGGGCGGCGAGAAGGCGCGAGTGGCGTTGGCGAAGCTGCTCCTCCAGCCTAGCAACCTGCTTCTGATGGATGAGCCGACGAACCATCTCGACATCGCATCGCGGGAGATTCTCGCGGATGCGCTCGGCGATTACCACGGGACGATCTGTTTCATCACGCACGACCGGACGCTGATACGGCAGGTTGCGAACAAGATTGTCGAGATCTTCGATGGTCGGCCCACGATTTATCCAGGGGACTACGACGGCTATCTCTATCGGAAGGAAGTTGAAGCGACGCAGTTAGAGCGCCCCCTTTGTCATTCGGACATTTCCCCCGCAAGCGGGGGAAACCGGGTCGCTGTTTCCGGCAAATCGGAGCGAGACGGCAAAGAGAGACGACGCCAAGTTCAGCCAATCAGCGGTGAGGAGCGGGAGCGCCGATCACTCAGCAGGGAGGCGCGGAGACTCGCTGATCGGATAGAGGAGATAAATGTTGGGTTGGCAAAAAACGAGGCGCGGATAGCGGAGTTGGAGATGATGTTCGGGAGTCCAGAATTGCTCGAAGAGCCGGCGCGGTTGGCCGATCTGGGTAGAGAGTACCGAACCCTGAAGGAAGAAGTAGGATCGCTTTGGGAGGAGTGGGAGAGGTTGTCGTTGGAGGCAGAAGAGATTGAGAGTAAGTTGGCGGGGTCGAAGGCGGGATAGGCGTTTGCCTGAGGTACTGAGCCGGAACTGACTGGAGGACGGCGCTTTATCGTGCGTCGATTTCCAGTACGGATAGGCACCTTTGGGTTAGTTCAGGGACGTCGGAGTTCAGGATGTCTATGAGGACGAATCCGTGTCGGTTGACGGCTTCGACCATACGTTCGTTGTAGGCGAGGGTGCGTTTAAGGAACTTGTCGATCATCGTACGTTCGCGATGAGACTTCGAGGAATAACGGCTTTCAGCTTGGATTCGCTGCTGGAAGACGTCGTCGCAAGCCGTAAGCCATACTGCGGCGACCTTGTCGAAGTTCAGGCTTGTTGCGAATTCGGGCCACAAAGCGGATCCTTCTAGGACTATCCCGGGGCTAGTGGGACCGTTCGAGTGGGAAGCGATGATCGCCTCGACTTTGGGCCAGACGTTTATCCGGTAGTGGTTTAGGACATCTTCGATTAATTCGTCGACTGACAGGTTTAGGTAGTGCTCTACGACGTGCTCTGGTACCTTTGCGGGTGGTGGTGCCCACGGCCGGCCGGGATGACGGGCGAGACTATCGGTGGAGATGTGTTTCCAGCCCAAGATGGCTGTCAGCGACTCGGCAACTGTGGACTTGCCGACGTGGGATGATCCGCCGATGAGGATGGTGTTGAAGTTGGAGTGTGGATTACTAACGACTTTTAACTTAATACCGTTGATTCTCTGCGCCACCAGCGCAACAGGACATGCTAGTTGCAGAGCACCGCACCAATGAGTTTTCCCATATTATGAGGTCTGAGCGAGACTTTTGCGAAGTCCTCCCCCTTTGTTGCGGTGCGAAAAGGGGATTAATAACGAAGGCGACGAGAATCTCTGCTTCTCACTTGGCTCGACGGGCCCTCTGTATATTGGAGAGCATCGTGGAGGTGGGACATCTTCGTTGCAGACACGCTTGAATGATCGTGTGTCGCTCGCAATGAGGAGGCGAATCTATGCAGATGCTAGAAATGCTACGACGGTACAACCCTCTACATGAGAGGTTTGGTTATCTAGGACTGATAGCGATTGGTATTTTGGTGCTCGTACTAGGGTTCCTGGTGCGTACCGACATTATTGCTCAGCTTGCCGATCTGATACTTGAGCTGATCGGCTGGGTGGGAATCCTCGGAGGTGTGGTACTCGCGATCGCGGGAGCGATAGGGTTAGCCAGTGAAAAGGGGTGGCTGAACTTACCAACCGAGTCTGGCAGCGATGCAGCAACGGCAGAAGCCGGCACGGACCTGTCAGTCGAGTCTGACGGCGATGCAGCAACGGAAGAAGTTGGCACGGAACTGTCAGTCGAGTCTGGCGATGAAGCGATAGAGGCACCGCCGACGTCTTCGGCTGAGCAAGCAAATCGCGGAGGGATCGGTAAGCGAATAGCGGCATTGGTGATGGGGGTTTTGGCCGCCATCCTGATGTTGATAGGTGGTGTAGTTGCTATGTACATCGGGACGGCCAGCAGCGACAATGCGACTTATGAGCAGATAATCCGCATCGCTGAGTTTGCCGAAAATATGGGCATGACGGAGGAGAATTTCACGCAGGATAATCTAGATCGGATGTTCGACAGGGGCCTACAGGCATTCCTGTTCGCCTTCGTGGGCGCCGGAGGGGCGATCTTGGGTCTGTTCTTCAGGCGGAGCGGCGCCTTAGTGATGGCGGCAACGGTCCTGGTCAGCTTCATAATCATCGTGACGGCTTATATCCTGGCTCCGATCCTTATCATCTTGGGATTGGTATCGATCTTGCTGTTCGTCGGAGCTGTCTTTCTAGCCTTTAAGCCGTAGCGTGATGGTGTTGCAGGGGGTGCCCCCTGCGTCTCGCCTCGCTTGCCGCGCCTCCTTCGCTTCGCGAAGGGATGAAAACTGTGGTGAAACGCTTGGTGTGATCACTCTTGTGAGAGGAGCCAGTTAAGCAGGGCGTCGATGAAGGTGTCGTTGTAGCCGGGGGAGTGGCTGCTGCCTTCGCCGACCCAGAGCTGGATGTCTATTCTTTCAGCGCAGCTGGATTCGGAGCGGTATGTTTGGGTTTCGGGGCCGGGGACGTATTGGTCAAGGTCGAGGGTGGCGTAGGGTTGGGGGTTTTCAGGCCATTCGCAGCCGGCGCGTTGGCCCCAGCGCGTCACCATGTCCGTAGCGCCAGAGTAGAATGCCCGTTCTGCGACGCTTTTCGAGTCGGTCTCGTCGCCGTCGAAGCGGATCACGTCGTCGTTGGTGCCGTGGATGTGTAGGACGGAGATGGGTGGTGCGCCTTCGCAGCTGGAGTCTTCAACGTAGCTGGTGCCGGCGAGACTGGCGACGGCGCGGAGCCGGGGCAGACCTTTGCAGGCCATGTGGTGCGACATGAAACCGCCGTTGGAGTAGCCGAAGAAGTAGATGGGGCCGAAGTCTGCGATTTCGTTAGCACTTGCCAGCAGTTCAGTCAGATATTCAACGTCGTCCTCGCCGGATTTGCCGTCGTCGCAGCATTGGCGTAGTGTACGCCGCCCAGCAGAGCCGACAAGGTATATCCATACTCCATCAGAGAGGTATGAAAGAATCTCTCAGGACAAGTACAAACGAACCTTGCAGCAGGTCATGTAGAAGCCTAATATTGACACGAACATGAAACTTCGTAGTGCACGGAGAGTGGCGAACGTGTCAAGGTCCATTTCACTTAGCGTACTGGCATGTGTTGCGGTACTCCCCATACTGCTACTCGGCTGTTCTGAAGATCCCAGTCCCACGCCGACGTCAACTCCGCTTCCGACCGCTACTATTGCTCCCACCCAGGAGCCCACACCGACTAACACGTCTACGCCCACACCGCAGCCTACGGCGACGTCCACACCGGCCCCGACGCATACACCTACACCTTCGGCCACGCCGTCGCCCGTTCCTGCGAGTCCTACGTCGGAGCCGTCGGAACCTGTCGCCGAGCTCGACATCGAGTTTCGCATCGATACGACTTGGGGCGAGGTGTTTGACATCCTCACATCCTCCGAGCAGATCTGCATCCGCGACGCGCTGGGTGACACACAGTTGGAGTCGGCGCTGAGCCGACCGGTATTGAGCGAGGACGATACCCCGGCGGACTGGGAGGTGTCGATATTCTCCTGTCTCGCTCCGGAAACTGCACGGGGTGTCCTCCTCTCGATGATGCTCGCCGAGATCCAAGATGACCCGGATTTCGAACTGAGCGATCAGGATGCGTCCTGCCTGAAGGGATCCTTCGCTGATATCGACGTAGCCGCCCTGATAGCCGCCCCTGACGGCTACTCCGCTATTGGCGAGGAGCTCTTTGCGGACTTCATGAGATGTATTCCCGGCTTGTTTATATCCTTCATGTTCGAAGTAGATGTGGAGTTGAGTGAGGAGGAAGCGTCCTGCGTCCGTACATGGGCGGCCGATGTTGATATAAGTGCCCTGATCTCCAACCGTGACGACCCCGCGATGGCCGCGGACTTTATTGCCGGCTTGATCTCCTGCGTGCCGGACCTGTTCCTCGCTGCCATGTTGGAGGAGACGGGAACTGAGTTGGAAGACTTGAGCGAGGATGAACTGTCTTGCCTCCGCGAGTGGGCGACGAATGCCGACTGGACCGAACTAATGGCTGCCGACGGCGCTGCCGTGGGTGTTGAGTTCGCCCTAGAATTATTGGCGTGTGTTCCACACCTGGCTTCTGCCGACTCCACAGACGCGTCGGACGTTGTGACCGCACCGGAACCGGCGACCACGCCGCTGCCGGCCCCGACGGCCCCGTCGACACCAGCTGTGAGCGATGGGGTTGAAGCCTACGCCCGAGAGTGCGGGGAAGCGACCGCGTCGTTGGATGTGACTTTCGCGATGATCGAATCGGAGGGTTCTGGCGAGGATCTGACTTGGGGAGATTTCGCAGAGATACTCTCCGCGGTTTCGAACGCATACCGGGAGCTTCAACCGCCGCCAGAGCTGCAGGAATATCACGATGCCCAGTTGCGGGCTTTAGACGGACTTCTTGACCATGCTCTGACGCGCCCAAGCTCTGAATCTTTCTTTGAGGAGTTCGCTTGGGCGTTCGCCGAACTGTTTAGGTGGGTGTTCGAGATTGCGTTCGATGCGGAGAAGACGGACGAAGAGAAGGAGATGCGGATTGAGGAGTTGACCGAGGAGGTGCTGGCCAATATTTTCGGCGCGGCGTTCATGGAGGCGGTCGTGGAGTTGGAGGAGATCGAGTCGGAGCTTTCGGAAGACACTTTGGGGGTTCTAACCGCGTTCGACTGCGGCCAGTCAGTTTCCGGGGATTTTGCCGGCGAATCCGTGGATCAGACGGAAGTGCCAGTTACCGACGACTATGCCGACACATTCGAATCCGCCACGCCGGTCGGGGTGGGCGCGTCGGTGGAAGGCGTGTTGGACTACGATGCGAAAGTGGATGTGTTCGTGTTTGATGCGGAAGAGGGTGAACTGTACGAGGTGGATATTGCGCTGGGCAGCCTTTCCGACTCGGTGG
The DNA here is from genome assembly GCA_965204135.1 of Dehalococcoidia bacterium. GTDB lineage: Bacteria > Chloroflexota > Dehalococcoidia > Lucifugimonadales > Lucifugimonadaceae > Bin127. The sequence goes on along the minus strand of CBDBDX010000006.1, from coordinate 604 downwards.
TGACGCTATACGGCCCCGAAGGGGTGTGGCTTGCTTCTAACGATGACTACGGCGGCTCCTTCGCGTCGCGCGTGATTTGGAAAGCTCCGAGTTCGGGCGAGTACTACGTTGAAGTGAGCGGCTTCGGAGATACCGGCACTTACACACTGACGGTCTCGCTGTCCGACATCGCGGACAACCATGGCGGTGATCTCGAAAGTGCTACATCCATAACCGTAGGCGAACCGATTGAGGGTTCGCTGGACTACAACAGCGACGTCGACTTCTTCGGATTCGAAGCCGAAGAAGGTGAGCTATACCAGATAGACGTTGTCCTGGGCACCCTGCCCGACTCCATCGCCGTTATGTACGATGCCAACGACGTGGAGCTAGCCTTCAACGACGATTTCGGAGACTCTCTGGCGTCGCGCATCATCTGGGAGGCGTCCGGCTCCGGGAGCTACTACATTCAAGTCGCCGGCTACGAAGCTACCGGCACTTACACCCTGACAGTCGACATTGCAGACTTTGTTGACGACCACGCTAACACCGCGGTCGACGCCACGGCGGTCACGCTCGGCGACTCTGTGCCGGGGGCGCTGGAGTACGAAGGCGACATCGACTT
>CBDBDX010000005.1:0-44443 GCA_965204135.1 Dehalococcoidia bacterium | reverse complement strand
ACAACTGAGATCGAGGTTGCGAGGGCGCATCGCTTCAAGAAGGGGAGCGGGCTGATTCTCAAGGTCCCAGCGATTGACATGATTGAAATTGGAGCGGGCGGCGGGAGTATAGCGTACGTGGACCCCATGGGGCTGATGAAAGTAGGGCCGCAGAGCGCTGGCGCGGATCCGGGGCCAGCGTGCTACGGACTCGGAGGGATTGAGCCGACGGTCAGCGACGGAGACCTAGTGCTCGGTCTTCTGAATCCCGACTATTTCCTTGGCGGGGAAATGGCCCTTGACTTGGATGCTGGGATAAGAGCCATTGAAGATCGACTCGCCGGGCCCATGGGAATAAGCGTGATCCGTGCGGCACAAGGCATCCATGAGGTGGTCAACGAGAACATGGCCACCGCGGCCAGAATGCACGCGGCAGAGCAAGGATTGGATATTCGAGGGAGCGCGCTGGTAGCTTTCGGAGGTGCCGGTCCGGTTCACGCCTACCGTGTGGCGAAGCTGCTTGGGTTGAACACAGTGATCTGTCCCTTGGGCGCGGGCGTGATGTCGTCGATAGGTATGCTCGTCGCCCCGAAGTCGTTCGCATCTTTACAGAGCTACATCAGCCAGCTGGACAGCGTGAACTGGGATCACGTGAGCTCTATCTATGAGGCGATGGAGGCGACCGCGGTTGATCTGCTTACAGCGGCTGGGGTCGAGGCCGAGGACATCAATATTGAGCGTAGCGCCGACATGCGGTACGTTGGACAAGGCTTCGAGATCGAGGTCCTGGTTCCAGATGGAGGGCTAGGACCGGGTCTGCGGGAAGCACTTGGAGAAGCCTTCAACGCGACCTACAAGTCGCTGTTCGGGCGCATCCTTAACGATGTTCCAGTGGAGACGATCACTTGGCGCATGACCGCGTCCGAGCCGCCGCCTCGTCCCAATATACGGTTCCGAACAGCTCCATCGGCAAGCCGACCGGAATCGATCAAGGGCGAGCGTCTTGTATTCCTCACCGAGAAGGACCGGTTCGTAGATTGCCTAGTGTTCGACCGCTACGGCCTTGAGCCGGGAGCGACGGTAATCGGTCCGGCCATCGTGGAGGAGCGAGAATCAACTGTTTTCGTTGGACTGGATGCCCGTTGCACCATCGACGAGCATCTGAATCTGGTTATGTCTCTGGGATAAGACACATACTGCGAGGGCTTCGTTCGCGCCACTCATCGCCTTCGACACTTCTCCAGAGGGGGAAGGAGATAAAGGGTGAAGGGGGCTGGGCCCCCTTTGTCCTCCGTATCGGGGTACGGGGCAGGCCCCGGACATTTACCCCGCGAGCGGGGAAACCTTATGCCCTTCCCCTCTGGATGGGCGTTCCGCCCGCTGAAGCGCCGGCTTTCGCCGGAATGACGGGAGAGGTCGCGGGAATGACGTGCGCGCCATGCGGTAGTATTAACCCCCTGCGAAGTCGCTGCGCTCCTTCGCCTCCCCCTTTTTGCAGAGCAAAGGGGAAGACGTCTTTACCCTGCTTGGGCGTATAATCCCGTCAGTAAATCGTTATTCAAGGGAGCCTGGAGATGTCTGACACATACGACACGATCATCGTGGGAGCAGGCTCGGCTGGGGGTATTCTTGCGACGCGGTTGACGGAAGATCCGGAGCATTCGGTGCTTCTGATCGAGGCGGGGCCGGACTATCCGGAGTTCGAGGACATACCCGATACGGTGAAGTACGGGTATGGACACGATATTCCGCCGTGGGAACGGCCGCTGAATGATCACCGCTGGACGTTTGTGGCGCGCTATACGGATGAGGCGAGGCCGGGGATCATACCTCGGGGAAAGGTGGTGGGTGGTTCGAGCGCGGTGAATGGGCAGATATTTCTGCGCGGGGTGCCTGAGGACTACGACACTTGGGCATCTTGGGGGAACGACAAGTGGAGTTTCCGGGAGTTGATGCCGTATTTTCGGATGATCGAGACGGATACGGACTTTGGCGGTGATTTCCACGGATCGGGTGGTCCGATCATCGTGCGGCGATGGAAACCTGAGGAGTGGAATCCGGCCCAGCAAGCGTTTTATGAATCGGCTCGGGCCAACGGGTTCCCGGACTGTCCTGACCACAACGCTCCGGGGTCCACGGGAGTGGGTCCGACTCCGTTGAACAATCCAGACCGCGTACGGTTCAGCACGGCGATTGGCTATCTTTCAGGTGCTAGGGAACGTCCGAACCTAGAGATTCTGGCGGATTGTCTGGTGCATCGGGTGTTGTTCGATGGGAATCGCGCGGTTGGCGTGAAGGCGGAAGTCAATGGCGAAGTTTCGGATTATGAGGCCGAGGATGTCGTCTTATCGGCGGGGGCGATCGGCTCGCCGCACCTGCTGATGCTCTCGGGTGTGGGACCATCGGATACTCTGGGCGCGGTGGGCATTCCGGTGCATCACGATCTGCCGGGCGTGGGTCAGAATCTCCGTGATCATCCCCATGTGAGAGTGACGTGGCGGACGCGCGAAGACTTTGAGCAGCCGCTGGGCTTGCCGGGCGTGCAGTTCACTCTGCGCTACACCGCGGAGGGATCGGACTTGGTGAACGATATGTTGATACATCCGGGCTCACGCGCCGTAATCGGGCGTAGGTGGTGGGGGCTTGGAGCGAGCGAGGAGATCGGATTGATCATGGTGGTGTGCCTTGACCTTGCCGTTGGGTCTGGAAACCTGCGGTTGCGCACTAAAGACCCTCGCATCCAGCCTTTCCTGAACTACAACTACTTCGAGGAGGAGTTTGACCTGATGAGGTTGCGGGAAGGTGTGCGCATAGCTGATCGTTTCGGCGAGCACGGATCGTGGGCCAGCTTGGTAACGGAGCGTGCGGAACCCACTGACGCGGACATGGAATCGGATGAAGCGCTGAATGCTTGGATCAAAGAGACAGCGGTTACCAGCCACCATGTGTCTGGCACTTGCAAGATGGGGTCCCGACTCTGATCCGATGGCGGTAGTGGACCAGTTCGGGAACGTGCGCGGCCTCGAAAATCTGAAGGTCGTGGACGCGTCGATCATGCCGGACTGCATCCGTGCCAATACCAACGTCACATCGATGGTGATCGGCGAACGGGTGGCGGCTTTTATTGGTGAGGGGTTGTGACGGCTCGGTTCATGTTGAGCGCGTTCGGCGACGAGATCGATGCCGACGTCGATGAGCAGTTGCGGGTACTGGACGAACTCGACATCGGTTACTTGGAGCTGCGGAGCGCGTGGGGAACTAATGTTCTAGAACTGAGCGACGAACAAGTGAATCGACTGGTAGAGCGGTGCGAAGCCCACTCGGTTCGCGTGAGCTGCATCGGCAGTCCGATCGGCAAATCGCAGATCGGCGATCCGCTCGAAAAGGTCGTCGCCGATCTGAAGCGGATCCTAAACATCGCGGAGATGGTGGGCACCGACCGGGTGCGCGTGTTCTCGTTCTACCCGGAAGTCGAGGGTCAGCAAGCGGACTTAGTCGATGAGTCGATATCGAGGCTGAGTGTGATGGCTAAGGTGGCGGGTGAGAGGAATGTGATGCTGATGCTGGAGAACGAAGGCGGGTTGGTTGGCGATATACCAGAACGGTGTCATGCAATCGTTGAGGGAGTCGGTAGCCCCTACTTGCGGTATGTGTGGGACACAGGGAACTATCCGCAGATGGGGTTCGGGCGGTCCGTCAAGATAGGGTGGCCGTTGTTAGCCGAGTACACAGTGTGTGTGCAGGTGAAGGACTGTCGGATTTCCGATGGAATGATCACGGTGGCGGGTGAAGGTGATGGTCAAGTGCGGGAGTTGCTGGTCAATCTGAGGAACGCTGGGTATGTGGGATTCTTGGCGTTGGAACCTCATCTGTTGGTAGCGGGTCAGCGTGGCGGATTCAGCGGTGGCGAGGGGATGAAGATGGCGGCCGAGGCGTTGCGCCGGCTGATGGGAGAAGTGGGGTGTGAGGAGGGGCGTGTCTAGCTCGCGTGCGGTCGAGTGGCAGTAAGGACTGGATGCCGAATCCACTGCATCGCTGTACCTGGCGACCAAGAATCTTTCAACGTGGAAAGATAGCCCCGAATTAGAATCGAGTATTTGTAATACCTCGTATCAATTCATCTCTGAAGGGGAAGCGACTGTGGAAGATGGTCTCAAGATTAGAGAGTTGTTAACGCGGATCGACTTGACCCGGTTTGAAACGCGCGTAATCGTAGCGATCAGTGTCGCGGTGTTGTCGATCGTTGCAGTTACGATGCTCGGACCCGCGGTTTCGACGAAGGCGCAGGAGACGATGAGTTGCCAAGTCATCGACTTGGGGACGTTGGCGGCGGGAGATGACAGCAGTCTTGAAGCCGAGGGGCGATGGACGACCGATGACTGCGATTCGAGTTTTCATCTCGACAGTGACGCTCACGACTATCAATTCACAGTTGAAGAAAGCGGCAGAATCCGCATCGAGTTGAAGTCTGAAGAAGCCGATTCGTACTTGTATCTCTTGGATTCGGATGGTAATCGCATTACGGACAACGACGACGGAGGTGGACGCTTGGACGCACGGATCGAGCGCGATCTACTTCCCGGCGTTTATTCGGTTGAAGCTACTACGGTTGGCGGACGTCGACAAGGGGCCGCGGACTTCAGTCTGACGATCAGCCGAGTCGTAGGTTGTGAACCGCAACACCTCGGCGCTCTGGAACTTGGAACCGATCTTACGGCGACGGGGACTTGGACGCTAGATACTTGCGGCTCCAGATTCGTAGTCCAACACCCGGCATTTGGCTATTCGTTTGAAATGCCCACCGGCGGCAGAGTCCGGATCGACCTGAGATCTCCAGAAGGGGACGCCGTCTTGTCGCTGATCTCGGCAACCGCGGGCTTGATCTCAGCGAACGACGATGGTGGCGAACGTCGAAATTCTCGCATCGAACGGTACCTCCAGCCCGGAATCTATTTCATCGAGGCGACGACTTACTGGGAACGTGAAGCCCAACTCGCATCCGCTGATTTCGAACTCGTTATTCACCTCGTCGACGAAGAGGAGAGACAAGAGAGCGGTTACCAGCTGAAGATCGAAACCAGCGTCGTCCCCGACCTCGCGGTCGCAGGCGAGCCGTATCAAGTTCACTACCGCATAGGAAACGTCGGCAATGGCGCAATGACCGAAGAGCACGGTTCCGTGGACGTGTACGCAATCGGACCCCGGGTTTGGGATCATACTGAGCTGGTCATCGATCCCGAGACTGGCTGGCTGCCTGGCGTCTCATACCACTCGGACGACGTCGCCGCAAGCAATAGCAGCGTTGAATCCGACCAAGTGGGAGCCTTCGAATTAACGATAAATGAGCCAGGCACGTCATGGGTATGGCTGGTGGTCACCGTTAACGACGAATCGGGAGAAGAGATCGCTTTTCATAGCCAATGGAGCGAACTGTTGATACTGAGCGGGAGGACATTTGAAGCTACTACTGTGTCGGTCGATGGTGTTGAGTACGAGGTTTCGTCTGAAACTGACGAAGAAGGTGAAGTGACCGTGCTGGTGAGCGCAGCCGACGACGCTGAGGCCGAAATCGAACCGTCGACACGGGCGAAGGCTATCTACACCGCTGGCGTGGAAGCCGAACTGTTACACGACCTCTTCGATCGACCAAAGATCGCGGAGTTACCTGAACCGGAGGAGCACGCCACCATCAGCGTGTTCGACCCCTCGTCGCAGACCTTGTTGATGAAGTTCGCCGAAGGATACTCAGAAGCGGTCGCGGCTGCCGGGTTGATTGAATCGATCGACAATGGCGAAGCGATAAGCCCCGTCGCAGTTGAGGACCTGTTGATCAGCAACTCCAAGAAGGCATCTGAGCAATTCGCCACCTTGGCAGCATCGTGGAGGAACGTACAAGAAGGCGTAGTCGATGGTGAGGCGCTGTGGTTCACTCAGGCGCTCACCATTCACTCGCAGCTCTCATACGGCGAGCGCGTTTTGGCGCCAACGGTTAAGGCCGGCGAGATTGTTGATGCAGCGCGTGCGGCCGAGGTCGGATGGGATGACGAGGATGTCCAATCGATGGTTGAGGATATCGGTGGAGACGCGTCCTGTGGCGCAGGAGCATCGGAACTGGGTGCCGCGCTGAGATCAACCGGTCTCGAATCTGCAGACGAGTTTGTCGATCTCGACGCCGAATTGAGAGTCGCATTGCCCGTCTACGGATCCGCGATCGATGCCGTTCTGTGCTCAGCATCGGTGGCGGATAATGAAAACGCTGACTTCATTGCCACATGGTCGCCATCAGACGCCGAAGAACTCAGCGCGTTGCTGGAATCATCCACTGAGTTGCCAGCATCGCCACCGCGACTGCGTGTCATTGCAAGGGGCTCGGACGATGGTCGCATCGAACTCGCCGTCGAATTCGAAGATGGCGAGCGGGTTATGCCCGATGTGCGTTACCTCAGCGCCGATGCCAGCGTCGGAATCTGGCATACGAGTAGCGTCGTCGAATTGGATGAAGAATTGATCGGCAAAATCCGAACCCGTCGCTTGGACGACGGTCGTTTGGAGGTGGGCTTCGTCAATACGGGAGGCCACGTGACGCTCCCAGACATCCGCTACCTGCCATCTGAAATGCCACAAGGCGTTTGGATCCGTAGCGGCCTGATCGAAGTTCCGGCGGAGACCACGTTAGAGTGATGAGATAGTCAACCCGAGTTTGGCTCACTCGATTGCCAATTGAACTACCAACCGGCCCCGGCGGCGCGCGCCGGGGCCGTCAACCTTCGCCGGATGATCCGTGCTTCCTCTGCGAAGTCATCGCCGGTCGCGAGGATAAAGGCATCGTCGAGGAGACCGATCAGACGCTCACTTTCGTGAATTGGCAACAGTTTGAGTTGGGGCAGGTCTACGTGATTCCTCGGAGGCACGCACCGACGCTCTTTGATCTGACTGACGAAGAGGCCAGCGCGATCATGTATGCGGTTATGAGGGTGGGTAGAGCGCTACTAAAGGCATACGACCCTGAAGGCTTGAATCTCATCCAAAACAACGGTGTCGTCGCCGGGCAGTCAGCGCCACACTTCCACATGCACGTAGTGCCTCGCCGCAAGGAAGGCTCTGAATGGGGCAACGGACCGCCGCACATTGCAGTTCTAGAAGGCAAAGAGCCGACCAAACCCATCCGGGATGTGCTCGTCACCCTCGAACGCGAGTACGAGATCGCCGATGAAATTAGGCGATACCTGCCGCAATTGTCTGAGTAAGGTGAGGTACGAAGATGGCGGCGGATGCATTGCCGGGATTGATGGGGGAGGCAGGATGTGTAGAGATACGCGTCTAGGTATCATGCGGACAGACCACTTCGAGCATTTTCAATGAGCACTCCAGACCTATTTTTGCAGACCTTGTTTTCGCTGGATGACCACGGCCGAATAATCGGGACGCGTGAGCCGGACGTGAGCCCAGGCCCGTCGTTCTTGCTGATTCGAGGAAGGGCAGATTGCACGTGGGCTGTGAGATCGGACGTGCCGCAGGACGTAGCCGCGAAGCTTGATGCCTTGGCGCGGGAGGAGCCGCCGGGTTCAGATTTTCGAGATGTTCCCGTACATGCGGAGCGATATCTGGCGCTGGTTGAAGGCACGGTCTATTCCGGTCCAGCATTTACGTTTCCAGATGAGATAGCACGTCCGGATGGCACGGTTTTCGTCAAAGACGTAAGGTTGCTCGAACATCACTTCTCGGGATGGGAATCGGGAGAGATACCGGTGAGTTCGCCTATCGTCGGATTGATAGAGGATGGGCATGCTGTGAGCGCGTGCTTTTGCGCTCGGCGCTCAGATGTCGCTGCCGAGGCAGGCGTTGAAACGGCGGTCGGATTCCGAGGGCGCGGTCTCGCACCGCGAGTTACGGCTGCTTGGGCGTTGGCGATCCGAGCTTCCGGGCGCGTCCCGCTGTACAGCACATCATGGGATAACAATGCATCGCTGACTGTTGCTCGAAAGTTGGGTTTGGTGGCATATGCGTCATGTTGGAGTATCTCGTAGAGGCGATGCGAGGATCGCGACCGCGCTCAGCATGACATACGTTCCTCGATACACTGTCATACCCCGCTCGCATCGCTACTAATCTTCGTGTCCACTGCTCGACTAGAAAGGAATATCTATGGACCCGCGCATCAGCATCATCACTCTTGGGGTTAAAGACCTACGGCGCTCGGTGGAGTTTTACCGCGACGGTTTGGGTTTGCCGCTGTATGACGAGGATACCGAGTACATAGCCTTTTTCCAAAACCGAGGCACCTGGTTGTCTCTTTACCCTCTGGATGCTTTGGCGGACGACGTTGGAGTCTCCGTGGAGGGCGGCGGGTTTTCAGGTGTCACGCTCGCTCACAACGTTCGTACTCGTGAGGAGGTGGATGCTTTATTGGACGTGGCCGTAGAAGCTGGAGCCAAGCTGGTGAAGCCGGCACAAGACGCGTTCTGGGGTGGTTACTCTGGATACTTCGCCGACCCTGAAGGCTACCTATGGGAGATCGCTTGGAATCCCCATTTTTGGATTGAATGAAAGGTCTGACAGCGTCTACATCACGCACGGCTTCGCGTAGATTCTTCCTGGCCGCCGGTGTTACCTGCCTTTCAATGTCAAACCTCGTTGTCAAACCTCGTTCAGGTTGTAGCGGAAGCAGTTGGTAACATGGTCGTTCACGAGACCTGCGGACTGCATGAAGGCATAGCAGATGGTGGGCCCCACGAAGGAGAAGCCGTAACTGCGCAGGGACTTGCTCATGGCACGCGATTCGTCGGTCTGGGCGGGTATATCGGTGAGGTCGGCGTAGGTGTTCAATCGGGGTTTGTCGTCTACGAAGCTCCATAGGAAGGTGCCTAGAGAGCCGTGGTCGGCCTGGACTTTGAGTGTGGCGCGGGCGTTGGCAATGGCGGCATTGATTTTGGCGCGATTGCGGATGATGCGAGAATCGGCGCGCAGACGCTCGCGATCAGAGTCGTCGTAGGCTGCGACGGTGGCGATGTCGAAGCCATCAAACGCGGCGCGGTAGCCCTCGCGGCGATGAAGTATGGTGCGCCACGATAGACCCGCCTGCGCGCCTTCGAGAATGAGCAGTTCGAAGAGTGCTTGGTCGTCGTGGAGTGGGACACCCCAATCCTCGTCGTGGTACCGCTTCATCAGCGGGTCGTCACCGGCCCATTCGCAACGGTTGACGAGTTCAGATTGCATGACACGAGCATACAACTCTGTGTGAGGTGAGGGTAGCTAAGGCAAAATCACGTAACAGATTGTGCTAGCAGTGCTATTTTGGTGTATAGTATGTGTATGTCACGCACAAACATAGACATCGATGATCGGGCTTGTGCCGAAGTTATGCGACGGTACGGTTTTACGACTAAACGGGAAGCCGTCAACTATGCGTTGCGAGCACTAGCCCCGAAAAAGGCAACACTGGAAGAGGCCCGCGCTATGCGCGGGATTGGCTGGGAAGGTGACCTTGATGCGATGCGTTCGACCCGTTACCCGTGATCCTCATCGACACGTCGGCATGGATTGAGTTCCTGAGAGATACAGGGTCACCAACTTGCGATTTGGTTGAGGAACTGTTGTCTCAGAATATCGCGATTTGCAGCCCAGTGTCCATGGAGGTGTTGGCCGGCGCACGGAGTGAATCGCACTTGCGAAGTCTTCGGGAGCTGACTGCGAGGGCCGTGACGCTCAAGGTCGATCCGATCGACTACGAGGATGCGGCAGCGCTGTACCGCCATTGCCGCCAACGGGGGCGAACTGTTAGGAACCTGATGGACTGTCTGATCGCCGCTGTCGCAATACGCAACGACGTGCCGGTCTTGCACGCGGATTCTGACTTTGACGTAATGGCGCGGCACACTGCGTTAAGGATTTACGGTGCAGCCAATGGTTGTTAATCTGCTACGTACCAAATGAACTGGAAGCAGCACGAATCTGAGGATGTTGTCTTGGAGCCGGGTTTGCACGAGGGCGACGGGACGGTGACGCGACGACGGTTCTTCCGCGGCGCGTCGAAACTGCCGGTGCGGATCGAGGTTTGGGAGTTGCCGCCGGGCGCGAGCGAGGGCAGCCACGTTCACGAGGGGGATGACATGCTGGAGGAGTTCTACTATTTCATCGCGGGCAGAGGAGTGATGTGGATGAATGGCGAGGAGCAAGAGGTCGAGGCTGGCGATGCGGTGATGGCTCCTCCGGGCGTCGATCATGGATTCCGGTGTGTCGGAGATGAGACGCTGAAGCTGGTGATAGCTTGGGGCGTGCCGCAAGAGTGAGATTGGTTGCGGCACGGTAGACCAATCGAATATCGGCCTATTTCTGTGTTTACGCTACAATGGTCGATACTAGGAAATCAGCGATGCAGGCCAAGAAGAAAAGACTCACACTCGACATGGATCCCGCGTTTCAGCGTCGGTTGAAGGCGACCGCGGCGCTGAAGGGCGTCAGCATGAGGCAGTACTGTTTGGCGGCGATAGAGGGGGAGTTGGATAAGGATGAGGTTAATCGCATACCCGAGGAACCGACGCGTAAACCCGATCACATAATGTTTGCGGAACTCCGTAAGGAGCTTTTCGGCGACCGAGTGTTTCCAGGGAACTCGGTTGATTTGCTTCGTGAAGCGAGAGCGATTCGCGACGCAGAGATGGAAAAATGGTATTGAGTGAATCCGTTGTCGTAGACGCCAACTTGGTCTTCAAGTGGTTGATCGAGGAGGAATACTCCGACATAGCTCATGAACTACTAAAGCACTGGGAAAACTGCGGCGTTAGTCGTGCCGCGCCGCATTTCATGCCTGTGGAAGTGTCGAACATTCTTCACCAGCGCGTGAAGCGATCGGAGATAAGTATCGACGAAGGTGTGCGCCTGATAGGCAAGTTGCTGTCGTCGGGAATTGAGTTGCGGCATTCGTTGGATATCCATCGACGTGCGTTGGAGTTGGCAAGTGAACTTGGTCAAGGGGCGGCGTACGACGCGCACTACTTAGCCCTTGCCGAGATCCTTGATTGCGAGATGTGGACTGCTGATGAGAGGTTTTACCGTGTTGCGAGTCCGAACTCCGCTAGGTTGCGTTTGCTGACTGAGTTCGTCGCGCCAGAATTGTGAGTAGCTGCGAGTGGTTGGAGAATGAATCGCTCCACGACTCGCTAAACTCGCGTCGTGTCTATCCGAATCAAAGAAGAGACGACCGCCGTGCTTGCGGACTACGGCTCGGTTTCTATCGCGTTCAAAGTCGAATCGAGGTACGTGGTTACGTCGATGGAGGATGTGAGCAGAGGATGGAAGCTGGTTGAGGAGCCGGTTGATGCGCCTTGGATCAAGGACTATGACGAAGGGGAGCCACCGACGCGATGGCTGCGCTGGGATACGTCGAAATGGCAGGTCTTTTCAGCTTTTGAAGGATCGCATCGAATCGGCGGGGCGGTGGTCGCGTACGACACGCCGGGGGCATGCTATCTCGAAGGCCGGGATGATATAGCTGCGCTGTGGGACATTCGAGTGGCGCCCGAATGGCGAGGGAAGGGTGTGGGAACGCTACTGTTCGAGCATGTAGTTCGGTACGCCCATAGCACGGGTTGTGTGGAACTCAAGATCGAGACGCAGGATGTCAACGTCGCGGCGTGCAGGTTCTATGCCAAGCAAGGCTGCCGTCTGACGGATGTTATTCCCGATGCTTACCCGGGTTGGCCAGATGAGATCGAGTTCACTTGGCGGCTTGATATATGAGGAATCGTCCGATTCGCGTCACAGAACAGCATTTTAGTTGGTTTTGCTGAGGAGAACGTGGGTTGCGTATGCATTGCATGCAATCGTTTCAGTCAGGCAATGGTAAAGATGTAAGATGCTTGTAGACGCGTCGAATCGGGTGGTAAAAGAGCTTACGAGTGACTCAATTGCTAGCACGTATCAGTGCGCGCCGACCGTTGGTGACGATCGGCGCGTGGATATTGTTGGTCGTGGTGGCGTTGGGCTTAGTCGGGCAATTGCTACCGACGGCAACGACGACGGAACTGAGACTGAGCGGTTCGTTCGAATCTGAAAAGGCTGCCAGCGCGTTAGAGAGGCTGCGCGGCGGACCTGAACCGATATCTGAAATCGTCATCGTTCAATCGGATGCGTTGACAGTTGATGATCCTGCCTTCGCGGCGAAGGTCAATTCGGTATTCGCCGATATCTCCGAGTTGGGCAGTGAAGTGGTTGGCGAAGGGGCGGTGAATTACTACATGGTCAGTGTGCTTGCGCTGGAGACCGCGTTGCAATTAGTGTCAGCGGATCGCAAGACAACGATCATGATCATTCCGATGGTAGGGGATTTCGACGAGGCGTCGCGGAACGTGGAAAAGGTGATCGAGGTTGTTGAAGACGCGGATGCTGCCGACGATTTCCGGGTCTTGATCAGTGGTGCGGCGAGCATCTCGTACGAGTCGAACGAGTTTGCGACTCACGACTTGGAGCAGGGCGAACGAGTCGGGATTCCAGTCGCGCTGTTGATTCTGCTTGCGCTGTTCGGCGCGGTGGTCGCGGCATTGGTTCCGATAGGCCTTGCGATCGTGGCGATCGTGATCGCGTTGGGCATCGTCGCGGTGATCGGACAGTTCTTCGATTTGGTCTTTTTCGTGACGTTGATGATCACGATGATCGGTCTGGCAGTCGGCATCGACTACTCGTTGTTCATAATCTCTCGATTCAGGGAAGAGTTGGACCGCGGTCTGGATGTGGAGGAAGCGGTTGCTCGGACGGGAGAGACCGCGGGGCGTACGGTATTGTTCAGCGGCGTCACGGTGGTGATCGCGCTCTGCGGGATGTTTATTGTGCCGATGGGGTTCTTCCAGTCGCTCGGTCTTGGAGCGATCTTGGTGGTGATCGTGGAGATGGCGGCGACGTTGACGTTGTTGCCGGCGGTGTTGGCATTGCTGGGTCGCAAAGTTGATTTCCTGTCAATACCGTTTTTCAGGCGTAAGTCAACCGGGGAAGTAAATGAGGATACCCAGCATGGTTTCTGGGAGCGAACGACTGAGGTCGTGACCAAGGTGCCTGCGCTGAGTTTCTTGATAGTTGCTGCGCCGATGGTTGTCGCGATCGTTTACTACTTCCAGATCGAAACGGGATTGAACGGAGTTGAGGCGTTGCCAGAGGGCTCGATCACGCGGGAAGCGTACTTGGTTTTGGAGGAGGAGTTCGCGTTCGGACTTGCCAGTCCGTCTGACATTGTGATCGAAGGTGATGTCAGAAGCCCAGAAGTGCAGGGCGCGGTCCAGAACCTGACGCAGCTGCTGGTTGAAGATCCGAAGTTCCCTATCCCGCCGATTCCGGACCCGGTTTCAAGTGGTGAGATCACGGTTTTGAAACTTGCGTTGCCGGGACATCCGACTGGCGACACCGCAGTTGATGCGATGACGGTTTTGCGGGAGGAACATATACCCGCCGCGTTCGCGGGAGTTCCCGCTGAAGTTAATGTTGGAGGTCAGAGCGCCACAACGGCGGAGATTTTCCAAGTAGTAGATCAATATACTCCCATCGTTTTTACGTTCGTGCTCGGTTTCAGCTTTATCGTGCTGCTGCTGGTGTTCCGTTCGATAGTGATCCCAATCAAAGCGGTCATTATGAACCTGCTTTCGGTCGGGACGGCGTACGGGTTGCTGGTTCTGGTGTTTCAGAGAGGGTTTATGGCGGATCTGTTCGGGTTCCAACGGGCGGAGGTGATCGATGCTTGGATACCCCTTTTCCTGTTTACGATTCTGTTCGGGTTGTCGATGGACTACCATGTATTTCTGTTGAGCAGGGTGCGAGAGAGGTTCGATCAGACTGGAGACAACGCCGAGGCGGTGAGTTACGGTCTGCGTTCGACGGCGAACTTGATTACTGGTGCGGCGTTGATTATGGTTGCGGTGTTTGGCGCGTTTGCCTCCGGGAAAACGATAATTAACCAGCAAGTGGGCTTTGGCCTTGCGGTGGCGATACTGCTAGATGCGACTCTTGTGCGTTCAGTGCTGGTTCCTGCGAGCATGGAGATGCTGGGCCGCGGGAACTGGTATCTGCCTGGCTGGTTGAACTGGTTGCCAGACCTGCGCGTTGAAGCCGAGGATTAGTTGCCGAGAACCGGGTCGCGCGCGGACACCGCGACGTACGTCTTTACATGCAACACGCGGTGAAAATACCTTCCGACAATCTTCCCGGTTACGAAAAAGCTCTGGCGGTTATGCCGGAGGTCGCCAAGAATTACGTCGCTCACACGTACGTTGGCGATCCGGCGGGCGATGAAATGATGGCGGAACTGTCGCAATTCGGGCATGCCGAGTTGCGAGAGCACATCCAGGCTGGGATGGATCAGGACGAGGATGCGCTTAAGAAAGCACCGGCCATCGTGCGAGAGTTTTTCGATGGTGTAACCGAGCCCGAGTGGTTGGACAAATCGAAGTTTGCGCCAGGCATACGCATGTTCCACCGCAACTCCAAGGTCATATTGGCTTCGTTTGTGGCTGGAGTCCTTATTGAAGGATTCATGACCAACATCTCGAAATCGTTTTTCACCACTGGCCGGGTTAGGGATCAAGGCGTCAGACGCTTGCAGCAGAACAACCGGCATTTGGTCGAGTCGTTTATTCCGGGCGGTTTGGATCGAAGCGGAGACGGTTGGAAATTGTCCGTGAGGATTCGACTGATCCATGCGCAGGTAAGACGGTTGCTGAAAGAGTCGGACGAATGGGACGTGGACGCTTGGGGATTGCCGCTGAACGCCGCGCATCTGGGGTTCGCGTTGACCGCGTTTTCGGCGCGATTGTTGAAGCACATGAAGAGATTGGGCGCAAGTTATACGAAAGAAGAAAGTGCAAGTTTCATGGCGGTGTGGAGATATGTAGGTTATTTGATGGGAATTCCCGAGACGATCCTCATCCGCGACGAATCCGAAGCCCTGAAGCTATTTGAAATCGGCATGATCTGCGAACCAGATCCCGGGATGGAGTCGATATCGATGGCGAACTCCTTGGTCAACTCTGCGCCGTTGCTTGCTGAGATGACAGATCCTGAGGCTCGCCGTGCATTCTCGAAGTACATTTACGGTGTCTCCCGCGCGGTGATCGGTGACAAGCTGGCGGACCAGTTGAAATATCCCAAGACCTCGACGCTGGGAGTGTTGCTGTGGTTTCGCATTCAGCAACGTTATGAGCGGTTGATGCGCAACGCTACTCTGCGCAAACTGCCTTTGCTCTCCCGTATCGACCGTTCGATGTACGACCAGTTCAGCGGCCTGTTAGTGGTATCCGCGTTCGACGAAGCGGGCATCTCCTATGCAGTTCCTGACCACGTCTACAACGAGCAGTCGAGTAAGTGGTAGCGATTGTCTAAGCGGGCGCCTAGAGCGAACTGACGAAGTAGTCACCGATCTGGGATCATGTCCGTCGCCTTAACGATGTTCGAACGGATTGTAAATCCCCGTGTTTCAATGGAAAGTGCAAGATCCGAGCATCGGTAGCCATCAAATCGGAGCCAAGTTTTGGAGAATACAACACCCTCGATCATCTCTTCAGATGATCTGGTGGAGAGATACGATGCGATCGCGTTCGATTCCTATGGCGTGTTAGTTGACGGCATCGATCCGTTGCCGGGCGCGATTGAGCTTACAGAGCGTTTGACCGCGGCGGGCAAGCCGTGGTTGCTGGCTACCAACGATGCATCACGATTGACTGGGAGCCGGATCGAGGTGATGCAAGGACAGGGCTTCGGCATCGAGGAAGATCAGGTTATTTCTGCCGGATCGTTGCTACGTCGGTTCTTCGAGGAGAGAGGAGTGACGGGTACGCAGTGCATCGCTACGGGGCATGGGGATGCTGTTGAGTTCGTGCGATTGGCGGGTTGTGAGCCAGTGGGTTTGACGCCTGACGATGAGGTATCGACCTCTCTGGTGATCGCAGGAATCACGGGGTACGACTGGTTCGAGGCTACGGGAGATATGCTGTCGCTGATTATCCGGCGGATGGACGCCGGCAATCCGCTTCATCTAGTGGTGCCTAACCCAGATGTGTTGTATCCGGACGGCATCGACCGCTTTGCGATTGGCCCGGGCGGATTGGCGGAGATGATCGAGACGGCAGTCTCCCGATGTTTCGGTGATGACGAATCGGTAAAGTTCACGAAGCTGGGCAAGCCGTACGCTCCGATGTTCGACGCGATCAAGGAGCGGTTAAACGGGTATAGGAAGGTGGCGTTTGTGGGGGATCAGTTACATACCGACATCGCTGGCGCGAACCGAGCGAGTCTCGACTCGGTGTTGATCGGAACTGGGATCACGCGTTGGGAATCGGCGAGCGATTTGAAGGGTGTCGCCGCTTCGATGATGCCTACGCTGTTGTTGCCGTCGATGACGTGGGAGTTTGGCGAAGGAAGATAACCTTATAATCCACTAAACCTGTATACGCGTCGAATCGGATGGTCGGTTCGCGAACGCGGATCGTCCTGACATTCAAGAGACTGGGAGCGAAGATCGTGGCAAAGCTATCTGGCGGTGAAGCGCTAGCTAAATCATTGGTAAGAGAGGGTGTGGAGGTCATTTTCGGGTTGCCGGGAGTGCAGATGTACGGTCTGATTACGGGTATCCGCGATGAGCCGGGTTTGCGGATGATAACGACGCGGCATGAGTTTGCGACTACGCACATGGCCGATGGCTATGCTCGGGCGACTGGGAAGCCGGGGGTCGCGATGGTAGTGCCGGGCGTCGGGCTTTACAACGCGGGTTCGGGGTTGTCCACGGCGTATGCGCGATCATCACCCGTGTTGCTCCTCGCAGGCGAGGTGCCGAGAGCGCAGATAAACAAAGGCTTGGACGGGTTGCACGAGATCGTCAACCAAGTCAATCTCGTCAAACCGATAACCAAGTATCGCAAGTCGATCTTGCGCCCGCACGAAGCGCCTACTGCTGTCAACGAGGCGTTCAAGGCGATGCGTTCCGGCAGAACGCGTCCCGCGTTTATAGACATGCCGCCGGAGGGCATGGTCGAGAGGGAAGAAGTGGAGCTGTTAGAGAGAGCGCCGGGCGATCGTGTCGCTGGCGATAGTTTGCTGATCGAGGAGGCGGCGCAGGACATTTTGAATGCGAAGTCTGCCATCATCTTCGCAGGTGGGGGAGTAGCGCGGTCGGACGCTTTCGACGAGTTGACTGAGTTGACGGAGAAGACTGGCATACCGGTCGTCAACTCGGCGGGCGGTAAGGGCGTAATCCCTTACTCTCACCCGAACAGCATCGGATCATGGGTCGGTGCAGAAGGTCCGATTAAGAAGATGATCGATAGCGCTGAAGTGATTGTCGCGATCGGGACGCGTTTCACGCCACGTAACCCGGCTGGTGGCGGTTCGAAGGTTATCCACATCGATCCTGACGAGTCGATCTTGAACCGACCGCATCCGAACAAGATGAAGGTCAAGGGTGACGCTAAGGCGACGTTGGTCAAGTTAAACGCGGCGATCGACGAACTTGGTTGCGATACGGAGATGATGTCGGAGCGCCACGCGTTCGACAAGGCGGCTATTCAAGAGGTAAGGGAACGCGATCGCAGTGAGGATGCAGCGTATCCGTGGCTGAAAGCGATCAACGAGGCATGGCCTGAGGAGGCGACGGGCATCTGGGGAATGACGCAGCTAGGTTACTACTCGCGGCAGCACTTCGAGGTCGATCGTCCATGGTCATACATCGATTCGGGGTACATGGGGACGTTGGGTTATGCATATCCGACGTCGTTGGGTGCCAAGGTCGGAGTTCCGGATCGCCCGGTGATTTGCATCGTCGGCGATGGCGGCTTCATGTATGCCTCTGGCGAGCTTTCGACCGCGGTGAAGTATGGCATCAATGTGGTTGCCGTTGTCTTCAACGATGGCGCATACGGAAACGTGGCGCGTGACCTAGACCAGGATTTCGGCGGCACGTACGAAGCGGACTTCGCGAATCCAGACTTCGTGGCGATGGCGGAGGCATATGGCGGAGCAGGTTTCTTGGCGACTAATCCTGAAGAGCTCACGACGGCGATTCGTGATGCTGTAGAGACGGATGCTCCGAGCATCGTCGAGGTCCAGTTAGGGCGGTTGCCGCGTCCGAAGGCGTGGTCGGCGCGTGCGCCTTGGACGAAGCCGCAAAAAGGTCTCATCGACTAAGCGCGATATTCCTGCCGCTTTCTCTTTTTTCGGTTTGAACGCGTTTCAAGTGGTTGAAACGCTTTTTGGCGATTCCTTAGGATTCCCCGCATCACCTCTATCGACGCATGTGTCGGGCGAAGGAGCGGTTGAATGTTGTTATCAAAAAACGAGTGCATGAAGTGCAATCGGGGAATGATGCGGTTGCAACAGGATGCTTACAGCACGTATTTCACGTGTATCACTTGCGGTGCGACGATGGTGACGCGATGTCCGCATTGCGGGACGCCAAGCATCGCGATTGATCTGAGCCAGCAGACCCCGAGCATCTATTGCAGGGCGTGCGAATGCTCAAACGCGGATTTGGCGAACGCTGAGTGTAGCTACAAGCCAGTTTCCGTTGCGATTTGAGCGGTTCGGTTTAAGTGATCGAGGTCAAATGGCTGGTTTGCCAGCCGTTCCACTCAGACCAGGCACCGTCATCTGATCGATTAACGACTGTGTAAGAGCAGTTCGGCATCCGGGAGCGTCGTCGGTAATCGAAGTCACGTCCGGCGATATAGTCCAAGATCGCGCCGATGGTTCCTCCGTGTAAGAAGCCTATGATGCGATTGCATTTCTTCGCCTCGGCGTCTTTGAGGAGTTCCCGAAAGCCGCGGTGGATGCGAGTAGAGAACTGAATCGGGTTTTCCCCTCCGAATTGGGAAAAGTCCAAATCGACCCGGTGGTTTACAACCTTGCTTTTGAACTCGACTGACGCTTGGTTTATGCGTCCGACTTCGATTTCGTTGAGTTCGGAGATGCAGGTGAAACTACGGGATGTCAGGTCTGCGAAAATTTGTGCTGTCTGGATGGCGCGGGGGAGTGCGCTAGAGTAGCAGGCGTCGAAATCGACATCAGCCAGAACTTCAGCCACAGATTTGGCCTGTTCGAACCCTAACTCCGTCAACCCGTGGTGGGGTTGGTACAGTCCGTCCTCGGCCACGATGGTGTCTCCGTGTCTGACGAGCCAGATTTCCATATTCAGAGGTGAGATGCGGGTCTCAAGCAGTGGCGAAGGTGAAACCACATAAAATTGACGCCAAAGGTCTATTCTGCAACATGCGATTGTTGACGCGATTTAACTCGCGGTCGATAACGTCGAAAAGGGTTGAGTGATGAAACCAGACGGAACTGCACAGATCGGATTCATCGGCGCAGGTTGGTGGGCGACTGCGAACCATATGCCGGTTTTCGCAGAACGAGAGGACGTGGAGATGACGGCGGTGTGCCGGTTGGGTGCCGATGAACTTCAGTTAGTCAAAGAGACTTTCGGCTTCGCGCATGCCACTGAAAACTACGAGGAGCTGTTGGATATCGAAGGGTTAGATGGTGTGGTGGTCGCCTCTCCTCACACTTTGCACTACGAACACTCGATGGCGGCTTTGAAGCGCGGATTGCATGTGATGTGTGAGAAGCCGCTGGCGACCAGTGCCGCGGACGCGAGGGCGATGGTCGCGGAGGCGGAGAGGCAGGGCGTGCAGTTGCTTATCCCGCATGGCTGGCACTACGCGCCGTATGTCCAAAAGGCCAAAGAGATTATGGATCAGCGGCCGGTCGGCAACATTGAGTTTGTGATGTGCCACATGGCTTCCCCGGTTAGGAGCTTGTTGGAAGGGAAACAGTTCTTGGCAACTGGCGGTGGAGCGGGAGACAACATGTTTGAGCCGGGGGCTGACACTTGGGCTGATCCGGTCGTCGCGGGGGGAGGTTACGCTTTTGCTCAGATGACGCACTCGGCAGGCATGGCTTATTGGCTGACGGGTCTCGAATCAGATACGGTCTTCGCTTACAACACGGCGCCCACTGCGAAGGTGGAGCTTTACAACGCTTTCACGGTCGGGTTCAAGGGCGGTGCGATCGGGACGTTCTCAGGCGCGGGCGCGTTGCCGCAAGATCAGACTTTCCAACTCGACATCCGCGTTTTTGGCGAGGAGGGTGCGTTCGTGCTCGACATCGACCGGGCACGGCTCGAAGTACAGCGGCATGACGGGGACCACATCAAGGTTGATGTTGATTTGGGCGCAGGCGAATACTACGGGGGCGGTCCGCCCGACAACTTTTCGGACATCATGCTTGGCAAAGACGTTACGAACTGGGCTCCCGGCTGGGCCGGGATGCGAGCGATCGAGATGATTGACGCCGCGTATCGTTCGGCGAAATCGGGTGTGATCGAAAAGGTATAGACATCAGGAAGCGCGATTGACGACAGCGAGAGAAGTTGAAAACACGATCTTGGTGGTAGAGGATGATCCGGGTCTCCTCGCAACCTTGGAATTCAACCTTGAAGCGACTGGATATGATGTGCTGACGGCATCCGATGGCGCAACGGCGGTAGATATCCGAAGGTCGAACAGCGTTGACTTGATCGTGTTGGACCTGTCGTTACCGGTGATGGGTGGGATGCAGGTGTGCAGAGCGTTGCGGGACACAGGTGATACTGTGCCGATCATCATGTTGACGGCTTGGCATGAGGAGCATCAGCGCGTTGACGGTCTTCGCAGCGGTGCCGACGATTACGTTACCAAGCCGTTTAGCCTGAACGAGTTGATGGCTAGGATTGAGGCCCAACTGCGACGGACGAGTGTTTTCAATAATCTGCTGGTCAATGGTGCCGGGATGGGTGGTCACAAGATCGAGGTTGGCGATCTGGAGATCGACTTGGTTAAACGGAGGGCTGTGCTGGACGGGTACGATCTCGACCTTCGGACGAAGGAGTTCGATCTTCTGGTGCATCTTGCATCGCAGCCAGGCAGGGTTTTCTCACGCTCTCAACTCTTGGAGGGTGTCTGGGGCGACAGCAGTTCTGGCGGATCGAGGACGATCGATGTGCATGTCTCCCTCCTGCGACGCAAGCTGGAGGAAGATCCATCGAAACCTGAGCGCCTCGTGACGGTGCGAGGAGTCGGATACCGCTTCGTCCCATGAGCGATGCCCGATCTTTGCAGAATCTTCGATTTCATTCCGCTTAGATTGCGCTACGCTACAGCGGCCGCGGTACCGCTGATAATCGGACTTGGTTTTTACTTTCTTATCGGGTGGTGGGCGGTCCTCGTCGGGTCAATCGTGGCGGTGATCTGCGTGTGGTTCTTGAGTCGTCGGCAGACGCTGTTTTTCTTTAGAACCGCGACGGGCATCATCAGAACCAGATCGATAGATCGTCGATACCGGCTTGCTACGGGTGGCCCTCCGGAGCAGCAGCGCATCATCAATGCGGTCAATCGCTTGGCGGACAGTGTCGAGCAAACAATTTTCGAAGCGGATGGCGATCGCCGTTACTACGAGACGATCCTCAATGAAGTAACCGTAGGGATATTGGTAGTAGCTGCGGACGGCATGTTGCAGTACGCGAACCCGGCAGCGTGTTCGTTGCTGGGATTTGAGATGGCGAGTTCGGGATCGAGGCCAGTGCCGCTCGCGTCGAAAGTCAACATCTACGAGATCAATGAGGCGGTTGTGTCGAGCGCGACGGCTGGCGCGACGGTGCGTCGCAACATGGAGCTGTACGATGCGCACCGCCACTTGGAAGTGTTTTCACGACCTCTGCAGCCAGACGATAATGGCATGATGCGGGCGATAGTGATCGTCAACGATCGTACCGACGAGATACGCCTCGGAGTCGCGATGCGCGAATTCGTTTCCAATGCTTCGCACGAGTTGCGGACGCCGATTGCGTCGATACAGGCGTCGGTGGACACACTCAAATCGGGAGCGAATTTGAGACCGGAAGCGACTGCTCAGTTCCTGGGCCGCATAGACGACAGCGCGCAGAGAATGGCGACGTTGGTTAGCGAGTTGATGGATCTGACGTTGCTGGAGACCGGGAGGTCCCCGTTGGATTTACAGATGACAGAGGCAGCGGACCTTATCAATTCGGCCATGCAGAGCCATGGACCAGTGGGCATGTCGTCGGATCACGAAATCGCGACCGATGTTGAAAACGGTTTGCCTCCGATTCTGGTCGATAGACCAAAAATCGAACGAGTCCTAGGGAACTTGTTGGTAAATGCTGGGAAATTTACGCCGCCGGGCGGCGCGATAAAGATCGGATGCCGCCGAGATGACGATTCAGTGGTCTTCACTGTCCAAGATTCCGGCGAGGGGATCGATCCCGAGGATATGCCGCATATTTTTGAACGCTTCTATAAATCGCATCGGTCCACTGGTGATCGTACCGGTTTTGGTTTGGGGCTTGCGATTACGAAGAACATTGTTGAAATCCACAACGGAACTGTAGAAGCGGAGAGCGTGGTCGGTGAAGGTTCAACGTTCACGGTGCGGTTGCCGATTTCGTGATTTTTCGTATGGGCACCCTGCCTGTGTAAAGAAAAATCAATGGTGATGTTGCATCTTGATTCATCGGGGGTTCGCGATCTGCGGACACTCAAATGTTGAGAAACAGAAATTGTTATCAGGAGATCCGATACCCGATGCAATATCAACTTGCTAGACACCTGATGAGTTTTAGGGGCCT
This sequence comes from Dehalococcoidia bacterium, assembly GCA_965204135.1. Taxonomy (GTDB): domain Bacteria; phylum Chloroflexota; class Dehalococcoidia; order Lucifugimonadales; family Lucifugimonadaceae; genus Bin127. The sequence continues at coordinate 21,816 of CBDBDX010000005.1, read as the reverse complement.
ATTGATTGTCGGCCTGCTGACGACGCTTGTATTAGTGGCGTGCAGCAGCGATGAACCGACGCCTACGACAGCCGCCGTGAATGCGGTAGAAAAAGCCGTGCCGACCTCACCTCCGGCAAAAGAAGCGGAAGTCGAGGCGAGCGCGTTATCTGGTGAGATCTTGATCGACGGCTCTTCCACGGTGTATCCGGTCACGGTGGCGGCGGCGGAGGACTTTCGCAAGGAGCACCCGAACGTCCAGATCCCGGTCGGTATCTCCGGCACTGGCGGCGGTTTCAAGAAGTTCACCAAGGGTGAGACGGTGATCTCCGACGCCTCACGTCCGATCAAGGACTCCGAGCGCGAACTTGCGGCTGAGCACGGCATCGAATTTATCGAATTGACGGTAGCCTATGACGGTTTGTCAGTGCTTGTAAACCCGGACAACGACTGGGCAACTTGTTTGTCAGTGGAGCAACTAAACGAGATTTGGAAGCCTGACAGCACGATCAGCAACTGGAAACAGGTGGATGCGAGCTATCCGGATCTCGACATTGTGCTGTACGGCCCAGACGCCGACTCCGGGACGTTCGACTACTTCACGGAAGAGATCAACGGCGACACTGGTGTGATTCGCGACGACTTTTTCCCGGCGGTGGATGACAACGTGCTGGTACAGGGCATCGCGGGAGACCGCGGGGCGTTGGGTTACTTCGGCTACGCCTACTACGTCGCGAACACCGACAAATTGAAGCTCGTGGAAGTCGACGGTGGAGCTGGCTGTATCGAACCTACTGAGACTACGATCAACGATGGATCGTATTCGCCGTTGAGCCGACCGCTCTATATCTACGTCAACATCGAGTCGCTAGAGCGTCCCGAGGTCAAGGCTTTCGTGGATTACTACCTTGAGAACGCTGCGGACCTCGCGGCGAGCGTTGGCTACGTCGGGTTGCCCGAGTCGCTATACGACAGGATGGAAGAGAAGGTTGCGAACCCGCAACCGGACGTTAAACTCGTGGTTCCGGAACCGGCGGTCATCGTTAGTGACCTCCAGGGCGAGATCTTGATCGATGGCTCGTCCACCGTTTACCCGGTCACGGTCGCTGCTGCGGAAGACTTCCGAAAGGACCACCCGAACGTCCAAATTCCAGTCGGCATCTCCGGCACGGGCGGCGGCTTCAAGAAGTTCGCGGCAGGCGAGACAGTGATTTCCGACGCGTCCCGTCCGATCAAAGACTCTGAACGCGAGCTTGCGGCTGAGAGCGGCATTGAGTTCATCGAACTTGCGGTCGCGTACGACGGATTGTCCGTGCTGGTTAATCCTGGCAACGACTGGGCATCTTGCTTGACGACGGACGAGCTGCACGAGATTTGGAAGCCAGACAGCACGATAAGCAACTGGAACGAGGTGCGACCTGAGTTCCCCAACCAGGAGCTCGTGCTATACGGTCCCGACGCGGACTCTGGCACCTTCGACTACTTCACGGAAGAGATCAACGGCGACACTGGCATCATCCGCGACGACTTCTTCCCCGCGGTTGACGACAACGTGCTGGTGCAGGGCATCGCTGGCGACCGCGGCGCGCTGGGCTACTTCGGTTACGCCTACTACATAGCCAATGCTGACAAGTTGAAGCTCGTAGGCGTCGACTCCGGCGAAGGTTGTATAGAGCCTAGCGAGGAGACAATCAACAATGGCAGCTACTCTCCGCTGAGCAGACCTCTGTACATCTACGTGAGCATTCCCTCACTGCAACGGCAAGAGGTCAAGGCGTTCGTCGACTTCTATCTCCGCAATGCCGCTGATCTTGCGGCCAGCGTCGGCTACGTCGGTTTGCCGCAACTGCTCTACGACGAAGGATTGGTGTTGCTCGCCAACCCGGTGTCAGACATTAAAGAGACAGTAGACGAGGCCATGATGGCTCCCGCGCCATTCAAGCCCTCTGGCCCGCTCTCGGGCGAAGTCCTGATCGACGGCTCGTCGACCGTCTACCCGGTGACGGTGGCGGCGGCAGAGGACTTCCGCAAGGAACACCCGAACGTTCAGATCCCTGTCGGCATCTCCGGCACTGGCGGTGGGTTCAAGAAGTTCGCGGCTGGTGAGACGGTCATCTCTGATGCCTCCCGACCGATCAAGGACTCGGAGCGTGAATTGGCAGCGGAGAACGGTATCGAGTTCATCGAGTTGACGGTCGCGTACGACGGCCTGTCCGTCTTGGTCAACCCTGATAACGACTGGGCTACCTGCCTGTCGGTTGATCAACTCAACGAGATCTGGAAGCCGGACAGCAATGTCACGAACTGGAACCAAGTCGACTCTAGCTACCCGAATCTTGAGATCGTGCTCTACGGTCCGGATGCCGACTCTGGCACTTTCGACTACTTCACGGAAGAGGTCAACGGTGACACCGGCGTTATCCGCGACGACTTCTTCCCGGCGGTCGATGACAATGTGCTGGTTCAGGGTATCGCAGGTGACCGCGGTGCGTTGGGGTATTTCGGCTACGCCTATTACGTGGCGAACACCGACAAACTCAAGCTCGTGGGCGTTGATGGTGGCGCTGGTTGCATCGAGCCGAACGAGACGACGATCAACGACGGTTCCTACTCGCCCCTGAGCCGACCGCTGTTTATCTACGTGAGCATCGCCGCGTTGGAACGCGAGGAAGTCCGAGCGTTCGTCGACTTCTACCTCCGCAACGCCGCCAACCTGGCTGCGAGCGTCGGATATGTCGGTCTACCGCAGCACTTGTACGACGCAGGATTGACGTTAGTGGCGGAACCCATTCCGGACGAGAAGGTTAGCCGTTAAGAAATACCTGGCGGGGCGGCGAACGAAGTGTCGCCGCCCTGTCGGCCTCTTTTCAGTCTTTAGATGATCCTCTCGAATAACAATGATGTTCCCCAGAACCGGGAGTCCAATCGCATTTCAATCGGATATCTGTTGGGCCCGAACGAAACTTCGTTGGCGGAAGGTGAACAGTGGCCGTAGAAGAGCGAACATTGGGAGTGGGTCCTGAAGCGGCAGCGGTGGATCATAATGGAACTATGCCGGGTCGACCGCAGACGCTTTCGCTGAGAAAAGACGAGTCCCGTCTGGCAAGGCACCGCAACCGACGGCACATGGAGCAGGCTGCGGTTCTGTGGGTTCTGAGAGCTGCCGCACTCATCTCGATTCTGACGACGATCGGCATCGTCGCGGTGCTTGTTTCTCAGAGCATCGGTTTTTTCCAAGAAGAGGTGTGTGTCCTAAACGAAGGCGAGCCGATCAAGCCGTGCGAAGTCGGAGTGAACGGTACCGCTCAAAAGGTGGGAGTATTTGATTTCCTGACCGGTGATAGATGGGCACCGCTTTTCAAACCTTACCGGGATATCTCGAAGTCGTTCGGCGTGCTTCCGCTAGTGACCGGCACGTTCCTCGTGGCAGCGGTGGCGGGGGCCGTGTCGCTGGGATTGGGTATTGGGGCAGCGATATTCCTATCGGAGTACGCGCCTGAATCGGTCAGAAGGGTAATCAAACCGATATTGGAGGTGTTGGCCGGAATACCGACGGTTGTGTATGGTTATTTCGCCTTGCTGACGGTCACACCCGCACTCCGGCTGTTGATCGGCGAAGACAATCTGCCGACGTTCAGCGCCTTGAGCGCAGGTTTGGTGATGGGCATTATGATCATGCCGATGGTGACGACGCTGAGCGAGGACGCGATGATCGCCGTGCCTCGTTCGCTCCGGGACGCTGCGTATGCGCTGGGCGCGACGCGGTTCGAAGTTGCCAGCAAAGTCGTAGTGCCGGCGGCTTTGTCCGGCATTGTGTCGTCTTTCATCTTGGCAGTATCTAGAGCGGTCGGCGAGACGATGATCGTCTATCTGGCTGCCGGCGGCCGACCGAATTTGACCTTCAACCCGCTAGAGAGCGTTCAGGCGATGACCGCCTTTATCGTGAACGTTGCCTTAGGTGATACGCCGCACGGAGAGATCGAGTACTACACGATCTTCGTGGTTGGGTTACTGCTTTTCCTAATCACGTTGGTGATGAACGTTTTGGGACGCTGGGTGGTGCAGCGTTTCCGACAGAAGTACGAGTAGACGACAGATAGTTGATATGGCCCTTCAATCGCAAAGCAACACTAGGAAAGCCTACCGGCTGGCCCGGGACAATGTTTTTGCGGTATTGTTCTTCGGTTCGGTCGTCGCCGGCGTGCTGGTTCTCGCATGGTTGTTGATAGAGATTTTTGTCGACAGTATCGGATGGCTGGACTGGCAGTTCTTGTCGAGCTATTCGTCCCGCCACCCGGTTGAAGCGGGTGTGCTGGCGCCGATCGCGGGAACGTTCTGGGTGATCATCTTGACCGCTCTGATGACGGTGCCGGTCGGTATCGCCACAGCGATCTACCTCGAGGAGTTCGCGCCTGACAACCGAGTTACTCGCCTCATCCAACTCAATATTTCGAACTTGGCGGGTGTGCCTTCAGTGGTGTACGGTTTGCTGGGTCTGGCGATATTCGTCCAGTATCTATTCGATGGTCAACGTAGCCTTTTGGCAGGGGCGTTGACGCTGTCGTTATTGGTGATGCCGATCGTGATCATTGCTTCGCAGGAGGCGATCCGGGCGGTGCCGTCCAGCTACCGGGATGCGGCTTATGCGATGGGAGCGACCCGCTGGCAGGTGGTGAAGATGGTAGTGCTGCCACAGGCGGTCCCGAGCATGATGTCGGGGATTATCTTGGCGATGTCACGTGCGATCGGGGAGACGGCGCCGATCTTGGTGGTCAGCTCACTAGTCTTCATCACCTACGTGCCAACATCTCCGACCGACCGCTTCACGGTGCTGCCGCTTCAGATCGTCACATGGGTCTCGCAGCCGCAAGACGATTTCCGACACATCGCAGCAGCAGCGATCGTGATCTTGCTTGTGATGCTACTCTCGATGAACGCAGCAGCGATCTACATCAGGGCGAAGTTCCAACGGCGGGCGGAATACTAGGCGACGGCGGCCGGATTAGCCAGAACTTCTATTCAGAGCGTGAGGTCGTTGAGGATAGTAGCGTTGGGGATCTTTTGCAGGATGCTGGGGTCGGCTTTGATCTTTGTAGACCGGCTGCCCCCGCCGAGGATGACGTAAGGCTGATCCAGCAGAGACGCGTCGATGTAGATTGGCATATCCGGCGGGAGGGCAAGGCAGGTAACGCCGCCGATCATCATTCCGGTCAGTTCCGATGTCTCATGGGGTTTGGCGAAGGATGCGCGTTTGATGCCCATGAGTTCGCAGACCTTATGGTTGACGTCCAATCGCTTGTCTGCGCGGACCACAGATGCGGAATGCTTTTTCGCTCCGCGTTTGCTAGCGACGATTATGGTGTTGCCGGAAGTCTCGATGGGAAAACCGTATTTTTCGCAGAAGTTGATCGTGTCTGCGAAATCAGGGTCGATTTCGACGATGTCGTAATCGACACCGATGGCGTCTAGGAATGATGTGACACGTTCTTCGATTTCTCGGCTCGCTACGGTCAAGGGTTCACCTCGTTCGGGCTACGGCGTGGATCGGCTTTCTAATATCTAGCGTATTATCTTGGATTGAAGATGACTTGCTGGATGATCAACACGACCCGCGAGAATTTCGACATTACGCATGAGCGTGGTTTCGATCTTTTGGGCGTTGATTCGTCCAACTCTCGGAAAGCATCGCAGATGGCAAAGGGCGATCGGTTAGTCTTCTATGTGCGAGAGTCTAGGAAATTTGCCGCGACGGCGACCGTAATTGGGAAATCGTTCCAGAACGGATCTCCGATCTGGAAGCATCACACGAAGAGGGAACGGTTCCGCAACCGCGTCAACATCGAAGCGGACGTGATTTTGAAGGAGGATGAATGGGTGGATGCTTTGCAGGTAGGACCGACGTTGGAATATGTCAAACGCTGGCCGCCCGAGATGTGGGATTTGGCGTTTTTCGGGATGGTCCACATCATCTCTAAGCGTGATTTCGATCTGTTGGAGGGTGAACTCAACCGCTACGCGGATGAGGAGTATGAAGCCGGGGATGATGAGGAAGAATACGTGGAAGTTGGTGCTAGTGCTGACGGTTAGGCGGCCGCGGGTTCTACCTCGGTAACCCCGTCCAGAAGTACGAAACCTGTCGGTGACACGCTGGATTTCATGCGCGCCAGAGCTTCGACAACATCGAAGTTGGAGGCGTAGAGGTGGTCCAAAGCGTTCATATCTTCGGTTGTGAAGTCGGCGACATCGGTTGTTGCAGCGTACTCTTTGAGCATCTCCTCGCTGGTAATAGTAGGCGTACAGGATGCGACGATGTTGGGCATCAGGCAGAAGCGGATCGCTAGCTGGCCGATCGTGGCGTCGTAATTTTCGAGTAGTAACTCGATAGCTGTCAGTTTGCGTATCGCAGAACGCATCCACATCATCCGTCGATGCGATCGGTGATCCGACGATCCGATTGGAGACTCTTCCAAGACAGTGTCTCTCGTGTAGGTGCCATCAAGCATCCCGGAGGCGTGGGGCACTCTGGTGAAGATGCCAACATCATTCTGGATCGCGGCGTCTATAATCGCCCGCGCGGGATCCTGTTCGAGGATCGAGTAGATGATTTGGGCTGGGATCGCCCTCTCGTCGACTGCGGCGACGCCCTCGTCCTGCCAACCGAGATCAGGACCGACGGCGATGGCATAGTGGCGGATCTTGCCTGTGTCGGTGAGACGCTGCAACGCGTCGAATGTGTCGTCGCGCTGGATGGCGTCGAGGCGAGGATTGTGCATTTGGTAAAGGTCTATACAGTCGATATTGAGGCGTTTCAACGATGCGTCGCAAGATTTCGCAACCGCTTCCGGCGACCAGTCGTGCGGACGTTCTCTGTGGCCTTGACGCGGAGCATCGAGATCGTAGCCGAATTTCGTGCCGATTACAAGCTCCCGCAACTCAACAGGAGAGAATGCCTCGGCGAGGATAGTTTCACCGTAACCGTCGCCGTAGGCGGGTGCGGTGTCGAAAAAGGTTATGCCGAGTTCTCGGGCTTGGCGAAGCAACTGGATGCCGAGATCATGGTCCTTGACGCCCCACCATGTGGTGGCGACGCTCCAGACGCCGAATCCGATTTCTGAGAGGGTGAGGTCGGTGGATAGGAGTTGGCGATGTTTCATACTGAGGTGACCGGCTGCAGAGTTTGCGCATGAAAGTGCGAGTAACGGATGTGCTTACATTCAGTCGGCTTCGCCACAATGCTACGGCATCGGCCACTACCAACCGACGGCATCAAACCAAACACGATTGCGGTAGTTTTCGATTGCCCGCCTGATATATGGAATGGTATTGTTCGGCAAGTTGCTGAGGTCGAACCATCGCAGATCGTCGCATTTATCAGGTTCCGTGTTCGTAATTTCACCAGACCAAGTTGAGGCCTCGAGAAAGAACGAGATGTACTCTCTGTCTGACTTGAGGTGCATTACTTCCACGACTTCCAAATCGGAACGCCGGATCTCTATGCCAGCCTCCTCTCTCGCCTCACGGATCATCGCATCCTTGATTTCCTCTCCACCATCGATGTGACCGGCAACAACGCTGTAGTTGCCGTCTTCGTATCCAGTCTTGTGCCGTCTGAGCAAAAGGATTCTGCCGTGCCGGACTAAGAAAAGGTGGACTGCTACGGGTGCTACGAACATTTGGTAATCTCTTGGACGCGTTTTTCCCACACCGATGGGAGTAAAGCGGGAGTTGAATTCTCAACGTCGACTGGTGGATGGATGTCGACCCATGATTTGCAGCCTCTGTGAAACGGCTCGATGGTCATATGCATAGGGTTGGCGAGCCGATAAGTCTTCAGGATGATGAGGTCGGCGGGATGTCGCGGCTTCCACGCGACACGTTTGGTCACGAATTCGTCAGCCCAAACATGTGAGTCAGACAACGTAGCCAAACTCTCAGCGTCGTCAACGCTTATGACATCTTCAACTTCGGCCCAAGCGGTAAACGTTATGGAATCAGCCCGGATTACGTTCTCTGAATCGATGAGATGTTGGTAATCCGGCTTTAGCATCTTGGCGGCTTCGTGGAAACGAGTGGGGTAGAGGAGGAAACGCCGATGCGGGAGTTCGAAACGACGGTTCGGTTCCCGGATACCGCCTTTTCGTAGCAGGAAGATCTGGTCTCCTGACGCTAGGGCGTCGATTGTGGCGGACCATTCTTTGAGAGCAACGTCTAGCATGATTCTGATTTTAGATGGGAGAACCGGGAAGTAGATGATTGATGCTGTGGCGGTAACGTCAAACGGATCGGTTCTCAAGCAATTCGAGGGGTATACCTTTGATTTTGGCCACGCATTCTGCGACTGTACGCGTGTCCTTAGGTTCCGTCCACTTGGCGCGGTTCTTCTTGAACGGTTGGGGATAGGAGTCTGTTTCTAGGACGATGTTGTCGATAGGGATGTGTCTGGCTACGTCTTGGAGTTCGGATGAGCGTAACAATGGCTTGGCGAAGGATATTTTGAGGCCAAGGTCGAGGACTTTGCGGGCGTAGTCGTAATTGCCTTGGAAGTAGTGTGCAGCACCGCCGAGTTGGCCGACATTGAGGCCGGCGAGGATGGATAGTGCGGAGTCTCGGGCTTCGAAGCGAGTCAGGTCGTCGAGATATTCGCGAACGTGGAAGACCACAGGAAGGTTGTGTCGCTTCGCGATCTCGATCTGGGCCGCGAAAGACTCTTCCTGCCATTGATGATCGGGACTGTTGGGCATGTGATCGATCCCGATCTCGCTCATGACGGTTACGCGCTCGTGGGATGCGAGTTCGTCTAGTACGGTGACGTCATCAGGTGTGATCGGGTGTTCGAGGTCGGCGGGGTGGATGCCGACACCGGCATAGACGTTGGGATAGGCTTCCGCGAGGGCTATGGCTCGTTTCGAGTCTTCGATGGTTGTTCCGGCGGCGATGATGGTTGAGACGCCCACATCTGCGGCGCGCTGGAGCATACCCGGTACTTCCGATGTGGCGTGCTGTTGGATGTGAGTGTGGATGTCGATCAGCATGTGGACAGTTCGGAATCCTCGGTAGCATTACCTTCAATTGTGCGTTTAAGGGTTTGTGCGGTTTCATCCGCCCACTGTTCGATCTGGTCCCATTTCCGGTAGTCGCCTTCCGGTGTGACGCGGACAACGGAGTCGATCATGCGCATCCACAGCGGGAAATTGCTTCGCCAGTAGGTGCCATCGAATGTGCCAGTTGCGACGACATTGAGGCTGATGTTTTCTTGTTTGAATGCCTTATCGATCCAAGCGTCATGTTCTTCTCGGAGCTTGCCTGGGTGTTTGACATCTATCATTCCGACGCTGAAGAGGGCGATGGAGGTGGTATTTAGGCGTTCGTAGTTGGCGGCGATGATCAGAGTAGGTTCGGCGAGCCATTGGCTGGCGTACATCGGCGAACCGACGATCAGCGCATCGTATTTTGAGACGTCGATACCTAGATTTGCGTGGAGAACGTCGGTGTCAAAGCCTGCGTTGGTGAAGCGTTCGCCGATACGTGTCGCGATCTCGGCGGTTGAGCCGTGGTTCGTGCCGTAAGTTACTAGGATTCTTGCCAAAGTCTGAGGTCGGGAGCGCGACCGAATCTCAACGATACATGAAGGTGGATTGCGTGGTCATGGCGAATGAATGTAGAGTTCAATCAGCCGAATTTCAAGTTCACCGATTGAGAGACAGGAGCATCTGGTATGCGAGCAGGATTCGGACAGTTCAATACGCCTGGGCGTGAGTATTTGAAATTTGCGGCGGAATACGGAGTGACGGACGTGTTGCTAAACGCACCGCATGTGCCGGACGCGGGCGGCAAGTGGGATGTTAGCGACCTCGTCAAGTTGCGTTTGCAGGTCGAGAACGAGGGGTTGAAGTTGTCGGCGATAGAGAACGTGCCGACCCATTTCTACACCGACATCATATTAGGTGGCCCGAACCGTGACCGGCAGATCGACAACATGATCGAGACGATCCGCAATATCGGTGCGGCGGGGATACCGATCTTCGGCTACCACTGGATGCCTTCGCACGTCTGGCGGACGCAGCCGGCGATCATCCGGGCAGGGGCAGTGGCGACCGCTTTCGACAACTATGAGGCGCAGAAGATGCCGAACACTCATGGCCGAGAGCACACGGAGGATGAGATGTGGGAACGGCTGGAGGAGTGGATCACGATCATCACGCCGGTCGCCGAGGAAGCTGGCGTACGGTGTGGCATCCACCCTTGTGATCCGCCGGTTGAGAAGCTGGGTGGCATCCCGATGCTGTTCAGATCGTTCGAGGCTTACAAGCGGCTGATCGAGATCGTCGACTCGCCTTCCAATGGAGTCGAGTTCTGTCAAGGAACATTCTCGGAGATGGAGGATGCGGCGGATGGCGGCATCTACGACATGATCCGTTACTTTGGCGAGCGTAAGAAGATTTTGTATGTGCACTTCCGGAACGTCTCAGACACGGTCCCGAAGTTCCATGAAGAGTTCATCAACACCGGGCATGTGGACATGTATAAGGCGATGAAGATCTATCACGAGGTCGGCTACGACTCGTTCTTCATCGACGACCACGTGCCGCAGACCTTCGAAGACACGCCGTGGGGCCACCGGGGCCGGGCCTTCGCGAACGGCTACATTCAGGCGATGATCGAGGCGGTTACAAAGCAAGGCGCGGAGTGATTCGAGGCTTTGATATCTGATTTAGGAACGAAGGAGATCGAAGATGGCAGACTTCAGGGATGCGGTCAAGAGCGGGTTGATCGAGTACATGGAAGGGCTTGATAAGGCGTTGGATGGTTTGTCGGAGGACGAACTGCGGTTTCAGCCGGCGCTTCACGCCAACTTCATCGAGTGGATTGTGTGGCACATGGCGCGAGTTGAGGACCGTTGGGTGAATCTCGTGCTGCGTCAAGACGACGACATCTGGGTGAAGAACAAGTGGTACGAGCGGTTCGGGATGGATCCGGACGACTATGGCCGAGAGGACACCGCAGAGAAGATGCGGGCGATGCCGAAGACAGACATCAACGAGATGATGGACTACTATCGCGAGGCCCGCAAGGTGACACTGAAGCATCTGGATCAGATGCCGGTGGAGGATCTGGACAAGGAGTTTTACCACCCTCGACGCAAGATAGCCGTCAGCGGCGCGTGGGTGCTCGGGCACATCTTGGTAGAAGAGGCGCAGCACCTTGGGCAGATAGCGTACATCCGGGGAATCATGCGAGGATTGGACGAGTAAGAATTGGGATAGCTATCAGCGCAATATACTGTTGCCAATGATCCTGATTCCCTAGCCACCCCGAAACCGCTATGTCTCGTATCAAATCTGGCATCTTCATCATGCCTTTCCACGATCCTGTGAAGCCGCTGGCTCAGACGTACGACGAGGACATGGAGCTTGTGGTACGGGCTGACGAACTCGGTTTCGACGAGTTTTGGATCGGCGAGCACCACACGATGGCGTTCGAGAACATTCCGAGTCCAGAGATCTTCATTTCAGCCGCGATGCGGGAAACAGAGAACATTCGGATGGGGCCAGCGCCGGTCTGCATCCAGATGCACCATCCGATGCATGTGGCGACACGACTGGCGATGCTCGATCACCTTTGTAAGGGAAGACTGAATCTATGCTTCGGTTTGGGGAGCGTGACGACCGATCTCGAAATTCTGGGCATCACGCGCGAAGACTCGCCGATGATGGTTGCGGAGGCGGTCGAGATGGTGTTGGAGCTTTGGGCTTCAGACGGGCCAGTCGAACTCAAAGGCAACTACTGGGACATCACGATGAACGAACACATCGATGATGTGGTCGGGCTTGGAGTCATTCACAAGCCTTACCAGAAGCCGCATCCGCCGATCGCGATGCCGATCACTTCTATGAACTCCGGGACTGCGAAAGCGGCGGGACGGAAGGGGTTCCAGCCCTTCGCTCACAGTCTCATCGCCAACAACGTGGTGGCGAATATCTGGGAGACCTACGAAACAGCGGCGGTCGAGGCGGGTAATGAGCCTGATCGTTCGGAGTTCAAGATCGCGCGGGCTGTGTTCCTTGCCGACAGCACCAAAGAGGCGCAGAAGACGGCACGCACGAACTCGGTGACAGGGGGTTTTCAGTACATCTGCGACCTAATGGACAGATCCGGTCGCGACAGAGGAATTTTCAAACGCGACAAGTCCACACCGGACAGTGAAGTTGGTGTGGACTACTGGATGAGGGAGCACATCATCGCCGGCGACCCGGATCACGCGTTGGAGCGGATTTTGGAGATGACGGAGGAGACAGGGAAGTTCGGAACGCTGGTGATGATGGGTTACGACTGGGATGACAAGGATGCTTGGGTAAACAGCTTGGAGCTGTTCGCCAACGAGTTGATGCCCAAAGTCAACTTGGCGTTGGGAGATTAAGCAGGCTCGACATCGGTTTGAGCGAAGTCGTTGCCTTTGAAGAGGAGGGGTTCACCGATGGTTTTGGCGAGGGCGTAGGAGAAGCAGTCGCCGAAGTTTAGTCTGGCGGGATGGTTGCCCTTGCCGAACCGCCGCCATGCAACGCGTGCGGCTTCCGCTTGCTCTAGAGTCACGGGCACTAACTCGATACCGAATCTGGCCAATAAAGCGTCAAGTGCGAAACTTACCGAAGGACCTGCTTTTCCCTCCAGCACCATCGTTGCTTCTAACAGGCAAGCCACCGACATCCGGCGCGGCCAAGCACCTGCGACCTTCTCTTCGAAGTGAGCGGCGTCATCCTCATTCAAAAAGATCGCAACTATAACCGAAGTGTCGATGATCAAATCGGCTCACCAAATTCACCGTACATTCCTTCGATGATCTCCTCCGCAGACGGACCAGCGTTCAACTTTTCTGCGACACTATCGCGGATTGCGCGAACATCCCGCAGAAGTTTGCCTCGATTGCGTTCGCGCTTGATTTGCTCAACTCGCTCTCTCAATACGTTCGTGATAGCACCAGTCATAGTGTCGTCGGTCAATTCAGCGAGTTCTCTGGCGAGGTCGCAGGTTTCTTGGTTTTTTATGTTCAGAGCCATAAGTGTGATTCAGGGTAGACAACAGATAGATGTTTCTACCCTAACACTTTTGCTAGAGGTTTTTGATCCGGACTTCGCCCGATTGGAACCTAAATCGCATCCTCAGCTGCGGCGATTGATGCCAGATCGGCGCGGCTGTAGGAGCCGAGGGAGCGGAAGTTGAATTCGGTGTAGTTCTTGAGCCACTGCATGGAGATTTTGACTGCGTCTTGGTAGCGATGGACAGCCGATGCGGGAGCGTTGGGGCCGAGTAGGCGGATGATGTCTTCGCCTTCATCGGTGATGATCGATTTGAGTAACGAGAGGTCGTGGGTTGCTCCGGTGTCTTCGGCTTGGGCTTCGTGGATGACGCGTTGTGCCATCTGGGCGACAGAGATGCGGGCCGTAGCGAGGTCTTCCATGAGCGCGGGGCCGGCGTCCAGGGCGTCCCGGCGAGGCGGTCGATGCCTTTGGCGCCGCGGCCACCGAGCCATCCTTCGACGTATTCGATAAGGGTGCGTGCGTTTTGGCGTGTGCCTTCTTGGGTGACCGGGCCTTCGGGAGTTTCGATTTTGACCGGGTAGTTGTCGGGATTCGCCATGTCTGGGGATGGCTCCCAACCACTCGCTCGAAGCTCTTTGAAGGGATCGCCAGCGGACTTCATGTGGTAGATGTGTGCGACCCAGCCGCGGAGGAAGCCTTGCTCCGCCTCCCAAGTCTTATCGCCGCGGACGGTCGCGGCAGCCTCTTCGTTGACCTCTTGATCGCGATGGGGGAGCGCGGTCGCCATGCCTCCGATGGGGACGGCGTTGTGCTTCATGCAGACGGCAACGAGGCGCCGGAAGATGTTGGCGATGAACGGTGTCGTGGGAACCGCCACGCCAAAGCGGTCGGGCCAGAGGCTGGCGCGGTCGGCCATGACGTATTCGAGGAGGGACGCTTTGAGGTCCCAGCGCGCGGCGTTGAGTCCGGCGGCATACGGGCCAAGAGCGTGAAGGCTTTCCTCCATGGTCCAGACGAGTGGAAGCGATTCGACGAGTAGGATACCGCGGATCGTAGCATCCTTGAGCCCAGGTACCCGGTTTTGGATAGAAGCGAAGAGATCGCGGTAAAGGGCGGGCTTCTTCGGGTGATTCGGTCTTGGGTATGTAGAAGTAGACGCCTTGTCCGCGTGCAGTCTGAGCCTGCCCTGCGTGATACAGAGTCAGCAAAGAGCCGAGTACAGTCGCCGAGACGGGTTCGCCGTCGATCGTCAGATCGGGATCATCGAGGTGTAGGCCGCGCTCGCGGTGCATGAAGAACGGGATTTCGCCGTCTTGGATAGAGTAGTGGCGATCACGCGCTTCGTTGTAGAAAGTCAGCGAGCGGTCGACTGCGCCTTTGCGGTTGCGCGCGGCGAGGAGAGTATCTGAGAGTATGTGACTGCGGAGTCTTCATCGTCGTCGAGATCACCCTCGGCCCGTTCGCCTTCGGGGCCCGGGTTAAGGGCGTTGATGAACATCGAGGTCATGTGGGCCGGACCGGAAATCTCGATGCCTGGATTCCAGAGTTCGCTTGGCATATCGGGGACTGACCAGTCGGTGGTAGTGGCTTCGCTGGCAGAGAGGTGGCTCGGTTGGGCGCCACGCCTGACGGCGGCATCGATCATGTCGATGCGCGCCTTCACGCAAACCCGCGATGCGGTCTCCGAACTCGTCCTGTAGCGATGCGACTAACCCCTTGACCTCGTTGGTGAGGATGTCGTCGCAATTTCCGGCGGCGTTGAATTGAACCCTGTCTGCGTCGGCCATGTTGCCCTCAATCGATTAATCGGTTGGAGTTTGTGTCTTGATTCGAGCGACTCAACATCTTACAACGTTGAGTCAGCGACGAACTGAGGTGTTGGAAGAGCCAGCGTCAGTTGCCAGAAATAGAACAGCCCCGCGTAGTCAATGCGCGGGGCCGTTCCATCAATTCACGTCGCAAGCAACGACCTCAGTTGAGGTGCTCTTTCATCTCCCAGACGGCTCGGCTTCGCTGGAGGGTCTTGAGCGCGGTGCGCTCGATCTGACGGATACGCTCGCGAGTGAGCGCCATCTTGGAGCCGATCTCTTCGAGGGTGTACTCTTTGCCGTCCTTCAAGCCGAAGCGCAGGATCAGGACCTCGCGATCTCGCTCTTCCAACTCGTTGAGGATGTTGGAAATGTCGTTGCTGAGCAAACGCTGGGCGGTCTCTTCGGGCGGTGCAAGCGCATCGCGGTCAGGTAGCAGATCGCCGAGTTCGTTGTCGCCGTCCTCACCTACAGGGGTCTCCAGCGACATCGGTTCCTGTCCGTTTTTGAGAACGTCGGTAACCTTTTCGACGGTCATCTCGACGCGCTCGGCGATCTCCTCGATCGTGGGCTTGCGATCGTACTCCTGCGCGAGTTCGCGGGGAGCGCGTCGCACCTTGTTCAGAGCCTCGTACATGTGAACCGGGATGCGAACGGTGCGAGACTGATCGGCGATCGCCCGCGTTACACCCTGACGGATCCACCATGTGGCGTAAGTGCTGAACTTGAAACCCTTGCGGTAGTCGAACTTGTCGATCGCTCGCATGAGACCGATGTTGCCCTCTTGGATCAGATCCTCGAAGGTCAAGCCGCGGTTGGTGTACTTCTTGGCAACGCTGACTACGAGGCGCAGGTTCGCCTTGCCGAGGTGGTCACGAGACTTGTCACCATCGTGTTTGATCGCAGAGAGATGCGACTCGAGGATTGAGTTGGCCTCTTCCAGATAGGACTCGTGCCAAGGCTCAATGCCCTCTTCAACTGCTAGATCCTCCAGCTTGAGTTCGGGCGGCATGACAAGGCTGAGATCAGGAGGCAACAGGCTCGAAAGAATCGCCAACTCCCGCACGAGCAGGCTGGCCTTGTCCAACCGGCGCTTGGCGCGCGCATCTTTGGTGTTGAGTTTCTGGGCCTTCTTTCCGCGTCCCTTCTGCGACGTCTCGTCGAAGACACCGAAGCGAGCCAGTGAGGTCGGAGTTCTCGTGGATCTCGAGGGTGTCGGTGAGGTAACGTAGGAGCAACTCGTACGGTGGGAGCTTGCTCATGTCTTTGACCTGCGTGTCCCGAGCGGCGTTGATCATCGATCGATAGTCGAAGTCTGTGAGCAACTGCTCAAGTGTGACGGGTTTGGGCTTCGCCATGTACGACGCGATCTGGTCGGCTACTGGAGCGAGCCTGCTCAAGCGCCGGAGCGCGATCGCGACGACGCCAGTCGCCGGAACTGGCGGCGGGTTGTCAGGTAGCTGATCGCGGTTGCGGGGGTACTCTTTGAACCCGTAGACCGTTTCCAAGGTTCCCCGGATGCCCCATTCGATGCGCTCGAGCCAGTTAGCCGATTCGACGCGCTGAGAGAGCATCGCTTCGTCGGCCTTGCTCAGGAGCTGGACATCACCGATCTCGCGGAGGTACATCCTGACGTTATCGTCAGTGACGCCATCATCGGAAACTGCCGCTGCCGGATTGATCTCCGGGCCTTCCTCACGCGCGGCCTCCCACACTTCGAGTTCAGTCGAAGCGGAAGTTGGCCTCATCGCAGGCGCGCCTTCGTCATCGGAGGACAGGTCTGCGAATCGAAATCGTCCACCGTCGCCTTGCGACATCACGGCGGTGCCGGTTTCACCGGCCGTCATCTCTGCGTCTTCATCAGACGCGTCGTCAATCTGGGGGTTGACAATCGTCACCAATTGGCGGGGTTCCTTTCATGCTTCCTTTTGGTCGATGGCGTTGTTGAGCTTGAGTCTTTCGACAGTTGCTACCTTCTTCGCGCAGATAGTTGCGTAGTTTGTTCCGCGAAGGATTCGGTTAAACGCGCCTGAGTTGGCGATCAGGGCCGGGCGTTAATGCCTGACTCCGCTAAAGAGATGGGGCTTTGTGCTGAAACGGCTACGATCGCACTTTGCCCATTTTCTAGGTTTGGCGGTACCCTCTTCTAGGTGTTACGACGCGTGTTCCTGCGAAGTTTCTTTTTCGGTTTGGATTTTTCCGCGCGACGCTACGTGGCGAAATCTTGCAGACTCGTCGGGAGCGAAAATTTTAATTCTAGCAGGTACAGCAATTTCGCGTGATTTTTGAAAATCGTAATGCGCGCCGTCAGTCCCAGTTAATTACGAACTTACCTGGTGCTCCGGCTTCAAAGCGCTCGTAGGCCAGTGGAACATCTTCGATTCCACATCTGCCGGTGATGAGGGAACCTAGCGGAACGTTCCGACGTGCGGTGAAACGGGCGGCTTCTTCTAAGCCGTGGGTGCTGAAGGTCCACGATCCGACTAGCGTCAAATGCCGATGGATGATGTCCGGGCTAGGTTCGACATGGAAATCGCCTCCTTCGCCAACGAAACAACAACGCCCGAAGATCTTCGTCGATTGGACCGCGGCCAGGCGTGTGGCGTGGATTCCGATTGCTTCCAGCGTCGCGTCTGCGCCTTCGCCATGAGTCCGATCGATAATCTGTTCAACAGCCGTGCCGTTGCTGTTGTCCACAACGTCCCACGCTCCTGCGGATTTTGCCATCTCCAATCGTTCCCCGGAGATATCGACGGCGATTACGCGCGCGCCCATCTCGGATGCGAACATCACTCCCGCAAGTCCGACTGGCCCAGCACCAAATATGGCGATGGTGTCGAGGCCGGAGAGTTGAAGTTTCTTCAGACCGTGGAAAGCGGTGCTAGCGCCACACGCCAGATAAGCGCCCACCTCAAAGCTGAGCTCATCGGGAAGCGGAAGGCATGTGTCGGCGCGGGCGATCATGTAGTCGCCGTGCCCGCCGTGCCTGCCGTAACCGTGGGTCAATCGCTCCATGCCAGTGCAAAGCTGCGACCATCCTTCTTTGCACATTCGGCAATTGCCACAACCCTCGTAGTGGTGCTGCATGATCCGGTCGCCGATGTTCAATTCTTCTACGCCGTCGCCGACAGCTGCGACCTCACCGCAAGGTTCGTGCCCCGGGCGGACAGGATCGCGTGTCGCTTCTTCGGCGGGGAGCGGAACGCGGTAACGGTGCAGGTCGGAGCCGCACATGCCGGATGAACGCATCTTGAGCAAGGCGTATCCGGGGCCCGGCTCTTCGTCCGGGTAGTCGATCACCTCACATTTGCGGTCGCCGAGGAATCTTATTCCGCGCATTGTTGAGCCTCCACGTTGAGGTTGATTGCGAACTCGAACCCGCGTCGATGCGAGAAGTCTATCTTGGAATTACACTTTGCACGGTTAAGGAAATAAAATGCTTTGATGTTGACGAATCAGATCGGAGTTCGCCGCACATGACAGCAACAACCACGCGCTTCAGTTACGAGGGTCTATTCTCGGAGAGGTCGCAGGACACGCCTATCAACAAGGTTGACCACGCGGAGTACGACTTCGCGGTGGCGTACCCGGCACCAGAGACTTCACCGATGGATGGATTGATCGGTGCATTGCAGACTGCAATGGACTCACGCGGCGATGAGATCGCGCGTCACATGGCTTATTACCCGCAGCCCGCGGGTTCACCCGAGCTACGGGAATTCGTGGCTTGGAAACTGGACTATGACCGAGATTTCCAAGTCGGAGTTGACGATATTCTGCTCACCGCCGGATCGGGTGAGGCGATCGGTCTAGCTATACAGGCCATCACGAACCCGGGCGACACTGCGATCACGGAGCACTACGTCTATAGCGGGACGCTAGGGCAGTTGCAGAAGTTCGGTAACACCGTCTACGGTTGTGAGACGGATGACGAAGGGATGGTTCCGGAGGCGCTAGATGAGTTGATCACTGACTTGTCAGCCAAAGGCAAGAAGCCGAAGATGGTCTACACGATTGCCGAGCATCAGAATCCGATGGGGCCGACGTTGCCGGTCGGTCGTCGTGAGGCGATATTGGAGATCGCGCATCGTCACGGCGTGCCGATCCTCGAAGACGAGTGTTACGTTGACCTCCGCTTCGAGGGCGAGATGCAGCCAGCATTTCGGACACTGGATGACTCTGGCATTGTGATCCACGTCGCTTCGTTCTCAAAGCTACTGGCGCCGGGTCTGCGCATGGGTTACATCACCGCGCCGCCCGAGGTGCTGCGACGTGCCGCTAGCTGCAAAGTCGGTTCCGGTCCCAACCAGTTCGCTGCGTACGCGATCGAAGGTTTCTTGCGTACTAGCCTTGACGAGCATCGAGCACGGTTCAATCCATTGCTGAAGCAAAAGCGCGATGCGATGGACGAGTCGTTGCGTGATAACTTCTCAGACGTCGGTGCGATGTGGTCGAAGCCGGAAGGCGGCTGCTATACGTGGTTGACGATGCCGGAAGGCGCTGACATTACCACTCCGCGTGACGAGATCTTCGCTGAAGGCGTGGGATACAACGGCGGTGTCGGCTTCGCTCCGAATGGAGACGGTCAGAACTGCGCCCGACTGTGCTTCGCATTCGAGACGCCCGAGAAGTGCTACGACGGCATCGCGAAGCTGGCGAGCCTCTTCAAGAAACGCGGGTTGATGTAGAACGCCGCGCGGTCAGGACGCATGGAAACTTTCGAGTAACTCGACTTCGCTGGCGTTGCCGATGTACATCGGCGTGCGATGGTGAAGTTGAGAGGGGTCAATGTTTCGGATAGGGGTAGTACCGTCGCTCGCCGCACCTCCTGCTTGCTCAGCCACAAAGGCGAGTGGGGCGCATTCGAACAGTAGACGGAGTTTGCCGCTCGGACTGCTCTTGTCGCCAGGGTAGGCGTAGATGCCGCCCTTCATAAGGTTGCGGTGGAAGTCGGCGACCAAGGCCCCGATGTAACGTCCGGAGTAGGCTTCGGATTTGACGTGTTGGACCCAGTCGAGGTCTGGATCGTTCCATTTTCCGGAGTTGCCCTCGTTGGCGGAGTAGACGTGTGATGAGCCGTGAGTGCGGACGTTTTCGGAAGTGAGCAGGTAATCTCCGAGCGATGGGTCAAGCGTGAAGAAGTGCACACCCTCGCCTGAGGTGTAGCAGAAGATGGTAGATGAGCCGTAGAGGACGTAGCCAGCCGCGAGCATCTCGTTGCCGGGGCGGAGGATGTCTGCATCGCCCGCTGGCACGCCTTCACTGAGACGTCGGTAGATGCCGAAGATCGTGCCGATTGGTGCTGCGACATCGATGTTGCTGGAGCCGTCAACGGGATCATAAACAACAACGTACTCGCCGGAAACCGCCGCATCTCCGCAGTTGATCAATCCGGCGTTTTCTTCGGAACTCATGGCACAGACGAGACCAGTCGAAAGAAGCGCCTCTGCCACTACGTCGTCGCCGATCACATCAAGTTTCTGCTGCTCGTCGCCGGTCACGTTGGCTGCGCCCGCCGAGCCAAAAAAGTCGCGAAGGGCCGCGCGGTTGATTTCGGAGGAGATGAACTTGCCTGCTGAGCCAATGGCGTTCAGGAGCATAGCAAGGTCGGAGGGGTTCGAGAACTCATCGTTCGAGTTGTCCATCGCGTATTGAAAGAGATTCGGAGGTGTGACTGGCATGTTTCTCGACCCCAGACCCTGTACTGATCAAACGGTGTTTCGTGCCTGCATTATATGTGGTACGTTTCTCGGACTAGACTGCTCAAGTTTCAACCGATTTAAAGTGATGCCGTATCATTGCCAACAAGCTTAAGCAGCAGTGAATCGGAGGTTTTGAATATGGGCAACGAGCTTCACTCCACCGCAAAGGCGATGGTCGCGCGAGGCAAGGGTATCCTCGCCGCCGACGAATCTACAGGTACGATCGGGCGTCGATTAGCTTCCATCAACGTCGCAAATGAGGAACCGAATCGTAGGGCATGGCGGCAGTTACTGTTCACGACGAAAGGCTACGGGCAGTACATCAGCGGCGTCATCCTCTACGACGAGACGCTTAGGCAATCCTCGGATGACGAAATCCCGTTCGTTGAGCTATTGCAAAACGAAGGAGTAATTCCGGGCATCAAGGTCGATAAGTCGACGAATCAGCTCGCGGGTGCGCCCGGGGAGTTGACGACTGACGGGCTGGACGGGTTGCGTGACCGGTTGAACGAGTATTACGAACTGGGAGCGCGGTTCACCAAGTGGCGGGCCGTGATCACTATCGGCGACCACATACCGTCGGATTACTGCATCAACGTCAACGCTCACGCGCTGGGTCGGTTTGCCGCATTGTCGCAGGAAGCGGGACTGGTTCCGATAGTGGAGCCCGAAGTACTGATGGACGGAGACCATTCCATCGAATACTGCGAGTGGGCAACCGAAAAGACATTGAACCGGACATTCGAGGAATTGAAGACGCAACGTGTCGACCTTGAGGGAATGGTTCTGAAACCCAACATGGTTTTGAGTGGTACGGATGCGGAAGATCGCGCCGCCGCAGAGGAGGTCGCTCAAAGGACAGTCGGGTGTTTCAAGCGGACGATTCCAGCATCAGTTCCGGGCATCGCATTCCTATCGGGCGGACAGGGCGACGAAGAGGCGACGGCCAACTTGGATGCCATCAACAAACTGGCTCAATCTGAAGGGGCTCCTTGGGAGTTGACGTTTTCATACGGCAGGGGGTTGCAAGCTACGCCGTTGAAGACTTGGGGAGGCGATCCAGCCAATGTGCCTGCGGCGCAAGAAGCGTTTATCGAACGCTCGATCGCGACCGCCGCGGCGCGCGAAGGCAACTACGTCTGATGGCGGACAGAGTTTCTGAACTCGTATCGGCGCGGTCGTCCGAGATCATCGCGACGCGTCGATATTTACACGCTCGACCTGAAACTGGTTTTCAAGAAAAAGAGACCGCCGCTTATATCGCCGGACGACTCCGAGATGCCGGTTATG
>CBDBDX010000004.1:0-124217 GCA_965204135.1 Dehalococcoidia bacterium | reverse complement strand
TTCCATAAAACACCCCATAGTCTCAGTGTAAAGAGCGAATGTTTCGGACTTTGTAACTTGGGAGTATTCGACGCACCTTCATGAAGCGAAATTTATCATCTCGACCGCGAACCACAATGCCATCGCGCCTCCGCGGTCATCGAACCCGGTCACTGAATCTCGAATGACGTAATCTTCGACGCTTTGCAACGGTCCAGTTCCGACACAAACTCGTGTGACGTGTCCTTCATCATTAATTCCAGCGGACGTTCCGCGCCAGGCATTATGCAGAACCGAAGTCCACTCCCCAGCATCGAGCCACCCCCCTGAGATTCCAGTTGCGATCGCGATTCCGATCATGCAGGTTGAGCTGCCTTCGGTGTAAGTATCGGAACGGTTAACCACCTGTCGAAACATTCCCGAATCTGGATCTTGGAAAGTCTTCAAACCTCGCAAGTGCTCAACATGACGCTTGACGAGTTGATCACGCTGGTCGCCACAGCATCCAGCTAACGTCTCTGAGAATCCCAAGGCGGCGAACCCGTTGCCGCGCCCCCAGAAGTAAGGCGATTCCAGGCAGTGCCAATAGAGGCCGTTCGGTTGTAAAAGCTTGTCCGCGCAATCAAGCATGAAATCTGCGGCGAGATCT
Organism: Dehalococcoidia bacterium; assembly: GCA_965204135.1. Taxonomy (GTDB): domain Bacteria; phylum Chloroflexota; class Dehalococcoidia; order Lucifugimonadales; family Lucifugimonadaceae; genus Bin127. The sequence goes on along the minus strand of CBDBDX010000004.1, from coordinate 123,589 downwards.
GCGTATCGTGTTTCGCCGGTTAGACGCGTTGCTCGTTGCAAGATCGTTCCGGCGAAGAACATGTCTTCGACCCGATAGTCGCGGTCGAGGACACTTGCGAATCCATCATCGTCCAACTTCATGAACCGATCCGCTGTGGCAATCAGCAGTGACCTGTACCGGGGATCATCGACCATCAGTGATGCCCAGTTAACGCCGGCGTAGTTAGCGGTCCCGTCGGTGTCGTCGAAGATCGATTCCGGATTATCGACGTACTCGGCGGTGAGCGCTTCGATGTCGGTGCGTGGATCCGGATACGCGTCGTCCAAACTCCGCCAACTGTAGTCGCGCGGTTAAAGCGACACCCTGCGTGTAAACGACCGGTCGTTCCAACTTGTGGCCGTATGCTCCAGCGAGAATCCTCGCCTTGGCAAGCGCATCGTCTCGAATCGAACTCATGTCTGTCCTCTCTTGCCTCAATTTGGCGGCAAATACTGGTGTGCGCTGTTGAGTTCGTGCCGCAGCTAGTTTGCCTTATCATTTACGCAGACTGAATGATACAGCCACTCATTTTCGAGACAGGAGATATTCAATGGCCGACAGCACGCCACAGCAACTCGGAGGAAAGAGCGCCCTTGTGACAGGTGGCGGACGAGGTATCGGGCGAGGTATCAGCATGATACTCGCGTCTAGGGGAGCTGAGGTTTGCGTATCGGACATAATTCCCGAAAACGCCGAAGAGGTTGCGGCTGAGATCAATGAGGGCGGAGGAAAGGCGTTTGCCACGGGTGGTGACGTGACTGACATCGATTCAATCTCGGAAGTGGCACAGCAAGCGATTAGCACGTTCGGGAAACTCGACATCTGCGTGCCGAACGCTGGCGTCATCGGTGGCCCCGGTTTCATGTCTCGTAGAGATTACATCGACGCGGACTGGGATATGACTTGGGAAGTCAACGTTCGTGGTGTCGTAAACACCGCCGATGCGGTTTCTGACCACATGAAAGAGCGAATGTACGGGAAGATCGTAATCATCGCATCGCACGGCGGTCGTCAGCCGCGGGGCGTACCGGACGCGGGACGTGGAAGCGCGCAGGGGCCGTACATGGTGTCGAAAGCAGCAGCCATACAGTGGACGCACTGGCTAGCTATGAGCTTGGGCCAGTACAACATCAACGTCAACGCGGTGTGTCCGGGTAGGCTCTGGACACCGATGTGGCAGGCAATCGCCCAGAACCACAAAGAATTGAACCCAGATCTCGCCCACATGTCAATCCGCGAAATCTTCGAGATGCAGATCAAAGGCACGATGCCGCTCGGAAGAGAGCAGACACCGGAAGATGTAGGCAAAGCAGTTGCGTTCCTCGCGTCGGACGACGCTTCGGAGATCACTGGTCAAGCGTTGAACGTCAATGGCGGAGCGATCATGAACTGATGAGGCAACCGCGCGGAGGCGCGGATTGACGAGTTGGCGGCCCATCAAGGCGAAGCGACATGGCAGAGATTTCATCGACCGTCGAAATTCATCTCAGCGTACCCAGCGAACATGCGTTTAGATGGATTATTGAACCAGGCAATTTGGTCTATTGGATGAACGGTGTCCGCCGAGCCGATTGGATTCGTCGCCAGGAACGCGAGATTCCTCGGCCGCAAGATACCTGGGACATGCTCTACGAGTATGGAGGCAAAGAGAACGACATTGTTATGGAAGTGGATGTTTGCGATCCGCGTGATGGTTCTTTCGAGTTCCACACGATCGAAGGTAACTATCCCATCCGGACTCAATACCTATGCCAACCCTCAGGAAGTGGGACGTTGTTCAGGATGACTCGGACGGCGTTTTCGGACAGTACGTTCACCTCGATCATGTTCGCGATCACTGGGTTTATCAGCAAACCGATGATGCGCAAGCAGAATCAGGGAGAGATTGAGAAGATGAAATCCATTATTGAAATGCAAATTCCAGCGATACGAGGGTGATTCAACCAGCGACGAAACCACTGCGAGGATTCCAATGAACGACCGCGAATTGATGTTCCTGCCAGCGCACGAGCAGCGCAAATGATGATGGACAGCGAGATCACGTCTGTCGAATTGACCGAGGCTTCATTACGACGCATCGGCGAACTCGACGGTCAGCTTAACGCGTTCATCACCCTTGACGAAGAAGGAGCGTTGGCAGCAGCGGCGGAATGCGATCGTCAGCTTGCGGACGGGGCGGAACCCGGATTGCTGCACGGTATTCCGATCTGCGTAAAAGACTTAGAACTGACCAATGGTCTTCGAACGACGCTCGGATGTTCGGCGTTTGAAGACTGGGTCCCGGATTTCGACTCGGCGGTAGTCGAACGACTGCGCGCTTCCAAAGCGGTAATTCTGGGTAAAACCAACACTCCGGAGTTCGGCAACTCTGCCGAAACGTTCACCGACATATTTGCGTCAGCCAACAACCCTTGGGATGTGACACGCCATCCGGGAGGCTCTAGCGGGGGTACATCCGCTGCCATCGCGGCAGGTATCTGCTCATTGGGCACAGGCACGGATGGTGGAGGATCGGTGCGGATGCCAGCTGCATTCACCGGCATCTTCGGCCATAAACCGACCCACGGACGCACACCGCGCTACGGCGGCCGCTCGATGCCTTCGTACAACTGCACGAGCACCACTGGCCCAATGTCTCAAGACGTGCGGTCCTCCGCCATGATGCACATGGCGATCTCTGGCCACGACCCACGCGACCCCGGCTCGCTCAAGTCCCCAGTTCCCGACTGCATCTCCGAGCTCGAGGATGGCATAAAGGGCATGAAGATCGGGTTCTCGATGGATCTCGGCTACGCATACGTCAACGACGATGTGGCCCGCGTAACCGAGGAAGCGCTGAAGGGGTTTGAAGACGCCGGGGCGACGGTCGTGAACGCCAACATCAGTTTCGACCCAGTACCCGCCACCTACTGGTGGACGATCTGGACCGCGGGTCAGGTCGCGATGTACGGATACCTAGCAGAGGACCCGGACATCCAACTAACCGATTACACGATGGAGATGGTCAACGCGGGCTACAACGTAACTGGTGGCGATTACGCTTCGTCTTTGCGCCAAGCCGAGGTCCACCGAATCCAAGTCGGCCAATACTTCGACGAGTTCGATCTGTTGGTGACCCCGACAACGGCAGTCGAGGCTTGGCCCACAGGCAGACGCCCATGGAGATCGGCGGACACAGGCTCGAAGAGGGCATCGCCAACCCGTCTGCCATCCCGTTCACGGCACTCTGGAACATCCTCTGGAACCCCGCCGCGTCGGTACCGAGCGGTTTCAGCGACAGCAGGATGCCGCTCGGATTGCAGATCATAGGCCCAGTGAACGATGATCCGATCGTGTTCAGGGCCGCACGTGCTTTCGAGTTGGCGCGTCCTTGGACCTCGAAACGGCCAGCCGTTTCCTGACGCCTCAGGAAGGCGATCGACATGAGCGACAACTATGATGCCGTAGTCGTAGGCGGTGGCGTCATGGGATGTGCCACTCTTCACTACCTCGCGCAACTTGGCGTAACTAATACGATCCTGTTGGAACGTGACACGCTCGCGTCTGGATCCACTGGACGTTCGATGACCATCCTTCGGATGCATTACTCGAATCGCGTTACGACGGAGATGGCTTGGTGGAGTAGGCGAGTGATGGCCAACTTCGACAATGAAGTTGGTTCGCCGAGCGGTTTGAAGCACAACGAGTGGCTATTGTTTCCGGGAGCGGGAAACGAAGAAGCGGCGCGCCTCAATGTTGAACTGGCAAAATCAGTTGGTGTCGAGACTGAAGTGGTTAAAGTCGATGAAGCATCGACGCGCTGGCCATATATGGAGTTCGGCGACAACGAATGTATCGTGTGGGAAGGCAAGGCTGGTTTCGCCGATTCGCATCTCGTTACTCAAGGGTTCGCAAACTCGGCGAGAAGCCGAGGTGCGACGGTGAAAATCGGAGCGACCGTCACTGATATCCTGCACCAGAACGACCGAGCCAGCGGCATCAGGACGGACCATGGAGACATATTCGCGGACAGGGTCATCCTAACTGCCGGGGCCGTGGACTAACGTGCTCTTGGAGAAGATCGGTGCACCGTTGCCGATCCACACTGTCAGACATCAGGTTATACGGCTCCAGCAACAACACGACTTCAGCGAGGTTGCAGAGCCGTTTCATCCCATCGTCGTGCATATCCCCTCAGGACTTTCGGCTCGACCTGACACTCCCGGCCACGCGTTGATTGGCTACCGTGAGGATAAGGTGGATCGCGATACCTACAACCAAGGCGTAGACACCGACGTCGCTATTGAGGGGATGACGATTCTTTCCGACATCATTCCGGCTTACGCCGACGCGACATGGGCTGGCGGGTGGTCAGGTCTGTTTACGGTTTCGCCGGATTGGAACCCGGTCATCGATTACGTGCCGGGATTTGAGAACTTGGTTGTGGGTGCTGGCTTCTCGGGACACGGATTCAAGATGTCACCAGCGATCGGACGCTCTCTCGCTGAGTTGGCAACTGGCGCTGAAGAAACGACCTTCGACCTTCACCCGCTCCGGTTCACTCGATTCGAAGAGGGCGATCTGCTTAAATCGGCATACGGCGGCAACGTTTTCGCCTGATCAGGCCAAAGTGCCATAAACCACGCCGCACGCGACACCGAATATCACGTGCGCGATGAGTAGCATCGTCGCACTTCGCCGAGAATAGCCGAGAGCGAAAGGTCCGGGCGCTTTCATCTCTCCACTTCGGATACGCGGGTGCAACAGTCGGAAGTATGTCAATGTCACGCCGGTCAGAACCCACAGCAATATCGCAACTACAGCGCCGACCAGCCAAGCCAAGTGTTCGAGCTCGAATGCATACGCCACTGCAGAAATGAAGATGCCGTAAAAGGCACCGATGACGAATAGAACCGCTCGTCCGACGAGTTGCTGTCTGAATGAATTCTGGGTGAAAGCTGATCCGATCAAGGCAACGACGCGTATCTCGTTGTGCGAAGGTCGTGCAACTTCCCAGATCTGCAGAAACAACACGGCGGCCACTGTCCCGATCAGACCGCCGAGGATCGCTATGTCTAGACTCATCGGACTACCAATCAGCCACTGATCCGTCTGCGAAATATGATTCTCCGCCCAACTCGCGGTGGTAACCGGTCGCTTCACCATCGAAAACTTTCGTGGCTTCGGATTCGTCGACCTCGACTCCTAAACCGGGACTATCCCACAACTCGATATGGCCGTCTTTCACCACCCAATCGTTCTTGATGATCCCGTTACCGAGGGCTTGGTCGACCTGCTCTTGAACGAGGAAATTCGGGACTACGGCGTCAACTGTCATGCATGCGGCGAGCGCGAGGGGGCCGATCGCACAATGAGGCATGATGTGCTGGTAGTAAACCTCTGCGTAGTTGGCGATCTTCTTCAACTCCGTTATTCCGCCGCAATGCGCGACGTCGGGTTGCAGTAGCGACACGCATTGCTGCTCAATGACCCTTCGGAACTCCCATCTCGTCAGCAAACGTTCTCCCGTCGCGATCGGAAACGAGACATGGTCGGACACCAGTTTTAGAGCGTCTTCGTTTTCCTGCGGCACTGGCTCCTCGACGAACATCGGGCGCATTCCTTTGAGTTCGTTGCAGACCTCGATGGCTAGTCCCGGAGTCATCTTTCCGTGGAAATCGAAGCACAACTCGACATCGTCGCCGACCCACTCGCGCATCGTGTAAGCCATCTCAACGAACTCGTCGATACGAGACGGCGGCTCGTGGGCCCGCCAGAAGCCGGGAGGACCAGCTTTGTAGGCCGTATAGCCCATGGTGCCCAGCATATCCAAGCGTTCGCGTGCCTCGTTCAACGCCTCATCCGACATATCGCGGATGCCCCAGTGAGCGTACACCCTGATTCGGTCTCGAACGTTTCCGCCGAGGAGCATGTAGCTTGGCACCCCATAGTGTTTGCCAGCGATGTCCCACAACGCGGCGTCAATGCCAGCGATTGCCGTCATGTTATGCGCTCCGCCGCGAAAGAACGAGGAGCGATACATCTGCTGCCAGTGATGCTCGATGCGAAGCGGATCCTTACCGATCAGGTAACCGGAGAACTCGTCGATCGCCGCCGGAACCGATGTCGGTTTACCTTCGAGGGTGCTTTCGCCCCATCCTTCGATGCCTGTATCCGTAGTGATTCGGACCAGCCGAGTTCGCTGTCTCGGAGAGAACTGATCAACGCGCGTTATCTTCATGTCGCAATTTCCGCAAGTAAATCTCGTATCGTCGGCAAGAGTCTACAACCGCGTACATTGTCGTCACGCCGTAGCGTTAAGCATCGTTTCGCAAAGACTTAACGTGGCGATTGACGTCTCGAGCGTCGCAGCCGGTGGTGGATAGTTCGCATCGTCCAAAACGCTGTTCACGAAGTGCCTTGCTTGTGCGACGGTATCGATTTCAGCTCTGGGCGAAGGCTTAAGTTCGGCTCGTTCACCGTTCCGCAAAACCCATCCGCGTTGCACGCCCTCCAAGTAGACCGACACGAAGTCTCCGTGCAACTCGTACCGCTCCAACCGGCCCCCTGAGGTATACGCGGCGGTAAATTGGCAGACGACATCGTTCTCGAATTCGATCAAGGCGGCGTGAACATCGCGGTACGTGCTGGCTGTCCGTTTCACTATTGCGTGAACATCCGTAACCGGCGAGTCAGCGAAGTGAGTCAAGATGTCGGCTGAGTGGATCGGCGATTCGAGCAGCATGAGATCGAACATGGTCGATGAAAATCGAGAGTCGTCCGTAAATTCGTGGATGTCTTTGTGAAATTCAGCGACGATCTGGCGCAATTGTCCAGCTTCTTGGACAACCTCGACGGCGGCTCGGATCAAGGGATTGAATCTTCGATTGAAAGCTACCATGACCTTAGAACCGCTTTTTGCGGCGGCTTCCTGCAATTCCAATACTCCGGCGACAGACAAAGCTGGGGGTTTCTCGATCAGGACCGGAATGCCGCGCTCTATCGCGTCCGCGGCGACGATACCGTTCAGATGTGCTGGTGCGGTGATGACTACAGCATCAACGTCGCCCGAATCGACCATCTCGGCAACAGACGCGTGTGCGCTGATGTCGGCGATTTCTGCGACTGCGGTTTGTCGCGCCGCTTCGACGGGGTCCGAGATCGCGGTTAGCTGCGCTGATGCGATCTCGGTGATGGCTCGGATGTGTCCACGCGCGCGCCTCCCGTAACCGGCGACTCCGATCCTCAGCGACATGTGTATCCTCCTGCGTGGCGACTGCGATTCAATGGACGCTTACAGAATCGCCATAATGGGAATAGACTTTATCCAAACCCACCATTGTTGGTGAGCCACTTACTCGGAGTAAAAACCATGATTGCCACAGTTTTTGACCTGGCCACAATGAGCGGTAGAGACGTGCGGTTGGCCTCGAGATCCGGCGAATTCGCGCAGCCGACTTCCGGCGCGGCACCCGACATCGTTCAGACCAACGTGGCCATATTGCCCAAGGACGTTGCGTTTGAATTCCTCGTGTTCTGTCAGCGGAACCCCAAACCTTGCCCGGTCATCGAGGTGTTGGAAGCAGGTCAGACCGAAGCGGTACTCTCAGCCCCCGAATCCGACATCCGCAGTGATGTTCCGAAATACCGCGTTTATCGATATGGCGAACTCGTAGACGAGCCATACGATATATCCGACTATTGGCGCGACGATCTCGTAACGTTCCTCTTAGGCTGCAGCTTCACATTCGAACACGCATTGATCCGCAACGGCGTGCATCTCCCGTACTACGGCACCGACAAGAACGTCGCGATGTATAAAACGAATATCCAGACAGCACCGGCGGGCCCGTTCAGAGGGCCGATGGTCGTAACCCATCGGTGGGTGCCGCGTGAAAAAGTCGTTAGGTCAGTGCAGGCCACTTCGAGATTCCCTGCGGTTCACGGCGCTCCGGTCCACATCGGTGAGCCTGATGAAATCGGTATTTCTGACCTATCCAAACCGGATTTTGGCGACGCTTGGGATCCACAATCCGACGACGATGTGTCAATGTTCTGGGCTTGCGGTGTGACTCCTCAAGCAGTCGCCATGGCGTCGAAACCGGAGCTCATGATCACGCACGCGCCCGGCTACATGTTCGTAACTGACATGCACGACGAAGACCTGGCGGTCATGTAGATCGTCCAAACTGACTAAGAAACGAAATCCAGAAAGCCAACGAACGCAATGACTGACAACGACCCGATCGCCCAAATTGAAGACATCGTCCTTCAAAACGACATGCGAGGCATGACCGCACTCAAACCCCACATGCCCTCAAACTACATGGAAGCATGTGCCGACTTGCTGTTGGAGCACGGGGACAAGGTGTTCATCGTCACCGGGTTTTACATCATAGCCGCCGAAGCGACCGAGACTGACGGCCCCCCAGGCGCGGTAGCCATCGGCAACGCGCTGGCTAGGCTCGGTAACGAGGTAGCCTACGTAACCGATGAACTGTCTTCCGAAGCCGTCAGATCGATCGCCGAACACGAGGTGATCGAGTTCCCGATCACGAATCACCGCGAGTCCGCTAACTTCGCCAACGAGCTGATGCAGGAACATTCCCCGAGCGCGCTTGTCGCGATTGAGCGCGCCGGACTGATCGGTGACGGAACTTATCGGAACATGCGTGGTATCGAACTCACGGCCTACAACGCTAAGATCGACCATCTCTTCGATCAGCATCCGTATTCGATCGGCATCGGCGATGGTGGCAACGAGATCGGTATGGGCAACCTGCAAAACGTCATTCCGACGATCGAACACGAGTTTTTGCCCAAGAGCCCCTGCGTCACAACCACAACAGAGCTCATAGTCGCAAGTTGCTCTAACTGGGGTGGTTACGGATTAATCGCCGCGTTGTCCCTCAAAAACGGGGTGAACCTCTTGCCCAGCGTTGAAGCGGCTAAACAGATGGTGCGCGACATCGTCGCGGTAGGCGCTGTTGAAGGGATGAGCGGAGAGAGCAAAGAGTGGGTGGATGGTCGAGATCTTGAAGCCGACTCGGCTTGCATCCGAGATTTACACGCGCTGTTGGCAGAGCAGGGGATCGGTTAGCGCGCTTCGGGCATCTATCGTCTCCTGCGTAACAGTCTCCGTCGCGTTACTGTTTCTTTGACGAGCACGATCAACGCCAACGCGCCAAATCCAGCGACACCTCCGGTGAACCACGTTGCCGACGCGAGAGTCATGATCTGAGCGATGCCACCGATCAGTGGCGGACCTGTCGCGCCGCCGACATCGGATATGAACCTCCATACTCCTAAGAATTCGCCGGGGTCTTTCAACGGTGCCAAGTCAGATCCGAGCGTGAGCACGAATCCGCTGCTCAGCCCGTTGCCAAGGCCAGCCAGCACGCCCGCGACCATCAGCATCCCCATGCCGTCCGCGAACGGCAGGAGCGACAGCCCCAATCCCATGATCAGCAGCGCAGGAACTCCAACGTATTTCCGTCCGAACCGATCCATCGTCCAACCTACGATCGGGAACATCGTCGAATCGACTGCATAGGAGACGCTTGCGACGTATCCGATCTGGTCGGTCTTGAGTCCCATCTCGTCTCCCCAGACCGGGATCAGAAACTCGCGGGCGGCACGAATGAACTGCAAGATGACAGCGACCAAACCAGCGGTCATGAAATCGTGGCGATGCGAAACGAGAGTTGTCCCGACGCTCGCTAAAACATTACGATGTCCCTGCGGGTCGACAGTGTCGCCGCCTGAGCGTTTCATCGCGTAAAGGACGAATAGCCCCGTGAGCACCGCAATTGCTGCCTGAACGTAAAACGGTGCACGGATGTCGACGTATTCGGCTAAGACGCCACCGAGAATAGGTCCGATGATGGCGGCGATCCGACTTGTACCTCCGTAAAGCGACAGCGCCTTGCCTCGGTGACGTGTCGGAACCGCTCCCGCGATGAATGCGTGGCGTGAGATCATCCAGAAGGCGAAACTGGCTCCTGCCGCAAAACGCGACACGAAGAGCATGGTGAAGTTTGGACTGTTAGCCGCGGCGACGGCGGCCACTGCGAACAGCAATATCCCCACCAGCATCGTGCGCCACATCCCGAAGCGGGATACCAGGATTCCGGCTGGGACATCGAATGCCAGTGTGCCCAAGTGTTTGGCTCCGACCGCTAGACCGATCAGCGCCTCGGTGGCCAGAAACTCGTCCTTGGCGTAGATCGGTAGAACGGGAATCAGCACTCCCTGACCGATCGCGAGCAAAAACGCAGGGGCGTAGACGGTTGGAATCAGCGAAACGATCGAGAATCGGGTGCGTAACCCTCTTCTCGATCGCGTTTGATTGGCAGGCGTCGCTGTCAATACCTTACGTCGACGCGATTAGCGCCGCGAGATGTTGTAGTGATGCCAACGGCGAATTCCGTCCGCGTAAACTTCGCAAACCTCTTTAGCATAGAATCGACTCAAAACAGACCTCACCCAAGCGGATGCGAGGTTATTCGGGTCAATGTGTATCCCAATTTCGGCCGCACGAAGCCGTTTTGCCCCGCATCTAGGTTAATCAGGAGCAAACCAATGTCTGACATCAACTCACGGGGTTACGTCAACCCCGACGCACTCGTCTCGACCGACTGGGTAGCCAAGCACGGAAACGACGATGGAGTCAGGGTCGTTGAATCGAACGAGGATCCGTTGCTCTATCCGTCAGGGCATATTCCGGGCGCGGTCGAGATCGACTGGGCAGCTGACCTCAACGACCCGCTTCGCCGCGACTACCTCGACCGCGAAGGCTTCGAGAGTTTGATGTCGTCCAAGGGCATCTCAAACGACACGACCGTCGTCCTTTACGGCGACCGCAGCAACTGGTGGGCGTGCTACGCACTCTGGATCTTCCAACTCTTCGGCCACACCAACGCCAAGATCATGGACGGCGGGCGTATGAAGTGGGAGGCCGAAGGAGGGGAACTCACCCGTGAAGCCCCCGATGTCGCCACCGCCAACTACGTGGCACCTAAACGCGACGACTCTCAGGTCCGCGCATTTCGAGATGACGTGTTAGCCCATATCGGAAGCTCCGGCAAGTTGATCGACGTTCGCAGCCCTGAAGAGTACAGCGGCGAGCGTCTCCACATGCCCGACTACCCGAACGAAGGTGCTCTTCGCGGTGGTCACGTACCCGGTGCTGCCAACGTTCCGTGGGCATCTGCCGCCAATGAGGACGGCACTTTCAAGGATGCTTCGGCGCTGCGAGATATCTACGAAGGCAACGCAGGCTTGTCGTCTGACGACGATGTCATCGTCTACTGCCGCATCGGCGAGCGATCAAGCCACACATGGTTCGTTCTGACCAACCTGCTTGGATACGGCGATGTCAAAAACTACGACGGTAGCTGGACGGAGTGGGGCAACTCCGTCGGCGTCCCGATCGAGAAGTAGATCGTCCTACTACCGACTTTGAACGCGGGCGCCGAGAGATCGGTGTCCGCGTTGTTGCAATGATCAATTCATCGGGTTGCGATGGACAACGTTCCTGAACCGCTCAATCAAATGCTCGAAGAGCTGGATTCGCTTGACAGGGTGGAGCGCGCCCAAGTACCTGCTCGAACTGTCCGACGATTTCGCCGAAGTTCCCGAATCGGTTGCGACGCGCCCTTTCCCGGAAAATCGGCGCGTGCCGAAGTGCGAATCCGAAGCATTTGTTTGGGCGCAAGATCAAGACGATGGTACGTTGAAGTTCCACTACGCCGTGGAAAACCCCCTCGGCATCTCGGCCCGAGCCATGGGCACGATACTTGACGAAACTATGTCTGGTCAACCCTTGGACGAAGTGGCGAATGTTCCGCCCGACATCGTTCACCGCATCTTCGGACGCCAACTCTCCATGGGCAAGGGAGAAGGGCTGGCCGCCATGGTCGAAATCACGACGTTCGAGGCGCGGCAACGATTGAGGCAACGCTGAACTAACACAGAGTCTGACTAAGCGACTACGGCAGCTTCAACTGAATTGATCGGCGGCAGATAGTCAGCTAGCAGATCCCAGTTGTCGCCTTCATCTCGACTGAAGAAGAGTTGGCCGGTGCTCGTGCCGACGTAGACGCCACATGGGTCGAGCGTATCGGTGGCCATTCCATCTCGCATGGCGTGTAGATACGCGTTTTGTTGGGGTAAGCCGTTGGTCAGCGCCTCCCAATCTCGACCCCGCGTTGCGCGACCTGAAAACTCTGAATTTGGCATCTGTCACGTAACGTATGCCGCCGCCCAATTCCTCGCCCACGACTTTATCTTCAGGCAATACATAGACCGTATCTGGGTCAGATGGATGAACCGTCAAAGGCAATCCAAATCTCGAAGGTAGCCCATCGCTAATGTCGATCCATTCGTGACCGCCATCATCGCTTCGGTATACGCCGCAGTGGTTCTGCTGGTAGAGTCTGCGCGGGTTCGCTGGATGCGAGACCAATCTGTGTGGACATTGTCCAACTTCTGGAAAAGGTTCGCCCATGAAATCGGCTCTAACTCCGCGGTTCAGCGGAGACCAGGTTGTGCCGGCGTCCTCCGTGTTGAATACACCGGCGGCAGATATACCGACCAACATTCGCTCTGGCGAATTTGCGTCCGGGATAATGCTGTGCAGGCACATGCCACCAAACCCCTCCATCCAACCATCTCGAGAAGGATGGTTCGTGACCCCTTCGATCTCCACCCAAGTCTCGCCGGCGTCAACGCTCTTGAACAGCGAGGCCGGTTCGGCACCCAGATAAACTCCATCGGGCTCCGTTGGATCTGGGGTTACATGCCAAAGTCGGTTCACCTTGATGCTGGGATCAGATGCGATGTGCGGACCAATGGTAGAACTTTGCCACGTCGAACCTAGGTCATCGCTGCGGTGAATTTCGGAACCGAAAACCGGATCATTTCTGACCACCCACAATCTGCCGTTGATACGCGGATCGTAAATGGCGTGGAACACGTCTGAGCCCGCCCAGTGCGGCCCTGACACGTCCCAATTCTTGCGATTGACGTTGCTGGAAAAGATGAAGGCGCCCTTTCTGGTGCCTACGAGCACAAGGATGTCGCCCCTCTCGGTTTGTGTGTGATTAGTCATAGCAGTCAACTTTCAGACTCTGGCACCATATCGTAGCGAAGTCAACAATCGCTTCGATGCGAAGGTGATTTCATCGACGGCGGCGTTGAATGCCTCCTCATTCGCGCGTGACGGTGCTCGGTAACCGCTGATCTTCCTGACGTACTGCAATGCTGCTGCTATCTCGTCGTCGCTGGCGGGGATGTCGCGTTCTCTTAGAACTTTGATACTGCGGCACATTTGAGCCTCCAGTGTCCGCCTTGCTCAGTGCGGACTTCCATTTGACTGCGTCAGATGCGCTCTGACGATTCGTATGTCCTCGTAGGTGATGTCTTCTGCGACGCTCTCGTATACGCTTGACAGTTTTGCCTCTGAACCACCTGCTTGATCAAACGCTGCCTCGATTACTACCATACGATCTGTCCTCGGCAACGATGGCTCCAAATCAACATCGATCCCGTTCGAAACCATCATCTCGACGTGGCTGATGATCGTGCCGACCGACAATCCGCGTCGATGCGCGACCTGGCTTGCTGACATGCCTTGGTTCAGCAGTTCCCGGGTCTGCGAGTATGTAGAACCTTCGCGACTGACAGCACGTCGTCCGCTAGCTTTGGAACTGTCAGAGTAGGATGACCGTTCAACCTTGGTCGTATCGGGATTTTCTTTCAAGTATTGCTGGATCTCAGCCAAGAATCTATCGCCGTACTGTTCAAGTTTCACGTTTCCGACGCCCGAAACTGTAGCAAACCCACGAAGCGTGTTTGGCACCTTAGTTGCCATATCTCTGAGACTCGTGTCGGTGAATACCACAAACGCTGGGACACCTTCATCTCTGGCGATCTTCAGACGCAGGTCGCGCAGTCGTTCGAACAATGCAGGATCGTAATCAGTGCGTTTATGGACTGTTTTCTTACGTACGGTTTCAACTGACTTAGGTCGTGACAATGTAAGACTCTTTCGGTCCTTCAAGAATTGCCAACCTTGGTCGGTGACACCCAGCGTTGCGAACTCGGTACTGTTCTTGTAGAGCAGACCTTCAGCCATTAATAGACTGGCGACCTCTTTGATCTCATCGCCCGAGTGGTCCTTCGCGATGCCCCAAACGGTGAGAGTGTTGTGCCCCAACTCTCGGATTCGTTTCGATCTTCCCCCGCGTAACACATCGCTGACGTGCGTGATGCCGAACCGCTGACCAGTACGAATGATGGCGGAAAGTATCTTCTGCGCGATGATCGTTGCGTCAAACTCTTCGCGGGGCGTAAGGCAGATATCGCATCCTTGACAATTAAGCTGTTTGACACTATCCGCGATGGTCTCATCCCCGAAGTATTCGAGCAAGTACTGCCTTCGACAAGTATTCAACTGCGAGAACTCGATGACTTGGTCCAGTTTGTCCTGTGACCTCCTGCGTTCGAGAAGGTCTTCGGTTTGATCGATGAAATACTCCTGTCTCGACTTGTCGCCGTAGGAATACAGCAGTACGCAGTCGCTAGGCAAGCCATCCCTTCCAGCACGCCCGGTCTCTTGGTAGTAGGCCTCCAAAGACTTCGGCAAAGAGTAGTGGATCACCAGCCGAACATCCGGTTTATCGATGCCCATGCCGAATGCGATGGTGGCGACCACTATCGGAAATTCGTCCGCGATGAATCCATCCTGCGTCTTTCTGCGCGCCTCGGCATCCATGCCGGCGTGATAGGGCCGGGCGACGAAACCTAGTTGGCTAAGATCGACCGCCAACTCTTCGGTCTCCTTGCGGGAGTGGCAGTATACGATCGCCGATTGTCCACGTCGTACCTCCAGCAGCTCGACGAGTTGATTGAACGCGTTCCGTTTGGGTCGAACCTCGTACGTCAAGTTGGCGCGGTTAAAACTCGCGACGAATCGTTGCGGCGAATTCAAACCTAGCTGACTGACGATATCTTCGCGAACTCGAGGTGTAGCGGTGGCCGTCAGCGCGATAAATGGCACATCTGACATTCCGCGCCTGAGCATGCCGAGTTGGCGGTAATCCGGACGAAAATCGTGACCCCACTCCGAGATGCAGTGCGCCTCATCAATCGCGACTAGGCTTACCTTGAGGTTGGTCAGGAAGGTCTGAAATACCTCCGAGGCCAGGCGTTCGGGGGATACGTACAGAATCTTCAACTCGCCGCGTAAAGCCTCGCCTCTGACGCGAGACATTTCGTCGTAGGTCAGGGTGCTGTTTAAGAATTCTGCGCGGATGCCGATGGCTTTCAGGCTGTCGACTTGATCCTTCATTAATGCGATCAGAGGAGAGACTACCAGCGTCACACCGTCCAATTTCAAAGCCGGGAGCTGGTAACAGAGAGACTTGCCGCCTCCTGTGGGCATTATGACTAGCGAATCGTTGCCGGCTAATACGTTGGAGATGATCTCCTCTTGGAGTGGGCGGAAGTGGTCGTAACCGAAGTACTGTTTAAGGAGGTCGAGCATTTGAAGATGATGTGCAGGGCAGAGGGGTTTATTCCACTAAACCATTTTCGCCGATCAATACCTGTTCGTAAGGTTGGTTTGGCGAGAAACAGCGCTTCTATTCACGGTACCGCTCCAGCAGCCTGCGGGCGATGACGAGTTTCTGAACCTCGTTTGTGCCTTCGCCGATGATCATGAGCGGGGCGTCGCGATAGTAGCGTTCGACTGGGAAATCTTTGGTGTAACCGGCGCCGCCGTGGATGCGCATCGCCTCCATCGCGACTTCGCCGCAGATCTCGCTGGCGTATAGTTTTGCCATTCCGGCTGCTAGATCGACTCTCTTGCCTGCGTCTTTCTTTTCAGCTGCGCTCATGGTTAAGAGCCGCGCGGCTTCAATCTTCGTGCCCATCTCGGCGAGTTTCAGTTGAATTGCTTGGTGTTGCGCGATTGGAACACCGAACGTTTCGCGTCTCTGCGCGTACGAGATCGCGGCTTCGAAGGCGGCGGTTGCTACTCCGACAGCGCGGGCGGCAACGTTGATCCGTCCTGATTCCAATCCGCTCATGACTTGGTGGAATCCGCGGCCTTCTGTGCCCCCGATGAGATTTTCTTTACCGACGCGGCAGTCGTCGAAGAGCAGTTCACCGGTGTCTACGCCTCGGTAGCCTAGCTTGTCGATATGTTGGCCGACTGAGAGTCGGGGATTGGGTTTCTGAACGATGAAGCAGCTCATTCCGCGATGTGCCGGGTCAGCTTCGGGATCGGTCTTGGCTAGGACCGCATATGCGTTGCCGTGCTCGGCGTTGGTGATGAACATTTTGCGACCGTTTAGCACATATTCTTCGCCGTCTTTAGTCGCAGTCGTTTTTATTCCTTGAACGTCGCTGCCGGCATCTGGTTCCGTTAAGCCGAGGCCACCACGGATCTCGCCCGTCGCCATTCCGGGCAGGATGCGCTGCTTCTGATCTTCGGTGCCGTGGTCGGCGATGATTGACGACATCAATAGATGTGTGCCGATCGGGCCGCAAACGCTCATCCACCCCTTGCTTAACTCCTCGAAGATGATGGCGAGTGTAACGTGGTCCATGTCTAGACCTCCGTACTCTTCGGGGATGGTGATGCCGAAAAGCCCGATCTCGCGCATGGTGTCGACGAGTTCGGCAGGGTAGATGTCGTCGTGGTCGTATCGAGACGCTACGGGCTCGACGTCGCGGCGTACGAACTCGCGGACGAGGTCAACGATCTGCGACCTTGCTTCTTCGGAGATGGACGGCATATCTTCGAACCTTATCTGTTGGAAACGACAGATATGCGCGGCAGACGATGGCGACGGCTAGTCGTCGATCTCTATGCTGCCCATGGTGATGCTGCCGGTAATCATCAGATGCGGCGTATCCGAAGCAGAACCGGCGCGAGACCTCTTGTCTTCGGTTTCACCCATGGTGACGGAGTTTTCCATCGCGACGGCCCAGTCGGATGGGACACGGAGGTGCAGTCCGCCCATCGTCAGAGAGACGTCCAGTTTGGCAGGGGGATTCACGATTGTGGCGTCTCGAAGGTCTAATTTGACGTTACCTATTGTCACGTTGACAGAGCCACCTACAAAGTCGCTGGTGTCGACGCGTTCATTGGTTTCGCCAAGCGTGCATGAGATGTTGATCTCACTATCGTTCGTGGTGGTCGAAGTTCCTCCGGCCTCAAGCGTACGTGTGTTGGATCGGCGGCGCATCCCACCAAAGATGATCGCGCCGCCGATAACTATCAGAATCACGGGCCAATACTGGTAGGCGTCGACGTCAAGATTGCCGAGAAGCAAGAATACGCCGATCACGATCAAAATGATCGGGAAGAATACCTGTCGAGACTTGCGGGTTATCAAGATCCCGAGACCGAACGCGATAAACGCAATCGAGGCGATCCATCCGATGATGTCTCCGATGTCAATGACATCAAAGCTATCTAGGAGAAATACTCCTCCCAATCCGATCAGTATCAGACCGGCTGCAAGCCGGCCGGTCCCACGCTTTGATTTCATGGTCGCGAGGTTCTCAGCCAGCCGCCCGTTCCGCCGCTAGTGCGACGGCGCGGGCCGTGTAGACCTGGGTCATGGCTTCGCGGTACTCGGCTGATGCGTGGACGTCATCGTTAAACAGGCCTGCGAGTTCGGCTCCGCCGCGTTGGGCGGCGCGGTTGATGACGCTTTCCGTCAGCTCTTTGCCGACCAGTATGCGTTCTGCTCGACGCGACCTGACGGCATGAGGCCCGGCACCGGTGATACCGATGCGAGCTGCTGTGCAAACGCCTCCGCCATCGATGGTCACCGAGGCCGCAACGCCAACGATGGCGTAGTGCGATGCTTTGTTGGCCAGCTTGACGTACGCGCATCCGCTACCGTCGCCTTGCGCTGGAACGGTTACTCCTGTGAGTATCTCGTTGGCCCTGAGGGCGGTCTCGAGATAGCCACGGAAGAAGCGGTCGCTCGCAATAGTTCGCTTTGCGCGGGCAGACGCGGCGTGGATTTCGAATCCTAGTGCCACAGCTACCGCAGGAAGGTCTCCTGCCGGGTCGGCGTGTGCTAAGGAACCGCCGATAGTGCCCCAGTTCCGTACCTGAGTGTCGGCGACTTCGGATGCCGCTTCAGAGATGGCGCACGCCTTAGAGTTGATCGCGTCTGAGGTGATCAACTCGTGGTAGGTGGTCATCGATCCGATCGTGATGCTACCGTCGTTGTTCTCTGTGATGCCTCTGATGCCTTCGACGTTTCTGAGGTCGACGATGGCCTGAGGGGACGCGATGCGCAGTTTCATCATCGGTATCAACGAGTGACCGCCGGCGAGCAGTTTGGCGTCGCCACGGTATCTCGAAAGGGCTTGGGACGCCTCTCGCACCGTTGCGGGTGCGTGGTATGCGAAAGGATCTGTTACTCCGGTTGTCATGTTCAGTTACCCCTTCTCGCTGCTGCCGAACGTCGTGCTCGACGCTCTTCTTTGGCATCCTGGATCGTCCGCCACATCTTCTCCGCGCTCAACGGCATGTTCAGGTGGGTTACGCCCAAGTGCTTTAGGGCGTCTACCGCTGCGTTGACGACCGCTGGCGATGCCGCGATCGTTCCCGTTTCGCCAGCACCTTTAGCACCTAACGCATTGACTGTCGTCGGAGTGACGGTTCGATCGGTCTCGAAGTTCGGGAAGTCTTCGGCGGTCGGGACTGCGTAGTCCATCATGCTTCCGGTGAGAAGCTGACCGTCGTCGGAATAGACGGCGCATTCCTGCAACGCCTGACCAACGCCCTGCGCGATGCCGCCGTGCACCATGCCATCCACGATCATCGGGTTGATGACGTTGCCGACATCGTCGACTGCGACGTAGCGCGCGAGCTTCGTTTCGCCGGTCTCCTCGTCGATTTCGACGACGGCGATGTGCGTCCCGAAGGGCCATGTGAAGTTCTGCGGGTCGAAGAAGCTGACGGCTTCGAGTCCGGGCTCTAGACCATCGGGGAGGTTTTTCGCCCAGTATGCGCCTAGAGCGACATCGCCCCAAGGTATCTCGCGTTCCTGGATGTCCTCGACGTAGAACGTGCCGTTCTCGAATCGGACTTGCCTAGCATCAACGCCCATCTCGTGAGCGGCGATCTTCTTGGCCTTGTTGATGACTTTGTCTAGGCTCATCATGAGCGCTTGGCCACCGACCGCGAGGGAACGGCTACCGAACGTGCCGGTGCCGAACTGGTGTCTTTCGGTGTCGCCGTGGACGACCTCGACGTTCTCCATCGGGATGCCGAGGCGAGAAGACGTTATCTGCGCCAGCGTCGTCTCGTGGCCTTGTCCGTGTGGCGATGTGCCGGTGAAGACGGTTACCGTGCCGGTTGGGTGAACACGGACGGTGCTCGACTCCCACAGCCCCGCACCTGCACCTAATGCGCCGGCGACGGCCGACGGGGCCATGCCGCAGATCTCGATGTAGGTCGAGAATCCAACGCCCAAGAAGCGTCCTTCGCGGCGGGCGTCACGCTGTTCCTGACGGAACGCTTGGTAGTCGAAGATGTCGAGCGCGGCGGCGAGAGCGCCTTGATAGTTGCCGGAGTCGTAGGTGACACCGATGGGCATGTCGTGGCCGCGTTTGAACGGTCGGACGAAGTTCCGTCGGCGGACGCCCAAGACGTCTCGTCCGATGGCGTGCGCGTAGCGCTCCATCATCCGCTCGACGACGTAAGTGGCTTCAGGTCTTCCGGCTCCGCGATACGCGTCGACCGGGGTTGTGTTGGTGAATACGCCTTTGACCTGGCATGACAGGTTCTCGAACTTGTAGCAACCGCCGAGCATCAGTCCGAACAGAATTGTCGGGATAGCAGGAGCGAAGGTGGATAGGTATCCGCCGAGGTTGGCGTAGACATGGACCTTCAGGCCGGTGACGATGCCGTCACTGGTTCCGCAGATCTCGGCATCGGCAATATGGTCGCGTCCATGCGTGGTTGCCACGTAGTTCTCAGTGCGGCTCTCGATCCACTTGACGGGCCGCTCAAGTTGCTTGGCTATGATGCCAAGGATCACTTCCTCGGCGTACAGGTAGAGCTTGCAACCGAAGCCACCGCCGACGTCAGGAGCGATAACGCGAACTTTGTGCTCGGGGTGACCGGTAACCAAGGCGAAGAGCAGGCGCACTAGGTGCGGGATCTGAGTGGAAGACCAGATGGTCAGCTGCTCGGTACCGGCGTTGTAGTCCGCCATGATGCCGCGCGCCTCCATCGGGTTCGGTATCAACCGCTGGTTGACGATGCGCTCCGAGACTACGACGTCGGCTTCGGCAGCGGCGGCTTCGTAGTCGCCGGCACCGACTGCCCAGTCGAACGCCAGGTTGCCCGGTGCGTCATCGTGGACTTGAGGTGCACCGTCTGCGGTCGCCGCCTCGGCGTCGACTGTTGCGTCTAGCGGCTCATAGTCGACGTCGACGAGTGCGACGGCGTCGGAAGCGGCAGCAGGTGAGCTTGCCACGACCGCGGCTACGGCGTCGCCGACGTATCGGACTTTTTCGATTGCGAGTGGTGGGTGCTCCGGAGTCTTCATCCCGGTGGCTTCTTCGTCGAGCAACCACCCGGCAGGGAGACTGCCGAGTTGTTCGGCGAGGTCGGCACCGGTAAAGACTGCGACTACACCGTCGGCGTTAGCCGCCGCGGAGACGTCGACCCGGTTTATTTTTGCGTGGCCATAAGGGCTCCGGACGAGTGCGAGGTGCAGAAGTCCGGGCAGTCGAAGATCATCGATGTATTGGCCTCTACCGGTGATCAGTGCCTGATCTTCGACGCGCTTTACCTCTTGGCCAATGAGTGTTTCGGTAGTCATGTCTATGCACCTCCCGAGATATCAGCAGCGTGCTGAACAGCGGCGACGATGTTGTGGTATCCGGTGCATCGGCAGAGGTTGCCTCTGAGTCCGCTGCGGATCTCTGCTTCGGATGGTGACGGGTTTCGCTCCAAGATCTGGACTGCGGTGATCATCATGCCTGGAGTGCAGAATCCGCACTGCAGGCCGTGCTTTTCACGGAATGCTTCTTGGATTGGGTGGAGTTCGCCGTTGGATGCCAGTCCTTCGACGGTTGTGACGGAAGATCCGTCGGCTTGGACGGCGAACATAGTGCACGATTTCGTGGCGTTTCCGTCGACGAGTACTGTGCATGCGCCGCAGCTGCTGGTGTCGCAACCGACATGCGTTCCGGTCATGTCAAGGTCATCCCGCAGCAATTGGGAAAGCAGGGTACGGGGAGGCACTTGGACTTTGTGCTCCGTCCCATTGATGGTGATCGTCACTTCGACATTCATGAGCCCGCTCCTCACGTTATGATGAATTGTGAAACTGACGCAAGTTTATCTGAAAATCGCTGGCGCAACGGTGCGCGAAACGATTTTTGAGGCCTGAATCGTGAAGATTGACGGCAAATTTACGATTAATGCCCCCAGACAGCAGGTTTGGGAAACATTGAACGACGTGGAAACGTTGGGTTCGATGATCCCGGGAGCGAAGGGGTTGCGTGAGGTTGGACCTGACGAGTATCAGGCGACGATGGACTTGGGGATCGGTCCGATCAAGACGAGTTTTACGGGGAAGGTGAAGATTGCGGATAGGGTTGAGCCTAGTCACTATGTGTTGCATGTGGAGGGCAATTCGAGGCACGGTTGGATGAATGGGACCGGGACTGTTGATCTTGAGGAGGTTTCGGAGGATTCGACGTTGGTGAATGCGGTAGGGGACGTGCGGGTCGGGGGTATGATCGCGCGAGTGGGGCAGCGGATGATACCGGGGTTGGCGAAGCAGATGATGCAGACGTTCTTTAAGAACGTGGAGGCGGCGGCTAACCGTCGATAGTCGACGCAGATTTCCCCGCCCCTCTGGATTCCGGCTTTCGCCGGAATGACGATTTTCGCCTCTTGGGTTCCCGCCCCCGTATCGGAGTACGGGGCAGGCCCCGCGGGAATGACGGGATTGCGGGTAGGTTGTCGGGTGTATGAACCCCCTGCGTCTCGCTTCGCTCGTCGCGTCCCCCTTTTGCTGTGCAAAAAGAGGAGGGATGGTTAGAGTTTGTTGCCGTGTTTGTCGTAGGTGAAGCCTAGTTCGTCGACGGTTCGTTGGGAGTCGATGGTGTAGCCGGCGGTTGCGATTTCGATGCGGTTGCCGTCGGGGTCGTCGATGAAGAAGTAGCGTTGGCCGTTGGCGCGGTCGCCGGGACCCTGTGTGATCTCAATGCCGGCGGCTTTGACGGTTTCGAGAGCGGCGTCGATGTCGTCGACTTGAAGTGCTACGTGCCAACCGGCGGGGGTCCCGTCCCTGGGCTCGATCAGGTGCAGCATGCCGCCGTCTTCGGCGCGCGTCCAGACCAACGGGTTTCCTTCGATTTCATGGGGTATGACCTCGAGTCCGATCAGGTCGCGAAAAAAGCCTATGGAGGCGGCGCGATCATCGGTTGGAAGCCCGACGTGGTTTATTTTTTCGACTTTGAAGCCGCCCATTTTATGCACCGTCCTTGATTTGGACTATGAGTTCGATTTCGACTGCGATGCCGTTCGGGAGGCTGCCCATGCCGACGGCGGATCGGGCGTGTTTTCCGTTTTCGCCGAAGACTTCGACCATTAGGTCTGAGAAGCCGTTGATGACGGCTGGTTGCTGTGTGAATTCGGTTGTGCCGTTGACCATGCCGAGAGCTTTGACGCATCGCTCGACGGAGTCGAGGGTTCCGAGTTCGCGTTTGATGGCGGCGAGAAGCTGGATGCCGACGAGTCTTGCGGCTTCGTAGCCTTCTTCGACGGAAAGGTCGCGTCCGAGTTTTCCGGTGACCATTTCGGGGGAGTTTCCGCGCCGTGGGCCGTTACCGGAGAGGAATAGGAGGTTTCCTACGCGGACGGCGGGGATGTAGTTGGCGATGGGGCTGGAAGGTTGTGAGAGATCGATTCCGAGCTCTTCGATACGTGCGTCGGCAGACAAAGTTGGGGCTCCATTCTGGTTGCGCGGTTAGATGTTGCTGGTTAGCAACTCCATGTTAAACGCGTTGTCTGAACTGGGATGGGCATGATCCCGGTTCGAGCCCGGGACATGTTTTGAATGATTGGAATGATGAGGTGTTGGTTGTGTGTGTGGCTGAACCGGGATTTGAAGGATTGTAAGGATTGAAGGGTTGGATGGTGGTTGTTAGGGGTGTCTGCTTCGATGCGGGAGTATGAACCCCCTGCGTCTCGCTTCGCTTGACGCGTCCCCCTTTTGCGGAGCAAAAGGGGAGGGGAGATTCCTCGCTTCGCTCGGAATGACGTGGATGGTCGGGATGACAAGGGTGGTTGGAATGACGGTGGGGCGGGGGGATGATGGGATTTGGGTGTTATCTGTTTAGGGCGGCTTGGCAGGCGGTGGTGATTTGGGTTGGGTTGTTGGGGTTTAGTTGGTTGGCTGCGCCTTCTAGTTGGTCGGCGGCCCATTGGGCGGCTTTTTGGGCGTTGCTGGGGGTTGGGTTTTCGAGGTATGTTTGGCAGGGGTTTCCTTCGTTGAAGCCTGCGAACTGTTTGGGTTTGGGGGCTTGTTTGAATGAATCGGCTTGTGTGATGGTGGGTGCTAGTTCGAAGCCTTCGAACTTTTCGGCGGTTGGTGCCTGTTTGAAACCTTCGAATTGCGTTGTGGTCGGTGCGACTGCGATGGTGGGTGCGGTTTCGACTGTGGGGGCGCGCTCGATGGTGGGAACTGGTCGGAACTCGGGGTTGTAGTCTGCGACTTCGAGGTCTTCGCAGGCGGATATGGCCACGACGATGGTTAAGGTTGCGGGAATGAAGGCGAGTTGTTTGAATCGGTGGATCATTTTGTTGTTGGTGATTATTCTGGAAGATCGTTTTACGCTGGTGTGCCCCCTTTGTCCTTCGGACATTTCCCCCGCAGGCGGGGGAACCCTGATGTCTGCCCCTCTGGATGGGCGTTCCGCCCGCTGAAGCGCCCGCCCCTGTATCGGGGTACGGGGCAGGCCCTGCGGGAATGACGGGGTTGCGAGGGTATGAACCCCCTGCGTCTCGCTTCGCTCGCCGCGTCCCCCTTTTGCTCCGCAAAAAGGGGAAGGTTAGCCGCTGGCGGAGATGTTTGGGTTTGGTTCGGTCATGGTGAAGGGGTCTAGGGCGGTGTCTAGGGTTGTTTCGTCGAGGTTTGTTCGGCGGAGGGCTACTTGGCGGATGGTTTCGCCGGTTTGGGATGCTTCGTGGGCGATTGCGGCTGCGGCGTCGTAGCCGATGATAGGTGCTAGGGCGGTGCAGATGGCGAGTCCTTGGGCGACCATGGATGGGCCGGTTTCGGTGGCTTCGATTCCACTGATGCATTGGCGTTGGAGGTTGGTGCAGGATGCGGCTAGGAGGTCGATGGATTCGAGTAGGTTGTGTGCGGCGACGGGCATCATGACGTTGAGTTCGAAGTTGCCGGACTGTCCGGCGATGGCGATGGTGGTGTCGTTGCCGATGACTTGTGCGCAGACCATGGTGGCGGATTCGGCGATTACGGGGTTGACTTTGCCGGGCATGATGGATGAGCCGGGCTGGACTTCGGGTAGTGCGATTTCGCCGATGCCGGCGCGGGGGCCGGAGCCGAGCCAGCGGAGGTCGTTGCAAATCTTCATCAGGCTGACGGCGACGGTTTTAAGTGCGCCGGATGCGCTGACTACGGGGTCGATGGTGCTCTGGGACTGGAAGTGGTTGTCGGTCTCGGAGAATGGGATGCCGGTGCGTTCGGCGAGTTTTGAGATGACGCGTTCGGCGAATTCGGGGTGCATACCGATGCCGGTGCCGACTGCGGTACCACCTAGGGGTAGAACGGCGAGTTCGTCGAGTGCGCGTTGGACGCGGTCACGTCCATATCCGAGTTGTCCGGCGTAGCCTAGGAACTCTTGTCCTAAACGGATGGGCGTGGCGTCTTGAAGGTGGGTGCGGCCGGTCTTGACGACGTTCCAGAACTCTTCAGACTTGGCGCGGAGGCCGTCTTCGAGTTCTTGCATGGCGGGTAGGAGAGTGTCGGCGATTGCGACGGCGGCGGCGACTTGGATCGATGTCGGAATGACGTCGTTGGAGGACTGGCCTTTGTTGACGTGGTCGTTGGGA
This sequence comes from Dehalococcoidia bacterium, assembly GCA_965204135.1. Classification (GTDB taxonomy): domain Bacteria; phylum Chloroflexota; class Dehalococcoidia; order Lucifugimonadales; family Lucifugimonadaceae; genus Bin127. The sequence goes on along the minus strand of CBDBDX010000004.1, from coordinate 98,457 downwards.
TGGATAGGATCGCGGGAGCCGAGTTGGCCGCCGAGGGCTTCGATGGCGACGTTGGAGATGACCTCGTTGGCGTTCATGTTGGTCGATGTTCCGGATCCGGTCTGGAAGATGTCGACTACGAAGGCGTCGTCGAACTCGCCGTCGATGACGCGCTGGGCGGCATCGACTATGGCGGCAGAGCGTTCGGCGTCGAGGGCTTCGAGATCGAGGTTGACTTCGGCGGCGCATTGCTTGACTTGGGCGATGGCGCGGATGAAGGAGCGGCTGAAGCGGAGGTCGGAGATGGGGAAGTTGAGTTCGGCTCGACGGGTGTTAGCACCGTAGTAGGCGTTTGCGGGGACGTCAAGGACGCCCATTGAGTCTTGTTCGGAGCGGAAGGTTTCGGACATTTATGCGGGTTCCTGTTGCTAGGGGTTTTCACTCTCACCGGGACCCCTCTTAATCTCCCCCTAGGAGGGGGAGGGAAAAGGCTCGCGGGAGAGGGGAGAAGGTGGTGGCATCTTTTCGATTGTTACGTCGCCGTTGACGCGGAACTCGACGCAACCTTTCCATAGCGGTAAGGCCTTCATTCCCAAGAGTTGACCGCCGCGTTGACCGAGATCCAAGGCTGTCAACAATTCAGTTTCGCCATCGATCAGGCACTCTACTTCGTATTCGACCAGTTTTTCGACCTGCCCGTTGCCGAACATCGTGGACTTTTCGGCAACGAAAGATTTCTTCAAACGCTGAAGAGTCGAAGAGCTAAGTCCTAGTTCGCCGTTGAATCCGGTGTCGAATTTCAATCCGACCGGTACGAGGTCTCCGTCGATGCCGCGAATCGGTAGCTCAATCTTAGGTTGTAACCACCCATCAACTACGCCGCGGATCATTCTGCGTTGTCGGACAAAACGGTCGCGCCGGTTAGTTCGTACACGGTTTCCGATCCGACGCGGGCGGCGAACACTACGGGATGTTCATCGCATTTCTCGAGCAACTCGCGATGTATGTCCGACTCGCGATATAGCCCCATGGAGTAGTTCAGTGTCCGTCCGTCGACTTCGACGATGTAGCCTTTGAATTCGTCGATGAGCTGGGGTTCCAACTCATCCTTGTAGAAACGTTCGGCGCGTTGGACGAGGCGGTCATACTCGTCGGTAGGAATTCCGAACTTAGTTTTCATCGGATTTCTCCCATTGGTTCATGATGTAATTTTGCCACATAATTAGCATTATGGCAACCTATGTGGCAGAGAGGATTTGAACTATGATTGCCATGATTTGGAATGATGCGAATGATGGGGGTATGGTTGTTTGGGATTTCTGCGGTGATGGGGTGCACTGAGTCTGCCGCTCCTGAGGGTGGATTCTCGCCCCCGTATCGGAGTACGGGGCGGGCTTTGCGGAAATGACGTAGGCGGGAGCGGGAATGAACCTCCTGCGTCTCGCTGCGCTAGCACCCCCTTCAATTCCCCCTCAGAGAGGGGGAGGGAAATGTGTGTGCTGCGCAAAAAGGGGAGGGATCGCGGCATATACGACTAGTCGTTGGCGTGGCGTTCGTCGTAGTCTTTGAAGGCTTGTTCGGCGGCGTTTAGGGCGTTGACGGCTGCGGGAAATCCTCCGTAGAAGAGCATCTGGGTGATGAGTTCGACGATCTGCTCTTTGGTCCAGCCGTAGTTGAGTGCGCCGGTGATGTGTCCGGGGAGCTGGTTGGGTTTGTCAAGGACGATGAGGGCGGCGACGGTGCAGATGCTTCGGATGTTGGTCGGTAACGTCTCGCGCTGGTAGATGTGTCCGAAAAGAGTGGCGTTGATGAGGTCGAAGGCGTCGTCGGTAACGCCTTCGGTGATCGGGTTTGGCTTTGGCGCGCCGTCGTAGTACCAGTCACGCCACTCTTTGGACTTTGCTAGGAGGTCTTCGTAGTTGTGCATGGGGGTGGGCCTTTCGGGGGTTGAGAGGGTTGGGGCGCGGTTTTATTTGCGCGCGTGGGATTCAATTTTGGCATGGGGAGGGGCAGTTTGCGTGCGAGACGTGGTTACCGGGCAGAACCAGCCGCTGGGTTGAATCGCTGGAACTCATCAGGAAGTAGTGCTAGCAATTGTTCGGCACGCATACCGTACACGTCGTACGTCATATAGATCTGATCGAGGACGTCATTTAGTCGACGCATACCACCAATCGACTTTGTTCCACCTGCGTATCTTTTCACTGCACCAGAATTAGGATCGATGTACAAGAGTCCGACTAGCTTTACATAGCCGTGAGATGAAAATCGTGACCTTGACGTCATGAGCCTATCGACCAATCTCGGAACAAAAGTTACGGGATGGTCCAGTATCCATTTAGCATATTCGTCGCCGTGGATCCGGTAGGTTTCCCAAGCAAACATCAAGCGATGGAAGAGTTCGAGTCTCAGATCCGTCTCGGAGGGATCGATCAAGACCGCTTGGTTAGGGAGTCGATCTAAATTGAGATAACCGTCTTCGGTTCTACTGGTCAACGCAGTTAGGTAGAACATGCTGAGCCAAGACCATAGCTGATAATTGCCGTTAATGTATCCGATGCCCAATGGGTTTAAGACACGCGAGAAGTACTCCCCGGCATCGCGGCGGCTTTCGAACGCTCTTTTCTCGACGAAGCACTCGGTCGCGGTCGGTTTGGCGTACCGGTCGTCATTGAGGAGGTCATCAGGGACATCGGTGGCGCTGCCTTCTCGGGCATCGTTGAGGAAACGCTTCGCATAGGCGATGCCGTCGAGCGTAAGTTCTCTTACTCGGTGCTGTGTCAATTGCCGCCCCTCGCTGCAAGGTAGTGATCGCGTGCGGGTAGTCGGTCGGTGACGAAAGCGTCGACCCATCGGTCGATCCACTCGTTGGTTTCTTCTGGATCACGTCCATCGTTGGATCCCGATTGAGGCAGCGGTCCGACATCGAACTGTTGCAGGAACTCCATCCAATCCTCCCATTCGCTGGCTTCACCGTCGGGATCAGCGTTTTCTTCGATCAACGCTTGGCGCAGGATGCTGCGTAGCACGTCGGGGATGACTAGGGCGCGAAACATGCCGCTGTGTCGCGCGTCGGTACTAATGTTGCCAATGGCTTGGTTGACCTGCAGGATAGGGTTGGCATCGGCCATGTCGAGCCGCCACACTTCCTGACCGAGATGGTCCACCTCGTCGAGCCACAGTAACGACTTCGCACCAGCTTCGCCGCGGGAGGGCGTGATTCGATCGCACATCGCGTAAATGCGGCCCGAACCGTCGGGGGATAAGACCATGACACGGAATCTTGGGTTTACGGGCGTTTCCGTCAATCGTCGGTTTTCCGGCGGTGTCGGATTCCCGACTGTGCCCCAATCGAATCGCATTGCGAAGCTAAGTCGATATGACGATATGACAACACGGGCGTCTGACGGCAAGTCGAGGCCTTCGAAATCCATCTGGGCAGTGAATATGGGTGCTTCACTACCCACAGCTTCGAGGATCGTGATGTCGATCCTGCTTTTTTCGATACGCAGCCTATTGGTGAAATTGAATGTGCGCTTCATCGCCGATGGGCCGTTAGATGCGATCGTCCGGGTCGATCTTGATTACGACATCGCGGAATTCATCGAAACCCGTGACCCCAAAACTGAAGTTTTCGCGGTCTTTAACCTTCAGTCGGACAGCGTTCGCACTGATCGGGGTAGTAGGATCGTCCTCAAGGATTTCCCCACCCTCCAATTTGACACGGAGGCCGTTCTTGCCTCGAAAAGCGAAGTCATTTTCGTTGAATTTGGCGAACGCGTTGCCGCGCGGGACATCGTATGCGGCACGTACGATAATCTGGTTTGGAAACTCTGTCGCTTGTTTGGAGGCGCGAATCGAAACACCGCCTTTAGTCGCGGAAATTCTGAATGGGCTGGGCGGACCGGGTTTGATTTTCTTCTTGGGGCGCTTTGTCCTCGTGCCACGACCGGCTTCACCTTCGCTTTCCGCCGCAATTTCCGCACCTGTCAAAGCAAACAGGTCTAGGAACGCGTCTTTCTGGAGGCCGGATGGTTGGCCCTCGAGGAAGAACAATATGTTCTTTACTGAGTCTCGAACTGCGTTAATCCGACGCTGGGGCGAGACCCAGCGATCCCGAACCCGTTGCGCCTGTGGACGCCACATCGAGTGCGCCGCGGGTTCAGAGTCGCGTAGCATCTCTGCCAATCCCTCTTTTTCATCAACGACTACCAGTGCCAAAGCTTGGTAGTTTTTGATGTAGTCCATTTTCGGGATCGACAGCGTTCCTCGGACGAAATAGTCATGACCGATGTCGAGTTCCGGATGCTTGCGCAGGAAAACGTTGAAAGACGTGCCAACCTCGTCTCCACCTTTAGGACGCACTTCGGTGTTAATCGTGAACGGCAACAATTCCCCGGCATCATATCGGCTCTTGAGGGACCGCAAATCGTCGGCATGGTCGTAATCATCGTCGGCAAGCGGCGGTTGACTCAAAACCGTGAACGCGTCGCCTTCCACATCGGATGTTTTGCCCACCATGTCGAATATGCGTCGATAACTTTCTATCGTCCACTGTCCTCCGTCGGTTGGATTAAGCGCACCCACCACGTCTCGGATCGATTTTGCGTCGATAATTACTGGCATCTCGCCTTCTTCCCCGTCTATCGAGACTTCAAGCCAGCCGCGGACAATAGGGTAGAAGTAGTTGTGAACGACCGCGTTCGCTATAGTACGGGTGTTGATCGATTGGAAATCCTCATCCTCTAGGTCCACTCCGCGAGGAAAGGGGATCACTACAGATAGACCTGATTTGTCGCGCCATCGTAGATCAAAATCTTCGATGAATTTATCGATGATCGAGCGGTGTTGCGGGTCACTCTTTCGCAACGGCATCGCAAAACCATCATCATCTTCTGGTTCCGACCAGTATCCATAGGGTGCGTATTTCGTTCCGTTCAAATAGTGCTTTTTAAGAACGCACTGCCCCATCAAAAGAGTATCTTCGTCTGTAGTGGTCAACGCGAATATCGAACTTGCCCCAGATGTTGCGGGCATCGCCCATTTTCCCAATCCCCAAGAACCGTTGTCGGTGGCGCCTTTTCCTGACCTTCCAACGTTCCTGAAGAACCAGTAGAAATCCTCGCTAGATGTCGAGTTCGCAGGTGGGTCATCATGCAACCCAGGATTCCCTTGAAGCCCCATCGTGCCCGCATCTTCGATGACAATGAAAGGCACGACGTTCTCCGTTAACGTGCCGACGCTGGCAACGCTGCGGACCTGTTCATCTAACCCTTCGACATCTATCAAATGTTCACCAAGTCCGTCGAAATAGTCGTTAGCTCGTTCCACAGGCAGCGGATCGGACAAACCTGCCAAGGAAAATCGGACCTTGACCGGGTCATTCTTGCTTCGCCGCCCACCTTTTATCCGTTTCGAAACACTAGCGTCCAGAGAGTTTTGGATCACTTCACGAACAAGACGAGCATCTGTAGCCTCGTCAGGCAATAGTTCACCGAGTTCGATGTTCTCGTTCACCTCGGTTCTTTGCATCTTACGGAAATGCCACTTGATCTGAGTCATCGTTATTTGTGCGCCGATTTCGTTAGCGTCGATGGAGTTGAACGGTCTTATGGTTGGTTGCTAGCTAGATATCTTACGAAATTTGAGATATCCGTGGCGCGCCCGGGTTCTGGATGAGGATGCCAGGTCTATTTCGCTCCCCCTTTGTCCTTCGGACATTTCCCCCGCCGAGCGGGGGAAACCGTACGACTGCTCTGGATGGACGTTCCGTTCCGTAAACGGCCCGCCTGCGCGGGAATGACGTAGAGTGTGCGCGGGAATGAGGGGGATGGGGGCAGTTGGAGATGTGTGCGGATTGGATGGTCTAAACCCCCTTTAATTCCCCCTTGGGCATCAAGGGGGAGGGCATGGTTTTCCCCTTGGGCATCAGGGGAGAGGGTATGGTTATCCCCTTGAGCATCAAGTGGGAGGGGGTGGTTACGGACGCGACTGTTGGTGATACGCGTCGGGGATTGGATCGCGGGTTCGGAGTTCCGGGAATAGTGAGAAGTCGCGGTCGCGGGTTAGGAGGGCTTCGACTCCGTGTGCGATGCAGACGGCGGCTATTCGGGCGTCGTGCACGACTCCACCTATCACTCTGGGACGTAGCACGAACCTCTCGAGTATTTGAGTGAAGTCCTCGGTCTCGCCGATCAACCGAACTGAGGGCGAAGAGGTCCAAGCGACGAGTTGGCGCCATGATTGTTCCGGGGTAGTGGCGCTTTCCTTCCAGATGCGACGGTTCGTCACCACGCTTAGAAATTCGTAGCAACAAGGCCAGGGGATGGCCCAGACGTCGTTTCCTTCCGCTAATCCACGTATGACCGAAGCCGCGGCTGCGTGATGGCGCGACTCGCGGCGATGGGCATACACAAGCAGATTCGTATCGACAGCGATCATTGGACGGTCGGCGTCCCGTAGATTTCCTCGCGGAGATCCTGCCATGAATAGGTCTCCAATGGATCGTTTGCACCTGCTTCACCTACGCTGAGGTCTGGAAGCACGTAGCGTTCTCGGCGGGTAGGTGATGCTAGCACTTGGCGGAGCCCTTCCTCAACTACGGCCCTGAGTGGTCGTCCAGTCAACTTGGCGTGCCGCTTTGCTCTCGCCAACAATTCGTCTTGGATTTCAATCGTCGTCTTCATAGATACCCATACTAGCCATATGATTGTTTATGGTCAAGCCGTATTGATGTGTTGGGGAGGGTTGTGAACTATGATTGCCATGATTTGGAATGATGATGATGATGTTTGAATTGGTGTTTGTGTGTATGAACCCCCTGCGTCTCTTATGTCGGTCATTTGGGCTTGCCGCGTCCCCCTTTTGCTGACGCAAAAAGGGGAGGGTTGTGCAAAGTCCCTCAACCGCGGTAGCGCGGGATGCTGCGGAGGTATTTGCGCCAGATTAGGAGGGGGATTGTGGTTAGGATGATGCCGGTGATGGCGATTGCCAGGACGGCGGTGTCGGTGCCGATTTGGGTGGCTAGCCAGCCTACGTGCAGGGCTCCTATAGGGCCGGAGCCGATGGCTACTGCTAGGACGCCGAGGACGCGGCCGCGCATCTCGGGGCGGGTGGATGAGACGACGATGATGGATTGCATGGTGCCGAATCCGGACATGCCGAATCCGCCGATGAAGAGTAGGGGGATGGCGAGCCAATACCAAGGGGTGAGGGCGAAGGCGATGATGACGAGGAGGAAGCCGAGGGAGGCGTGGGTGTAGATGCGGGTGAAGTGTCGGGGCTGCGCCGCGGCGGCGATGGTGAGTGCTCCGATGGTGGCTCCGAGTCCTTCGACGCTGATGAGTGCGCCGACGAGTACGGGGTCGATCATGAGTTTCTCTTCGCCGATGACGGGGACCATCAGCTGGTAGGGGAATGCGAAGAGGTTCATGATGATGGTGATGATGATGGTCACCAACAGAACGGTGTCAGCCATGATGTGTTTGATTCCGGATCGTAGGTCGTAGCTGCTGCTGGTGGCGGGAGTGCGCTCGGCGGAGGTGGGCGGTTTACGGATGATTAGCATTGAGGCGGCGAGTAGCGAGGCGATGATGAAGAGTCCGCATCCGAGGAAGTAGACGGCTTCCATGCCGATGCTCTGGAGGAACGCGCCTCCGGCGATGGGTCCGATGACGCGTGAGAAGTTGCTGGATGCCATGTCGACGCCGAAAGCGGATGAGACGCGGTCGGCGGGTACGGTGTCTGCGATCATAGCGCGGCGGACGGGGAAGTCAGTGGCCCATACGACGCCGGCGACGAATGCTCCGACGGTAACGTGCCAGAACTCGATGTTGTCGGTGAGGACGAGGAGTGCGAGGACGAGGTATATGGCCGCTAGGGAGATATTGGTTACGGCGAGTATGGCGCGGCGGTTCAGACGGTCGGAGATGGCGCCGATGAAAGCTCCGAGGACGAGCATGGGTGCCATGCGCAGGAATCCGATGAAGCCGACGAGGAATGCGGATTCGGTGAGTTGAAAGACGAAGATTCCGAGTGCGACGGTTTCGAGCCATCGCATGACGGAGGTTGAGACGCCGATGCCCCAGAGTCGGGCGTAGTCGCGGTCGAGGACGACTTTGAAGCGTGTGAGGGGGTTGCCGATGCTGGTTCGGCGACGGCGTGGAGTTGGGCGTTTGGTGATCACCTCGGTCGACTTGCCTTGGTTGCGCCGTTCACCCTACTGCTGATTCCGCCGTGGAGAGGCGCTTGCACACCCCCTCCCGCTTGATGCTTAAGCGGGAATTGAACGGGATTTAGGGTACGTGTTTCCGCTCCGGACGTATGAACCCCCTGCGTCTCGCTACGCTCGACGCGTCCCCCTTTTGCTACGCAAAAAGGGGAGGGACCGCGGTTGATGGGCGCGATGCCGCTCGGCGCGGGGGTGCGGACAATGAACTGGAGGTTCAGTTGGTGCCCCCGTTGACGAATGACGGGGGCGTGTCGCTCCAGTGTCCGAGTTTTTCGAACTGTGCGGCTTGGCGCCATGAGTGGAGGCTGTTGGAGTGGCGGTTCAAGCCTTCCTGTTCGTCGCTCGGCAAGGCTATGCCGTTACGGACGAGGAGTCCGTTGACCATTTGGCGGTCAACATAGACGTATCTGAGGAGACGTCCGAAGTCGTCTTTGTCGATCTCGTCGGCTTCGAGGACGACTTCGCGGTCGGCGACGAGTTGCTGGTTGGCGAGTGCACCGAGTTCGTGCCATTCGCTGTCGAGTGGGAGCGGTTGAATGCCGATGTAGCGGACGGTCGCCATTTCGCCGTCGATGTCGACGATGATGGTTCGCATGTCGATGACTTCGATGACTTGGGCGGGTGTGTATTCGATTTTGGGCGGGTCGTTGGACCCGAAGTTGCCGAGGAACGGTCCGGCCAACCCGGCAACTAGACCGAGAACGATGAGTATCGAGACTACTGCGATGCCGGCTTTCGCCCACCAAGGAGTGTCTGACTTGGTCTCGGTTGCCCAGCCGTCGGCTACGCGACGCTCTGATGGGTCGTAGATGTCTTCGTCATCTTCGTCGACAACGTAAGCGCGGTAACGTAGATCGATCTCGTCGTCGTCTCGACGGCGCGCCTCATCGTCGTTGTTCGGACCCTGTAATCTTGTGCTCATCTAATGGCGCGACGTTCAGAAACACGTTGTTTTCATATATCGAAACTCTAATTTGTTAGTGGTATGTAAGACTATTGGAAATGTGGCAAGAGGGATGTTGTGTGCACCCCCCTTTGTCCCCCGTATCGGGGTACGGGGCAGGCCCCGGACATTTCCCCCGTGAACGGGGGAAACCTTACGCCTCTTCTGGTGTGTGGGTAAAATCGCAATATGACTACTACTGTTGAGCCAGTTGCAGTTCCTCTGACTGCGCCGACTACTGGCGAGTTCAAGATTGAGCACGAGTTCACGCCGAAGGGGGATCAGCCGGGGGCTATCGAAAAGGTCGTTGAGGGGATCGCGGACCGCGGGTTGAAGCACCAGACGCTGTTGGGTGTTACGGGTTCGGGTAAGACGTTCACGATGGCGAGCATCGTGGAGAAGGTGCAGCGTCCGACGCTGGTGATCGCGCACAACAAGACGCTGGCCGCGCAGCTGGCGACCGAGTTTCAGACGTATTTTCCGAACAACTCGGTGCAGTACTTCGTGTCGTACTACGACTACTACCAGCCGGAGGCGTATATCCCGCGTTCGGACACGTATATCGAGAAAGAGACGGATATCAACGAGGAGATCGACCGGTTGCGGCACGCGGCGACTCGGTCGCTGATGACGCGGCGGGATACGTTGATCGTAGCTAGTGTGTCGTGTATATACGGTCTTGGATCGCCGCAGGAGTACAACCAGATCACGCTGCGACTGCGGGTAGGGGATGAGCCGGGGGTGATGCGGATCACGCGTCGGCTAGTTGGGATGTATTACGACCGAAACTTGATGGATTTGCGGCGCGGGACGTTCAGAGTGAGGGGCGACTCGTTGGAGATCATGCCGGCTGATGAGGAGTTGGCGGTTCGGATCGAGTTTTTCGGCGACGAGATCGAGCGGATAACGCTGATCGACCCGTTGACGGGTGAGATATTGAGCGAGGTTGAGGAGTATGACATCTATCCGGGCAAGCACTTCATCACACCAGAGGAGGAGTTTGCGGATGCGCTGAAAGACATTCGCAACGAGCTTGAGGGGCAGCTGGACCTGTTCCGTAGCGAAGGGAAGCTGCTGGAGGCGGAGAGGTTGGAGCAGCGGACGTTGTTTGACCTTGAGATGATGCATGAGACGGGGACGTGTCCGGGGATTGAGAACTATTCGCGGCCGTTGGGAAGGCGTCCGGCGGGATCGGCCCCATGGACGCTGCTGGACTACTTCCCGGAGGATTTCCTGCTATTCGTTGATGAGTCGCACATGACGTTGTCGCAGGTGCGTGGGATGTATCACGGAGACTATGCGCGCAAGACGACATTGGTGGAGTATGGGTTCAGGCTACCGTCGGCGATCGACAACCGGCCGTTGACATTTGAGGAGTTTGAGGATCGGGTCAATCAGGTGGTGTATGTTTCGGCCACCCCTGGACCGTATGAGAAGGCGCATGAGGAGCAGAGAGTGGAGCAGATCATTCGTCCGACGGGGCTGATCGATCCAGAGATCACGGTGTTGCCGACGGAGAACCAGATTGACGACTTGATTGCGCGAATACGGGAGACGACGGCGAAGGGTCAGAGGGTGTTGGTTACTACGCTGACCAAGCGCATGGCGGAGGATCTGGCGGACTATCTGCGGGAGTTGGGGATACGGGTGCATTATCTGCATTCGGAGATCGACACATTGGAGCGGACGGAGATATTGCGGGATTTGCGGTTGGGGGTTTATGACGTTGTGGTTGGCATCAACCTGTTGAGAGAGGGTCTAGACTTGCCGGAGGTTTCGCTGGTGGCGATCTTGGATGCAGACAAAGAAGGGTATCTGCGGTCTGGCACGTCGCTGATACAGACTATTGGTCGGGCGGCGCGGCACATCGAGGGGAAGGTTGTGATGTATGCGGACCGGTATACGGAGTCGATGACGTTCGCGATCTCGGAGACGAACCGTCGTCGTGAGTTGCAGGCGCAGCACAACGCCGACCACAACATCACGCCTTACAGCATCGTGAAGGATATTCGGGACATCACCGAACGGGTGAAGCAGTCAGAGCCGACGGTTTTAGCAGATCAGGGCGAACCGTTCGGTGCGGAGATGGGTCTGCCGAAGGACGAGTTGACTCGGATCGTGAAGGACTTGGAGCGCCAGATGAAGAAGGCGGCGCGTGAGCTGGAGTTCGAGACGGCGGCGCAGCTGAGGGATCAGGTAGTGGATTTGAGGAAGTTGCTGGCGGATGCGGGGGACGAGTAAGCCTCGTTAGTCCTTTTTGGGCGGAGGTGGTGTTGGTTTGACTACGTTCTTTGGCTTGGAAGTTTGGCCAAACTTGATCAAGACATCCGGGCCCGGCTTATTCTTGTCTGCCATTACCTTCCTTTTGGTGGGGGTGGCGGCGGGGGTGGTGGCTTGACCACGCCCTTTGGGGGAAATGTTGGAACCTTAGCCATGATTCGATCCGTTTCCGTCTTTTTCCGTGTGTACGAATTCTACCATCGACACATCTGAGACTGGAACCAACAATTCAAATACATCTGAAGATTGGACAACATGCTTGGGCCCATGGGGGCTGTCGGTTCCTTGATCGTCGCTTTGGGTGAGCCACTGTCCATCGGTGATCCTGAAATGTCCGCGATCTGGATCACTAGGCCATTCGGATGGCCAACCAAAAAACCTTCGATCATCGTTCAAATGAAGCACTACGTAGTGTTGTTTGTTTGCGAACGCCGAGTACCACTCAGATGAATAAGTGTTCTCTTTGGTTAGTTTCAGTTTTCGCAGGACTCTGTGGGGCAGGTCTAGGTTCGAAAACGTAGCCGCAACCAAGCCGACGACGATTGCGATTGCGACCGATACAAAAACTTCCGTTTCGTGGCTCCAAGACCAAAAGTTGATTCTCAGAATCAACGTGATCGCTTGGACGACGATCGTAAACATCAACGCTTGAACAACGCTGCCGAAATCATTAGGTTTCGGATGAGATGTCAGTGAATAGAAGACCGCGGCAGACACAAATCCCGGCAGCAGGAACGTCAATACAGAAACTATCTCGCTTGAAGACCAGATCACTTTATGAACCTTGTCGAAATGTTTCGCTGGAGTTTAGCTCGCTTGGCAAGTATATTCGGTACGGTGCAGTACAAGCCAATCGGGGATTCAGTGCTAAGGATTTGCCATGCAACCGCTCTTGCAGGCTATAGATTCGGGTATCAATGAGGCTTTCGACAAGCTGAACAGGGCGTTGGACGGGTTGAATGATGATGAGTTGCGTTGGCGGCCGACTTTGGAGTCGAACTCGATCGATTGGATGGTGTGGCACATGGCGCGGGTTGAAGACAATCTGGTGAATTTTGTGTTGAGGGATGTTGAGTCGATTTGGGAGCGTGATGGTTGGGGCGAACGACTTGGGATTGCGACGTCTGGGGCTGGCGCCGGGATGACGATGGAGGAGATACGGGCGATGGGACGGATTGATGTGCCGGGTGTGATGGAGTATTACAGAACGGTTCGTGGTGAGACGTCACAATATTTCGAGGGCGAGATGCAGGAAGATGATCTGTCGCGAGTGATTCAACACACCAACTTCCGTGGCAGGACTGGTGCGTGGGTATTGGGGCGTCTGCTTTGCGAGGAGGCAGAGCATCTGGGGCAGATCGAGTATTTGCGTGGGATGATGCGAGGTTTGGACAAGTAGGATTGGGTTGAGATTAGAGCCTGACAAACGACGATAGGAGATGATGATGCGACCGTTTCTGCAAGCCATTGATTCGGGATTGAATGAGGCGTTCGACAAGTTGAAGCGGGCGTTGGATGGGGTGAGTGAGGATGAGCTGCATTGGCGTCCGGCTCTGGAGTCGAACACTATCGACTGGATGGTGTGGCACATGGCTCGGGTCGAGGACAACTGGGTGAATGTGAGGATGCGGGAATCAGAGTCGATTTGGGACCGGGATGGATGGGCGGAACGCACAGGAGTAGATGAGCCGAGCAACGGATTTGGGCAGACGGCTGAGGAAATTCGAGCTATCCCTCCGTTCGATGTGCCGTTGGTGATGGAGTATTACGAGGCGGTTCGTGCGGGCACTCGGGAGTATTTCGCGAATGAGATGCAGGAGGCGGATCTGGCGAAGGAGGTTATGCACCCGCGCTACGATCCGGTGAACTATGCGTGGATATTGGGACACCTGCTCTGCGAAGAGGCGGAGCATCTGGGGCAAATCGAGTATCTGCGGGGGATGATGCGGGGGTTGAATGGGTGAACTAGGATGCGAATGATATGGTTTTGCCAGATTAGGTTGTTTGTGTGATGTTAATGATGGTTCTGGTGGCGCGATGGTATGAACCCCCTGCGAGTTTCGCTTCGCTACACTCGCGTCCCCCTTTTTCTCCGCTTCGCTACGAAAAAAGGGGAGGAGTGGGGGAATGAAATCGTTTTTGGTGGCGATAGATTCGGGATTGAATGAGGCGTTTGAGAAGCTGAAACGTGTGTTGGATGGGTTGAGTGAGGATGAGCTGCATTGGCGTCCGACACTGGAGTCGAACACGATCGATTGGATGGTGTTGCATATGGCGCTGGTGGAGGATGGATGGGTGAATATCGGGTTGCGTGGGTCGGAGATGATTTGGGGGCGGGATGGTTGGTCGGAGCGGCTTCCAGGCGGCGAAGATGTCGCCCGTCATGGTGGTCAGACCGGGGATGAGATAAGGTCGATGCCGGCGTTTGATGTGTCTTTGGTGATGGAGTACTACGAGGCGGTGAGGGCTGGAACGCGGGAGTATTTCGCGAATGAGATGCGGGAGGAGGATTTGTCGAAAGGAGTTGAGGAGACGGGTGATCCGCCGTTGACTTTCGGATGGGTTTTAGGACATCTGCTGTGCGAGGAGGCGGAGCATCTTGGGCAGATCGAATACCTGCGGGGAATGATGCGAGGTTTGGGTGAGTGAACTAGGATGCGAATGATTAGGAAGGATGTATAAGGGTTCGGGATGAAGCCTTTCTTGCAGATAGTCGACGCAGGTTTAAACGAAGTCTTCGTGGATCTGAAACGGACCTTGGATGGTCTCGACGAGTACGAGCTTCATTGGCGGCCAACGCTAGAGTCGAACACAATCGATTGGATCGTCTGGCATATGGCGATGACCGAGGACTATTGGATCAACACCCGGCTCAGCGAACGCGACACTGTTTGGGTCGGCCAAGGGTGGCGCGAACGTATCGGTGTATATGTCGAAGGCACCGGGTATGCACAGACGCTTGAGCAGATACGAGCGATGCCGAAGCTGGATGTTGCCCTGGTAATGGAGTACTACGGAGCGGTTAGAGAGCGGACTAAGGAGTATTTCGCCGATGGCATCGAAGAAGAGGATCTGAGCAAGGTCTTGGGCGAGATAGATGGTCAACCGATGACGGTTGCGAGTGTGTTAGGTCACCTGTTGGCGGAGTTAGCGGAACACTTGGGGCAGGTGGACTATATTCGGGGGATGATGCGGGGGTTGGGACGGTGATTCAGACGTTGTTCAGCAACGTTCGGTAGAATCTGGAACACCAGCCACTCTAGCAACCGAGTTAAGTGATCTTGAAAGCCAAATCAGATATCGACGCGATTGCGGAACGGGCAAAGGCGTATTACTTTGGTGGGATCAAGGATGAGTTGACGGAAGCTGACCGGGGCAGGTTCGTGATGATCGATGCGAACAGCGGGGCCTGGGAGGTTGACGACGACCTGCTGCATGGTGTCGATAGATTGCGTCAACGCATGCCGGACGCCGAGTTGTATACGCTTCGTCATCTGGATATCGTTACATTTAGGATGCCGTCCGTCAGGGTACGCGAATTACTTTGAAGATCGGCTTTGTGCGGAACGGTCGCCTAGGACTGTGCCCTTACGCTGATATTTCGGTGACTGATCGTTCAGGTGACCTCGTGACTCAAAAGGCGCTGATTGATACCGGTTTCAACGGGTACTTGTCGTTGCCGCTGGATGTCGTGGAAGAGCTTGATCCGACATCTATTGGCGGTAATGCCGTTGAGTTGGCGAATGCCTCGGAAGAGGATGTACCGCTGTTCCGCGGTGAGGTCACCTTTAGTCGCAAGGTCATGACCATCCCGGTACACGGGATTGGAACCGACCATTGGTACTTCGCTTTTCAGATACGCGAGGTTGAGTATCGAATTCGAGGAAGGTGGCGACGTGTCGGTCAAGGACATCCGGTAGCGACCAAAACGCGGTTTGAACTCAGAGCGGTCACTTAGGGATGCAACGGCGGACCGCGACGCAAATGACAAGGAGAAATTAGACATGATGGCACCTCGAATGCCGCAGTTGGAAGGGAATCCGATTTGGTTTGATTTGGCTACGCCTGATCCTGAGGGGGCGAAGGCGTTTTATACGGGGATGTTTGGTTGGGAGTGGGCGGATGTGCCGATGTCTGGTGGCAACACATACCACATGGCGATTAGAGGCGACGCCAACATTGCGGGAATGTCTGCCGACGACGATGCCAACGGTGTTGCCGGGGTGTGGATCAACAGCGTTTATGCCGATGATGCCGAACAGACAGTTAAAAGGATCGAGGCGAATGGCGGCCGCGTGCTATCCGGTCCGCACAACGCTGATGGTTGGGGCGTGACCGCGAGGGTGTCGACGCCGGAGGGCGCAGTGTTCGGTCTGTGGCAAAGCCTGAAAGGGTACGGCGCAGATGTTTTCGCAGAACTTGGATCGGTATGCTGGATCGAGTATCACACTGGCGACCTGGACGCCGCAAAGCGGTTCTACTCTGAGACTTTCGGCGTAGATTTCGACACGATAACTATTCCGACAGGTGATGGTGATGATGCTGGATCAGACTACACAGTGACAATGCTTTCCATCGGCGGCGAACAGATGCCATGCGCGTTCTTTGAATTGACAGACGAATCTGCCGCGCGATGGGCGACGTATTTCATGGTTGAAGATATCCACTCGTCAATCGCAAGGGCAGAATCGCTTGGAGCTAGGGTAGTGTTTCCAGTGATGGATGTCCCGCCGGGATCACTGGCGTCCCTAGTGGATCCCCAAGGAGTGAGTTTCAACCTGTGGCAACCCGCGGGATGAACACCCTTCGTCAAATGGATTTAATACATTCGTTTGACATTTGATGTATGTTATCGCATAATCGTCCGTGTCGGCATTGAGTGGTTGACGTTGATACATAGCGATTTGTAGGGAGTAACTCATGAGTAAGCATGTGCAAGGTACGCCTGTATGGTGGGATTTGGCGTCGAAGGATGTGGATGCGACCAAGAGCTTCTATTCAGAGTTGCTTGGATGGGAGTGGCACGACCTGATGTTGAGCCCGCAAGGAGTGTTCTCGCAGGCGCAGTTGGGCGACAAGGTCGTGGCCGGTGTCTACACCTACAGCGAGGGGATGCCGTTGCCGGAAGGGCCGCTGAACTGGGTCAACGCGTTCTGGGTGGACGATGCTGAGTCGGCGATGGAACGGGCGGTTGAGAAGGGCGCGACGGTGATCATGCCGGCCTGCGATGATCCGGCTGGCGGAGGAAAGAAGTCTTTGCTGCTGACGCCGGAACGTGCTCCGTTGGTTGTGTGGAGTGGGGATAAAGGTGTTGAGAATGAGGCTTGGGGCGAAGTAGGCGGTGTCGTGTGGGTGGAGTACTACACTCGGGACGTTCCGGGCATCAACGATTTTGTTGGTCATGTGTTCGGTTCGCGTTATCAGCGAGTGGATCTGATGCTTCCGCCGACGGATGGTGAAGATGCCGAGGGCGAAATCGAGTACGAGTATCACTGGCTGAAGATCGACGGCGTGGAGCCGGATCGCGGCGGGATGATGGAGATGGATGAAAGCTGGGGCGATATGCCGTCGCACTTCATGGTCTATTTCCGAGTCGAGGACTGCGATGCGTCGGCGGCGAAAGCCGCGGAGTTGGGTGGTGTGGTCTGTGTTCCCCCCACGAACATTCCTCCGGGCCGGTTTGCGGTGCTCAACGATCCTCAGGGTGCGACGTTCAGCATCATCTCCATGCAACCGATGGAGTAAAAGTAATCACTATATGGCGATGTGACGTGCCGACGGTCATTTCGACGCGTCCAAAGCGACAACATAATAGGGCAAGAAAGGCCAAAAACGCATGCCGAAAGTCGAAAGATACGCTCAGGGTACCCCGTCGTGGGTCGATCTATCCACCTCAGACCAATCAGCGGCAAAGGATTTTTACGCCAAGCTGTTCGGGTGGCAATACGAAGACAACGACGCGGGTAACGGAATGATCTACTCCATGGCCCAAATCGGTGGTTCTCCCGCAGGCGCCATCGCTCCTCAGCAGCCAGAAGAAGCCCAGCAGGGCGTACCGCCGCATTGGAACGTTTACATCACAGTAGATGATGTGGACGCAATTGCCGAACGAGTGCCATCCTTGGGCGGAACCGTGCTTATGGCTCCGATGGATGTGTTCGATGCCGGACGCATGATCGTCGCGAAGGACTCGGTCGGCGCGGTGGTCATGTTCTGGCAGCCGATGCAACACATTGGTGCGGAGGTGCGTGACGAGCATGGAGCGTTGACATGGGCACTGGTGCTGACCACTGATAAAGACGCAACTGCTAACTTCTACTCAGAGTTGCTCGATATAGAAGTTGCGAAGGACGCGATGTCGTCGCCAGACGGCGGCACGGTTCACCAGCTGTTGGTCAACGGTGAACCCGTGGCAAGCATCATGAACATGCCGCAGCAAGTTGTCGACATGGGGGTCCCTTCGCACTGGGAGGTCTACTTCAGGGTCGACGACGCGCAGGCAGTCTGCGATGCTGCGACGGCGAACGGCGGACAGGTCTACATGGGGCCAGCAGATTTGGGCCCCATGGGAACGATTGGCTACATGCAGGACCCGCAAGGCGCGCAGTTCGGAGTGCAGTCGCCACCAGCCGGTTAGACGAACCTCGAAAGGAAGCAGAATGAAGATCGAAAGTTACAAGCAAGGTTCCCCGTGTTGGACCGATCTATCGACAACGGATCAGGAAGGGGCCAAGGAGTTTTACTCGAAGATATTCGGTTGGGAGTATCAGGACATCCCCATGGGTGGGGATCAAGTCTACTCGATGGCGCATGTAGACGGCTCCACAGCGGCTGCGATCTACACCCAAGTCGAACAGGAAGCGGAGGCTGACGTACCGCCTCACTGGAACGTTTACTTTGCAGTTGATGACATCCATGCCACCGCTTCGAAACTGCATGATCTTGGTGGGACAGTGGTCGCTGATGAGTTCGACGAGGACGAATCGGGAATGGTGATGGTGGCGCAAGACCCATCTGGTGCCTTTATCTCGTTTTGGCAGGACAAAGAGAACATCGGCGCCGAGGTTCGAGACGAACACGGCGCGTTGACATGGGTCGAATTGCTGACCTCGGATCAAGAAGGCGCCGGCAAGTTTTACACCGAACTATTCGGCATCGATCTCGATAAAGAAACGATGCCCACACCTGAAGGTGGGGACTACCACATGCTGACTGTGGACGGAATCCCGGCAGCTGGGATCATGGTTTCGCCGCCTCACCTCGTCGAGATGGGGGTCCCTCCACATTGGGAGGTCTATTTTCGAGTCGACGACGCTGACGCGGCAGTCGAGGCGGCGAAGTCGATGGGCGCTCAAATAATGTTCGGACCCGAAGTGTTGCCGATGGTGGGCACCTTCGCAGTCATACAAGACCCGCAAGGCGCGGTGTTCGGAATTCAGCAAGCCCCGACAGTGTGATTCGATATCGATATGACCGATGCCCTTACTTGAAAAATACCAGCACGGAACACCGTGCTGGGTAGATCTCGCGACATCCGATCTCGATGCCGCCAAGGAGTTCTACTCAGGGCTGTTCGGCTGGAGTTACATCGACGAGCAGATGGGCGAGATGGGCATCGGCACCTATTCGATGGCGATGGTAAAGGATGTGGCCACCGCCGCGATCTACGAGCTGGGGCCGGAGCAAACGCGCTCCGAAGCCAAACCAGAGTGGCACGTCTACATCACAGTCGATGACATCGATACGACTCTTGACAACGTTCGGAAGCGCGGCGATGCGATCTTAGCCGAGGCTACCGATGTCGATCGCGCTGGGCGCGTCGCTGTAATTGAAGACCCGACAGGTTGCCAGACCACCCTTTGGCAACCGGAAGAATTTCAAGGCAGCCTTATCCGCGCAGAGCCGGGCGCATTGACCTGGCCTGAACATGTGAGCACCGATCTCGAACGGTCGGTGGGATTCTACGAAGATGTGCTCGGAGTTGAGACTGTAACCGCTCCGCAAGGCGGTGTGGACGAATACACGACGTGGATCGTGCACGACATCCCGGTCGCCGGAATGTTTCAGTGGCCTGATGAGATGATCGCGGATGGCGTGCCGTCGATGTGGTTCGTATATTTTCAGGTAACTGATCTTGATGCAACGGTGAAGTACGTGAAATCAAACGGCGGCAAGGCGATGGCCAAGGCCCCCGTAGTTAACGTGGTCGGCCGCTTCATCGTGCTACGCGATCCACAAGGAGCCGACTTCTGTATCGTTGAGCCGCACCAGGCAGGGAGATAATCGAACTAGTCATGCCTCAATACACCAATCTCAGTCAAGGAACGCCATTTTGGGTGGACTTGAGTTCGCCTGATATCGCGGCATCGATGTCGTTTTACGCGAATCTGTTCGGTTGGGGCTACGATGAAGCGCCGCCAGAGGAAGTTGGGGGGGAGCTTTACGTGTGGGCGAAGACCTCGTCCGGGTATCCTGCCGGGATCGCTGCACTGGACGACGAAGAGATCGCGTCTGGTGCGAAGCCGCGGTGGATCGTGCAACTGTTAGTGGATGACATTGAGGAAGTGACGAGCCGGGTTGCCGATTTCGGCGGCTCTGTGGTTGAGGTTCCGGCAAAGGTAGGGGAGTACGGAATTGGCGCGGAGATCGCGGATCCGACGGGAGGGAGAGTGCACATCTGGCAGGCCTTTCAGTCCGGACCCACCATCAAGCATGAGCATGGTTCGATGCAGTGGTGCGAGTTGATGACGCCTGATGCTGAAGCGGCCGCGGCGTTTTACCGAATGTTGCTAAGAGTGAAGACTAATCCCATGGAGATGCCGGACGGCTCGATCAATTCGATAGTCATCACCGAGGATGGCCCCGTAATGGGCATCAGCGCCCTCGGCGGGCTTTCGGACGAGTTGATTGCGCGTCTCGGCGGTCCGACATGGATCGTTTACTTCAACGTCGATGATGTTGATGGTGCGGTTGAACGCGCGGTTCAGAATGGCGGGGAATTGCCGGATCCGCCTTGGGATGTGCCGGGAGTAGGGCGGATGGCTTGGATCTATGATCCACAGGGCGCGTTGACTGCGCTGATCACACCACCTAGTTCCTGATCGCGTAAGACCTTTGAAAAGTCCGTCATTCCGGCGAAAGCCGGAATCCAGAGGGAATGGGCATGCGGAGACACTCTAGGTTTGTGTGTAACATTTCATGCGGAACACACGATCTGGGGGACAAGTTAAATGTCAACAGCCAATTTCGGAGAGCGTTTAGCGGGAAAGGTAGCCATCGTCACGGGTGGCGGGGGTGCGATGGGAGGGGCGCAGAGTCGACTGTTCGCCGAGCATGGCGCCGCGGTTTGTGTCGCAGACTTTCGTATAGAAGCTGCGGAAACGGTTAGCGCCGATATCAAGGAGGCCGGAGGCAGAGCGATACCTTACGAGTTGGATGTGCGAGACGAGGCTGGTTGGGCTGATTGTGTCAGTGCGACGGAGGAGGCGTTTGGCCCGGTGAGCATCTTGTGCAACAACGCGGGGGCAAACTTCCGTGTGAGTTTCGACGATCAGACGCTCGACATGTGGAACGTCATCATGGATACGGGTCTGACGGGCGCGTTTCTGGGAATCAAGGCGGTCGTGCCATCGATGCGGCGCGCGGGAGGAGGAGCGATTTTGAATATGGGGTCGTTGGCATCGATTCGACCTGGTGGCGGGTCACCCGCTTATGCAGCGCAGAAGATGGGGATGGTCGGGTTGAACCGTGCCGCGGCCGGTAGCTACGCGAAGGACAACATCAGGTCGGTGATCATCTCGCCGGGGCATGTGGACACGCCATTTATCCGAGGCAACAATGCATATAGCCCGAATGATGCGTCGACTAGCATCGACAACCCCCAGAACTATGAGGGTAGGCGCTCGAATACGCCGATGGGGCGTTTGATGTTGCCGGAAGATTTAGCGAACGCGTTCTTGTTTGCGGCATCGGATGAGGCGAGCGGAGTGACCGGGTCGATGATCACGGTCGATGGTGGTGCGGCTTTATGATGGAGGTATGAGGGTTCTCATTACTGGTGCGAGCGGTTTTATCGGTCAAGCGTTAACCGCACGACTGATCGAACGGGGCCACAAGGTCGTCCATCTGGTCCGCAGAGAACCTGATCCCGAGGCCGAAGTTACCGAGTTCCAGTGGGAGACCGACGACCCTGATTCGGTGGATGTCGATGAGGTTGGGTCGGTTGATGCTGTTTTCAATTTTTCGGGTGCCACGGTTACGAAACGGTGGAATCGCGACTATCTGAAAGTAATCGCCGACAGCCGGATCGTGACGACTGAGACGCTGGTGGAGATATGTCGGCGTCTGGAATCGCCCCCGTCGGTGTTGGTTACCGCTTCCGGCGTCGCCGTTTACGGTGATCGCGGCGACGAGCAGTTGACGGAACAGAGCGAACCCGGTCAGGGCATTCTTGCCGATATCGCAGTTCCTTGGGAGGCTGTTACTGCGAGTGCTTCAGAGTTTGGCGTGAGGACTGCGACGGCTCGATTCGGGATGGTGTTTGACGCCGAAGATGGGCCGCTTCCGGTGTTGATGCGGTCGTTCCGGGCAGGGGTTGGGGGCCGATTAGGAAGTGGACGTCAGTGGACTCCTTGGGTGCATATCGACGATGCGGTTTCGGCGCTGCTGTTCATCGCTGAGAACGATGAATTAGATGGTGCTGTCAACGTTGTATCGCCGGGCGTAGTCAGGAATTTGGAGTTGACACATGCGATAGGCGATGCCCTGGGCAAGCCGAGTTTCGGTTGGATGCCGGCGGTCATCGCCCGATTCGCCATCGGCAACTACATCCAAGAGCTGGCGATCAACAGCGCGCTCGTGATACCTGAGAAGCTGTTGCAGGCGGGATTCGAGTTTGAGCATCGCGATCTGCGCGAGTGCCTGCGACGCGAAATAGGCGCTAGAGATTCGGTCGACGAAGCTGACGACCTAGACGCCAACGTAGCCTAGCTCGCTATTCAGCGTTCTGCCGGATCATTTGGCGCAGGACGTAGGGTAGAAGGCCGCCGTGGCGATAGTATTCTGCTTCGATCGCCGTGTCTACGCGGCAGAGGACATCGAACGTTTTATATGAGCCGTCGTCAGATGTGGCTGTGACGGACATAGTTGATCCGGATTCGACGGTGGTGCCTATACCGCTGATGGCGTATTGCTCCTTGCCGGTCAGTCCGAGAGATTGAGCCGACTGACCGTTGACGAACTGCAACGGCACAACACCCATGCCGATGAGGTTTGCGCGGTGGATGCGCTCGAAACTCTCGGCGATGACGGCGCGGACGCCGAGGAGCATGGGGCCTTTTGCGGCCCAGTCGCGGGAGCTACCAGTGCCGTACTCTTTGCCGGCGATGACGATGAGTGGGACGCCTTCTGAGCGGTAGCGCTCGGCAGCGTTGAAGATGCGCATCGTTTCGCCAGTGGGGTAGTGGACGGTCCAATCGCCTTCGTGGTCTGGAGTGAGTTTGTTGCGGAGGCGGATGTTGCCGAAGGTGCCTCGCATCATGACGTTGTGGTTGCCGCGCCGGGAGCCGTAGGAGTTGAAGGCGCGGCGAGGGACGTCATTGCCGATGAGGTGCTGGCCCGACGGTGCCGATGGTGGGATGCTGCCGGCGGGTGAGATGTGGTCGGTGGTCACGGAATCTCCGACGCTAACTAGCACGCGGGCGTTCGTGATTTCGTCGCGGGATTGTGGTTCAAGTTCGAAGCCTTCAAAGTAGGGGGGAGGCTGGATATAGGTGCTGCCGGGGTCCCACTGGAACTGCTGACCAGTTGCGGCTTCGAGCTCTTGCCACTGTTCAGGGCCGTCGTAGACCGCGCCGTAGCGGTCATTGAACTGGTCTACACCTACTGCGCTGGCGACGGTTTGTGCGATCTCGTTCTGGCTGGGCCAGATGTCCGATAGGAAGATGTCGTTTCCACCTTCGTCAGTGCCTAGGGCTTCTTGCGTAAGATCGACGTCGATTCGGCCGGTTAGGGCGTAAGCGACGACGAGCATTGGGGATGCAAGGTAATTGGCTTTGACCTGAGGATGGACGCGCCCTTCGAAGTTGCGGTTTCCGCTGAGGACCGCCGCGGCTACGAGGTCGTTATCGGTTACAGTGTCGGCTACTTCCTGAGGCAGTGGACCGGAGTTGCCGATGCAGGTGGTGCAGCCGTATCCGACGGTTTGGAAACCTAACGATTCGAGGGAATCGGTCAATCCCGCGCGGTCTAAGTAGTCAGAGACGACTTTTGAGCCGGGAGCGAGGCTGCTCTTTACCCACCATTTGCGCTCCAAACCGCGTTCGACAGCGTTGCGGGCGAGGAGACCGGCACCGACCATTACAGATGGGTTAGAGGTGTTAGTGCAGCTGGTTATGGCAGCGATCACGACCGAGCCATCGGTTACTTCTGCGCCGTTGGTCGCTGCGTCCGGGAATGCGTCGCGGAAGTTGTCGGAGACGTCACTCAGCAGGACTCGGTCCTGTGGGCGTTTCGGGCCGGCCATGCTAGGCTCGACATCGCCGAGGTCGAACTCGAGCGCAATGGTGTATTGCGGATCGTCGGCTTCAGACGGAGTGAGATAATTCGCTTTGGCGTACGCCTCAACCAAAGCGACGGTTTCTTCCGAGCGTCCGGTGCGTCGGAGGTAGTCGAGAGTCTGGTGGTCGATGGGGAAGAAACCGCATGTTGCTCCGTATTCAGGTGCCATGTTGCCGATGGTTGCGCGGTCGGCGACGGGGAGAGAGACGAGGCCTGGTCCGTAGAACTCGACGAAGCGCTCGACGACGCCCACGTTGCGGAGCATCTCGGTAACCGAAAGGACGAGATCGGTTGCGGTTGCGCCTTCGCTAAGTTTGCCAGTGAGTTTCACGCCGACGACTTCTGGCACGAGCATGTAGTAGGGCTGGCCGAGCATGACGGCCTCTGCTTCGATGCCGCCGACGCCCCAGCCGAGAACGCCGAGGCCGTTGATCATGGTGGTGTGAGAATCGGTGCCGACGCAGGTATCGGGGTAGGCGATGGTTTCGCCGCCAACATCAGCAGTTAATACAGTGGATGCAAGGAACTCTAGGTTCACTTGATGGACGATGCCGGTGCCGGGTGGCACGACGAGCATGTTGTCGAATGCCGTTTGCGACCATTTAAGGAGCTTGTATCGCTCGACGTTGCGCTCGAACTCGAGGTCGATGTTGCGCGCCAGTGCGCCTTCGGATGCGAAGTAATCGACTTGGACGGAGTGATCGATAACTAGGTCTGAATGGACGACGGGATTGATGACGCTTGGATTGCCGCCTTTGTCAGCGACGGCGTCGCGCATGGCAGCGAGATCGACGACAACGGGGACGCCGGTGAAGTCCTGTAGCGTGACGCGGCCTGGCATGTACGGGAACTCTTTTGGTGGCGCTTGGGTTGGAGACCAAGACGCGACCAACCGAACGTCATCTTCGGTCGCAGGCCCGATATGGGCGTTGCGGAGAGCGTTTTCGAGCAACACTCGGATAGAGAAGGGAAGCTTGGATACTTCGCAGATGCCAGCCGATTCAAGTGCGCCGAGATCGTAGTAGGAGTATTCGCGGCCGAGGACTTCTAATCGGTTGACGGAGTTGAAAGGTGCTGATTTCATGCGCTGCGCTGGTGGTTTTGATCGATGAATCCGCTTGAATCTAATTTATCAGCAGGTAGATGTTGATGATTGTGGCATATCATTGCAGCGCAGATAGTGAACTACCGAGGAATGAAATTCGAAAGGTGGGTAGTGCATATGGGACACCCTAAAGACCAGCTGATCTTCGTCGGGACATACACCAACTTGGGTGCGAAGGGGATCTATACGTGCAAGATGGATGGAGCCACGGGGCGTCTAACCGAACTCTCGGTTGCCACGGATAGCGGGCCGAACCCGTCGTTCGTGACGATCCATCCGAACGGCAATTATCTCTACTCGGTGGCTGAAGTTAACGACTTTGAGGGCGATGACGCTGGTGGTGTTCATGCTTACGCCATCGGTGAGAATGGCAAGTTGTCGCTGATCAACAAGCAATCGACCAAAGGGACCGGACCATGCCACCTCGTAGTTGAAGCGAACGGTAAATATCTCTTCGTTGCCAACTACGCCGGTGGATCCGTGGCGATGTTCGAGATAAACGGGGATGGTAGCCTGAACGCGGCATGTGACTTCCACCAGCACGTCGGCGGCAGCGGCGTAGAGCCTACCCGGCAGAATGAACCGCACGCTCACTCGGTAACGATGTCACCTGGAAACAACCAGTTGATCGTATGCGACCTTGGTCTAGACAAGGTATTGGTTTACGACATTGACCACGATGGTGGAAAGATTGTTCTCAACGAGGCCGCCTCGGTAGACTCTCCGCCCGGCGGCGGTCCGCGCCACTTCGCTTTCCACCCGAACGGCGAGAACGCATTCGCAATCAACGAGATCGGTCTGACAATCAGCGTCTACGACGTAGATGCCGACACAGGAGGATTGACCGAGACGCATTGGGTTGGGACGGTGGGGCCTGATGTGACCTACGCGGACGGGAACAGCACTGCGGATATCCACGTATCGCCTGACGGGAAGCACGTCTACGGCTCTAATCGCGGTCACGACACGCTGGCGATCTACGGCTGGGATGAGTATTCTCGGATGCTTTACTACATCGGCAACGAGTCGACGCGTGGCAACACTCCCCGGAACTTCCAGATCGATCCGACAGGGACGTGGGTTTTGGCGGAGAACCAGGATTCGGGGACGATTCACACCTTCAGGCGCGACGCGGAGACTGGCAAGTTGAGCCACACAGGTCATATGATCTCGATACCGGGGCCGGTCTGCATCCAGATGATGGATGCTTAGGCTTCAGTTCAGTCACTAACGAAGGGTGGAAACTTTGGCATCAAAAGATTACCGGCGCAGGCCGGAGGTTGAAGCACGCTCCGTCGATCTGCTCTACGAGGACGGATTGCCGTTCAAGGACCTCAACAAGAATGGTCGGATAGACGTCTACGAAGATTGGCGACGACCGGTCGAGGATCGTGTCGCGGACCTGCTTTCTCAGATGACGATTGAGGAGAAGGCGGGGATGCTGATGATCGATCAGTTGAACGCCGACAAAGGTGGTCAAGTCCCCGAGTTGGCGGGTAAGTTAGCCGTTCAGGAGAAGATGAGGCGCTTCATCTTTCGGAACACGGTAACCAACATGCCTAGCGACGCTACGAGCCATCCGTTTTTCGGCGCGCAGTTGACGCCATACGAGACGGTGCAATTCACAAACGCGGTGCAGGAGCTTTGCGAATCGTCGAGGTTAGGAATCCCTGCTCTGTTCAAATCGAATCCTCGAAATCACTTCGAGGAAGGTTGGATGGGTGGATTGGACGCGACGGTGGGGGCGTTCTCTGCGTGGCCTAAGGAAGCCGGGTTAGCCGCAACACGGGATTTGGACTTGATCGGCGAATTCGCTAGGGCAGTAGCTAAGGAGTGGGTAGCGGTAGGGATCCGGGGAATGTACGGCTATTGCCTCGATCTGTCCACGGAGCCACGGTGGTTCCGCATCACCGAGACTTTTACTGAGGATGCAGGCCTTGCTTCCGAGATTGCGACGGTTCTCGTTGAGAATCTGCAAGGTCCTGAACTGAACAGCCGCAGTGTTGCGGTTACGATGAAACACTTTCCTGGTGGCGGTCCGCAGGAGGGCGGTTCGGACCCGCATTTCCCCTTCGGCAAGTACCAAACTTACCCGTCGGACAATTTCGAGTACCACTTGAGACCGTTCATCGCCGCAATCAACGCAGGCGTGTCTTCGATCATGCCTTACTACGGTGTGCCCGTCGGCCAACGATACTTGCCGAACGACGTGGGGATGTCGTTTTCCAGAGGGATTGTGACCGAGTTGTTGAGGGACAGGTTGGGATTCGAAGGGAATGTGAACTCGGACACCGCGATCGCGACAACAATGCCGTGGGGAGTTGAGGACAAAAGCGTCAGCGAACGGGTGGCGATGGCGATCAACGCGGGAGTCGACGTGCTTTCCGGCTTCAGCGATAGCCAGGTGATGCTGGAAAACATCCACGAAGGCATGATTTCCGAAGATCGAGTGGATGAGGCTGTTACGAGGCTGCTAACCGAGCAGTTCAAGTTGGGTCTATTCGAGAACCCTTACGTAGATCCGAATCGTGCCGGATATGTCCTCGGCGATCGGTTGGCTCAGCAACGAGCCAACACTGCGCAACGCAAGGCCGTAGTCCTGCTTCAAAATCGGAACGGAGCGTTGCCGGTCGATATGCCGACGCCGAAACCGCAACCGGATATGTTCGCCGCGCTGGGGATGCACAGCGACCGTAAGTACGAAGAACCTGTTGCCGAACCTGTAAGCAAACAGATCTACGTCATGGGGATGGACTCGGGCGTGGTTGGTGGGCCTGAATGGAATGAGTTCGATGTGGTGTCGGGCGACTACGATGCGGAGAAAGGCGAAACACGTCCCACGGTACCGAACAGGACAGACTACGCGGTGATTCGGGTTGTGATTGGGAACAGCAGCAAGGTTGGCGGCGGATTCTTGCCGGTATCGGATCCGGAAGAGCTTGACCTGATCGCGTTTTCGGACATGGAGCAATCGAGTTCTTGGGTTATCAGGCCGTCACTTGAAGACATCAAAGGTGTGATGTCGGAAATCGGAGCGGATCGAACGATCTTGGCTGTACGCTTCCGTCAACCGTTTGCGTTGGACGAGGAAAGCGGTTTGAGAGATGCTGGTGCGATACTGGCTACATTTGGAGCGAATGATGCGGCGTTGATGGACGTATTGACGGGGAAGGACGAGCCAACTGCGAAGCTGCCGTTTGCACTAGCCGAGAGCGCAGAAGCGATACTCAGCCAAGATTCCGATGCGCCGGGTTACGCCGAGGAAGACATCCTATTTCGGTTCGGTCACGGGCTGACTTATTGAAGTGGCGACTCGCCGATCGAGGAGCAGATATCCCTGCCTTTGTTATCTCATGAAAGCTTCATGATACAATCATGATATACTGATTGATGCTATGGCGAATCTGCAAGTCAAAAACCTGCCCGACGAGTTGTACGACCAGTTGCGCGAGTTGGCCAAAGAGCGCGGTTTGACGATAAGCGCGACAGTACGCGAAACATTGGAACGCGAGGTCGAGAGTGCTGCGTGGTGGCGGCGGTGGGACAGCTTGCCGACGAGGAATCGAGATTTCAATGCGTCGGAGTTGCTACATGAAGCTCGTGAACTCCGTGATGCCGGTTTGGAATGAGCGGTTACGTGGTTGACGCGTCGGCTGCGGTAGAGGTCGTATTGCGAACTCCACTCGGTAGGAAAATCGCGGCAATACTGCGTGGCTCCCAACTGATTGCACCCGAACTGATCGACGCCGAAGTGATGTCGACGCTACGGCGAGGGGTCATCAGGAAAACTGCGACCGAAACTGAAGCGATCGAGGCGCTTCAACGCCATATCGAGTGGCCGATCAACCGGTTGCCGCACGTTCCGTTGACTATGCTGGCCTGGGAATACCGGCAAAGTGTGAGTGCGTACGATGCGCTATATTTGGCTGCCGCGCGACTTCACCAATTTCCGTTGGTGACGATTGATGCGCGGTTGAGCCGCGCACCAGTTAGGGACGTCGCTGTGCTCAGCGTCCTCTGAATCGCTACTGTAGCGGCAACCAAGGCTGGAGCCAGTGCGGCGAATTGACGAGTCGGATCTCGTCCACTCACTTAACCCAGTCATAGACCCGTCTGCCCAGCGCAACCAACCGCGAGACGTATGGTGTTCAGATCAGGGAACTAGCTTCGCACCATATTTCTCATTGGGGCGTTTTCCGCCTTCCAATCAGGGGCTAGCCGCACCGCGCACCCGCTCCGGGTATTGCGCGTTCCTTGCTTTCTAACGTTTCCAAATGTGTGGAATGGGTAAGTCTGGTTTTCGTAGATTTGCTGACATGGGAGTCGTTGCAAGTTAAGACTCTGGCGAAAAAACTACGTTGATGGGTCACCTGACCGTGTAACGTAACGCGTTCTGTCCCATACCTCGGCTCGCATCCATCAGAGAAATTCGCAGGTAATGGACAATATTTATCGCAACTCCGCGGTTTGGCAGCATCCGATCGTGCGCACTCTTCTGGTTGCTCTTGTTGCCCTCACCGCCATCACGATTGCAACTCTGCTCCTTTTGGATACCCGGGCACAAGCCCAAACGCCCGAGCAGACTCTCACTCTCAGCATCGACGGGTCCTGCAAGATCAACGAGGGCGACACGGTTACGATCACTGCAACCCTACTTCACCCAGCACACGAACATATGAGCTTCGGTATCGGACACTATGGCAACGCCAACTGGACTACGGACTACGGATACTCATTACCAATCATCAGAAAGGGAGGGAAGAGCACCACATTCTGGGTCCTCGCTAAAGACGACGAAATTTCCGAACCAGACGAACGTATCGATCTGCTGGTCTTCCACCCCGACATAGAAAGCCATATCGATTTAATTATCCTCGAAAACGACGGTGGAACCACATCAAAGAGACTAAAGTGCCCCTATCGGACACCTACACCTACACCCACGCCCACTAACACTCCTACGCCGACGCACACTCCAACTGCGACGTCGACGCACACTCCCACCAACACCCCGACTGCGACGTCGACGCACACTCCCACCAACACCCCGACTGCTACACCGACACATACTCCCACCAACACCCCGACTGCGACGCCGAGGCGTACACCGAGGCGCGTACCTGTCGACCCACCGACAGCTACTCCGACGCCGACTCGTACGACATATGGAACGGGGCCTAGACCGGCACCGGATGATACGTCGGCTCAGCCTCAGATACCAACATCAACCAGTACTCCCACAGCGACCAACACCCCGACGGCCACCGCGACATCGACTAGTACTCCCACGGCGACCAACATATCTACGATCACCGCGAGACCGGCTAGTAGGCCTGTGGCGACCAACACCCCGACGGCCACCGCGACACCAACTAGTACTCCCACGGTGACCAACACCCCGACCGCGACACTGATACCAGTGCAGGTCTCTATATCAACAAATACGCCGACACCGACCAACACTCCCACCGCTACTGCGACGTCGATACCGGTGCAGATCTATACACCAACGAATACACCCACTCCCGGTCTCGCTCCGGAGCCAGCACCCGCAGCGACTGCTACGCCTGCGACTATTGCTATGCCTATCGCTACTGCTACGCCCATGCCGGTGCTGATCTACACGCCAACGAATACACCCGCTCCGGAGCCAACACCTACAGCCACCGCCACTGCTAGGCCCACCGCTACTGCAACTGCTACGTCCATCGCTACTCTAACCGTTGCATTAATCGCCACCGCCACCCCGGAACCGACAGCTGCTGCGATATCGGTGCCTACCACTGCTCCATCCCCGATCGCTGCTTCAGCGCCCGTTCCTCCGAGTGAAGAAGACAACAGAGCGTTTTGGTGGTGGATAATCGTCATTCTGCTCCTGCTGGCGATGTTAGCCATTGCAGCGATGATTTACCGATCTCGAAGAAAATCTCGGTCTGACGACGACGATGAAAACCCAAATCCGCCGGCACCGGAAGAACAATCCGAAAGCGGCGATTCGGAGGGATACCAGACGTTAGTCCATGACGTTCCTAGAAACGTCTGATGATATGAGCTCCGCGCTTTCGTTCTGCGAAAGAGCGCGTCCAAGCGAGATACGTACGGCATAGATACGGGTATCAGACCATCAATCGTTGATTCGAGGGCAGTAGTAGACGAGTTTGCGAGTAATTGACGGCTCGATGGTAGGATGAATTCATCATGGCCACCTTACAAGTCAAAAACTTACCGGACGAGATGTACGAGCGGTTGCGCGCGTTGGCTGCGGAGCGTCAGACAAGCGTTGATGCCGCGGTTCGCGAGGTGTTGGAGTGGGAGTTGAAGAATGCTGAGTGGTGGAGGCATTGGAAGACTTTGCCTCGTACCGATCGCGTCATTGATGCCGCGGAAATGATCCGCGAAAGCAGGACGTTACGCGAAAATGGGATGGAATGAACGGGTTGGTTATCGACTCCTCTGTCGTTGTTGAGATTCTTCTGAGGACGACTCTCGGAGAAAGGCTTGCAAGTGTAATCAGTGGTATGCGTCTTATTGCGCATGAACTGATCGACGCCGAGGTCTTATCGGCCCTGAGAGGTAACGTGTTGCGACGGACGCTAACCGAGTCCGAGGCAATTACAGCGCTTGAAAACCTCTTAAACTGGCCGATTAAGCGGGTGTCGAATTTCGGTCTAACCTTCGATGCTTGGCGTTACTACCAGAACGTTGGGCCGTACGATGCCTTTTATCTGGCGGTCGCGCACAAAAACGAATTGCCGCTCATCACAGTTGATGCCCGACTGAGTCGCGCTCCAGTGGCTGATGTGGCAGTCATAAATCTCCGCTAAAAACCCTACTGCAACGGCAGCCACGGTTGCAACCAGTGCGGCGAATCGACGAGGCGAATCTCATCGACCCATTTGACCCAGTCGTAGCCGCGTCTTCCGGGAGCTACTAGTCGTAGGGGCGCGCCGTGCCCGTGCGATATCAGGTCGCCCCCCACGCGGGTTGCGAGCATGAGTTGCTCGAATTCGTGGGATGAGTAGCGTCTGGTGTAACCGGTGACGGAATGGACGATGCAGCTGCGAGATCTGGGGTCCAGACCTGAAGCCTCGATTAGATCAGACAGCATGACGCCGCTCCAGATCTGATTCGAATACCAGCCGCTGGTGCAGTCCAGCGTGACGTCAAGATCGGCGAGTTTTGTGCCGATACTGCCGTTTTCGATGTCCAACAGGGAAAGGCTGGTCGAATCTCCTTTGGCGTCTACGACCTTTAGTCTCCAGTCGCCGACATCGATCAAGGACGGCTTGTCGTCGAGCCACGAGGTTGTTGGGAAGCGGTTGCCTTCGTATGAGCGGCGTTCGTGCGATCCGGTGAAACGTCGGTCCGCTCCACCTGTTGGAATAGCCCGGATGATACTTTCGCTGGCTAGCCACGCGGCGGTTCCGACCGCCAACACCGAACCAAATCTGAGGGCTTCACGGCGCTCGGTACTGAACCCTACTCGGAAGCGGGCGGTGTATGCCCACGCGTGCCAAGCGATGAAGGGGAGTATCGCGGCTCCGGCATATATGTGTAGGCTCATGCCGGTTATGCCTTCAATGGACCAGAACCCTCCTACGCTCCAGACGCCGCCGATGCTCAAGGTGAGCAGCAGCAGCACTGAAAGCAGAACGGCTACGTTGCGAGGCCGGCCGCGATGCGGGCGTTTCAACGACCTTAGTGCCAAGGCGGTTTTCCAGCCAAGGACGGCGATGATGCCGTAACCGAGGACGCTATGGGCTTGCAGCACGATTTCGTGACGAGCGTTGCCGCTCATCAAGCCGATCGCACCGGTAACTAACTCGCCGAAGACGAGCGTGAGAAGAATGAGGTTTACCCACTTATGGCGCATTGCGGCCCTCGAAGTGGGAAGCTATGTGGGAAAATAGGCGACGGTTAGACGTCTTCCATCTTTTCCGGAGTCATGAGTTCCCAAAACTCGATGTGCTGGCTCTCGATGTGCTCGCGTACCGTGGCTCCTACAGTCAACGCTTCGGACGGAATGCCACCTCCAGATTCGTAGGGTGATCCGAGGGTCTCTTGGGTCCATTCGAGTATTATTTGATCTGGTTCCCCTGGCACCGTGCCGGCGTTGAAGTAGACAGTGCCTTTTGAACGTCCGGCGGATTCGTAGATGTCTTGTTGTTTACGAACGAGAGACGCCACGAGTTTCCCTTGGCGGTACTTGGCTTTATAGACCCTACGGAGCATGTACATTCGATTTTTCGCCTTTCACTCGGTTATGCGTCGATTCTGTGTGCTCTGGCAAACTAGTTCGCGGTTTACGCGATGCGGTTACCATAATATTTGGAATTCGCTAACACGTCCCCCCGCACCCTTGAAGATCGGCATCAATCGAGAAAACGCGCCCGGAGAGAACCGTGTTGCTGCAACGCCTGATTTGACGTCCAAGTTGACCTCTGCGGGTCACGAAGTGTTGGTGCAGAGTGGGGCTGGGACGAAAGCAGGATTCCCGGATGACATGTACGTCGGTGCTGGCGCTTCCTTCGCTGAATCGTCCGCGGAGGTTGCCGATTGGTCCGAGATGTTGCTCCACGTCGGGAAGCCGTCGGAGGAAGAGATCGGATCGATGCGGAACGGTTCGGCCTTGGCGGCGACGCTTGATGCGCGGCGAGACAGTGGGGCGATCGATACGCTGGCAGAAGCGGGCGTTACATCGTTCGCGATGGATCTGGTTCCACGCATTGCGCGGGCTCAGAGCATGGATGTCCTTTCGTCTCAGGCATCGATAGCAGGTTACAAGTGTGCTCTGATGGCGGCGGACTCGCTGAGCCGGTTCTTCCCGATGATGATGACGGCGGCGGGAACTATCCCTCCCGCTAGGGTTCTGGTTCTGGGTGCCGGCGTAGCTGGTTTGCAGGCGATCGCAACCGCGAAACGGCTTGGAGCGGATGTCTACGCGTTCGATGTCAGAGCCGCAGCAGGGGAGCAGGTTGAGAGCCTTGGTGCCAAGTTCATCGCGCCGCCGGACGCGGATGATGCCGAGACGGCTGGAGGTTACGCCCGTGCGCAGACCGAGGACGAGAACGCACGGCAACGCGCATACCTAGCTGAACACATCGTTCGTGCCGACGCTGTTATCACCACCGCGGCGATCCCCGGCAGGGAAGCACCGTTGCTCATCGAAACCGAAACCGTTGAGGCGATGCGTCCGGGCAGCATTGTGATTGATCTCGCTGCTGAAACGGGCGGAAACGTGGAAGCCACGGTTGCGGGCGAGGACGTGGTGTTGAACGGCGTTACCGTAAAAGGCCCCGTAAACGTGCCTTCGTTGATGCCGTATCACGCGTCGGTAACGTATGCCCGCAACGTGGAATCGCTATTGAGTTTGATCATAGGCGACGATCTTGAGTTGGTATTGGATTTCGATGATGAAGTGGTAGATGCGATGTGTGTTACGCATGGCGGCGAAGTCCGGAGTCACACGATCGGTCGATGATTGCAGGAGGCGGAAATGTCGATTGAGGAGCTATTGGTAGCTGTCATTGTCTTCGTGTTGGCGATCTTCGTGGGGTATCTGACGATCACGAGGGTTCCTCCCACGCTGCACACTCCGCTGATGTCGGGAACGAACGCGATATCAGGCATCGTCATCGTCGGTGCGATCATCGTTGCGGGTTCGGTCGGGGGATTGCTTGGGGCGATTCTTGGAGTGATCGCGGTTGCTCTTGCGACGATCAACGTGGTTGGCGGTTACTTGGTAACGGACCGAATGTTGCGGATGTTCCATCGCAGCGACGACGAGCGTCGTTAATCACCGGGCATGGAATTCTCAACCCAAACATTGGACAATGTGACGCTCGCCGCGTACATCGTGGCGTCGGTTCTTTTCATCATCGGACTGCTGCGGCTTCGCTCTCCTGAGACTGCGCGTTCCGGGAACCGGCTGTCGGCGTTGGGGATGTTGATCGCCGTTGTGTTCACTGTCGTGGACCGAGACATCGTCAGTTACGAGTGGATAATCGTCGGTTTGATCGTGGGCGCGTTGATCGGCGCAATAGCCGCTCGTCAGGTGCAGTTGACGGCGATGCCGCAGATGGTGGCAATCTTCAACGGGTTCGGAGGTGCGGCGTCGGCAGTCGTTGCTGCTGCGCAGCTCTTGAGCCAGAACGATGTAGGGGATGTCGACACTGTAGTGAGTGTGACGGTCGCGTTGTCTGTATTGATCGGGTCATTGACTTTCACCGGTAGCCTCATCGCGTTCGGCAAACTGCAAGGCATAGTCGCGACGCAACCAGTTTTGATCCCGTTGAGGCATGTTGTCAATGTGGTGTTCGGGATTGCCGGGTTGGCAATGGCGGCGATCATCATCGTAGATCCGGGGCTCGAATGGGCTTTAGTCGCGATGGCGGTTGTGGCGCTGATCGTGGGTGTATTGATCGTTATACCGATCGGCGGGGCGGATATGCCTGTGGTGATCGCGCTGTTGAACTCGTACTCGGGGCTTGCTGCGGCAGCAACCGGGTTTGTCATCGACAACCCGATGCTGATCATCGCAGGTTCGTTGGTAGGTGCTTCCGGATTGATCCTCACTCGCATAATGACGCGGGCGATGAACCGGTCGTTAGGCAACGTGATGTTTGGCGGGTTCGGCGTGGCGGATTCGACGGGTAGCGCGGTTCCAGGCGCGACCGCGGCTGATCGACCAGTGCGTTCGGTGAATGCGGCTGAAGCCGCGATCCTCCTCGGGTACGCCGATTCCGTGATTTTCGTGCCCGGATACGGGCTCGCAGTCGCCCAGGCCCAGCATCAGGTTCGTGACCTTGCCGACATGCTCAAAGACCGCGGCGCGCAGGTTCGATACGCGATCCATCCTGTTGCGGGTCGGATGCCGGGTCACATGAATGTGTTGTTGGCGGAGGCGGATGTACCTTACGACGAGTTGAAGGACTTAGACGAGATAAACGATGACTTCAGGCGGGCAGATGTGGCGGTGGTCGTCGGTGCGAACGATGTGACGAACCCGGCGGCGCGCACCGATCGGAGCAGCCCGATCTATGGGATGCCTATCCTGAATGTCGATCAAGCACGGTCGGCGATAGTGCTTAAACGCTCGATGGCTTCCGGTTTCGCGGGTGTGGAGAATGAACTGTTCCACATGGAGAACACGATGATGCTCTTCGGCGACGCTCGGGCTTCGGTGGAAGATTTGATCGCCGAGATGAAAGAACTCTGACACGTTCGTTAACGAGAGGATCAACAATGCAGATACATGGTGTTGGACAAGTTTCGATAGGCGTCAGCGATGTCGGCCGAGCCGTATCGTTCTATCGCGACGTGCTGGGGATCCCGTTCTTGTTTCAAGTACCAGGCAGTCCCGAGATGGCGTTCTTCGACTGCGGCGGCACGAGGTTGTACATAGTCAAACCTGAGGATCCCGACGCTAAACCGAGTGCTTCGGTGATCTACTTCACCGTCGATTCGGCTCAAGACGCGGCCGAGGAGTTGAGATCGAAAGGTGTGGAATTAGAGTCGGAGCCGCACATCATCCATCAGACTGACAGCTACACACTATGGATGGCGTTCTTCCGGGACCCAGACGGCAATCTGATGGCCGTAATGAGCGAAGAAGGGGACCTGATGGGTTAGTGGTGACTGATTTGGCTTTACTTGCGGTTCATCAAGAGCAACCGCAAGCCGAGCGCGACGAGAACGACGGCAAACGGTATCCAGATGTATCTCGGATCGAGTTCGATGATGTCGAAGATCCAGAGCAGCAACCATACACCGATCACGACGAAAATCAGGCCGCAACCGATTCTGAGGGTTTGGTTGTCTTTCTTCATTCCAAAACCGAATTGGGAGTAGTAGAAGCGCGACGGGCGGTTCGAACGGTCGGGGAGGCTTCGATCTGATTCGTCTTCGTGTCCGTCAGGTTTGATGCTCAATCAACCTCTGCGCTTTGGTAGTTCATGTTTTTGCGTTCAAAGATAGTAATTACCATCCTCCGTGCTGGTGGTCAGGCGGCGTCATAGCTTCCTTGTTCCAGAGCGTCTCGAGGAGATAGCGTGGCTTCCAGCCCAAGATGCTCATCGTCTTCTCGCTGTTGAATTTGTGGTGCGGCGCTTCGGGGAAGGTGAAGAAGTTTTCGCATCGGGAAGGAAGACGTTCGAGTGGTACTTCGAGAGCGGCTTGGATCGCCGTGCCGCAGTCGGTCCACGCGGTGGTGAACGGTGTCATGTCTTCGTGATAGGTAGCTTCGGGGACACCTCGCCCCATGCCCCAGTTCCAAGTGTGGCGCATGTTGTAGAAGAGCATGGTGATCACGTAGATACCATACTGCTCGCTGAAAACGCGGCAGATCTCTTGTCCTAACCCTTTGGAGTGGGCATAGAGCCGAGTTCCGAACTGCGGCGGCATGTCGGGGTTCAGGTCGAAATCCCAGTTCTCGTAGGTTTCACCGACGAGTTGGAAGTGGGGACCGGTGTTGATGACGCGTTGTATGCTGTGCTCAACCGCGGCGGCCATCATGTTGTAGTTGCCGCGTGTGCTGACATCGAACGCCAGTTTTCGGTCTTCACGCAGGACCGAGAGGTTGATAATCGCATCACACCCTTCAGCCACGTCAACCACGGCGTCAAGATCATCGGCGCTGATCTGTCTGAAATCGCCTTCGAATTCGGGAGCGGGAGGATTGATGTCGGTGAGGATGATGTCGTGGCGATGCTTCAGCGCTTTAACAACCCAAGGACCGAGCATCCCGCATCCACCGAGTATGAGAACTTTCATTTTGTGTTGTCCTTCCAGACGGGAGTGGATTCTAGAAGCCAAGCAGTTCGCTGGCTTTGGCGGTGGTGAATCGCTGGTTTTCAACGGTCGATTGGATGTGGATGTCCTGCCACTGCTCAACATCGGCCTCCAGCGCGGACAGGACTGCCCTTGCTAGATCTTTCGAGCACAACGCCGCCATGCCGGAATCAGCGTCTATAGCGTCGCGACCACCTTCGATCAAAGGCCATCCCAGGCGCAGGTTGACTACCTCGAATTTACGGTCCCTGGCGTACTCCTTGCAGATGATCTCGACGAGATGGGCGCATAGGAGGTTGATGTCGCTGGCCAACGGTTTGCCTCGCCAGTTTTCGGTCACTACTAGGTTCTCTTCATATTCGGCCATCAGGCGGAGTGTGCTCAGATTAATGACGCGCTTGACGCCGGCATTAGCCGCGGCCCAGAAGAGGTTGTAGCTACGGCGCGTGTAGTAGTCGAGATGAAAGGTTGCGCCCATATCTACCTCGTCTTGGTAACCGACGTTGATGATGGCGTCGATTCCTTCGACCAGCTTGTTAGTCGCTTCGTCGTGCTCCAATGCGCATACGACGACGTCTTGCGGTTCGTAGGGCGCCATTGATGTCAGGCGGAAGTTGTGCCTCGAATCGAGCATCTCTGCTACAAGAGCGCGTCCGATGGCGGTGGGTGAGCCGTTGATTAGTACGTTCATGAGCGTCTTTGGTGGTGCAGTCCTCGCGTTCTCGGATGATGATATCGCGTGGTTGCGGGCGATGTACGCTATTGATCCATGAAGACCGTGATCGTAAACATCTACGAACGTGAGCTCCGGTAGATATGTGTGGTCGTTTCGGACTTTTCACCGACCTCCCCGAGTTGGTTGAACTGCTGGGTTTCAAAGCCGGAATGCCGTCGGATTCGTACCGACCGTGCTGGAACATCGCACCGACTACTCCGGTGCTCGCGATCAGAGATTCTGGCGGCGAACGTTTCGCTTCATTGATGCGGTGGGGATTGATTCCAAGATGGGCCAAGTCGGAAGCAGATTTCAAGCGTCCAGTGTTCAATGCTCGATCGGAGACCGTTGCCGAGCGTCCGATGTTTCGAGGTTCGTTTTCATCTCGGCGCTGTCTGATACCGGCCAACGGCTTTTATGAGTGGCGTAGCGATGGAGCGGGGAAGAAGACCCGAATGTGGATATTCGACGCAGAATCTCCAATCATTACATTTGCCGGCATTTGGAGCGTTTGGCACGGTCCCGATGGTGTCATCGAGTCGTGCGCGATTCTCACAACCGCGCCGAATTCATTGATGGAGCCGATCCACAATCGTATGCCAGTGATCCTCGATGATGATTGGACGAAGATTTGGCTCGACGATGCTGCCGATAATGCGGTATTGCTCGAAGCGATGAAACCCCGAGAGTGGGAGACGATGCAGGCGCATCAGACCAATCCGGCAATAGGATCAACGCCTAGCGATGGGCCGTATTCGCTGGGGTCACAGGGCACTCTTTTCGACCATTGAGCTTCCTTGTTGCTCGAATTTCGGTGCATTTCTGAAGTTGCACTTCGAATTTTCATGTATTTCTAAGGTTTAGATTGTATATTTGATGATATTATGAAGTTGCACTGCGGAATTACATGTAATTTCGAAGTTGCACTTCGAAATTGCACCATCCCCGAGTAGAACGATGTACAGCAGACGACTCAGATTGCCACCGCCGGGGAGAGAGGTATTTTTCCTCTGGGGACCCCGCCAAACCGGCAAGACAACCCTCCTTCGCGAGAGCTATCCGAATTGCCGGTGGTTGGATTTGCTCAAGAGCGACGAGTATGTCCACTACTCCACTCATCCGGAACGGTTGCGGCAGGAGATAGAGGCGGATGGCCCCAACCCGAACGGCCAGATCGTAATCGATGAAGTGCAGCGAATCCCCGATCTGCTGAACGAAGTGCATTGGCT
Organism: Dehalococcoidia bacterium; assembly: GCA_965204135.1. Classification (GTDB taxonomy): domain Bacteria; phylum Chloroflexota; class Dehalococcoidia; order Lucifugimonadales; family Lucifugimonadaceae; genus Bin127. The sequence continues at coordinate 58,629 of CBDBDX010000004.1, read as the reverse complement.
GATCGAAAACTACCGTCTAAAATTCGCGCTCTGCGGTTCTAGTGCCAGAAAGGTGCGGCGTGGCGGAGCGAACTTGCTTGGTGGCAGGGCGTTCCGGTATGTGTTGCACGGTCTCACCGCCGGGGAATTAGGTGGCGAATTCGATCTGGACCGGATGCTCAACCACGGATATCTGCCAAGAACCTATGAATCAGACGAACCGGAGCGAGTGCTCGACTCATACATAGCCGACTACCTCCAAGAAGAGATAGCCGCGGAAGGGTTGGTACGGAACCTGCCCGTTTTCGCAAACTTTCTAGATGCGGCGGCGCTGAGCGATGGCGACGGCGTCAACTTCACGAACATAGCTTCGGATTGCGGTGTTTCGGCCAACACGGTCAAAGGGTATTTCGGGATTCTTGAGGACACTCTGCTGGGAACGTGGCTACCGGCGTATCGTCAACGTAGCAAACGTCGCACAGTCAGATCCCCGAAGTTCTACTTCGCAGACGTTGGCGTTGTGAACCGGCTTGCCAGGCGAGGGGCAGTGATCGCCGGATCGGAGCAGTACGGCAAAGCGTTCGAGAATTGGGTCTATCACGAGTTGGCAGCGTATCTCAGCTACCACGAAGTCAACGCCAAACTGACTTACTGGAGATTGGCGAGCGGTATAGAAGTCGATTTTCTGCTTGATGACTTGACGTTGGCGATCGAAGCGAAATCGAGTTCAAACATCACCACTCAGCATTTGAAAGGTTTGCGGTCCATCGCGGTGGAGTACCCGGAGATCGGGCGGCGAGTGGTTGTTTGCCGGGAACGTCGCCCTCGTTTGACGGACGATGGCATCTTGATCCTGCCGGCGGAACGATTCGTCGAGCGGCTTTGGAACGGCGAGTTGATCGACTGACAGTCTCGGACTCACCAGGAGCACCCCCATCCTATTCCTGGACCCGTAGCGTGTCGGGAATGTTCATGCGCTGGAGTTTTCGGAAAGTGAGCGCTGGGGCTAGGGTGATGACCAATACCGCGAAGACCAAGAACAGGATCAGTATGGGAGCGTTGACTGAGAACACAACTCCGAGGTCTGGGTAGGAGTTTGGCATCACCGAATTGATGATCCATAGGAGGAGTCCCCAGCCTAGAACGACGCCAATCGCGGTGGCTGCAGCACCCAGTATCAGACCTTCGATAGCGAGGTTCAGGATCACTTTCGCAACGTTGACTCCGTACGCGAACATCGTGGCGTGATCGCGGGCCCGTTCCTCCGTATTGATGTTGGCAGTGTTGAAAGCGATCAGAAGCGCCAGACCGAGCACGATCAAGTTAATGACCGTGAAAACATTCGCGAACTGTTCGAACACGTCTTGAAGGGCCTTGAAGCTATCTCCGAGCCCTTGGACGGTTGTGACGCCAGGCGCTTCGAAGAGCTCCCGTTTGGTATCGATCAGTGAATACCCTTGAGCAGGTGCGCCTGTTACTCCATTGGCGAACCCCGCTAAACCGATGAGATCGGCGTGTCGGACGTCGATGTAGGCGAAGGCACGCAATGGATAGCCATGTATGGCGAGCACGCGCAGATCTGTAGTGCCGACTGAGAAAGTCCCCTGTTCGGTGGTCTTGGGATGGGTCAACACGAGCTCGTCGCCGACGCTGACTCCGATGTCGGAAGCGGCCTTGCGTGCAAGCACGATCCCTGGAACGACCGAAGTCAGTTCTCCTTCGTGCGCGGTGGGCGTCCAAATGTCGCTTTCGAAGTCCAGGAACTGGATCTGAACTACGAGAGCGTCTTCGTCAGCGCTATGCAATACCTCGTCTTGGGCGGTGGACAATTCGGCGAAATCTACCTCTCGATAATCCCCGCCATGATCGGAGTGGATCGTACCTACGATCGAGAGTAATGGCTCGGCCGCAGCGAGACTCTCAGCTGCCAGCACGCCGATCACCACCGATGAATCGGTCGAATAGAAGTTGTCGAGTTGCACGATAAGTCGATCATCAGCGTCGCCAAGCAGCTCATCGTTGCCTTGCTGAAGTGTCATCATGAACGAGTCCCGCATGCCTGTCATTGCGAACAGGATGGCTAATACGGTGCTCAGGGCTAGCAAAGTTAGGATCGTGCGCCGAGGCGCGCGCAGAAGATTTCGGAAAGGCATCCGTATAACGTTTCCACCCGGCAATGGTGTGCGGCTGAGTAACGGGGCCAGTCCGCCTCCGCGAGACGCCAAGTGTCCGGATCTTATCGCCTCAACCGGTTGAACACGAACGGCCCGGTACACCGGCCACAAGACGGCTAGGATAGGCACTAAAACGCCGATCAATGCTACTCGAATGAACGCGCCGTATTCGAAGGGAGTGGAAAAGATCGGCAGTACTAAGAAATCCTCGATAACTTCCGCCATCATTCGGGATATCAGCCATCCCATGCCAAGGCCGAACACCACGCCTAAAATAGCGACCTGCACGCCAAGCAGGATCGGGCGTAGGGCGATCCGCAACGGGCTGAGGCCCAGAGCCATGGATGTCCCGATCTCGCGCCTCTGGGTTTCAACGATGCGAGCGGCGAAGTTCAATGCGGCGAACGCCGCGCCGGCGAATAGGATCACCGAAATGATGTTGTAAAACGCTTGGTCTCCTTCGACATCGCCCGTGAGGGCGATGTATGCCGCGTTGTCGTCTCTGGTGGAAGTGATCACGGATGCTTCGGGATGGACGCGCAAAAATTCTGAGCGCAATGAAGATTCCACTTCTCCGATATCAGCTCCAGGGAGCAGGGTCAAAAGCAGATCGTTGACCATGCCGGGGGACCCATGCAGAGCTTGGGCGGTTTCGACGGATGTGAACAAGACTGCCAAGTTGGCTTGGGCTAGCAGGTTACCGCCCTCAACCACGAGGAAATATTCGGGCGACATCGCGTGCCCGACGTATCTTGCCGATATGCCGCCGCCCAGGCGAAGTTCGCCTTCGTCCGGCAAGTTATAGAAAATCCCAAAGTTCCGTTCGAGCAGGACGACGGGTTCGCCGAACTCCGATTCTTCGATCGCTCGGCCAGCTGCGGGTATGACTCCATTTACTCTCGGACCGCCGTTCGACATATCTACGCCGATTACTCGGCTCGGTACTACGATCAACCCTTCGTCCGATGAAACCTCGACTTGGGTTTCAAAGATCAACCGCTCGTCGATATCTTTGACGCCGTCGATTTTGGACGCGACTTCGGCGAGAGAGCCGCGGAGGAGTTGAGTTTCACCGCCGAGCCGAACGCGGAGGTCGTACATGTTGGTGAGTTCGAGGCTGGCTTGGTTTGAAGCCTCACGCCACTGTGTCGAGCTGGTGAGTCCGGATGCCAACCCAGTGCCAACCGCGATCATCAGGGCGATGCCTGCAGCTTGGAGCCATCGGGCTTTTATATCGCGCAGCGCCCATCGAAATCTCAGCGGTACCGCAGCCATGCGTCTACCAACTCAGTTCCGAAACGGGAGTCTTACCGCCGGCAGGTGGACCGTCGCTGACGATGTGACCACTGCTCAGTTCGATTACTCGGTCGGCGACACGTGCGATCTCGCGGTTGTGGGTCACAACTAGAACTGCGCGTTCGGTGGCTACTTGATCGATCAACAATTCGAGGATCTGCGCGCCAGTACGGAAATCGAGTTCGCCGGTAGGCTCGTCGGCGAGCAGTATTGAGTTGCCAGTTGCGAGCGCTCGAGCGATTGCTACGCGCTGTTGCTCACCGCCTGACAGTTCGTGCGGGAAGTGGTCCGTTCGATGGCCGAGACCCACGGCTTCTAGGAACGACTGCGGGCCTTCGTCATTCTTGCCGGCAACATCGATGCCGAATTCGACATTCTCTAACGCTGTCAGTCCGGGAAACAGATTGAAGCTCTGAAAGATGAAACTCACTGTCTCTCTGCGGAGAGCAAACAGCTCGCCACGCGACGCACCAGTGATATCGCGGCCGTTGATCGAAACCGTCCCAGACGTAGGCCTGTCAAGCGCGCCGATGAGGTTCAACATCGTGGTCTTGCCACTCCCGGAAGCGCCCAGTATCACGACGAATTCACCGTCTCCGACGTGAAGGTCGACGTTGTCGAGCGCCCGAACCGTGACCGAGCCGACCTGGTAGTGCTTGGAAACTCCTACAAGGTCAATCAAGGTTTTACGCCTTTCTCGCCTTTGTCTTTCACCGGCTAATAATCTTTCGCGATTGACGCTATCTCAGTTTACCTGCCCACAATTCTCTGACCATCTCGATCCAAAGACGTACTGCGTTGCGTGGTACAGTTTTAGTTGCGTTTTTACCGATTGGACCAGAATGGCAGGGAGGAACGGCAATGGCATGGATCACTGTACCCAGAGTTGGTGGCTTAGCGCTGATGATCGGTTCGGCGTTATATATCGTTGCCACATTTCTGACACCGGGATTTGTGATAGGCGCGGCGAACGCGAGTGATCTGTATTCCTCGGTCGACACGATCGACGATAACTCGTTGCTGACCGCCTTTGCCGCGGTGTTTGGTAGCGTGTCGCTGATGTTTTTGCTGTGGGGTTTGATAGTGATGTGGCAGACCGCGCAGAGCAGTTGTGCATTGGACACGTTCGTGAAGTTCGGTCTGATCGGCGTGATGTTGGCGGTAGTTTTCCTCATGATCGCCCAAAGCGCCAACTATGCGACTTCTCATGTGGTCGAGCACGGTGTAGGAGCCGGCGCCGGCCCAGATCAAACAGAATTCCTGCGGACTAACGGGATGCACCTGCAGGCGGTTGCCGGGGTCGCGCGGTCGACGGCTTCTATTGCCGGATTGATGGGGTATGTCGTACTGGGATTTGCGCTGGCCAGGAAATTCCGGCCGGGCGTCTACAGAATACTGGCGTTCGTCGTTGCCATCGGCGGAATCGTCTCGTTGATCGGCGTTGCTTTGACAGAACCATTTCACGGACTCATCGACACGTTGGCCCCGATATTCACGATGTTGTCCATGCTCTACCTAGTCTGGTGGATCGTCATTGGCTTAGGCGTGTATCAGGAACGCTTTGGCCTCCGTATCGGCGTAACGCCCGAGCATTGATCTTTCAATCGGCCGGCACAAATCCCGCCGGGATTGAGGTGGTAACGCGGGGTCGCTCGTTTTGGTGTTCGCCCGGAACCAAATGCTGGCAGGCTCGAATCCCGCGCGGCTACGATAATCTGTTTTCAGCATGAATGAACACGACTTTGGAGCCACGCGATGGGCAAAGCACCGACTGTAACGAGAATCGAGTTGTCGCGATACCGTATTCCGACTTACGACTTGACAATGGACTCCAACTGGGCCATGGGTGCGTTCTATAAACCGGGGGCAACGGGCTTCCGGACGAGGGTCGGCATCAAGATCCATACGGATATGGGCGTGACGGGAGAATATATGACCGGCACCCCCGCGACTTACGAACAGATCACGATGATTGCCTACCTCTTGATCGGAAAGAGTGCTCTTGAGCGCGAATGGTTCTACAACCAGGCCAAATCGACGCTGCGAAAGCATGACCGGATGGGTGTAGGCCCTGTCGACGTCGCCCTATGGGACCTCGCCGGAAAGTTCCACAACGCTCCGATCTATCAGCTTTTGGGTGGGCACCGCAAAAAACTGCCGTGCTATGCCAGCACTTATCACGCGGATCGTGAACCCGACGGTCTGAGCGGTCCGGAAGCGTACGCAGACTTCGCCGAGATGTGTTTGGAGATGGGTTATCCCGGCTTCAAGATTCACCCGTGGGGAGAAGTAGACATCAATCGCGAGATCGCCACGATCAAGGCAGTGGGGGAGCGCGTCGGCGGCAAAATGGCATTGATGACGGACCCGTGCTGCGTCTATGACACCTTCGCAGACACCCTCGCTGTCGGAAGAGCCTGCGACGAATACGACTACTTCTGGTACGAAGACCCGATGCGAGACGGCGGAGTTTCGCTCTACGCTCACAAGCAGCTGAAGAAGATGATCAAAACCCCGTTGCTTCAAGGCGAACACATCCATATGGTTGAGGCGCACACCGACATGGCCATCGCGGAAGCAACTGACTTCTGGCGCGCCGATGTCGACTACGACGGCGGCATCACCGGCGTTATGAAGATCGCGCACGCGGCAGAAGGTTTCGGGATGGACGTCGAACTGCACATCTCAAGCCCGCCGCATCGACATTGCATGGCAGCGATGCGGAACTCGAACTTCAACGAGATGGGATTGCTGCATCCGAAAATCGTGGAATCCGGACCACGGATCTACAAGTCGGACTACGCGGACCAGATCGATTCGATCGACAAGGACGGCGATGTCTCGGTGCCAGAGGGTATGGGCCTCGGTGTCGAGTACGATTGGGCGGGAATTGAAAAGTATCGTTTGGACACCGCCGTAGTCGAGTGAGAACGTCGGGGCGCTGCTAGCCGCCCATCAGCGATGCCAATCCGCGATGTTCCACAGTTCGCTATCCCACGCGTTCATTCGGATGCCTTTGAGCGTGTTGAGATGAGCAGATACCAAGCCGCGATTGATCAGAGGGATCTCGTAGTAGCTCTGGATATAGATGTCGTTGAGCCTTTTGACTAAGTCGGCGCGTTCGGATCCAACGGGCGTAGCTGCGAACTGTTCGTAGACCGCGTCGTATTCGAGGTTGCAGGCTCTCGGCACGTTGCCGAGAGACCAGTTGTTCTCGCGGGTCGGAATGTGCTTGCAAAGCGAGTCGGATAGGTAGCTCTGTGGATCGATGCCCGGCCCATTGGCGTACATCTGGACGTCGGCGAAGAAACGGCGGTAGGTCGCTTCGGCATCTGTTACAGGGTCGCCGCCGAAGAACAGGCTCGCGTCGTGGTGCACAATCTCCACTTCGATCCCGATCTGTAACCACCAATCCTTGATAAGGTTTTGTGTCTCTTGACGGACATCATTCGTTGACGTTTGGTATATGAACTGAAGCGGATGACCGTTGTGCTCCCGGGTGCCATCGCCGTCCGAATCGATGATGCCGCTTTCATCCAGCAGCCGCTTGGCACTATCAATGTCCTGAACCAGACAGTCGTCGTTCGCGCTTGAGACGTAGTTAGGCGGCCCTACAATCAAGTTGCAGGTCGGTTTGCCGGCGAAACCGTACAACCGTTCAGAAATCAGCGCGCGATCAATCGACTTCGACATCGCCTGCTGGATCGGCGGGTGCGTGAGAAGCGGGTGGGGATTACTGCCATCGAGGTATTCAGAGCGATCATTACCCAAGTCAGGATCCGGGTTGGTCTGGTTAAGAACGACCCTCTCGACCAAGCTCGAAAACGCCGCCACAACCGTCCCTTTCCCGTTGGTTTCCAGCTCTTTGAGTTGATTCGGCTCGATCTGCAGGTTCCAAGCGTAATCCGCTTCACCCGTTTCAAGCACGGCTTTCGCCGCATCTATCGCGGTTCCGCCGCCTATCAATTCGATTCGATCGAAAAACGGCTCATCGCCCCTATAGTGTGGATTTCGTTCGTATACTGCTCCTTCGTTCGGTTCGAAACTCACGATGCGGTATGGTCCGGTTCCAACTGGAGCATGGTTTTCTTCGTCGCATGTCGATGCCGCCGCGCCAATGCAATCGGCGAATTGATTCTTGCTGATGATCGGTGTGCCGCTGCCTACGAACGCGTTGTAGGGGTAGGGCATAGGCGCGTCGAACGAAATCTTGACCGTCGAGCTGTCGATCGCTTCCACTTCGGCGATGCTGTCGAACGAACTTTCGGCTGTGCAACCAGCGTCAGGATCGACACAATAGGTCCATGTGAAGACAACATCATCGGTCGTCACCTCACTACCATCCGACCATTTGATACCTTTCTGTATCTTCCAAGTGATTGATGTTAGGTCCGACGCGACTCCGCCGTTTTCGATGGTCGGAATCTCTTTTGCCAAAGCAGGCACCAAGTTGCCATCTGGATCGAACCTCGCCAACGGTTCCAAAGTGACCGCCGCCGCATCGATGTCTTTAAACCCGGCAGAGAGGTACGCGCTGGGTACCGATGGAGCTTGCCAGTAGAGAATTGTGAGGACTTTCTCTTCGTCTTCCGTTATCATCTGGCAACTCAACAGCGCAGTCGAAATGGTGCCGATCACGATGATTTTGAGGAGGTGTTGCATCACGTCAAACTTTTCACTCGTCACTCGATTGGCTCGGGATGGAGATGAGGTTCGATATCGGATGTATTTTCTTCAATGCCGTTTGTCGGATTTGGAGTATCCGGCGACCGGTCCCATTCATGCGCCAGATGCTTGACGATATCCCTTCCCATCGAAACCAGAGGCGGCCCGAAGATGATACCCCAGATCCCGAAGAATTGACCTCCCACGATGATGACTATTATCACGATTATGGGATGAAGGTTCAGAGCGTCGGCTTGGATTCGCGGCGCTAGCAGAGTGTTTTCAACCAACTGCACACCCAAGTAGAGGGCCGCCACCCAAAGCAACTTATCGGGCGCAGTTGCCAAAGTCACCAATATCGCCACCGCGGCGCCGATGAACGGGCCGACGATCGGGATCAAAGCGGTCAACCCGGCGACGACGCCGAGCAAGAACGCGAATGGGACGCCCAACGCCAGAAGTCCGATGGTTACCGCGCTGCCAATGATCAGTGCCAGAATCAGCTGTCCGCGCAGATAGCCGCCAGCGGTCCTGTCGACAATCTTGGCCAGGTCCACTAGATGTGGTCTCAGCGCCTTGGGGAACGGAGCCAGCATAGCATAGCCGATTTGGCTCGAATCCTTGGTCATATAAAAGATCAAGACCGGCATCGTCGCAAGACCGATGATCAACGCGAACGTTCCTGAAACCAGACCAAAGGTTCTTGGCAGGACCTGCCAAGCAGCGTCAATGACTATACCGCCCATATTGGCTAAATTCGCTTCGATCTGCGCCCGTATGTCGGCAGGCACAAGCTCCGTATAGGCTCCTATCCAACCTTCAACCGTGGTGCGCGCCGAGTTGAAGATGGTCGGTAAATCATCGATGAACTCTTTACCTTGCTCGATCGTCGGCGGAATCACCAGCGCCATCGAACCGATGAATATACTGGTGGCCACCACAAAGATCAGACCGACTGCAATTCCACGACTCAACTCCGGACGGCTTTCGCGCCAAGGCATCGGCCGCGTGATCACATTCCTCAGCGGCAACAGCACATACGCGATCAGCGCGCTGAATAGCACGGTGATGAGGACTGATCCCAACAGGTACAGCGACACGATCGTGGCCGCGAGGATCGACGTCGCAACCAGCATTAGAAACCGTTTGCGTTTGATTTCTCGATCTGCCATTAGGCGCAGTGAACGGTTAGCTCGGATGAATCGGGCTCAAAAGTGACGAGTGATCGCTCTATGCCGCCGCAGGTATTGCCAGATCAGGCAAAGGCAGGGGCGGACGTTGCGACTCTTCGACGGCTCGCATCTGATCTTCGGATAGCGGTGTGAAGCACTGCGCGGCGTCTAGAACCTTCGGCAACAAGCTCACATCACCGCAACTCGGCGCGGTGTGCACCCTATGCGACAGCACCCACCACAGCGAAGAGTCGATATCCGATTGCTCCCGATGCGGATCGTACCAAGTCTTCGTCTGCTTTTCGCCGTCTCCCCAACCACCACGCGCGATCATCTTGATGGTCTGAACGCCGATGTTGCGAGCATCGGCTTCTGCGAGCAGCGCCTCCGAATCTCGGCGGTATTCAGGATCACGCGCTGCGGCAGGGTTGAGCGGGAACATCACCGTGTCGAAGTCGAATCGATTGAGGGCTTCAAGGGTCGTTGCCGGCACGGCTGGGCCATGACCGGTTATTCCTATCCACTTAGTCAACCCTTGCTCGCGCATCTCCACCAGCGTCTCGAGGGATCCGCCGGGCGCAGTGCAGAGGTCGAGTTGAGTCATGTCGCCGACGGAGTGGAGCTGGAAAAGGTCGAAGTCTTCGACGTTCATGCGCTTCATGATGCTCTCGACGTCTCTCCAAGCACCGTCACGGTCGCGGATCGCGGTCTTTGCGCCTACGAATATCTGATCTCGGATTTCAGGCATCCAAGGCGCGACACGCTCCATGGCTTCACCGTACGTTGGTGCGATATCGAAATGATTGACGCCGTAGTCGAGAACGAGCTGGATGGTCTGGTCCGCCTCATCCTGGTCTAGCCAACCGACAGCGTACGTTCCGAAGGAGATTACAGTGCTTTCGTGGCCGGTCCGGCCTAGGGTGCGTTTCTGCATTGGTGTCCTCGCTTTGAAATCACGGCGCTTCTATCAATGTCGCGCCCTCTAGTCTTGCAAGTTTGCGATCGAATGTATACAAGGGTGTCGCTTGTCGATGATCGGCTGCGGCGAGGATCATCAGATCAGCAAAATCGGCGCCGCCTTGCATGTATCTGTAAGCCGCAAGGGTCATCGCTTCATCATTTTCCACGATTATGTTGTCCGAAGCGATTAAATCCAATATCGCGGTGCTGATCGTTGACTTATTAAGCCTGTAGACCCGCTCAAGGACCCACACCAATTCGACCATCACTTCTCGGCACACAAAACCAGGGTTCTCAACTGTGAGGCCCCCGAGTAACCGCTTTGCCGCTTCAGACTGTGCGGCATCATCACCAATCAGCGACCGGATGATGACATTGGTATCAACCGCGATCACGATCCGATCCCAACGCGCTCTCGACTGCAGCTTCTGTGATCGCCCGATCCATGTCTTCCAGCGTCTTCGGCGGGCCGTCGTATTTCAGCGCGCCAAATAATCTGCTCACAGGTTTAGCCGGCATCATCATCACCTTCTCATCGAAGATGGCGTACCTGACCCGGTCGCCCGGCTTGACGCCAAGCGCCTCCCTGACCGCCTTAGGCAATGTGGTCTGTCCTTTAGATGTGATACCAGATTCGATCATGACAATTCTCATTTCTCATTACAATACATGTTATCGCGTTACATTAAACGCATAGGTAATGAATACGCTATTTTTCCAGTGCAACCGGAGCTTTAGATTGTGGATGGGAATAACCTTGTTCACTCTTGCCATATCTCTCGCGCGGACCGTTCAGCATCATGCCGATCCACGTGTAGCGAACTCCGAAGTGATAGATGATTAGCAGGATGGCGGGCGCTGCCACGATAATCAGGAGCACTTCCAAGTGAAGATTCAAGTCCAGCTTCGTCGCGAGCGCCTGCGCGGGAAAGATCAGCGCGAGATGGCAGAGGTAGATCCAGTACGAAGCGTCGGAGAGGTAGCGAATCCACTTCCGTTCAGTGGATGCGACGATCTTGAACAGCCCCATCAAACCGAAACACGCGGTCCAAGCATATGCGACCTGTAGAACCGCCGACGCCATCTCCGCCCACGGCTCCTTGCTCACAAACTCGAAGTGCAGACCTACATAGAAGACCGGTATTAGAGCTATCAACGCCCATGTCCACCAAGAACTGTGCTTCAAGTCCGTCTGGTACATGAACGTGCCGAAAATGAAGAAGCAGAGGTAGTATCCGAGCACCACAGGATTGACGAACACCGTCGATGATGTATCCGCTCCCCAAGTGTCTTCGACCATCATCAACTGGGGAACGATCACAAGTGGTATCAGCAGCCACCAGAAATACCGATGCGTGAATTTCGCGCCCGCTGAAGATAATCCGACGAAGATCCCGACCAGAATCAGCAAGACCCACAGGAACCACAGGTGGTGGAGGTTATCCAACCAACTTGACAGGAAGATCCATATGACTCCGGCCAGCGTCAGATCAGCTTCCGTCAGCATCAGGATCAGATATACGTGGATCGGAATTATCGTGAATGCGCCGATGAGCAGGGGCAGCCCCACTCGTTTGAGCCGATGTGCGATAAGCGATCCTGCCCCTCGGCGTTGCCATAGCATCGCGGTGAAAAAGCCGCTCAATAGAAAGAAGACCGGCATCCTGAACCCGTGAATCGCCAGCACAATGTCGTCGTAGGGCAGATCAGGGGAGATCTCCTTGCCGACAATGGGCCAATCCTTGGTCACTAGGAAGAGAGATGCGTGAAGCACGACTCCGAGCAACATGGCAAAGGCACGGAGCGCGTCAAGTTCGTGGAATCTGGTCATAGAGGCGCCGGACATATGCAAACTGTGGTGGGCCCGGTGGGATTCGAACCCACGACCTTCGGATTAAAAGTCCGCTGCTCTGCCGAACTGAGCTACAGGCCCGCGCCTGTAAATCGATTCTATTCGTAGGCTTCACCTTCATCAGCCAGCACCGATGCTGTGCCGAGGCCCGATGCGCCTTCTTCGCTTGCCGAATAGTCTCGGCGACCGTTCAATCATCACGGTCATCCGATTTCTTAGAATTGATTCTCAACTACCTGCTCAATTCCACCCTGCCAATGCCCGATCTGACTTTCACCGCTGACGAGATACGCGAACAATTCCTAAAGTTCTTCGAGGAGAGGGAACACCTTCGCCTCCCGAGCGCGTCATTGATACCGGCCGGAGATCCCACTCTTCTGCTGACCACGGCGGGTATGGTTCCGTTCAAGGCATATTTCTCGGGCGAGTTGACGCCACCTTCACCAAGGATCACGACGGCGCAGAAGAGTTTTCGCACTACCGACATCGAAGAAGTCGGCGACGTCTCGCACCTGACGCTGTTCGAGATGTTGGGAAACTTCTCGTTCGGCGATTACTTCAAGGCCGAGTCGTGCAAATGGGCGCTGGATCTTTGCCTCGGCATATACGGGATGGAGTTCGAGCGGATCTATCCGACTATCTATCTCAACGATGACGAGGCGTACGAGATCTGGCGTGACCTGGGGGTGCCGGCCGATCGAATCTCGCGGCTCGGAGACGAGGACAACTGGTGGGGACCGGCCGGTGATGAAGGCGCATGTGGCCCGTGCAGCGAACTGAACTACTACCTTGGAGATTTCGACGATCTTCCTCCTATCGATTCGCCGGCGAGAGGCACGACTTGGGGCCCCGGCATATCAGACGATTTCTTGGAGTTCTACAACCTCGTATTCACGCAGTACTACCGGCACCGCGACGGCACAGACGAGCTGCTCCCGAAGAAGAACATCGATACGGGTATGGGCTTTGAGCGGACGTGCCAGATCCTGCAAGGCAAGAGCAACATCTACGAGACGGATGTGTTTTCGCCTTTGATCGATCTGGTGGCGACTCGGGCCGAGCGGAAGTACGGCGAGAGTGAAGAATCTGACCGTGCGATACGCGTCGTTGCGGAGCACGGACGTTCGGCATCGTTCCTGATCTCAGATGGAGTGGTTCCTGGCAACGCGGGCAGGGGGTATGTGCTGAGACGCGTTATCCGTAGAGGGATGCTGTTCGGACGTGAACTGGGCCTGTCGGGCCCGATACTGCCTCAGATCGCCGAAGCGACCTCTTCGCAGATGTCACACGTCTATCCCGAACTTGCGAACAACCTCTCGTTCGTGCAGCATGTACTGCAGCGTGAAGAGGAATCGTTTGAATCGACGCTCGATCAGGGCTCGCGGATGTTGGAAGAGGTGATCGACGAGGCCAAGGCGTCGGGCGCGAATACCGTTCCGAGCGCATCGGTGGTGCGCCTGTATGATACCTACGGCTTCCCGATAGAGATGACCGCAGAGGTTTCCGCTGAGCGTGGTATCGAGGTTGATCTCGAAGCTGTCGAGACCGAGATGGAGGATCTCCGTGCTCGCTCTCGCGCCTCAGCTTCAATGTTCGCTTCAGACTCCGATGTGGATACGCTGTACCGTTCTTTCGGCATAGAAGAAGTGCCGTTCCTCGGTTTCCGGACCTTGACCGCGGATGTGGAAGTGATCGGCATCGTGAAAGAGGGGCAGCTGGCGGATGCCGCGACCGTAGGTGAGAAAGTTGAGATACTGCTGGCGGAGACGCCATTCTACGCCACACGAGGCGGTCAGATTGGCGACACCGGCTGGATGCGCAACGGCGACGCCGTTGTTCGGGTCGACGATTGTCAAGCCCCTTACGGCCACCTGAACGTCCACTCTTGCCAAGTCGAACGCGGCACTATAAAAGTCGGCGATGTTCTAACCGTTGAGGTAGATGGAGACCGCAGGGAAAAAATCCGCCGCAACCACACTGCGACGCACCTCGTCCACGCGGCGCTCCGTGAAGTCCTCGGCACGCACGTCCGCCAATCGGGTTCACTCGTGGCTCCCGACTACCTGCGCTTCGACTTCACACATATGGATGCGTTGACGCAGGACGAGATACGCAAGGTCCAAGACCGCGTCAACTTGACAATCCGTGAAAACATACCGGTCGAGGTCCACTGGACGACATACGGTAAAGCGGTCGATGAAGGTGCGCTGGCGTTCTTCGGTGATACCTACGAGCACGATGTTCGCACAATCAAGATCGATGCCCCGTGGAGCTACGAGTTATGCGGTGGCACCCACATGGATGCCACGGGTGGCATCGGAATCTTCGTCATCGTAGCCCAGTCCGGGATCGGTTCGGGCATCCGTCGCATTGAGGCTCTCACAGGTATCGGCGCGGAACTGGAAATACAGCGGCGTTTCGGGATTGTGGACCGAATGGCAGCAACGTTGAGGGTTGATGATGATCGTGTGATCGACCGCACTAAGGCGCTTCTCTCCGAGTTGGAAGAGGCTCGAAGGCGCGCCAGTCAGCTTGAAGAGCAGCTGTTGAGGAGATCCGTTGATGGCGAGGCATCGACGGCCGAAGTTCTAGACTTCAATCTGAGCGTTAACGGGTCCGAAATTCCTGTGCAAGTCAGGAACATCCCGGCGTCAAGCGTCGATGCGATGCGGCGAACGGGAGATCATATGCGAGACCGCCTCGGCAGCGGTTTGGTGGTCCTCGGAAGCGTGGTTGAGGAGCGTCCAGTAATCATTGTTATGGCCACTTTGGATATCGCGGGCAAGACTGTTCATGCTGGCAACATAGCCAAAGGCATTAGCGCAACGATCGGCGGCGGCGGCGGGGGCAGACCTGATTCCGCACAGGCAGGCGCGCGCGACGCATCCCGCATCGATGAAGCACTTCAAAATGCACGCAGGGTCATAGAGTCTCACGCCAATAAAGCTTTAGAAACGGCAGGTTGATCATGACCAGTATTGACCGTAAACGCCGCACTGGTAGGTGCATGGGTGTCGATTATGGATTGGCACGCGTCGGACTCGCGATTTCCGACCCCTTACGAACCATCGCTTCGCCCTCCAAGGCCGTCGCGACTGAGGACGCCCTCTATCGGGTCAAGTCACTGGTTGAAGAGCGCGATGTAACCGAGATCGTCGTAGGTGTGCCGCTCAACATGGACGGTAGCATGTCGCAGATGGGCGAAGAGGTGATCGCATTCGTGGCTCAGCTACGAGCCACTGTGGAAGTCCCGGTAGTGACGCGCGACGAGCGGTTGAGCACCGTAGAGGCGGAAAGGGCATTGAACGCGGTCGATACTCCCGCTCAGCGACGCCATCGCACCAAAGGGAGAGTCGACTCCGCTGCAGCGGCGATCATCTTGCAGTCTTACCTCGACGGAGTGTGATCGCAACGTTACGTACGGGCCGTGGCTCTAGCGGAAAGCGTTAATGGGTTAGGTATAGCATTTACCTATATCCAGTATCCAGACGAACTCGGCATCCCAAGACGACACGTTCTTCAGACATGACCACCAGCAACTTCGGCATTATAGGCTACCCGTTGGGCCACACGCTTTCGCCCGTTTTCCAAAACGCGGCGTTGGCGCACTATGGAATCGACGAAGTGTTCGAGGCCTGGCCGACGCACCCGGACGACCTTGTCGCAAAAGTGGAATCTTTCCGAGCCGACGGTTTCCTCGCGAGCTGCGTAACGCTTCCTCACAAACAGGCGGTGATTCCGATGATCGACGAGTTGGCCGACACCGCGGTGGCGGTGGGCGCGGTCAACTGGATCATCAACGATAACGGACATCTGACAGGGCACAACACCGATTCGCCAGGATTCCTGCGCGCTCTGACCGAGTTAGGAGGGTTCGATCCCGCAGGAAAATCGGCACTGGTGTTCGGCGCTGGAGGCGCAGCCAGAGCGATCGTTCATGCCCTTAAGTCGGCAGGTGTTGCCTCGATGACGATCGCCAATCGCACCGTATCGCGTGCCGAAGAATTGGCTTCCGATTTCTCAGGCGACGGTCTGAACATTGAGACGTGCGGGCTGAACGATGACGACCTGAACAACGTGTCCCAAGCATCCGATCTTCTGGTTAACACATCCTCCATGGGGATGGACGGTGGTCCCGCTCCGGATGCGATGCCGGTAACAGCAGACGCGATATCACCCAACGCAGTAGCATACGATGCCGTGTACGCGCCCCCGATGACACCTTTCCTGAAAGAAGTTGAAAAAGCTGGCGCAAAATCCCTTGGTGGTTCAACGATGTTGCTCCTCCAAGGCGCTGTGGGATTCGAGTTGGCGACCGGCAAACCCGCGCCCGTTGATGAGATGTTCGCGGCGGTCAAGCGGGCTACATCGTAATGACTCACTTCAGATATTTAACCGCTGGCGAATCTCACGGACCGGGATTGACTGTAATTGTCGAGGGCGTACCTGCTGGACTGCCCTTTGACGAGGACTACGTCGAAGAGCAGATGGCGCGAAGACAGAAGGGATACGGCTCCGGCGGCCGGATGAAGATTGAGAAGGATCGCGCAGTGATCCGCGGGGGAGTCCGACATGGTAAGGCGCTTGGCTCCCCGATCGCGATGTGGATCGAAAACAAGGATTTCGCAAACTGGACTGACGCGATGTCAGTCGCGGCAGTTGGTGATGACGTCGACAAGAAGACGCACACGCGCATTGTGCCCGGCCACGCAGACTTTCCCGGCGCGCTCAAATACCTGCATCACGACGTTCGTAACGTCTTGGAACGTGCCTCGGCGAGAGAGACGGCTGCGCGCGTAGCCGCTTCAACGGTCGCACGACGGATACTCGAGCAGTTCGACATCGAAATCAAATCACATGTCATCAGCTGCGGTGGCGAGAAGTCGCCGAAGCTTGATCCCGCCGAAATTGATTGGAACGCCGTCGAAGCTTCTGAGGTCCGCGCTTGGGATGCAGATGCTGATGAGCGTTTCCGGGCCGCGATCGACACCGCCAAAAAGGAACGCACCACAATCGGCGGGGTGATGGAGATCATCGCTTTTGGCGTGCCGGTCGGTCTCGGTAGCCACGTCATGTGGGACCGCAAACTGGACGGCCGTTTGGCGCAGGCGATGGTCAGCATCAACGCTGTCAAAGGCGTAGAGGTCGGCTTCGGGTTTGACAACACAGCGCGGTGGGGCAGAGATGTGCACGACGTGATCGTTCCCGATCCATCCGACTCTCGCAGATTCCGTCAGTTGACAAACCACGCCGGCGGTATTGAAGGCGGCATGTCGAACGGCAACCCAATCGTCGTACATGTCGCGGTCAAGCCGATAGCGACAATGACGCGTCCCTTGCCCAGCATCGACATCAATACCGGAGAAGTTATTGAGGCGGCTTACAACCGTTCCGACATCTGCCAGATCGCGCGGGCGTGTCCAATCGGCGAGGCGATGATGGCTCTCGTTCTGGCGGATGCCTTCCTAGAGAAGTTCGGAGGCGACTCGATAGCTGAGACGCGGCGCAACTACGACGCCTATATAGCGTCCCACCAAGAGTTCGGGGTCGGAGCAGTCGCCTGAGCGTGAACCCGAAAGGCAACATCTACCTGATCGGTTTTTCGGGCACGGGTAAATCGCTGAGCGGCATCAAAGCGGCCGAATTGCTGAGGCTCCCCTTTGTAGATATGGACGACCTCATCGAGTATCGGACCAAGAAATCGATACCCGAGATATTTGAGGAAGACGGTGAAGAAGAGTTCCGCAGGATCGAAACCGGCATCTTGCATGAACTCTCCGAAAAATCGAGCCGCGTCGTTTCGACAGGCGGTGGGGTGCCAGTTCTCGAAGTCAATCGCGAGATTATGCATTCTAGCGGGATCATCATCCTATTGACCGCGACACCTGAGACCATCCACCGCAGACTGACCGCTCGTCAACATCGCAATCGAACCTTACGCCCACTGTTGGGTGACGACGCCCCCGAACAGCGAGTAGCAAATCTTCTCGCAGAGCGCGAAGAAGCATATTCCTGCGCCGATCGAGCGATCGACACGGAGGGCCTGTCCCACGTACAGGTGGCAGCAGCGATCCAAAACGCGTGGCGCGAGCTGTCAGATGCTGACCGGAAAAACGGGTAAGGAAATGCTCAATTACAGGAGCGCGCCGAACGAACCCGCGGCGACGGTAAAAACTTCGCAGGGCGATTATCGAGTGATCGTTTCGCGCGGTGCGATCGAGAGCATCGGTCCCGAGATGCGCCATGCCGGCATCAATGGCAGAGCGTTTTTGATCGCCGACTACTCCATGTTCCCGCTCCTCGTCAGGCGCGCACACGAAGCGCTCGAACGCGGCGGATACGAGACCCACGCGCTCATACTCGAACTCGGCGAAGCGGCAAAGACCATCGAGACAGCTACCAAGGTCTACGAATGGCTAGGTGAGCAACGCGCCGAGCGCATCGACTGCCTAGTGGCGATGGGTGGCGGCGTCACCACTGACTTGGTCGGCTTCGTCGCTGGAACTTGGCTGCGCGGCGTTCCGGTAGTTCATGTTCCGACATCCCTTGCCGCCATGGTCGACGCCTCCATCGGGGGAAAGGCTGCCGTAAACCTTCCCATCGGCAAGAACCTCGTGGGAGCCTTCAAACAGCCGCGCTTGGTGGTTCAAGACATCGATTTCCTGGACACTTTGCCACGCCGAGAACTCGCGGCTGGTTGGGCAGAAGCCATCAAGCAAGCCCTGATCCTCGACGATGGCCTGCTGGACACCTTCGAGGCGAATGCTGAAGACCTGGCTTCACTGTCTGGCGAATTAGTCGAGTCGGTAATCCGTCGTTCCGCCGAGATCAAAGCCGAAATCGTCTCCGCAGACGAGTTTGAAACTGGCAACGACCGCGTGTTGCTGAACTATGGGCACACGATCGGTCACGCAATCGAGGCAGTAACAGATTACGGGACCTACCTGCACGGCGAGGCGGTCAGCATCGGCATGATGGTCGCAGGGGGAATCTCGCAGCGGATGGGCTTGATTTCCGAAGAACTGGTTGACCGCCAGCGTACCCTCCTGGAACGCTTCGAACTGCCCGTGACGTTGACTGGCATCGAAGCCAATACCTTGATCGAAGCAACCTCGTCCGATAAAAAGTCCCGTGGCGGCAAGATCCGATGGGTGCTCCTACGCGGCCCCGGCCGCTCCACAACCAGCCGCGAAGTATCTAATCGAACAGTCCGTGCCGCGCTAAACGACGTGATGGTTCCTCTTAATTAGAGGAAAACTGTCGGGTTTCCCCCACTTATGGGGGAAATGTCCGAAGGACAAAGGGGGTGGCGCATAGGGGCCGTAGCCACGACGCGCCAGAGAACAAAAGGAAACCCCTAACCGCCTGCGACAGCAGGAACAATGCTCACCTCATCACCATCGGAGAGGGCAGTGGAGGTTCCGTTGAGATACCGAATGTCCTCGCCGTTGACGTAGATGTTGACGAAGTGGCGCAGTTCTCCCGAATCGTCGCACAGACGCGCCTTGATGCCCGGAAACGATCCGTCCAGAGATTCGATCATCGCTGACACATCTCCGCCGCCGGCACTCACCGTCGACTGCTGGTCGGTCAACCGTCGCAACGGCGTCGGGATCTTAACTGAAACTGCCATTCTATCTGTTACTCCACGTTTTTCGGTGTCATCCACTCCACTAGGAGCCAGATAATACCTGCCACGACGAAAGCGACGACAATCGCTATCAGCACTGGGATCATGTTACTGCCTTCACTCCTCGGAGATGCTTCTAGGCCGCGCCGGGAACTAGAGTTCACCCCTGGAACTCGCGCCCGTGGCGTTCATCCACGCTCTAGGTGAATCTACCACATCCGATGATGTGCTGTTGCATCTACAGACCTGTGCCACCCGCAACTTGAGCCGACAACGCCACTTAAAATAGCATATATATAGTGATATATTGGCACAAGAGGAAATCTTGTCATGGTTCATACACGTAGCCCCAAAGACGAAACCTTCGAGAAAGCCAAACAGCTCTACGAAAACGTCATCAAGCACGAATTGTCCGACGATCAACTCGGCATGTACCTCGCAATCGACGTCAACTCCGGCGACTACGAGATCGGCGAAAAATCGATCGATATACCTCGAACACTACGCGCACGTCGCCCCAACGCCCGCATTTTCGCAATGCTTCACGGTTCATACTCCGTCGGTTCAATCGGATACGCACCGCCAACTCCAGGATCATGGTCGCTGGTCGAGTAGTCGCACAACAATCAGCGCTGAAGCCGACCGTAGAACTCCTCGTTTATGGTCAATCCCGTAACAGAGCGCGTGTTCAAGCAGTTGTTGATACCGGATTCACCGAGCAATTTACCTTGCTGGCTCATGCCATCTCCACACTGAATCTCGTCTTCGCTTACGAAGAAAAACTCACAATGGCAAATGGCGAAACAATCACTTTCGATGTCTATTACGCATCGCTCGAATGGGACGGAAAAATGCGCGAGGTCAAAATCCATCTAGCAGACGGCGACCCACTAATCGGAATGGCAATGCTAAGAGACCACGACATCCACATCCGCGCCACACCAGACGGACCCGTAAGCATCCAACCACTGAACTAGAACGCCAAACCACCCTCCATCAAGCATCGATCAATCTCCAATTGCTATGGCTCAGACGGTACATGTAACTCCAGACATTCGCACGTTAAAACGGGTTAGAATTTCGCAGTGAATCCAGATCGCTCGGACACAGCCAATCAACCCGATGCAAAACAAGAATCACGTTCCCCAGTTGCCTGATTGTCCGGAATGTGGTGAGATTCTAGAAACGCGCACCGATACGAATGGTGTGGAGTTTCAGCATTGCTTCAGTTGCGAAAAATCTCGTTTCGCACTTCCGCGGGATCGCGGGGCAAGTCCAATTGACAGGTCACCCGCGACCAAACATGGCGGGGACGATCTGGCCTCGATACAACTCCCGGTAAGGTGGTCTGAATCGTTCGATCGTTTGGGATTCCAAGCCAAATACGTTCCGGTCGGCTCGCTCCCTGGGTTAGTCTCTAACGTTTTTCGTCGCGATCAAGACATCGCCAAGACCTTGAGTCATACGTTGATTCTACGCAGGAATGACCGTCGAGAGAGCCGTGCCAGTTCGGACCAGAAGTTCGTCCCCACGCTCATGAAGAAGCTGTTGCAACGCGGATTGGCACCTTTACCATCTCTGGACATCGAACGGCAAGCCATCAAAGAAAGTGACATCAGCGGCATAGAAGACGCATCGAACGAAGTTGAACTCGGATGGATACTAGACTTTAAAACCGCAAATCATCCGCAGTTCCGTAGGGAATTCTTGTCAGCGCTTTGTCATCGTCGACCGTTCTCTCTGGACCCCCAAATTTCAAGCCAGTTTGACAGCGAAGCAGAACGCAAGTTCATCAACAATTGGGTCCCAGAGCAACTGGGACCCGACGCGGGCCATTGGTTCAATACACAGGCACCGCTTGAGAAATTGGTTGATGAGACCGATGCCCGAAGGTTCACGAAACGCCGTGTAGATTTCTTGGTCAGTAAACCTAATGTCACGCCATTTGTAGTGGAGATAGACGGTCCGACTCACGTGTCGTCAAGACACATGGATCGTTCCCGAGATGATGCGTTAAGGACTCGAGGTTATGAAGTTGTCCGTGTGCCCGTAGATGAGATCAATAACGGACACGGAAGAGGACTTGACCGAATTAAAGCGTTGTGCAACGAAAATGCGATGGATGCCAAACCTACGACGCTCCTCGCATCGCAAACAGCAGAGTTGGCTTGGCGATGTTCATTCGCATCCAAACTTCAATTCGTCCTAGCTGACGCATTGGAGTTGGGCTGGATTGAGGGAAGCCGCTGGAAGATCGCAATTGAGGGCGGCGGTGAGGTCGAAGCGATGGCAGTGATTGAGACTTTGAGGATGATTTCAGCCTACGACGGGTTGTACGGCTCACGGGTTGCACCTCAGCGCTGCGATTTGCTCGTGAACAGTACGAAATGGGCATGGCATTGTGAGAACGGCATTTGGGAGTCAACCGACACGATCGAATCGGATGTTTACGATCTGAGAGTCAAGATTGAACCAGATTCAAGCCCCTTTGATTCTCTCGAAATCGAAAACGTCGACTTTATTATCCGTCCTGCACATCTGCCCGTGTCTTTGGCTGTAGGATTGCCGCCGACCCGTGTGCGTACGAGTATCCAGAGCCCAAGTTCCGTAGACGCACTGCAACCGTTAACGTTTTTCTTGCAACATATTTTCCGCAAAAAGGCATTTCGCCCACGTCAATGCGAAGCGATATGGCGTACCTTGGCCCAGCAAGACTCGCTAGTGTTGCTACCGACCGGTGCAGGAAAGAGCATCATATATCAACTTGCTGGCTTGCTAACGCATGGTGTCACTCTAGTTGTAGACCCGACAGTTGCTTTGATAGACGATCAAATCGAGGGACTTCGTCGCTATGGCATTGATCGTGCTTTGGGCATTCACTCGCAGAAAAATTTGAACCCAAGGAACCTTGAGAAACGATTGGAGTTAATTGCCCAAGGAGAGGTTCAATTTCTGATCCACACCCCTGAGCGAATGCATATCCCGAGTTATCAGGATGCTCTGACAAAAATGAAGGAGACTACGGTCGTCAACTTGGTTGTGGTTGATGAGGCTCACTGCGTCTCGGAATGGGGACATGAATTTCGCCCCGCCTACCTTCGGCTTGCAGATACCGTTCGAGAAATATGTAAAGACCAACGACGCCTCTCGCCACCAGTGCTAGGGCTTACGGGCACCGCGTCCGACCAGGTGCTCAATGATCTGCGGAACCGGTTGGGAATCGAGGAGGTAGATTCAGTGATGCGGCCTGACACCTTCGATCGCCCAGAATTGGAGTTCCGAATCAGCAGATGCAAGACGATTGGTGCGGCTCGAGATGTCTATGCGAAAGTGCTAGCAGGTTTGCCGTCTGAATTCAATGATTCTCCCGCTTCATTTTTCTCGCCGAGAGGAAATGCGACCACTGCAGGAATCGTGTACGTGCGTACTGTAACCGGGGGTGAAGGAAATTTGTCGCGGGTAAAGGGTTTGACCGAAGAAGCCACAGGTAGTGAAGCAGCAGTCTATTCAGGTAGGAGGCCGTCGAAGGTTGACTCCGACGAAACCTGGTTTGAGGTCAAAAAGGAAAATGCCCGTCGTTTTGGAGACGACGATGTCGCCTTAATGGTTGCGACCAAAGCGTATGGAATGGGGATCGATAAACCCAATGTCCGATACATAGTTCACTACGGGATGCCAGGATCGATCGAATCCTATTACCAAGAAGCAGGACGCGCTGGACGTGACGGAAAAAGATCGGTCTGCCACTTGATCTTTGCAGAATTTGAACGGGAACGTTCTGAGAAGTTGACGGGCGCAAATATAGAACTCTCTACACTGCGGTCTAACAGCAAACAATTTGGGGACATTCGTTCCGAACGCGATGACATAACATTAATGGCGTACTTTCATTGCAGCAACTTTGTAAGCCCAAAGCAGGACAAACGTTACATTGATCATCTCCTAAAACAACTCCCGTTAGAAAAAGGGGATATGGGAGTACATGTTTCAAGGCCTAACAGCGAAGATCTACAAAAAGCTCATGACTACGCAGTGATCCGTTTACTCGACGCAGGCGTACTGACGGATTACAAGATCGACTATCAGAATGCTCAATATGTCTTGGATGTTGCTAGGTTCGACGCAGACGTTTGCCGAGATCGCGTGGTAGATTACGTTCGTCGAGCTGGACAAAAATACGTGGCCCAACAAATTCGTAAGCGCGTTGACGAGCTAGTTGAAAGAGATAATCGAACGCTAGCGTTGCAGATCGCTTCAGTTCTAGTTGATTTCCGCTTCGATGTGATGGAAGGTGCTCGCCGCGCAATGTATCGCGAGGCTGTGCAACTCGCGAGGAACTGTGACACTGACTCGGAAATTCGCAACGAAATCCTCAGTTATCTGAATGCCGACGTAATTGCCGATCCAGACAATGAAAGTCTCGAGTCCCGCCTACGTGAACAGTTCAATACGTTGCTGGCACAAGAAACAGTTGTACTGGAGGATTGGGCAACCATCTTGACTTCCGTTGAGTGCGAAGCGCATGCCGCTTGGTTGCGGGGACTCTCAGCCCGAATGTTTGAGTCATACCCTAGGCATCCCGGGTTACAGCTTGTTCGGGCGGGTTCCGAAGCGATGACCGAAAGACCGGACATGAGCGAAGCACAAAGATTTCTCCATGAGATGATCGAGAGGTCGAATGAACTTGAGATCCCGAATGCTGAGATCGTGCGTGCTTTCGGACAGTTGACTGATGGCGACAATCTGTTGACTCGCAAAGTCATGGAACCAGTGGCGATGATGCTGATTGATCTTGAATACTCTCATCCTCTGCGTCGTGAGTTGGAGCGGATTGTGTTAGCAGCAGGTAGGAAGTGGCCGGGCTCGCGTGTCCAAGACCTCTCTATCGCTTATTTGTTGCAACGCGCCGCGACCACGTCGTCAGTAGCGACGCATAGTTGGGCAAAACGTTACTCTGGTACGAAAACTCGGAGATTACTTGGCATCGGGACGGATTGAAACATGCTGGACGACCTACAGCCGCAAATCGAAGAAGCGATCAACAAACTTTCCGAGTTGAACGATGATATCGAACGAATGAAGTCGATTGAAGGCGCATTGGATCTGACCGAACAGAGTTTGCAGGAATCGGCCCAATCAGTGCGAGAACTGACTGACTCCGCTCGAAGTACCCAGCAACATTTGGGTGATGTTTTGGTGACCTTGAGAGACTTAGTGGGCGTATTGGCTACCCTTGATCAAACTGCGATTATGCGACAGCTCCAATTGAGTTCGGCGAACCAAACCCGAGATCTGGAATCTCACCGAGAATCTTTGGAAAAATCGATCAAAATCTCGTCAGACTCCGTTACATCTGCAATCCAACGAACATCAGGTCACATGGACGAAGTCGCGACTCAAAATCGACGACATATAACACAAACGATAATCTCACAATCTGCTTCAATCGAAACGGCTGTTCAAAACGCGTCGGAATCAGCCAAGAATGACCGTCGCGACCAGACCGCGACATTGATCCGATCCAACGATGAGGTCGGTAATCGGATTAACCAAGCCGTTGATAAGAGTGGGAAAGCAGTGCTAAAGCAACTTGACGACCGCAGCACTGAGTTGGCTGAAACCACACGCAAAACGGTTGCTCCCGTCAAGTTGATGGCATGGTCAACGCTACTGATTTCGATCGCCATCCTCGCGGTTGCTGCGCTAATTCTCATCAATAGCTAAGACTTCCTCAAGCCACCGCGCCCATCATCATCTCGTTGAACGACGTCACCGTCGCATCAATCGTCGTGATGCGGATCGTATCCGCTACCGCGTCCATCATCTTCAATCCGCTCCCCGTGATCAGCGCCACCGTCTCCTCATCACGACTTCAGGGTTTCAAACCATCGCTTCTGCCGGTCGGAAAGTGACCTCTACCTCTACCATCTCAAACGTCGTCAACACCGTGGGTTCATCGCCTTCGAAATCGGTCAAAGTCTTCTTGGATACCACAAGATTCTGAGAGTGTTGCGCCATGGCTTCTTCCAACGACATCTGCGGTTTAGGCAACGGCTCGCCGTCTTCCAACGTAGCTTCGAGATAGAGCCTGATGGACTCACGAATCATCTCATGGATGTCGCTCCAAGTCTTGCCCGTGCTGATGCAACCCGGCAAGTCTGGTGGGTAGGCAGCATAATTGTTGGGAGTCTGCTCAAAGACAACCGCATACTTTAGCTTCACCTGTTCGTGTCCCGTAGTCCTGCCTAACTTTCGGCATGATTCGCTTGATTCGATCTAGAACTGCCGCATCAAAACGCTGTTGGCGAGTTGCGCCACCGCCCCCATCATCATCTCGTCGAACGACGTCACCGTCGCGTTCAATCAGCAGGCAACAGACGATAGCGACATCAGAATCTACACATCAACCACGGAGTAGGATGTTTCTGGCGTGGGCACTGCGTCGCCGAACGCCCGAGTTACTTCTAGATGCCCCGCTATTGCCTCACGAATCAGTCTATCTACTTCATCGACAGTGTCTCCCGCCGCAACGCATCCCGGCAAATCAGGCACGTAAGCCGCGTAACCGTTGTCGCTCTTTTCGATTACTACCAGGTATGCATAGTAGGTGATCCTCAACGTAATCCGGCCTGTTTGAGAATGCTGTTCCAAGTTCCGCGCGGCAGGTCCTTACTCATTCTGCCAGCAATGGTAACAGTCCCAAGCTTAGTGTTATGTCGATAATGCCGGTGACTTCCTTTCATGCGAGCCAACCGTCAGCCATCACGTTCGACGATGCGAATCGCCTCTCGGACCTTAGGCACAGCCTACCGCTTCAAACTGCCAATGCAACAGCTTTGCGGGTAGTCAAGCCGCCGCCCCCAGCATCATCTCATCAAACGACCTCACATCCGCATCAATCGTCGTCACCTGGATCGCGTCCTCCACAGCATCCATAGTCTTCAATCCGCTACCCGTGATCAACGCAACCGTCTCCTCATCTCGAGCGATAGCGCCGCTCTCAGCCAGCTGCTTCAGCGCCGATATCACGACACCACCAGCCGTCTCTGCGAAGATGCCCTCAGTCTCAGCGAGCAGTCGAATTCCCGCCGCAACGTCCTCTTCAGGCACAATACAGCCCTTGCCCCCAGACTCGGTAGTGATCTTTGCCGAGTAGTAACCGTCCGCCGGGTTACCTATCGCCAGCGACTTGGCGATCGTGTTTGGTACCACTGGCCGAGGATGCGTTTGACCTTCCCGGACGGCAATCGCGACTGGCGCGCATCCTTCGGCCTGCGCGACGTGCATCGATGTCTCCGCGTCCTCAATCAACCCGAGATCAGTAAACTCTCTCAACCCCTTCCACACCTTAGTCAGCAGAGAACCAGACGCCACCGGAACGATGATGTGCCGGGGCGCTCGCCAACCAAGCTGCTCAGCCACCTCAAACCCTAATGATTTACTCCCCTCGGAGTAGTACGGGCGCATGTTCACGTTCACGAACGCCCAGCGCCGCTCGTCAGCGAGTTCGCTACACAATCGGTTGACATCGTCGTAGTTCCCCCGCACCAAAATCACAGACCCAAAGATCGCTGCCATGTTGATCTTCGCCCGCTCAAGGTCATGTGGTACGAACACCATAGTGTTCAACCGAGCCTTTCGACCATGCGCCGCAGTCGCACCCGCCAGATTCCCCGTCGACGGACACGCCAACGTGTCAAACCCGAACTCGACCGTTTTCGTCGCCGCTACCGAGACGACCCGGTCCTTGAACGAGTGTGTCGGGTTCGCGGTGTCGTTCTTGATCCAAAGGTTGTCTAGCCCCAGAACTTCGCCGAGGTTGTCGGCCTTGATGAGCGGGGTCAGTCCAGCGCCGATATCAACCGCGTTCGCCGAGTCGGCAGGGAGCAGGTCTGCATACCGCCAGAGGGTAGACGGTCCACGCTCGATCGACTCGCGACTGATTGAACGACTTACAGCGTCGTAGTCGTAGTTGACCTCGAGCGGCCCGAAGCAGAAGTCACAGACGTAGAGCGGCTCGATAGGGTAGTCGGTGCTGCATTCCTTGCAGCTAAGACCGTTGACGTATGGCACGGGCGTTTGTTCCTCAATGTTGCGCCTGTGCTGACACACCTGCGCATGGGAACCTTGGCGGTTAGACCCGTGCCGGGAGTGACAGCAGCAGCTTCGTGATCCTAAGCTCGCTGATTCACCGACTGTTCTGAGCGCTACATTGGGATCAGCGCACCAAAACAAGGTATCAACTTGATGTTAATTGGCATTACGCAGCATTGTCAATTTTGCCGCGTTCGAACGGTCGCAGTTTTCGCCATAAGGAACTAGAAATAGGGGAGTTGAGGCAGAGTCAATACGGATATCGTCGGGCGC
Organism: Dehalococcoidia bacterium; assembly: GCA_965204135.1. GTDB lineage: Bacteria > Chloroflexota > Dehalococcoidia > Lucifugimonadales > Lucifugimonadaceae > Bin127. The sequence continues at coordinate 30,534 of CBDBDX010000004.1, read as the reverse complement.
GAGATCGAGCGTCCCGTTGTTTGTTAAACCGCTCTCGCTCCAACCGTCTGCCTTCGGCGACGCCTTCTGCGAAGCCTTCCGTACGGCCTTCTTGCCGTGCCTCCTCCAGTCCTGCCTCGAATTCCTCTTTCCGTTTACGCCTTATGCGGTCCTCGAACCATACCGACAGTGTCAAAGCGACCTCCAATTCGATCATGCTCAAGATCCCCGCGAAAACCAGCATCGGAGTTCCCACGAGAACCTCACTCAGTACTTTATCAACTACGTGCTCATTTGGCGCCAGAACCAACGATCGCCAAGCGTGCAATCCGATCAGCAGCCCACCCTGCGCAACGAGCAACACGAAAAACGTCCCACCCCATTTTCGAGGAACGGTCCACAAAGACATTCTCGTCTCGCGCTCGGCAAGCGAATTTTCCGTCATGAAAACGTATTATGATGCATATGTTTCATTTTATTGGAGTCGATTTGGCGAACTTTCTCAAATCGGGTTCAAACCGACAGAGGGTCTTGCGCCTATCCCCGCGGTTTAACTGACAGCCGGATAGAACTCGGCGTGTTCTCCCAACGTCGGATGGTTGCGCTTCGGCACTAACAGTTTTCTGCGCACCGATAGAACGCGCTCGTTCCGCTGGTTGTATCCGAAACAGTCCAACTGCACCACCCCCCGGTCACCCTTCGAAGACTCCCACTTGTCAACAACACGCGCTTCTGAGTAGATCGTGTCGCCATGAAAAGTGGGTGCTTCGTGGACGATCTTCTCATATTCGAGAGCGACGCCGCCGCGCCCGGAGACGCTCGGCACACACTGACCGATCACAATCGCGAACACCAGAATCCCGTTCACCAAGCACTTCTCATGCGCAGTATGATTCTCGGCGTAGTTCGCATCGATGTGGATCGGGTTCTGGTTCTGCGTCAACAGAGAGAACCAAGTGTCATCGGCCTCCGAGATCGTCCTTCCCGGCCAGTTCCGATAGACATCCCCGATCTCGAAATCCTCGAAAAACCTGCCAAACCCGCTTGCGCCGTCAACTGTCATTCCGTTCTGCTCCATTGGTTATTGTTCGCTTCTCGTACCGCTTCGCTGCCCAAACCTGACATCTCGTCCGAATGAAATGGTAGAGCATCGTCCGCATTCACAGCCTCGTCTGTTTCCGTTGTTGGTCTGAACATCGCTGTAACAGCAGAACCCGTCCAGAGCACGAGAGACGGTCCCAACCAAGCGATAGTTAACGGTTCGAACGGAACCGTCACTGCAAAGTTGAACCATACGAAGCACGTCGCTATCGCCAACGCCGCGATGCGGATGATTCGACGTCCCTCGTAAGTATCTGCGTACCTGATCGCACAAGTAATCGCTACCCCTTGTACGAGCAGAGCAGGGAAGGCAAAAACGGAGGTTATAGGCCAGACCACCGCGCCAGCGATAGCGCTCCAACGAATCGGGTCGCGTTTGATGCTCAGGAAAGGGTGTGCAAGGATACGAAGCAGCCCTGGGACAACCGATGACCTGTCTGGGACTCCATTCATCCGGGTTCTGACACTCCGGGCGAAGCGGCTGAAAACATTCAGTACGCCGTGGCGAAAGACGCTCAACAGAGCGATGACCCCTATTGCAAGGCCGTAGAAATCTAAAGCCAGATTCTGAGCGTCCGAGGCGGATCGGATGCCGTAGTCCAGAGTCGATGCCAGTTGCGTCGAACTGAACCAGATCACCACGCTCCCGGACGTAGCTAGAGCGATAATTCGGAGAGCTAACCGCTCCATGGTGTCAAGCACACGCAGGGCGTTAGCTGAGAACCAAGCCCATGACAGTGCCCAGAGCAAATCACGGACGAATTCCCTAAACTCGAATCCGAAGTCTCTATTGTCAAGAAACTCTAGAATCTCCAAAACCGAAACCGCGACGGCGAACACAACCGCAACGATGATCGTCGACCAGCGACCAATGTCTGGACTTCGCTTAGATTCCAGGTTCAAAATCGTCCTGCCGTCAATCGCATGATCATCGGCGCGTAATTCTCTCCACGCTCAAGACGCAATCGTCCAATCTGAACTGCACAGAGTCCTGATCAACACCATCCGTTACGGTTTCGAACAGCGTGATCCCTTCCTGACACAACGACGCATCCTCGTAGATCACATCGCCTACGCAAACTCCGCCCTCTGGCGTGGATAACTTCAGATCGCTACCCGGCGCGATATCGCTTAAATCGACCTCGACTTGAGAGTCAGTGCAACTAGGATTGATCAACTCGTCTCGTTGATCCGCAACGATGAACATCCCCAACACGATCAATCCAACTGCTCCATACACCAGCAACGCAGTTCTCAATGACGGAAGCGGGGAACATCTGTTTTCATCTTGCAATTCTTAAAATCCTTCAAATCACGGTTCAGACAATGCCTCCAACACATTCCGCGCCCTCGCGACCACTGGCGCATCGATCATCTCGCCATCGACATCGATCGCACCTCTACCTTGCGATGCCGCCAGATCAGCAGCCTCGATTACCCGCCTTGCCCTAGCAATCTCCTCTTGCGAAGGAGCGAATACCTTAATTATCGCTTGGATCTGTGCCGGATGAATCGCGAACTTGCCCGTGTACCCCAACCGTCGCGCCAAACCTGCTTCGCGGCGCAATCCCTCCGGATCGCGAAATTTAACGTATGGCGTGTCGAGAGCCTCGACACCCGCGGCCCGCGCCGCAACCGCAACCGCCGATCGAGCGTAAAGCAGCGACGCCTCGCCATATTCCTCGATACTGCCAACGCTCGCATCCTCGACATCGACCTCTCGGCTGATACCCATATCCGCGCTGTAGTCCTCAGCCCCGAACGCAACCCAACGTACCCGCTCTGACGCGTTGCATATCTCGTAAGCGTGGACAATCGCGCTTGCTGTCTCGAGCCAAGGGAGTATGCCGATACTTCCTACTTCGACGCCACCATCCCGTTCCAGTTTCGAGATCACGTCGTCAACCTCGGCGATGTCTGTGCCAGACTTGATCTTGCCGATGCTTATCGCCACGATGTGCGATCCAACTACAGCTTTAAGATCATCTTCGGTCAGACCAGTCGAAAGCGAGTTCACGCGAGGCACCACAGGTTTTCCTAACTCGAACAGCATCGGTAGGGCGTCGGCAGTAACTTTTCGTGCCTCCGCCTTGTTCGCCAATGGCACAGAGTCCTCCATATCAGGTATGTACGCCGACGGCGAATACCGTCCCGCCTTGCCCAGCATGTCTGCCCGGTTGCCCGGAATGAACAACGGACAGCGCAAATCGATGTGCGAAAATGTTGCAGGTTGCATCGAAAACTCCTGAGCCGTTAGTTTAGAACCTAGTTATGCTCCAACAAACAAAAATCTTCTTGGCATTGCCGCGCCACGATGCCATTCGCGATGCGATCAGACAAGCGTTGGCGACTGCCGCCGATCTCAAACTCGGAAGCTACGAATTGGCCCGCGACATCTGCGAAGCCGAAATCGTCATCGCCGACACCGCAACCATCGACTTCGACCTGACCAACCTCCCGGAAACTGTCCGATATCTTCAACTCATCGACTGCGGTTCTGGCACACCCCACGTTACAGACGACAACCTCACCATCGCAAACGCGTCTTCGCTCTTGGCGAGCAACGCGGCGAACCGCGCGATCCAACAGTGGCAAGATACCCTAAGCCACTCGCAATATGAAACTGAAAACGTCGCCGGCATCATCGGATTCGGTACTCTCGGATACGAAATCGGTAAACGACTCAACCAAGTAGGTGCTCAAATCTGGATCAACGACATCCGAACGCCCAGACAGCAGTCCTTCCAACAAATCGGCGCCCGACGTTCATCCCTAGACATGCTCCTTTCAACCAGCGATGTCATCTTCATCGCAGTCCACCCCGGCCCAACATCAAACCCTCTCCTATCCCGCCGCGAACTCCAACTCCTAACCACTGACGCCACAATCATCAACCTATCCGGGCCCCAAGTAGTTGACACTCAAGCCATCAAAACCCTGAATTCCGCCCAGCAGCGCGCTATCAACTATCGCAATATCGCTTCTTCCTTTCGCGTAGCGAGGGGGACGCGTGAGAGCGAAGCGATCACTCAGGAGGTGTTCGCCGGTTCAAATTGCCCTGTAAACACTAAAGATGACACCCCTGAAATCGAAGCCATCACCCGATATTTGCTAGACAACCTCGGCAACTACGCACTAAACCGCCAACCACGCTCCATCGTCGAAACCGTAACCCACCCATCCGCCGGCGACCCCGCCTTCTGGGCATCAAGAATGAGTCCCCCGCAAACGCCCGTCTAATTCCCTCTCCCTCTCGATGGGAGAGGGCTAAGGCGAGGGTGACAAGGAGAAATGATTGTTCAACAAACCAAACGACATCTCAGCTAGCCGAGTAACCGATGAAAACCTGACTCTGTCGACTAGTGAGAGTGAGTTCTGGAGATGGTTCCGACCGAGTCTCGCGGAGAACTGGATGCGAGGAGTCATTGGCGAATATTGGGTCGCTCATGCCCTCGATATCTTGCACAAACGACGTCATGGGTGGGAAACATGGGATCTCGAGACCGAGCACGGCATCAGAATTGAAGTTAAGACCGCGGGATATCTTCAAAGTTGGCACCAGTCCGGCCAAAAGCCTTCAACCCCGGTTTTTGGAATCAACGCTGTAAACGTAGAGGAAGATCGCGACAGAGGACTATGCGCAGGCCAGTATCGGCCGGCGAACGTGTACGTTTTCTGCCTCCACACCTGTCTCGAATTAACGACACTGGACCCGTTAGACATCTCGCAATGGGAGTTCTACGTACTTGCCACTAAAGAACTCGATGCTCAGCGACCAAACGGCAAATCTATCAATTTGGGTCCGTTGAAGGATCTAGGAGCCAAGCGCGTACTCCATGTTGGTCTGAAATATGCGATCCTACGCGCGGCAAAAGCCGAGTAGCGAGTATATCGCGCTATGGCGCGATGCCTATGAGCAACAACGGGGTCCCCGGAACGTTGCGCCCTTGATGAAGTACGTTCAAGAGAGTTCGTTCGTAACCGGAAACATCCGATGATGTCTCCTCTGCGGGTTCTTTCATCGGCAGAATTTCGATCCCGACGTCAATTAGATCAGCCCTGTAGAAAATCGGAAACTGCACAAAGATGTCGTTAGACGCAACGATTGGGCTAGTGAACCGACACTCCAGCGCGATCCGGTCCTTCACGAAATTCACTTCCCTATGCGTCATGGTCGGAGTGAAACCACGCAGTTCCAAGATGCGCTTCTGGCGCTCAAGAGGGAAAAACACGACTGAACGCGTTAGGTCCGGATCACTTGCTGACCAGTGGCTCAATCTGCGTTTCTCCCAACCGTTTGCCTTCAGTTTGGACTTGAACGCAGTGCTGAGGTTAATCTCGGAGAACCGAGTCGAATCCGCAGCTAGAGTTCCTTCTCCAACACTCACGCCAGACACAACCTCGCGGATTTCATCCAACAGCTTTGGATAATGCACGAATAAGAATTCTTCTCCTCCTAAATGGGAGTGTGTTTCTACGATACGCATTCCTTAGCCGTTAAACTATCCCTTCCACTGCTTGGCTTTAGACTTTTGCAACTTGAATTTGGCGTCGCGAACACCCAACAATCTCCTAAAAGTCGTGGGTGCCTCTGAAAGCTTGATCTTAGTTAAATCCGACGCGCCAGCGTTGATGAATCCGTGGCATCGTTGACACGCCGCAACGGCATTGATTATGTCGTCGAAATAATTCTGAAAGTCGGTAGCCCAATCGTTGGACTTTTCTTTGCGATGAATCACGTAATGCAGCACACCCTGGGCGACATTAGGGTTGTTCTTTTCAATCCTCACGCCGCAGAACGCACATGAATTATCGGTGTATACGGCGACTTCCTCGAAGTCGCGAGTCGAACCTAGGGGCTCAATATCGCAGTTCGGATACTTGTCGAATGGCCCCATTGCGTCACTCTCCTATGTGCAATCAATCGTTTGATGGCATCAAAACCCCATCATGCCCATCATTCAAAATCATGGATATCCCGGTTCAGACACCATGCCCATTCACCGGCATCAACTCCGTAGGTTGCTTGAACTCTCCCGCCAGCCGTATCCGCCTCTGCGCTACCCGATACTCCTCGTTCTGATACTCCGACTTCCGTATCTTCACCGCGCAAACCTTAAACTCCGGCGTCTCTGTGATGAAGTCATAAGCGTCCGACGTCACATCATTCGTCCGCGTAATCCCCGGGAACGCGAACGACATGAAAATCAACCCCCGTGGCGACCTCTCCGTAACCCGCGCCGACACCGTAACCTTCCCCCGCCGTGACGACACATCCAACAGATCCCCGTCCACAAACCCCATCTCCTCGGCATCAAGCGGATTGATCTCCAACATCTCGTGCGGCACTAGCAGTTGAAAGCCGCTGGCTTGACCGGTTTGCGTCCCTGTGTGATACGTTGAACGCCGTCGCCCCGTAGTCAGCAGCCACGGATACTCCGCATCCGGCTCCTCCGCAGGCGGAATGTGGTCGACCGGGGCAAAGAAACCCGGGAACCCCGACGAAAACTCGTCGCCGTGCAGATACTCCGTTCCCGGATCATCCTCATCACCGCACGGCCACTGTATCCCACCCTCACGGTCCAATCTTTCGTGTGACAGACCGCCGTAGATCGGCGTCACGCTCCGCATCTCGTTGAACACGTCCGTCGCGGACTTCATCTTCTGCGGCTTGCCTATACGCTCGAACAGCGATAACAGTATCTCAACATCCGTTTTCGCTTCCCCCGGCGGTGCAACAGCAGGGCGTACCCGCTGCACCCGACGCTCGCTATTCGCGAACGTGCCGTCAGATTCAGCGAATGCGGCAGCTGGCAACACGACATCCGCCATCTGCGCCGTCTCAGTCAAGAAAATATCCTGCACAACTAAGAAATCCACCGACCTCAACGCATGTTCCGCATGATTCGCGTGCGGATCGGAAACGATCGTGTTCTCACCCATCACATAAACTGCCTTCACCCGACCTTTGATCATCTGCTCCATCGCAGTGATCTTCGTGATACCTCGACGCCGAGGCAATGATTCACCCCAGGCCTTCTCGAACATATCTCGAATGCCAGGCCTCTCAACTTTCTGATATCCGGGCAAATCGGTCGGAATACAACCAGCATCCCCCGCGCCCTGAACATTGTTCTGCCCGCGCAACGGATTCACACCCCCATTCGGCACACCCAAAGTCCCGCACAACAATCCCAGATTCCCCAGCGACTGCACGTTATGTGAGCCGCAAGAGTGCTCTGTAATGCCCAGCGTGTAGCAGATCGCAGCCTTCGGCGCCGCAGCCGCAAACTCGCGGGCGGTGTCGATTATCTCTTCAGGCGTGACCCCGCAGATCTCCGCCGCATATTCAGGTGTGTACATCTGAACATGCCGCGCAAAAGCCTCGAACCCCTCCGTGCGATGCTCAATGAAATACGAGTCTTGAAGCTCCTCATTGATGATCACGTTAGCGACAGCGTTGAAGAACGGAATGTCCGTCCCAACCTTTATCTGCACATGCCTCGTGGCCCACTTCGTCAGCTCGATCTTCCGAGGGTCAATGACCACCAGCTTCGCACCGTTCTTCACCGCTCGCTTCATCCGCAACGAAATGACGGGATGCGCCTCAGTCGTGTTTGAGCCAGCTACCAGCAGGAAGTCGGTCCCGGCGAGTTCCTCGATCGAGTTCGACATCGCCCCTCTTCCTACCATGACCGCCAGACCGGCGACCGACGGAGCGTGTCAAGTACGGGAACAGTTGTCGATGTTGTTCGTCCCGATCGCCACCCTCGCGAACTTCTGCATCAGATAGTTCGCTTCCGTCACCACGCGCGCCGAAGCCCAACAAACAATCGAGTCTGGCCCCTCTTCGGCAACCGCGTCCATGAATTTGGTTGCGACTAGATCGAGCGCATCATCCCACGACGCCTGACGAAAACTGCCGTCGGCCTGCTTGATCAACGGATGTCGCAGCCGATCCTCGCTCCGAACAAATTCCCAAGAAGCGAACTGACCCTTCACACACAGCGATCCTCGACTCGGCGCAGTGAAGTCCGGCTCCGCGCCGATGATCTCACCGTCATGCGTCAACAACTCAATTCCACAGCCCACGCCGCAGTACGGACACACCGTCTGCGTACGATCAACATCCTCAGCGCAGATGTCCTGACTAACAACCTTCCGGTCAGTCAAAGCTCCAGTAGGGCAGGTGTTGATGCACTGTCCGCAGAACGTGCAAGGCGAGTCGATCAACTCGTTGCCGAAGAACGTGAAAATGCTGGAATCCTGCCCACGACCATCGACCGTGATCGCCGCTGCCTGCTCCCAGTCGTTGCAGATGTTGGTGCAGCGGTAGCACGCGATGCAGTAGTCGTAGTCCCGCTGGATGAACGGATTTTCGTCGTGCTTCGCCTTCAGACGAGGCTGCAACCGAGGAAACGCGTCCCATCGGGCATCGTACTCCTCAACCGCGCGATCAAACTCTGTGGGTCCCACCTTGTTGGAATACGGATTCTTGTTCGGAGAAGCCATCTCCGACAACAGCATCTCCAACAGCGTCTTCCGATAATCCCTGATCTCATCCGTATGAGTAGCAACATCCATCCCCTCTTCAGCGAACGCAGTGCAAGACGCCACCTGTTCGACCCTTCCATCAACCTCAACCTCGACTAGACACATCCGGCAAGTCCCCTGCGCACCCACACGCTCGTCATAACACAGCGTCGGAACCTCAAACCCAGCCTCGCTCACAGCATCAAGCACACGAGAACCATCCTCACACCGCACCGAAACACCATTCACGCGCAAATCAAGCCATCTGGTCCGGCTTTGCGTGGCAGGTTCTGACGAGATTGTCGTCACGGTCGAAAAGTTCGTCTGGTTCTGACCCAATTCTAGCGAACGGCGTAATCAGCCTATCCGACGAAGGCGATACGCGCCACCGCAAGCCTATCACGCCACCGATGACCCTTTCGCGAAGCGAAACCGATTTCCCTTCTCATCTCTGAGGGGAATTGAAGGGGGTACCAGCGTAGCCCAAAATACCGACACAGAGAGCGGGGCCTGTCCGGTCAGCAGGGCAGAGCGCCAAGGCAAAATCATAGCCCATCGTTCAAATCACTCAAATCACAGTTCAGACAGCAACGATGGGACAGGGGGCGTACATCTCCGCCACCCAAAGCCACGGGATGTGGACCGGCGGCCTGGATCATGCCCATCATTCAAAATCCCCGCAGCCCCCGCCAAACCATCCAAACGTCTCTTGATACCCATCGCTCCAACCGACAGCCGTTTTTCGACGCCGAGACCGCGACTCAACAAAGCCTCGATTTCTGTTGCCGCAAATTGCTCCTAGATCGGCGAACGGATGTTTTCTAACTTGTTCAAACAAAGTATCGTCTCTTCTCAACCTTGCATTGAAGCTGTTTTCGCCTCAAATCTTACAGTTATTTATACTTTATCGAAAATATATCTATACTATGATGATATAAATTGATCGCTGTTCGATCATGATTCGGCAAAGTATTTGAATTTGTATGAAAAGAGTTGAAATTCACTTCATCCTTGGTCTAAACTAATTCAATACAGTGAGCAGTGGCGCCTTCGCCATCAGGCGTGAAACCACCCAAGGAGCCACACGGAGACACGAAATGTCCACGGTCAACTACTTGAGAATCACCGAGTCGGTCGAGCATGCCGAGAAGCAATTGGGTGGCCCGCTCCGCGAGGCTCTACGCGCGAAACTCAACGAACCCGGCAACACGGTCAGCAGCGTCGCCAAGGAGATCGACGTCCAAAAGGCCACCCTGAACTACTGGATGGCCAAGCTGGGCATAAACTACGGACGCGTCGCACACTTCTTCGACGAAGAGGTGCGAGTCGTGTCACAAGACGAGGCTGACCTGCTCGATTCGATTCTGGAGATGGGTCTTACCTCCGATGATCTGGGCGAGTTCAACCCAGAAGGCGGCCGAACGATGCGCCGCCTAGAGGAGAGAGGCGTGCCTATCGAAGAACTGGCGGAGTTGAGCGCTTCGCAGGTCGTCGCGCTCCGCCGACTTGCGAGATTGGGACTGACAGACGAGCAGATCGATCTGATCGATGCCGGTATGCTCAACTCGCTTGCCAAGTTGCTTCGAGAGGGCGTTTCGAGCAATGACATAGCCAGCTTGTCGCGTAAAGACGTGGATTTCATCACCGAAAGGCGGTCTGAAGGGATCGATTTAGAGGAGCTGGGCGGCATCGGAAACGATTGGCTGGCGATGATCCGCGAGGCGAAAGGGCAGAACATGGACCCGCAGTCGATAGCTTCAATTGATGCCGACATGATCGGCGTGATGGATCGAGTCCGTGATCGCGGAATCGAACTTGACGAAATCGACGCTTTGACCTCCGACGAACTGGATTTCATCAAGCAGTTACGTGAAAAGAAAAGCCAGAACCCGGAAGGAGTCGAGCACCTCCTAGGCATGATCAACCTCTTGTAAAGCGACCTTCACGATCCCTCCTCCTTTGGCGCAGCTGATCGGAGAAAAAGGGGGACGCTAGTGAATCGCAGCGAAACTCGCAGGGGGCACTGTCGTAAAATTGTGTGAGTCGATACCGCCAGAACTGGGAGAGCTCGGCATTGCACATCGCTGGTTATTCGTTTAAGCGCGCCAAATTGGGTCGCAGTATCTTTGCGACCTCGGGTATGATCCTCCTCTTGATTGCGTCCGTGCTGATGGCAGGTTGCGCCGAAGTACCCAAACCCACCGCCACCGCCGTCGCGTTCGATCCGACACCGGCTCCTCCCGGCACCCGCGAGCTGGTACTCGCAGGCGCATCAGCCGCCGACATTGCGGCTCTGGCGCAACCGGTCGAACTCCCCGAAGGCGACGCTAGCAGCGGCGAAGCGCTCCACACCTCTCTAGGATGCGCGGCGTGCCACTCCGTAGGCGAAGACGTCATCGTCGGACCCGGTTGGAAGGGCCTATACGCCCGCGCCGGCGAACGAACCGAACTCGACGCCGAGGAATATCTGGTCCAATCAATAACCAAACCATCGAAATTCATCGCTGAAGGCTTCACCAACGTTATGCCTGCCTTCGACTACCTCTCAGATCAGGAACTTGCAGACCTCATCGCATTCGTCAAAGCCAACCAGTAGGCAACTCCTCACTTTTCCGGGGGAGATTAAGAGGGGTCCGCAGGCGATACCCGGCGGCGCAGCGCGGTAGTGCAATTCCCTTCTGACGCAGGCCTTCCGTTATCTGTATCTGGCTTCAGGCCTTCTGTCATTCCGAGCGAAGCCGAGGAATCTCCGCGGAAGAGATGCTTCAACTGCGCTCAGCATGACACACTCCCCCCCACCCCGGGCATACTCCGCTCACTTCGTCCCACGAAAGGAACAGGGTGGCCTACCCATTTCAAGTCTCATCTCCTGCAGATCAACGCCGCTTGATACCCCGCTGAAAACCCCGCATCGATATTCACCACGGAAACACCGGCAGCGCACGAGTTGAGCATTGTGAGCATCGCCGCATAGCCTTCAAGCCCAGTCCCGAACCCTGTGCTAGTCGGCACCGCGATGACCGGCGCTTCCACCAGCCCTCCCACCACACTCGGAAGCGCACCGTCCATACCTGCGACGACCACAATCACTCGTGCCTGCTCTAACGTTTTCCGGTGCGCCAATAACCGGTGGATACCAGCCACTCCCACATCGTTGATCCGCGTAACCTCGCAGAGCATCAACTTGGCGATCAGTTCGGACTCGTCCGCAACGGGAAGATCAGCAGTGCCCGCAGATACGACGACTACGCCGCTGTACTCGCTTCCCAATCCGCGACTGTCCGCCCAAATCGCTCCGCAAGATTCGACAAATTGCGATTCGGGCACCAGAGATTTGACCGCCTCCGCCGCTTCTCTATTTGACCGCGTGACCAACACGACCTTTGACGCGTCATAAATCCGCTTTGCGATCTCGGCGGTCTGCTCAGGCGTTTTGCCCTGCCCCATGACCACTTCCGGAAATCCCGTCCTGCGGCTACGGTCCAAGTCCACCGTAGCAAAACCCATATCCGCGCTCGGAACCTGTTCCGTCGGCTCAAATTGGGAAATTTCACTCGATTCGCCCGTCATTTCGGCTACGTCTCGCTTGAACTGAAGTTGAACTTAGGGCAATCTTAACGACGCTGTATCATTGACTGCCAAGAAACCGAGAGTCGCGTTGCTCGCTTTCGTTCTGTGCGCAACGTGATTCTAGAATTGGCGAGTCTGAATAAACTCGCGGGGATGAAGACTAGCTTTCTGGATCAAGCGGAATGAAGATCACTTCTATACAAGAAAATCTAGCGCGTGGATTGCGCGTGGTCAATCGAGCGGTGCCCTCTAGGGCGACCTTGCCCATCACGCAGAACATCTTGGTCGAAACCGAGGACGCGAGGCTGAAGCTTGCAGCGACCGATCTGGAGTTGTCGATCACCACATGGGTAGGCGCACAGATCGAAGCAATGGGATCGATCACGCTCCCCGCGCGTCCGCTGATGGACACGATCAGCAGTTTCGGAATGGGGCGCGTGGAGATCGAAGTCACAGACGAACCTTACGGCGCTCGAATACAGACGACGACGCAGAGCGGAAGCGGCCCCACGACCATCGACACGGATCTTCGAGGCGCGCCCAAGGACGACTACCCGCCTTTCCCGGAGATTTCCCCGAAACACCGAGTCAGAGTCGACTCCGGCATCTTGCGCAACGCTTTGGACCGCACGGTATTCTCGGCGGCTACCGACGACGCCCGCCCAGTCCTGACCGGCGTAAAGATGGAAGTTGAGGGCGACAAGGCGACATTCGCAGCCGCCGATGGTTTCCGACTGTCTATCGAATCGGCCCAGCTGATGGAAGCCGCCGAGGAGCCGTTTGAAGCGCTGATACCTGGCCGAGCACTGTCAGAGTTGACATCCTTGATGGCCGGCACCGTCTCTCCAGTAGAGATCATGGTCTCCGAAAGCGGCGGCGAGGCGATGTTCCGCATCGGCGATGACATCGAGATGATCACCCAATTGATTGCCGGCACCTACCCCGATTACAAGAGCCTCGTGCCGGAGAACGCCGACTCAACTATGACGATCCCAGTGGAAGGCATCGCCCAGTTGGCGAGGTCGATGCAAGTGATCGCACGCGAAGGCAGCGCCATCGTGAGAATGGTCGCGTCTGACATCGAAGGGCAGGGCAGACTTACCCTATCGGCGAACGCTGAGGATCTCGGCAACAGCCAAGGTTCTTTAGACATCGACTTGGAAGGCGAAGAGGGCAAGATCGCCTTCAACGTCAGGTTCTTGAGCGATCTTGTGAACCACTCACAAGGCGGGACCTCCAATCCCGTAGAGACCGATGGAGACAGCACCCCGGTCGCCGAGAACCTCATACTCTCGATCACCACCCCGTCCAGCCCGGCCGTCTTCCGCCACTCCAGCCATCCCGGCTTCACCCACGTCGTAATGCCGATGTACGTGCAGTGGTAGACGCGGGCAACATCGCCCGTAGCGTCAGACTACTTACCACATCGCTGGTCGCACTATCGCTCGTTATTTTGGCGACCGCTCCCGCGTGCGCCACGGCTCCGAAAGAGAGTCTCGTCCCAACTGCGGCATTGCCAACAGCTTTGGCGGCTGCCACACCTAAACCTACCGAACCGCCGCCAACCGCCGTCAGTGAAATAGACCGCTACGACTTCGAGTTCGTTGAGGCGTTTGGCGGATACGAGTGGGAGCGTCCAATCGATATCGCGTTCCTGCCGGACGGGGAGTCGGCGTTGGTGGCAGAGCAGGTGGGGCAAGTTCATCGAGCGTTCTTCGATGCGCGGCGGGATCCGATTCTTGTTTTTTCTATCAAGGAGCGGGTCAGCAGGGCATCGAATGAAGAAGGGTTGCTGTCGTTGGCGCTGGACCCGCGCTATGAGGAGAACGGACGCGTCTGGATGTACTACTCGGTGCAGCAGGGCTTCAGGAGCACTCGCCTTTCATGGTTCACCGTCGATGAATACATCGTCGATTGGAGCAGCGAGCACATCGTATACGAACTCACCCAGCCATACCCCAACCACAACGGCGGCAAGATCGTCTTCGACGACAACGGATACCTCTATTTGGGATTCGGCGACGGCGGATCGGCGGGCGACCCCCAGCGCAACGGTCAAGACCTCTCCAACGTCTACGGAACAATCATCCGCCTCGACATCTCCGAAACCAGCGATGACGAGCCGTATCGTATCCCGTCCGACAATCCCTTTGTCGCCGACGAAGATATCCCCGACGAAATCTGGGTCTACGGGCTGCGAAACCCCTGGCGTATGTCGTTCGACCCCGAGGGTGGACTCCTGTGGATCGGCGACGTAGGGCAGAGCTATCGAGAGGAAGTAAACGTGATAGATGTCGCAACCGGCGGCGGAACTAACTTCGGTTGGAACACCATGGAGGGCACAGCCTGCTTCAGACCCCGTAACGACTGCGACAAGTCCGGCAAAGTGCTCCCAATCGAAGAATTCCCCCCACGCTCAGGTCACTGCTCCGTCATCGGCGGCATCGTCTATCGCGGCGACCAGATCCCCGCCCTCCAAAACAAATACCTCTACTCCGACCACTGCAAAGGCGAACTACGCGTTATGGACGCAGTCGATTGGAAAAGCGGCAGCATCCGCGTCAAACCAGTAGCACCCGAAAACCACAAATACGATCAGCCCGGCATCACATCCTTCGGCGTCGACACGGAGGGAGAGGTTTACGTCCTGCGGTTCGGCGGACCGATCTTGAAGATGGTGTCTAGCCGGTAGTCTGTGGTTGGCGTTGGGGGCGGTAGCGGTAGTTGCGAATTCCCGGAACGAGGCGCCAGATGGCGAAGATGACGATGAGGGATATGAAGCCTCCGAGGATGATGACGTTGCCAGCACCGATGATGCCGCCGACGAACGACACCTCCATCTGGCCGAGGTGGTTGGCTCCCATCGCGGAGAAGGAGTGCGCGCTGCTGGCGCGGCCGAGCATGTTGTCGGGCGCGGTCAACTGAACCAAGGCTTGGCGCATCGTCATGCCGACGGCGTCGGTGCCTCCGAGCAGTGCGACGAGGCCGAGGCCGATGGCGAGGATGTAGTTGAAGGTGTAGGAGAGGTCGAAGAGGCTCAAAGTCAGGTTCGGATCGTCGACGAGATCGACGCGGTTGAAGCCCCAGGCGAAGAGTAGCAGGGCGTAGATCAGCGTGGCGACGAGGACGATCATGCCTTTGCGCCGCCAGCGTTCGGTGATGAAGACGACCATACTGCCGCATACGCCGCCGAGGGCGTTTGCCGATGTCAGCATCGCCGTGCCATTTGCGCCCAGCCCGTAGAGCTCCTGCGAGAAGAAGGGGAAGAGCATGCGGTAGAAGCTGACGATGGTGACGCCGATATCGAGCATGTAAAGCCCCGGCAGGATCGGGTGCTTGCGCACGAAGTGGAACCCCTCGATGATCGTCTGGAGCTTTACGCCACCGCTGGAGCCGGATTCCGGTGCCCCCGAAGCTCGGATCATGAGGGGCGATACGACGCTTGCTCCAGCGATGATCGTCGTGACGAGCAGGGTAGGGGCGATGCCGAAGTTGGTGTAGAGCGGTGCGAAGAGGAACGGCACCGTGATCGCCGCGACCTGCATCGTCGACGTCGAGATAGTGACGGCGTTGGTGAGGTGGGTCCGCGGGACGCAGCGCGGCAGCATCGCTGGCCGCGCCGAGCTGCCCAACATATTCACCATCCCCGTCAGTCCCGTCACAACCCAGATATGCCAAGGCGCGAGGAAATCCCCATAAGCGAGCAGCGTGAGCGTCAAAAGCGAGATGAATGACACCGACTGCGTCATCGCCATGAGCACCTTGCGGTTCATCACGTCCGCAAGCGCGCCGCCGTAAATCACTACCGGCATCTGCAACAGCTGCACAGCCCCCAGAATACCCAGCTGCGCCGCCGAACCCGTCACGTCGTAGATCCACTGGCTCGTTGACAGCAGCCGCAGCGTCATCGCCATGGTCATCGTGACCTGCGCCGCCCACATGATCGAGAAGTTGTAGTGCTTGAACGAAGACCAGGGGCGGATGCGCTCGGTTCTGGAGTGCGCTGTGCGGGTGCTGGTGGTCAATTCAGGAATCGCGGAACGCGAATGGAGAAGGGAGGAGGCTTCCGCGGCGGGAGGAATTCGAGTTCATTGCATGTTACACCGCATTAGGCGACGACCATATCCAAACGCTCCCAAAG
This sequence comes from Dehalococcoidia bacterium, assembly GCA_965204135.1. GTDB lineage: Bacteria > Chloroflexota > Dehalococcoidia > Lucifugimonadales > Lucifugimonadaceae > Bin127. The sequence continues at coordinate 14,210 of CBDBDX010000004.1, read as the reverse complement.
ATCGCAATCCGAATCGGCCGTCATTTCAACGTTTCAGCCAGATACCCATCCGCCCCCGACGACAACAACGTCGTCAGATGCGTGTACAGATACCTCACCCCCTGATCCAGATACCTCCGAGTAGCGGCAGCATTCCCAGCCGATCCCGACACCTTCCCGGCCGCCGCAATCGTCCCGAAAACTCGATCCATAGCCTCACGCACAACCGGCGCATCCGGTTTCCCCGGATATCCCAACGATTGGGAAAGGTCCGACGGTCCCACAAAGAACACATCCACGCCATCGACAGCCACGATCTCATCCACATTCTCAACCGCCTCAGCATCCTCGATCTGCACACAAACTAGCGTCTCATCGTTAGAAATCTCGGTATACCCCGACATCGAAGAACCACGACCGTATTCAGACGATCGAGTCCCGGCAGCCAACCCTCGACGCCCGGACGGATAGTACTTCACCGCCTCGACCGCGTTCCGAGCATCCCCCGCCGTAATCACATGCGGCACCTGAACCCCCATAACCCCACGATCCATCAACTGCCCAATCGCCTCAAACGAGTTCACCGCAGGACGCGCAATCGCAGTCAAACCCGTCGCCTCAGCAGCCATCACCATCAACTCCACACTCTCCACCGAAATCGACCCATGCTCGCAATCAATAAGCACCCAATCGAACCCCATCCGACCAACAATATCCACAACATGCGGCGATGGAAACATAACCGACACACCGAACACCGGTTCGCCAGCCAGCAATTTCCGCTTCATGCGATTGGGCTTCAAACTCCAACCTCCCAGAGTTCTCATTTGGACAGATCGAGGCTAAACATCACATTAGCAGTTCGATCGCCGCAGCCTATGGCGCGTCACACCATCGTGGCTGATAATGTGTCTGACTAGATCACAAATCCAACCAATCCAAGATCGGAGACATCAAAGTGGGCGAATATGATGGCAAGTCGGTAATAGTAACGGGCGGCGCGCTGGGGATCGGCGGTGGCGTCTCCAGAGCCTTCGCAGCCGAGGGCGCAAGCGTCACGATCATGGACATCGACGACGAGGCCGGGGAAGCGCTGGAAAACGAGCTGACAGGGCAGGGCGCAACCGCCCAGTACGTTTCCGCCGACGCCGGCACTGTCGAGGGTTGCCGAGCAACCGTCGACGCCGCCATTGACGCCTACGGAGGCGTCGACATCGTCATCAGCAATGTCGGCATCCAGCCGCCGTCAACCTACGTCGACGCCGTCGACCTGCCTGGGGAGGCGTGGGATCGGATCATCAACATCAACCTACGCAGTCGATTCCTCATGGCCAAATACTCTGTGCCCTCTATGCGGGAGCGCGGGGGAGGAGTGATCATATCCGTGGCCAGCGTCCAAGGCTTGCTGTCGATGCCATACGTCTCCGCCTACGCCGCAAGCAAAGGCGGCGACCTATCGCTGACCCGCCAAATGTCGATCGACTTCGCCAAGGACAACATCCGGGTCCTCTCCGTAAACCCCGGAACCATCAACACACCGTTGGTCTGGAACGCGCTCGAAGGCACCGGCGACGACGTCGAGCAGGGTCTCATCGACTCCGCCAAGACCCATCCCCTAGGCCGCATCGGCGAACCTGAAGACATCGCCAACGTCATGCTCTTCCTAGCATCCGACAAAGCCTCATTCATGACCGGCTCGTATGTGAACGTAGACGGTGGCATGATGGCCGTAGGCGCTTGGGCCGGCACAGTAGGCGCCTCCGGCAGCGACTAATGCCCAAACATCCTCCCTGCCTCGATGGGAGAGGCTAGGGTGAGGGTGAGCCTCGCTCCTTTTGCCCTGCGAAAGGGGCGCGAGCGAAACGATGCGAGTGGAGTATGCCCAAGGCGGAGCAGCAAGGGGAACACGCGCCTATCATCCCTCAACCGGCGGGCGCAGGCTTCAAACCTGCGCCTGCCTACCCCAATACTTCCCATCATTCCCAATCTCTCGCATACTAGTTCAAACCCCCGCTTCAGATAACATACCCCCAAACAACCAAAACCCCTCAATCCCTAAATCCTCACAATCCTTCAAATCCCGGTTCAGACAAATGCACAACCCAAAGACACTCCGCACCCTCCTCTGGACTCTCATCCTCATCCTCGGCATCTACAACGCTTTCGCCACAGAGAACAACGCACAGGCTCTCCAATCAGCCACGGCCCGCGGCGTCTACCTAATCCAACTCGACCGCGCAATCGACCCCGTTTCCGAACGCTACCTCGTGCGTGAACTCGACGAAGCCCAAGGTGAGTTCGCACTCGTAGTAATCGTCCTAGACACCCCTGGAGGACTCCTCGACAGCACCCGCGGAATGGTAAACGTCATCCTCGAATCCCGCACCCCCACCGCCGTATACGTCTCGCCCGCCGGCGCGCGTGCCGCCAGCGCAGGCACATTCATCGGCGCCGCCGCAAACATCCTCGCCATGGCACCCGTAACCGAGATCGGTGCCGCCGCCGTCGTCGGAGGGCAGGGTGAAGACCTTGGTGAAACCCTCCAAGTCAAAGCCAACGAGGACGCAGCCGCGCTCCTCCGAGGCATCGCCGATAAACGCGGCCGGAACGTCGAAGCTCTCGAAGCTACCGTCTTCGAGGCCAAAGCATACTCCGCCGAAGAAGCCGTCGAGATTGGAATCGCCGACATCGTAGCCAATGACCTTGACGCCTTGCTCCACTGGGCAGAAGGGCGCACTGTCGAGACCGCAGCAGGGGAGATCGTATTGGAAGGGCTGCTCAACTCCCGCATCGAAGAGAGCGAATACAGCCTCTGGGACCGCTTCCTTAGCGCCATCGCCAATCCCAACCTCGCATTCCTTCTCATATCCCTCGGCGGACTGGCACTCGTCGTCGAACTCTGGAACTTCGGCACATTCATCCCCGGAACCATTGGCGTCGTCCTACTCGTCCTCGGATTCGCCGGAGTAGGGCAGCTCCCATTCCAATGGGCCGGCGTCCTCCTCATCGCACTCGCACTAGCCCTCCTAGCAGCCGAAATCTTCGTAACCCCTGGCTTCGGGTTCTTCGGCATCGCTGGAGTCATCGCCCTTATCCTAGGCGGACTCTTTCTATTCCCATTCCCCTCCATCGACGCCCCAGAACTGCCCGGTGGACAGATCCAAGTCAGCCGATGGCTCCTCGCAGGAATCGGCGCAGTAGTCCTCGCATTCGTCCTGTGGATGATCTGGGAACTCCGAAAAGTCTCCAGACCAGATTCCTACATCCCCACTGGCTCCTCCAGCCTGCTCGTCGGCACCACCGCCCGCGTCACAAAAACCCTCGACCCGGAAGGCGAAGTCTACGCCGCCGGAGAACACTGGACCGCCCACACCCCCGACAGATCCCATTTAAACGTAGATACCACAGTAAAGGTCATCGAAATCGACGGCATCACGCTAGTAGTAGAACCAGAGACCGGAGAGAATGGTCCCAGCGATCGATAACGCGTCTAAAACTACTATCCCTTTCTATCAGCGAAAGGCGCGCGAGCAGGCGAAGCCCAACGGAACGACGAAGGTGCTTTCCCCGCTCGGCGGGGGAATGTCCGAAGGACAAAGGAGGCGCAAACCACAAACCAACCCTCAATCCCGCCCATCCCAGTTCAGACATTTGCGATAACCTTTCACTCAGGCAAGGAGCAAAACATGGCAATCATAAACTTCATCCGCGACTACGAGAGGGTAGCCCGTTTCCGCCTCGGCAAGTTCGAGGGAATGATGGGCCCCGGCATCGTCTTCTCCATACCCATCATCCACCAGATCCAAAAAGTCGATACCCGCACCGCCGTCCTCGAGATTCCCCGACAGACCAACATCACCAAAGACAACGCTCCTATTGACATCGACTTTCTCGTATACATGCGTGTTGACATCAACCAGGCGGAAAGGGCAGTGCTGGAGGTCGAGCACTACACCTCCGCAGTCGTCGGACTGGCTACCACCACTTTGCGCGCCGTCGTCGGCGACATCAGCCTAGACGAAGTCCTCTCACAGCGCGAACGCATCAACGAACTCATCAGAACACGCCTCGATCACGAGACCGGACGCTGGGGCATCAAGGTTACAAATGTTGAAATTCGCGAAATCGAACCACCCAACGATATCCAAGCTGCGATGACCCGACAGATGTCCGCAGAGCGTATGCGGAGGTCGATGGTGCTCGAGGCCGACGGCCAGCGCGAAGCCGCAATCACGGTCGCGGAAGGGGAGAAGCAGTCTGAGATCCTGAGAGCGGAGGGCGACAAACAAGCAGAGATCCTCAAAGCGGAGGGAGACCAGCAGGCAGCGGTGTTGAGAGCCAATGGTTTCGCCGACGCGTTGCAACGGATTCAGGACACCGCAAGCGGCGTCGGCGGCAACACTATGACCCTCCAGTACATGGACGCCCTGAAGGAGATGGCGGCGGGCGAGTCCACCAAATTCGTCCTTCCCATGGAGATGACCAGACTCATGTCCGGCATCGGCAACGTAATGGGCACCGCCTCTACCACCGAAAACGAAAACTAACCTGCCGCGGCAGCCATAAAACCCGTCATTTTTTACGTTCAAGTTCGAGTAAACGTGAGTTTGACTCAGTTCAAGCGACAAGAGTGAAAAAGCTTTTCTTACTTTCACGTAAAAAATTAGGCGTTTCGAGCCGAATCAAAGCGATTCCGCGTCCGATTTCGTGGATTCATGGCAAACGCCCGGCCTCTAGCACGGAGGCATCGCCCTCGAGGAGTTTTGTCTCTTTGCGCGCCGCTGAAACACCCTCTCCACTCCGCTCCTAACCACAACCGATCACCCCCTCGCATCCGTCGGCCTCGGCCCCTTCGACTGACCCTACGCGCCGCGTTGCCGCACTCTTTTTTTTCAGCCGATTTCTCACAAAACCCCCGGCCGTGACCCCGTCATCTGATTCCGCGACCGCCCAGACATAGGTGGTCCTGCACCCAGACATAAACCGTCCTGCTCTCCCTGACCGGCGACACTCACTGACTCGGCTCTGACGGCCTGGATCACCTCGCTCCCGCCAAAAACACACTCCGCGCCAACGCACAGACGTGGCATTTCGAAATTTGACTAGTTTCATACTTCATCAAAAACTCATCTTGCCCTTAAATTGCCCTTCTAGAGGCAAAAACGCGGCAAAACAGGGCTAGTTTTGCCATATCTTGCCCTAATTTGCCTTAAAATGCCCCCTATATGGCAAAACTTGGGCAATACGAATTTCCCGAAATCGGGCTCACAGATAGCGTCGAATTAGCGCGCCGAATCCACGAGGAGCTCGGCGGAGAGGTGCGTAGAGACGGCCTCGCCATCGTTCTGCGCATGTCCACGGTCGGAGGTGCTTTCGGCCGCCGGGTCGGCGCGTTGAGGATGTGGGGGCTCGCTACGGGAGGTGCTGTGATCAGTTTGACTCCGGACGGCATCCGCATCGCAGCGCCCTCCGACGCACTTGAAGCCGCCGAACTCAGACGCAAACTGGCAGCATCTGTTCCCCTATTCAACGAACTGCATGATCGTTTGGGCGATTCCGGTGTCGATCAGAGCGTTTTAGCCGCAATGCTGCAAGAAATCAGCAGCGCGGAGACAGAAGACGTCATGCGAAGAGCGGCGCTGGTCGAGAGAATCTTCGGCGGCATACGCGGGTATCTGGACGGTTCCGCCGACGCTGAAATCTTTGCGTTAGTCGAAGAACAGTCGACAGCGGAAGCTCGAGAGAGCGAGATGTTGCCCCGCGGCTGGATAGAATTCCGCTACGACGATGGTGCGTTGCGGATGAAGGAAACCGTGCAGAACTTGGATGTTTTGATCGGGACGCTTGAGACGCGGCGGGACCGGTTGTTAGAGAACGAGTGAGTTGGGATAGCCGCTCAGTTAACCGAGCAACCGGTCGATGATGGTGACCATAGAGACGACGATTGTGGAACTCACTGCGACGGTTCCGACAATCCAACGGACCATTTCCGCTCTCAAGTTAGCGTTGTCTGTTCTTAGGTTAGCGATGTCGGATTTGAGTTCGCCATGATTTGTGGCGATTTTGACTTCCAGTTCACCGAAACGTGCTTCCATCTTCGCATCTTGCTCACCCAAACGCGCTTCAAACTTTGCGTCTTGCTCGCCAAACCGAGCTTCCATCTTCGCGTCTTGCCCGCCCAAGCGCGCTTCAAACTTTGTGTCTTGCTCACCGAAACGCGTCGCCATTTCGGTTCTGATCTCTCCGGCGAAGTTGGCGAGATCTTCCTTCGTGACCATCGATTCTAGGCGCGTCTCAATGCGGGCTAGCCTGGTAGCGATGTCAGATTCAGTTTCTTGTGTGGCTGTGGTCAATGAACTTTCCTGTTATGTGACTCAAGATGATACAGAACTTGCGTTGTCGTTGAAGTGATTATATTGGACAAATGTTGTTGTTTGCAATGTAAGTGGCGAAGATTTTCGCGGTGGGTTACAGATAGTCTTTGATCTTCTCGGCTAGGCGCTGGGTCATGCCGGGGGTTGAGGCAAGTTCGATTTCGGTGGCTTCTCGGATGGCTTTGACAGAGCCGAAGCGCCGCATGAGGGCTCGTTTTCGGGATGGGCCGATGCCGGGAACGAGGTCCAGGGCTGATTTTAGGGAGGTACGGCCGCGGGTTTTGCGGTGGTAGGTGATGGCGAAGCGGTGCGCTTCATCTCGCACCTGTTGCAGAACGAAGAGGGCTGGTGCGTTGCGCGGGAGGCGAATCGGGTCGGAGCTGTCGGGCGTGAAAAGTTCCTCTTCTTTCTTCGCGATGGATGCGAGGGGAATGTCCGCGACGCCGAGGTGGAGCATGGTTGATACGGCGGATGAGAGCTGGCCCTTGCCGCCGTCGATGAGGACGAGGTCGGGTGTAATGCCGAAGGAGTCGGGCCCTTTGGCGGCTTTTTCACTTGTGGTAGAGGCCCCCTTTGCCCTTTGGGCATTTCCCCCATTCATGGGGGAAACCTCGCGCGCTGTTTTTAGGCGTTTGAAGCGTCGTGTGAGGACTTCGCGCATGGATGCGAAGTCGTCGTTGCCTTCGACGGTGTTGATCTTGAATCGTCGGTACTGAGACGTTGCGGGTGCGCCGTTCTCGAAGACGGACATTGCCGCGACGGATGATGTGCCCTGAATGTGTGATATGTCGTAGCACTCGATGCGGTAAGGGGGGTTGGGCAGGCTGAGCGCTTCTTGCAGATCGTCCAAAGCACGCCCCATGAGATCGGAGTTGGACTGCCACTTCAATTTGAGCTGCGCGAGCCCCTGTACGGCGTTTTCACGAGCCATATCGACGAGTTTTCGCTTGGGACCGCGCTTGGGGATGTTGATCTCCATCTTGGCGCCGCGGCGCTCGGTGAGCAGTTCTTGGAGCACGGGGCCGTCTTCGACCTCGGTCTGGGTGAGGATACGGCGCGGCATGTGAGGGTTGGCGGCAATGTAGAACTGCTCGATGAACTTGGCGATGATGTGGGAATCGGAGTCATCGAAAGTGCCGGCCATGATGAAGTTGTCGCGTCCGACCATGCTGCCTCGGCGGATGAAGAAGACGTCGATCCACGCCTCGTCGCTGCCTTTCTCGCAGGCGATGACGTCCATGTCCTCCTGCCCAATGCCTACGACCTTCTGGTCCTCGTATACGATCCGCATGGCATTCAATCGGTCTCGGAGGGCTGCGGCGCGCTCGAACTCGAGGTTCTCGGCGGCCTCGGTCATGGACTCTTGGAGTTCCATGACGACCTTGTCAGTGTCGCCTTGCAGGAATGAGATTACTTGGTCGATTACTTTGTCGTATTCGGCTTTGTCGGCGTAACCAGTGCAGGGCGCGACGCAGCGTTTGATGTGGTACTCGAGGCAAGGGCGCTCCTCCTCGCCAGTGATCTTCATCGTGCAGGAACGGTAGGGGAAGAGTTTTTTCAGCAGATCGAGTGTGGTGCGGACGGAGTATGCCGAGGCGTAGGGGCCGAAGTATCGCGCGCCGTCGCGTTTTGAGCGTCGGCGGGTGAAGTAGACGCGGGGAAACTCGTCTTCGAGATCGACCTTGATGTAGGGGTAGGTCTTGTCGTCTTTGAGCCGGGCGTTGAAGCGCGGTTTATGCTGCTTGATGAGGGAGTTTTCGAGTAGGAGAGCTTCACGCTCGGACTCGGCGACGATGTAGTCGAAATCGTGGATGAGCTTGACGAGACGCTTGGTCTTGCCGCGCAGTTTGGTTTCGTTCGAGAAGTAGGATCGGAGACGGTTGCGGAGGCTGACGGATTTGCCGACGTAGAGGATCTGACCGCTCTTGCCGCGCATGGTGTAGACACCGGGCTCACGCGGAACGGCAGCGAGACGATCAGCGAAGAGATCAGCGCGTGAGGGGGAGTCGGTGGTGGGAGAGACGGACATGGGGATAAGTTGATTTTACGGGGTTGAACTGCAACGACATCAGAATGCCCACGAACCAAGTGAGGATGCGAATTTCTATGCAGGTTCGCGGGACAGGTTGAGGTTTAGGAGGCGTTCTAGGATGGTGTCGTCGTCGAGGTCGGCGGGGTTTTCGGGCCAACCGTAGGCGTCGAATACGGCGTGGTCGAGGTCGTTGTGATCTGATTTCAACCACGGTGGATTGCGGTTGTAAAGGTTGGTCAGAGTGTTTTTCTGCTTGACTCCCCGATTCAAAGCAAAAGGTCCGGCCAGCGAATTATCGCGGTGTGTCATCAAAGTTTTAGCCGCGTCAGCGATTGCGTCTTGTTGGTCGTCTGTTGGTTCTGGGAATGGGAAAGTCTCGAAGCAAGTGGTGTGGGTGTACCTGAACCCGCTTTCTCGATCGCGGACTTGAGTGCCTGTCGCGAGCGACCATACTCCATGCACATGTGATTGAAGAATGCCCATAAAATAGTCGTCCTCATTAGCAAAGATCACAACCGATTCATTGGGCAATGTAGCCGCATCAGCCCACACAAACACCCGATGTTTGGAAACCCGTGGAGTAACAATGAATCTGGATAGAGGGGCGATTGCAGAACGCATTCCGGGTCTCGTGCTCGCGAAGAGCCACCACGACAGATTGCGAGCGCTTGAGGCATCGGATCTGTGTGGTATCACTCGCTGTCTTACCAAATCGAAAGGTGCTTCGTATTTGGACGCGTCGAGTTCGGAGGTTTCAACTCCGAAATCAACAATCCAACGATCTGAATGGATGTCGGTGATGTCTTTTGCTGAGATCAAAGGTTTGAGCACGTCGGCGTTGTTCAAACCGGCAGGATTTGAAGCGGCCAGCAACACTGCTGTCTCATCGTTGGAAATGTCAAACGGCCCAACTGGGATGACACCTTGAAACGCAATTCCGGCATTTTCCGCGAGTCTGTGTGTCTTTGTTATGTCTACCGTGCCTGAAGTTAGATTGGCGAATATGTTCTTGCTGGGTTTATTGTCTAGCGTCCTCGTAACCTCGGTTCCGTCATCGAAGCCGACCATTGATATGTGGACTGCGGCACCGTCAAGGACCCAATCCCTATCAGATTCTGCGAAGAATATCTCTCCGGTTTCTTTGATGTTCTGGAGGACGACTCGAGATCTGCCGCCGCGGATGGCTTGTGTGGCCAGCAGGCCAGCTCTTTTAGATTTTCGATCTGCGATCTGAGTTCGTGCCTTCTCGAACCAGTAGGCGCAGAGGTCTGCACCATTGGGGACTTGATCGCCCCAGACTTTGTAGATACGTTCGACTACATCGTCGCCCATCTCTTCGCGCATGCGTTTGTTGCCGAGGAACGGCGGGTTGCCGACGATGAAGTCGACTTCGGGCCATGTGGCGGCTCTGGGTTCAGGTCCGGTATTGTCGATGATTGCGTCGCGGCATTCGATGTTTTCTATGGGGTCGAGGATAGGGTCACGGTCTTCGATGTTGCCGACGCGAGCGCCGTTCTGTAGGTGTCCGATCCAAACAACGACGCTTGCTAGTTGGTGCGCGTATTCGTCGATTTCGATGCCGAGGAGTTGACGAGGGTGTACTCGAGGTTCTGGTGGATCGATGCCGAAATCGAGTGCCCAGCTGATGACTTCGCGTTCGAGTCCGTGTAAGAGGTTAAGAGCGACGTACAAGAAATTTCCAGAACCGCAGGCTGGGTCTAGGATCCGGACTTTTCCCAATCGGTCTATGAAATCCTGAGTTGTGGCATTTGCTAGGTCTGCATCGGCGGATCTGATAGAAGATTTGATTTTGTCCCAATCTCTGCGGAGCGGCATCATGACGACCGGTTCGACGAGAGTTTCGATGTCTTTACGGGAGGTGTAATGCCTGCCTTGCTGTGCTCGTTTATCCGGGTTGTAGATGCGCTCAAACAACGTGCCGAAGATAGCAGGTTCGATCTGCGACCAGTCAAGGGCATCGGCTTCACGTACGAATGGCATGATCGTAGTGACGATTTCCAGGTCGTGTTTCGTGCCGTCGAACAATCCGCCGTTGAATCGTTTGATAGGTGGCGATGCAACTCGGTTTCCTTCGTTCATCCACTCAAAGAGCAGGTTCAGTCGTTCCGAGAATATTTCCGCTGGGGAATCGCCGACTTCTTGGGTGTATTCGGTCATCAACTGTTTCTTGAGCAGGCCCACGTCGCTGGCGAACATGCAGAAGAGGAGTTGAGAAAGGAAACGCGCGATTTCGAAGTCTTTGCCGGAGTTGTAATCCTGAAGTTCTTTTGCGATCTTGTTGAAGATGTCGGCTGCCGCCTCCGTGATTTGCTCGGTAGTTCGGGCCGGCTCTAAGTATTCAGGATCGAAAAAGCAGTAGCGCAGCACTTGGTAGACCGAGAGTGGCGACCGGTCTATGACACCTAACGAGTTCTTGCGTGTGGCGTTCTGCTCGATATCGCGCAGGTCGTCTAGGGTGATGATGTAGGTGTCAGGGGCTTTGCCAGTGAAATTGGTGTGGATGCGGATGGTTTCAAAGTCGGCGACGATCAGCAGCGGAGGATTTCCGAGTCCGTCGCGATATCTGAGGTTTTGGTTGTACGCCGCGTCAAGGTCCAACCCCGGCTTTTTGTACTCCATGATGAAGTGATCACGGAGGAAAACGTCGGCTTCCCCTTGCGCGCCGGTCGAGGTGCGTACGCGCTGATTGAATTCGAAGTCGTGGTTATCTAGGTCATCGGAAGGCTTTGAGTGCTCGACGATCTCGCAAAGTTCGTTGAAGTGAGCCTGGAAATGCTGGATTTCGTTGCCTTGATAACACGTCCATTTAAGCGCGAAATTGGCGGCCAAGGTTTGAACAGCACTTGGTACATCGCGAGACGGGTTGTATGGTTCATCCATCAGCAACATAGGTTGGTTTTGGAAGGTGTTTTGGGGATTGGGGAGTCTATACGAGTTAATTTTCGCATGATGAGGCGATTTGATTCGAGTGGGGTGGCGAGAATCGGGTAGGGAATCTGACTATCTCCGCGCGCCTCTGGCCCCCCTACGGTTGCTTCGCTCGCGCCCTTTTTGCATTGCGAAAGGGGCAGTGTTGGTTACAGAACGATTGTGAATACAGTTAGGGCGATGACGATTCCTGCGGCGAGGATGCCCATTTTGCGGATTTCGCGGGGGAAGGTGCGGGCGTAGACTTCAGAGCGGGTGCGTTGAGTGCGGCGTGCTCCGACTGGGCGTTGTCGGTCGACTGCGGCGGAAGTTGCGGCGAGGATGGGGGAGGGTTCGGGGGCAGCCGCGGCTTCGGCTTGACCTTCTTCAGTCGTTTGGCGGCGGCCGGTGGGTTGCTCGGTTTGGACGAATACGTTCGGGCGTCGTCCGCCGCGACGTCGGTTTCGGTTGCGAGGTGGCATGTGGGAGTTGGCTATTTCGGTTTTTGCTGGATGGTCGTTCCGCCCGCCGCCCTCTGGATTCCGGCTTTCGCCGGAATGACGTTAGTGTGTGCGGGAATGACGGGCTGCGTTGTTTCGATTCTAGATGACGGCTAGAGTTTGCCGTCGTCGTCGAGGGATTGAGCGGCCAAAACGGTCATTCTAGCGGCGTATGAGATGGTGACGTCGGATGTGTTGAACATGAAGTGGTACAGGAACGGGTCGATTGGGCTTGTGCCAAACGCTTTTTCGAAGTAGCGGTGCTGTGCGGCATCCGAATGGGAGATGAAATCTCGTGCTTCGTCCATCGAGATGTTTTCACGTTCGGCTACTCTCTTGGCGCGGTCTTCCATTCTTCCAACCACACCGACGCGTACGACATCTTTGCGCTCTTGAAGTATTGCGCCGCCGCCTCGGCTGAGGATCACGATGTTGCCTTGCTCGGCGATGTCTTCAATGACCTCTCGGGTGGTGGCAATGAAGCGTTCGTCGTCGACTTCCTCGGCGGTGGTGTGAGGTTCCTCTTCGTATTCGCTGTATTGGCGCGAGATGAGGTCTTCGACGCCGGGTCCGAAGTATGGGTCTCCGCCCATTCCGGCGACGGCGGATCGTTCGAGTACGCGTTGGACGCGGAGGGCTAATCGATTTACCAGCGAAGGTACGCGGCGCTCCTGGTCGACGAGTGCGCGCATGGTTGCGTTGACGCGGCGTGCGATCTGGGCGAGGATCAAGCGATCGACGAAGTCAATCTCCAGCTCACGTGCGACGAGCCTTCCAAGATCGGGTGCGCCTGCTCCAACTCTTCCTTCGACGGTGATTATCGACATACTTGCAGTCTCTCCTGTTCCCTATTGTTGCAGGGTTGTTGGTTTGAGGTTGAAGGGTCAACAGTTCAATACATTCCATTATCGCCTTAGATGCTGAACCTCGTAAAAATCGCAAATCGCGGGTTGTACTATCAACAAGGTTGATGCGGCGGTGCGGCCACCGCGCCCCTTTGTCCTTCGGACATTTCCTCCGCGAGCGGGGGAACCTTGATTGAATGGAGCGGAGTTGAAGGGGCTAGGCGCACTACGGGCATACCCTGCGTGGTCGCTTCGCTCCCACGCGTCCCCCTCGCTGCGCGAAGGGGACGAAAGGATGGTTACGAATAGATGCCAGCAGGCTCATTGACATCACAGCGTTGGCGCGCCAGTTCGCCGGTGGCGTTCACGCCGGAGAACCGTCCGGTGATCGGGTATGACGGCGTGGTGGCTTCGACGCAGGTGTTGGGATCCGCGGCTGGTGCGGAGATGCTGGCGGCAGGAGGGAACGCGATTGATGCGGCCATAGCGACATTCTTCGCGTTGTCGGTTGTAGAGCCGATGAAGATGGGGATCTATGGCGCGGGGTTCATGAACATCCGCCTCGCCGATGGTCGTCGGATCGCGATTGACAACTACTCGCAGGCTCCGGCTGCCGCAACTACGGACATGTTCACGCCGATCTCAGACGAGTGGCCGAACTATATGCGGGCGCGGGGCGATCTCAACCAGACTGGAGTGTTGGCTTCCGGTGTTCCGGGAGCATTGAAGGCGTGGTGCGAGATTCAGGACGAGTTTGGTGAGTTATCGCTTGCGGAGGTGATGCAGCCGGCGGTCCGCCATGCTGAGAGCGGTTTTCATGCGAGCGAGCACTACTGCAATTTCGTGGCGGATAACGCTGACCTGATGCGGCAGTTCAGTGCTACTAACAGCATCTTCATGCCGGGTGGTGAGGTCCCGAAACCGGGGGATATGGTGGTGCAGCGGGATCTAGCTACCACCTTGAAGCGGATCGCGGTTGAGGGATCGAACTATATGTATGGCGGTGAGTTGGGTGAGGAGATCGTGCGTTACTCGCAGTCGCATGGAGGGGTCATAACGATGGATGACCTACGCGGGTATGAAGTGCGGCGTGGCGAACCGATATCGGGCGAGTATCGGGGGTACACGATCACCGGGCCGCGTCCTTCTTCGGCCGGGGGCGTTCATCTGATCGAGCTGCTGAACGTGTTGCAGCTGCGGGACATCGGGGGTATGGGTTTCGGTCGAAGCGCGACGGTTCATCTGATGGCTGAGGCGATGCAGCTAGTATTTGCGGACCGGAACCGGTATCTGTCGGATCCCGATTTCGTGGAGATGCCGTTCGATCGGTTGCTGTCCGAGTTCCACGCCAAGGAGTTGATGAGTCAGATCCTTCCGAACGCTGTGATGCCCGAATTGGCGTCGCCAAAGCTGGCGGAGACGGATAACACGTCGCATATCACGACCGCCGATCGTGAGGGAAACATCGTAGCGGCTACGCAGACGATCAACCACATTTTCGGCTCGAAGGTGGTGGTCCCTGGCACCGGCGTTTTGCTGGACAACACAATGG
>CBDBDX010000003.1:0-146670 GCA_965204135.1 Dehalococcoidia bacterium | reverse complement strand
CGGCTTCGGACAAAGCGTCGCACATCGGCGTTCCGGCGACGGCTCTAGGTTGGAGCCATACCGGGAACTTTCTGGAGACCTCCACGATTCCTCCAGCACCATCCGACTCCTTTACAGACCGTTCAACAACCTCCGCGGCATCGACCACCTGACTGATAGGCAGGAATGGTGAATCCGTGTCAGTGCCAGGGAGAACCGATCCCAGTTCCGTCCTCCCCTCAAAGTCCGTGGTGTATGTGATGAGTCCGATGTGGAAGTAGTCGCGGACATCCATCCCCTGAGAGCATCTTTGCGAAATCGCATCTAGGATCCGATTCACTGCATCCGCCGCGCCCTGCATTTTTGGCAGATCGGCCTGTCCGCCCAACGCATCTGACATCGAACCTGACTGGTCGATCAAGAACAGGAAGCAACCCGGATTTGCTCTGCTGATATCAGCTGTGTATGGCATATCGATCACCTCCTTGGCGGGAGCACCGCGGCGTTTCTCCTTTGAACGGGATGTCTACATCCTCCCCTGATCAAACGAATCTCTAGTTTGTCTTACCTATCGGCCACGACGACCCGAGTAGAAGCCCTACCGATGTCGACAACCCAGACGATGTACTGCATAACCATACACTCAGTTCTGTGGTTGAGTGGATTGATGAATCCAGGGACATCGTTCAGGCGAAGTTTCAACCGTTCAACGACGGCAGAGCGACGCGCCAGGCCCTCTAAAATCCATCGAAGCCAGCCAGCCGAACAACAACCCCTAGAACAATCCCGTCAGAAACTCCCACCACGCCTCAACCACGCCAACCGCCGTGTAATTGTCCAACACCTGCCAAACATGCAGGATGTACTCCTGCGTCAACTTCAACGTGGTGCAGATGGCCAACCACACGACTATTCGCTTCTTAGTGAACTCGTAGTCCGGCCACCAATGCCTCTGCGCCGCAATCGCCACGAACCAGAACTCGAACACGTTCGGGAAGAGCATCAACACCCATCGATCCTGCACGAACTCGAATGTGACGAAGCCGACGAGACGAAACGCGAAGAGCCAGATCGCTATTGTGCGTCCCGGTCCGTCCCACTGCCGCACCGCAACCCAAAGGAACGTCAGCATGTAGACCTGATCGACCCACTTGTCGAACGCTTGGTAATTCGTGACCCCGCCCAGCTGGATCAGGTTCATCATGAACAGATCGGAGAAGTCGACCAGTATCGCGAGAATCGCGCCGAAAAACGCCCAGCGGAGGACTGGCAACGAACCGGCTACGCGAGCCGTCGCGATGATCCACATTTCAAGCGTCATATCTGTCCACAGATGCTAACGGCATCGCCGTTGTTTTGGCGAAACGGCATTCCGCGAATATAATTTCGTTTTAGCAGTCGGCAACCACGACTGCTAACGAATTTCGACACGCGCAGCTGAAGTTTCGAGTAGAGCGATCCACGCGGATTCGATACCCGGCTCGCACGACGAAAACCACCACCTGAATTAAGGAGGACAGACCGAGTGACGGTTAACTTGAAGCCACTAAGCGACCGCGTGGTCGTTTCGCCGTCCGAAGAGGAAGCGGCGACCAGCCCTGGCGGGATCATCATTCCTGACACCGCCAAAGAGAAGCCGCAGCAAGGCTCGATTGTCGCTGTTGGTCCAGGCCGGACCACCGACGAAGGTACTCTCATCGAGATGGGTGTAAGCGTCGGCGACACCGTGATCTACTCGAAGTACGCCGGTACCGAGTACACCCAAAACGGCAACGACTACCTGATCCTACGAGAATCTGACATCCTCGCCATAGTCGGTTAACCCGACAGGCCGCCAGAGTCTTTACGGATTTCGTCGCAGAACAAAACTCTAAGGAGAAAAACAGCAAATGCCAGCAAAAGATTTGCTATTCGAAGAGGAGGCTCGTGCCAAGCTCAAGGAAGGCATCGATACCCTCGCAAACACCGTTAAGAAGACGCTAGGCCCGCGCGGCCAGAACGTCATCGTTGACAAGAAGTTCGGCCCCCCGCAGGTCAACTCCGACGGCGTAACTATCGCCAAAGAGGTCGACCTTGAGGACCCGTTTGAGAACATGGGCGCACAACTTCTGAAGGAAGCGTCCAAGAAGACCAACGACGATGCCGGTGACGGCACGACCACATCAACCGTCCTCGCCCAGGCGATCGTCGCCGAAGGCTTCAAGAACGTCGCCGCTGGTGCAGACCCCATGGCACTCAAGCGAGGCATGGAAAAAGCCATGTCCACTGTTCGAGAGTCCATCAAGGGCCAATCCACACCAGTCGACAGTCCGTCTCAGGTCGAAAACGTCGCCATACAATCTTCTCACGACGACGAGATGGGTAGCCTCATCGCTGAAGTTATGGAAAAGGTCGGCAAGGACGGCGTCATCACCGTCGACGAGTCGAAGTCCCTCTCCTACGAGACCGACTTCGTTGAAGGAATGCAGATCGACCGAGGATTCCTCTCCCCCTACTTCGTCACCAATCCCGACCGACAGGAAGCGGTTCTTGACGATCCCTACATCCTGATCACCTCGGAGAAGATCTCCGCGGTTTCCGACCTCCTCCCATTGCTCGAGAAGGTCTTGCAGACCAGCAAGAACGTCATCGTGATCGCTGAGGACGTTGAGGGCGAAGCTCTCGCAACTCTGGTCGTCAACAAGCTCCGCGGCACGCTCAACTGCGTCGCGGTCAAAGCTCCTGGGTTCGGCGACCGCCGCAAGGCTATGCTTCAAGACATCGCCATCCTCACCGGTGGCACGGTGATTTCTGACGAGATCGGACGCAAGCTCGATTCCGCAACCCTCGAGGACCTTGGGCGCTGTCGACAGGTCGTTGTCAAGAAAGACGACACGACCTTCGTGGACGGTAGTGGCGATCAAAGCGCCATCCGTGGTCGCATGGCCGAAATCCAAGCTCAAGTCGAGGACACGACCTCCGATTACGACCGCGAGAAGCTACAAGAGCGTCTCGCCAAGCTATCGGGCGGCGTGGCCATCCTTCGTGTCGGCGCTGCTACCGAGATCGAGATGAAGGAGAAAAAGCAACGTGTTGAAGACGCTTTGGAGGCGACTCGTGCGGCTGTTGAAGAAGGTATCGTACCCGGTGGCGGCAGCGTCCTGATCCGAGCCGCGGACAAGCTGGACGAACTCAACTTCGATGATGAAGACGAGCAGACCGGCGTGCAGATACTTTCGAAGTCCCTGCGCGAACCGATCCGCATCATCGCTGGTAACTGTGGTTTTGAAGGCGCAGTCATCCTTGACCGGGTCGCCGGTAGCGATGACGTCAACTTCGGTTTCAACGCCATGACCGACGAGTACGGCGACATGATGGAGATGGGCATCGTAGACCCGGCGAAGGTCACCCGCTCAGCCGTCGAGAACGCGGTATCAGTGGCAGGAATGATCCTTACCACCGCCGCGCTCATCACCGAGCAGCCCGAGCCACCCATGCCCGGCGGCGGAATGCCACCCGGTGGCGGGATGGACTTCTAACCCATTCCAAAACCGACTGGCAACAGCCAAGACAACGCGCCGCACCGGCAACCCGGTGCGGCGCGTTGACATTTGTTGAACCGATACAATATCCCGCACGTTGAAAGACCTAACCTTCCAACCCGTAACCCCCGACCGCTGGCCCGATTTCGAGCGCCTCTTCGAAGGCCGCGGCGATCCTAAATTCTGCTGGTGCGTTGTCAATCGATACATGACCATCCCCTACGGCAAAGCCGACACCGCCACCAAGAAACAAGCCATGTCCGACTATGTCGCCGGAGGCACCCCAATAGGCATCCTCGTCTACATCGACGACGAACCCGTCGCCTGGTGCTCTATCGCGCCGCTCGAAACCTACAAAAACCTCCGCGGTAAACGATACGTCTCTGATAGAGCCGACAACGAAAATGTCTGGTCTATCAGCTGCTTCTTCATCAAGGCCGGCCACCGACGCCAAGGGATCACCTCCAACCTCATCCAAGCTGCCATCGACTACGCCAAAGAAAATGACGCAAAGACGGTCGAGGCCTACCCCGTCGATTACGACTCTCCGAGCTACACGTACATGGGGCGTATCGGAACCTTCCAAGCCCTTGGCTTCAAAGAAGTGGGGATGGTCGGCATACGCCGCCACATGATGAGGTTGCGCGTCTAGTAAACGCGCTCTCTATGCGCAGACCGGCTCGCTACCATCCCATCGGTTGAAAGCCGGGTCTGAACTCTTGGCCAGCGAATCTCGCGCCTCTGTCCATAGCTCGTTCCAAATCACCGGATCGTGCAGCTCGCTCTCCGGATTGTTCCTGCTCCGAGCTACGAATCCGGGGAAGCTCGTCCGACCCGTCGACTGCCCAATCGGGTTGTACCGCAAATCGAAACTCCAGCGGATACGGTCGCTGTTGTTTGGCAACGACGAGTGCACGGTGAATTTCGTCATGAATAGGGCGTCGCCCTTCTTCAACGGAATCGGCACCGCCTTCCCGACCTCGAACTCCGACTCCGGTATTTGCAACCCCGACTGCAACCCGTTGTCGAAACCCGGACAGTGCGTCAAAAGCTCTGCTCGATGGGATCCAGGCACGACCATCAGACATCCGTTCTCGGCATCTGCATCCATCAGCGGGAACCACACCGTCAACATCTCCGTCTCGTCCGCGTCTGGATTCACGACGCCTTGATCTTGGTGCCAAGGCGTGATCCCAAATTTCACATGACCCTTCTCATCCCGAGGCGCGCGGCTCTCCGGCACCTTGATCCGCACGTGCTGCACGGGGTTTGAGTAGATCTCCGGGCCGATGAACGACTCTACCGCATCGAGTAGACTCGGCGCAGTTAAAGCGTTGAAAACCGCCGGCCCGGCCCAGAACGGCGTGTCCTCGGTGATACCGCCCTGCGGCAACGAAAAGTCGAAGTGCCCGTTGTACACCTCGTCCGCCTCCGCGTATATCTGCGTCACCCGCTCCCCAAACTCCAAATCCTCGTACTTCGAGCTGATCTTTCCTTCGTCGTAGAGTTCATCAGCGAGGTTGTCGAGCACCCCCGCGTATTCATCGATCACCGGATCGATCACTCTCTCAGGATCCAAGACCCCCTCGGCGGTAACGAATCCAAAATGCTCGAAATGATCGAGCTGCTCTTTCGTCATTGCAGGCATGGTTCTGCGGCTCCGTGGTACATACGCGACTGTTAGCTAGAAATGATACCGCGTCCGCACCTTCATTCCTCCACCTCAGGGTTTCCGCCGCTCGCGGAGGAAATGTCCGAAGGACAAAGGGGCACGGCGACATCCCGAATCCCCTCTCCGGCTCGGGCGGGAGAGGGTTAGGGTGACCGGCGCGAAAGGCAAAACCACCATATCCCCCAAATCCTAAGCACAGAGCGGGTGGTCGCTATCCCACCGGTTAAACGGCGGTTCCTCCCCTTTGGCCAGCGCGCTCCTCGTCTCCAGCCACAACTCATTCCAAACCACCGGATCATGCAACTCGCTATCCGGGTTGCTACGGCTGCGCGCGACAAAGCCCGGAAAACTCGTCCGACCCGTAGATTGCCCGACCGGGTTGTACCTCAAATCCATGCTGAACCTGACACGATCACTGTTGTTCGGCAACGAAGAATGGATCGTGTACTTAGTCATGAACAGCGCATCGCCCTTTTTCAGCGGCACCGGCACCGCCTTTCCTGCCTCGAACTCGCTCTCCGGTATGTGCAAACTGCCCAGCACTTTCTTACCCCCAGGGCAATGCGTCAACAGTTCATCCCCGCGGTGCGACCCCGGAATGACCTGCAGACACCCATTCTCCTCATCCGCATCCATCAGTGGATACCACACCGTCAGAATCAGCGACTCATCCGCATCCGGCGTTATGACTCCGCAGTCCTGATGCCATGGCGTAACTCCGAACTTCACCCTACCCAGATGATCACGAGGCGAACGGCTCTCCGGCACCTTGATCCGAATGTGCTGCACGGGGTTCGAGTAGATTTCCGGCCCGATGAACGACTCTACCGCATCCAATAAATCCGGCGAAGTCATTGCGTTGAACACCGCCGGCCCGGCCCAAAACGGCGTATCTTCCGTGACTCCCTTTTGCGGAAGTGAAAAGTCGAAATACCCCTGATGAATCTCATTCGACTCCTCATAGACCTGCGTCACTCGCTCCCCAAACTCCAACTCCTCATACTTCGAACTGATCCTCCCCGCCTCGAACAACTCATTCGCCAGACTATCCAACACCCCAGCATACTCATCAATCACCGGGTCAATCACACTCTCAGGATCTATCGCACCCTCGGCGGTGACAAACCCGAAGTGCTCAAAATGCTCAAGTTGCTCCTTAGTCATTGCAGGCACGATGCGGCGGCTCCTAGTTACGCGTATGTGGCGGTTGCGGCTGTTAGATAAGGATGATACCGGTTCGCACTTCCGCCGCGCCCGTCACTACGTGCCCCGAGCACGTTTGAACCTTACGCGCAGGCGGGATCGGTCCCATCCCACCGATTGAACGACGGTTCCTCGCCCTTAGCCAAAGAATCGCGCGCGTCTCTCCACATCTCGTTCCAGACGACCGGGTCGCGCAACACTCTGTCGGGGTTGCTCCGGCTCCGAGCGACAAAACCCGGGAAGCTGGTTCGTCCCGTGGAGTGTCCTATCGGGTTGTACCGCAAGTCGAAGCTCCAACGGATTCGATCGCTGTTGTTCGGCAACGACGAGTGCACTGTGAACTTCGTCATGAACAGCACGTCGCCCTTCTTCAACGGCACTGTCGTCGCTTTACCCACTTCGAACTCCGACTCGGGTATCTGCAGCCCTGAAGGCGATGCGTGCCCCAAACCCGGGCAATGCGTCATCAACTCCGACCGATGCGAACCCGACACCACCTGCAAACAGCCGTTCTCCTCATCGGAGTCCATCAAAGGAAACCACACCGTCAAAATATCCGACTCATCCGCATCCGGATTCACCACCCCGGCGTCCTGATGCCAAGGCGTGACGCCGAACTTCACTCTGCCCATCTCGTCCCTTGGCGAGCGGTCCTCGGGAACCTTTATCCGCACATGCTGGACCGGGTTCGAATAGATCTCCGGTCCGATGAACGACTCCACGGCATCCAACAGGCTTGGTGCGGTCAACGCGTTGAAGATCGCTGGTCCGGCCCAGAACGGGGTGTCCTCCTTGATGCCGCCCTGCGGCAGCGAGAAGTCGAAGTAGCCGTTGTAGACCTCGTCCGACTCGGCATAGATCTGCGTCACCCGGTCTCCGAACTCTAACTGCTCGTACTTGGAGCTGATCTTGCCTTGGTCGTATAACTCATCAGCCAAACTGTCGAGCACGCCGGCGTACTCTTCGACGACCGGATCGATAATGTCGCCGGGATCAAGGACACCTTCGGCGGTGACGAACCCGAAGTGCTCAAAATGTTCGAGCTGCTCTTTCGTGATTGCGGTCATGGTTCGACGGCTCCGTGTTTCGGCGGCTGCTACAAGTGAATGTTAACGCCGCAAGATCACCGAAATCCTAAGCACAAACCGCCTCGCTACCATCCCATCGGTAGAAAACCGGTTCATTACTCTCAGCCAACGCGGCGCGCGCCGCTTCCCACATCTCCCGCCACTTCACAGGATCGTGCAACTCAGTCTCCGGATTGCTCCGACTACGCGCCACAAACCCCGGTAGGAACGATCGCCCTGTCGATTGACCCACGGGGTGGTAGCGCAGATCGAAACTCCACCGTATTCGATCGCTATTGTTCGGAAAAGAAGAGTGCACGGTGTATTTGCTGAAGAACAGCGCATCGCCCTTCTTCAATGGCACCGCAACCGCCTTGCCAACCTCGAACTCGCTCTCGGGTATCACCAAATTGCCCTGCACACTCTTATCGCCGGGACAATGCGTCAACATATCCTCCCCGCGGTGCGAACCCGGGACGACCTGCAGGCAACCATTCTCCTCGTCCGTGTCCATCAGCGGGAACCAGACCGTGATCAAATCCGTCTCATCCGCTTCCGGGTTCACCACCCCGCAGTCCTGATGCCACGGCGCCGCACCGTAAATCACATTCCCCTCATCGTCACGCGGGGAATCCTTTTCCGGCACCTTGATCCGCACGTGCTGCACCGGATTCGAATAGATCTCCGGACCGATCAACGACTCAACAGCATCCAGCAGACTCGGCGCCGTCAACGCGTTGAAGACAGCCGGCCCCACCCAAAACGGCGTGTCGTGCGTAACGTTCGCCACCGACAATGTGAAATCGAAGTACTTGTTGTGGACCTCATCTGACTCGGCGTAGATCCGGGTAACTCTGTCACTGAACTCCAACTCCTCGTATTTCGAGCTGATTTTCCCTTCCGCGAGCAGCTTATCCGCGAGGCTGTCAAGCACTCCCGCATATTCATCGATCACCGGGTCGATGACATTTTCCGGGCCCAAGACGCCCTCAACAGCGACGAAACCGAAATGCTCGAAATGGCCTAGCTGTTCTTCGGTCAGAGCTGTCATGTTTTCATCCGACTTCAGCGTCGATCAGCCGGGCCATCCGTCGGTCGCGATTTGTCAAAGCACCGACATCGTGCGACATCAACGCCACTCTCAACCTCCGATATCGAATGTCGATGTCGGGATGATGGTCGTGCTCATCCGCGATCGGCGCGACCCGGTTGATGAAAGCGATAGCATCCGCGAACGTCGGAAACTCCAAGTTCCTTACTATCGCACCATTATCCTCGTCCAATCTCCACTCAGGATGTTCCGCCAGCATCTCCGTAATCTCAGATTCGCTCAATTTCGACATCCCGCTTCCTCCTTGCTTCAAGCGCCGTTTGCGGTGTCAATTGTGTGTGCCAACAGTATCGCCGATGCCACCGCTAGCCATAAGAAACCGTTGATCAACGACGGACGATCACGCAGCAACACAATCTCTGGTGCTTCCCCTTCGCCCTTCACGTACAGCAGATACAGATAGCGGTATATCCCGTACGCGACGAAGGGAATCGTTACCATCATTGTGTTATCCGCGGGCACGTTTGCTCCTGTATCTCCCAAGTCGATCGCGTAGAGCGCGTATGTGAAGATCGTCAATGTCGCCGTGCTCATGATCAGCGCGTCGATGAACTCTGCCGTGTACTGTCCCAATATGCTTCGTTGATTAACCGCCGCATCTCCCGCCGTCTTCAACTCAGCGCGTCGCTTGCCCAGCGCGATCAACAGTGCGCCCAGCGCAGTCATGATATAGAACCATGGCGAGACGTCGATGTCGACGCCCGGCAGACCGTTCTCGAACCAAGGCACCGGCCCTCCAATCGCCACATAACCCGCATAAGCACGCAAAACGAATCCTGACGCAACGGACATCACGTCTAAAATCGCCACATGCTTCATCTTGAACGTATAAGCGAGGTTCAATACTAGGTAGGCAGTCGCTACGATCGCCAGCGGAATGCTGATCGAAACGGTGATCGCGGCTGCAGCAACGATGGTTACCAACGCCGCCACATAGGCCGTTCCGACTGGAAGATCACCCGACGCGATCGCTCGTCTCCTCTTCACCGGATGGGCTCGATCGCGTTCTACATCCGCCAGATCGTTGATCAGATATACCGCCCCCGAGAGCAACGTGAAGGCGGCCGCCGCGCCCACCGCTCGTAGCACGATCTCAACCATTCCCACCACGTCGTCCACGGCGAACCAGATGTTCACAGAAAACACCAACGGGACCAGCACCAATCCGTTCTTCGGCGCCTGCAATGGGCGCATCGCACTGATTAGTGCTCCGACCAAAGACCTCGAACGCCGCGCCTCGGCCGAAACCTCATGCTCGCTAGAACCGATCATAATTGCCAATATATAAAGCCGTAGTCATTAACCCCTATCCAGCGAGGCCCGTCTGCACGAACCGCAACTTGACCGCACAGCCACCGTTGTAACCGCGTTGCCTAAACCGCCACACTCTCACGGTAGAGATGACACGAGACTACCCGATTCGATGACGTTTCATAGAGTGGTGGGGTTTCAACGCAGATATCCATGGCGTGGGGGCAACGGTCTGCGAACTGGCATCCCGAATAATCGTCAGTCATCGTATCGGCCGCGGGCTCAGTCGAAGGCGCCACAACTTCGAGTCCTTGCTGCCATCTCTGATCCGGGTCGGGCATCGGAATAGATCCGATGAGCAACTGGGTGTATGGATGCTCCGGCTCTTGCACCACTGGCACAACGTCGCCCTGCTCCGCCACCACACCGCGATAAAGCACCACGATCTTCTCGCTGATCTCGTACGCAGTCGTCAGGTCGTGGGTGATGTAGAGGATAGAAATCCCGAACTCCGTGTTCAGTTGCCGCAAGTTCTCCAAAATCGTGGCACGTAGAGAAGCATCCACCATAGAAACCGGCTCGTCCGCAACAATCAGCTTCGGGCTCAACAGTAGCGCCCTCGCGACCATAACTCGTTGACGTTGCCCGCCGCTCAACTGGTGCGGATACCGCCCCAACGTGTCCCGCGGGTTCAGACCCACCTGCCGCAACGTCTCCTCGATAACCTCCACCGCTTCATCTCGCGAAGAAGCTAGCCCCGCCTTACGGACCGGAAGATGTAACGCGTGATCCACCTTGTAGAACGGGTTGTAGACCTCGAACGGGTCCTGGAAAATCACTTGCACATCCCGTCGGAACTGTCGGCGCTCAACCCGCGACAGATCACTGACCGGCTTGCCGCGATACAGGACATCACCCGAAGTCGGCGGGATGATCCCCAAAATCAATCTAGCGATGGTGGTTTTGCCGCTTCCGCTCTCACCTACGAGCGCGGTGATGGTTGGACTGCCTTCATCAACCGTCATCGAAAAGTCGCGCAGCGCGACAGTCTTGCGACTGAACCAACCAGTGCCGAACGTTTTCGACGCGTTCTTGAGCTCAATCAGCGATGTCATGACACGTCAATAAAGCAGGCACGCCGCCCGTTGCTCAGCTTCAGCACCAACCTGCGCGTCGTTCACAACCTTCAAGACCGGCTCCTCAACCGAGCACACTCCCATCGCTTGCGGACACCGCGTATGGAACGGGCAACCGCTAGGCAAATCGTAAAGCGATGGTGCAGTTCCCGGAATCCCTCGCAGATCGCCGCGCTCGCGATCCTCACGCTCCAGCGATGGAAGGCTGTCGATGAGCATCTGCGTATACGGGTGTTTCGGTTCCCGAAGCAACTGCCGCAAAGTGCCAGTTTCGACCAACTTCCCGGCGTACATCACGCCCAGCGTGTCGACGAACTGCGCCATGAGACCGATGTCGTGCCCGATCAGCAGGATCGCTGCTCTGAGCTCCTCCTGCAACTCGGCCAGCGTCTCCATGATCTGCCGTTGCACGACCACATCAAGTGCGCTCGTGGGCTCGTCCGCGATTATTACCTGCGGACCCATCGAGATGGCGATCGCGATCGTCACGCGCTGCTTCATCCCGCCACTCAACTCGTGCGGATACATCTCACTTACCTGTGGATTCAGCCCAACTTTGCTAAGAAGCTCCGTGACGAGTTCGCGGTATTGCGTCGCCGAGTGGTCCGCACCGTGGTCTCGCAATCCGTCAATGATCTGGTTCTTCACCTTGGCAACCGGATTCAACGAGTTCATCGCTCCCTGCGGCACCAGGGCGATTTTGGACAGCTTCGCGTTGCGCATCTCCTCATCGCTAAGTGTGAGTAAATCATCACCGTCGATGATCGCGGTGCCACCAGTGATCCTGCCCGGGGGTTTAATGAGCCTCATCAAGGCTAGAGCGGTTGTCGACTTGCCAGATCCAGATTCCCCCACAAGGCCCATCCTCTTGCCCGGCATGATCGAGAAGCTGACACCGTCTGCGGCTTTCACTTCGCCTCGGGAGGTGTAGTAGGAGACGCGGAGATCCTTGACGTCGAGTGCCGGAACCGTTCCATTCGACGATGCGATTTCGCGCCGGTCCAACGTTTCCGTACTCATACCTGCCGCCTCAAGCGCGGGTTCGCGATCGGGTCCAGACCTGCGGTGATCAGGTAAAGGCTCCCGAACACAAGTGCCAGCGCCAGCACTGGTGGTGTCCACCACCACCAAAGCCCGTTTAGCGCGGCAGAGTACCTGATTGCCCAATAGATCGTGTTGCCCAGCGTCGGCTGGTTCTGCGGTCCCAATCCGAGCGCGTCCATACCGATCGTCGTGAGCATGGCGACCGCGACCGCGGTGGCGAAACTAGCGGCGAGGAAGGGAAGCAGATTCGGCAGCATCTCTAGGAAAATCACTTCGAACACGTTCGCGCCGGAAATCTGGGACACCGAGATGTAGGCACGTTCGCGCATCGTCAACACCTGCGAGCGAATGGCGCGCAAAGGCCACATCCAAACGAAAGCGGAGATTATTATCGCCTGTTGCGTGACATCCACCGATGCTTTGAGCGTTACCGCGACGACGACAAGAATCATGAGCACGGGAACCGTGATCAGAATGTCGGCAACGCTCTTAAAGAAGTTATCGATTATTCCGCCCGTGAATCCCCCGACGAAACCGAGGACGGTGCCGATGATCATCCCGATGAGCGCAGCCAAGAACCCGACGTACATCGTCAGCGGCGTTCCAAGTACGGTTAGCGCCCATATGTCGCGTCCCAGGCTATCGGTGCCGAGCACGGAGAACGTGCTCCGGTCTTCGCCTTTGACGCGATACTCGATCGACTGCCATGGCGGCAAGTCGAACTCTACCGTGCCAGCGCGGGTGAGTTCCGGATCCGCGAATTGAGAACCGATGATGCCGAACAGGGCCATGAAAAGCAACAGGAATATCCCACCCCACAATGTCGGGTAGGTGCGCATCCATCGCAAAGGGGTGAGAAGCCGACGCGACAGAGGCATGTCAGCGTCGAGGTCCCGAGTCGAGTCGAGCGATCCGGGGTCGTTGTCTACGTGAGTCGTCATGAATGTTCGCTAATTTGCGTGAACGTCCGATAGCGTCAATTTCGTGCCGCGTAGGTTATCCGTGGGTCGATGCGTGGATAGACCAGATCGAGTATCAACGTTGCGAGTGCGATGGACAGTATCACGAGGTAGACGATGCCATATAGCAACGTGTAATCGAAGCTCCGGATCGCCTGCAGAAGGGAAGTGCCGATCCCGGGATACGAGAAGACCACCTCGACGAGGATCACGCCGGATACTACCTGCCCCAGCGTGAGGGCGAATGACGTGACTTGCGGAAGCATCGCGTTGCGGACCCCGTACCATGCGAACAGTCGCCAAGGCTTCGTGCCCTTGGCTTCGGCCAGCAACATGTAGTCTTCACCTTGCGTCGTAACCATCATGCCACGCATACCAATCGCAGAGAATCCGATGCTGACGAGGATGATTGAGAGCGCCGGGAGCACCGCGTGGTGAGCGGCATCCCGAATGAAGTCCAGATCCCATTCGGGAGAGGTGCCGATTTTGTAGCCACCGCCGAGAGGGAACCAATCGAGTTGAAAAGCAAGGAAGTGGATCAGCGCAACGCCCACTAGGTAGTAAGGGATCGCCGACAGCGACATGACAGGCGGGAACAACAGCTTGAAGATGCCAGAGGCTCCGGGCCAGGCCACGAGCGCGCCTAAAGACATGCCGAGAAACATATAGATCAGGGAAGAGATTGTGACGAGTACCAATGTCCAAGGCAACGCCTGCGCGATAACGTCACGCACTTGGGTCGGGAAAAAAGCTACAGAAAACCCGAAATCGAAACGCGCGAAGTTCCAGAGGTAGCGTAGATATTGTTCGTATAGAGGTTTGTCGAGACCGAATCGCTTCTCAAAGTTCAAGATCATCGCCTCGGTGTTGCCGCTCGAAACGGCACCGCGTGAGGCCAACTGACTCATGCGCTCCTCAATCGGGTTGACGTCGGCGAGGCGCGGCAGAATAAAGTTGAACGTCGCAGCTCCCCAGATGACGAGGAAGAAAACACCGATGCGTCTTAGCAAGTATTCGGCGGTCATTTTCTTTGATACGGCGTCTCGCGCGCACTCGGGCGCGTAGTGTGTTAGATTTCGTTAAACAATGGCATCCATTGTCCGATTGAACATCCTTCAGGATGTGAATTGGCAATCAGATTAGCACATCGACGGGATGCTGGTTTCAAGTAGTTCAGAAAGGAATGGAGTCATGAAGACGAAGTTCGAATCTGCGATCAAGCAGGCATGGCTGCTCCGATTAGTGGCCCTTTCGCTCGTTGTGACCACTGTAATGGTCGCCGCGGTAGCGTGTACTGAGGAGGAGCCGACAGCGACTCCAGTACCCCCCCCAACCGCGACGCCAGTGCCGCCGACCGCCACTCCAGAGCCCGCGCCGGAACCGACCGAAGCGCCTGAGGCGATGAAGGAAGACGGGATGATGATGAAGGAGCCGGCACCGTTGATCGATCCCGACTCAGTGGCGCGCGAGAAGACTTTGATCGTCATGAGCGGCGGTCAGGACGGTCGATTCCCGGACTGGGAGAACTTCAACAACTACGTTCCCGGCGGCGTTGGCGGTTGGCACACCGGACCGCTGCAGACTATCACTGAGCCGTTGATCATGTTCAATCTACTCACCGGCGAACACGAGATGTGGCTGGCTGAGACGATGGACATCAGCGACGACTTCTCTGAGGTCACTCTGACCATTCGCGACGGCATCTACTGGAGCGATGGGATGCCGTTTACGGCGGAGGACGTCGCCTTCACCTTCAATATGGTGCTAGAGCATCAAGACTCGATGGTTCACACCGCCGAGATTCACCTTCTCGATAGCGTTGAGGTGATCGATGGCAACAAAGTGAGGTTCATACTCAAGGATCCATCGCCCAGTTGGTGGGTAAACACGCTGACCAGCAACCACGGACTCTCGGAACAGATCGTCCCGAAACACATCTGGGAAGATAAAGACCCGTTGACGTTCACGTTCTACGACCCAGATCAGGGCTGGCCGGTCTCTACTGGCCCGTTCGCGGTGGCAGATGCATCGCCGGAGCAGAAGGTCTTCGTGCGCCGCTCCGACTGGTGGGCGGTCGAGGCCGGGTTCAAGGACCTGCCTGAGATGGAGAAGGTAGTCTACATCCCGCAGCGCGAAGAGTCGTCGCGGGCGCAGATGATTATCCAGAACGAGATTGATGCCATGAGCATGGCACCAGTGCAAACGTTGCTCAACATCTTCGAGCAGAACCCAGATGTGGTCAGTTGGAGCAAGCAGGAACCGCCGTACGGTTATCTCGACTGGTGTCCGATCGGTCTTTTCGTAAACAATGCTGCGGACAGTCCGGTCGCCAAGAGTAAGGACATTCGCTGGGCGCTCAACTACGCGCTCAACCGCCAAGTGTTGGTAGACAACGCAGAGCGCGGCGCCGGAACCGTGGCATTCCACATGATCACCCCGTACTCCTGGTTCGATCCGTTTGAAGAGGTCCTGCAGCCGATCTACGAGAAACACACTGTGGACACGACCGATCACTACGACCTGATGGAAGGACGGATGCAGGCCGCAGGCTACGAGATGAACTCGGATGGGATGTGGGAGAAGGACGGCGAAACGCTCTACATGAACATCAACTTCCCGACCTGGCTGGACCGTTACGGCGTTCACGTTACCAAGCAGCTGCAAGACGCTGGTTTTGACGCCGAGATGGACCTGAGTCCGGGAGCTGGAGCCGAATTCGGACGCGGCGAGCGCGACTACTCATTCGGATGCAAAGGACCGTCGGGCGTTCTCGGTGCCGACCCGTACTACATGCTCTCGCTCTACTCGTCAGCGACGTTCCGCGACATCGGCGAGCCGCCTGTGAACCCGTGGGCGACGGCGCGCTGGCGCAACGAAGAGTTTGACGCCATCGTGACCGAGATGTCGAAGGTACCTGCGACCGATCCGAAGACGATGGAGTTGTTCGAGGATGCGATGGA
Organism: Dehalococcoidia bacterium; assembly: GCA_965204135.1. GTDB lineage: Bacteria > Chloroflexota > Dehalococcoidia > Lucifugimonadales > Lucifugimonadaceae > Bin127. The sequence continues at coordinate 130,767 of CBDBDX010000003.1, read as the reverse complement.
GATCTGGTTCGAAGAGTTGCCAGACATCTACATCTCCCAGTTGATCATCCGACACCTCGGAAATGAGCACCACTGGACCGGCTGGACGTCGATGGACAATAACTACGGCGTGCTTCACCCGTGGCAGCAGGAGTTCTTGAAGATCGTCACGAACTTGAAGGCGAAGTAGGGGGCACACTAATCCTCTCCCGCTGAGTGGGAGAGAAGATTTGTGAAGAGATCGGCGAGGGGCTGATTGGCCCCTCGCCGATTCGCGTAGACGACTTTTCTGTTAAGCGTGCCAAACTTTCTTGATGCGCTCTCTCAACAGTGACGCCCTTCGCTGTGATTTTCGCCTTCGTGCTCGTGACCGACGCAATTGTCGTCGCTGTCGGTGTGGGAGTGCCAACCGCCGCCATGATCGACAATACCCGGGCCAGACATGTGGTTATGAGCATGACAGAACGAGTTACCGCCGCCTATAGCCTCCTGGCACGACGCTGCCGTTGCGTACCGCCCCGTGGTAGAGGTTCCCGTTGCGTGCTGTCCCACGGTAGGGGATCCCGTTGCGGGTTGCCTCGTGGTAGGGATTTCCGTTGCGGATTGTCTTGTGGTAGAGGTTGCCTCGCTGCTCCTCGGCTTGTTGCCGCATCCTACCCACCCGCCTAAAGCGATGCGAATCTCCTGTTGTTCATCTGTCTCCCAGTTGTTCCAGAACACCCATCTGCTGCGATATGGATTATATGAATCAATGTCCAGTATCCAGTTGGTCGCTCTCTCGCGATCGTCATCAGGCTTGCGGTTCTGATCCGAAACGCCGGCCGACGCAATGTTGCACCAGTTGAGTTTCGTCTCAACTTCGCCCTTGACAGGTTCGCCGATTAGCCATGCGAAGGCGATTGTCACGCAGACAATCGCGACCACCACTGCCGCTTTCTTAGGATCCTCGATTTTCAGCAATGCGTTGCCTGGCTTTCCCGGTTCCCGCGGCATCATCAAAAAGTACGCCTACACCGCTTCTTTTACGTGTTTAGGGACGTGATTAATCTCGTCAATCGGTATATAAAGTCAGCACTTCTGCCGTGGCGCTCCGTCAGTCTACCAGCAAATCGCAGTTCAGCAAACGATGTCTTCGTGGTCCAATGGATAGAACGCTGCGCCACTTACGCTAGAGATGCGGGCACAAATCACGCCGAGGGCACCTTCGATGTACCGGAGGATCGGATTTGTTTTTCTATTTGAGTCAGCTACTTTGTGGCGAGGACGATCATGCGACGTGTGTTGACGCTGTATTCCTCACCTGCGAAGCCGCCGTACACGTTTTGAAAGGTTAAACCTGCAATGGCGAGCATTTTGGCGAGTTCAGTCAAGGTGTAGAGGCGCATGTGAAGGTCAGACATCTCGCGGCGAGTTCCGTCTGGGAGGATTTCTGTGTAGGTGAGGTGGTTGACGCTCTTCTCTAAGTTAAGTTGACGCCTCTCGAGGACCACGCGGCCGTCTTCGTGCTGGTACCAGTCGTACTCCTCGTTGTTGATGATCACCCACTCCCGGTTCAACAGGTCCATGAGCAATTTGCCACCCGGTTTTAGCGCTTTGGCGACCTCGTGCAAAACCTGTTGATCATCCGCTTCGGACTCCAAGTAGCCGAACGACGAGAACATATTGATCACGGCATTGAACTGACCTGCGAACTCATCTGGTAGCTGCCGCATATCTGCTTGGCGTAGAGTGAGGCCCCCTTTGCCTTCGGCATTTCCCCCGCTAGCGGGGGAAACCAATTCTTCAGTCGCGTTTTTTCTGGCGATCGCAAGCATCTCTCCGCTGAGGTCAACCCCAGTCACGTTCAATCCAGTCTTGGCAAGTGCAATGCTGTGTCTGCCTTGACCGCAGCAAAGGTCTAGGACTCTGTGGTGCGGCCGTATGTCTAGGGCGTGGATGGCGAATTGGGCTTCGAGATCGGTGCGGCCTTGTTGAAGGGTATGGCCGTAGATGCGCAGGTAATCGCCTTTGAAGAATTGGACGTACCAAGGGGTGTCGGAGGTTTCTGTCACGGGTTCACCTCCACTCCGCCTCCTCTGGATGGACGTTCCGTCCGCTGAAGCGCCGGCTTTCGCCGGAATGACGTGTGACGCTGGGATGACGTATGGGTTTGGCGTAGGCGGTGTCGTCCGTTATGCCTGCGTCTACGAACGCCTCGTGGCGTTCCCGGCATTTGTTGCAAGCGGCACAGTGAATGATGACGTCGTTGTCGCCAAGTTGGGGATTGGAGCAGGTGAGGGTTAGATGAAGCGGGAGGGTCGACGCGTTTGAGGCGAGGATTTCTTCCTTGTGGAGGTGGCGCATGGGGGCTTCGACGATGATTTGATGATCAAGGCCCATTCCATTGGCGGCGGCGATGGATTGGAAGAATTCTGGCGTAGCGTCGGTGAAGGGGTTTCCAGCGAGTGAGCCGATGACGATGCGGTGAACGTCGTTGAGGCTGCACCAGATTGCGGCGAGAGTAATGAGAATAATGTTGCGGCCGGGGATGTAGACGGTTTCATCGGGTTCGTCGTAGCCGGGAACGGTTTCGCCGGACATCGTCCAGTGGGTGTTGCCGTAAAGGGATTTAACTGGGAGTGAAAGAGTTGTGACGGGTCTAATGTTCGTGTTGTTGAGCGTTTGAATGAAGCTGATTAGCATTCGCTTCTCGGCCCATTCCCACGGGATGCCGGTTTCGACGTAGATGGGGTGTGCGATGCCGTGTTCTGCAACGTTGGCGAGGAGTATGCAGCTGTCCATTCCGCCGCTTGCTAAAACCGCTGTTGGTGGATTCACGGTTGATGCCCGTTTGAGTCGGCGCGGTAGGTGGCGTAGGAGTTTGGAGTCTCCCAGAGCCGTATCTCGGAGATCGGGAGTTGGTCCGAGGATGTCATCTCGTGGATATGGGCGGCGATGTTTTCGGCGGTCGGGTTGCTGTCGATGACGTAGTGGGCTTCACCGAGTTCGGAGAGAACCCCAACGAGTGGATCGTTGCGGTGCAAAATCATGCGGTGATCGAGGTTGTCGTCGATCCAGGTTTTAACGATGTCTTTGACATCTGAGAAGTCAACCACCATGCCGCGGAAGTCGGTCTCATCCGCTTCGATGTCAACTTCGACGCGGCCGTTGTGGCCGTGTAGGTGTCGACACTCGCCCTCGTAGTTCAGGAGACGGTGACCGTAACAGAAGTCGATGACTCGTGTGACTTTGTAGGGCATAGGTCACACGCCTCGAATGTGCCGGCCTGAATCGACTCTGATGATCTCGCCAGTGATGGAGGATGTCTGCACCAGAGTGGCGATAATCTCGGCGATGTCGTCGACCGACGATTCTTGCTGCAACGGGGCTTTTGCGGCGATGTCGCGGTTCCAAACCGTAGGTGGGATTTCTGGCGGGCGCATAGTTGGTCCGGGAGCAACGGCGTTCACCCTAACACCGAAAGGGGCGACTTCTGCGGCGAGGCACCGGGTCATGAAGTGTATGGCGGCTTTTGCGGTGAGATATGGGAGATAGTCAGTGTACGGGGTCTCTTCGGCAGCCCAGTCGCCGAACATGATTATGTGACCCCGCTGCGGACCGGGATTGCGCCGCATCTGGCGGGCGGCATGCAGGCCTATGAGGTAGGAGCCTTTTGCTGTGGCCATGGCGCGATCCCACGAAGCGCCGTTTAGGGAATCAAATGGGGCATACGGGTAGTCGGAAGCTAGGTTGACAACGTAGTCGAGACCACCGAAAGCTCCCACGGTTTGTTTGACGGCTCCGACGACTTGATACTCGTTGCTGAGGTCGGCTTGGACGAGGGTTGTGTCTACATCCGAGATGGAGTCGACGAGTTGTTGTGCTTCGTTCACGCTGCTGCGGTATGCAATGGCGAGGTTGACGCCGTCTTGTGCAAGGCGTTGCGCGACGACTCGTCCGACGCGTTTCGCGCCAATGATTAGCGCGGCTTTCGGTCTTTCAGACTGCATTTGATGGTGTTTGTGGTGTTGGCGGAGGGGACAGGATTCGAACCTGCGGTCACTGTGAAGTGACACTGGTTTTCAAAACCAGCGCATTAAACCGCTCTGCCACCCCTCCGTTAACTTTGAGTTAGTTGGAACACTTCGATTCTAACGTTGGCATTCGCGGCAAAAGTATGCGGTTCGCCCGGCAATACGAACCGACGTAACTGGGTCTCTGCAATCTGGACAACGCGAATCGGGCCTACGCTGCACACGCATTCGTTCGTCATACGCGTCGACAACGTAAGGGCTACCGTCCGCGCTCGGATGAGTCGATATGAACTTGATGGCGTGTTCGAGTACGGCGATGATGTTGGCATGGAGATCTATAAGCCGTTTGACGCTGATGCGATTGCAGCGTCGCATCGGCGATATCCCAGTTCGGTGCAGCGCCTCGTCGGCGTAGATATTGCCGACACCAGCTATCAAGGCTTGATCAAGTAGTGCGGGTTTAATGCGCGACTTTTTTGATCGCACGCGTTCGGCGAACTCCTCAGTTGTCAAATCCCAAGGTTCAGTACCTAGTCTCGGAAACGCCAGCGATGCATCTGTCACAGCCCAAAGCCTTGCCCACCGTCGGGAGTCGTTTAGTTCGATGCGTCGGCCATCATTCAGAAAGATCACGGCTCTTCGATATCGAACAGGATTGTCGTTTGAGTTTCGAATGTGGAGCGATCCAGTCATTCCCATGTGCAAAACGAGAAAAGACGTTACATCGTTCCCGCCTATCAATGGCACTATGAGGTACTTGCCGCGTCGATCCAATGACCCGATCCGCTGCTTCGACACTCTGTTGGCTAATGCTTCGATATCGGCTTTCGGTTTAGCAATGCTGTCGGGCCAACCTACTTCCACTCGGGTGATGGTTGTGCCTTCGATCTCGCTAGCGACCAAATAGCGGCGGATCGACTCGACTTCTGGGAGTTCGGGCATAGGCTGGATTATCGCGCCAGCCTGAGCGGTTGCCGACCAAGACGGTCAAGGGAAAATCTGTTGATAGTTTGCTAATCGTTAGAAGGTTGAAAGCCGAAGCCGCGACGATTAGTTTCAAGGAGCTCTTGCATAGTTGCCAAGACCGTTTGCAAGTCCTCTCCGAATTTGTCCATTCTCTCTTCGAGACGGTCCATTCTTGCTTCGAATCGACCCATCCTAGCATTGGCGGCGAGGTTGGCCTGAGACAACTGCAACATCATGTCAGTCACGACGGTCCTAAAGTCCGCCATTTCATCTTTGGTGGCGAACTCAGTATGAGTGTGTTCAACGGTGGTCATAAGCAATCCAGACGTTGTGCGTCGTGGCTTCGATGGTACATCACAGGAATACGAACCGGACCGTCATTGATCTTGGTTGACTTGGAGCAGGGCGTCCGGGCCAACGATTAGGTTGCGCGGTTGGATGGGAGTATTATCTTGACTTCCACCGAACGCTATAACGGCCATGCCTTCCATGATGTCGCCGACGGTTCCCGAGGAGGTAGATACGATAGTCGACTCATCGTCGGCAGTGAGGCGCAGAGTGCCTTGCGTAGTTTCCACGGATATGGTCTGGTCGTTGATTTCAGAGATGGTGCCGTTTATGTTGGAGAGGCTTGTCGCGTCGCCACCTGCGCCGAAGGCACCTCCGAAGAGTCCTCGGAAGCCGCTTCCGAAGCCTTGCTCTTGTTGTTCTGGAAGGATGGTCAGGTTGACGATGAAGATGCGCCCCCCTTCTCCTCGTTGGACGGTGCCGGCTACGTTGGCACCTTCGGTGAGGTCGGCGGGAGTTAGTTCGTTGATGACAGTGATGTTTGTGTTATCGGTAATTTGGGCGTCTGTGGATAGTCCGCTGTCGTCAGCGTGATCAATGATTAGGGTAGATCCGTCAATTGTGGAGATTATGCCTTGGATCGGTGGTGTTCCGAAGCCCCCGCCTTGTCCTGCTCCAGGTGCTTCGATGCCCGCCTCGGCGAGGATGAGTTCACGGAGTCGCTCTTGATCAGCTTGCGAGATATTGCCAGTCTGCACTTTTTGGAAGAGCTCTTGAATTTCGGGGTTGCTTTGGATGGCTTCTTGTATGGCTTGGACGTTGGGATTGTCATCACCACCACCGAATCCGGGGCCGCCGCCGCGGAATCCTCCGCGTCCGCTGGCCTCGGCGGTTATTACGACTACTGCTTCGCCGCTTTCGATGCGTTCTTGGATCTTTGGGGCTAGTTCGTCGGAAGAGCTTTCTTCGGTGGTTACCGAGGTTGAGACTACGACTACGGCAGGTTGCCTCTCGGTAGTGCCGACTTGTGTTTGGACTGCTTCGTTTCGGGTGCTTGGGGTCGGAAGGTCGCTTTCCGATGCTATCGATATTGTGTCGGCATCATCGTCTTGATTGGTCGGTCCGATGAGGATGATAGTGGCGACACCGATGCAGATGCCGACCAGAACTACGATGGCTAGGAGGATTACGAATGGGCTCTTCATGTCAGGTCACCACGTAGTGCTGGATTCGTTTATTCGTATCTGAGGGCTTCGATGGGGTTGAGTCGTGCAGCCCTGACTGCGGGGTAGATGCCGAAGAAGAGGCCGACGGCAATGGATACGATGAGAGCGATGATTGGGATGTCGCTGGTGATTCGTGTAGACCACTCGGTGCCGATGAGGAATCGTCCGTCGATGGCGGTGGCGAGTGCGATGCCGACGATGACGCCAATGACACCGCCGCCGAAGGTTAGAAATACGGCTTCGGTGACGAACTGCGCGACGATGTCGCGGCGCTTGGCGCCCATCGCTTGTCGGATGCCGATCTCGCGAGTGCGTTCAGTTACGGAGACGAGCATGATGTTCATGATCCCGATACCACCGACGAGGAGGGAGATGCCGGCGACGGTGCCGAGGAATATGACTAGCGTCTGGTTGGCCTCGTCGAAGGTTTCTAGGATTACTTGCTGGTTGAAGACGGTGAAGTCGTCGGCCTCAGTGATACGGTGGCTGAGGCGCAACACGGTTTCGATCTCTTCGATGGCTTGGTCGACTAGTTCCACGTCGCGCACTTGAATTGAGATTTGGTCTACGCTGATGTCGCCACCCGGGACTCTTTGCCCTGAGAGACGGTAGTAAGCGGTAGTGATGGGGATGAGAGCTTGGTCGTCCATTCCTCCGAATCCGCTTTGTCTGGCGAGAACGCCGATTACCCGGAATCGCCTCCCATTGATGCGGACCAGTGCACCTGTGGGATCTTGGTTTCCAAATAGGTCTTCAGAGATTCGAGCTCCGAGGACGACGACTTCGGCGAGTGCTTCGACGTGAGGTGTTCCGATGAACGTCCCGCTGCCCATCTCGAGGTTACGGACGTTCAAAAATTCAGGAGTGACACCGGTGATTGATGTCTGTGTGGTGTTGCGGTCGACATGAATGGTGCCAAAGGTTCCAATTTGGGGTGCGACGGCTTTGATGGATGGTGTGTAAAGCGGGTCTCTTAAAGCTTCCACATCTTCCAGAGTGAGCGGTTCATCAGTTGGTATCACGGTCAACAGGTTGCTGCCAAGGCCTTGGATCAATTCTGTGATGCGATCGGTGGAACCGCGGCCTATGGACATCAGTGTGATGACAGAACAGACGCCTAGGACGATACCTAGGAGTGCGAGCGCGGCGCGGAGGCGGTTCGCCGTGAGGGAGTAGACGGACGTTCGGATTATGTCTAGCGGCGACAATTTCGGGCCTCTCTCAACCTCCGTCATTCCCGCGCACGCGGGAATCCAGTGATGCAGGCGATACTACGGCGCGCCCCTTTTGTCCTTCCGACATTTCCCCCGTGAACGGGGGAAACCCTAGGGCTTCGTCGCTGATGACGCGACCGTCGCTGAGTGTTATCACCCGGTCGGCACGTGATGCAACATCTCTTTCGTGAGTGACGATGATGACCGTAATGCCGTTCTGGTGGTTCAGATCAGAGATGATCTGCAGGATTTCGACGGTGTTTGCGGTGTCGAGATTGCCGGTAGGTTCGTCGGCGAGCAACACCGTTGGTTCCTTAACCAGTGCCCGGGCGATGCCAACGCGTTGCTGTTGTCCCCCAGACAGTTCGGTTGGGCGATGATGCATTCGGTCCGCCAGCCCGACTAGATCGAGAGCTCGTTCCGCGCGTTCCCGTCGGTTTCGCCAACGTCCGTACATCATCGGCAACTCGACATTCGCGAGCGCGGTCAGGCGAGGAAGAAGGTTGTTCGTCTGGAACACGAATCCGACCTTTCGGCTTCTGATGTCGGCGAGACGGTTGTTCGCCATTGTTTCAACGGCTTGTCCGTCTATGTGATAGCTCCCGGACGTGGGAACATCTAGGCAACCAATGACGTTCATGAGAGTAGATTTTCCGGATCCCGAGGCACCCATTATGGCGACGAACTCACCGTCGAAGATGTCGAGCGAAACGCCGTCCAGCGCGCGGACCTCAATCGTTCCCATCTCATAGACCTTAGTTACGTCTCGGATGCGGATTACGGCGTCTTTCTTTTCGACGTTCACATTTGAACCGTGCGCGAGCGAAGGATCGGGACTGCTATCGTCCGCCACCTGCTGGCCTAGTGCTGAACCTAACCGAGGAGCTGACGGCCCGGAATCCGCTGAACTGGCTCGTATCGGCTCCAACTACCGTCATAAGGATTGTCTCGCCTTCGACGATTCCGCCTTCGACAACGGTCCAGAAGTCGTCCGATATGCCGAGTGTGACTTCTCTCGCCTCGAGCGTACCGTCGGGTTTGGAAACTAGGATGATAGGTTTGTTGACGGAACCGAACAGAGCCTGTATCGGCACGAGTAGCTGATTGTTCTGCTCTCGGATGACGACTTCGGCGACGGCGCTGAGGCCTTCAGGGAGCTGGGTATCAGAGGGTTGCTCGGTTTGGATTGTTACGGGATATGTGACGACCCCTTGGTTGGATTCGCCGAAGGCAGCAATGTCGCTGATGCGACCGATGAGGACTTCATCACCGAGGGCCTCGAGTTCGACGGTGGCAGTATCGCCGACTTGGAGGAAGAGAACGTCGACCTCGTCGACGGTACCGGACACTTCGACGATCGAGGGATCGGCGATGATGATCGCAACGGTGCCCTCGTTTATTGATTGCCCTTCTTCGACTTGGATGTCGGCGACTACGCCGTCGAAGGGTGCGATGATGCGGCCCCCCTCTGTCGCGGCTTGAGCGGATTCGAGGTCTTCGCGCGCGGTTGCGACCTCGGCGCGTCGGAGGGCCACGGTGGCTGGATCTGGGTTGGTCAAATCGTCGAGATCATCCTGAGCGGCTGCGAAGTCCGCTTTTGCGACTTCTGTTTCTTGGCTTAAGAGGACAACTTCGTCTTCGTCGGGCGAGAGCAGCTCCCGCAGCGCGGCGATTTGGTCATTCAGAGTTTCTTCGGCAGAGACGAGTTCAGCTCGGGCGAGGGCGATTTCGACGGGATCTTCTATGTCGAGGGCTTGTAATTCTTCGATCTTGTCTTTGAGATCTGTTTCGGCAGTGTTGATTCGCTGTCTGACGACTGCGATTTCCGGCGATTCGGTCTTTCGCAGGTCTTCTAATGCTTGGATCGCTTCGGAATAGTCGGATTGGGCCTTGTTGGCCTTCGCGCGGGCGATATCTATCTCGACATTGGTAGGCCCAGTTTTTGCGTCCGCGAGATTCTTCTCGGCTTCTGAGAGATCGTTGCGCGCCACTTTGACCGTTTCGTTGGCGACTGCGAGTGCTTGGGTCGCCTGCGTGACCGCTACATGGACTTCTGAATCGGGGTCTAAATGGCGGAGCTCTAGGAATAGGGATTCAAGTTTGAGTTCGGCTTCGACTTGCGTATAGTATGCGACCTCGGCCTTGGCTAGAAGGTCTTCGAGTGTGTCTTCATCGGTAGGTTCCAATGCCTCTTCGAGTTGCTCCTCAAGGTCTTCGAGCTTCTTTTTGGCGGTGTCGATAGTGTCTTCGGCGCTGTCGTATTGCTGTGTAGCTTCAAGTCTGGCGGTCTCGTATGCTTCGGTTTTGACGATTAGGTCGTCCCATGCGTTTTCAAATTCGATGTTTACGCACTCATCGCTGATGCCGGTGCCCATCTCGGTGCAGTCAAACCGCAGTTGGGATAGGAAGAACTCGGTCCAAGTCGCGACCACCGCTTCATCCCACGGAGTTTCTGGATCGTCTTCGTACCACTCTTCCGATGCAGATGTGCGTCTCCAGAGTCCGCCGGAAATGGTGCTAGGCTGCATGATCTCGGCGAGGGACATGCCGATGTCGGCGAAGATCTCATCTGGGGATTTCTGCCATTGGTATTTTGAGATGTCCATCCCGAGCCACTTGAAGAAGGTGTCTTTGTATGTGTTGCGGGCTTCGGCGAGATCGGCTTCGAGAGTTCGGTTTTCGGCGCGGGTCTGAATTTCGATGCGTTGCAATTGGTTTTCGGCGACTTTGATGTCGTTTTCGGTGGCGGCGATCTGTGCGCGCAGATCGGCGACCTCTTCCTCGTCGTAGGGTTTCTGGGCTTCACGCAACGCGTCCAGAGCCTCGTTTTCGTCCAGTTTGGCGGCTGCTAACGCGGCTTCAGTCTTGGCGACTTCAAGTTCTCTCTTGTTTAAGCTGTCAAGGATGCCCGCTTCTTCGGCTTGGCGCAATTCTTCTTCGGCGTCTTCCACAGCGCTTTCGGCTTCGAGTAGCGCGAGCTTCGCTTTTTCCAGTTCCAACTCGGCTTGGTCGACAGCGATTTCATCGATGCTCTGTGTCTCCGCGTAGGCGTCGACTGCGTCGTCACGTGCTTTTGCGGCTTCGCTGACAGCGAGTTCGGCAGCGCGGATTTCGGCGCTATCTTTTGCGGTGAGTTCCGCGAGTTGGTGTTTGAGATCGGCTAGGTTCTGCTCTGCTTCTGCGACTGCGAGTTTGGCGTTTTCTAGATCTAGGTCGTCGGGGTTTTGGAGGTCTGAGAGGTTTTGTTCGGCGGCATCCAGATCAGCGGCGGACTTGGCGATTTCGAGTTCGACAGCTGCTATATCCGCGTCTGAGGGTTGCAACAAGGTGGCTAGTGCCTCTTCGGCATCGGCCAATTTCTGCTCGGATTGCAGAACGTTGAGGACAGCGTCGTTGACCTCTTTTTCATCGGGATTGAGGAGTTGGTTGAGGCGATCCTCGGCGTCTTGGAGAGCGACGCTGGCGTCTTGAAGTTTCTGTTCGGCGGTGATGATGGCTTTTTCGTCGAGAGCCATCAGGACATCGCCTTGGTTGACGAAATCTCCGCCCTCGGCGTTTATGGCTTCGATGGTCCCGGATTGGCCGAACGAGAGACGCTCGCGGTTGGCGAATTCGAGTGTTCCATTGACGGCGACGGAGTTGACAAGGTCGCCACGTCGGATGGTAAGGAGTTGCGTGTCCGCGTCTTCATCCACGCCGTACTCGGCGAGAACGGTATCGATCGGGGATTCGCCTTCGATCAAGTCTTGCAGATAGGGGTATAGGTAGTAGGTGCCGAGGTATGCGATCACGGGAACGGCGACCAATACAACTGCCGCAACGACCCATTGGCGGGGTGTGATCTGTTTGAACGGGTTGGTGCCCGTTGCCGGGGGTTCGCTGTCGGTTGCAGTCGGCATTTCTTTGGGGGTACCGTCTTCGTTGCGCGGCGTCGAATCGACGGTAAGAGTTACGTGGCGCGGATCGGTGACGGATGCATCGGGCGAAGTCGTCGGTTCAGAAGCGTCTTCGAGTTGATCGGCGCGGCGACTGCGTTTGCCGGACATTAGGAAGAAACCGAGGAGGCCTGCCAGCGTGCAGTGCGACCACCATCTGTTTTTCTGAGTACTCATCCGTCAATGAGAAATACGTGAACATTAGAGTAACCTTGTTGACGCGCGACGGTATTTGATTGAGAGAGACTGAGATGACTGAAGCGAGACTAGCGAGGGATTACGACATCAGGTTTGGGCACAGTCTGCTGAGGGAGGACTCGGCGTCGTGGGGGAGGTATGTGGTGATCACGACGCCATCGGCTTGGGCGGCGACGAAGGATGAGTTGGATCACGAGCCGGCGGGGATCGGTATCAACGAGTGGCTGGATCGGACGCATCTGATCGAGGTGTCGGATTCGTTGCCGGACGATATCGATTTGGTGGTTGGGCTGGGTGCTGGTCGGGCGCTGGACCATGCCAAGCTGGTGGCGCATCGGAAGGGGAAGCCGCTGGTGCAGGTTCCGACGGTGGTATCGACGGGTGCCATCATTCATGGGTTTGTTGCGGACTGGGATGGGCGGCAGATCGTGGGGCAGCTGGTGATCACCAACTGCGAATACGTTCTAGTTGACTACGACGTCGTGTTGCGAGCGCCGGAGCGGTTGAACACCGCCGGGTTGGGCGATGTGCTATGCGGATACGCAGGCATCTCCGAATGGCGTCGATCGGCGGAGATGGGCAAGACAGGACCGGTTGAACAAGACAAGATCGCGAACGCATTGGCGCTGTACGACCAGATCATCACCGATTTCCCGAAGTCTCTCGATGAGGAGGGCGAGCTTACACCGGCCTCTGTGGAAGTGATCATGAATGCGGTTCAGGCTCGGGATGATGCTTTGGTGAAGGATGAGCGGGCTCCAGGTGCGGATCATGCGTTTTGTTTCGTGGTGGAGATCGCGGCAGATAAGTATTGGATACATGGTGAGATGTGTGCGTTGGGTGCGTTGATCATCGCTTGGCGTACGCAGCAGAGCCCGGAGACGTTGGCTGGCTGGTTGGACAAGTGCAAGGTGAGGTGGCGTCCGGCTGATGTTGAGATCACTCGTGAGGAACTGGGTGCGGGGATTGCAGTCTGGCCGGAGTGGATGGGGGACGGTACGGGCGACAAACCGGCTTCGCCTTCGATCGTGGTGCAGGAGCCGATGACGGAAGAAGAGATCGACGCTTGCTGGGAGTGGTTGAACTCGAATTGAGGGTCGCAGGGCGCGTGTAGTCCTCCTTAAGGGCACCCCCTGCGCTCGCTTCGCTTGCGCGTCCCCCTCGCTGCGCGAAGGGGAGGGAAGGCGCGTCGCGAACGTGTCTCTTCCTTGCCCCCATCGCCCCCGGATCGAGTCCGGGGCAGGCTTCGGACGCTTCCCCCAGAGGGGGAAAGGGATAAAGGGCGAAATGGGCGGGAAGGGCAAATGGGGGAGGAACGAATTACCAGACGGAGTAGCCACCGTCGACTGGGATGGAGGTGCCGGTTACGAAATCGGAGGCGTTTGATGCTAGGAATACGGCGGTGCCTGCGAGGTCGGCGGGGATGCCCCAGCGGTCGGCGGGGGTGCGCTCTTGGACTAGCTTGTAGCGTTCGGGGAAGAGTTCTTTGAACTGGTTTGTCATCTCGGTGACGATCCATCCGGGGAGGATAGCGTTGGCCTGGACGTTGTGTCGGGCCCATGCGACGGCGCAGGACTTGGTGTATTGGACGACGCCGCCTTTGGATGCGGCGTATGCGGAGGCGTATGCAGTGCCGAAGATGGACATCATGGAGCCGATGTTGATGTATTTTCCGGCGCCTTTGTCTCGCATGTGGTCGAAGGTTAGGGACGAGACGTTGTGCATGGATGTGAGGTTGGTGTCGATGACGTATCGCCAGTCCTCGTCGGAGAGGTTCTGTGGTTCGTCGGAGCGTCGGTTGGTGCCGGCGTTGTTGACGATGATGTCCCATCCGCCGAAGGTGGACATTGTCTCATCTAGGGCGGATTGGATGGATGCTCGGTCGGTGACGTCGCAGGATAGGGCTAGGACGTGGGAGGATTCGCCGCTAGCTGCTTGGGTGAGGGTTTCGACGGCGGCGGAGAGTTTGTCGGCGTTACGTGCGGCGATGGCTACGTTGGCTCCGTGTTCGATGAAGCCTTGGGCGATGCCGAGTCCGATGCCGCCGTTGCCACCGGTTACGAAGGCGGTTTTGTTTGAGAGGTCGAAGAGGGAGTCGTGTAGGGAGTGGTGGGACATGGGGTGGGGGAGTATGTTGGTGGTCGGTTTTGCGTGGTTAAGGATATACGTGATTGTCAACACAGTATGGGCGATGATACGATCTTCGACTGATCGAAATATCGTAAACAAAGGACCCGCGATGACGAGTGCGAAACCATTAAGCAAATTCGAGTCGGTAAACCTCCGTGAGATCTGGCCAGATGAAGCCCAAAACTTTACCCCTTGGCTAGCAACGAACCTCGACCTGTTGAGCGAGGAACTTGGATTGGACCTGGAGTTGGTTGATACGGAGGCAGAGGTCGGCGATTTCTTTGTGGATATCGCTGCGACAGTTTCGGGCCAAAATGCAAGTGTCATCATCGAAAATCAACTTGAAGCAACGGATCACAACCATCTAGGCCAGTTACTGACCTATGCTTCTGGGAGCAACGCCGACATCATCGTTTGGGTTACGACTGAATTTCGCGACGAGCACCGGCAGGCTCTCGATTGGTTGAACCAACGTACCGACGACTCGCTCGCATTTTACGGCGTGACTGTGAATGTTAAGAAAATCGGAGATTCACTTCCGGCACCGGAATTTCGTCCGGTCGCGTTTCCGAACACTTGGCAAAAAGCGACGAAACCGCGGGACCGTGAAATCTCGCCGCGGCAAGAAAGATATCGGGCTTTTTTCCAGAAATTGATAGACGAACTGCGGATAGAACACCAATTCACAAAAGCGAAGAAGGCCAGTACAGGGAATTGGAGTTGGTTCCCATCGGGATACTCGAACATAACCTACTCCGCGGTCTTGGGGGCGCAAGCTCGTCCAAGGGTTGAAATCTACCTCAACCGGGATCGCGAATTCAACAAACAATTGTTCGACTCGCTACTCGAAAGTCAAACCGATATCGAAGAAGCTATCCATTTGCAACTTGGATGGGAACGTCTGGATTCTGGCAAAGCGAGCCGGATTGCCGTTTACACCGAGGGGTCTATCGACAGTTCTGAACAGGAGTTAGCTAAACTCCGAGTGTGGATGATCGAGAATCTTTTGAAATTCAAGGAAGTGTTCAGTCCATATTTGGCGGATTTGGCTTAGAAAGCGCCAACAATTACCACATTGGCGCGAATTATGATAACCTCACGTGCATCGAATTCATACTGAAGATAGTTGCGAGATGTACGAGCCTACCTTTGATAGCGAAAAGTTCCGCGAGTTGGTGCTTCATGTGGCCGACCAAAGCAGGAATGATCCTTGGTTTGGCGCGGTGAAGTTGAACAAGATCTTGTACTACTGCGACTTTTTGGCGTACGCGCGATTTCTGAGGCCGATGACAGGTGCTACGTATGTGAAGTTGCAGGAGGGGCCTGTTCCGCGCGAGTTTTTGAATGAACGCCGTGCGCTCTTGGACGAGGGGTTGGCGGAGATGACGTATCAACGTGTCTTCAAGTACATGCAACAACGATTGGTCCCGGTGAGAAAGGGTCACGAATTGGGTCGTGGGTTTGATGACGGAGAACGTTCCATAGTGGCAGGAGTGTTGGATTTCTTCGGGCCATTGAGCGGGAAGGACGCGTCGGACGTCTCGCATCGGGAGATGGGGTGGATTCTTGCCGACGACAAAGAAGTGATCCCGTATGAATCGGCTCTTTTAGTCAACCCGGACGACTACGATTTTTGGGCTTGGCGAGAGGACGAATCAATCCCGGTCAACGGCTGATTTTCACCTCCGATGGCTGAATGCATACGGGTTTACGCGGATCCCAACGCGTGCGCTCAGTTGGCTGAGTTGGGTATCATTGGCTCTCCTGAGGCCGATGCACCGGAAGAGATGAAGGAAGCGCTGCGTTTCGCGTACGAGAGGGTCCGACGTCTCGAGGAGATTGCGGATCGTTGGGGTTATTACCCTAGTTCTAGGGTCGCGATTACCTGGCCGATACTCGGTGAAGATGAAGAGTGGTGGTTGGAGTTGGCGTTGGACGAGGTTGGACCGAACCGCGTAGTGATAGCTTCTGTGATAGCGAGCTACAGAATTCCGTTAGGACCGTTCTGATAAAGGCAAGGAGTGGGCTGCTCACCCGTTGATGTCGCACCCTACGAACGTCCTCCCTGCTAGTTGGCAGGCTTTTAGGACGCTGAAGGAGCCGGCGGCGGGGTCTAGGACGGGGTCATTGGGGGCTGTTACGGCTTCGATTAGGGCTTGTTGGAGGGCTACTGGTTTGGGGTGGACGCCGCTTGATTTTGATGATGGGGGTTTTTCCGTCCAGACGTCGGGGATGTCGTGTCGTATCCAGATGCCTTTGGCTCGTTTGGGGGCTTTTTGTAGGACGATGAGGTATTCGGCGGTGCGGCGGGTGCGATAGCCCATGCCGATGCGGGATTTGTTCCAGGTGATGAGGTCTACGGTTTCGAGAGTGGTGTCTTGGATCCAGTCGTCGATGCCTGAGCAGAGGTGGAATTTGTCGATCCAGAGGAAGAGGTGTCCGCTGGGGCCGAGGACGCGGTGGATGGCTCGGATGAATTCGGCGATGGTGTCGGATGACATCTGGGGGAGGGCGGAACGTTTCTGCCCTCGGAGGACACCTTCGTTACCGTATGAAAGTTTGTCGAGGACGCCGCGATATTGAGGGTCGAAGAAGGTTGCGGCGATGGAGGCATCGGGCAGTTGAGCGAGGAAGTCTAGGCCGTCCATAGCGACGCGGGTGTCGCGAGGGATAGATGGAGGAAGTTCGTTTTGGATGATAGTGGCAGTTCGTTCGTTGGAGTAGACGGTCATATAACAAAGTCTAGACGTCGGCGAAGGAGAGGGCGTCTGAACCGCAGATTGCGCTGATAGGGCGAGATTCCTCGCTTCGCTCGGAATGACAGGGCAACCATGAAGGTTACTCCTACGTCCGTCTCCGGGCATACCCCGCTCGCATCGATTCGCTCGCTCGCGTCCCTTTCGCAGAGCGAAAGCGGCTAGTTCATTCTCACTCTGCCCCTCTCCTATCGAGTGAAAGGATTGGCCTTAGTTGATAGATTTCCGCCTACGCCGGAATGACCTATATGCGATGTTGGGTTGTATGAACCCCCTGCGTCTCGCTGTGCTCGACGCCTCCCCCTTTTGCGTCGCAAAAGGGGGAGGGGAACACGCTGTTCACTCCAAGATGTAGGTGGGTTCGATGTTGGAGATGTCGTAGCCGGCTTCGTCTAGGAGGAGGCGGATGACTTGCTCGGTTTCGGCGTATTTGCCTTCGCCGAAGTGACGGAAGCGGAGGTTGCCGTCGAGGTCGAACATGTATTTGGCGGGCCAGTAGCGGTTGGTGAAGTAGCGCCAGGTGGAGTAATCGTTGTCTTGGACGATGAGCCAGCCGAGGTCGTTCTCTTCGGCGGCGTTGGTGACTTTCTCGATCTTTTTTTCGTACTCGAATTCGGGAGTGTGCACCCCTAGAATGGTGAGCCCAACGTCGTTGTAGCTCTCATGCCACGCCTTCAAGGCCGGCCAAGTGTTCTTGCAGTTGTATCAAGTGTAGGTCCAGAAATCGACCAGCACTATCCTTCCGCTCTCTCGGAGCTCTTCGATTGTCGTCGGGTCGCCGTTGAGCCACTCCTGGGTGTTCCTCAACTCGTAGTCGGTCCTGTCGTTGAGCGGCGGGTACTGCTCCATGGCGATGCCCGGTATGATCTTCTTCGCCCAGTACGGGGTTTCGGTCGGGGGCGGCGCCATCGTCGCGGTGGGAGCAGGGGTTGACGTAGGGGCGGCGGTTGCCGTGGGAACGGGTGTCGCGGTGTCGGCTATCTGGACGACCGGTTCGCTTACCTCTTCACCCGAACCACAACTCGTCAACGCAAAAGCCAGAGCTGCTACCGCTACTGTGAGAAGGTAAGAACTTGGGCTTTTCATGCGTCGGATCAACAGAGTTAAACTCGCATACATCTCGCAGAGCCAGCACGGAAGGCCAACTCGTAATGTCAACGATACCATCATCAGACCAGCCAATAGTCGTTGCCCCGACGCCGACGCCATATAGAGAAGACGATGAGCAGTCCGTCGATTTCGGTGCGTTGGAGCGCAACGTCGGAAGGTGGCTGGAGACGCCGTTGTCGGGCTTCGTGGTCGTGACGGCGAACGGCGAGGAGACGATGCTCAGCGAGGCGGAGCGGTTGGAGACGGTTAAGACGGTGGTGTCGGCGCATGGCGGTCAGAAGTTCGTGATCGCGGGTGTGGATGAGAGGTCGGCGCACGAGACTCTGCGGCTGTCTGAGAACTACGCGAACGCTGGGGCGGACTTCATCAGGATGCGGATACCGAGGGGAATGTCGCCTTCTGATCTGGTGCGTTACTACGGTGAGGTGACGACTCGGTGTCCGGTTCCGGTTGTGGTGATCCATCAGACGTTTGCTTGGGGTGCTGATCCGGCTACGCCGCCGTCGGTGATCGCGGAGTTGTGCGGGATGGACAACGTCTTCGCGTACATCACCGATCACTCGATTCTGTTCGAGCAGCAGGTGTTGCCACGGATCCCGGATGGTGTGAGGAAGTGGAACTGCAGCGGTGCGTTGCTGGCGTTTGGGACGATGATCGGTTGCGATGGGGCGTGCATGTTGCTCGGGAATATCGCTCCGGCCTTGTGCATGGACATCATCAGTGCTGGTTTCCATGGGGATTATGCAAGGGCGGTCGAGTTGCAGCGGGTGGCGTCTAGGTTGAACCCGGTAGTGATGCAGACTATCGGTGCGCCGAAGATCGCGTTGTCGATGCTTGGATATGAGTATGGCGATGCGCGTAGGCCGCTGGCGCCGGTTTCGGATCAGGCGCGTGCGGAGATCGAGGCGGTTCTGCGCGAGACGGGGTTGTTGTCGTGACGCGCGGCAGCCGACCGAAACGGGTCGGTTAACAATTGCGAAAAACTCATCATCTAGAATCGATGAGTCGTCGCGATCCGAAACTGCACCGCTCCGCATGAATCTTCACGAGTACCAGGCCAAGCAGCTGTTCAAGGAGTACGGGATTCCGGTTTTGCCGTGGCGGATCGTGGAGTCGGTGGATGAGGTTCCTGCGGCTGCTGAGGAGTTGGGATGTCCGGTGATTGTGAAGGCGCAGGTTCACGCGGGTGGTCGTGGGAAGGCCGGCGGCGTGAAGTTTGCGGCGACGGTGGATGATGCGATTGAGGCTACGAAGGGGATGTTGGGCACGCGGATGGTTACGCATCAGACGGGACCTAGCGGTGTGCCGGTAAGTAAGGTGATGATCACGCCCGCGGCGGATATTGCGCACGAGTATTACTTGTCGATAGTGATGGATGGGGATGAGGGCGCGCCGACGATCATCGCTACTCGTGAAGGTGGTGTGGAGATCGAGCAGGTCGCGGAGGAGCACCCGGAGAAGATCGTGCGGATCGTGGGAGACCCTCTGATTGGGTTGCTGCCGTATCGGGCGAGGGATGCGGCGTTAGCATTAGGTTTTCCGTCGGCACTGATTCGGCCTGCGAGTGCGTTGATTTCGAATGCGTATCGGTTGTTTACGGACAAGGACTGCTCGTTGGTGGAGATTAATCCGCTGATTGAGACAGAGGATGGAACCTTGTTGGCGTTGGATGCGAAGGTTGGGATCGACGAAGATGCGATGTTCAGGCATCCGGAGTTGCGGGAGTGGCATGACCCCGAGCAGATGGATCCGTTAGAGCGCGCGGCTTCCGAGTTCGATTTGTCCTATGTGAAGCTCGAGGGCGGGCGTGTCGGTTGCATGGTGAATGGTGCGGGGTTGGCGATGGCGACGATGGACATCACGAAATGGGCAGGTGCGGAGCCGGCAAATTTCTTGGACATCGGAGGATCGGCGGATTTGGATCGGATTGAGCACGCCTTCAAGATCATCGTCGGCGATCCGGATGTTGAGATCGTTTTGGTGAATCTCTTCGCTGGGATCGCTCGTTCGGATGTTGTGGCGACAGGTGTCATCAATGCCGCGAAGGATGTCGGAGCCACCACTCCAATCGTGGCCGCGATGAGAGGCACGAATGCGGAGGAGGGGTTACGATTGCTGCACGAATCGGACATGGATATCACACCGGCTCCGGATATGGCTAGTGCGGCTTTGGTGTTGAGGGACAAGCTTGCGAGCATGGGAGGATCGAGTTAATGCCGGTGTTAGTTGAAGATCCATGCCGTTTGTTGGTGCAGGGTTTGGGGCGGGACGGCTCCTTCCAAGCTCAACGCATAGTGGAATACGGAACGAACATGGTCGCCGCGGTGCATCCGAACCGAGGCGGGATGAGGTTCATGGACGAGGTGCCGTATTTCGAGACGGCGCGGGAGGCAGTAGAGGTGACGGGAGCGAACGCGGGACTGGTTTTTGTGCCGGCGCCGTTCGCGGTGGATGCGATCTTGGAGCAGGCGGATGCTGGGTTGTCATTGATCGTGTGTATCACCGAGGGTGTGCCGGTTCAGGACATGATGAAGGCGAAGGCGTATCTAGATCGGACGAATTCGCGTCTGTTGGGTCCGAACTGTCCGGGGTTAATCCATCCGGGGGAGCGGATCAAGTTAGGGATTATTCCGGGTGCGGCTGTCAATCCTGGGAATGTTGGTGTGGTTTCGCGGTCCGGGACGCTGACGTATGAGGCGGCGGCGCAGCTGAACGCGGTTGGATTGGGACAGTCGACTTGCGTGGGTATTGGAGGGGATCCAATACCGGGGACGAATTTCATCGACGTGCTTGAGCAGTTCGCGGTGGACGACGAGACCGAGGCGATCGTGATGATCGGCGAGATCGGCGGAAGTCGTGAACAAGCCGCAGCCCAGTTCATCAAAGAAAACGTTACGAAGCCCGTCGTGGCAACAATCGCCGGTCAGACCGCGCCGCCGGGCAAGCGGATGGGGCATGCAGGTGCCATCATCACCGGCAAGGCGGGTCAGGCTTCGGAGAAGAACAAGGCTCTGGAAGCGGCTGGAGCGACGGTCGTGGAGTCGCCGGCGTATATCGGCGAGGCGATGGCCGGTATTTTGGGTTGAGGGTCTGACTGTTCCGCGGCGATGGTTGATCGTCTTTTCTCGGAACCGAGGTTGGCCGAGTTATACGACGCGTTCTGTGCTGGACGGCCGGATTTTGAGTTCTATCTGCCACTGGTAATGTCGGCGGAAAGTGTGTTGGACGTGGGTTGCGGAACGGGAGAGTTGTTAGGACTGGCGCGGACAGATGGGCACAGCGGACGGTTATGCGGGCTCGATCCGGCGGATGCGATGCTGGCAGTGGCTCGAAGACGCCGAGATGTGGATTGGGTGCTGGGCGACCTAAGCTCGATCGATTGGCAATCTGAGTTCGACCTTGTTGTGATGACGGGTCATGCGTTTCAGGTGTTTATCGAGGATCGACAACTGCGAACGGCGTTGGATGTGATTCGGTCTGCTCTGACCGAGGATGGTCGTTTTGTGTTTGAGACGAGGAACCCCACTGTAAAAGGTTGGGAAGCGTGGGTCCCCGAGAACGCGGTAACGATAAACCACGACGGGACGGAGGTGACGATGACACATCAAGTGAAGACACCTGTCGTCGGGGACTTGGTCTCGTTTAGCGCTACTTTCAGCAGTCCTAGCTGGGATGAACCGCTTGTGAGTTGGAGCACGTTGATGTTTCTTGACGCCGATAGTCTTCGCGGATTCTTGAATGATGCTGGCTTGGTGATTGAAAGGCGGTTCGGAGATTGGGATTGTAGCCCATTAACGGCGAGGAGTCCGGAGATTATCACCGTGGTGCGGCGCAGGCGTGATTGACATGGAGTTGCCGCCGAACATCGGTAAGGCGATGGCGGATATTTTAGGTTGCTAGAATCTGGTCATCGGCTGACTTAACAACCGTCGAACGCAATTGAACGCTAGCCAATCCGAATCGTCTGAGGCGCGCGCATCCCATCTTCGCGATGCCCTCAACCGCGCCAATCATGAGTACTACGTGCTCAGCGAGCCGCGGCTGTCCGATTCCGAGTACGACAGTCTATTTCGAGAGTTGCAGCAGATCGAGAATGAACATCCTGACCTGAAAACTCCGGACTCCCCCACCCTTCGAGTCGGGGCGCCGCCATCTCAACAGTTTGAGCCAGTACAACATCCGGTACCGATGTTGAGCCTGAGCAACGTTACCGATGAGGAAACGTTTGCGTCTTGGTATCGGCGGGCGCTGGACTACTTGGAGATCGAGTCGGCAGATCTCACTTTGGAGTTGAAGATCGATGGGTTGGCAGTTGCCGTTACTTACGTCGATGGCGTGCTGGTTCAGGCAGCGACGCGCGGCGACGGGATGCAGGGTGAGAACATCACGGACAACATTCGGACGATCAAGGCAGTGCCGCTCAGCCTGAAGGGTGATGATGTGCCCGGAACTATCGAGTTAAGAGGTGAGGTTTTTTACCCGATCTCGGCGTTTGATCGTCTGAACCAAGAGCGGGAAGAGGCAGGGTTGCCGCAGTATGTGAATCCGCGCAACTCGGCGTCAGGGTCGTTGAGGCAACTCGACTCGTCGGAGACGGCGAAGCGCCCGTTGGATATGTTCTTTTACTCGATCGGGTATGCGGAAAATGGCGAGATACCGCTCTCGCAATATGAATGCTTGGCGGCGCTCAAGCGATGGGGGTGCAAAACCAACGACTGGTCTCGACGCATTTCGACGCCGCAGGAAGCGTTGAAGGCCTTCGACGAGGCGGCGGTGGCTAGGGCGAGCTTAGATTTTGGGATCGATGGCGTGGTCGTAAAGATCGATGACACGGTTTTACAGGACCGGCTCGGGTATGTGGGACGCGATCCGCGCTGGGCGACGGCGTACAAATTCCCGGCGGAGCAGGCGGTGACACAGCTGCACGAGATCCGAACTCATGTTGGACGGACTGGCGCGATCAACCCGTATGCCGTTTTGGAGCCGATAGTCGTCGGAGGTGTGACCGTTTCCCGTGCGACGTTGCACAACGAGGAGGACATCAACCGCAAGGACATTCGCGCGGGTGACCGAGTTATTGTGCAACGTGCGGGTGACGTGATCCCGCAGGTGGTTGGTCCGGCCACAGATAACGTCCGTGGGGCGGATTCGGAGCCTTATCGGATCGATCCCGAATGTCCGGCGTGCGGTGAGACAGTTTTGCGCGACGAGGATCAGGCGGATATTCGATGCATAAATTCGGCGTGCCCGGCGCAGTTCGAGAGGCTGCTGGAGCACTTCGCGTCGCGTGGTGCGATGGATATCGAAGGTCTGGGCGAGAAGCTGGCCAAAGAGCTGGCCCGTCAGGATCTGGTTTCGGATATCGCGGAGGTCTACATGCTACGGGGCCGTATGGACGACCTTCTGGCGATGGAGCGGATGGGAGAAAAGCGGGCGCAGAACTTGATTGACGCGATTGAACTATCGAAGTCCCAGTCGCTGCCGAGATTGATATTTGGGCTTGGCATTTCGGGCGTCGGCGGTGAAATTGCGGAAACGTTGTCTCGCGAGTTTCGGTCGCTGCCGAACCTGCTGGCAGCAGATGAGGAGAAGCTGACCGAGATCGAAGGCATTGGGCCGATTCTCGCCCGGTCGATCTGCGAGTGGTCGCAGAATGAATCCAACGTTGATCTGGTGCAGCGGTTGCGTGAGTTGGGCGTTGATCCGGAGGACGAGACGCCGGAGGCTGACGCTGATCACCCGATCAAGGGTTTGACATTCGTGATCACCGGAAAACTAGACAGCTTCTCACGCACCGAGGCAGCAAATGCCGTAAAAGCTCTGGGTGCAAAAGCGACGGGCAGTGTTTCGAAGAAGACCGATTACCTCGTGGCTGGTGCAGATGCGGGTTCGAAGCTTGAACGTGCGATCAGGTTGGAAGTGCCAGTCTTGAATGAGGGCCAGTTCAAGGAGATATTGGACGGCAAGCTCCCGGATCTTGAAGCTGAAGCACCGACCTTGCTCGTGTGATGCGTCGGAAACCAAACCCGTTGGAACGCTTGGCGCGCCTTTTCGCCGATCCCAAATCACGCGCAACCAAACCGAGCAAACTACAAAACCCTTGGATCATCCTTGCAATCGGCAATCCGGGGCCTGAGTATGCCGATACGCGGCACAACGTTGGATGGTGGGTCGCCGACGTTTTGCGTGAACGGTTAAACGCGAAGCTTGTGGATGAGGGGCCGTCGCGCGTCGCCCATGTGAGGATCGAAGGGCAACCTGCGATCATTGCCTATCCGAAGACGTATGTGAATCGGTCAGGAGCAGCGGTGTGGGCGCTGATGAGGGAGCATCATACTGACATCGGCCGTCTGATCGTGGTTACGGACGATATCAACCTCAAACCTGGCAGAATCCGCATACGCCGATCCGGCGGCGACGGCGGACACAACGGCCTCAAGTCGATCATAGACACTCTTCGCGACACCGCATTTCCCCGCATCCGCATCGGTGTGGGCATGCCTTCGGGCAGCGACATGCAGATCGAGCATGTTTTGGGCAGGCCGAGCGATGAGGAACGAGAGGCGATAGACGGGGCGATTACGAGAGCTGCGGATGCAGTGCGAGTTATCGTCAAAGAGGACGTCGAAGCGGCGATGAATGGTTTCAACGCGGGCTGAAGACGTGGGGGCAGTCGTTGTTAAACGATCCCAGAAATCCTCTCGCAACCCACTCGATCCCACAGAACCTCCGGCAAGACGATACTGCCGTCTGGTTGAAGCCCGTTTTCGAGGATGGCGATGAAGGTTCGGGGCATGCCGAGGGCAGAGCCGTTGAGGGTGTGGGGGTATCGTGTGCCACTGCCGCGTTCGGGGCGGTAACGGGTGTTGTTGCGGCGGGATTGGAAGTCGGTGCAGGTGGAGAGTGAGCTGATTTCTAGCCACTCCTGGGCGCCGGGCGACCATACTTCGATGTCGTAGGTCTTGGCGGACTGGAATGCGATGTCGCCGGCGCACAGTTTAAGGAGACGGGTTGTGAAACCGAGCCGATGACAGAGTTCGAGCGAGATTTCGATCATTTCCTGCAGCGCCTCTTCGGATTCGTCGGGTTCGACGAAGCGGAACATCTCGACTTTTTCGAACTGTTTCACTCGCTTCATCCCGCGGACGTCGCGGCCCGCGGCTGCGTGCTCTTTGCGGAAGCACGGCGTGTGCGCACAGTATTTGAGGGGCAGGTCGCCGTTGATGATGCTGTCTTGGTAGATGCCATTGAGCGAGACCTCTGACGTCGGGATCATCCACAGACCGGCATCGTCGTCGCGATAGAGGTCGTCGGCGAACTTCGGAAGGTTGCCGGATCCGACGAGGGTTTCCTCGCGCACAAGATACGGCGGGTTTGTCTCCTCGTAGCCAAATTCGTCTACCAAGGTGTCTAGGAGCCATCCGACGATGGCGCGGTGCAGGCGAGCTCCTTGACCTCGCAGCATGTAGAAGCGGCTGCCAGAGATGTTGGCGGCGCTCTCCATATCGATGATGCCGAGGTTTTCGCCGATGTCCCAGTGCGGCGTGTCCCACTCCCTGGGCTGTGGCGGTTCACCGTGGCGGATGACGACATTCGCGGTCTCGTCCAAGCCTTCCGGCACATCTTCGAGCGGGATGTTGGGAAGGCCCAGCATCAGGGCACGGAGTTCGGACTCGACCGAACGGGCTTCTTCTTCAAGTTCGGAGATGCGATCGCCCGTGGCGCGCATCTGCTGAATTTCGTCATCGGTAGGGCGACGTTTTTCTTGGCCGATGCGTCTTGAAACTTCGTTTCTGAAGTGACGGGCGGAGTCCGTCTGTTGAATGAGTGACCTGCGCCGGGTGTCCAAGGCGAGGATCTGGTCTAATGGGGCATCGACTTCGCCACGCTTGGCGAGACCAGCGCGAACTGCGTCGGTATCGTTGACTATTCTGCGTAGATCCAACATCGATTTGGGTCCTCAGGATCTCAGTTGCGGAAACAGCGTCACTTCACGGATCGAGCTTTCGCCGGTGACGAGCATCGCGAGTCGATCGATGCCGATGCCCAACCCGCCGGTTGGTGGCATACCGTGCTCGACGGCCAGCAAAAACGACTCGTCCAAGCGGTCGGCTTCGACATCGTCGAACTCTGTCCTCAAGCGTTCTTGTTCCTCGAAGCGTTCGCGTTGATCAACTGGATCGTTCAATTCGGTGAAGGCGTTCGCGAGTTCGCGTCCAAGGACAAATGCCTCGAATCTTTCGACTACATCGTCGTGCCCCGGTTTCTTTTTCGCCAACGGGGACATCGAGAGGGGGTAGTCGACGAGGAAGGTCGGTTCAATCAGTTGTGGTTCCACGGAGGCGGAGATGACTTTGTCGAGAAGCTGCTGCCACGTGGAGTTCGGTTCCACGTGCATGCCGCGTTCGTGCATGGCGGCTGCTAGTGCCTCGCGAGTCGGGCAAGCGCGGAAGTCGATGCCTGAAGCGTCGATGATCGCCTGACGGAGGTCGAGCCGTGGCCACGGTGGCGCG
This sequence comes from Dehalococcoidia bacterium, assembly GCA_965204135.1. GTDB lineage: Bacteria > Chloroflexota > Dehalococcoidia > Lucifugimonadales > Lucifugimonadaceae > Bin127. The sequence goes on along the minus strand of CBDBDX010000003.1, from coordinate 104,439 downwards.
AGGTCGATGGTTTGACCGTCAGTCGTGTCCGGGATTGGTACCTGCGTGGTGCCGTTGACTTCCTGTGCGACGAAGGCGACCATGTCTTCGGTCATGCGCATGACATCGTTGTAGTCGGCGTAGGATTCGTAGCTTTCCATGGTGGTGAACTCTGGGTTGTGGTCGGCGTCGATGCCTTCGTTGCGGAAGATCTTGCCCACCTCGAAAACTTTGTCGAGTCCCCCGACGATTAGCTGTTTGAGGTATAGCTCGGTAGCGATGCGTAGGAAGAGTCCGCGACCGAGCGCGTTGTGGTAGGTCTCGAAAGGCTCAGCGAATCCGCCTGCGGCGATCGGAACGAGGATGGGAGTTTCAACCTCGATGAAGCCGCGTGTTTCCATGAATCTGCGTACGGCGGATGCGACTTTGGAACGTGCACGGGCGTTGCGGACGGCACGATCGTTTGACAGCAGGTCGAGGTAGCGTTGTCGGACGCGTGTCTCGGCGTCCTGCAGGCCGTGCCATTTCTCCGGTAGCGGTCGCATTGATTTCGAGATGATTTGGAAGGATTGCGCCTCGACAGAGATTTGGCCGCGCCGAGTGCGCATTACGGGGCCTGAGACCGCAACGAAGTCACCGATGTCCAGCATTGCCAGCAAGCCGAACTGGTCGGCTAATACATCGGCACGAGCTTGAACCTGGATCTGTCCGCTGCCGTCGCGGATGTCTAGGAACGACATCTTTCCCATGCCGCGGCGAGCCATGACGCGGCCGGTCACGTGAACAGTGTCGGTACGCGCTGGGCCTTCGTCGGCTTGGTCGTCGAGCGCGGCTTCGCACTGGGTGAAGAGCGCAATCGCTTCGGCGATAGAGTGCGTTCTTTCGACCCTGGCTGGAAATGGATCGACGCCTTGTTCCCGTAGCTGCTCGATTTTCCGCAGGCGGTCGAGTTCGAGTCGGGAATACCGAGAGGCGTCTTCAGCCTCAGGCGAATATTGCGGGTCTTGGGTCGTCTGGCTCAAATTCGACCTTCCGTACAAAGCGACGAGCGCATGCCAATGGAATCAATCTTACAGACGCGTTGCAGGACTTCATGGGTTAAAAGAAACGTCACAAATCGCATCGTGCATCGTTGAAACGGGCATGAGTAGATTCCGCATAATCGTATTCAACGCACCGCGGGAACTATCGATGGTGCGGTTGCGACGCCGCGCAACGGCATTTGGAGTTGAACCAAGCTGAAAGGAACAGACGTAGAGCGAGACACGGGCTACGACCGACATCATCGAAAGTTCGATCAGCGATCATTTCGATGCTCGGGCCGGATGGCGCTGTCGGTTTGACAGTGCTTGAACTATACGCCGGAACCGGAGCAGTTGGAATGGATCTGTTGACACATGGCGCAGCCCATGTAGATTTCGTGGAGATAGACCGATCGAGGGCACAGAAGATCAGCGAAGAGGTAACAGCGAAAGGGTTGGCATCGAAGGCGTCTACCTACCAGAGCGATGCAGTCAAGGCGTTGTCAAGACTCGCCGGCAACTCGTATGACATAGTTTTCGCCGATCCTCCATACGAAATCGACCCGTGGAAAGAGATAATCGCTGAACTGCAACGCAACGATATGCTCGAGCCTGACGCATGGGTAATCGCCGAGCACGGTTCGAGAAACCCGCTCCCGGACGAGATATCCGGAGCCCACGTTATCAATCGGAAGAGATACGGTGACACGAGCATAACGATCTACGCATTTCCCAACCGCAACCCAACTGAACAGCAATCATGAGCGACGTCTTGGCTTTATACCCCGGCACCTTCGATCCAGTGACCAACGGTCACACCGATGTTGTTCGGCGCGCGGCCGCGCTCTTCGATTCGCTGATCGTAGCGGTCTATGACGGGCCGCACAAAAGGGTCATGTTCGATATCCAAGAACGTGTGGATATGTTCCGTCAAGCCATTGCAGACGCGTCGAACGTGAAGGTTATGCCCTTCAAAGGTCTCACAGTGGATTTTGCACGCGAGACCGGTGCGAAAGCGATCGTAAGAGGGCTTAGAATCACAAGTGACTTTGAATATGAGGGCGCGATGGCTCTGATGAACCGTCACCTCGACAACGATATCGAGACGGTCTGCCTCTTCTCGTCGATCGAGAACCAGTACGTCAGTTCATCCCGCGTCAAAGAGATCGCTACGCTCGGCGGGAACATCTCGTCTTTGGTTCCTGCCCATGTCGTGGAACCGACAACTGCGAAGTTGACCCTGAAAACCGCTTAAGGACATACCAACCAAGATAAGCAACCATAAGGTAGTGCAAACGGTTCGAGAGGCCGCCGCACAAGGAGAAAAATATGGCGATAGAAACCCGCGTCAGCTACAACTCGGAGAGCAGCGAGTTCGTATCGGTGCAGCCAGTGATCTACGAGTTGCTCGCCCGTCTCGCCAACTCGGTTGAAGAGAACCGAGTCAGGGCCACTGGTCGAAGCCTTGTCAGGTCCGACGAGACTTTGGGGCTTATAGATGAGCTCAAGCGTGAGCTTCCGAAGGTCACCTCGCTCTCCGACCAGATCGTGACGAAGCGCGATCAGATGCTTAGCGATGCCGAGGATTTCATGCAGAATTCGCGGGACAACGCGATGCGTGAATCCGAGGAGCTGCGGAAACGTGCGGAGGAAGAGCGCGACATCATCCTCGCGCAGGCGCGCAAGAAGGCGATGGAGACGATCGACCAGACTTCAGTGGTCAACGCCTCGAAAGAGGAAGCAAAGCGGATCATCAATGAAGCTGAAGAGGAGGCTGAAAAGGTCATGATCCGCGCCAAGCGCGAGGCCAACACGATCGTAGAGAACGCTGACGAGCGGTCGCATCGCCAGACGAATGAGACCGACGAGTATTCACGCCGGATGCTGATGAAGCTTGAAGAGCGGCTGTCTCACACGCTCATGCAGGTCCGTCAAGGCATCGACATGGTCAACGAGAGCATGGAAGAGCGCAAGAAGCAACACACTCAGAACATCGCGATGCAGGCCGCGAAGTTCAACCCGCACAACCAAAACCGGTAGTCGCAAAACCCTCCCCCTTGATCATCAAGGGGAATAATGGGGGTTCAGGCCATGTGCCCCCTCCGGTGCTGTGAACCCCCTGCGTCTTGCTACGCTCGTCGCGTCCCCCTTTGCGCGCAAAGGGGGACGTTCTTTCTTAGCCTAGCCGTCTTCGCTGGTTGCGCTTGCCCAGTAGCCTTGACCGACGATCACCAGCCATGAGACGCCGACTATCGCGAAGTAGGTGACGTGCCAGATGAGCGGCGTCGGGCGGGATGCCGTCACGACGTTCTGGAACATGAACACCGTGAAGATGATCGCGCTCGCGAACAGCCCGAACAGGATCCAAGGCCGGCGCGCCGCCGAGCCGGTGCGCATGATGAACTGAATCAGCGTCCAAAGGAAGAGTATTCCTACCAGCAACTCGACGATGCCCGTGAAGTAGTAGGCGAATTCACCGAGACCGGTGCCCCAACCCATCTTGTCTAACGCACCGCCGAAGGGATTTCCCTTCTCAGCGAACTTCACACCGATGTGGACTCCGGGTATCAGTTTCGCCAACCCGTTTGCGAGCCAGAACAGCATCCAGAAGATGACCGTCGCGAGTTCGAGCGAACCCAACCTGACCATGTAACTCTTCAGACCATCCATCGCTTTTCCTCCTTAGCGGTGGTGTGGGTGAGATAGGGTTGGCTGGCAGTTTACTACGGCAAGCTACTTTCTGCCGCGAATGGTTACGCTTCTGACGGTTTCTTCCCAATCTGTGCCGTCGGATCGTGGGCGCATGGGGGTGTTTGAGAGGATTTGAATGTCGTGGAAGCCGGATCGTTCCATTCTGCCGAGGTAGCGGGAGAGGAGGTCTGCGCCGCCGACGCAGGACACCCACTCCTCGGCGGACGAGCGGACGTGGTCGGGGAGCTCTTCGGTTACTACCATGTCGGAGACGACGAAGCGTCCGCCGGGTTTGAGGATGCGGTGGATTTCGTCGAAGACGCGGTCTTTGTCGGGCGAAAGCGCAATTACGCAGTTGGAGATGACTAGATCGACAGTTGCGTCTTGTTGGGGGATGGCTTCGATTTTGCCGAGTTTGAAGACTGCGTTGTCGGCTTGGAGTTTGACGGCGTTTTGTCGGGCGAGATCGATCATGGCGTGGGTCATGTCGATGCCTATGACCTTTCCTTCGGATCCGACGCGTTCGGCGGCTAGGAAGCAGTCGATTCCGCCGCCGCTGCCGAGGTCGAGGACGGTTTCGCCGGGTTTGGCATCGGAGAGACCGATGGGGTTGCCGCAGCCCGCGGAGGCGGCCATCGCCTCTGGTGTCAGGACTTCGAGATCATCGGATTCGTAAAGCGTATCTGCGACGGTGGCGAGATCCGTCACATCGTCGCCGCAACATGCGGAACCGACCTCTTCGGCGCAGCAGGATGAAGCGGCGGCTCCGCGTTCTGCGACCTGGGTGTAGCGGTCTCGAACTGCCTGCTCGACGGAGCCGGCGTTGAAATCTTCCTGTGCGTAAACGTTTGGAAGTTGGGTCAATGTTGAAGTTCTCCTCGGCGGATGGACGGGGCTACTGATTTTATTTTCGCCGAATTTGGTGTTGGTTGTTGAAGGTCTACGCGTGACGTCGCGGGCATTATGATCATGGTTGGAGGTTACGTTGTGGATTTCGACCTAGGACACGAACAGCGCGTGAGGGCGGCCGCGTTTGGTTGGCTTGGGTCGCAGGTTTCGGGTGAGGATGGGGTGGTCGATCGGACTGTGTTGTTGGAGGGGTTTCGGTATCAGGGCGTGCGGGTGACGTTGATTTCGCAGCAGGGGATTTTCAAGCCTCGGATTTTGGATCTGCCGTTGTCGATCACTACGTCTCCGAATAGTCCGTACGACGATCGGATGGGCGATGACAAGATGCTGCGCTACAAGTATCGGGGGACGGATCCGTATCACCGGGACAATGTGGGGTTGAGGGAGGTGATGCGGTTGGGATTGCCGTTGGTGTATTTCCACGGGTTGGTGCCGGGGCGATACATGGCGATCTGGCCGGCATACATTGTTGGCGACTGGATGGGGTCGCTTGAGTTTTCGGTGTCTTGCGAAGAGGCGGGGTTCGTTGATCCGGCGTTCGGTCTACAGGACGAAGGGGAGCCGTTCGGGGAGTTGAAGAAGCAGTATGTGGCGACAGAGGTGCAGCGCCGGATACATCAGGGGGCGTTTCGGGAGCGGGTGTTGCGGGCGTATCGGCATCAGTGCGCGTTTTGTCAGCTTCGGCACGGGGAGTTGCTGGATGCGGCGCACATCACGCCTGACAGCGCGTTGCACGGGGAGCCGGTGGTGAGCAATGGGATGTCGTTGTGTCGGTTGCACCATGCGGCGTTCGACCGGTTGCTTCTGGGAGTGCATCCGAGCTATGTGATCCATGTGCGTCGGGATATCTTGAAGGAGGTGGATGGTCCGATGCTGCGGCATGGGTTGCAGGAGTTGGAGGGTCAGCGGATTTTGGTTCCGTCGCGGCGGGTGGAGCGGCCGGATGAGGGGAGGTTGGCAGCGCGGTTCGGGGAGTTTTTAGGGATAGGATGAGCGACGGCATCAACTGAACGGAATCGGCAGTTGGTTGGTGTTGTCTTTAGGAAGTTCGCGACGTTCTTCATCCACAATGTCCAATATCCGTTCAACGAAGGCAGTTGCGCCCTAGCAAAATCGCATGAAACGTTGATACCAGGTGGTTGGCGCCCGCGGCGGAAACTTGACTGCTACTTATCGTCTGTAGATATAAAGTCATCATTTTTGCCAAAATGCGACTACATCGCGAGGAGCTAGCCCTCATGAACCAGAGAACGCTGCGCAAACCGTCGAAAAGAATAACTGGACTTTTGGCAGATAACGTTACAAGGTTGCGCAAAAACCGAGCGATGTCTCAAGAACGGCTTGCGGAAAAATCTGGGTTACACAGGACCTACGTTGGATCCGTAGAGCGAGGTGAAAGGAATGTCACGCTCAGCACATTGGAAGCCTTGGCGGATGCTCTAAGTGTAAGCGTCACTTACTTGTTGACGGATACGACGACCAAAGATGAATAGCGACATCGGAGAACAAGAAAGATACGTGCATGCGATCAGAGCAAGCGGATTAGACATGTATGATCACATCGACATCGGGGATCCTGATCTCTGGATCCCCAGTCAAGAACTCGAACAGTTACTTGAAGAAGGATTGATTGGAATGTCTTGTTCAGAGTTGCCGTTACGAACCCGCTCCAAGGTAGTCAATCAACGTATATGCGATATCATTGGATACCCTGTACCTTCAACCTTTCGGCGAACAAAGCCGAAATTCCCTGGCCAATTATTCGACGTATATGTCCAAAAATCCAACAACCTGCAAATTTGGAACGAGGATATCTCTGCTAACAGACGTTACGTTATTGTAAGACTTAATCAGGATGATGCGGTTGTGAAAGTAAGGGTAGTCTTAGGAAGTGTGCTCAGTCGCCTCGACACGACCGGTACTTTGACGCAAAAATACCAAGCGCAGCTGACGATTGAGGGCGCCACGGCAGAACTTGTGGCGCCAGAGGATACAGAAGTTTTGAAAACCATTGTTTCGGATGATTGCGAGGTGAGTGATTCATCTGACCCGACAGCCGATCCCGACATACGGCAGCTGTTGCCGATCAACAAGATTTTCGAGAGTCTCTCGTTACTGTTAGGCTGTGTCTTTCCCGACCCGGGTAGAGACCAAGAGCGCAATCGCGCCGCCAAACTTCACCTAATGGTGTGTAATCAACTCGGATATCGGAGCTTCCACGATGACGGCAACTTTCCTGATTTGCGCCATCAATTGCTGGAAGTGAAGTTACAGACATCGCCTACAATCGACTTAGGTATTGTTGCTCCTAATTCGACAGAAGCACTTGATATACGACGACTGAATAGGCATCAAGTGAGGCACTGTGACGTGAGGTACGCGCTGTTCTACGGGGATACCGACGGGAGCGACGTGACGATAAGTCATCTATTTGTTACTACTGGTGAGCGATTTTTCACGAGGTTCCCTCAATTCCAGGGTAAAATCTTGAACAAGAAGCTTCAGATTACGTTACCTAGCAACTTCTTCGACGGGTAGACCGAATGCATCCCACACTAAGGTGTTCAGTGATGCTTGTAGCGGAGTGGCATCTTCAGTGCCGACTGCCTCGTACGTCTCTTTCGCTCTTTCTACGATAGTGCGACCAAGTTCTGAGTGAGGATTCGGCAAAGGAAACTGCTCAACGTATTGAGTCATGAAACGTCTTCGTCCAGCATAAAGCCGATTATGGAATCGGTAGTCGTAGAATTTCTCGATAAAGCTTGAATTACCAACAGCAGCAGCCAACCATAACAGATTTATTTTGGAGTCGGCATCGGGCGCAAGCCAATAACAGTCACCGTTTACTACAGAGCGGTTTTGATCTACCCAAAACGTTGGTTCCTGAGCGATATCACGGAAAACTAATTTGATTTTGTTCCATGCAGATGGATCTTGTGGAACCCATATTTCGAACCAATCTCTCCCTGACTTGCTCAAATAAGTGCGACGTTCGAGCGTACTTCGATGATCTTTCAAATAAGCCGCGCTTTTAGGATATTCGGCAAGATTGACAGACTTTCTGACACCGTTTCGAAGTTCATGTGGGTAGAGTATGAATTTCGGATTTTGTTGTGCAATAGCTTTAAATCGCCGTGCTGCGTGATGTGTCGTAAGCGGTCTAAGAAGCTCTGGGCGAACATTCGATGGCAACGAGTTCCAGTCAGAACGAATGAAAACCTTGTCAGCGCAAGTTTTGACGCCGACGCGAATTTTCCCAATGTCTCGGAATGTTCCCCAAGTATTATTTTTAACCGTCGTCAGCCAAGTCTCAGTTACTTGATTAGCTACGCGCCAAATACCGTCATTATTCTTATCTGTATTCAATTCGCCGTGAGATACCACAAAGTTACGGCCATCGTTTATCTGTACTACACCATTGTGTGAAATCGCTTCGATAGGATCGGATGCGCGAGTTTCATGGCTTCTATCAGTTTGGTATATCGACGCGAAAAAGGCGCGCATACTTTGTTGTTTTCGTTCGCTACCACCGGCAATTACTACGGCCGGTAGAACAGCCACGTCAAACAACTTAGTGTCACCAAAATCCCACACCGACAATACCTGTAACTGCTCTTGGATATTGCTACGCACAGTTGCGCCTGCTCGCGTGGTCATGAACCGATTGGAAACGATCATGCCAGCGATTCCCTTAGCATCTACGACCCTCGCTATACCTATCATGAAAGCATGGTAAAGGTCTATGCGTCCAGATAAGCCGAATTGTTTCCCCAATAGTCGGGATTGTTGTGCACCCATGATTTGAGTTCTAACATATGGCGGGTTAGCAATCACAAGGTCGAATTTCTTGGCCGTGGATGCTTGAAAAAATAACGTTTGTTCGTCCGGACTGAAATGCTCTAGTACATAACCGAGAAAATCATGTTGCGCAAGGTGTATTGGAATGTCCGGAAAGGCGATTGACAACCGTGAATTTGCAACGTTGAGGGCTCCTTGGTCCAACTCGAAACCGAATACTTCGATGCGTAAATGCGGATAACGATTCCGGAGTTCGTTTACCAACGCTAGAAGCAGTTCTCCGTCTCCCATGGCCGGATCTAGAACACGCGCGGTTCGATCATTGATTGGTGCTTCCCAAGCATCGACGATTTTCGCAGCCACGAATTGGGCTAGCCTACTGGGTGTATATGTCGCGCCTTCGGATTTGATGTGGTTAACAGACGAGTACCGACCTGATGGCCCTGCTTTTTCATGTGTGAGCATGAGCTGGATCGCTCTCCGTTGCCTCTCGATTCATTGACGCTACTCATAGTAATCAATTCTTGCCGACGTGTCAACAACATCTCGAGTGACAGTCCGGCGGGTTCAGCTGTAGATGCGACAAACCTCCCCTTGATGCTTCCGTTGGTAAGCGTTAGACGAAGACCTCTGCGGTGAGGCCGTACCCTTGAAGCGCATGTTACCTATCTGAGCCAAACGATATTTCGATCAGGGCAGAGGGTACTTGTGATTTTGAATGAGATACACTCGTGAATGAGATGTGTGCACCTTGCATACACAACGGAAAGGAAACTAACACCATCTAAAGTGACTACAGTCCGATTCGGGGGCATCGCTGTTCACGTCGTCCTGCAGTTTGAATTGATTCCGGTCGGAAAATGAAGAGGTCAAGCAATGACATGGATTTGGGATTGGTCATCCGAATTAGATATTGGCTACCAAGATATTCTCATCCCTCTAATCACGACCCTATTTACACTTATTGTTGGATATAAATTGCGTCCATGGATCGGCTGTAAAATAGGATTACATAAATGGCAAACCATATCACTACAACTTAACGATATAGATGTTCAGTCGTACGGTAGGATATGTTGGGATGACTGTTATGTTCAAGTATGGAGTTCTTCTGGATTTGTGGATCGCGAGAAAGTCTATATCGTATTAAGACAAAGGAGTAAAACAAATCAAATTGTGAGTGTTGGAGATGGACGAGATACGATCTCGTTTATGCTGTCCGATTCCTGTCCGTATATCATACAAAATATTAACGGACACGTGATATTTGACATCTTGTCGGAAGTGAAAAACACGGGGAGCAGCGAAAATTCCGTGTTTCGTGGCGAATTTATTGTATACAGTGGGATCGTAGATAATTTGTTGAATTGTCCAAATTATCGAGTATCATCGAGATCTGGTGCTTGGCAAAAAATACGTAATGTTTGGTATCGTTGGCAGTTAAAATGGATGGTGTTTCGTTTACGCAAAAAGGAATGAACTGCCCAAACGTGTATTGGTAGCATCAACCTATCGAGTGACCAAGTTGATCGTCATACAAGTGACTTATGAAGCCCCGCCGCCATATACTCCGGATTCAACTCGTGGCCGATACCTGGGGCATCGGGAACATGGTAGAAGCCGTTGCGGACGTCCAACGCAGGAGTCAGCGCGGCGTTGTAGTAGGGGAGCTCGGAGTAGGCGATTTCTAGGCGGTAGAAGTTGGGGGTGGACATCATTACTTGGGCGCCGGCGGCCATGGTTATGGGGCCGGTGGCGTCGTGGGGGGAGACGGGGATGTAGTATGCCTCTGCCATGGTCGCTATCTTGCGCATTTCGGAGATGCCGCCGCAGCGGACGATGTCGGGCATGATGTAGTTGGCTAGTTGCTTGTCGAGAATGGGTCGGAAGTCCCAGCGGGTGACGAGTCGCTCGCCGACGCAGATGGGCATGGGGACTTGCTCTTTGACGAGGGCTAGGGCGTCGTGGTTTTCGGGCGGGACGGGTTCTTCGAGCCAGCCGATGTCGAACTCTCCGAGGGCTTTTCCGACGCGGACGGCGGCGGCGACGTCGTAGCGTCCGTGGAGGTCGATGAGGATCTCGATGTCGGGACCGACGGCGTTGCGTACGGCGCGGGTGATCTCGACGCCTTTGCGCAGTCCGGCGGGCGAGATGTTGTGTCCGTGCTGGAGGGGCGAGACGTCGTCGAACTCGAAGAAGGGGTCCATCTTGATGGCGGTGTGTCCTTCGGCGACGGTCTCGAATGCGGCGCGGGCGTAGGCTTCAGGGGTGTTGCCTTGGTTGAACCAGCCGTTGGAGTATAGGTGGAGGTTGTCTCGGAACTTGCCGCCGAGGAGTTCGTAGATGGGGAGTCCGAGTCGCTTGCCTTTGATGTCCCAGAGTGCGATGTCGACGGCGGAGATGAGTGCGGATCCGAAGCCTCGGTTGCCGGTGGAGTTGAGTTCGGAGAATAGGCGTGTCCAGATGTAGTCGATGCGTGAGGAGTCTTCGCCGATGAGGAGGTCGCCGAGGTGTGGGATGGCTTTGTGGATCATGTGGGCGACGATGCCGCCCTGGGCTTGTCCGAGCCCGGTGAGTCCTTCGTCGGTGTCGATGGTGATGAAGACCCAGGGGTAGCGGGGTCCGTATCCGATGTGGGAGTTTATGGCGGTGATTTTCATGTTTGCCTCTGAACTAGGATGCGAAGGATTGGTAATGATTTTAAGGATGTTGGGGGTTTTGAACTATGATTGCGGTGATTTTGAATGATTTTGATGATGGTTGGTGTTGGGTGTTTGGGTTGGTAGTAGGGGCGGTTCGCGAACCGGGCCTATGGGCATCCCCTGCGGTCTCGCTGCGCTCGTCCGCGTCCCCTTGCGCTGAAGCGAAGGGGAGGGTTGGTGTTTCCGTATACACTGTTGCGAATGACATTGATGAGAGGGTTTTGGCGGCTGGTGCTGCTTCTGGTGCTGACTGCTTTGGTTGTGCCGACGGTTTCGGGTTCTGTGGCGGCGTCGGCTGGTAGTTGTGCCACTGGGGGTGCGGTGTCTGATGCCGAGGACAATCCCGGGTTGGTAGCGGACTGCGAGGTGCTGCTGGCAGGGCGGGATACGTTGGCGGGGGCTGGGAGGCTGGATTGGGCGGCGGATAGATATATCGGTGACTGGGAGGGGATTGGCATTTGGGGTATGCCTCGACGGGTCGACAGCTTGCACCTTGACAAAAAGGATCTGGGCGGTTCGATTCCTGCTGAGTTGGGAGGCTTATCAGAACTCGAGTGGCTGCAACTTTCGGATCTCCGGTTGAACGGATCGATTCCGCCGGAACTCGGTCGGTTGTCGAAACTGAAACAGCTGCGTCTGTATAACAACCAGTTGAGCGGGACAATACCTCCCGAGCTGGGCGGCCTGGAAAACCTGGAACTTTTAGCGGTTGATAGCAATCAATTGAGCGGACCGATACCGCCGGAGCTGGGCAATTTGTCCAATCTGAGGGTGCTGTTCCTCACCGGGAACATGCTGAGCGGGTCGATTCCGCCGGAGTTGGGAAACCTGACCAATCTGGAAGAACTGTACTCCGCCGATAACCCGTTGACTGGATCGATCTCGCCGGAGTTGGGTAACCTGACCAATCTGGTAGTCCTATCTCTTCGTTGGGCCGAATTCACCGGGAAGATACCGCCAGAAATCGGCAATCTGAGCAACCTGCGGAAATTGAGGCTCGACGGCAACCAGCATCGAGGGCCGATACCGCCGGAACTTGGCCGCCTGACCAATCTGGAAACACTGTACCTCGACAACAACCGGTTGAGTGGTTCGATACCGCTGGAACTGACTGATTTATCCAATCTAGAAATGTTGTCGCTAGATGACAATCTGCTGAGCGGTCCAATACCTCCGAAAATCGGCAATCTGAAGCGTCTGACCAGGTTGAGCCTCGCCGATAACGGATTGTCGGGCGAAATTCCATTGGAGATTGGCGAGCTGATCAACTTGGAATTCTTGTATCTGGGGGAGAACGATTTAACCGGGGAGATACCGTCGGAGCTCGGGAATCTCTTTGAACTAATGAAGTTGGATTTATCAGACAATCCATTAAGCGGTTCAATACCGCCGGAACTTGGTGACCTCCCGTACCTGGAAAGACTGGACGTGCAAGGGACTGATTTGGGCGGTTGTGTTCCCTTTGGATTGCGGGAAGAGCACCTGGTTCATTTGGGCTCGTTGCGTCTGCCGCTCTGCGCTGATCCGGTCGTATCTGATCCCTGCGCGATTGAAGGTGCGGTAGCAGAAGCATCCAACAATCGCGGGCTGTTGTCGGACTGCCGTGCGCTGCTAGACGGGCATGACACGCTGGTAGGGAGCGCGGAACTGAACTGGTCGGCTGGTCTTCCCATCTCGATGTGGGACGGCATAACGGTTGATGGCGCGCCGAAACGCGTCGTGTCTTTGGATCTATCCGGGAGGAACCTGACAGGATCGATTCCTCAAGAACTGGGCAGACTATCCAGCTTGGAGGTGTTGCGTTTGGCCGTCAACGATTTGACCGGCCCGATACCGGTGCAGCTGAGGCGTCTCTCCGATCTGAGGGTGTTGCACCTCACGGACAACCGGCTTAGCGGAGAGTTGCCGCGGGGACTGTACAGACTCGAGGCATTAAGGTCGCTTGATCTGAGCCGTAACGAGTTGGTCGGATCGATACCGCCTGAACTAGGTTCTCTAGAGGATCTCGAAGAGCTGTATCTAACTGGCAACAGCTTCAACGGGTCAATACCTGCGGAACTCGGCGACCTTTCCAGCCTGAGAGATATGAGTCTGGCGGGCAACCGTTTTAGTGGTTCGGTGCCGTCGGAGCTTGGCTGGTTGTTCAAACTGACGCGATTGGACCTTTCGGGCAACGAGCTGATGGGAGCGATGCCGACTGAGCTCGCAGACCTTGTCAACGTCACGGAGATGGATCTGTCGGAAAACGCGTTGAGTGGTTCGATACCTTCGGAAATGGGGTACCTTCCGAACCTAGAAGAGTTGCGTCTGTCCGGCAACGGACTGGTGGGGTTGATTCCGGCAGAATTTGACAATCTCACCAACTTGCGGAGTCTGAACCTCCGAGACAATGATTTGAACGGTCAAATACCCGATGCACTCACAAGCCTATCCAATTTGATGGAATTGGACCTAGGTGGCAACGAGTTGAGCGGACGGATTCCGGTTGAACTTGGGGATCTCGTCAACTTGCGATCGCTGTTTCTCGATAGCAACCGTTTGAGTGGTCAGATCCTAGATGAGTTTGGTAGTCTCCTCAACTTGCGGGATTTGAGCCTCGGGAACAACGATTTGAGTGGTCCGATACCCGCATCGCTAGCCAATCTTCCCAACTTGGGAACGGTGTTCCTCCACAACAACCGGTTGAGCGGTCCGATACCCGTTGAGTTTGCCGACCTCATGGAGTTGCGAGTCTTGCGCCTTGATAACAATGGGTTGACTGGCGAGATAGCACTAGAGTTGAGCAACTTGGCTACATTGGAAGAGTTGCGCCTCTCGGGCAATCAGTTGAGCGGATGCATCCCGCATAGTTGGAGGGGTGTATCAGATCATGACTTGGATTCAGTCGATTTGCCATTTTGCGCTTTGCCCGCCACGGGTGGGCATGTACCGCCTATCAATGTGTTGCTGGTCCTCGTGATCATCGGCGCGGCGGTTTTCGCGGTCGGCGTGGGTGCTGTGCTGAGGGGAAAGCGCGGGATGTCCGCGTTGTAGTCTTTGCCTCACCCTTTCCCGGCACCCCCTGCGTTCGCTTCGCTCCGCGTCCCCCTCGCTGTGCGAAGGGGACGGACACCCTTACCCTATCCCTCTTCCGTCCAACGGGAGAGGGGATGATGCCAGCTGGTAGACGGTGCTGGACCAGGTTTGGCGGGTGGCGTCTTTTAGGGCGTTGCGGTTTGGGCGGAGGGTGTTTAGGCGGCGGGTTAGGATGCGGTCGGAGAGGTTGTTGGGTAGGTTGGCTCGTTGGAGGAATTGGTTGATGACGTGTTTGTCGCCGCCGAAGATTAGGTGGTCGATGTGGTGTGGGTATGCGGCGAAGCGCTCGGCTGCCAGGCGTGCGGATTTGTCGAAGAATTCGCGGGCCCATTTTTCTCGGGAGCGTTTGAAGCGGTTGGCGGATTGGCCTCCGGCGCGGTGTCGGTTGGGTACCCAGCGGGTGTCGGTCTTGCTGACGACGATAGTTTCGTCGTGGGCGATAGCGATGGCTACGTAGCCGTAGCGGATTAGGATGATGGCGACGTGGAGGGGTGGGTCGATGGATTGTAGGAGAGTTTCGCGGTCGGTGGTGTCGACTTCGGTTTTGATGGGAAATGGGGGTGCGATGGCTAGGTGGGGTTGGTAGGGTGTGGCGTCGGTTTTGGTGTATAGGAGAGCTAGGCCGGTGGGGGAGGTTCGGGCCGAGGCAGGGAGCCAGGACCAGTTGTCGGGAGCGACGTTTGTGCCCCCTTCGCGCACTTGCCCCGTCGTAGCCGTAGTTACTCTACGGGTCACGTTTCCCCCGCGAGCGGGGGCAACCTCGCCGCTCCGCCCGGTGAACCCCCTGCTCCGCTGCGCTTCGTGTCCCCCTTTTGCTTCGCAAAAAGGGGAAGGAATGAGTTTGAAGATGTAGTTGCCAGGGGAGTCGGTTTCTAGGCGTTTGAGCATGGCTAGCATGCCGCGGCTGGATACGGTCCGAGGTGGAAGGATGTCGGAGGCTAGCATGTTGTCTGAACCGCTGATTACGCTGATTTTATTGATGGGGTGTGATTTAGTACTCCGCCTGCTCTGTCCCGTGAACCCCCTGCGTCTCGCTTCGCTTGACGCGTCCCCCTTTTGCTACGCAAAAAGGGGAGGGTCTACTCGGTCCAGGTTTTGCCTCGGAAGGCTAGGGCTGCGGGGTCTAATCGGGCACCTAGGCCGGGGGCTTGGGGGATGATTAGGTGTCCGTTTTCTACTCGTTCGTAGGGTTCTAGGAGTTCGTGTCGCCAGTCGACTTCGTAGATGGCGTGTTCTAGGGGGAGGGTGTTTTCGAAGGCGATGGTGGCGTGTGCGCTGGCGAGAAGGGATAGGGGGCCGGATGGGCAGTGCATGGAGACGCTGCCGGGATAGGCGGGTTCGAGTTCGGTGCCGATGCGGTAGGCTTCGACGGGTCCGCCGCAGAATTTGACGTCGGGCATGACGATGTCTAGGATGTCTTCTTCGACTAGTCGTTTGAAGAGATTGACGCCGTATGCGTGTTCTCCGCCGGCGATTGGAAGGGTGGCGTGTTCGTGGATGGTGCGGAGGTCGTCGGAGTTTTCGACTGGGTCTACGGGCTCCTCGAACCATTGCCCTCCTGCGGCTCGGAGTTCGGGTTCCAAGGCTAGTGCGGATTCGAGGTCGAAGCGGGAGTGGCAGTCTACGAAGATGGTGATGTCGGGGCCGACAGTTTCGCGGATGGTCTGTACGCGTTCGAGTCCGGCTTCGGCGCAGCGAGGGAGGCCAGTGGAATCGAATGGCGCTCGGCACTCGTCGAAGGGAGCACACTTGATGGTGGTGAAGCCGTTGTTTACGGCCTCCATTGCCATCTCGGCGAAGTCGTCGGGGCCGCGGTCTACGGGGCCTTGGTCGTCTGGGAGTAAGGAGCGGTTGATGTTTCCGTAGAGTTGAACGCGATCCGGGAGTTCGCCTTGGTGTTCGTGGGTCAGTCGGAGGTATTGGGCTAGTGAGAGTTGGGCGCGTTGGGCTAGGGCGTCGGCTACGGCACAGCGGAGGGCGGAGACGGCGGTGGCTAGCTTTTGATCGTCTTCGCAGGCTTCGGGTGTGACGCCTAGGATCTGCATGACGTGGTCGTCGGAGGCGATGCGCTGGCCGCGGAGTCGGTTGGCTAGGCGGGCGGTAATGGCGGCGACGCTGCCAGAGAGTTGGGTGGATGTGATCTCGCCTTGGCCGGCTAGTCCGTCGGCGTCGACTAGGTTGATGGTTGTCCAGTCGGTTCCGCCTCGGGCGTGGATCTCTTGGAATTCGAGGGTGGTTGGAGACCACCAGATTTCAGGTGATGTTGTGAGCATGGTTGGATTTTATTTTGAACTGTGATCCCGTATCGGAGTACGGGACAAGCTTTTGTGATTGGAATGATTGGCTATGATGATCATTCCACGCGCCCCCTTTGTCCTTCGGACATTTCCCCCGCACAGCAGGGGAAACCTCTCCGCCCTTCCCCGGGCATCCCCCGCTCGCTCGCGCCCCCTTCGCTTTGCGAAAGGGGCGTATTGGCTATGATTACTGGATGCATCGCCCGAGCGAACATCCCCGTTACTCCGCCCCTCTGGATTCCAGCTTTCGCCGGAATGACATGGGTGATCGCCCGCGGCGTAGTCGTGGGGCTACGCGGCGAGAGGTTGAGCCGGTTTTGTTGCCTGGAGGTGTGAGTGAGGAAGATTTGGAGGAGGACAAGCTTTATTGGCGGTTGTTTGTGGCTGTGACGTTGCCGCGTCGGGCGATTCGGGTGTTGGATTCGATGGCTCGGTCGATGCGTGCGGTTTCTTACGGGGGTATGCAGAGGCGTCGGCCGTCACGGGGTGCGGTTGCGTATGACGCGGTTCGGTGGACGGCACCGGAGAATATGCACATCACGCTGAAGTTTTTGGGGGATGTGCATCAGGATGATTTGCCGTTGTTGAAGGAGGAGTTGGATGAGGTTGCGGGTGAGTCGGCTCGATTGATGTTGGCGTTGGGTGCGAATGGGTGTTTTCCGGGAGAGCGGACGCCGCGGATCTTGTGGACGGGGATGGATGGTGACTTGCGGCGGATGTCGAGTTTGGCGTCGCGGTTGGACGGTGCGATGGTCAGATGCGGGTTTCCAGCGGAGCGTCGTGAGTTTCGTCCGCATGTGACGGTGGGGCGCGTCCGGAGCGGGACGCAGCAGCGGGTGTTGGCAGCGATCGGTCAGCGTTGGTTGGAGGCGCGGGCGTCGGGTGATGGGGATTCCCGCCTGCGCGGGAATGACGTAGTGGGAGTGCCGGTGGAGCGGATCGTGCTGATGCGGAGTCGGTTGCATCACAACCGGCCGACGCGGTATGAGCGGTTGTATGAGGTTGGGTTGGGGTGATTGTCTGAACCGGAATTGGTTGGATTGGAACCAAGAGGGAACAAAACGTCCTTGCGCATCGTCTTTGAATAAGAACGGTTTTGATCAATAAGCCGTTTGCTGCAAAGTGAGTGTATTGTCATCCTCCCCCGATCCACATATATAGCGGTCATCGCGTTGGCGGTCTCGATCTTTGTGGTGTCACATTTTGCTGGTACTGAGAAGGTCAGTGCTTGCGTTTGTGTGGAGTTTGAGCCTGGCGAGGCGTTGGAAAGAGCTTCGGTTGTGTTCATGGGCGAGGTGGTCGTTCGTGGTCAAACGAGACGTTTTGAGTCAGGCTATTGCGATGGCTCCGAACTTTTCGTGGTACGCACCAGCTGTGGTGTACCACATGCGGTTCAATTTCGGGTCAGTCGCGTTTGGAAGGGGGCGGTTAGCGAAACTATGTTTGTCAGTGCAGGAGGATCATGTGGTTACGATTTCGTCGAGGGTGAAACATACCTCGTTTATGCGGATGGTTCAACGGACCTTCCGTGGGTTCGGTCCTCGGGCGGCACTGTGCCTGTATCCGAAGCGGAGCAACAGTTGCGGGTTATTGGGCAGGGATGGGAACCGGATTCCGGTTCGAGCGGGCCGACTCCAACGCCAGCACCGACGATTCCCGCGGCCTGTCCGACAGCGACTCCTGTACCGACGATCACGCAGGTTCCGACAACTGCGCCTGCTTCTACACCCCAAACAACGGAACAATCTTCGCCAAACGGGACCTGCAACATCCTCGTCGAATCTGATGACGATCCGTTAGATGCTGCGCCGTTGGCACTAGTTGCTGGGATCGTATGGTTCGGTGTTCGCCGTCGGTGACGCCTAATCACTGGATTACCGACTTAAGTGTCGCCATGTTAAGGCTTTGTGGCGATTCGGGCGAGTTAAATCACCTTAATGTATCGCATTTGACCCGCTAAGCCATACGTTCAAGGCGCGGCATAACGATGTAAACTCATTGCGCGCTGTGTGTTAGAAGAATCGGCGCTGCTTCAGGAGAGTTGACGATATGAAGATTACGGATGTCAAGGCTTGGGTTGTTGAGCCGCAGGGGCCGGTTTTTGGAAGCACGATGGATCGGCATTGGACTTTCGTGCGGATCGATACGGACCAGGGAATCTCGGGTTGGGGTGAGGCGACGAACAGTCCTCGAAACGGAAGTTTTTTGACGGCGCAGGCGGTGTTGGCGATGAAAGAGGCGTTGATGGGTGAGGATCCGGTGAATATCGAGCCGCTCTGGCACAAGCTGTACCGTCGGTATACGTATATGGGGTCACGGGGGTTGCCGACGTCGGCGATCAGCGGGATCGATATTGCGCTTTGGGACATCAAGGGCAAGGCTTTGGGTAAGCCGATCTACGATTTGCTGGGCGGGAGTTTCAGGGACGAAGTGCGGTTGTATGCGAATGGGTATTTCGCTGGGTGTTCGACGCCTGAGGAGTATGGTGAGGCTGCGAAGAGGGTAAAGGAGTCGGGGCATGAGGCGTTGAAGCTGGACCCGTTCTTGGAGATGCGTCCGTATCACACGGCGTATCAGACGGGTCAGATCTCGCAGGATGGTGAGCAGTTAGGTTATGACATCGTGCGTGCGACGCGTGAGGCGGTGGGTCCGCAGTTCGACATCTTGATCGATGCGCATGGGCACTACAACGTGCCGGTTGCCATACGGTTGGCGAACAATTTGTACGAGCAGAGTCGGATCGAGTGGTTCGAGGAGCCGTTGCCGCCGGAGGGCTTTGCTGGTTTGGAGACGATACGGGCACATACGGAGCCGAATATCTGTGTGGGCGAGCGGTTGTTCACGCGCTGGGACTTCCTGCCGGTGTTCCACAAGAACTTGGCGGACTACATCATGCCGGACATTGTGTGGACAGGCGGGATCAGCGAGATTCGGAAGATTGCGACGATGGCGGAGGCGTATTACATCCCGATAAGTCCGCATAACGCGATGGGATCGTTGCAGGTGGTGGCGGGTGCGCATGTTGCCATGTCTACGGTGAACTTCTACCGGTTGGAGCACTCGATCGCGTCGAAACCGGCGTACAACTCGATGTTGGAGGAGCCGATCGACTTCCATGGTCAGTATGTGAAGGTATCGGGCAAGCCGGGTTTGGGTGTGGATGTGAGCATGGATGCGATTGAGGAGTATCTGCATCCGGATTCGCCGCCTTGTTGACGCTGTGAACCCCCTGCGTCTCGCTGTGCTCGCCGCGTCCCCCTTTTGCTGCGCAAAAAGGGGAGGATTTTGTAGTCCGTGATGCAGCAAAAGCTCGCAGAACGGTCGCCGTTCTTCTACGGGTGGTGGATTCTGGGCGCGGCTGGCACGGCGAACTTCGCGCGTAATGCGGCGGCTAGTCTAACGATTTCGGTCTTTATCTATCCGCTGTCTGAGGAGTTGGGTTGGAGTAGGACTCTGATCGCGGGTGCTGCTGCTGCTGGTGGGTTGGCAGCGACTTTTACGTCGCCGATTATTGGTCGGATGATCGATCGTTATGGTGCGCGGTCGGTTCTGACGGCGAGCATTGTTGTCTTGTGTATGTCGACGTTCGCGCTGGCATGGTCGGATGTGAGTCTGACGGTGATGGGCGCCACGATTCCTTGGGTGTTTTACATCGCATATGGGACGGGACGGGTGATCTTTGCGAGTCCGGTGCAAATCGGGACGTCGGTGGTTGTGTCGCGGTGGTTCATACGGATGCGGGGTCGGACGAACGGGATACTGGGATTGTCGCACTCCGCGGGAATGGTGCTGTTTCCGCTGATAGCGTCGCTAGTGATTGCGCAGAGTGGTTGGCGGGATGCTTGGTTCGTGTTGAGTGTGGTGGTGTTTGTGGTGGCGCTGTTGCCGGTGGCGTTGTTGATATCGGAGCAGCCGGAGGATTTGGGGCTACGGCCGGACGGTGATGAAGTTGAGGATGAAGAGGATGGGCAGGTGGAGACGGACGAGGGTGAGTCGGCGAGTGTTGAGGAGCCGAATTGGACATCGGGGGATGCGATGCGGACTCCGGCGTTATGGCTGCTGGCGTTGGCGACGGGGATGATGTTCTTCATGCACGCCGGGTCGAACACACATGCCGCGGCGTTCTTTCAGGACCAGGGTTTGGGTGCAGTGACGGCGGGTGTGAGCATCAGTTTGAACGCGATCTTTCTGGGGATTAGCAGCTTGGTGTGGGGTCGGATCGTTGAGCTTGTGCCAGCACGGTTTGTGATGGCAGGCGTGGCATTGAACCTGGCGATAGGGGCGTTTTTGTTCACGCTTACGGATACGACCGTCGAGGCATTGGCCTTCTCGGCGTTCTTCGGTTTCGGACTTGGAGGGATGTTAGTGGTGCCGCCTGTGGCGTATGCCGACTATTTCGGCAGGAGTTCGCTTGGGACGATACGGGGTGTCACGGAACCGTTTACGACATTGGGGCAGGCAGTGGGGGTGATGATCCCGGGGTTGATCTTTGATTTTGTCGGTGGCGAGAGCTATCTGCCGTTTTTCTTCGGGGCAGGATTCGTCGGGATTTTGGCGATGGTGGCGTCGTTGTTTGCTAGAAAACCGGATGTCGCGCTGGCGGTGCCGCCGTCATCGCAGATCGGGAGACGAAAGATCTAAAACGGATCGTCAATTACGATTCTTTGCCGTTCTTATGGTTAAAGACACGCTCGGCGACTTCTGGCGGAATGACTACACCTTCCGATTCAAGTTCTGAGCGGATACGGTTTTCTATCCTACGGCGCTCTTTTTCGCGGAATTCTCGTCTGGCCTGTGCTCGTATTTCAGATCTTCTTTCGAACATTTTTCTGCTCCTGTCAGCGATGAATGCGACTGCCGGGACGAATGCCCAGCTGAGTTTGGTGGTCGCTATCTCGAGGAAACGGAACGGTAACACGTTCGCTTCCGAGTATATTGCAAGCGTCGAAGTCGTCGCGACGCCCACGATGGCGAACCCGGCGATCTGCCATAGGATGCCACGTTCGTTCAACTTGAACGGCACTTCGTTACTGGATTTCGTTTTCATGCGTTTGCCCGCATCGACGCATACGACGCGATCTAAAGTTAACGATTGACGAGTCTATCTATGAAACGCATATTTGTCAAACAAATGTATCAAATAAAGGGCGATTGCAGCCGAACGGCGCGGCACCCCCTGCGTTCTCGCTTCGCTGGCACCCCCTTCAATTCCCCCTCAAAGAGGGGGAGGGAATGGAATCGCTTCGCGAAGGGGACAGTTGTGTGGGTAACATGAACGCAGGAGTTGCGAGATGAAGATCACTGATGTCAATGCGTATGTGGTGACGCCGCCGGGTCATGGGTATGGCGGGCCGAATGAGCGGCAGTGGACGTTTGTGCGGATCGATACGGACGAGGGGATTCATGGCTGGGGCGAGTGCACGAACTACCCCGGCGGCGGCAGCTTCCTGACGGCTCGTGCGGTGTTGGCGATGAAGGAGGTGTTGGTCGGCGAGGATCCGACGAATATCGAGCCGCTTTGGCATCGGTTGTTCCGTCGATACACATACATGAGTTCGCGCGGTTTCGCATCGACGGCTATCAGCGGGATCGATATCGCGCTGTGGGACATCAAAGGGAAGGCGATGGGGGTGCCGGTGTACGAGTTGCTCGGCGGCAAGTTCCGGGATGAGGTGCGGCTGTATGCGAACGGGTGGTTTACCGGAGCAACGACGCCTGAGGACTACTTCCAAGCGGCGAAAAAGGTGGTTGCGGATGGTCACGAGGCGATGAAGCTCGACCCGTTCAACGAGATGGTGCCGGTGCATACGAAGTTCACGGACGGGGTCATCTCACACACCGGCGAGCAGCTGGGTTACGACATCGTGCAGGCGGTGCGGGAAGCGGTAGGTCCGAAGCCGGAGATTTTGATCGATGCGCACGGGAACTTCAACGTGCCGACCGCGATCCGACTAGCAAACACGCTGCACGAGCAGTCGAACATCGAGTGGTTCGAGGAGCCGCTGCCCCAGGAGAGTTGGGACGCATTAGAGACGGTGCGTCGGAACACAGTTCCGAACATCTGCGTCGGCGAAAGACTCTACACGCGGTGGGACTTCCTGCCGGTCTTCAGGAAGAATCTGGCGAACTACATCATGCCGGACATCGTGTGGACCGGGGGCATCAGTGAGATCAAGAAGATTGCGTCGATGGCTGAGGCGTACTACATCCCGATTAGTCCGCACAATGCGATGGGGTCGATACAGATCGTAGCAGGAGCGCACGTATGCATGTCGACGGTGAACTTCTACCGGTTGGAGCACGCGATCTCGTTCATCCCGATGTATCAGGCGATGCTAGAGGAGCCGATCGATTTCCACGGTCAGTATGTGAAGGTGAGCGGGAAGCCGGGTTTGGGGGTTGAGGTTTCGTTGGAGGCTATGGAGCGGTATCGGGCAGAGGGGTGGGAGGGGTAAGTGCGGTGAGCAGACGCGCGAAAACAGGGTCATGCAATTGACGCTATGAACCCCCTGCGTCTCGCTATGCTCGCCGCGTCCCCCTTTTGCTACGCAAAAAGGGGAGGGATGCGGTGTTGACGGGTTTAAGTTTTGTCGATCTGTTTTGGCGGTGGGTTTTGTTTGGTTTGTGTCATGATGATGTGTTTGAACACCGTCGCGTCGATTGAGCGGACGGGTGTTGCTAGCTGTGTTTAGTTCCGTCTTTCGCCGTTGGCACCGGACCATTGGCCGGCCGCACGTTTAAATTCAGCCTTTCGTGCGACGTCGCTCGGTTGCACCCGAGCTGAAGACGTAGCCTCTCCCGCGCGGCGTGTGGGAAGGCGTATGCCGAAACGGCTCCATGCTGCACGGCCCTTTCCGGCGGAGTTCCGCCGTCCGGTTCATGTTGCGAATTGGGCATGGCGCATCGCGACCGTGCCGTTCTGCCTTCCATGGAGCCTCTAACGGTCTGTCTGCTGCCGTTCGGACTGTTTGAACGGTAAAGACGGATTTCGCCGCCGGAGTCGGTTTCGGTGGTGTCCTGCGAAGACGGACGGGCGTTGCCCGTCCACGGGTCCCCGTTTCCCCGCTTTGGCCAGTACTTCCTTCCTCTGACGAGGAGGGCGAGGGTTGTCGCGCGCTCGGCCGGAAGTTCGACGGGGAAGTAGCTTATCCCTTGCAGAGGCAGTAGCTTAGCCTCATGTTCGCCCTTCACGGCGGCATCTTCGAGTGTCACTGCGTTCACGTTCTCCGCTGAGTGTCCGTCAACAGACGAGTTGTTTTCCGTCCGCGTCCGTCGACGCGGCGATGTTCTTGACTGCGCATGTCATGATTCATATATTAGCACTAATGTATTGTTGATGCAAGTTGTTGGGGGAGAGGGATTGGGAGTTGAGGTGAGTTTGGAGGCTATGGAGCGGTATCGGGCTGAGGGGTGGGAGACTGGTTAGTTTACGTTCGTAGCATCGAAGAGCGGCAACGCTGGAGATCAAAGGCGGTTGGTTTCCTCTTTCCATTTGAGAATAGTTTTGAGCGATATCCATCTCGTAACGGGCTTTGATGCGAGTTCTAACCATCGGTTCGATGTGGTTCCCCAGCGACCTTCCTCGGGGATGACAAGATTGTCCTGAGTGGCAAATATGACGTATGACGCGTGTCCCTTATGTGTGGCACTTCCGTACTTGATACCATCGATGCGTTGACCACCCGAAGTCAATCTAGAGCGGACAAACTCTGTAACTACTTGTGTTGGCACGTACTCGATGTGAACCCTGTCATCTCTTGCGATCGGTTTGGAAATCTCCCCGCTGATGTGGTTCAGGAATCGCAAGACCTCTCTCGGTCGATATTCCAACGTGTCGGGAAAAGCTTGAAACAGACTTGGGATTCGTGGGATCTGAGTCAGGTCGAAAATCATCATGTCGCGACGTGTAGTGAATTGACCCACCGCGAATGTTCCTTCGTTGACGGCGGTCTCTCGTAGAGCCGTTTCGGCACTATCGCAGGCATAAAACATTGGAACGCCTGCGGGACTCATGCGATTGGATCGGGTAGCTTTGTCTCGAGGAGGTGGACCTAGTTCCTGTGCTGTGGTAAACGCGGTTTCACAGTCTTGGAAGCGTACACGAAATAAAGTTTTTCCCGCAGGTACATGCTTTAACAAGCTATATTGTTGTACCGCCTCGAAGAGTTTTCTCAGAGTTTGCCCCGAGTTGTAAGCATCAAATTCAATTTCCTCGTCATGATCTTCAAAGAAATATCTACTACTATGCTTGACAACATCGCAGAAAATATCCCAGCTGATCTTTGCTCGGTTTCGGTCATTGACACCATACGGGTTTATTTCACACCAAATATATTCAGGTAAAGAATTGATTATTGCAGTCGACAGCTGGTTATTGATGTCTCTAGGGAACTCTAACTCGAGTTCGAAACGCAGAAGTTCTTCAGTGTCCACGCAGTACCCCTGGTAGCCACCTTCCCTAGACTCGTAAAGTAACCATTCATTTGCGTCGTCCCACTCATAAAGTAGAGAGGTTTCGATGTGTTCGACGACATCTTGTAACGATGCGACAACTACATCGCCTGTGCATCCCTTGCAGAAAGAGCACCGTCGATTCCTAGCGTTGCGTTTTATGAAGTCCCGGATTCCCGAGTCCTCGAAACAGTCTGCGCAGACGAATTTATCTTTGGTTGACATAGTCCTAAACCTTTGGCATATTGGTTCGTTAGTGAAGTACAGTGTTCACGCAGGATCGCGTTCACACGGGTTGGATTCACTGTACCAGATCCAGCACTTTATACGAAGAAATAATGCTGAGAATATTGGCTGTCTTCATGGCCGCCGCGATCGCGGAGTGTTTGTCCGCCGTTTCTTCATTGCCGACATCCAAAGTCACCCAAGTGTCTGCTTGCCTAGATCAGTTGCGACTCTGGGGGATGGTATTCATATACGATTGGGATTGTCACGGAGATTGGCTCAAGACCGATATGAGTCGAACAGGGCGCGTTTGCGCCCCCTTATCGGTTCTCAGAAACAAGTCGGTCTCCGTGACACGAGCCGCTGTTCTACCATAGGGGGCACCTCCATGCGAATCCTGACCTTCTTGCTTTTCGGCCTAACTTTGTTCACGATTTCATGTGGGCCATCAGAGCCTACGCCAATACCAACGCCGCCACCCAATATCTTGGCCGTGGATCTTTGGTCAGAGCGGGAAGCGAATGCGTCGCGCTTCGATCTAGAGCGCAAAGGCACGTGGGTCCGTGTGACTGGGTTGGTGCACGAAATCGACGACGGTGAAGTGAAGCTTTACGCCGAGGAGCCTGGATTGTTCAGTGTCTTCACATCTGAAGTCCGGCTTCACGACCTCACCATTGAACAGCAGGCGTTAGCGGTCAAGGGCGAAAAGTTCAGCGCTGTGTGCAAGGTTGGCTCAAAAGTTTTCTTTTCGATGAACCTGAGAGACTGCAAACACCCTAGTGTGGGGCGCTGATAGCATTGCAAATTCGCCACTGGGTTGCCTGTTACCGATGTAGAGGGTGTCGGTCTGTGGGAAGTATTGAACCTACGATTTTCACATGCGCTCGATTAGAACTTCGCCGTCGGTTCGCATCTCGATGGTGATTTTGCGGTCTTGGCATAGTTGCATGCCAACGATAGGGAAGCTACTGTCGTTGTCGATTTCAATTGCTTCGACCTCGAAGACCTCACCGTCCCACCTAATAGTGACCTTGCAGGTTGGAAGCGTGATCGGGGTGCCGTCTACGGGCCTGATATCGGTTTCACCCTCAGACTCAAGGCCGAGTCTGCGTAGAAGGTAAGAGGGCAACAAAAGGCTCACGCTACAACCCGTGTCGAGCAGCGCTGGGATTTGTCGTAAAAGTCGATCCTTACCCCTGACTTCGATGTCGACGACGGGGAGCAGGTCTTCGTCTACATAGCCTTTGATCAATTCGAAGCTGTGCTGTCGGGTACGGTTGGCTTTGTTCCAAAAGTCAGGCTAGTTATGCGTCCGGCTGAATCTTTGCCGACTCTGGTGCTGAAAGTGACGGCGTCTGGTTGCCGACTTACCAACCTGTGGTACGTGAGATGGTCGCCTTGTTCGACCTCGTGGTCGCCGCTACGTCCGTCAATGACAATGTAACGGCCTTCGTGCGTTTCTTTGTATCGCGGCAACAACTCGGACTTGTAGATCTCCCGAGCGCGTTGGATGTAGGTTTTACGTTCTTCCTTGGTGACCATTTGTTGATGTCCAGTTAAGCGGTGTGCCATGAGATTACATTATCGTCCGTTTGTTTCGTTAAGGTTCGATGGCGCACTAGTCTCGGTGCTGGAGACTTGGGCGCGCAGATAGGGAGCAAGAACTTCGGCGGCGTTTTCTAGGGTGAAGAAAACGACATCGCCTTCGGAAATCGCGTTGCGGGTCATCGGCGAGTCAGCGGAGGAATCGGCTCTGGCAAAGTGCCTGCACTAGCGGCATCCCACGCTTTCATAAGCTCATCCTCATAGATGGACGCCCATTCGATGACACGACCGTAAGCGCGAGTTGGTAGATGTCCCTCGCGTACCTCCAACGTAGCAATCTCAAACTGTGCTTCGAACTCCCCGTAAATGGCATGAAAATGCGGCGGGGGATGATCGAGAGAGTGGATTCGAATGATGATGCCGAAAAAACGGGAAAGCTCAGGCATGGCTGAACTGTTGATTCGAGTCTTCGGTATTTACACTCGTGACTTCCCGATAAGCCCAATCCGCGCAAATATCGAACGCGTCAGTTTCCCCCCACCCAATCGCTCTATACGGGGTGATCCTGACGGTTTCGAAAAAGGTCCGGTTCCTCAAGGCGCGCCACATTCCACGATCCAACATCGGTGACAGGTCGATGAGACCTTTTTCGCCATCGTCGAACTCGACCCAGATCTGATGGTCGTCTTGCGCTTCGACGACTACCGGCTTGATCATTATCTGTGCACTCCTAGTTTGGTTCCTTCTGGTTGCACGGAATCGCTTGCTTGTTTTCGAAATTACGGGATACCTTACAACAAATTCTACGATTCCGTAAATGGTCCAGATTCAGACGGAATCTCACCGCGTACCTCATCGACAAGCTTTGGGACGATACTTAGTACTTCAACGGCATGTTCCAAGGTAACGCTGACCACTTCACCATCTTCTCTGACGTTAGCGATGAGGTTTTCGGCGATGTCGTAGCCTTCGGCGGCGGGCATCCCGTTTCCAAGATCAAGCGTGTCTGTTTGGGGGAAGTAGTGGATTTCGAGATCGGTGGCGGTGGTTGCTTGCCGCGACACGTCCGTCCGTTCCGACGCGGATTCCTTTAGGCACGGAGCAAGTAGCTCAACAGCGTTTTCGAGGGTGATGCCTACCGCGTCTTCACCGTCTCCGAAAAATGCTGTTAGTCGGTCGGCAAGTGGTTGCCCGTCGCTGCCGGGCTTGCCGTTGCCGATGTCTAGGGTGTCGCTTTCGGGATCGTAAGAGATTTGAAGTTTTATGGCAAGCTCCATGAACTTCGATTCTATTCATCCCACTCGTGTGCAACATAATTTCGAAAATCGTATCCCCTTACGCCACTCTTGATGTCGCGAAGATACCGGTCATCGGTATTGCTGGATATGTCCAGATCGATGTATCCGTTGTCCCTTCTGGTCTTGAAAACTCTTTCTGGGTTGCGGATCGTGTTGGGCGGAATCCTAAGCCAGATAAGTCTGCGATCTTTGGCTAACAGTATGTGCAGTTCTCGCCGGAATCTGTTAGGCGGAATGTTGAGCCACCAAACTGGCCCCTGCGTATTGACGTTGGCGAAATTCGTGTTCGAGCCGCTGAGCAACTTGTGACCAAGGTGGCGGTTGACTCTGTCGATCGCCACGGACTTGGTCATGCGACTCGGAGCGGCCGACACCGGGGCACTCGGCTCTTTAGGTGTCTGAAAATCCGCGTATGTCACGATGCCATGCCCGAGCGAGGCATATTCGCGCTCCCAACGTCGTTCGATTCCAGCGCGCCATGTGAGAGCCGCGTTTTGGAGTTCGTGGGTCAGCCCCGGCATCTGCCCCGCAAGATTGTTGCTTTCCGAGACATCGTTGGACAAGTCCGCCAGATGAATATGTGCCGACGGCTCATCTTCCTCAACCAGCACTCCGTCGATAACCAGCTTCCAATTCCCGCGCCGGATGGCGGTCTGTCCATCCAACTCCCAGTAAAGGTCTCGTTCCGACAGTTCAGCACCGTCAGATAGCAGATCCAAAATACTCGCGCCGTCAAATTCGCCGGTATCATCACTAGGTGCAACGCCATCAACTGCATGCAACGCAGTCGGCACAATATCCATCGATGCGCACGGAGTAGAAACCACCTGTCCGCCGGGGATGCGTGCGGGGTAGTGCGCGATGGCGGGCATGCGGATGCCGCCGTCGAAGAGGCTGAATTTGTGGCCTTTGAGTCCGCCGGATGTGCCTCCGTAGTATGGATCGAGCGTGCCATCGAGCCAGTTTCGGGTCTCGCGGGACGGGCCATTGTCGGAGACGAAGAAAGTCAGAGTGTCTTCGGCTTCGCCTAGGCGGGTGAGTTCGTTCATGATTGCGCCGATCGCGTCGTCGATCGCGGAGATCATGGCGGCCATGATGCGTCGGTCCCACGGAAGATGCGCGAAGCGAGACGTGTATTTCTCAGGCGCGTGCATCGGATAGTGCGGCGCGTTGAAGGGCGCGTAGAGCAAGAACGGTTTGCCGGAAGCGCGTTTCTCGGCAACCATTGCGCGCAGACGTTCAATAGCTTTTTCCGCGATGAGTTCGGTGAAGTATTCGCTGTCGTGCCAGACTTCCTCGTTGTTCTCCCAGAGGTCATGCGTGGGATTGATTCCGGGTCCAGGCCTGTTCGCTCCCCAGTAATAGATGTGGGAGTAGAAGTCGATGCAGCCGGCGAGGAAGCCGAACCAGTAGTCGAAGCCATGCGAATGCGGACGGCACTCGTCGGTGAGTCCGAGATGCCACTTGCCGACCATGGAGGTCTGGTAGCCGCGATCTTTTAGCAATGATGAGATCGTAGGCGTGGAGTTGGGCAAACCGGAAGCGGTGCGGTGTCCTTGGAGGATAGCTCGGACGCCGGCATTGCCGGGGTAACGGCCGGTCAGGAGCGCGGCGCGCGACGGGCTGCATACTGGGCTGTTGGAGTACCAGTCGGTGAAACGGACGCCTTCAGACGCCATGCGGTCGAGGTTGGGTGTGCGGAAGTCGGTTGCGCCCATGCACGACAGATCGCCATAGCCTTGGTCATCCGTCATAAAGACGATGATGTTTGGGCGTTGGTTTTCGTTTGGCATGGTTGCTATGACCTTTTGGGCTAAAGATTAGGGGCAGGTTTGAAACCTGCCCCTACGGATTGCAAGAATTCGGGCACCCCCTGCGTTCGTCGCTTCGCTTGAACGCGTCCCCCTCGCTTCGCGAAGGGGACGGTAGTACTACTCTTCTTTCTCGTCGTCGAACGAGATCACGGGTTCCTCCGGCTGGTTCATATCGCCGAAGAAGGCGCTGGTCAAGTTCGAGAAGTCGGGTTCCGGATCGCCAGCGGCACCGTCGTCTTCGCCGGAGAAGCCGATAGAAACGGTTGGGGCGTCGGCTTCGACGTTGAAGGCGGCGAGCGATGCTGCCATATCGTCACTTGCGATCGCGGCCAATGCCTGCTCCCAGTCTTGAGTGACGGGTTGCACCGGCGCGGTTTCGGGGTCGGGCAGTCCGAGCAGTTCGCGACCTTCTTGCGAACGATCCAACCGGGCCGGGATCATACGACCGATGATGACGTTTTCCTTAAGTCCTGTCAGTCGGTCGACGCTGCCTTGCAGCGCGGCATCGGTCAAGACACGCTCAGTCTCTTGGAACGATGCTTTAGCCAAGAAGCTGTTGGACATCAGCGAAACACGACTGATTCCAAGCAAAACTGGCGACGCGGTTGCCGGCTCGCCGTTCTGCTCGCGCACTTCCTCGTTGGATTGCAGGTAGTGCGATCGGTCAACGATCTCATCGACGAGCAACTTGGAATCGCCGATGCTTTCGATCCTCACCTTCTGGAGCATCTGGCGCACGACGACTTCGAAGTGTTTGTCGTGAACTTTAACGCCTTGAGATCGGTAAACGCGTTGTGCCTCTTCTACGAGGTAGCGTTGGACCGCTTCGATTCCGGTGATGCGCAGGATGTCGTGCGGGTTCCTCGTCCCGTCCGTCAACTGCTCACCGGGCTCGATCTCCTGGCCCTCAGAAACCAAGATGTCGGCGTTGCTTTGCGGCATGTACTCGCGCTCGTCGGTTTCTTCCCAAACGATTCGGATGATGTCGTCATCGATCATCTCAACCTCGCCTGAGACTTGAGAAACGATGTCTTCTGGCAACGCGAGAGCACCATCTTCGTCCATGGCGTCGCGGCGACCTGCGGCAGTGAGCGTAAGGAGGTTGGAACCGGCATCAACCCAGTCGCCGACCTCCGCAGCGGATCGATATCCGTCGGGGATCTCGATATCGGTGTGGAACGTCTCGATGTTTTCGACGGCGATCACCAAGTTGCCTTGAGCTTCTCGGAACTGGACAATGCCGGGGATCTCCGACAGTATTGCAGGCGCTTTCGGGTTTCGAGCCTCGAACAACTCTTGAACACGCGGCAGTCCTGTCGTGATGTCGCGGTCGCTCGCGATGCCACCAGTGTGGAAGTTACGCATGGTAAGCTGTGTGCCGGGCTCACCGATCGACTGTGCTGCGACGATGCCGACGGCTTCGCCGATGATGGAGGGGCGGTTGTCTGCGAGCATGCTCCCGTAGCATTTTGCACAGATTCCGCGCTCCGTCATGCAGGAGACCGGAGACAGCACTTCTAGCTCTTCCAGTCCCGCATCAGCGATGCGCTTGGCGAGTTCATTGTCTATGAGGTCGTCTGAAGTTGCCAGAATTTCGCCCGTCGTGGGGTCGACGACGTCGCGTAGGGGATATCGGCTGAAGATTCGCTCTTCGAATGGCAGGTTGAGCGCGCGTGATGCTTCGGCAGATATCGTCATTCCGATGGGTGTGTCGCAGTCGCGTTCGTTGATGATGACGTTCTGCGCGGCGTCGGCCATTCGGCGGGTGAGGTAGCCAGCTTCAGCAGTCTTCAGTGCCGTGTCGGCGAGAGCTTTCCTCGAGCCGTGGGTCGAAGCGAAGAATTCGTGGACCGACAAGCCCTCCGAGAAACTTGCCTCGATCGGCACATCGATGATGCGTCCGCGCGGGTTTGACATGAGACCACGCATGCCGGCCATCTGTTTGATTTGGGCGAGGTTACCTTTGGCACCGGAGTCCGACATGGCGAATACGCCGTTGTACTCGGAAAGATGCTCTTTGACCGCGTCGGTGACTAGATCTGAAGTCTCGTTCCAGGTCTCGATAGTCGCGGTGTACTTCTCTTCGTCGGTGATGACGCCTTCGTCGTACATCCTTTGAAGCTCGGCAACCTGGGCGCGACCTTTTTCGATGAGTTCATCCTTTTCAGGTGGAGGTACTGCATCTTTGATCGCGATGGTAGTGCCAGAACGTGTGGCGTATTCGAAGCCGAGACGCTTCATCTCATCAAGGACGGTGGCAGTTCCGTTGTTTCCGAGTTCGCTGTAGCATCGGTGAACGACGGCATCGACCTCGTCTTCCCGCATGACGTAGTTGTGGAATCCGAGCGTCTCGGGGAGCATCTCGTTGAAAATGATTCTTCCGACGGTCGTCTCGATCCAATCGTGGGGTTCACCGATAGTTACTGGTTCGGTTGCAGTCGAGTCCGTCCAGACTCGCGTGCCGCCCATCATGCGTACGCGTATACGGTCGCGCAGACCGATTACACCGGTCTCCTCGGCGTATCGTGCCTCTTGCGTGCTGCCGAAGTAACCCACTCTGGCATGTCCGTTGCCTGACGAGCTGCCATTTTCGAACGCGAAATCAGAAGCTATGGCATCGGCGGGCACCGGAACCGCCGCATCCATCACCGGGCCGGTCATGTAGTACAGGCCGAGAAGCATGTCGAGGGTCGGTGACACGATCGGCGAACCGGACCTAGGCGCGAGCATGTTGCTGGTGCTGAGCATCAGTGTTTTCGCTTCGTTTATCGCTCCGGGTGACAGCGGTACGTGGACGGCCATCTGGTCGCCATCAAAGTCTGCGTTGAAGGCGGTGCACACAAGCGGGTGTAGCTGGATGGCCTTGCCTTCGACGAGCTTGGGGTAGAAGGCTTGGATGCCGAGGCGGTGGAGCGTCGGTGCGCGGTTGAGGAGCACGGGGTGGCCATCAACCACTTTTTCCAGCGTGTCCCAAACTTCTGCGTCGGCTTGTTCGGCTCGGCGCTTGGCGGTCTTGATGTTGTGCGCCTGCCCTTCGTTAATTAAGCGGTTCATTACGAATGGCTTGAAAAGCTCGAGTGCCATCTCTTTCGGGATGCCGCACTCGTCGAGCTTCATCTGCGGTCCTGAGATAATGACGGCGCGACCGCTGTAGTCGACTCGCTTTCCGAGCAGGTTCTGTCGGAACCGCCCCTGCTTGCCGCGCAAGAGGTCTGTCAGGGACTTGAGTTTGTGGTTGTGACGGCCCATGATGGCTCGACCGCGTCGACCGTTGTCGATGAGGGCGTCGACGGCTTCCTGCAACATACGCCGCTCGTTGCGGACGATGATGTCGGGAGCCGACAACTTCAACAGGTGGCTTAAGCGGTTGTTGCGGTTGATGACGCGACGGTACAGGTCGTTCAGGTCGCTCGTGGCGAAACGACCGCCATCGAGCTGAACCATCGGGTGCAGTTCGGGCGGCAAAACCGGCAGAACGGTGAGGATCATCCATTCGGGTTTATTTCCGCTGGTGCGGAAAGCCTCGACTACGCTGAGGCGCTTGACTGCCTTGGCGCGTCGTTGGCCAGAAGTGTTTCGGATGGCCTCGGTAAGTTCGGCGTGGATTTCGTCTAGATCGAGGTCCCTGAGAAGTTCGAGGATCGCGTCGGCACCCATCCCGGCGTCGAACACGTTACCGAATAGGTCTTTCAACTCGCGGTAGTCGCTCTCGGTCAGTTCGGTCTTGACCTGAAGGCTCTCGGCAAGTTCGATCTTAGCCTTGATGTCCTCTTCAAAGAGCACCTTGTAGTAAGCGAGCTTCGTCTCGATCTCATCCTCGATAGACGAGCCTTCAGGTGCGTTCGGCATCTCTTCCGCGGCTTCGGGAGAATTGTTTTGCAAGTCGAGTATGCGGTCGATCAACAGCGCAAGAAACTCTTCGTTTTGTCCGTTCTCGCCGAACTGGACACGTTCCTCTTCGATTCGCTGCACTTCCTGTTCGCGATATTCCATCAGCTCAGTGATGGCCTGGAGACGAGCGTCTTCATCTACCTTCGTGATGATGTAGCAGGAGAAGTAGAGCACGCGCTCAAGGTTTCGCGGCGTGATGT
The DNA here is from genome assembly GCA_965204135.1 of Dehalococcoidia bacterium. GTDB lineage: Bacteria > Chloroflexota > Dehalococcoidia > Lucifugimonadales > Lucifugimonadaceae > Bin127. The sequence goes on along the minus strand of CBDBDX010000003.1, from coordinate 70,542 downwards.
CCAAGATGATGCTCATCCGAGACGGTGTGCCTTTCGAGAACCAGATGTGTGCGACGGGCGCCGCAAGATTGATGTGCCCCATGCGTTCGCGACGAACTGAAGCGCGGGTGACTTCGACCTTGCACTGGTCACAAACGAAGCCCTCGCGTCGCATTCGCATGTCCCGCTGGCGCTTGTACTTCCCGCAGTAGCACTCGAAATCGCGTGTCGGACCAAAAATCCGCTCGCAGAAGAGGCCGTCGCGTTCCGGCCTCAGGGTCCGGTAGTTGATGGTCTCGGCTTTCTTCACCTCGCCCCAAGACCACTTCCTGATGATCTGCGGTGAAGCGATCGAGATTTTTATAGCGCGGAAATCATTGTCTGAAGTTGGAGCCGCTTGTTGTAAGGGTGTGAATGCCATTCGGTTTCACCTCGTGTAGCCGCAATTGCGACTTCGTATCGCACATGGTGGTCGGCGGGTTAGGCGGAAGTGCCTCTACCGGCCGTTCAATTCGTCTTCGGCTGGTGACGCGTCGATTTCGCTGGGCACATCGTTATCGCCGGCGCCGTTCGCTTCTGCCGCAGTCGGATCGGGTTCGTCGTTGAAATCGACGTCGAAATCCAGTACCGGCGGCGGCAGCTCAGCGTCGATATCCATCACGTCACCTCCGAGCGGCGCGAAGACGATGTCGTCTACCACTTCAACGTCTTCGGCGGTTTTGGCGTCTTCTTCAACGTCGTCGAGAGTGGAGTCACCGATCATCGAGATGTCTAATCCCAGACCTTGAAGTTCGTGGATCAGGACATTGAACGACTCGGGAACATCGGCGGAGACCACCGACTGTCCTTTGACAATTGCCTCGTAGGCAAGAACTCTACCCTTAACGTCGTCCGACTTGATGGTCAGCACCTCTTGGAGCGTGTGCGGCGCGGAGTATGCCTCCAAAGCCCACACCTCCATCTCTCCGAAGCGTTGACCGCCGAACTGGGCTTTACCACCCAGCGGCTGCTGGGTGATCAGCGAGTACGGGCCGGTTGAGCGGGCGTGCATCTTGTCTTCGGCCAAGTGAATGAGCTTCATCATGTAGATGCTGCCGACGGTGACAGGTTGATCGAATCTCTCACCTGTGCGCCCGTCGATGAGAGACTGTTTTCCGAGCACGGGAGCGGCGTTGCCGATCTCGCGATCGAGGCGTCGCACCGTCTCAAGCAGACCTTCGCGGTCCATTCCGGAAACGTCTTCGCCAGCAACTTCGCTCAACCAGATCTTCATGCAGGCCTCACTGGCTTTTCCAAGGTGTTCGGGCGCATGGCTGCGAAGCTCGCCGTAGTCGCAACCTCTTTGTTCAAGCCATCGCTGAACTCTGGCATGATCTATCTCCCGGCTTTCGAGGTCTTGATGGTCTCTTGCTTGAGCGGCAGTAATAAACCATGCGCGCGCCAATTCGTCTTCGATGGCGATCTCGCTGGCGCTGTCGAATACCGGGGTTATGGCTGAGAAGTCAAGTTCCCGAGCGGCCCAACCGAGGTGGGTCTCGAGAAGCTGACCTAGGTTCATGCGAGAAGGTACGCCGATCGGGTTGAGCACAATGTCCAGAGGTGTCCCATCCTCCAGATGAGGCATGTCTTCTCGCGGCAGGATCATTGCCACGACGCCTTTGTTGCCGTGCCTGCCAGCCATCTTGTCGCCCTGCATGATCTTGCGGGTATGAGCGACCCAGACGCGCACCATCATGGATACGCCGGGCGGCAACTCGTCGCCGTCTTCCTTCTTGCTGACGCGCACCTTGATGACCTTGCCTTTTTCGCCGTGCGGCACGCGCAAGCTAGTGTCCTTGGTGTCCCGCGCCTTTTCTCCGAAGATCGCGCGGAGGAGCTTCTCTTCGGCGGTCAACTCAGTTTCGCCTTTGGGGGTAACCTTGCCGACCAATATGTCGCCAGGGCCGACCCAAGTGCCGGGTATGACTATCCCCTCCTCATCCAAGTTGGCCAAATTGCTTTCGCCGACGTTGGCGATATCGCGGGTTATCTCTTCAGGTCCGAGCTGGGTTTCTCGGGCTTCGATCTGATGTTTCTGGATGTGGGTGGATGTGAATCGGTCGTCCTTGACGAGGTCTTCGCTCAGGATGATCGCGTCCTCATAGTTGCCGCCGCCCCAACTCATGAATCCGACGAGCACGTTTTGGCCCAACGCCAAACGTCCACCGTCGGTGGACGAACTGTCTGCGATTGCCTGACTAGCCGAAACCTGCTGGCCCTTTTTGACGATCGGATGCTGGTTGATGCAAGTGCTTTGGTTCGATCGCTCGTATCTGGTCAACGGATATTCGTGAACGTCGCCATCTTCGTCGGCGATGACGATTTTGTCGCTGGTAACCGAGGCGACTATCCCGTCAACTTCGGACCGAATCACCTGGCCGCTGTCGAGCGCGGCGCGGTACTCGATGCCAGTGCCGACGATTGGAGCCTGAGGACGGATCAGGGGTACGCCTTGTCTTTGCATGTTCGAACCCATGAGCGCGCGCGTCGCGTCGTCATGCTCTAGGAAGGGGATCAGACCAGCAGATACGCTCACTATCTGAGAGGGCGACACATCGACATAATCGACGTCTTCGGGACGCGCCTTGACGTATTGCTCGCCACCGGTACGGCAACGCACTGTTCCGTCGAGTTGGCCAATTGCATCAACTGGTGTCGTAGGCTCGCCGATCAAGACTTCCTCTTCCTGATCCGCAGAAAGATACTCCACGTCCTCAGGCCTTAGTGAGATGTACGGTCGAACCTCGAGCTCTTGCTGGCCCAAGCGTCGCAAGCGTCGAGCCAACGGTTCTTCGATGATCGTGTTAGCTTCTGCGACGATGGTCTTGCGGCTCTTCTCGCGCACTTCCTGCAGTAAGGTGCGTCCGATCAGATCGTCGGAGCGGTTGGAGATGGTTGTTCGCACCCTGCGATAAGGAGTTTCGACGAATCCGAATTCGTTGACCTTCGCATAAGTGGCGAGGGATCCTAGCAATCCGATGTTCGGTCCTTCAGGCGTCTCTATAGGGCAGATGCGCCCGTAGTGGGAGTGGTGAACATCTCGAACGTCGAAACCGGCGCGGTCCCGGGTTAAGCCGCCTGGACCAAGCGCCGACAAGCGGCGTTTGTGTGTCAGTTCCGAGAGCGGATTCGTCTGGTCCATGAACTGCGAGAGCTGCGAACCACCGAAAAACTCTTTTACTGCGGCTCCCACAGGCCGGATATTGATCAATGCTGCCGGCGTCGTCTCGCCCGGATGGGTCGTCATGCGCTCGCGCACCACGCGTTCCATCCGCACCAGCCCGACACGTATCTGGTTCTGAATCAACTCCCCGACGGTTCGGACGCGTCGGTTGCCCAAGTGGTCAATGTCGTCGGGGACAGCCTCGCCGTTGTTGACCTTGATCATTCGCTTGATTATGTTCGCGAAATCGAGTTTCGTTAGCGTGCGGCGAGACAGATCCACATCGACATCTATGCGACGGTTCAACTTGTAGCGTCCGACATCGCCTAGGTCGTAGCGCCGAGAGTCGAAAAACATCTGGTGGACGAGGCGCTTGGCGCCGTCGACGGTTGCCGGCTCCCCAGGCCGCATGCGCTTGTGAAACTCTTTCAGCGCATCGTCTTCATCTTTGGCATCGGCATCGGAATTCCACGTGGATCGGATGTAGTCGCGAACATCGGCATCCTCTTCGCCACCTGTGGGGTCGCCGAAAACCTCGAGCATCGCATCTAGGGAATCGAGTTTGAGGGGATTTTCGTCGCCCTCTTCCGTGCCGTCGTCGACAGCGGCAATGGCGCGCAAAAGAGTAGTCACTGGCAACTTGCGCTTGCGATCGACCTTTGCGAATAGAATGTCTCGGTTGCTGGTCTCCAGCTCAACCCAGGCGCCGCGGTAAGGGATCAGCTTTACGCCGCACAGACGGTTGCCGGTCGCCGGGTCTTCGTCAAGCGAGTAGTACGCGCCAGGCGATCGGACCAGCTGGGAAATGACCACACGCTCGGCACCGTTGATGATGAACGTGCCGTTCTCGGTCATCTTCGGCATGTCGCCGAAGAAGATGGTCTGCTCTTTGATCTCGTCAGTCTCGTTGATCTTCAACTCGATCGTGACGTGCAGAGGCACGCTGTACGTGATCTCTCGCTCCCGACACTCCTCCTCCGAAAACTCCGGTTCGAGAATCTCATGTTCCGTCAGGCTCATCTCGTACTTCGGGTTATCCGACGAGTAGTCCGTGATCGGGGAGATTTCGCGGAACAGCTGCGTCAAACCATCGCCAAGAAGCCACTCGAAGGAATCCTTCTGGACCTGGATAAGGTCCGGCATGTCAGTCGGAACCTTCGTCTCGCCGAAGGTGCGATATGCGCGGTCCCTGTCGCCAGCAGTCAACGCCTGTGAAATGGCCATTCAGTTCTCCTTGAGGACTCGGAATCCAAGTAACGACGAGTGGGCCTAGTCGCGAGAAATCGGGTTGGATGCCGTTGACGGATCGCGGCCCTGCCCCATGCGCGTAGAAACGCGCAACTTACCGCCGAGAGTTTTTCCCGGTTGCAGATGCGCTATGGATCGCCAATAATTGGCGTGGCCGCGGAATACGTGCACTATTTTAATGTTACGCGTCAGCGCCGGTTTTGTCTAGATGATTTTCGTGAATTTCCCTAAAAACAGCGAACCTTCACTCTTCCATCGCTGGAGGACCAGTGTCTCTTTCCGTTCGAAGGGGGCGATCTACCAAGAAAAGTACCACCACGATCGAGACGACCATTATGAAAAACGTCAACAGGAAGACGCCCGAGATTGAGGTCGCCAGAGCTTCACGGAGGCCGGAAAGCAGAGAATTGACGAGTTCGCCAGATGAGCCGAGTTGCGATGTCAAAGTGTGCAACGCGGCCGGATCAACCATGGCGGCCGGGTTTTCGGCTATTTGAGCGATCCTCTCAGCACCGATTGATTCGCGGATCTGCTCCGGTAGTTTATCGGTCAATTGCGCTTGGAAACGGTTTGTCATATACGCTCCCAGCACCGCCAATCCAAGCGCGCCTCCTATCGCTCGGTAAAACTGCAACGCGGAGGTGGCCACGCCCAAGAAACGATGTTCAACCGAGTTCTGCACCGCGATTGTGAACGACGGGAACGTGAACCCAAGCCCGAAACCCAGCGCAACGATGTACCCGATCGCGATGCCGTATGGAGTTGCTTCAGACATCGTGGAGAGAACAAACAACGCCGCGGTCATGATCACGACACCCGAAGTCGCGGGAATTCGATAGCCGCCGATGCGCGAAACGATCTGTCCGGATATTGCGGCACCAACCACGATGCCCAGCATCATCGGAGTAAGAAAGCTTCCGCTGCTGGTGGCCGATGCACCGAGGACGCCTTGAAAGAACAGCGGTATGAAGATGATCGAGGAGAACATCCCAAAGCCTGTGATAAATGTTGCCAGCAGTGCAACTCCCACAACTCGATCAGCATAGATCCGAAGAGGCATGATCGGATTGGGGCTTCGGATCTCAATGAATACGAACGCCACGACCGCGATAGCTGACACTGCGAGGAGCCCGATTATCGTGGGCGAAGACCACGCATATTCGACTCCGGCCAACGATAGAGCGAGCATCAGAGGAACAACAGCGACGATCAGCGTGAGAATTCCCAGAACATCAACCGTTCGATCCATGACATCGGGTTCGATACGTGGGAAAAAGCGCGCCATCAAGATCACGAGCGGTATACCGATCGGCAGGTTGATGTAGAAGATCCAGTTCCAACTCAACGTGTCGGTCAAAAATCCGCCTAGGGTTGGTCCAATGACCGAGGATAAGCCGAACACTGCGGCGACGACACCCTGGATCTTTCCACGCTCGGCTGGCGCGAACATGTCGCCAACGATTACGAAAGCCAGCGATAGGAGTACGCCGCCACCCATTCCTTGGAACGCGCGAAAGGCGATGAGTTGATTCATCGAGGTCGATGTCCCTGCAGCGAAGGATCCGGCTAGAAACAGCACCAGTCCGATCAGGTAGAAAACCTTGCGTCCAAAGATGTCGGATAGTCTACCGACGACTGGCACCGTGATCGTCGAAGCAACGATGTACGCAGTCGTGACCCACGTATAGCGATCAAACCCGCCAAGATCCGCAATGATCCGCGGCATCGCCGTGCTCACCACCGTCTGATCGAGCGCAGCGAGAAACAGCCCCGTCATCGCACACGCCATCGTGATGATTACCGTGCGGCGCGGAAAAGTTCCTACAGCTACCTCAGTGGCCATACCTGCTCCCATCTCAGATTCGAATGCAGATAACCTTAAACTATCGGGATCAACAGCGGATTCCGGTCTTAAACCAAGGTTTTGAGGGCCTTCAAATTGGTCTCCAAGACGATCCACATCCGCGGAATGACTTGCGCAGCCTGTGTAACGCACGTCACCGACGCCATCTCATCCGTGCCCGGCGTAGACTCCGCCGAAGTCTCTCTGGCAACCAACTCCGCTAACGTCAACTACCAAGGCGACCAAGCAGCCGAACCCCAACTCTTAAACGCCATTTCCGAAGCGGTCAACGACGCCGGATACACGGTAGACCTAACTTCCGACACCCCCGGAGACACGACCGCCGAAGATCCTCAATCAGCCCGCTACGCCGCACAGCGAGCCGAGTTACGAACCACCCGCAACGGTGCCATCTTCGGCATCCTCGCAATGGCATTGATCATGGCCCTGACAATGGCTAGATCCGCGATCGCACCCGATATACCCGCCTACGCCTTCAACCTCCTCTTCCTCATCATCGCGACCCCGATCCAGCTGCGCATCGCCGCTCCCTTCTACCGCTCCGCTTGGGCCGCCGCAAAACGCAAGACCTCCAACATGAACACCTTGGTCGTCGTCGGCACCTCCGTCGCTTTCGCATACAGCGCTCTCGTCACCATCACCCAGCTCATCTCCGGCGATTCGACCCTCTGGTCAGACGCCGCAAGCTTCGTCGTCCCGGAACATCACACCGGCACATACTTCGAAGTCCCCGCCGCAATCATCGGCCTCGTCTCCCTCGGACGCTGGCTCGAAGGTAGAACGCGTCTGCGAGCATCCGACGCCGTCCGCATGTTGATCGAGCTTCAACCCCGGACCGCGCTTGTGGAACGCGACGGCGACATCACTGAAGTCGCTATCGATGACATCAGCGTCGGCGAAACCGTAGTCATCCGCCCCGGGGAGCGCGTCCCAACCGACGCCCGCCTCTCAGACGCCGCCGCAGAAATTGACGAATCCATGCTCACCGGCGAAAGCGTCCCCGTCGTCAAGAAACGCGGCGACGCCATATTCGCCGGAACCCTCAACATCGCATCCGCATGTAAAGCCCGAGTCACAACGACCGGCGAGCAAACCCTCCTCGCCCAAATCATCCGACAAGTCGAAACCGCACAATCCACCCGCGCTCCAATCGAGCGCTTCGTCGACCGCGTCACCGCCAAGTTCGTACCCGCCGTCATCATCGCCGGCATCGCATCCTTCCTCTTCTGGGTCGTCATGGCCCCCGATCCATCCCTCCCGAACGCCATCCTTATATCCGTCACCGTCTTCGTCATCGCATGCCCATGCGCACTCGGATTGGCGACTCCAACCGCCGTCGTCGCCGGCATTGGACGTGCCGCGGAACACGGCATCCTCATCAAAAACGCCACCACTCTCGAACAAACCGCAACCATCGACACCGTCGCCTTCGACAAAACCGGCACCCTCACCGCCGGCAAACCAGAAGTCATTGCTATCCAACTCGATCCGTCCTCTGGCGTAACCGAAAACCAAGCCCTCCAAATGGCAGCCGCCGTCGAAATCTACTCCGAACACCCCGTAGCAACCGCAATCGTCAAAGCCGCCCGCGAACGCGACCTGGAAATCCCCAACGCCACCGGCTTCCAATCCATCACCGGGCAAGGCGTCTACGCACGCGTCAACGATGCCACCGTAGCCGTCATGAACCCCGCAGCCATCCTACTCGACGAAAACCCCGAAATCCAAAACGCAGTAGAACGCATCGAAGCAGACGCCCAGACACCCGTAGCCATCTCCATCAACGGCCAGATAATCGCCGCCATCGGACTGCAAGACACGGTCCGCCCAGACGCCAAAGCCGCTGTCTCTTCCCTCCGCGACATGGGCGTCGAAACCCACCTCATCACTGGCGACCGAGCAGAAGCCGCCCACGCCGTAGCGCAAGGGATAGGCATCGAAAACGTCAACGCCCAAGTCCTACCATCCGATAAAGCATCACGCGTCACCGACTTGACCGAACGCGGACGCTCCGTCGCCATGATCGGTGACGGCATCAACGACGGCCCCGCTCTAGCCACCGCCGACGTCGGAATCGCTATGGCGAGCGGCACCGACATCGCCATCGAAACCGCCGACGTCACTCTCGTAAACAACGAACCCACAGCCGTCCCTCGACTGATCTCAATCAGCCGCGCAACTGTCCGAGTCATCCGCCAAAACCTCTTCTGGGCCTTCGCATACAACGTCCTCCTCATCCCCGTCGCCGCCGGCGTCCTACACCCCGTCTTCGCCGATTCGCCACCACCCGAATACCTCCGCTTCGTCATCAGCGACAGCGGATTCCTCAGCCCCGTAGCCGCCGCCGCCGCAATGGCTTTCTCATCGCTATCGGTTTCTTTGAACGCATTGAAGCTCAGGCGAATTGAATAACGTCTCAATAAGATCAAGCGGTAGGAGCCGTTTATAATCCGAGCCATGCCCTCTAAAGAACCAGCGCGCGATCTAGCCGTCGTATACACCCATCCCACATGCGGCTACTGCGACATGCTAAAGTCCGATCTCGAACAGAAACGCATCGCATACGAAGAGATCGACGTCTCCAAACAACCCGAATTGTGGGACGAAGTCGAACGCCTCTCCGGCGGCGACCGCATCACACCAGTCCTCGTTACCGCTGACGGCGAAGTGGAAATCGGCTACAAAGGTATCGGCTGCAACTACGGCTAAATCGCTCGCCATCCCAGCCCGAAAACCCACCCCGGATCGTAGTCCGCCTCGAAACGATTTCCGGTAAGATTAGGCAATTCGCCTTTGATTAGCCGTGAATCGTCGTATGTCCGATGCCAAAGACATGGTGGTGGTTGACCACCTCCGCAAAGATTTCGATAGCGTCCAAGCCGTAGATAACGTCTCCTTCACGATCAAATCCAAAGAGATATTCGGACTCTTAGGCCCCAACGGCGCCGGCAAAACCACCACCATCCGAATCCTGTCCACGGTGCTGCCCGCAGATGATGGCCGCGTAGAGATCGACGGCTATTCCGTCGCCGACCAGAGCGACGATGTCCGCAAGATAATCGGGGTTTGCCCACAGGAACTCGCCCTCTACCTCGAGCTCTCAGCCATGGACAACCTCGTATTCTTCGGTCGCATGGCCGGGCTCAGCGGAAAATCGGCTCGGCAAACCGCAGAAGAGTACTTGGACAAGGTCGGACTGATCGACCGCGCCAAAGACAAGGTCGACAACTTCTCCGGTGGCATGAAGAGGCGTGTCAACATCGCCATCGCGCTGATGAGCAACCCACGCCTCCTTTTCCTCGACGAACCGACCGTCGGCATCGACCCTCAATCTCGCAACCACATATTTGAAACCGTCGAGGGGTTGCGCGACGAGGGCATGACTGTGCTCTACACCACCCACTACATGGAAGAAGCGGACCATCTCTGCGACCGTTTGGGCATCATAGACCACGGCAACATGATCAGAATCGGGAGCCCCGAAGAACTGAAAAGTGAATTCGGTGACCCCGACGAAGTCACGCTCGAACAGGTATTTCTGGAACTCACTGGTCGCAATTTAAGAGACTGAATATCCGATCCATTGTTCCGTGCCGTTCACATAGCCACTTTCGAGCTCAAAAGATATCTGACCAACAGGGGCGAGTTGGCATTCAGCCTCGCATTGCCGATCGCCTTGTTCGCCTTGATGTACGGGGCATTTGGCGGCGAAACATCCTTTTCCGCCACCGTCAACGTAGTCGATTTGGACGGTGGCCCATATGCTCGTACTTTGATCGATCGGCTCGACGACTTCGACGGGCTGTCGGTCCGAGAACGCGACATCGAAGACGCCGATGACGCTCTCGATCGATCAGCCGTCCTGTTGGTCTTAGTCATCCCGAACGGCTTCACGTCAGAGTTGGACTCTGGAGATTCGCCGCGTCTCATCTTCAAACAACGCGGAAACGGCGGGGAGACAGGACAGATAGCCGCGGCAATAGTGCGCGACGTCGCCGATGAAATTGCCGGACGCGTGCGCGTCAGTCGTACCGTCGCAAGCGCCATCGGCGCTATCGACATCGACGCGGCAACCGTCGATATCGCCATCAACAACGCGGTAACAAATGCTCTCAATGAGCCGCCAGTTGATGTGATCGTCTCCGGGATAGATGCCGAAGATGCGGACATCTTAGACCGCTTAATACCCGGATTACTAGTGATGTTCCTCCTCTTTGCGGTGACCCTCGGGTCGCAGACATTAGTTGAGGAAAGACGCGGCAAAACGTTGGAACGGTTGATGACCACCCAACTGGGAATCAACCAACTCTTCATCGGCAAATACCTCGCGGGCGTGTTTCGAGCCACATTGCAGGCGATAATCTTGCTCACATTGGCGTTCGTCGTATTGCAGATAGGCAACCTCGCAGAATTCCTGCAGCTCGCCGCTATGTCCATACTGGTCGCCTCCGCCGTCACCGCCGTCGGTCTATTGATCGGCTCGGCCGCTCGCACGAGTGATCAAGCCATATGGACCGCCGTATTCTTCACCATGTTCATGACCGTCTTTGGCGGTACGTTCTTCGATGTCGGTTCCGAAGGCTTCCTATTCCTGCTTTCAAAGATCACCATCAACCACTACGCCATCGAAGCGATGAGCCAAATCCTATCGACTGGCGCGCAAATTACCGACCAACTCGTCGGCATAGGCGTCATGCTCGGCGTAACCGTTATCGGATTGGTGATCGCCCGAATACTCTTCAAGGTCACCTGAGGCGATCAACGAGATGACAACCGTAATCCGCCAAGCATTCATCCTCGCCGGCAAAGACACTCGAATCTTCTTCAAAGACCGCTTTGCCGTCGGTTTCGCTTTTCTCTTCCCGTTCCTCTTCGTGATCGGTTTCACCCTCGCGTTGGGCGGAGTAGGCCCGAGCGATGATCGCTTGGAGTTCGTGGTCACCACCCAGGAGACGGGCGGCGTCAGCAACCAACTACTCGAGTCGCTAGCTGCCGACGACCAAGTACCGATCATCGTCATGCCCCACGAAGATGCCCGTCAAGCACTCGACGACGGTTTGTCAAATGGCTTCGTAGCATTCCCTTCCGACTTCACCGAGCGCCTGATCGCTGGCGATCAAACTTTACTGGAAGTCAACGCCACGGGCGAGGATCCGGGTCATGAAGCCGCAATGACCGGCTTCGCCAGAGCCCTCGCTAGACCATTCAACGAATTTCACGTCGTCGCCGGCGTCATCGCTGAAGCCACCAGTTCGGACTTCACAACCATCGCCCAAACCGCCTTAGCCTCCAGCCTCATCGAACAAAGCCGCTCCGTCGCAATCGAGTTCATCGTCGAGCAAGTTGGCGACGTCAAATCCTTCGACGCCTCCAACTTCACTCTCCCCGGATACCTGACGATGTTCGTGTTTTTCTCTGCCGCCTTGAGCGCCGAAGCGATCGCCCGCGAAAGGCGCAACCACACCCTCGAACGATTACTCTCCAACGGCGTGCGACGCGAATCAATCATCGTAGGCAAGTTCGCCGGCACCGCCTTCAGGGGACTGATGCAGATCGCCGTCATGTGGCTCGTCGGAATTCTCGCCTTCGGCATCGACGTCGGGGTTTCGCCAATCGCCGTTGTGCTGATATCAGTCCTGATGGTTATCGCGTCGTCATCTTTCGGCGTGTTGATCGCCAGCTTCATGCAAGACGAGAGAACCGCAAGCATGGCCGGCGTTCTCGCATCGTTGGTATTGGCACCGATCGGCGGATGCTGGTGGCCGTTGTTCATCACACCTGATTGGATGCAGGCTTTCGCCAAATTCACGCCGCACGGTTGGGCAAACACTGCGTTCAACAAACTGATGCTCTTCGGCGCCGAGTTCACAGACGTCACAACCGAAATGTTGGCGCTCGTAGTCTTCGCCGTTCTGTTAGCGGCAGTCGCAATGTGGCGATTCAGGATTTCGTCCGTTTAGTCTCGACGCCTTTCTGACTGCCGTTTGCCCGTAGACTCACCCCATGCGCATCGCTTTGGGCATCGATCTCGGCTCAACCTCCGTCACTGTAACCGCCGTCGAGGTGTCAGATGACCGCGCCGAATTCCTAACCTCCGCATCAGCCCCGAACAACACCGAGACAACATCTGCATCCGACCGCGTCATAGGCAGATCCGAGTGGGACATCCTAGCCATGGTCGACTGCGTCGCCCAAACGACGCGCGCCCTCCGCGACCAAATAGACACCTCTGATATCGTCGCCATCGGCATCACCGGCCAGCAACAGGGCTGCCAACTCCTCGACAGCGAAGGCGACCCCATCGGCCCCTTCATCGCATGGCAAGACCAGCGCGGCAAAGATAAAGTTCCGGGTTCAGAACAGAATTTCTTGGATCTCATGGCGGAACGCGGGGACGCCGTCCGACGCGGCAACGGCCTGCCAATGTTACGCAACGCCGGATGCCCAATCGTCACCGGCTACACCGCTCCGACGCTTTTCTGGTTGGACTACATGGACGTGATGCCGTCGAATATAGCGATGGCGATCACGGCCCCCGAATTTTTGATGCATAAGTTAATCGGATCGAAACGCCCGGTTACTGACGCAACCGATGCCGCAGGGTGGGGAGTGCTTGATGTGCCTAAGCGCAATTGGAACGATTCCCTGATCGAGAATTTGGGCATCGAACGTGCAATATTTCCCGAGATCAGAGAGTCGTGCACAGTCGGCGGCGGCTTGACCAGTGAAATGGCCGACGCGCTCGGCATCAAAAACGGCACTCCAGTCGCGGTACCTTCTGGCGATCATCAATGCTCGTTCGTAGGTGCCGTTGAAGACGCAACCGACACGGTTGCGATCAACGTCGGAACTGGCGGGCAAGCTACGGTCTACATCGACGACTTGTCAGGATTGAACCGAAATTCCGACGATGGCACAGTTGATCACGGCTGGCTCGAACTCCGCCCCCACATCGAACGCGGTTACCTCCTAGCCGGCGTCGGCGTTGTCGGTGGACGCACCTTCCGCACCCTCAAGGACTTCTTCGTCAGAACCGCGCAAAACGTTTTCGACATCCAAAACGTAGATCAAGACAGGGTCTACGAAAGACTCGCTAAACTCGCAGGCGACGTTCTATCCGACGAAACCAACCAACCCATGACCGCATCCGCCCTCTTCACAGGTTCCCGCGAAAATCCCGACGCCCGTGGCGAATTCGCCGGCATAACACCCGGCAACTTCACGCCGGGTTCGATGGCGCTGGCGGTCTTTCGATCCATGGCAGCCGAACTCGCCAACTCCTACCGCAGCGCCGTCCAACTCGGCGCCGGCCCCCGCAACTGCATCGTCGGATCAGGAAACGGGCTCCGCCTAAACGCCGCACTCCGCAAGTGCCTTGAACAAGCCTTCGGCGCACCCATCACCATCGGCAACGTCCGCGAAGAAGCCGCCGTTGGTGCCGCCCTCACCGCTGCCGTCGCCGTCGGAATTTATCCTGACATCGCCACCGCAAGCCGCATACTCGTCAGATGACCGCAAAAAACATCGGCATAGCAGTTGGACTGCTGGTGATCCTAGCCATCGCCGGGGGCGCGCTCGTCGTCGCCGTGTCTTACGTGGCAAACAACACGTTCGCCGGAACCGTCCAACAACCACCGACCGCGACACCCGCGCTCAGCGACACGTTCTCCATAGTCACCGCCAGCGAACCCACCGAAGAACCCACACAACCCCCCGAAGCCGTCCCAACCGTCCGCCCAACCTCAACACCCGCCCCCTACAACCCCAACTCCGCGATGTACCTCGTCTTCGCCGGCCTCGAACTCTCACCCGGCTTCGGACCATTAAACACTCGCACTATCGACACACTAGCCAAGATCCGCGAACAAAACGACAAATCTCAGATCCGCCCCCTCGTCGAGTCGTTCAGATATCTCACCTCCAGAGAAGCCATCAATGCCGCCGTCCAGACCCTCCAGTTTCTGACCGGCGAAAACATCGGCGACAACTGGATGCTCTGGTCCGAGTGGATCGGCAAGCGCGGCGACGAGTTTCCACCACCGTCAGAGTACGCCGAGTGGAAAGTCAACTATCTACGACAACTCGACGGTCGTTTCGGCGCATTCCTCACCCCCTATCTCGGAGGCAAAACCAACGTCGATCTCACTGAACTCGAATGGGGTGGCGTCCTCCCAGATGGCATCCCACCGCTCGAAAATCCCGCGCACGCTCCCGCCGACGATCCTCTCGCCGACTACCTCGAAGACGACGAACGAGTAATCGGCGTCTCCATCAACGGCCAGCACCGCGCCTACCCCCTCCGCATCATCAACGCCCACGAACTCGCAAACGACGTCCTAGGAGGCGAGCCCCTGTCGCTCACCTGGTGAACCCTCTGCAACAGCGCGATCGGGTATCGCGCCATCATCAACGGTGAGCCCACAACCTTCGGCACCTCTGGCTTCCTATTCCGTTCCAACAAGGTCATGTACGACCGTGCCACTCGCACCCTCTGGCACCAGTTCACCGGCGAACCCATCATCGGCCCGCTCGTCGGCACCGACGTCGAACTCGAATACTTCCCCACATCACGAACAACGTGGGGCGAATGGCGACGCGAACATCCCGACACCACCGTCGTAACCCGTGAAGGCGGCACCTACCCTCCGTGGACCTACACCAACGAGAGCGACGAACGCTCCATCTACTACGCCTACCGCGCCAACCCCGACGCCATGTTCCCCATCGCCCACCGCGACGACGCCCTCGCACCCAAAGCCGAAATCCTTGGCGTAACCATCAAAGGCATCGACAAAGCCTACCCCGTCGACCTCCTCCGGCAAGAACGCATCGTCCACGACCAGATCGCCGACATCGACATCGTAGTCGTCGCCTCCGCGACTACTTCCGACGCCCACATCTACGACAACCCTGATGGGCTTACATTCAACTTGCCGAAAGATGCGCCTGAAGAGGGGTTTCCGCTGAGGGTCGTGGACGAGAACGGGACGGAATGGGATGTCTCGCGGGAAAGGCTAACCGACGCCTCGGATCCATCTAACGTGCTCAAGGCTGTGCCATCGAACATTTCGTTCTGGTTTGGTTGGTTCGCGTTCCATCGCGGCACCGAGTTGTATGGCCGATGACCTTCGATGCGCGTGTGTGGTATTAGTATTTCATCCATAGCGCGACAAATCCATAGCGGTTGATCCTCAACTCAGCGATTATCCCTTGCCTCCGCGCTAGTATGAGCAACGCGATGTCGGTGATCAGGTTCTACATTAAAGCATTGAGGAACTTCGGTAACTTTCATGGGCGCGCCAGTCTTTCGGAGTTCTGGTATTTCAAACTGGTATTTTGGGTTCTCTCGTTTTGTGGGGCCTTAGTGTGTTCGGTTCTGGCGGGTGCTGGCGCGCTGTCAGTTGGGACGATCTTGTTGCTGGGCATCGCCGTGTCCCACGTTGTACCGGCTTGGACGGTAACAGTTCGGAGACTCCACGACTCCGGGCGATCTGGATGGTGGATGCTGGTAATGATGCCGTCGTGCGTCCCGCTATCTATTCTGATCGTACTTTTCATGTATTTCCTATTTCACGGTTGGGTTGGCCTGACGATATACGCGTATTTCGTACGAGGCATGTTTGTCGTGACGCTCGGCTTGATGATACCGGGGATTATCTTGCTTGCCTTGCCAAGCAACGAGGGCGACAACTACTATGGACCACCGCCACTCACGCTCCGACAGTTGTAGAGTTACGGCATCAGGGTGCGTTTCGTCGAGCGGACGGTAGAACTCTTGAGTACGTCTGACAACTAGCCGTTGGGTTTGATGACGAACTTGACGCCTAGCCCTTCGGCAGATGCAGTAATGGCGTCAGGCAGTTCGGCCAATGGGTAGCGGTCGGAGATGACGTTGTCGAGGTTGAGTTTAGCGAGTTCGTCGGGCACGCGGTGAGTTACGTCTCCTTGGCGGAAGGCCCCTATGAGTTTGATCTCACGGAAATGCATGTCGTAGAGGTCGACCGGGAGTGGTGCTCCTTCCGGGCTGACTCCGATCATGAGAGTCTGGCCGCGGGGTTTCGTTGCGTTGATGCAGGTCGCAACGAGTTCGGGTTTGCCGACGGCTTCGGCGGTTACGCTGAAGCCGCGGCCGTCGTCGGTCACGTCGGCGATGACATCCGACAGCGGGACATCGTAAGGGTCATGGAGGATGTCGGCTCCGAACTGCTTAGCCATCTCGCGCCGTATCTTGACCGGCTCGGACACGACGAGGGTTTCCACGCCGTGGGACTTTAGGAAGGCGGCGGTGAAGAGACCCATGATTCCCGCACCGATCACGAGACCGGTGGCGCGATACGGGATGTCGAGCATCTCCACTCCCGAAAGACAGCACGCCGCCGGCTCAGTTAAGGCAGCCGTTTCAAGGTTCAACTCCTCCGGTATTTCGACCGCCGAGCGCGACGCCACGGCCGCGTACTGGGCGAAGTAGCCGTTCGAAATCGGCGGCTGGTTCTCGCACCGGCATACGCTCCAATTACGGCAGTACCAACACTCGTAACAGTTCGCCGGATGGTTGACGCACACGCGCTGACCGATCCGATCCTTCGACACGCCTTCACCAACTTCCACGATCACGCCTGAACTTTCATGCCCCAATATCTGCGGCGGATCCTTAGGAAACAAGCCTTGCGTCACATGCACGTCCGTCCCGCAGATGCCCGTAGTGTCGATCTTCACCACCACGTAACCCGGACGCGCTTCGGGCTCTGGGACGTCGTCCAGCGTGAAATGCGCGCCGCCGTGCCAGGTCTGTGCTTTCATGTCGAAAATCCTTGAATGTTGAGGTTTAAGTGTTCGGTTTGATCACGAACTTGACACCCAGACCTTCCGCCGAAGCCGTAATGGCATCCGGCAAATCCGTAAGCGGATACCGGGCCGATATCACGCCTTCCAAGTTCAGCTTAGTCAACTCATTCGGCACCCGATGGAAAACGTTCCCCCGCCCCATCGAACTGAGCAACTTGATCTCGCGGAAGTGCATGTCGTAGAGATCGACCGGCAGCGGCGATCCCTCCGGGCTGACGCCGATCATCAGTGTCTGACCGCGCGGCTTCGTGGCGTTTACGCAAGCGGCTACGAGTTCCGGCTTGCCCACCGCTTCGGCGGTGATGTCGAAACCGCGACCTTCGTCGGTGACGTCAGCAATGACCTCTGAAAGCGGGACGTCGCGGGGATCGTGCAGGATGTCAGCCCCGAACTGCTTCGCCATCTCACGGCGCACCGTCACCGGCTCCGACACCACCAGCGTCTCGACGCCGTGCGATTTCAAAAAAGCGGCGGTGAAGAGACCCATGACCCCGGCACCGATGACCAGACCTGTCGCCCGATACGGGATGTCGAGCAGCTCCACCGCTGAGAGACAGCACGACGCTGGCTCGGTCAAGACGGCGGTCTCGGTATCAAGATCCTGTGGAAGCTCGATCGCCGCGCCGGCGTCGAGCCCGATGTACTCCGCGTACATGCCGTGTGCGGATTCCCGAGCGACCTCGCAGCGGAAAGTGTTCCAGTTCCGACAGCTCCAGCACTCGTAGCATTGCGCCTTGCGGTTCACTGCCACTCGCTGACCTATCCGGTCCTTGACGACTCCCTCGCCGACTTCCACGATCACACCGGATCCCTCGTGACCCAGTATCTGCGGCGGGTACCACGGGAAGAGCCCCTGCGTGGCGTGCACATCCGTCCCGCAGATCCCCGTCGTGTCCATCTTGACCACCACGAACCCTGGTTCCGCCACCGGATCCGGAACATCGTCATGTGTGAATCGATTTCCGCCTTGCCAGGTCATCGCCTTCATGTCGAACTTCCTAGGATTGTGCTGACTACGGGTTTGGTTTGATGGCGAATTTGACACCCAAACCTTCGGCGGAGGCTGTGATGGCGTCGGGAAGTTCGGCCAGGGGATAGCGTCCGGAAATGACGTTTTTGAGATTGAGTTTCTCGAGTTCGCCAGGGACGCGGTAGAAGACGTTGCCGCGTCCGAAGGCCCCGACGAGCTTTATCTCGCGGAAGTGCATGTCGTAGAGGTCGACAGGGAGCGGGGAGCCTTCCGGGCAGACGCCGATCATGAGGGTCTGGCCGCGTGGTTTAGTCACGTTGACGCAGGCGGCGACGAGTTCGGGCTTTCCAACCGCTTCGGCAGTAACACTGAAGCCACGCCCTTGATCGGTTACTTCGGCCATCACTTCCTCGAGGGGAACATCGTTGGGATCGTGGAGGATGTCGGCCCCAAACTGTTTTGCCATTTCTCGTCGGACCTTGACGGGTTCGGACACGACCAGCGTCTCGACGCCGTGCGTCTTCATGAACGCCGCCGTGAAGAGACCCATAATGCCTGCGCCGATAACGAGTCCGGTGGCGCGATATGGAATGTCGAGCATCTCCACGCCGGATAGGCAGCACGCCGCCGGCTCGGTCATGGCCGCCGTCTCCATATCAAGGTTTTCCGGTAGCTGGAGGGCGACGCGGGAGTGTAGAGCGACGTATTGTGCGAAAAGGCCGTTTGATGAGATGGGTGCGACCTCGCATCGCGAAATGTTCCAATTGCGACAGTTCCAGCACTCGAAGCAGTGAGCGGAGTGATTCACGACGACGCGCTGCCCGATGCGGTCGCTTGAGACGCCTTCGCCGACCTCGACGATGGTTCCTGCCCCCTCATGGCCGAGTATCGCGGGCGGTTCCGAGGGAAAGAGGCCTTGGGTGATGTGAACGTCGGTACCGCAGATACCGGTGGTGTCGATTTCGACGACCACGAAGCCCGGTTCCGCGACTGGATCCGGCACATCGTCATGAGTGAAATGGTTTCCGCCGTGCCAAGTCATAGCTTTCATCGCGTCGCTCCTAGCAAAGCAATTCGGTATGTTCGCATGTTAACGAGAAAGCGCGAGGCTGTGTTTATCGCAAACGCTGTGGATAGCATCGAGCGTCATTGCCTCTAATAGATCGCGATCAGGTTGGACAACTGAAATTTGGATGTCTGTCTCCCGAAACATCGCAGTAGGGCGTCACTATCCTCGCGGGACAATGAATCACGTCAAAATTAACATTGATTCCTGTTACATCTGACTGCCAAAATCTACCATCCAGATAAGAACATGACTACAGATCCGGAATCCGTACCGCCCGAACAAGAAGAACATTCCCGCGCAATGGTCGTCTTCGCACATCCTGACGATGCCGACTGGGGATGCTCCGGTACTGCCGCAAAGTGGACACGGCTCGGATGGGAAGTCGTCTACGTGATGTGCACCGACGGCTCCAAAGGTACCGAAGACCGCTCAATATCCGCCATCGAGCTTAGCTGGATCCGAAAACAAGAGCAGGTCGAAGCCGGACGCGTTCTCGGACTCAAATCCATCGAATTCCTCGACTTCCCCGATGGATACCTCGAACCCACGATCCCTCTGCGCCGCGAAATCGTACGCGTCATTCGCAAGCACCGCCCCCACATCCTCATCACGACAAACCCGACACGCGATCTCTCACACTCCCAATACATCGGACACCCCGATCACTTCGCCGCTGGCGAAGCCGCGCTTTCGGCGGTCTTCCCCTCCGCCCGTGATCACCTTTGGGACGAAAGCCTTTTGGGCCAAGGGCTCGATTCATGGAAAGTCCACGAAGTTTGGGTCATGATGTTTGGCGAAGGAAGCACGCACTGGAACCCACTCGAAGAGGAAGATGTCGTCAAAGCTATCGGCGCTATCAAATGTCACGTAAGCCAACTAGACCGCCCCGACCAAGTCGACGGATGGATGCGACGATGGCGGTCCGAGAACGGCAAAAACATCGATGCTCCCTACGCCGAGGGCTTCAAAAGATTCCAACTCGTCCCCGGCTTCACCCCCGACGACGACGAAAATCAGGACGACCAAGCAAACTCCGACTAAAGCCTGGAACCTGCTATAACCAACTCATGTCCAGCGAGCCCAAACCAGAATCCAGAGCTGACAAACTCCCGCCAGCATCCCAAAGCAACCGCGCTCGACAGACGCGCTCGCGTAAAAACATCACTCACCCCATCACCTTTGCCGACGAAGGCCTAGAAAAGACCTACAACCGCAAACGAAACATCCCCCAACGCGACCGAAAATCACCCCAACGCAAATCCGAACTCCGCCGCCTGCACTGATAGCCGGTTCGGTATGCCGATAAATACCGATTTTCGGAATCTGTATAATTTCATTCACGCAGAGAGAACATCTCATGGCTACATCTGAGACGCTTGACACCCGTATCACCGTTCTGGAGACAGAGTTCCGTACCGAGCTGCGTCACCTCGCCACCAAAGAAGACATCGCCGACCTGCGCGGCGAATTCCGGGACGAGATCAAGGCGCTAGAAGCACGTCTCATGCTCCGTCTCGGAGGCCTGATAGTCGGTTCAATGGGAGCCCTACTCGCCGTCTTGAGACTCTGGCCGTAACCATTCCCACTAATCAGAATCCATAGATCCTCTTCGCATTTTCTCCGAGCAACTTTCCACGCTCTTCTTCCGTCAACCAATCAAACCCCTGGCGCACCAACCGCAACTCATCAGCCAACGATATCCAACCATTCTTCTCTCTCAAATAGCCCGGATAACCCGTGCCCCAGATGCAACGCTCGATCCCGAACGCATCGATCGCCATCATCACCGCGCTGTGCATGTCGTCGTAGGGAAATCCCTCACCCGAACGGTTGTGAACGTCCGAGATAGTCATGACGACGTTCGGATGGGATGCTAAATCCAGCACCGGCATATACGCGGTCCAACCATCACCCGCCATCCAAGGCTCCGGATACATCATGTGGTCGATAATCCACGTTATCCCCGAATATCTCGGCACTACTCCGGCCATTTGACCAACATTCCCAACCCGGTTATGCACCTTCACAATCCCGCCGCGCTTCTCAATCACCTCGAACATCGGCCCATTACGATCCGCATCTAAAACGACATCATCGGGATAGTAATCCGGGTGAAACCGAAAACCCGACATCCCAAAATCATCCATCCATCGCGCAGCCACCTCGGCGTTGCCCGGATCCATCGGATCCACCAACCCGATCGACCGAAACCGATCCCGGTCCGCATTAGCCGAATCCGCGACATACGTGTTGTCCCACGTCGAACCGCTCGACTGAACCAAAACCGTCGCATCGACACCGTTCGCATCCATGTCCTCTATCAACAGCTCAGTCGGCCCGGCCTCCTCAGTGACCGCGGTCCACGTTGGTGCTGTCGGTCCAACCGGCGCAATCGGAGGTAACTCCCAGACATGTACATGGCAATCGATAATCATTCGCATCTTCCTTCTACTGAGTGGCTACAAAGTCGACATCGATTCTGCACCAAGACACGAACCCACGAATTCAGGTCTGCCAATCACGAATTCATCGACCGACATCGCCCTCCTACCAGCCGTTTGCACAGTAACCAACCGCACAGCAGATCGGTCTCCGGCGCGAACGAATACTCCGCCTTGAGCTCTCCTGAACACGCCTCCTGGTTCGATACCATCAGGGATAGCCACTCCCTCTGCCAGTTCGATGTCAACGAGCTTGAACAGTTCGCCTCGCCATGTCGTGCTGGTTCCCGGCCATGGGTGATAAGCCCGGTTCATGCGAACGATGCGTTCCGGCGTTTCATCCCAATTGACTAGCCCGTCCTCTTTACGAATTAATCGCGTAATCGTTGCCGCTGTGTCGTCTTGTTGACTTGGAACCAACTCCCCGGATTGCAATGCCAACAAAGCGTCCGGCAACATCTGCGCGCCGATGGCGAACAGCTTCTCGGTTAATGCGTCTTGTCGGGTATCGCCAGAGATCTCCACGGGACCAGATTGAGCCAAGATCGGACCCGTGTCCATCCCTTCGTCCAGCAACATGATCGTGACTCCGGTGGATCGGTCGCCGTTCAATATCGCGGTGGCAACTGGACTAGGTCCACGATGCTTCGGGAGAAGAGAAGGGTGAAGGTTGACCACGCCCAAAGGCGGCATCGCCAGCAGCTCCGATGGGATGAACCTGCCGTAAGCCGCGACTACAAATGCATCTGCGGAAATCGTTCGGATCGTGTCGATCGCTTCGGCATCGAATCGAGCGGGAGCGATCACCGGGATGCCAACTTCGGTTCCGAATTGTGAGACTGGACTTGGAGTCAATTTACGGCCGCGCCCAGCGCGCCGGGCCGGTCGAGTGCAGATCATCGACACGTTGATATCTGCGTTTAGCAAGGCGCGAATCGAAGCGATTGCGAAGTCTGGAGTCCCAAAAAATACCGCGTTCATCGTGGGGCATTCAAACCTGTTTCGGGCGTGATGGGTGATATCCGCCTACGGACGGATCGGAAGAAATCCGAATTGGTGCGATAGCAACGGCCTACACTCCATTTTCTCCGCTGATTTCGCTTCGTTGAATCCATGAGAATCCTGTTCGCAAACGTTCGTTCCAGCAGCGAGATTACGTTCAAAAAATCACTGAATCGAGCCGTTTTCCCGTTGCGGACTCCGCCGAGTGAGGATATGTTAAATCTAGTTGACTACGATCTCGGGCTCTGAGGAGGCGGCCCGAGAACCACACAATCGGTTACACGCGTAAGGCTGTTCGCGGTGTTTTTGCGCGTCGTTGATTCTATTCGTTCACGAAAGGATGATCTGTGCCTGATCCTCAATCAGACAGCAACGGGTGCGAGTTGCAGAAACGGTGGAAGGCTGTTCTGGGGATGGTCGAGGTTCAGATCGATAACCGAGCCGATTTCGATGCTTATCTAGCCGATTCGAGGGTGACTTCTTGCGTTGACGGCGTGTTGCGCGTCACCGTGAAAAATGGCTTCGTCGCCGCGTGGATACGACAGCGCGTCATGCGGAGCTTGCGTCGATTCGCAACTCAGGTATTCGGCCAAGACGTCAAGATCGCGCTCGACACGATGGCATACGCAACCAGCGACGTTTTGGTGCGCGAAGGGTTAGCCGGGGACTACTCGGAGTGGGCAGATGCACGCCTGAGCCGCCATCGCGAATCGATTGCCCGTGATAACGCGAGATACTTTCCAGCGATTCCGAACTGCACGTTTGATCGCTTCGCGAGTTCGGCGAGCAACGTTCGAGCTTTGAATGCCGCCCGAAGCGTCGTTAAAAGCCTCGGTGTTGAGTTCAACCCGTTGACCATCACATCTGACACGGGCCAAGGCAAGACCCACCTTGTCAACGCTATAGCCAACGAGATGCGCGGGAACAAGATGAACGTCATCTGCTTGACCGGCGAAGAGTTCGTTGACGGATTCGTCAAGTCTAGCCAAAGCGGTAGGGTCGCTGCGGTCCGGGATCGTTACAGAGACGTTGATGCGCTGTTGGTAGATGGCATCGAACGGTTCATCGGCAAAGCGGGGTCGCAAGCCTTTTTTGTGAACGTCCTCGAGCACTTGCTTTCGAATCGAAAGCAGATCGTGCTCAGTTTCAACTCCGCCTACCCGATGTCGGAGCTAGGCGATGAGATTATTTCAAGATTGGCCGGGGGGCTTGAGGTCCCGATCGATCCGCCCGACTTCGCGCTGAGACGCTCGCTACTGCACCGCTACGTCGCAGAGAAGAAGTTGAAGCTCGAAAGCGCGGCGTTGGACTTCTTGTCGCAACGGACAGCGAGGAACGTGCGTGAGATCATCGGTGACTTCACACGCGTGGATGCCCACCAACGCTTCTCTGGCACCGCTCCCGCGACGAGCGTCAGCCTGGCGGTCGCGGTAGAAGCGGTGCGAGACCGGATCAGCGCTCCGTTGCCAGAGTTGCTGGCCCCCGAAAGTGTGATTGATTCGGTTGCAACCGTTTTCAAAATCGATGCTGAACAGCTGCAACGGCGTGGGCGTGGCAATCGGTCCTTAACTGCAGCGAGAGACCTTGCCGCCTACATGTTGCGCGAGAAATCGGGGCTGACGAGCTCCGAAACTGGAACGCTGTTGGGTGGACGGCCTCATTCGACGGTTGTAGCCGCTCTAAACCGATATGCGGAACGGAGAAAAACTGACCAGCAACTGATCGAAGCTGAACGACGCGTGGAGAGGGAGCTCGGTTAACAGCTACGAGTCGCCTGGGGCACGTTCAGTTTCGGGCGACTTGAAGAACTGCTGACGGTACCAACGCAGTTCTTCGATGCTTTCTAGGACGTCGTCAAGTGCGCGATGCGACTTCGATTTGGGCGGAGGCTCTTGGATGTCTGGGTGCCAGCGTGCGACCAATTCTTTGATAGTGCTGACATCCACAACGCGGTAATGAAGATAAGACTCCAATTTCGGCATCTCGCGCTTCAGAAAGAGTCGGTCTACCCAAATCGAGTTGCCGCACAGTGGAGCCTCCCACCTTCCGACCCACTTCTTCACGAAGTCCAACGTGCGTTTCTCGGCTTCGTTGATCCCGATCTTTGACGCCCTCACTTTCCCCATCAAACCCGATTCGGCGTGTTGTTTAGCCGACCAGCTATCGATATTGTTGAGGTCCTCAACCGACCGATTGATCGCGATATCTGGTCCTTCCGCGAGGATCTCCAAGTTCGAGTCGGTCACTACAGTCGCGATTTCGATGATGACGTGTTGCTCCTCAAGGCCCGTCATCTCAAGGTCGAGCCATACCATACGCCCATCAGCTTTGCGTTTCGACGCCATCTGATTTCGAGGATACCAGTCGGAAAGCGGTGCAACGACGAAATCTGCATGCGGGGCGGCTCGCGGAATGTGCGAAAATCGGGTTGCAACCGACTGCATGAAGCGTGTTATTCAGGCCACAGGGAGTTCAATACTGTGACTTTTTGCGACGAGATCGAAGCGGAATCACAACTGCAACGTGAAGCGATGATGAGACATCCGTTTGTGCTCGGAATAGGAGACGGATCGCTGTCATCTGAGCGCTTCAAGCATTTCATGACTCAGGACTATCTCTTCTTGATCGACTACGCTAGGTGTTTGGCGATGGGCACAGTGAAGGCACCGGATCTCGAAACGATGAGCTGGTTCGCCGGCGCAGTAGACCATATCCTCAACACCGAGATGGAGCTCCATCGAGTTTATTGCGCCAGTCTGGGAATATCTGCGGATCAACTCGAGACAACCAAACATGCGCCGACTACCTATTCATACACCAGCTACCTTCTGCGTGTAGCCCAAATCGGGAGTTTCGGCGAGTTGACGGCAGCACTCGTGCCTTGCATCTGGGGGTACTGGCAGGTGGGTGAGATGTTGGCGGCGGCCGGCGAACCACAGAATGCGCCTCAATACGCCGAGTGGATCCGCATGTACACCGGCGAAGAGTCTAGGGCAGTCGCTATCGAAGCCCGCGCTATTTGCGACCGTATAGCCGAAACTGCGGGTAGCCATGAACTCAAGGCGATGCGAGAAGCGTACATAACCTGCACTCGCTACGAACGCGATTTCTGGCAGATGGCGTGGGACCTTGAGCAATGGGTAGCATAGCGTTAGATTAAAAAGTGATATACAGATAGACAGTATGTACTACACGCTCAACCCGGTACCTAATTTCGAGTTGCATTGCGGCGATGCCGCGGAGGTGCTACTCGACATTGATGACGACACAGTTGACCTGATCTTCACCTCGCCGCCGTACGCCGAGCGTCGAAAGACCAGTTACGGTGGCGTTCATGCTGACGACTACGTCGAATGGTTCACGACGATTTCCGAAGAGCTGCTTCGAGTTATGAAACCCAGCGGCAGTTTCGTCTTGAATATCAAAGAACACGCTATCAACGGCGAAAGACATACCTACGTGATCGAATTGATACTCGCGTTGCGACAGCAGGGATGGATTTGGACTGAGGAGTACATGTGGCACAAGAAGAATAGTTACCCGGGCAAGTGGCCCAACCGCTTTCGAGACGCGTGGGAAAGACTGCTACATTTCAACAAAAATCGCCGATTCAAGATGAATCAAGAAGACGTGATGGTGCCGATGGGCGATTGGACCAATAATCGCCTCGTGAATCTGAGCGAAACCGATCGCGTAAGGGATGAATCGAGGGTCGGAAGCGGTTTTGGCAAGAGAATCGAAAACTGGGTCGGTCGGGAGCTGGCTTACCCAACTAACGTGCTCCACATGGCGACAGAATGCGGCAATCGTAGTCATAGCGCGGCTTTCCCCAAACCATTGCCGACGTGGTTCATACGATTATTCACGGATCCAGACGATGTGGTGTTGGATCCTTTCATCGGTTCAGGCACAACTGCGTTCGCGGCTCTGGAACTCGGACGAAAAGCCATAGGCATTGAGATTAACGAAGAATTTTGCGAAGCGATCGTTTCTGTTACGCAAGAACCAATCCAACCCGTGATTCTTGATGCTGGCGAACAATTCGAATAAGCCTCCGCATGTCCGAAGCTAATATCGTCACCGACGATCAAGTTCGCGAATACGTTGAGCGCAACATTGGTGAATTCCACAGGAAACGTGTGGAGCGGCTCAATGACCTTCAACTGAAGCAGTTGCTGCGCCGAAAAAATCCTTACCTTTTTCGCGCAAAAGCTGTCGAGTCAGTGCCAGATCTTGTGAAGCCAATGCTCGACGCACACCTCAGTTCCCAAGAGGAGACGTTTTTCGGTGACTTCTTGGAAGGGTTGGCCCGCTACGTTTGTCAGATCGCTCGCGACGGGCGAGCATCGGGCATCGAAGGAGTGGACTTAGAGTTCGATGCCGATGGGAGACGATACATAATCTCCCTGAAATCTGGCCCCAATTGGGGCAATTCGAGCCAAATCAGGCAAATGCGCGCCGACTTCCGAAGGGCATCGCAAATACTCAGGCAGAGCAACGCCGCGTTGAACGTGCAAGCGGTCAACGGCTGTTGTTATGGCAGGACAACGAGGAATTTCGACCGCGGTGACTATTGGAAGTTATCTGGCCAAGACTTTTGGGCACTGATAACCGACGACATCGAGTTTTACACGCGCATCATTGAGCCTTTGGCGCATCAAGCTCGGGAACGAAATGATGACTTCATGCTTGCGTACGGTTCGGTGTTTACCCGGTTGGCCGCCGAATTCACGGCAGATTTTTCCACGCCCGACTTCAAGATTGATTGGAATGCGTTAGTCAAGTTCAACTCCGAAAGTACCGCGCGATCTGGCTAGCGTTGACGCACTCAACCCAGTCGCTATAATTGCATCACGACGCAACTGAGCGGGAGTAACTCAGTGGTAGAGAATCTGCTTCCCAAGCAGAAGGTCGCGGGTTCGAATCCCGTCTCCCGCTCCATCTTCTAGCGCCCGTTGCTTTTCTTTTAGCGGTCTTGTACCGAGCCGTCGAATCCGATCGGTGTGTCTAGCACCTTCGGATCTTCTCCAATGCTCGACAGAGCATCTTCATTCAACTCGATGCCCAATCCGGGACCTTCTGGCACGGTCAGGTATCCGTCGATCAGTTCCAGCGGCTCGACCAAGAGTTCGGACTTTGGCGGTTCCGATTCGCCCGTGTATTCTTGCAACGCAAAGTTGGGAATGCAAGCGTCAAGCTGAACGCACGCCGCGGTCGATACTGGGGATAATGGGTTGTGCGGAATGACCTTAACGTGTTGCGCCTCTGCCATCGCCGCTACCTTCTTGCAACCGCTGAGGCCGCCACAGAGGCATAGGTCAGGCCGAACGTACGCGCATCCGCCGTTTTCGAGCAGTTGCTGGTATTCGAAGATGGTGGTGAAGCGCTCGCCCGTCGCGATCGGAATGTTGCACTGCGCTTGGACTTCCGCCATCCTTGCTGAGCTGTCGGGCAGCATCGGGTCCTCGTAGAAGAACGGGTTGAACTGCTCCAACCGCCTGCCGAGCCAGATCGATTCCGCCGGATTCATCTGGCGGTGAATCTCGACGCAGATATCGACATCTGATCCGACAGCATCTTTGACCATGCCGACGCGCTCTACCGCCTCATCAGCCCACTCCGTGTATGACTTGTGCAGATAGTAGTCGTTCGGGAACGGTGTGAAACGAACTGCGGTGAAGCCCTGCTGTTTGGCGCGCAACGCATCTTCCGCCAGTTCTTCGCCAGTATCGCCACCGACGTGCATGTAGCAGCGGACACGATCGCGTGTCTTGCCGCCCATGAGGTCGTAGATCGGCACACCCAATCGCTTGCCTTTCATGTCCCAGAGCGCGATGTCGATGGCGCTGAGAGCGCCTTGGACGACCGAGCCCATGAAGTGTGACGAACGATAGAGGTACTGGTAGTGATGCTCGATGAGGTTAGGGTCTTTGCCGACGAGGTAATCGGTCATGACCTCGATCATGGTTTTAGTCGGTCGTTGCCAACCATGGACGCCGCCTTCACCCACGCCGACATAGCCATCCTCGGAGTGGATCTTTATCAAGAGCCATCGGCTCCAGAGGAACGTCTCGACTTTTTCGATCTTGGTCATCAGTGTTTCCTGTTGGTGATGTAATCGGAGGTCGCGGCTACGAGCGGCCTCAGCGATTGCAGTTTAACGGAAACCCGTCTATTCTTTCTCCGAACACTAAACAATCTGAGGATTCATCAATGCGAATACTGATAACAGGCATCACAGGACGCGTCGGTGCAAACGTGGCGAAACGATTCGTGGACTTGGGACACGATGTCATAGGTTTTGTCATTCCCGGAGACTCCCAATCCGAAAAAGTAGCCCAAATCGGAGCCGACATCGTCGAGGGAGACCTCGCTTCACATGCCGATGTCAGAACCGCTGCCGAGGGAGCAGAAGCAATATTCCATCTGGGTGCTGCCTTCCAGGCCGGTGGCCCTTTTACCCCCGAGCAGTACTTCGATATCAACGTCAAGGGGACCTTCAACATCCTCGAGGCCGCGCTGGCATCGGATCGTATTCAACACGTCATCCACACAAGCACCGACGGTACCATGGAAAAATACCCGCCCGAAGGCATCGAAGAACCGATTCGCGAAGACTCGCTTCCACTGGCAGCCACAGGGTGGTACGGCTACACCAAGGTCCTAACCGAACATCTGGTAGACCGTTATGTCCGCGCCGAGGCGTTGCCCGCCACCGTCTTCCGTTTCGCCAATGCTTGGGGTGCCGGCGAAGTACTCGATTTCCCACAGTTCCATATGCGCACTTTCATGGACCAACTCGAAGGTTCAACCGATGCCGCGTCCCGAGGGGCATACGAAGCCATGTCAAAGGCCTACGACGGAGAACCTCATCTCATCATCGCCACCGATAAAAACGATAGGCCCTGGAAGAAGGACTTCGTGGAAGTCCGAGACATCATCCATGCTTACGAAAACGCCCTCGTCAACCCTGCAACCTTCGGTAAGACGTATCAACTCGCATCCAGCGACCCCTTCCGCTGGGAAGTCATGATCCCGTAC
The DNA here is from genome assembly GCA_965204135.1 of Dehalococcoidia bacterium. Taxonomy (GTDB): domain Bacteria; phylum Chloroflexota; class Dehalococcoidia; order Lucifugimonadales; family Lucifugimonadaceae; genus Bin127. The sequence continues at coordinate 40,881 of CBDBDX010000003.1, read as the reverse complement.
CTCGCCGAGAAATTAAACGCGCCCTACACCAAGGTCCGCCTGCCCATCACACCCACCTACTACGAATACGACCTATCAGCGGCTAAACGCGACTTCAACTACTCCCCACCCCTGTCGCTCTTCGAAGTGATCGATGAAGCGATCGCTCACCGAAATGTGGGCAAGGGCGAAATCATCCCAACTACACTTTGAAACGCTGCATCGCGTAGTAGGTGCCGAACCCAAAGCCGATCAAGCCTGGCAGATGCACAACTAACTGCGCGTTGATGATCCTATCGGGTATGAGACCGTCAATGACCTCAATCGCCATGATCTGAGACACATAAAACAGCAACGCAAGAGCCGCTGCCATGACGCGCAAACTCATTGAATACTTCCTCCCCCCGATCCTTTCCATCGCATAAACAACCCCCATAACACCCAAAAACTCAGCCACACCGACCACTATCAGCCAGATACTCGAGTTCACACCGGCCAGAATATCGAATGACCATAATGCCACTAGGCTCACCGCGGACGCAACGCCAATCCCAATCGCCGCCAAACCTCCTAACATCCCGGTCTTGATCAAATCGCTCTGCGTAACCTTGAACATAACCGGGCCACCAATCGACGCACAATCCGGACACTTAGACCCTACAGGTGCATAGACCATACACCGCGGGCATATCGGAACGCTGCATTGCCCGCAACGGAGATTGGTCTCAACCTCCTGGTGGCGGGGGCACGGCGTCATATTTAGTTCTAAGTCCGCAGAGTTCTCGCTCATGAGATCAGTTTAGCTGCTTGGATTTGGGCGACTTTGCACCCAAGCGTCACGCGACGCGATGTCGCGATCATAGACCATGCGGTTCCATACAAGTCGGGCAGGTGTCAACTCCCCATAAGTTAACAACGAATCTTTGAATCCGCCGGATGTAACTCGCCGGACAATCGTGATAAGCGCGAATCCAAAACCATATATGGCTACCCAACTTCCGTAACCAGCCCATATCGCCCAAACCGGTAGCAATATGGTCGCCAACAACCACGAAACCGCCGAATCCCGCCACGGCGTGAGCGAAAAGAGAACACCGGGGATCGTAGCCCACAGTACGAAGAGCGGCATGCCATAGGCGACCATCGATCCGAGGCCCACCGAAATCCCGCGTCCGCCCGAGAATTTCAGGAATATCGGCCAGTTGTGCCCGCACATTGCTGCCAGCGCGGCGATCGCCAGAGTCATCCCTCCAAGATCCAGGATCGCCGAGCCACCTACGTATACGGGTAAGAAACCCTTGGCAAAAACGTCGAACAATGCGATCGGTGCCACCCATTTCTTGCCGACGTGGACAGATACATTGGAAGCACCAACGTTTCCGCTCCCATACTCCCGGATGTCTATGCCGGCAATCCATCGGCCGATCAGATAGGCCGATGGAACCGCCCCGACTAGATACGCAGCGATAACGAGGGCGACGGATTGTACCGCTTCCGACATCAAATCAACCGCTACAACTTCGACTCGTCAAAACGATATCCAACACCACCGGGACCATGCATCGTCAATGCTCGTTCGTATAGTTTCCGGACTGTTCCGGGCGGTGGGCCATTCATTCCAGGCACGATCTCGTTGATGGTGTTGTTCGCATGATAGTCGGACCCGCCGGACTTGACGAGACCGAATCGGTCGGCGAGGACTGAGTATCGGTCAATCATATCCGTGCCGTACTTCTCGGCATAAACTTCAATACCTGCCAATCCGTGGGGTTTCAGTATCGACAAGACTTCCTCGACATTGGGCACGGTGCGCGGGTGTGCGACTGTTGCCACTCCGCCAGCTTCATGCACTAGTTGCAAGGCACGTATTCCGCCAAGTTTGCGCCGTGAGAGGTAGGCGGGGCGACCGGGTGAGAGGTACCGTGTGAACGCGTCGGATACCGAACTCACGTAACCCCGAGCCAGCATCGCCCGCGCGATATGTGGTCTGCCGATCGCTCCATCGGCATTGGCGACCACATCTTCCCAGTCGACCGGCAAACCAAGAACTCTAAGCCGATCAACAATCTGTTCCGCTTTCGACTCGCGGTCTTGCATCAAAGCCGATAATTCAGATTGCATTTCAGAATTATGTCGATCGATGAAATGGCAAGTGAGATGGATCTCATTTCCACCGACTTCGGCGCTCAACTCGATACCTGGGATAAAGGTGATGCCCGGGTAGCTCAACGCTGCACTTTCGGCTTCGTCCAGACCGGATGTTGTGTCGTGGTCGGTTATCGAGAACAAACGCAGCGAGGTATTCGCTACAAATTCAACAACCTCGGTGGGGGTTTTTACTCCATCTGAGGCGTTGGTGTGCAGGTGCAGATCCTCTTGGACGGGCCAAGATGGCATTACTGCGAGAGCAGCCTTTGGGTCGTGCCGCGCGCCTGAGTTAGATGCTGACATCTCGCATCCCGGAGGTAGCAGCTATCAGATCCAAATCACCAACGAATGCGGACTATCCTCATTAACTGGCGATTGCCTCCGCACGCGATTCGCGGATGACGATCACTTTGATGAGTCCCGGATATTGCAATCGTTGCTCGATGGCTTTGGCGATATCGTTCGACAACAGGCTCGCGTCGGCATCGGTAATCTTTTGCGGATCGACCAACACACGCACCTCGCGGCCTGCTTGGATTGCGAAAACACGTCGAACGCCATCGAAACCCCGTGCTACGCTCTCAAGTTCGTTGAGGCGTTTCAAGTAATTTTCGTTGGTATCGTTGCGAGCTCCGGGACGGGCGGCGCTGATCGCGTCGGCGGCCGCGACCAAAAACGACACCGGTGTCGTCATTTCACGGTCATGGTGTTCCCGGATCGCTACGACTATGTTGTCGCGCATCCCGTATTGAGCCACAAGATCAGCACCGATCTCGGCGTGTGGCCCTTCAACTTCGTGAGTCAGAGCTTTGCCGATGTCGTGCAAGAATCCCGCCGTCTTCGCCATTTGGGCGTTAGCACCGATCTGAGATGCCAACATCCCAGAGATATGCCCAACTTCTTTGCAGTGCATGAGAACGTTTTCACCGTAGGAGTAGCGGTATTTGAGCCGCCCCATCATCTTGGTAAGTTCCGGATGGAGCCCCCTGATGCCTACGTCGAGGACGGCATCTTCACCCGCCTTTCGCACCGCCACATCAACCTCGCGTCGTGATTTCCGAACGGCATCCTCAATACGTGCGGGTTGGATACGCCCGTCCTTGATGAGACGAACCAACGCTACGCGTGCAACTTCTCTACGGATGGGATCGAAACAGGAGATCGCTACCGTATCAGGCGTATCGTCGACTAGCAGGTCGACACCAGTGTTGGCTTCGATGGCCCGTATGTTTCGGCCTTCGCGTCCGATTAATCTCCCTTTTACATCTTCGGAAGGGATTGGAATGCTGGTTACCGACGCTTCGCCGACGACGTCTGATGCCAAGCGTTGCAATGAAGCAGCCAAAATCTCGCGGGCTCGCTCATCGGCCTCGTCTTGGTATTTGAGTTCAGCCTCGCGGAAACGCCGCTTGAACTCGTAAGCGTTATCGTCTTCGGCGCGTTTGAAGAGGATATCTTTGGCCGTATCCTTTGACATGCCGGACACACGTTCGAGTTCATGGACGGTTCGCTCCCGCAAATCATCGTCCTGATTCTTGAGGCGTTCCTCAAACGATTTGAGATCCGCCTGTTGGGTTCGCAATTCTTCGGCGGATCTATCGATACGCCGCTGGATGCGTTGCAGGTCGCGTCGTTCGCGCCGGGTCTGTCTAGCTGAGTTCGTCCTTTCTGTTTCGATCTCTTTTCGAAATTCTTCCGCTCGGTCTTGTGATTCTTTGAGAATCTCGTTGCTTCGAGCCCGCGCCTGCTCAATCTGTTGCGTTAGTGCATCTTCAGTCGCTTTTATGGCTCTCGAATTGAGGCGCGAGTTGCCCCAATAGCCGAGTGCCACACCGACGATCAGAAACACCAACGCAGACACGCTAGCGAGACCGGCTACTAAGGCAGGATTCATGGAAAGACTCCTTGTTGTAGCCGCAGTTACCTGCGTTGGGATCGCGTTGGAGCAGGATCACTTAGACCGGAACTGTGTTCATTCCCCGGTAAGGGCTCTTTCAAAGCATCGGCAAACACCTGACGCCGTGCCAAATGAACTCAATCGTCCGCGTGAAGCGTGCTGTTAGTCCAGCGCGACCCACATTGTTGCTTCTCGTTAAATCTTACGCAACGCGCGACGAGGTTCGCAACAAACGGAATCTAGTGCCCGTTAGTTTGCGCCAGCGACGTCGACACCGTGCCGATATGGTCGAGTAACAATGTACGCGTCATACTGTGCGCGAAATGCGCAACTTGTTATGCGCAGATTAGGACTGTTCCTCAGATTCGGCTTCGTCGCCTTCGCCCTCGATTTCAGCCTCTTCCACTTCTTCCTCGTCCACCAAATCCTCGTCGACTACCCGTGGCGGTTGGATCCAAGCAATCCTATCATCCGGATCGCTAGCTAATGTTACGCCTTCTGGAAGAACCAGTTCGGACGCCAAAATCGCATGGTCAAGAGATTCCAACACGATGCAGTCGGCTTCGAGATTCTGAGGGATATTGCCCGGCCTTGCAGACAGCACGACTTCGTACACGCCCTGTGTGACGAACCCGGCCCCACCGCGGGTGCCTGGCGCAACATCTTGGTTTATCAAGACCACAGGCACGGGTGCATCGACGGTTTGTGTGGGATCGACGCGTAGAAAATCGACGTGTAGCAAGTTGCCTGATACTGGATGAGTTGCGACCTCTCTGACCAACGTCACGTCTGCGGTACCCTCTGTCGTCTCCACGACAACCGGTGAGGTACGTCCGGCTTCGCGCACGACGTTGATAAGCCTGCGGCTATCGGCTTGAAGCGCGAGTGGCGCGTCGCTCAACCCGTAAACGTGGATCGGTATGATGCCTTGGGCCCTCAATGCGCGGTTTTTCTTGCCCATTGCGGTGCGTTGGTCGGCTTGTAGCACGAGGTCGGCCATTTCGAATCGCTCTCGTTTCAGGTTTTATCGACTAGGTGGTTCGGGTTGATCGTCGTGAGAAATGTTACGTTGCTCGCAACACGATGCCTGCCAAACTTTGATTCTAAACTCGGTTCGCCGACTTTCCAACTTGCATTCCTGGCAAGTTCCGATGGAATGCGCGTTGGTATACTTGCAACATCCCGACGCCTCAACCGTAGAAGCGTCGAGTCGTTCCGGATTTTGGCGACAAGGCTTAGACAGTGTCGCCGAGGCTTTAGCTCTCTAACCGCTATGCTGATTCCGATGAGAGTGGATTACGCGATTCGGATGCTCGTTTTTCTTGCGATGCAACCGGAACAGAGATACACGCCTACTACCAATATCGCGCAGCGGCAACATATCCCCGAGCCGTATCTTCTGCGGATATCAGCTGACTTGGCTCGAGCGGGATTGATCGAATCTCGTCGTGGCCCCGGCGGGGGTGTGCGCTTGGCGCAGCCGCCGTCTGACATCACCGTCGGAACCGTTGTCGATTGCGTAGACCATACTTTTTCCGCCATCGACTGTCTCACGGAACCCGACGCTTGTCTTATATCAGGTGCATGTTCACAGCGGGAGTTGTGGGGAGATGTCGAACAGATGCTTCTCGACTATCTTTTCCACATCAAGATCGATGATCTGGTCAAGAAGCAGCAACAGTTAGAAGGCACTACAGAACTGGGTCTCGTAGTCGGCGATCCCGCGGGATAAAAAATCCCGCCCAATCATATTCGGGTCCTCAAGGCGATTCGACTGCCAATAACGATTAATTCGAAATCGGTTGATGGGATAGAATCACGCGTATCCGTCGAGAGAAACCGATGAAGTTCCGATTTTTCGGCAATTCAAACGTCGATTGCCGACAAAGTGTGAGGCGAAGGTCGTTCCAATGCAGAGCACAAATGGTTCAGTCAACGGCAGCGCTGTTGCCGCACCGCCGCTAACTCCGGCACAAGTACAGCGTTACAGCCGCCATCTCATCATGCCCAACGTGGGCAGTGCCGGGCAGCGCAAGCTGGTAGGTGCAAAGGTGCTCGTAGTTGGAGCCGGCGGTCTCGGGTCGCCGGTATCTCTTTATTTGGCGCTCGCAGGCGTCGGTACGATCGGCGTAATCGATTTCGATGTTGTGGACGTCAGCAACTTGCAGCGACAGATATTGCATACCGATGCCGACGTCGGCAGGCGCAAGGTCATATCCGCCAAAGAAACCCTTGAAGCCCACAATCCTGAAGTCAACGTAGTTATCCACGAAGAGCCGATCAACGCCGACAACGCAATGGGTATCATCCTGAACTACGACATCGTGGTTAACGGAGCTGACAACTTCGCCACGCGTTACCTCGTTAACGATGCTGCCTATCTGGCTGGCAAGCCGCTCGTGGATGGCGCGATCTTAGTTTTCGACGGCCAAGCTGCAACTTACATCCCCGGTCAAGGCTGCTACCGTTGCCTTTTCCCGGACCCACCGCCTCCGGGTGAGGTGCCAAACTGCGCGGAAGCGGGGGTTATCGGCGCGTTACCTGGTCTAGTGGGATCGATTCAAGCTCTTGAGACCATAAAGATCGCGATGGGCATTGGCGAGACGTTGTCGGGGCGCATGTTGATCATCGATGCTCTGACGATGGAGTTCCGCGAGATCAAAGTAAGGCGTAATCCCAACTGCAAACTCTGCGGCGATGATCCGGAAGTCACGGAGTTGATCGACTACGAGATTTTCTGCGGCATCGCACCGCCGCAGGCAGTCGCTTAGACCAAGCTTGTACCGGTAGGTGAGGCAAGGCCATTAGATCATGCAGATCGCGGAACGCGGGTTTGTATCTGATGACGTCAGCGACGAAATCGGTAATACGCCGATAGTTGATGTATCCCGTTTCAGCCCCAAGCCGGAAGTGCGTTTACTAGCGAAGCTGGAATCTGACAATCCGACCGGAAGCGTTAAAGATCGGGTCGCACTTTCGCTGATCGATCAGGCCGAGAGCGACGGTCTGTTGGTTCGAGGAAGCGGTGGCGTAATCCTTGAACCGACCAGCGGCAATACGGGTATCGGGCTCGCGTTGATCGGAAGATTGCGTGGCTATCATGTCAAAGCGGTCATGCCCGAGAGTGTGAGCGCTGAAAGAGTGCAGCTGTTGGAGGGTTTTGGCGCCGAAGTCATATTCTCTGCCGCTGAAAAAGGAACAAATGAGTCGATCAACGTCGCAAAAGAACTGGCTCATGAAAACCCTTCTTGGTTCATGCCGTACCAGTACGGCAACCGAGCCAACCCGGATGCCCACTATAAGACGACCGGACCGGAAATCGCACGCGACGTTCCAGACGTCGATATGTTCGTCGCCGGTCTCGGCACTGGCGGAACGCTGATGGGTGTGGGCAAGGCTCTCCGCGAGCACAATCCGGACATAAAAATCGTTGCAGCGGCACCGCACCCTGACGACAAAGTTCAGGGCCTACGTTCCATTGAACACGGTTTCATTCCCCCAGTGCTCGACCTTGACGCGCTCGATGCTCGCATCATGGTCGAGGCCGAAGAGTCGTTTTTTTGGACGAAGAAACTGCTCACAGATGCTGGAGTGTTCGTCGGAGTTTCCTCAGGTGCGGTCCTCGCGAGCGCAATCAGGGCCGCGAGGCAATTGGCAAACGGAACGATCGTTATGCTCTTCGCAGATGGTGGCTGGAAGTATCTCTCAACAGGCATCTATACACGCGAATGGAGCGACATCCAAAACGAGGTTGAGGGACAAACCTGGTGGTAAAAAACGTCCCAACGAGCGACGCGGAGCTATGTTTTGCAACCGCAGGCGATGTTGCTCAATGGATTCGCAACGGCGATGTCTCTGCGCGCGACGTCATGCGAGTGCACCTCCAACAGATCGAACTAGTCAATCCAAAGGTCAACGCGATCGTCACGCTTCTCGATGGCGATCATCTACTTGAGTTGGCGTCCGATGCCGATGAAACGCTGACAAAACTAGGTTCAGACGGCGTCGGACCGCTGCACGGTTTGCCAGTTGGCATAAAAGATCTACAACCCACCGCCGGTATCCGAACCACGTACGGTTCGCGCATCTTCAATGAGTTCGTACCGACCGAAGATTCGCTGACGGTTCAACGCTACAAGGAGGCGGGCGCGATTGTCATCGGCAAAACCAATACACCAGAGTTCGGGGCGGGATCTCAAACATTCAACGAGGTTTTCGGCACCACTCTCAATCCTTATGACCTCACTAAAACTTGCGGCGGTAGCAGCGGCGGTGCCTCCGTCGCCTTGGCATGCGGAATGATGCCTGTCGCGCAAGGGTCCGATTTCGGTGGCTCTCTGCGTAATCCGGCTGCGTGGTCTAACGTCGTGGGAATGAGAAACAGCATCGGGACCGTTCCTGTCCATCCGGTACCGCTTGGGTACACCTCGGAATCCGTCACGGGTGGGATGGCCCGCACCGTTGCGGATGTCGCTTTACAGTTGGTCGCTTTGGCCGGACCTGATCCGCGAGTCCCGAGTTCATTGATGCAACCTGCGTCAGTGTTCGCTCAACCACTCGAGCGAGATTTTTCCGGAACGCGCATCGCATGGAGCCGCAACGTCGGCGGGGCACCGATCGACCCCGTCATCAACGAAACTCTGGATGCCCAACGCTGCGTCTTTGAAGACCTGGGATGCCTCGTTGAAGATGTGGAGCCCCCGTTACAAGACGCTGGAGAGATATTCCATGTGTTGAGAGCTGCGATCTTCGCCCATCAGCATGAAGCGAACATTCGCGACCACCGGGAGCTGGTCAAAGAAACGATTATCTGGAATGCCGAAGAGGGGATGCGTCTGACGGCCCTAGACGTCAAGAAGGCTGAAGAACGCAGGACCGCTCTGTACGCTAGGATGGCCGATTTCATGAGCCGCTACGATTTCCTCGCGCTACCCGTAACGTCGGTCCCTCCGTTTTCGGCTGACGAGGAATATCCGTCAGAAGTTGCCGGCGAACCACTAACAAACTATCTAGAGTGGATGGCGCCGTGCTCGTCGATCACCGTAACTGGCTTACCTGCGATTTCAGTGCCGGCTGGATTCGATAGCGACGGTTTGCCGGCAGGATTGCAGATCGTCGGTCGGCAACGGGCTGATTTCTCGGTCTTGCAGATCGCTAACGCGTTTGAAACTGCGACGCAGTTCTGGCGCTCCAGACCTGCGATAGTTGATTAGTGACTGGAAATAGCTGACGTTAGAAGAGGCAATTGCGATGGATCTTGAACTTGAAGGCAAACTGGCGATCGTAACAGGCGGCAGTCGGGGTATTGGCAAGGCGATAGCTTGGGAACTCGCACGCGAGGGCTGCGACGTCGCGATATGTGCGCGTAATGTCGATGCTTTGGAGACAACCGCCCGCGAAATCGCCGACGACACTGGCCGAGACATCTATCCCATCGAGTGCAACACCCAAGACACGCAATCAGTCAACAGCATGGTTGCGAGAGCGAACTTTCAACTTGGTGGCATTGACATATTGGTTAACAACGCCGCCCGGCCCCTCGGACAAGCACCCGTGCCTGGCATTGAAGGGGTGACCGACGAAGCTTTCAACGAGGACATCAATACGAAGGTTCTCGGCTACCTTCGCTGCGCCCGCGCGGTTGCTCCGATCATGAAGCAGCGTGGATGGGGGCGCATCATCAACATCAGCGGTTTGGCGTCGCGATCGAGCGGCTCCGCTGTTGGATCGATAAGGAACGTCTCCGTGTCGGCGTTGACTAAGAATCTCGCTGATGAACTCGGCCCGTTCGGCATCAACTCGGTCGTTATACATCCTGGCGGTACGCGGACCGAAGCCACACCGCGAGTCGCCGCGGCACGCGCTGAGGCGAGCGGGGTGGCGGTAGAAGACATCTTGGATGAGATGGCGAACGCCAACTCCGTGCGAAAGTTGATCGATGCCCGCGAGATCGCTTACATAGCTGCTTTCGTTGCTTCGCCCAAGGCTGTTGCTATCAACGGCGATGGCATTGCAGCGGGCGGCGGCGTCGGAAACGCGATCCACTACTAGACGTCCGGTTAGACTCTCGGTTCGAACCCATAACGAACGGTTCTGGAACTTACTCTAGAATCGAGTAGAGCTGTTATTTTCGAACTCTCACCAGATTTACATGTCCGACAACGAAATCGTCGTACGCGGGGCACGCGAACACAACCTCAAAAACATCGATGTTTGCATCCCGCGTGACAAGCTGGTCGTCGTTACTGGAATTTCGGGCTCTGGCAAAAGCAGCCTAGCATTCGATACGATCTACGCCGAAGGCCAACGCAGGTACGTTGAGAGCCTTTCGGCGTATGCTCGGCAGTTCCTTGGCCGCATGGAAAAACCAGACGTCGACCACATCGAAGGCCTCAGCCCCTCCATTTCGATAGACCAGAAAGGTGTTTCCCGCAATCCGCGCTCAACTGTCGGCACAGTAACAGAGATTTACGACTATCTGCGGCTGCTCTTCGCCCGTGCAGGCCGGCCGCATTGCCGGAACTGCGGCAAACCTGTTCAACGTCAAACCGTTCAGCAGATCGTCGATTCGATCCTGAGGTTGGACGAGGGATCGCGGTCGTTGATCCTAGCGCCGGTAGTGAAGCATAAAAAGGGCGAACACACCGCGATATTCGATGAAGCGCGACGATCGGGGTTTGTGCGCGTTCGGGTTGACGGTGAGGTAGTGGAACTTGGCGAAGACATATCGCTCAATAAGAACCAATGGCACAACATCGAGATCGTTGTCGATCGCGTCATCATCCGAAACACGACAGAGAGAGAGAGACTAACGCAATCTGTAGAGACTGCACTAAAGGCGTCTGAGGGGACGCTCATAGTGTCGGTTCTTAACCCCAGCGAACGGTTGGTCGAAGAGTTGTCGTCTGGCACCCGGAGCGCGGTCGCTGCAGGAACCATCAACAAGCAACGGCAAAGGTCTCAGAAGTCTCAACAACCGCAAGATCTTTCGTACTCCGAACAGTTTTCGTGCCCTGACTGCGACATATCGATATCGGAGTTGGAACCCCGCAACTTCTCGTTCAATACACCTTTCGGCGCGTGTACCGACTGTTCCGGCATCGGTTACCGCCTAGAGATCGATCCGGATCTGGTACTGCCGAACAAGGGAGTTTCTCTGGCTGAAGGGGCGGTGGCACCTTGGAGCCGCGATGGCAAGAATTCCCAGTGGGCATGGGGGCCGCTGCGGGCACTAAACGAACACTTTGATGTCCCATTGGACCAACCGATATCTAAATTGGAGCCTGAACACCTCAAACTTGTGCTGTATGGGGCGGGTAGACGCCGCGTGCAACTACGACATGAGACCTCCTCCGGTGCCGTTTTCTCGTGGAAGGGACGGATCGAAGGGGTGATCCCCAATCTTGAACGCCGACATGCGAATACGGAATCGGAGAACGTTCGCAACGAAATCGAACGGTACATGTCTCAACGCACCTGTAACTCGTGTAACGGCGACCGGTTGAAGCCGGACGCGCTAGCGGTCACATTACTTGGCATGAACATCATGCAGGTCACTCGCCAATCGGTCGAGACCGCCCTCGATTGGGTCGAAGCGTGCAGAAATGGCAAGTGGTCGACACATGACCGCGCCGTCGATGAACCACTTACATCCAGAGAACTGTCGATCGCCGACCAGATCCTTAAGGAGATCGAGTCGAGGTTAGGGTTTCTGTCCCGCGTCGGACTCGACTACCTGACACTCGATCGATCGTCGGGAACTCTTTCCGGCGGCGAAGGACAACGAATCAGACTCGCCACGCAAATCGGATCAGGACTGATGGGCGTGCTTTACGTCTGTGACGAACCCTCGGTAGGGTTGCATCCTCACGATGGCGACCGTTTGATTGCAACGCTTAAGAGCCTTCGCGATGTTGGCAACACTGTCCTGATAGTCGAGCACGACGAGGCGGTGATGCGGGCCGCTGACCATATTGTCGATTTGGGACCCGGTGCCGGCGAACATGGCGGTCACGTTGTTGCGCAGGGGGAAATCGAAACCATCATCGAGTGTCAAGACTCGATAACTGGCGATTATCTGAGTGGTCGAAAAGAGATCGCAACGCCAAAAGACAGACGAGAAGTCGGAGATCATTCGATCTCTGTGCTCGGCGCGAGAGCTAACAACCTCAAGAACGTGGACGTTGATATACCGCTGGGTGTTTTCGTATGTGTAACCGGCGTATCTGGATCGGGCAAGAGCACGTTGGTCAACGAGATAATTCTCAAGAGTCTGGCTCAGCATTTCTATCGGGCTAAAGATCGTCCCGGCCCGCACGACGACATTACTGGTTTGGAACGCATCGACAAAGTCATCAACATCGATCAATCTCCGATCGGTCGAACTCCGCGCTCCAATCCAGCGACCTACACGGGCGTTTTCACCCCAATACGCGAACTGTACGCTACGGTTCCAGAAGCGCGGGCGCGTGGATACACGCCGGGACGTTTCTCTTTTAACGTGCGCGGAGGACGATGCGAGGCTTGTTCCGGTGCCGGTTACACCCAGATCGAAATGCAGTTTCTTCCTGACGTGACCGTGCCTTGCGAAGTGTGTCAAGGCGCTCGCTATAACCGCGAGGCTTTGGAGATCCTTTTCAAGGGAGCGTCGATCTCCGATGTGTTGAACATGACGGTCACTGAAGCACATGCGCTGTTTGAGAACATACCGAAAATCGCCTCGAAACTCGTGACGCTCATGGACGTGGGACTCGGGTATATTCGACTCGGTCAGCCGGCAACGACTCTCTCTGGCGGCGAAGCACAGCGGATCAAGCTAGCTGCCGAACTCTCTAAACGCAGTACCGGACAAACCCTGTATATCCTCGACGAACCAACAACTGGATTGTCGTTCGATGATGCGGCGAAGTTGCTTACGGTTCTGCATCGATTGGTTGATAACGGTAATACCGTCCTCCTGATCGAACATCATCTCGACCTCATAAAGAACGCTGATTGGATTATCGACTTGGGACCGTACGCTGGAGATGACGGCGGCGAGTTGGTCGCAGTTGGCACTCCTGAGTTCATCGCTTCGGTTGACGACTCTTTCACAGGTGTCTACTTACGTGATTTTTCGGGCATACCCGCCGATGCCAGTGCATTAGGGACAGAAATGGCGCGGTCGAACGGTAAATCTACAACTCGCGCAACACTAGAGAACGGCGTCGACGAGACGAAGATTGCCGATATCTTGGGCGATTACCCTCCAAGCAGACCTTCGTCGACGGCATCAAAGAACGGCCGACAACGAGGCCGTCGCCGTCGAAGGAGAAGAGTTGCGAGTCGCAGCAGTTGACCTGTCCCAAGACACATTGAAGGTCTTACCTACACCTCCCGAGCATGTTCAAGACGGCTTGTTCGGCAACTCCTGTTTCGGATGCGGTGCTTGGAACGAGCACGGTTTGAATATCAAATCGAGTTGGGAAGGTGATGTTTCGGTGTGCCGGTTCACGCCGCTTCCTCACCACGCCGCGATGCCCCACGACATCGTAAACGGCGGCATCATCGCGGCTGTAGTTGACTGCCATTCCGTATGCACCGCCATCGCCGATGCTTACATCCGCGCCAACAGGTACGCTGGGGATGGCAAATGCCCCCTGCTTTGGTATGCGACGGCTTCGTTGCATGTGAATTATCTAAAACCCACTCCGCTGTCAATGCCCTTTACCGTTAGAGCACGAGTCACGGGTGTTGAGCGCCGACGGACGACGCTATCCGCCGAGTTGATCAGCGACGACGGAACTCTTACTTGCACTGGTGAAGTCGTGGCGGCGCAGGTCTCAGATCGCTGGGCCCGGCCCGAAGGCTATTACCGCAGCCGTCCTAACTGATTGAAACCGATTACCATTTTCAGCACTATGCTCACACGTGAAGAACTGGCCGCCCGCGTCGAGGCATTGCCTCGCATCGATATCGCCCACACTCCGACTCCTTTGGAGGAGATGACGCGTCTTCGGCAACGACTGGCAGAAGAAGAAAAGGATGGGGGCAATATACCCAAGATCTATGTCAAACGCGAGGACATGACTGGGTTAGCTTACGGAGGGAACAAGGCGAGGCATTACGAGTTCGAGATGCCCCATATTGTCGAAGCAGGCTACGACACCCTTATCAACATCATGGACTACCACTCGAACAACGCGCGCATGACAGCGGCGGCGGCGAACAAAGCTGGCCTCCGATACGTGTTGATCCTCAAGAACGCAGCGCACCGGAAAGTGCAAGGGAACTTGTTGATCGACAAGCTTTTGGGCGCAGAATTGCACCTGCTCGATCAGTTCCAAGCAGAAACGGCAGATGAGTATGCGGCGGAACTAAAAGCGGAATTAGAAGTAGGGGGGGCCAAGGTCTATTGGTTGCAGGAGCATCTGTTTCCACGGGTAGTGGGGATGGTTGGATTCGTGCGATGCGGGCTCGAATTACTAGATCAGGTCGAAGAGTCGGAGCTTGAGAACGTGCACATCTATGGGGTCGCAGGGAGGTCTTTGTGCGGTCTGATCCTAGCGGCTAAGAATCTGGGTTTGAACTGGCGATTCTCGGGTGTAACCGTCAACTACGACATGCCATTGGACGACTACATCTTCCAACACGACAATGACATTCGAGAGCTACTGGATCTGCCAGTCACCTACACCGAGGCAGACATGCGCGTCTTGGATCAATTCGTAGGCGAAGGCTACGGCTTGATGACGGCTGAGGTGGCGGAGGCTATTGCCCTTGCGGCGCAGACTGATGCCATCATGTTGGATCCGAACTACACCGGTACAGTGATGGCGGCGTTGCTGGACGACATCCGAACAGGAAAGGTCTCAGAAGACGAGACGATTGTCTTCCTGCACACCGGCGGGCTTCCGGCACTGTTCACATTTGCGAACGAGTTGTCTCGTTAGAACGGCTTGCTTGATGCTCACCTCGAGTTTTGCGAGCAGTTTTACCTACGTGACGCGACTCTCAGCCTAGGAGGTGCTAGGAGACTGAGCCCGCAAAAACCGGGTCCACTTGGCACAAAGCATCGCCCCCGCCAGCAATACGATCGCTTCAACGTAGATAAATATGAAGAACATCATCAATGTAGCAACGCTACCGTAGACGGTAAGGAATCTTTCGGCACCGTTGCGCAGGTAGAAGATGAACGCGAACTTGGCGAATTCGAACGCGACGGCGGACAGTAGTGAAATGGGCCAGATCTCCCTTTTCAGCACACGAGTGTTGGGAAGCCAGGAGTAGATCCAGATAAACAGTGCAAAACTGATGACCAAAGGTGTCGCGAGGCCGAGCAAGTCAAAAAACCAATGACCGTATCTGGACGATTCTTCTCCCAGAAGGTATCCGATTTCGCCGACGAATGAGTAAATCGCGGAGATGGCGATCGACGTAAGCAGCAACAGTGAAGCAGCGATCATCAACATGGCATCGATGAACCTCTGTTTGATGAAACTAGCCCGAGGAGTGAGCCGCCACACAATGTTGACGCTCTCGCGTATCGCGCCGAAAACACCCAACGCTGAGATAAATAGAACGAAGCTAGTGATACTGGAGGTCACCGCCGGCTTTGACGCGGCATCTGTGATGAAACTCTCTAAGAATGATGGCCCGGACGATTCGGCGAGCACTGGGATCTGCTCGACAAGGTTCTCTACGATCACATCGTCTATGGCCGTCTGGCCCAAAACCAGATGAAAAAATGTTATGAGGGCGATCGTCAAAGGAAACAGCGACAGAAAAGCGTAAAAGGCTATCGCAGCAGCGAGATAGTGCGCTTTCAGTGTCAAGAACTCGTTTACGAACGTCACCGGGAAAGCAATTAGGCTTTTGCAACTTCGGCACGTGGAGATCATCAGGCGCATGGTCTCAATTATCGGATACGGACATTTCCCCTTGATCAGCGGTATGGGTTAGCGACTAGGTCGGGGATACTCTCGAAAACGGGGAAGCGAGAAGACACGAGCGAGATTCGACGGTTGACGTCTCGGATCGCCCCCGGGCCCGATTACCTCGGGGCAAAGATCAAACGGTCAGTCTCGTTGATACGCCGGAGGTTGGCGATAAGAACATTGTTTTGTCGTCTTTGGTCGAGGACGCGGAGATGATTCGACCACTTGGCGGAAAGCATTGCCCCGGCGAGAAGAATGACGGATTCTACGTACACGAAGAAGAAGAACATCATGATTGTGCTGATGCTGCCGTAGATCGAGACCAGCAAACCGCCGGAATTGCGGAGGAAAAAGATGAAGACATATGTTGCGATCTCGAAGGCTACCGTGGCTAAGAACGCCACGCCCATGATGTCGGTCAATCGGACCTTAGTGTTCGGCAGCCACCAGTAGACGACGATAAACACGACGTAGGTGATCGCCGATGGGATGACGAAACCGGCCACGAACAGGATCCATTGATTGAACGGAGCCACCTCCGTCGCAAGCAATCCAGCGATTTCTTGGATAAACGAGAACAGTACTGACAGCAATAGCGAGAAAAACAGCAACGCCGACGCAACTGTCATCATGACAAAGTCAATTAACCGTTCGATCAAGAACGGCCGTGGGCGTTGGATGCCCCAGATCAGGTTGACACTTTTACGGATCGATCCGAAGACCCCCATGCCAGCTACAAATAGTCCCAAACCGGTCAGACTTGAAGTGACGGCCGGATCATTGCTGACGTTGTGGATGAATCGTTCAACGAACGATGGCCCTTCGGTTTCGGCCAGAACCGGTATCTGATTGACGATGCCAGTTATCAGACGGTCTTCAAATCCTTCTATGCCAACGACGAATCGCCATAACGTGATCAACGCGATCGCAAGAGGGAAAATCGACAGAAAGCTGTAAAACGCGATCGCCGCAGCCAGATAGTGGCCGTTGACCGACATAAAGTCGTTGACGTTGCTGTACAGGAACCAGAATGTCCAACTGACCCCTCTGAATGCGCGGCGCAAAACTGTCGTTTGGCGAGATGTCGCCACTCGTCTGATCTCCTTCGGACCTCGGTCAAGTCTCGAAATTGGATAGATTAGGCGTTAGATTTCGGATCAATCCAGTTCGCCGCTGCGATAGGCGGTGATGTAGTTGATTGCGAAATCGTCCCTGCCTTTGAGCAGATCGATTGCATATCGCACTCGAGGCGAATCCACGTCAAGCTTCAACGCGCGGTCGACTTTTACTTGGATAGGGTCGATGATACCCGAATCTGCGCCCGCCTCAACAGCGAGCTTAACGAAGGTCTCGTTTACTAGCGCGCGCTTCGGCAGTCCGAACGAGACGTTACTCATGCCGCCAGTGATGTGAACCTCTTCGCCAAATCGCTCCCGTAATTTCGTAATCGCTTCCAACGCGTGTGGGCCGTACGCCTTGTCCACTGAAACCGGGAAGAACAGCGGATCGATGTACATATCATTGAGGTCGACTCCCGCGTCTTCTGCTGCATCAACGACACGGCTGGCGTTATCGAGACGCTCGTCGGCATTTTCGGGCATCCCACTTTCAGAGGCTGCAGAAATGATGCACTTGGCGTTGTGCTCAACAATCAAGTCCAGCGTGTCGAGGCGCTCTAACGCGACTGAATTCACCATTGGGCGACCAGCAGAACCGTCATACTCCTCAAGTCCAGCTTGAATTATCTCGGAGTTTGATGAATCTATGCTAGGCGGGATTTCCGCGACGGATTGGACGTACCGTACTAACCACTTCATGGCTTCGATCTGCTCCCCGATACGGTGCGATAGTTCATCCACGTTTAGATCCAAGTAAGAGGCCCCCGCTCGCGTCTGTCGGTCTACCTCGTATTTGATGTAGGTTTCGCCCTCGGTCCCATGTTCACCTTTACAATTTACCCCTTTCCAGACCGCGATCATGAAATGTTTGAGGTTGCCTTGTTGGTACGGCTGCGTAGATTCGAAGTGTTCTGGTACGCGCACGAATTTGAGCTCACCATCGGCCCGGTACTTCACAGCCTCTGTGCCGTCGTCGAACACATGACCGCGAATTCCCCCGCGCTTCACTACCCTGGTGCAGTGGATGTTTTCTCCGATGATCGTAAAGTCGGTCGCCGTCATGGGATGGTTCTAGTGGTGAAGTGCCGCGTGATTTTGGAAGAGCCCAAACGAATCTATTGTCATACGACGATGCATCAGGCGCAATAGAGCAGTTTTGAGGAGGATAAAGGGCGGTTCAACCTCTGATTCGTAGCAATGTTAAACGCCAAAACGCCTCAAAGGCGATTTGTGCCGACATCTTGGAACTTCCCGCGGTTCTTTCCATGAAGGTGTACGGATGCTCGTGAATTCTAAGACAGCGGCGCTGAATGTGGTAGGCCATCTCGGCTTGAAATCCGAATCCCGTGATTGTTAGATCGTCCAAATCGATGGATTCAAGTGCTTCGCGCTTGTAGGCTTTGAATCCTCCAGTCGCGTCATGCACTTTTAGTCCCAGAATCGTCCTGATGCCATAATTCGCCCATTTGCTCAGCAGCACCCTAGACATCTTCCAGTTCGGATCGACGTTGCCGCCGTGGCTGTACCGCGTCCCGGCCACCACGTCAGAGTGTTCGAGGGCGTCGATCATAAGAGGCACTTCCGACGGAGGGTGAGACAGATCGCAGTCCATCTGAACAATGTGATCGACGCTCGTTTCGAGTGCTATTTTGAAGCCCGCGATGTATGCTGTGCCCAAGCCGAGTTTGCCCGTCCGGTGAGCGACGAGAACTCGTCCCGGTAACTCTGCGGCGAGTTCGTCAGCTATGTCGCCGGTGCCGTCAGGCGAAGAATCGTCGACAAAGAGGATGCCGAGTTTTGTTGTTTGGAGGGCAAGGAGTTGTGCGACGGTGTTGCGGATGTTCTGGGCTTCGTTAAACGTTGGGACGACAACTGCAACCGCGACATCAGGATCAAACGCGCCCGTCATGCGGATCGGGGCTGTTACGTCATCCGGCATGATTTCATATGACTGACGCTAAATCGCTTCGAGATCAAATTCAGAGTGTAATGCTTTGGCCGCAGTGCCCACCTGTTCCTCATCGACGATGCAAGTGATGCGGATTTCAGATGTGGTTATCATCTCGATGTTTACGTCAGCGTCAGCAAGTGCCTTGAACATACGGGCTGCGTAACCCGGAGAGTTGGTCATTCCAGTTCCGACCACACTGACTTTCGCTAGTCCGTCGCGTGTGGCGAGGCCAGCGTATTCGAACCTGTCGTTGCCTTTCGTTATTTCGGCGACACGTTGGAGGTACTCCTGCCCGACGGTGAAGGACATGTCTGTAAGACCGCCGGATGAGACGTTCTGGACGATCACGTCAACGCTTATTCCGGCTTCGGCGAGCGGTATCATGATTGCCGCCGCGATCCCCGGCCTATCGTCAATCCCGTGCAGAGTGACTCTGGCTACAGGACGCTCCGTAGCTATGCTTGTGATGCTTTTTCGGATCTCCATATCGCTGTTGGTGCCCTCAAAGTTGCCGATTTTTGTACCTTTTGCGTCAGGGTTGAAAGACGAGGTGATTAGCATGGGGACATTGTGTACCGCCGCCATCTCAATAGATCTGGGATTCATCTTCGCGCCTAGGGATGCCATCTCGAGCATCTCTTCATAACCGATGTGCGGGATTACCCGTGCGTCGGGCACCAAGCGTGGGTCGGCGGTGTATATTCCATCTACGTCGGTGTAAATCTCGCAGACGTCAGCTTTGATCGATGCTGCGATCGCCACGGCGGTCAGATCTGAAGCGCCCCGCCCCAACGTCGTAGTGTCATCCGCTTGCGTGAGTCCTTGGAAGCCGGCTACGACCACGATACGAGCGCGTTCCAATTCTCGCAGGATCCGTTGAGGGTCGATATGAGCGATGCGGGCTGAACCAAAAGTCTCATCAGTGCGGATACCTGCCTGCCTACCGCTCAGGCTGATGGCATCGTGTCCCAGGCCACGTATCGCGATCCCCATGAGTGATGCACTGACGAGTTCGCCGGTCGAGATCAGGGCATCCGTTTCACGTGGGCTTGGCGATTGATCTCCCGAAAGCCGGTACGCCAGCTCCAGCAGTTGATCGGTAGTGTTGCCCATCGCAGATACGCATACCACGAGATCGTGGCCTTGCTCGCGACGTTCGCAAACGCGTTGGGCTACGCTTCGCAAAAGGTCTTCGGTGGCGACCGAACTCCCGCCGTATTTCTGCACTATCAATGGAGTGTTTGCGCCCATGTGTTGGGAAATGTTGCTCAAGGATTGATGTGGACTTGCATGCCGTTTTGCGAGATGTCGAGGACCATCGCTTTGCCGTCGATCTGAGCTTTTCGGGCGTTCTCCGACATCTCGTAGCAGATCGTCACGAATCGTTCAGTGGCGAGTGCCATGACTGCCGGGCCCGCTCCAGAAAGGAATACTCCGTGAGCGCCGGCATCGAGCGCGCCACGGGCGATAGGTCGGAACCTTGGAAATAAGTGCTTTATGCGTGCCGGTTGATGCAACCTATCATCGGTCGCATGTCTCAGGAGTTCCCATTTGCCCGAGGATAGGGCATGCACCAGCATTGCCGCACGGCCCACGTTGAAGATCGCGTCCGATCTAGGCAATTTGTCGGACAGGATTCCGCGCGCATCTTCGGTTTTCATCGAGAAATCCGGCACGAAGACAACAGCCTTCAATTCTTCAGGTGTCGGCACGCGACTCGTGACCCAGTTTTGGTCGTCCAGAGCATCATTGATTTTTATGCCGATCTGACAACCTCCAAAAACTGCGGGAGCGGCGTTATCGGGATGGCCTTCGACGTCGGCGGCAAGAGCGAATATCTGTTTACGCACTTCGAGATCGTCCAAACCGTGGCCCGCGAAGAGGAACGCGGCGGCGATACCGCTGACCGTGGCCGCGGAGGATGATCCCAAGCCGCGTGCAAGTGGGATGTTGTTTCTGCATTGAAACGCTAATTCGACGTTCTTTATGCCTAGTTGATCGAAGGCGTACTGCGCACTGGCGGCAATGAGGTTGGTGTGGTCCATCGGCAACGTTTCCGCACCTTCGCCTTCTATCTTGAAGGAGGTCTCTCCCCGGACGACGGTAGTTTCGTTCCACAGTTCCACAGCCATTCCAATGCAGTCGAACCCCGGGCCAAGGTTAGCGCTAGTCGCGGGAACTCTGATCGTCGCGCGCTGGAGTAACGACTCAGACTTTGGCATGGCTACGTGCGGCGAGAGTCCTGTCAAGAGGGTCTTTTTTTTTCTCAGGTTGCCGGGCCGCTAGTCGTCGGTGAAATGCCGTAGATGCGTACTTCAAACTAGTATAATCCGCTATTCGCGGCTACTCGCGGTGCCCGACAATCGGGCTAGCGCCATGCGAAAAGTGATCGAATAGAAAGTTGAGAGTTGTACGATGCCCGTAGCGGTAATGCTGGGTCCGATGTCCGAAGGGCGGCTTAACGTCCGGCAACAAGAGGTCAGAGAAGAGGCTAAAAAGTATCCGGAGTTGGAGTTTAAGCTTGTGGACTCGGAACAGTCTCGAGAAAACGTGGTGCAGGAGTGCAAAGACGCTGTCGCTCTGATAGCTGCCGGCCGCGGCGCATTTGACACGGAACTGATCGCGGAGTTGAAAAACCTTCGGCTAATCCAGACCTTCAGCGCTGGCACCGACTGGATAGACAAGGCGGCTTTGGCAGAGCTGGGTGTGAAGGTCGCCAACAATGGCGGCGCCAATGCCGTGGCGGTTGCGGAACACGCAATAATTTTGATGCTCTCCGTTGAGCGCAAAATCGACCGCCAGATAGATTCCGTTAAGAACGGAACTTGGATGGCCGGAGTTGGCGGCGATCGAACAGAGTTTCATACATTGGTCGGCAAGCGGATCGGCGTCGTTGGTCTGGGTCAGATCGGTTCGCGAGTCGCAAAGCGGTTGCAAGGTTGGGAATGTGAAGTCGTTTACTACGATGTCGTCGATTACGACGCG
Source organism: Dehalococcoidia bacterium (assembly GCA_965204135.1). GTDB lineage: Bacteria > Chloroflexota > Dehalococcoidia > Lucifugimonadales > Lucifugimonadaceae > Bin127. The sequence continues at coordinate 18,888 of CBDBDX010000003.1, read as the reverse complement.
GAGTATGTTGAGGCGACAAACGCCACATTCGTTGAACTAGACGAATTACTCGAAACTTCCGACATTGTCAGTCTTCACGTTCCACTTGAACGAACGACTCATCATATGATTTCGGACCGCGAGTTTGCGTTGATGAAAGATACGGCGATTTTGGTCAACACCTGCCGCGGACCGGTGGTCGATGAGGCTGCATTGAAGCGAGCGCTCAAAGACGGCGAGATATTCGGTGCTGGGTTGGATGTTACTGAGGTAGAGCCGATTGAACCCGACAACGACCTGCCTGATATGGCGAACGTCGTCGTTACGCCGCATCTCGCTACTCGTGCTTTAGAGTCTGAGCACAATGCAACCGAGAATGCAGTCGCTAATGTGGCTCGTGTTGCCAAGGGAGAATCACCCGAATGGGTCGTTTCCCCGGTCTGAGTTCTAAGGCCTAGAAACGTGCGTAAGATGTGAATCGGAATTAACATGAAAGATGCACGTGCTCGGGCGATGTCGGGTTAAATCGGATGCTGCGCCACGCTGCGACTGCACCGGACTTGCGTGAACCATTAAAACTGGAGACCGAAAACGTTGCTGTCGGCAACGAAAAGCCGCGAGAAGCTTGCGGCATATTCGGTGCATACATTCCGGGTCACGAAGCAGCACGCGCCGCTTTCTTCGGTATCTTCGCCCTCCAACACCGCGGTCAGGAGAGCGCTGGCATCGCAGCGTCCAATGGCGCCTCCTTGAGCCTAACCGCTGAAGTTGGGCTTGTTTCCCAAGTTTTCCAAGAGAACGACTTGGCTGACCTCCAAGGCCACTTGGCGATAGCCCATACGCGCTATTCGACGACCGGCTCCAATCGACGCCATAACGCCCAACCATTATTGGCCTATGGGCCCCGCGGTGCTGTCGCGGTTGGACACAATGGCAACGTGATTAACGCCATGCCGCTCCGCGAGTTTTGCCGCGACGAGTACGGCAGCGTGTTCACTGGCAGCACTGACAGCGAGGTGATTGCCGAGTTGTACGCCAAGACCCCGGGCGACAACTGGTTCGATGTTTCTGACAAAGTGATGTCGCTGTTGAGCGGCGCCTACTCATTGATAATGATGACCAAGCACGAGCTCATAGCCGTTCGCGATCCGCTTGGGGTGAGGCCGCTGTGTCTCGGAAAGCTGGACGGTGGTTGGGTATTCGCGTCGGAGACCGCGGCTCTCGACAATCTTGGCGCGGAGTTTGTTAGAGAACTCGAAGCTGGCGAGGTGATGGTAGTCGACAGGCAAGGGATCGACAGTTGGATATGGCCCAAAGCGGCGATCGCTCACAAGATGTGCATTTTCGAGCAGATCTACTTCGCCCGGCCGGACAGCGTGTTGGACGGTAGTTTGGCCTACGAGAATCGAATGCGGATGGGCGCGGTCGCATACCGTGAAAATCCCGTGGAAGCGGATTTGGTAATCGGCATCCCGGATTCGTCTACCCCACACGCCGCCGGCTTTGCTGCCGAAGCTAACATTCCATACGCTGAAGGATTGGTCAAGAACCGATACGTCGGTCGAACCTTCATACAGCCCGACCAATACATGCGAGACATCGGCGTCAAAACCAAGTTCAACGCCATGAGGCAAGTTATCAGCGGTAAACGGATCGTGGTTGTTGATGACACGATAGTTCGCAGTACGACAATTAGGCATGTGGTGAAAATGTTACGCGAGGCTGGCGCCAAAGAGATCCATGTTCGAGTCGCTGCGCCGCCGATAAAGTCAACGTGTCACTTTGGAGTCGACATGGCGACATTGGATCAGCTAATCGCTGCAAATCACACGGTAGATGAGATATGCGAGATCATCGGTGCAGACAGCCTTTGCTACTTGAGTTTAGAGGGATTGGAGGAGGCGGTTTCTGCTGGACGCAATGAGTATTGCCGTGGTTGCTTCACCGGCAAGTATCCGATCGACGTTCAGCTTGAGATGGACAAGTTGCGAATGGACCGGCTCGTTCCCGAACCGGCGACTGCTACGTGATCTTGAATTGCCGATGAAGGAAGTATCGGCCAGCGCCTACGCGGCGGCGGGGGTTGACCTTAACGCCGCTGCGGAAATCAAGTCACGCATCGCAGACATCGCGCGATCTACATATGCCGATGGCGTAGTGTCGGCTCCTGGTGGGTTCGGCGGTGTTTTCGATGCCGATCCGAATAGCCGGTACCTAATGGTTTCAAGCACCGATTCGGTAGGTACGAAGTTGCGCATCGCCCAGGCGATGGGGAGGCACGACACGATCGGCATCGACATCGTCAACCATTGTGTCAACGACATATTGCCAGCTGGTGCGGATCCCCTGTTTTTCTTGGACTACATTGGCATCGGCGGATACGACGACGAACTGATCTCAGAAATCGTGTCGGGGGTTGCCAACGGTTGTATCGAAAATGGTTGCGCGCTGATAGGTGGCGAAACCGCTTCGTTACCGGGCATTTACCACGGCGATGATTACGACCTTGTCGGCTTTATAGTCGGTAGAGTTCAACGCGACGCGCTTCTTGATCCAGATTCGACCGATGTCGGCGATGTGTTGATAGGGTTGCCGTCCAGCGGACTTCACACGAACGGTTATTCTCTTGTGCGATCAATCTTCAGCACTGATGACGATCCAACAGAGCTCTTCAATGCGGTACCCGGAGATGGAAGGTCGTTGGGAGACGCCCTGTTGGAACCTCACAGATCATATCTGAAGCCATTGCGACCTGTGCTCGGCAAGGTGAAGAGTTTAGCCCACATAACAGGTGGGAGCTTCGCCAAAAACGTGCCCCGCGCGCTGGCTGGCAACTTGGGTGCGGCTATAAATGTTGATTCTTGGTCGCCGCCCCCATTATTCGAATACATTCAGCAATTCGGTGAAATCGACGAATCTGAGATGTACAACGTCTTCAACATGGGTGTAGGCATGATTGCTTGCGCGGCACCACAAGACGTAGATTTTCTGCTCTCTGAACTTGGAGACGCGTGGGTCATCGGCGAAACCACGAAGCACTATGGAAGGGAAGACCGCGTGGCGTTTGTTTAGGTGCTGAGTTTTGTGTTTTGTCATATGAGGATTGCGAAGTAGAAGCGTCATTTTAGAGGTGGCAAAAAAAGAGAAAAAGATCGCGCTGCTGAGCGCGTACGACCGCAGGGGCTTGGTGGATTTCGCCAAGCTGCTCGTAGAGTGCAACTACGAAATCGTGTCTACGGGTGGGACCGCGTCTGAATTGCGATCAAACGGCGTCGCTGTAACCGAGGTGTCGGAGTTGACAGGCGCGCCGGAGATCCTCGGTGGCCGAGTAAAAACCCTCCATCCCATAATCCATGGCGGTCTGTTGGCGTTACGCGAAAACGACGATCACCAGCGTCAGATGGCGAGTTCTGGAATTCGTGGCATCGATCTCGTCGTAAACAATCTTTACCCCTTCGTTGAAACGGTTAAGGATCCTGATGTTGCCTTGCATGATGCATTAGAAAACATTGACATCGGCGGTCCCGCAATGACCCGTGCCGCGGCGAAGAATCATCCATACGTCGTGATCATGGTGGATCCGGACGATTACGAGCGGGTCGGTCCAATGATCCGGGAAGGCGAAGTAACACAGTCGGAACGCCGACGGCTTGCATCGAAGGCGTTTCAGCACGTGGCCGCGTACGACACTGCGATAGCGAGCTATCTGCGTGACGAGTCAATTCCCAGTGCGTCTGAGGCTGTAGTCGCCGAATTGCCCGACGAGATTACATTCGGCTACACTCTTGTCGCCCGGCCACGGTACGGTGAGAATCCGCACCAAAGCGCAGGCATCTACTCTTTGCCGGGTGAAGTCGGGGGCTTAGTGAATGCCAAACAACATCACGGCATCGATATGTCGTACCCTGAACTATTTCGATGCCGACGCGGCTTGGGCAGTTGCAAGCTCGTTTGCTTGGTTTGGACATCATACCTCAGTGGTTGTAAAGCACGCGAACCCGTGCGGATTGGCGGTTAGGGAAAACCAAGTGGACGCTTGGGAGGCGGCGCGACAGGGTGATCCTGTGTCCGCGTTCGGCGGGATTGTAGCGTTTAGTGAGCGGTTGTCGGAAGAGACGGCTGAGCGAATGCGGGGATTGCTTTTGGACGTGATCGTAGCGCCTGGTTACGAGGACGGAGCTTTGGATATTCTCCGCGCTCGACGCCGCACTCGGGTGCTGGAGGCGAAACCAAACAAAGCAACGCGATGGGAACTGCGTACAGTCTCAGGCGGTGCTCTGGTTCAAGAATCTGACAGATTGGCGGACGATGGATTCCGCAACGTGAACGTCGTAACGGAACGTCAACCGACCAACCGGGAACAAGTGGATCTTTGGTTCGCTTGGTGCGCGTGCCGCTTCGTCAAATCAAATGCAATAGTCTTCGCAAAGGATCGCGCGCTGGTTGGGATGGGCGCGGGTCAGCCTAACCGCGTAACCAGCGTTCACCTTGCTGCCAGGGTTGCGGGCGACAAATCCGACGGGTGCGTAATGGCATCCGATGCGTTTTTCCCGTTTCCTGATGGGATCGAGGCGGCGGCATCGGCGGGAGTCACTGCGGTGATCCAACCCGGCGGTTCTGTAAACGATGAGGATGTGGTCAGCGCGGCCGACAAGCTTGGTCTTGCGATGGTGTTTACTGGGAAACGGCATTTCTATCATTAAGATACCGTCCCCGCTTTTGACGAGTGTGTCCAAGATCTCCGTAGACATCACGATCCCTGTGCTCAACGAGGAGCACTCGTTGCCGCCTTGCATCGAAACGTTGACGAGCCACTTAACCAAGGGCGTCATCGGCGATTGGGATTGGAACATTACTATCGCCGACAATGGATCTGAAGATTCCACTCCCCAAGTCGGACGGAAATTGTCCGAAAAATATCCAAATGTCCAGATTACGCGATTAGACCAGCGAGGGCGTGGTCGTGCGTTGAAGAAAGCTTGGATGGAGAGCGACGCGGACGTGCGCTGCTTCATGGATGTAGATCTGTCGACGCGCCTCGGAGCGTTGGAACCCATGGTTGATGCGGTCGCGAAAGAGGGTTACGACGTAGCCATCGGATCAAGGTTGTTGCCCGAATCCCGGGTTGAGGGCCGAACCTTTAAGCGAGAATTCGTTTCACGGTCGTACAACGCGCTTATCAAGTTGATGTTTCCCAGAAAGACGTTCCGCGACGCGCAGTGCGGGTTTAAGGCGGTTTCGCGTGAAGTCGCTCAGAGCGTTGTGCCGCATGTCGAAAATACCGGATGGTTCTTCGATACTGAGTTGTTGCTGCTCAGCTTGAGAACTGGTTATCGGATCAAGGAAATACCAGTTCATTGGATCGATGATCCTGATACTCGCGTGCGGATTGTCGCAACCGCTAGTGAGGACATCAAGGGGTTGCTAAGGGTACGTTTCTCTCCGGCAGAGGTCTCTCGTAGAAAACGTTGAAAATCTACACTGGAGTTTTGAAGGCTGGCGTGACTGTTTCATTGGTGTAACCTGTCTCGCACTGGCATCGAACAAACGGTGAATTTAGAAAATGCTCACACCGTCAGAAGAATTGGAACTTTCGTCGCCGACGTTGCGCGGGGCTACGGTGTCTGTCGATTACCACAATGCGCAGACGATTCTGAGGACTGAGCAACGCAATCCCCTTGTGGTGTTCGAAGTCTATGCGGGTGGGCCGGGAGTCTTATCGGGTGTTAACGAAGTATTGCCATTCTTACGAGCTCGTCTACCAGTTGCGAATTCACAAGTGTTCTCGCTTTCGGACGGTGACGCGATCGCAAATGGTGAAACGATATTAAGAGTGGTCGCTCCTTACACCACTTTCGGGATGTACCGTGATGTGATCACGGGCATATTCGGCTCAAGCATCGGTTGGGCCACGGCGGCGGACAAGTGCGTGCGTGCAGCCGGAAATACAAGGGTGATGGTGAGTGGATCGCCTTTCATCCACCCTGATATCGTGGATTCAATGGAATATTCGGCGTACGTCGGCGGTTGTGCAGCGGTTTCTACTCAGAAAGGCGGTGAACGAACTGCCACTGTCCCACAAGGTTCTATGCCCCATGATTTCGTGTTGATTTGGGGCGCCGCCGACCGTGCCATGACGGTATACGACCGGCATATCCGAGTCGGCGTGCAACGCGTTATACCAGTGCCGACGACAGGCGATTCGATACAAGAGGCTTTGGATGCCGCGTACGCGTTGAGCGGGGGGGCAACCAACCCGCTACGCGCTGTAAAGGTCAGTGTCCCAGGAAACCTCGGGGGAGGCAGTCCCGGGCTAGCGGCTGAACTACAGGCTCGGTTGGATGACGCGGGTTTCGGATCCGTCGACATTTACGTGTCCGGGGAGTTGACACCAGAATTGATCGAGAAATATGAGGCTTCAGATGCCGAGGTCGGGTTATACGTCGTAGGGCGTTATATAGCGGCTGCGCCTCCGGCTCCCGTTACAGCCGCGATCAAAGAGATCGATGGCAGAGCGGTCGCGCCTCGCGGCATGACGCCTGGACGAGTTCCGAACCACCGGATGTTGCAACGCGAGTTGAGTTGATCGTTATTCGGTCTGGTGAGCATCGAGTTCCTGATGGAACTGGAGGTGGAGAGCGGTTTGATCGGTAGGTGAGACTTTTGCCCAATCGGCGATCCTAATGCCTGGCAACCAGACGATTCGTTCATTGTCGGGGGAGATGACGAGTGGGATACGATCTCGCCACGACGCAGCGACCTTGGAATTGATGAGGAATTTCGATAGGTCGACGTTTTGGTTCATACCTAGGGGATTGAAGCGATCGCAAGGTTGGCGGTTTCGGATGGATAGGGCTTTGGATTGGAAAAGGTCTAGTCGCAACCATGCTTGGCCGTCGTTCGCGCGTTGATAATCGGCGGGGAGGGGCGAGATCTTGGATGTAATGGTGTATCCATTGCCTAGGGTGGCATTGCCGGGAACTGGAAGTGAGATTGGACGTTGAAATGATTGTGGATACGGAACGGTGTCTTCGGGGAAAGAATCGCTTCGAGTCATGCCGATATGTTCGTGGTTGGTCCAAAAGATGATGCTGTCTGGGAGATGGTAGTGGGCGGATTTGCCAGTTGAGATCAGCTCAAGGAGTTTGTCTATATGGTGTTGTTCAAGTTGAGCTTGAGAGCCGCTAGTAGTCCTATAGACGGTGGATAGAGCTTCGGCGGCGATTACGGGGTGCGAGGATGCGATGGTGGTGCGGTGGTAGGTGTTTGGGTATTTAGTAGCTGAGCGATCTAAGGTGTGGTCGGCGAGTTGTTTGACTAGGTCCAAATTCAATTGCAGGATTTCGCCGAACCGGGTGATGGCGGTAATGGCTTGAGGGTTGATGGCTTGCAGTTCGGGTATTACACGGTGACGGATGCGGTTACGAGCGTACGTGTTCCACTCTTGGTTCGAGGCGTCTTGTCTCGCTGTAACGCCTAATGAATGGAGGTATTCTTCGGCCTCTTTATGCGTGGTTTTCAGCATTGGGCGGGCGAGATTGATGGATCGATTAGACGGAGTTTGCAATGTTCGACTCGGACGCATCGCGCTTGCCCCGCGTACGCCGGTCCCGCGTGCGAGGCGGAAAAGAACTGTTTCGGCTTGGTCTTCGATGGTGTGTGCTACGGCGATTGCGTCGGCGGTCAGTTCGTCGGCGGTCTTAGTGAGGAAGTGATATCGGTCTTCGCGGGCGGAGTTTTCATCGAGGCGTTCGATTTGCCGGTTTGAGCGTCCTACTCGAAGCGGGATGCCGGCGTCGGCGCACATCTGACGGACAAACTTCTCATCGTCGTCGGATTCTTGTCCGCGGGCGCGGTGGTTGAAGTGTGCGGCTGTGAGCGATTGATAACGTTTTTCGAGGTGCTTGAGCCCTAGAAGCAGGGCGGTTGAATCCGTTCCGCCCGAAATTGCGCAGATTATCGAGTGGGTTGTTGAGATGCCGGTGACCGAGATTCCCTCATCGAGTTTCCTGAGAAAATCGTGATTGTTCGTGTGCCGTGGCATTTCGGGTTCATGCGTTGGACTGTCTCTGCTCTGCTGTTTCGGAGCTGACGTCGGTCGCGATGTTTTTGATCTTGAGGCGCTCGATACGGTTTCCGTCCATCTCAAGCACTTCCATTTGGACCTCTTCTGCGTATGTGGTGATATGCCCGGTTTCCGGCATGCGTTGGGACTTGTCGATGAAGAATCCGGCGATGGTTTCGTATCGCTCGTTCGGTGGGATCTCGATGCCGGTTTCGTCTTCGGTTCTTTCGACTGAAAGTGCGCCGGGGACGATGTAGGTATCGTCGTCTATGCGTTCGACAGCTTTTTCTTCGATGACCAACGTGTCGTCGTCGTCTCCGCGCATCATCTCTAGCAGGCCGTTCAGGGTGACGAGGCCGTTGATGCGCTTCTGTTCGTTATGGGAAACGGCGAGATGCTGCTCGGTGCGGATCATTTCGGTGAATAGATCGTCGAGTTTTGTGGTGTCGGCGAGCACTAGGATGTCGGTGCGCATCAGTTCGGTGATGCTGGTATCTAGTTCATCGTCGCCGCCTTCGGCGATGAACTTCATGACATCGTTGGCGTAGATGGCGCCGGTGAGTTGATTGAGATCGTACCAATAACCGATGCGGAGGGGGGTGCCTCGTTGGATGACGAAGCCGGGCTGGAAACGATGGGGTTCTTCGGTAGTGTTGACGTCTTCGACGTGATCGCGGTAAGTTTTGAGGAAGGTCTTGACAGTATCGTTTTCGTTCAGCCATACGATTTGGCTGGTGTGTACGCGGACGCGGTGGTCGCGGAGATCGCGTGCTCCAAAGTCGAGAAGATTGTCAAGCATTTCGCCGTGGGTGTCGTCGAAAAGGCCTTGTTCTTGGCTCTGATCAAGGATTAGGCTGAGTTCTCCTTGGGTGTATCCGGGGCGGGTGTCTTGTTCGGAGATGCCGAAGAGGCGTAGGAGTCCCCTTGGGAAGAGAGTGAAGACCCATACGATACATTTAGAAACCGTCATGATTGCGAGGATGATATGTGCGACGGCGAGGGACCAAGTTTCGGGTGCGATTGCGCCGAGGGTTTTGGGGGTTAGTTCGCCGACGACATAGACCATGACGGTTGCGATGGCGGTTGCGATGATTGTGGTGACGACGGTGTTTTCGCCGTGTCCGATGGAGTTGATGATGAGGCTTGTGGATGCGGTGGCGACGAGTACGTTGAAGAGGTTTCCGACAAGTAGGATGGTTGCGAAGAAGTTTTCGTATCGTTCGAGGACGCGCATGACTGCGAGCGCTCGGCGGTCGCCGTTTTCAGCGAGGTGCTGGATGAGTGAGGGGCGCGCGCTGAGGAGGGCTGATTCGGCGGCTGATATGAATGCGCTGCCGAGGAGTGCGCCTACGATCAGCAGTACGTTGATAACCATGTGCTAATCATAACTGGGGCGGATGAAAACGCACCGAAGTGCGCTTTCATCCGGGTGCAGAAATGATCAATATGGCGGGGTTTCAGCCGTTCTTGGCGTCGGGGAGGGTGATTTGGCGAACTTGCGCGTCGATTTCATCTCGCATGTCCGAATGCTCTTTTAGGAAGATGCGTGCGGCTTCGCGGCCTTGTCCGAGGCGAGTTTCGCCGTATGAGTAGAAGGCTCCACGTTTCTGCAGGATGCCGTGTTCGACGCCGAGTTCGAGGAGATCGCCTTCCATGCTGATGCCTTCGTTGAAAATGATGTCTACCTCGGCTTGTCGGAATGGCGGTGCGACCTTGTTTTTGACGACGCGCACTCTGACGCGGTTGCCGGTGATGTCTTTGCCCTTTTTGAGTGCTTCTTTGCGCCGCATGTCGAGTCGGACACTGGAGTAGAACTTGAGTGCTCTGCCGCCGGGTGTAACTTCGGGGCTGCCGTATACGACGCCGACTTTTTCACGGAGCTGGTTGATGAAGACGCAGACGGTCTTGGTCTGGTTGATGATGCTAGTGAGTTTTCGGAGGGCTTGGGACATTAGGCGGGCCTGAGCGCCGACTTGGAAGTCTCCCATGTTGCCTTGGATTTCGGCGTTGGGGACCAATGCGGCGACGCTGTCGAGGACAACCATGTCGAGTGCGCCTGATCGGACCAAATGTTCGATAATCTCGAGTGCTTGTTCGGCGGAGTCGGGTTGGGAAATGAGGAGGGAATCGATGTCGACGCCGATGGCTTTTGCGTATACAGGGGTCCATGGCGTGTTCGACGTCGACGTATGCGCATACTCCGCCGGCTTTTTGTGCCTGAGCAACGGCGGACATTGCGAGAGTGGATTTTCCGGCGGATTCGGCACCGTAGATCTCTACGACACGCCCGCGGGGGAGGCCTCCGATTCCGAGTGCGATGTCTAGTGAGAGCGAACCGGTGGAGATGGCGTCGACGTTTCGGAAGCTGTCGTTTTCGCTCATGAGCATGACGGCGCCGCGCCCGAAGTTACGTTCGATGTTTGCGATGGCTTCTTCTAAGGCTTTTTCGCGGGTGCTGGCTTGCTTCGTTCTCGGCATATCGTTCTCGTCTTCGGTGGGGTTGGCAGTGAGGCTCTCGATGATCTCTTGTTCGAGAGTTGCGGTGCTTTGGTTAGCCATGCGGATATTCCTTTATGTTACGTCTTCGGTCGGTTGACCGTCGTCGAAAGTTGATATGGCACAAGTGTAACATGAAAATGTTGTTTTTAACATGTGTGGCGAAAAAATTTGGAAATTGTGGTTGACGAGAAGATCGGATGAGATTTGGAAGAGGGGCTGGATGGTGGTGTGCTTAATTGAAGGCGCGTTCAACCCTCACCTCCGGATCAAGTCCGGGGCAGGCTTATCCCCTCTTCCCCTCGGCGGGAGAGAGGATGCGTGGCGGCGGTTTGGGCGAGATTATTGGGATTGGGTATTGGTTGTTGGGGGTGTTTCTTCGATGCGGGGTATGAACCCCCTGCGTCTCGCTACGCTCGACGCGTCCCCCTTTTGCGACGCAAAAGGGGAGGGATGAACGCGGGCATACCTCGCTCGCATCGCATCGCTTGCTTGTAACCTCCATCGCCCCCGGATCGAGTCCGAGGCAGGCTTCGGCACTCCCCCAGAGGGGGAAGGGGATAGAGGGCGAAAGGGGCGTAGATTCCTCGCTGCGCTCGGAATGACATGGGTGGTCAGGATGACGTGGGCGGTCGGGCGGCGTTTCGCGAAATGGGCGAAGTGGGCCTAGGGTGTTCCGCGTGGGGGATTTGGCGTGATAATACGGTGTGGTGGTTGTCGGGGTGTTGGTTGCGTGTTTAGTTTGGAGGTTTGACATATGTCGGAGACGATGGATCCGTTGGGGCTTGCTGAGCGGGGGAGCGAGGCTGTGGGGAGCGCGAGGTTGTTGGATACGGGTGAGTTTGTTGCGGGTGAGTTTGGGTCTTGGCGGTTGGTGTTTAGGGTGGGGGTTGATGGCGTCGGGACCGGAGGTGTGGTTCGGATCGGGACGGATTCGGATACGGACTGGGAGTTGCCGCAGGTGCATGATCCGGGTGGGGCTGACTATCTGAGTGTTGTGGTGCCGGATGGTGCGGAGTTGGCGACTCAGGTTGTGGATTTGACTACGGTGCACTTGGTTAACACTGGTCGAGGGTTAGTAGAGGGAGAAGAGATACTGATCACGTTTGGCGATAAGTCTGGCGGTGGTCCGGGGGCTCGGAGTCAGACGTTTATCGAGCCTCGGCGGTATTTTTGGGTGGAGGTGGATGTTGATGGGTCGGGCGAGTTTGTGCCGATAAGGACGCTGCCGGAGATGTCGGTGGTCGGTGGCGATGCAGTGCGTTTGGTTGTGGTTGCGCCGTCGGATGCCGCCGCGGGTGAAGAGTTCAGAATCAGCGTTAAGGCTGAGGATAGGTGGGGGAATCCGTCGAGTTCGTATCGGGGGAGGGTGAAGATCAGCGGCGCAGGTGTCGCCGTCGGCGCGGAGCAGGTTCAATTCGACGACGACTCCAATGGCGTCATGTGGATCGAGAGATGTAGCATCACGGAGCCTGGAGAGCACAGGGTGACGGTGCGTGACGAAGATGCGGGATTGGAGGGTGTGAGCAATCCGATCGTGGCTTCGGAGGCGGCGCCGGAGTATCGGCTGTATTGGGGTGATCCGCATGGTGGGCAGGTGGTGGATGCGTACAAGATCGGGGACTTTTTCGCGTATGCGCGTGATGTTGCGGGGATACATTTTGCGGGTTTCCAGCGGAACGATCCTGCGATCACTACGGGGGCTTACGAGGTTCAGCAGCAGGCGGAGAGGGATAACTACGAGCCGGGGAGGTTTGTGCCGTTGCCGGGTTATGAGTGGTCGGCGACATATGATCGGGGCGGGCATCACAACGTGTATTTCCGGCGGTTCGATCAGGAGTTGCGGCGGTCGGGGCATGGGGACCATCTCGATTCTTGGGATTTGGATACGGATTTGCCGCATGTTCGGGAGATGCATGCCGAGTTTCGTCACTCGGATATCGTTGTGACGCCGCATGTCGGCGGTGTGGCGGCGGATTTGCAGTGGCACGAGCCGCAGATCGAGCCGGCACTTGAGATAACGTCTTCGCATGGTCAGTTCGAGTGGTTTTTGCGGGAATCTATCGAGCGGAAGTACAAGATGGGGTTTGTGGGCGGGAGCGACTGTTACACGGGTCGGCCGGGGGATGATCAGCCGGGGCATCAGCTGCGGAGGTATCAGAAAGCGGGTCTTGCTGGGGTTTATGCGTCTGAATTGACGTTGGATGGGGTGTTGAGGGCGATGAAGGCTCGGCGGGTGTATGCGACTTCTGGGGTGCGGATCGTGGCGGTGGTGTCGGCGGATGGTCATTTGATGGGGGCGGAGTATTCGACGAGTTCGTCACCGGAGATCTCGGTGAAAGTCGTCGGAACGGGGCCATTGGAGCGGGTGGAGCTATTTCGGGGGTTGGATCTGGTGCATTGCGAGGAGTTGTCGGGGGGTAGGTCAGAGAATCGGGTGCGGGTTACTTGGGAGGGTGCGAGTCGGCGGACGAGCTATTCGGGTGTGGTTTGGGATGGGGCAGGTGACGGTTTCTGGCGGTTCGATCCGGGGAGTCGAGAAGATTCGGTTCGACAGTCCGAGGTCTGATGTTACGGATTCGACGGATTCGAGTGTTAGTTGGACGTCTTGGATGTGCGGTTATCGCACGGGTTTGGTGCTGGATTTGGATGGGGGTCCGGATACAGGGATCGATGTGGCGCTGTCGAGCGATGTGATAGCGAGTTCGCAGTATGGGGGGCATGGCGAGACTGGGGGACGTCGGATCACGTTTGCGAATGCGGATCGGTTGCGGATTCCGGCTACTTTGGGTGCACTTGCTGACGGAGCTCGGGTGGTTGAGCTTGGGCAGTTGGATCGGAGGGTTACGGTGGAGTTGGCGCCGGAGCCGGGTCCGGAGCGGGTGGAATTTCAGGTTGTGGACGAGTCGCCAGAGCCCGGCATCAACCCCTACTGGGTGCGGGTTACGCAGTCGGATATGGAGAAGGCTTGGACGAGTCCGGTGTTTGTGGACTGGGTTGCGGGGGTGTGAGGAGCGTAGATTGTGTAGCAAAGGAGAGTCGAGATGAAAAATCAGTAAGATACGCGCGTTTGCCACGAGTCCGCCGGGGATGGCGAACAACTATGTGTTCGTGAAGGTAGAGACTGATGAAGGGATCATCGGCTGGGGCGAGGCTACGATGGGTGCGGTCTCGGTGACGGGTGTGATCGAGGAGCTGGGCGAGATGCTGGTGGGTCGGGACCCGTTCCGTATCGAGGAGGCGTGGCAACTGCTCTACAACTTCAGTCACAACCTGCGTGGGGGGCGTGCTGCACATGGCGGCGATCAGCGGGATCGATATTGCTTTGTGGGACATCAAGGGCAAGGCGTTGAATGTTCCGGTGTACGAGCTTCTGGGCGGTGCGATGCGTGACAAGTTCTGGGCATACGGCCGGTTCGACGGTCAGACGCCAGAGCTCGCGGTCGAGAACGCGATGTCGTGGGTTGAGCAGGGTCTGACAGCTTTGAAGGGTGATCCGCATTCGCACAAGGGTTTATTCCCGACGGCGGAGTCGCAGAGGGATGCGCTGGCGAAGGTGGAAGCGGTAAGGGATGCGGTGGGCGACGATGTAGAGTTGATGATCGAGGTGCACGGGAGGTTGTCGACGGAGGGTGCGATCAGCATGGGGCGGGCGTTGGAGCAGTACCGTCCGTTCTGGTTCGAGGAGCCCGTACCGCCGGAGAACATCGATGCGATGCTGAAGGTGCGGGACGCGGTAAACATCCCGCTGGCAACGGGTGAGCGGATCTACACGAAGTGGGGCTTCCGCGAGTTGTTCGAGAAGCAGGTGGTGGAGTTCGTGCAGCCGGACATCTGTCATGCTGGCGGGATCTTGGAGTTGAAGAAGCTGGCGGCGATGGCGGAGACGTACTACTTGGGGTTCTGCCCGCACAACCCTTATGGGCCGATCAACACGATGGCGGCGCTGCATGTGGATGCAGCATCGCCGAACTTCCTTGTACAGGAGGGCGGTCACGCCGACTGGTACCGGCACGTCGTCAAGGGCGATTTCCCGTTCCAGAAGGGCGGTTACTTCGATCTGCCGATGGGAGTCGGCTTAGGGATCGATCTGGACGAGGAGGCGCTGACCAAGCATCCACCGGGGCCGAGTCCGAACCCCGAGAGTTACCTGCAGAAGGCGCAGTTCCCGTCGCGGCAGCAGAACGAGTGGATTTAGCTTTAGACGGAGTAGCCTACTGAGCCGTCGGTTCTCATGGGGATCATGTTTAGGTCGCGGGGTTTCGTAGGTTGTTTTGGCGGTTTTTAGGAGGTTTTCGTCGATTTCGAGGCCGATGCCTGGGGCTTCGGATAGGTTCATGTATCCGCCTTCGCGTTTGTAGCTGTTGACGAATACGGCGTTGGCGGGGTGTTCGTCTCGGAGGGAGTATTCCTGGGTGACGAAGTTGGGTATGGAGGCGTCGACTTGGATGGCGGCGTTGGTGGTTATGGGTCCGAGGAAGTTGTGGGTGGCGAGTGCGGAGTGGTAGGACTCGGCGAGGGCGGCGATTTTTTTGACGTGGGTGATTCCTCCGCCGAGGCCCATGTCAGGTCGGACGTACTGAGGTCCGCCGCCTTGGAACATGTCACGGAACTCCCAGATGTTGTGGATGCGCTCGCCGTTGGCGAGGGGCAAGGCGGTGCGTTGGGCGATTGCGCCTTGGAGGATCATGCTGTCGATCTGAATGGGGTCTTCGTAGAAGAGGGGGTGGAACTGCTCTAGCTCCTGCGCCAAGGCGATGGCGTTCATGGGTGTGAGTTTGCGGTGGATTTCGAGGATGATGTCGACGTCCTTGCCGGCTCCTTCGCGCATGGCGGCGACGTTGTCGACGGTGTCGGCGATGAGTCGTTCGAGGGTCATGCTCTCGAAGCCGTTCGGGAGGGGGTCGGTCTTGATGGCGGTCCATCCTTCTTCGGCTGATGCTTTCGCCGCCTCATATAGACCGTGGGCTTGTTTTCCTCGGTCGTGAGGAAACGGCAGTTCGGTTTTTTGCCTCGGCCCCATGAGGAGGTGGAGACGGATTTTGTCGCGGGTGTTGCCGCCGAGAAGGTCCCACACCGGGGCTTGGTGACGTTTACCTTTGATGTCCCAGAGCGCGATGTCGACGGCGCTGATGGCGCCGGAGAGTGCGGATCCTCGGAAGGGGCCCATGCGGTACATGTACTGCCAGTGGTGCTCGATGCGGGACGGGTCTTTGCCGATGAGGTAGTCGCCGCACTTCTTGGCGATGGCGTCGGCGGCTTCCATGTATGCCCAGCATGAAGACTGTCCGATGCCGTAGGTTCCGTCTTCGGTCCAGATGCGTACGATGTGGTGTCCGCCGGGAGATCCGTCGGATCCGCCGATGAGCATGGATTCGACTTTTGCGATTGTGGTTTTGGTTGCCATCGATTTGGTTCCAAGTGTTGTTCAGAATTGGCTGTGGTGATGTTAGCACGATGTGTGTTTTACATGGATGCACAGGATGGACGGGATGGGGTGTGATTTGCGCTGCCTCATGTCCACCTCGTCACCCTCACCCTAGCCCTCTCCCATCGAGGGAGAGGGGATACCGCCGCCGCCCTTCCCCGCCGCCCTTCCCCGCCGGGCATCCCCCGCTCGCATCACTACGTTCGCTCGCGCCCCCTTACGCTTTGCGAAGTGGGCGGCAGTCAGCGCGGTCATCTCGTGCCCCCTTTGTCCTTCGGACATTTCCCCCGCCGAGCGGGGGAAACCCGGATCGTGCAGGGCTTGTGATGGAGTAGGGGCGGTTCGCGAACCGCCCCTACGGGTGTTTCAGACGGCGTATGCTACTGAGCCGTCGGTTCGGATGGGCATGGGCCAGTTGCGGGGTTGGTAGGTGGTTTTGGCTATTTGTAGGAGGTTTTCGTCGATTTCTATTCCGATGCCGGGGGCGTCGGTTAGGAGCATGTAGCCGCCTTCGCGTTTGTGGTGGTTGATGAAGACGGCGTTGGCGGGGTGTTCGTCTCCGAGGCCGTATTCTTGGGTGACGAAGTTGGGTATGGAGGCGTCGACTTGGATTGCGGCGGAGGTGGTGATCGGGCCGAGGGAGTTGTGGGTGCAGAGTGCGGAGTGGTAGGACTCGGCGAGTGCGGCGATCTTCTTGACATGGGTGATGCCGCCGCCTAGGCCGATGTCGGGCCGGACGTACTGGGGTCCGCCGGCTTATAGCATGTCGCGGAATTCCCAGATGTTGTGGACTCGTTCGCCGTTTGCTACAGGATTGGTGGTGCGTTGGGTGATGCTGCCTTGGAGAATCACGCTGTCGATTTGGATCGGATCCTCGTAGAACAGCGGCCTCCAATGCTTCACCTCTTGGGCGAGGGCGATGGCGTTCATTGGGGTGAGTTTCCGGTGTATTTCGAGGATTATGTCGACGTCTTTTCCTGCGCCTTCGCGCATCGCGGCGACGTTGTCGACGGTATCCGAGATGAGTCGTTCGAGGGTCATACTTTCGAATCCGCTGGGCAGCGGGTCGGTCTTGATGGCGGTCCATCCGGCTTCGGCTGCTTCCTTTGCGGCTTCGTAGAGCGCTTGTGCCTCTTCGCTACGGTCGTATGGTACGGGTTGTTCCAGCAGTTGCTTCGGCGCCATCAGAAGATGGAGCCTGATTTTGTCTCGGGTGTTTCCGCCGAGGAGGTCCCAGACGGGTGCGTCGAAACGTTTGCCTTTGAGATCCCAGAGTGCGATGTCGATGGCGCTGATGGCGCCGGAGAGTGCGGAGCCTCGGAAAGGTCCCATACGGTACATGTACTGCCAGTGATGCTCGATGCGTGAGGGGTCTTTGCCGATAAGGTAGTCGCCTAATTTCTTGGCGATGGCGTCGGTTGCGGCCGAGTAGGCCCAGCATGAGGATTCGCCGACGCCGTAGGTTCCGTCGTCGGTCCAGATACGCACGACGTGATGGAAACCGGGCGATCCGTCAGCACCGCCGAGGAGCAAAGATTCGACTCTTTCGATTTTCATCTTTCGCCCAAAAAATCTGGTCAGCCATGTTTTGGCGAATGCTAGCACGTCATGTGTTTTGAACTATGATTGCCATGATTTTGAATAATGGGCATGATGTGCTCTGCCGTTTGATGCTCAATGGGGAATTGAAAGAGGTTTTAGTTTGTTGACGGTATGAACTCCCTGCGTCTCGCTACGCTCGACGCGTCCCCCTTTTGCTACGCAAAAAGGGGAGGAGATGATTGCTGTGGTAGTTTGGGTTGATGCGGTTGTTGGATAGAGATGGCGAGGGTCGTCCTCGGTTTTTCTATGGTTGGGTGATTGTTGGGGTTATGGCGGCTACTGGTGCGGTGAGTATGGGTATGGGGTCTTTGAATTTCGGGTTGTTTATCAAGCCGATGGGCGATGAGTTGGGGATCGGGAGGGCGGCGTTCGGGTGGGCGCAGACGGCGAGGCAGGGAGCGAGTTCGGCGACTAGTCCGTTGATCGGGTGGTTGCTGGATCGGTACGGGTCGCGGGTGATGCTGCCGGTTGCGGCTGTAGCTACTGGTGGGGCGTTGATCGGGTTGGCTTATGTGACGTCGGCGTGGCATCTGGTGGTGCTGTTTGTTGTGATGGGGCTAGTTGGGATGAGTGGGCCTGGGGCATTGGTAACAACGGTACCGGTGTTGAAGTGGTTTGTGAGGAATCGGGGAAAGGCCGTTGCGTATGTGGGACTGGGGATACCGATCGGGGCTTTGCTGTTTATTCCGTTGACGCAGGTGTTGATCAACGAGATCGGTTGGCGTGGCGCTTGGATCGTTCTGGCGATCATCGGCTTGGTAGTGATCGTGCCGTTGGGGTTGGTGTTTGTGCGTCGGCAGCCGGAGGATGTGGGGATGTTGCCGGATGGGGGCGTGCCCGGTGGGATCCCCTCTGAATCTCCTCCTGAAAGGGGGAGGGGAAAAGATCTCGCCTCCGGAAGGGGTGAGGGAGAAGGGCTCACGGCCCCCCATCGCCTTCGGCACTTCCCCCGCCGAGCAGGGGAAGGAGAGTTGCGCGCGAAGGGAACAGGAACAGTCGATGCGGGAAACTGTGGATGAGGTGTCTTGGACAGTGAGGGAGGCGGTTCGGACGACTACGCTGTGGCGCCTGGTGATCGTGTTTTCGATGGTGCAGCTGGCGACTGGGACTGTGGCGTTGCATCGCATCGCGGCGTTTATGGATCGGGGTATGGATCCGACGCTGATCTCGTTCGCGACGGCGTTCGATGCGGTAGCGGCCGGTGGTTCGACGTTCATGTTCGGGATGTTGGTCCAGTGGGTACCGGCGCGTTTCCTAGGTGCGTTGGGGTTTTCGATGCTAGCGGGTGCGAGTGTGTTGACGATCTATGCGGTGAACC
>CBDBDX010000002.1:0-152047 GCA_965204135.1 Dehalococcoidia bacterium | reverse complement strand
TTAGACCGTAATCACAACGTCTTGACCGTCCATCAGGGTTACATCAAGCACAACCAGCTGCAAGACATCTTGATGCAGTTGATCGAAACCTAACCGGCTCAATCTAGCTGGCGTAGCCGTGGGTCCAGTCGGTCTCGAACCCAGTCGCCTAGGAAGTTAAAGGCGAGAACCACTAGGAAGATCGCCATTCCTGGAAACACCGTCTGCCACCAAGCAGACTCTACATATTCCCTACCTTCCGCAATTAGCACGCCCCAAGCTGGCGTCGGACCTGGAATCCCAGCGCCCAAGAAACTGAGCGAAGCTTCTGCGAGTATCAACTGCCCTACTCTGAGACTGGCAATCACGAATATCGTGTTTATAAGTCCCGGCAGCAGATGTTTGAAGATGATGCGAAAAGTTGATGCGCCGGCGACGCGGGCCGATGCGACGAAATCGCGTTCCTTCAGACTCAAAACCTCGCCACGCAGATTCCGGACATACCCGCTCCATGCGAGCAGTATCAACAGAATGATGATGAGATTCAAGCTTGCTTCGAAGATGATGACCGCCACCATGGCGAGCAACAAGAAAGGTATCGCGTACCACACGTCGACCATTCGCATCAAAATCTCGTCTACCATACCGCCGTAATAGCCCGATATCACACCTATGGTCACCCCGAGAATCAGACCTGAAAACAATGCGACTGAGGTGACGACAAGCGAGATGCGTGCGCCGTGGATGATACGGCTTAAGACATCCCTGCCGACATGGTCTGCGCCTAGGATGAATCGGTTAGCTGGGTTCTTCCCTTCGCTATCCGGGGCTCGGAACATCGCTTGGGAAAAGTCCTGACTTTCCCAATACTCAGCGTTCGAATTGAAGATACGTGGCGGAGCGTTGCGGAATCTGATGTCCTGTTCGATCTCGTCATACGGTGCCAGTTGATCCGCGAAAACACCAGCTACAACCAGAACCACCATGATGAGGGCTGGAATAATCGGCCATCGTCGTAACGCGTACCAAACGTAGCCCGGAGAAAGCCGAAAAACGCGTTGCGTAGGCGCTGCTGCCCCTTGCAACGCAGTAGTCTCTCCTGTTGTTCTCGTTTCAGATGCCATCGAGTGTTTCAGGCAGTTCTCAGTAGCGAATCCGAGGGTCGATCAACGCGTACAGAATGTCGGTCAGTAAGTTCACCATCACGAAAACTGTTGCAAAGAAGAGAACAGTTGCGGTGAGAATGGGAAAATCGTTATCCTGAACCGCCTGAACCGCCAACCTGCCAAGTCCCGGCCATGAAAACACCGACTCGACAACGACGCTTCCGGTTATCAATCCAGCCATAATCAGAGTTGAGACGGTCAACGGCGGTATCAATGCGTTACGAAACGCGTGCTTCCAAATGATTTTTGTCTGGCCTACGCCTTTCGAACGCGCGAGCTTTACGAATTCAGAGTCGAGCACCTCCAGCATCGCCGACCTTGTGAGCCGCAAATAGACTGCAGCCGCACCCCATGCAACAGCGAACGACGGCAATATGAAGTATCGCAAGTTGTCCCAGGTGAAGAAAAACGATTCCGACGTCCCCCGTGTACCGAAGGGTAACCAATCCAACTGTTTGTTGAATATCAGAATGAGCATGAGGCCTAGCCAAAAAGTAGGGAGGGATTGTCCGATGAGCGCGTACCCGCGCCCCAAGTAGTCCCACACACTGCCACGCAGAACTGCCGACAGCACACCTAAAGGCACCCCCATCACTGTTGCCAGTAACCATGAAGTGATCCCTAACTGCACGGTTGCCCCCATCTTCTCGCCGATCACCCGCGTCACCAATTGCTCTGCCAGAAGTGTCTTGCCAAAGTCGCCACGTGCCAAGTCTGTCAGCCACAAGAGGTACTGGACCACGAGCGGACGGTCAAGACGTAGTTTTTCCTTGAGTGCCTGTTCCTGCTCTGGAGTGACGCCATAACCGCCGGGCTTGGCGTAAAGAAGCAACGGATCACCTGCGGCCCTCGACAACCCGAAGACAATTGCAGTTGCAGCAAGCACCGAAAGGATGCCTGCGAAGAATCGTCTGATTAGGAATTTACGCACAGCAGGATTCAGTCCGAACGATGCGCCTGTGTACGCCGTCGGACCCTTCAAGTCGGGCTACGGCAACGAACAAATTCGCACCGTAGCCCAACAGATTAGGTGTCACCTCGGATACGAAGCACCGTATTAATCGAGGTGACAACCGATCTTCACACGTGTCTATCTGGCCGGAACGATCAGTTCGGGCGAGGTGTGAGGAGCTTGTGGACCGGGGCGCATAGGCCATTCGGCAATCGAATTCGGGTTGTACGCCGAAACGAATGGTAGCGCGATGATCCCGATCTTCAACGCTTGCTCGTGGAGATAATCCACAAGGGCGATGTTGTACTGGGTTCGTTTGATTGGGTCGGGTTCGGCAGCCACCTTTTGGACCGTATCCAAGATGAAGGGTATCTCCATGTGACAGCCGAAACCGCCACGTGTGAGGCTCGTTTCCTCCTCTCCCGTCACCCAGTCATACGGCTTCCACAAGTCTGATCTGCACCACTGCGTCGCAGGTGTAGTCGTGCTCCTCGCTACAAGGCTCGGGCGAACGATCGAGTAAGCAACTTTGACGATGTTCGTCTCGATGCCCAACTGGTTGATGAAACCAGCAGCCGTGTCTGCAATTTCAGCCCAGTCACGAACCGAGGTGAAAGCGTAGATCGGCATCGCAAACCGTACGCCGTCGTCATCTTTCGGGTAACCAGCTTGGTCCAGATAGTCGTTGGCCATTGCCGGGTCGTAAGGGACGCGCCACTTGTCATCCCAATCGGGGTTGTTGACGTGGAACATTCCAACGTGGTACTCGGAGGCGTTGCCGCCGTAAAGCGATTCGTTGACTAGCGGCCTGTTTATCGACAACGCGATCGCCCAACGGACTAATCTGGCCTGTTCCATGTCATCCATACCAGCCGGGTTGTTGTTGTCGTCCGGCTTGTGCGGGTTGCCAATCCACGGAATGTCGTGCACGAACGTCACGTGAGTTATCGGTTCGCCAGTCTTGACCGCGGTACTTTCCCAGTAGTTGCCGGCCATGTTGAGCGGCACACCACTCTGTCGACCAGTTGTCAGCACTCCGAAACCGTCGCGGGTTAGATCCTTCATTTCACGGACCGGCAGGACTGCCCAATCTGCACCACCTGATCGTAGCGCGGAGATACGCGCTACAGTCTCTGGAACGTCGATCAATCGCAAAGTTCCAACCTCGGGAACTTTGTCCCAGTGGGATTCTTGAGCGATCAGTGTGGCACTGTCAGATTGACGCCATTCCTGCACCGTGTATGGGCCGGTACCGATGATGTTTTCACGCATCCAGTCGGCACCCATTTCGTCGTAAACCTTCTTTGAGAAAACGCCGAATGCGTCACCGGCCTGGTTGAACAGCAGGGTCGTCCATCGAGGCTCTGGGGCGTTGAAGTTCAGGATCAGAGTACGGTTGTCCGTTGCCTCAGCCTCGTCCATGAACGCGGCGAAGTCTCCTGCCTGACCGTGGATGCTCTCAGGTGTGATAGCACCGTTGGTGTCGTTCAGGCTCCATGCAAAGTCGTGGGCTGTCAGTTCTCCCCAACCGCCGTGGAATTCAACGCCGCTGCGGATAGTAACCGTAGCTTGTGAACCGTCGGGGGCGATGTCCCAGCTTTCGGCTAGCCAAGGACCGACTAGGGTGCCGTCATCGTTGGGACGGAAAAGTTGCTCGCTCACACCCCAGTACATCAAAGACTCAGGTGCCTGCGACCGGTTGATCCCCACGCCAGGTGCGACGCCTTCTGGAATCATCACCAAAGTACCGACTGCCGATTCGGGTTCAGGCAACTCTTGACTGACCGGTTCCGACGTGGCGGTCGGAGCGGCTTCTTCCTTTTCCACCATCACCTCAACGACCTTCTCGACTTCGACAACCTTTTCGACCTCTACCACCTTCTCTACTTCAACCGTGACCTGGACTTCCTTCTCGACCTCGACTTGCACCTCCTTTTCCACCTCTACAACGACCGTCTCTCTGACGACCACCGTCTCCGGGTCACCTCCACAGGCCCAAGCCGTAACAGCAATCAATGCCGCAACCGCTCCAAGCAGATATCTGCTTGCAATTCGTGATTTCATGTCAAAATTCTCCCTTGGTTGATTTGACACCAATTACTGCTGAACGCGACGTTTGACGTTCAAGGATGCGCGCAGTATATACCAATTCCGACATCTGCGAGGCAGAATCGACCAGCCCATCACAAACTCGCGATGCAGGTAGCCAAGGCACAGGATGTAGTCAACGTGCGGGATGCGATTCGGCAATCTGTTATGATGTTTAGAGCAAGCCGTTGCCGATTCGTCTAGTGGTAGGACACCAGACTCTGGATCTGGGAGCGCGGGTTCGAATCCTGCATCGGCAGCCAAAATCGGATAGAGAGCACGGACTAGTCAGTCCAGTTCCCGCACGATAACGGTGGCCCGTTCGTCTAGTGGCCCAGGACACGGCCCTCTCAAGGCTGAAACAGGGGTTCGACTCCCCTACGGGCTACCAACTCTCTCTGTTGCGAAACGTCTGAAAGACGACAGTGGTGGTCAGTGAGGTGTTGATGGGGTAATATGCCTTCAAACCGACTGCCATCCCGACGCAGAGTTTAATCCCGGAGGTACGCATGAGATCAGGAGGAATGCGGGGAGGAATGGGCGATCCGGGATTCGCCATGATGGCTGAAGAGGCGCGTAAACGACCATTCCCAAGAGACACCTTCAAACGCGTCATCAGGCTCTACGCTGACTACAAGGGAACGTTGGCTGTAGTTGGACTGTTGGTTCTCATCACCTCTGCGCTTGGTGTCATCACACCGCTTCTCATCCAGCGTGTGATCGACGACGCTTTGCCGCAACAGGACATGAGCCTATTGTTGTGGCTGATCAGCGGGATGGTTTTCGTCGCGGCAGTCTCAGGTGTCCTCAACTTCATCCAATCGCGACTTAACGCCGCAGTGGGTTTCAAAGTGATGGAGGATATGCGGCACACCGTATACAACCACCTGCTTAAGCAGCCGATCTCATTTTTCTCGTCGACCAAGACCGGAGATATTCAGTCACGCCTCGCTAATGACGTCTCAAGCACACAGTTAGTCCTTACCGACACCGTAGTCAATATCTTGTCCAGCGTGACTATCGTGGCCGCGGCGCTCGTTGCGATGTTGATCCTCTCTTGGGAATTGACCATAGTCGCTGTCTGCACAATGCCGATATTCGCCTATCTCTCGCGCATAGTTGGTGCTCGCAGACGTCGATTGACTAGTCAGATGCAACGCACTCTAGCCGATCTGACCGCCAAAACAGGCGAAACGCTGTTCGTTTCCGGCGTGATCGTCGCTAAGACTTTCGGGCGTGAGTCGGAACAGCTGCGAGAGTTCCAAGACACAAACACGAAACTCACTAACGTCTCCATAAGGCAATACATGACCGGACGCGGTTTCTTCATCGTGGTCCAAGCTTTCTTCACCATGGCACCGGCCTTCATATGGTTGGTAGGAGGCATCCTGATTCTCGACGGCAGCGAACGCGTGACGCTGGGTGACATCGTCGCTTTTTCGACTATTCAAGCTCGGCTCCTCTTCCCAATGGCCAACCTACTCCAACGCGGTGTCGAAATCGCTGGCTCGCTCGCGCTGTTCGAGCGGATATTCGAATACATGGACATCAAACCGACGATCGTTGACCCTGTGAATCCAATCAAAGTCGATCCCCTCACCGCCAAGGGCGAAGTAGTGTTCGAAAACGTGTCTTTCACATATCAAGAATCGGGACTCGAACGTCTGGAGGCCAAACTTAAAGCGCAGGCGGGGCAACGACATACAGGAGGGTTCGGTGGCGACCAAGGTGGCGGCCCGCCCGGCGGTGATGGTCAAATGGGGGGCGGCGAGTTGACGATACCGCCAATGCATGCCTCTAGGAGACACGGAAATAGCCGGGAAGAAATTCGCACCGACAGAATGGACGCCAGCGAGAACGG
Organism: Dehalococcoidia bacterium; assembly: GCA_965204135.1. Lineage (GTDB taxonomy): Bacteria > Chloroflexota > Dehalococcoidia > Lucifugimonadales > Lucifugimonadaceae > Bin127. The sequence continues at coordinate 146,001 of CBDBDX010000002.1, read as the reverse complement.
GCACGATCCAGACGATGAATCCTTCTCTTTGAGCAACATCTCCTTCACCGCTGGTGCAGGCGAACTCACGGCCTTAGTCGGTCCGAGCGGTTCGGGGAAAACGACCATCGGCTACCTTGCATCTCGTCTTTACGACGCAGATGAAGGCGCGGTGAAAATCGACGGCGTCAACATCAAAGACATGACTCATGACAATCTCACGGAATTAGTCGGTGTCGTCTCCCAGAACCCGTTTTTGTTCCATGCAACGGTTCGCGAAAACCTTCTCTACGGTCGCCCGTCGGCGACAGAGAAAGAACTGGAAGAGGCCGCCAAGGCTGCGCAGATTCACGACACGATTGCGGCGATGCCTGAAGGCTACAATTCGATCGTCGGCGAACACGGATACATGCTGTCGGGCGGAGAAAGACAACGTCTTGCGATCGCACGCGTGATCCTGGCCGATCCTCGCATCTTACTCTTGGACGAAGCGACCAGCGCGCTCGACACCCTGTCGGAACGACTGATCCGCGAAGCCATCGCGAGGTTGCGGGAAGGCAGGACGACGATCGCGATAGCGCACCGACTCTCAACTGTGATCGCTGCGGATCAGATTTTGGTTGTTCAAGGCGGAAAGATCCGGGCGCGTGGGCCGCACGATGAATTGATTGGCAAATCAGAGCTATACCGGCGGCTATACGAAGAACAGTTCACAGTCATGCCGTTAGATCCAGAACAGGTTGCACGAGCCGAACTAGCGGCTGCCAGCACCTAACGACACCAAACGCCGTCGTCGTACCACACTCCGTTTATGAAAACGTACGCCCCGCCCACGCGGATGGTCTGGGAATACTCGCCATCGATATACAAGTCGTAGTTGAGGTCGAACCGATCATCCCTGCCTTTAGTTACCTCAGGATTGCGAACATCAAGGGAATCTGATGAAGTGTCGAAACGACTCAGATATTGCTCGACATCCCCTTGGAAGCGTTCCAGATCCCGACGAGCACGGTAGCTGGGATTGCAAGAATCGTATACAGATTCCCAGTCCGCACGGGATATAGCGTCGGCCTGTTCTTCGAACAACGCCGATATCTCCTTTTTGGAAGCATCGGTGAACGACGGAGTGGGCGTGGGCTCCAAAACGTCAACCGGCACAGGGGTCGGAGATGCAAGACTTCCAACAGTGCCGCAACCTGCCAAGAAAAGGCACGTTGCAACACCGAACACAACTGCGGTAATTTTTGATCTTCGACTTATTTTTCTTGGGCTTCCGGAGATTCGACTGGTACGACAACCATTTCGTGCTCTTCTGATGGGACTGAGTTCAAGGCCCAACGCCGATCCATCGTAAACCCAACATCCAACGAGAGATATCGGTACTCGCTTGACACGCGTTCGTAAATCCGACGGCGTATCTGATCGTGTCGCCAGATGTCGATAGGTTCACGGGTATCGGGTGAGATGATCACGTAAACATGAAGGTGGATGTATCGTCCTACGTCCACAATGCGGAGATGTGTTTCCACGTGAGGCACATCGGCTATCGCCTCCTCAACGAGATCTGCAACTCTGTCTTGGACACTTTTCGGAGGTGCCTTGCCGACGAGTTGTCGTAGGTTCTCTCGAATGGTTTGAAACGGTTGCGGCGCCGCGATCGCGGCGATAGCCAACATGATTATCGGGTCGGCGTAAGGCGCGAAATCGGACCAGTCGGAGTTCTGAATTAGTAGCGTTGCGACGAACGCTATTCCGACCGCCGAACTGATCAGCGTGTCCACGGTCCAGTTCTTTGCATCTACGTCGACGATCGGTGAACCGGACTGCTTCGCGTAGCGTTTCAACACGACGACGACGATAGCACCGCCCACAACCGCGATGACGGCGTAGAAGATGCCTCCCTCAGCGGCTATGTCCTGCCCGCCCGTCAAGATCGTTCTCACAGCCGTCCAAACCGCATAGACCAGAGCGAACCCGATCAGCAGTCCCTTGAAGAGGTTCAGCATCGGTTCAAATGTCGCATAACCAAACGGGTATGTTTCGTCGCTCGGACGCGACACGAGTTGAGAGACGTACAAGGTGAGAAGCCCCACAACTGCGAAAGTGAGTGAAAACAGTCCGTCCAAAAACACGGCTCCGGAGTGGCTCGCGATCGAGATCACGATGCCGAGAATGCCGAACGATGCACTTGCAACGATCGAAATAATGATCGAACGTCTTTCGATTGCTTCAGCTGACATCGGGTGACATTTATACAGAATATTGACGGCTTTGCAAGATTCTACGATACCGCCTCAGCGCAGGTTCCAAGGCAAACAAATCAGTATGCGACAAGCAGACCACCATTTCGGAGGTATCACGCGGCATCACGTTACAGGGGCTTGAAGATGCTGATGGTAGTTTTTCGCGATAGGTCGGAGAATCTTATGACCACGCCGTTGGGAATCGATGCCTGCAGTTCATTCAGAATCCTCGTCGGTTCCGGTTCCCACGGGTGCGAAAAAATAACGCATCCGAATCGGTTCGCGTCCCCTAATCCTCCGTCAAGAGCCTGCTCATGGTTGAGGAAAACGGGAGAATCTGGCAATGGAGGTGCGTGTGGGTCCGTCTGGATGCTGCCCGGATCATACGAATCCAAGATTCGACGTACCACATGCTCTCCTCTAGAAACGATGGCCACTCTTTCGCCCGGCAGTTGAGCACAGTGCTCGGATTTGATCGCTCCGATCGTCACAGCGATTGGGGAGTTGTGGTAAACGCTGGGCGTGTCAACTTCGGAACGTTGGTAATTGAGTATCCACACCAGTCCACCCGCCAACATGAGGGCGACTATCGTGATCAGCTTCGAGTTCAATACGGGTGATTCACCTGCCGCGTAGAAGTTGATATCTATCGGCCACACGAACTTCGCGATCAATAGACCCATTGCTAACGACAAGGGGATCATCAATGGGAAAAGGCGTGTAGTCGCAACGTGCCAATCGTAGGGGCTGAGGCCTCCCGTCGCGGCGAAACCCAGCGCCAGCCAAATGACCAAGAAATCCGAAGCAGGATCACCGATTCTTCCCAACGCAAAAGCCACCGCGGCGACCGCTATCACCGCCGACACAGGATCCAACAACGAACCCGAAACATAGTGGGTGATGTGTTCGTTGTAATTGAACGCATAGAGGTTGAGCTCGAGGTTGCGGATGAGACGCTCGATCGTACCTAGTTCAGTGGCTTCGCCCTGCCCCCCGATTACTCGGCCCAGCATCTGGTCAACCAGTCCGGAGCCGTCAACGACAAAGATCGGTAAAGCAGTAACCGCCACCCCGACAAGCATAGGGATCGCCCAATTGCGGAAATCTTTGCGGTCGCCGATGAACGCGCGCCAAATGAAAAAAGCGATTATGACTGGGTAAACAATCCTCGCCGCAACATTCGTGTACATACACAGACCAGCGACGATACCGGCCACGAAGAACAGGAAAGGACTCTTGGTCCGCATCGCCAAAAAGAACAACGCAAATGCCCATGTCGCTGGAAGAAGCGAATCGATGTGGTCGTATCCGATGTGCGTGAAGCCAATGAGGTAGTGGCTAATCGCCAAGGTTGCCGCGGCCACCGCTCCCGCGACCCGACCGCCTGACAAAGTGCCGATCAGATAAACAGCAGGAATGGTCAAAGCGAACATCACAACCGAACTGAACTTCCACCCGAAGTTGTCCGCACCCACTACATCCATCACCACGCTCTTCATCAGCATCCCTAGGCGGGGATGGTAGTCGTCGACTCCGCGTTGACTGAACGGCGCGCTTATGCCGTTTTCCACAAAATCGGTGGCCAGTTCATAAAACCCGAACTCGTCGCCGATGGCTGAGTAGTACCAATCAGTTAGATCCGAGGATGTGTAACCGATGAATATCGCCGCTAGTACGCTGACGATGATAACGTCGACCCAGCGGACTGACCGTCTTGCCTTTCTCAATCCAACCAACACCCTGGTGACCGACGGAGCGAATGGGATACTGAAGCCGACCAATGCGACTAGCCATATCCAGATGTCGCCGCCTGATGTCGAACCACCTAGCAGTCTCAACACTAGGAACGCCAGGGCAGCAACACCGATCCCGAATGAGGTTTTTCGCAGTCCGCCAAGATCGAAGCGAAGCATCCGCGGCGGGCTCACCCTCCACGACACTGATCCCAGCCTAGATTTGAAGAAATAGGCCGCAACCGCAATAGCTCCGAAACCCAGTATCAGGAACAATCTCCCTGAACCGAAGAAACCATCACCCTCGTGGCTATCGTCTTGGACCAGTTGCAACTGCCCCCAAGCAATAAGCACGATCCCAACTAGGATCAGTTTCCAATCCAACCCCTTCGTGTATATCCAGGATTGGTGCGAAGAGCTAGTGCGTCGAGAAACGGCTTCAGTTTGCATCATTCATAAACTGAGCATCATTGTTGATCCTGCGGCGGAATCCGACTAAACGTCGTTATCTCTCATGATCTCGATGAATTCGTTAATCGGTATCGCCGTATACGTCGTCGTGTCGATAGTGCCCCTCGCCCCGAGTTCGATCGCGATGCGGGACATCTCGCCGTTGTCTGGCGCCTCGATGATCGTCACAAAGTCATAGTCGCCCATCAAAGCGTACTGAGCTACCACATGGCATCCGCGCATCTCTACCTCGTTGTTGACCTCCAAAATACGTTCGGGATGCGTCCTGACTCGGTCCCGACCGCGTTCGGTCAACTTGGAGAACATGATGTAAGTGTTGGGGCGTCGTTCGCTTTCTGATTCAGACATCGATAACCACCTGTGGCTATTCCATTTTTGAGCCGACAAACCGCGACAGGGCTCGGGCTGTCGGATCGGTGTGAACGTTAACAATCGCCGGCACTCCAGCGTCAAACGCCCTTTCGAGCGCAGGTCGGATTTCAGACGGTTCTCTGACTTCCTCACCATACCCATCGAGAGCCTCAGCAATCGCATCGAAGCGCGTCCAACCCAGTTCCCGGCCCGGTTTCCTAATGCCTTCAACCCGCGCGGTCCAACCTTCGTTGTTAGAGACTACGATGACCATTGGCAAATCGTGTCTGACTGCGGTATCGAAATCCTGCGCGTTCATTCCGAGCGAACCGTCGCCATGTAACGAGACCACTTGCTTTTCCGGTTTCGCCAACTTGGCACCGATGGCGAAGGGTAAGCCGACGCCCATGCAGCCAGTCGCGCCGGAGTTCAACCGATGACCAGGCACGTAAGTCGGGATCGATTGGCGACCGTAATGCAGGATCTCATTGCCATCGACGGTCAGAATCGCATCACGATCCATCACTTCTCGCAACTCCTTGCATAGTCGCAACGGATGAATCGGAACCTGCGACGACCCCTCAAACTGACGGGAACGTTCGCGCCGGTCCGTCTCGATACCACGCAGATACTCAACCCACTCTGACGTGGCCTTCGACTTTATACCGATTCGGGACACTTCAGCATTGATCTGCCGCATCGCAGACTTGGCATCCGCGACGATGCCGATGTTGACCGAGCGGTTGTGCCCGATCTCCGACGCGTGAATGTCAACCTGAATAATCTTGGCGTTCGGTGAAATCCTTCGGCCAAACGTCATTATCCAGTTGAACCGCGTCCCAACTACCAATACCGCGTCCGTCTCTCTGAATGCCGTGGATCTCGCAGCCGGGAACGATACGGGATGGTCTTCCGGGATCAAGCCACGTGCGATTGGAGTTGTATAGAAGGGAATCCCCGTTCGATCGACGAACTCTTGTAGTTCCTCCCACGCACCTGACCACCACGGCCCACTTCCCGCAAGCAAAATCGGTCGGTCCGCGGCCTGGAGTATCTTCACCGCCTCCGCAATACGATCAGGATCCCCGCTCGGCGACGAAACCGCCTTGGCACGCGTTGGCGGCACGGCCTCTTCTTCGTCTACCTCACCGTAGAGCACGTCTTCATTGCACTCCACGTAGACCGGGCCGGGTCGATCGCTCATCGCGGTTCGGAACGCGGTCGATATGTGCTCCGGGAATCTGCTCGGATCGGTCGGTCGTATCACCGATTTCGAGACCGGAGCGAAGATGTTGGGCAAGTCAACCTCTTGGAAGCCGTCCCTGTAGATATCCCTCAGGGGACCAGCTCCACCAAGTGTCACCATAGGCGCCGCGTCCACGAACGCGTTGTAGATGCCGGTCAGCAGGTTCAGTGTGCCTGGGCCAGACGCAGCCGTTGTGACGCCGGGAGTGCGTTTGACACGGGCGTAGGCGTGTGCAGCCATCGCCGCTGCCTGTTCATGTCGGAAGTCGACGGTACGGATTCCAAAGTCTTCCGAGTTGTTGACGATCTCGTAGTTCGGGCCACCCATCAGATAGAAGAGACAGTCTGCTCCCTCCTCTTTGAGAGTTCGAGCGATCAGGTAACTTCCGTCGACTTTAGGCATACGTAAAAGGTTACATTTCAAGGTTCAACACCACTACCCCGAGGTTGATTAGCTAGGACAATTGAGGCGCACATCCTGGCGACTAATCAAATGAGCGTATCCCGCAACCTCATCGCACCCGTCTCCGGGAATGAAGCTAAGTATCGCAACACATCGTTTTGACGTTGGCGGCCGTCGTCTCTCATCGCTTCAGTGATTAAATGGACGCCCGAGCGAAAATCGTCGATGTGGATGTACTCGGGTATGATCGATCCGTCATCTTCGGTGTTGTGCCAAGCTCCGAGCGGGAATGATGTGCCGGTAACCATGTAGCCGTGTGCCTTGAACGCGCTCGCTTCGCATCCTCCCGCGCTCATCAGCGAACGCTGCACCTTGAATTCGCCCTTCTCAATCCGTTCATGTACCCGATTCGCGGCGAGATGCAGCACTGCTTCTGCTTCGTGATCGAACGTCGTCATGCGGTCCCCCACCCTGATCACAACGCCTTCACCCTGTTTAGCGTTATCGCTCTTGAGACTGGTTTCAACAGACACGACGATGGCATCCTTGTTGATCGTTTCGTCGCCAGCTGCCAGCGCGGCTCCCACTAACCCGACTTCCTCCGCGCGCGTGAATAGACCGATAAGCGGTCGGCGATTTGACTCTTCGGCACTGACCTCCATCAACGCCACCAAAATCGTTGCGCAACCGGCGAGATCGTCAAGCTGGCGGCCCCTGATCAAGTCCCCATCGATGCTGAAACTCGGAAGATCCAAAACCACCGCGGCGGGATACGCCAGAAGAGACGCTTTACTAACCGATGCATTCGCTTCCGGACGGATTTGTATGCTGTCCGCCCTCGCGAACCTGCCCACGCGTCGTAACGGTGTATGCGATTCGACGTGTCCATAGATTGAAGCCCCGTTACGAGCAATCACACGTACACCTGTCCCGACATCGTAAGCCCGAGCACCGAGACCGCCGCGCGGTTCGGCAACAACCACTTCGTCATCCTCTCCCAAATCAACCGCCTCGATCGCCTCAAAACCGGGATGATCCATGTGAGCGACGAACACCAGAGGTGGCGTGCCCTCATCGCCAGGTATCTGGGCCACTACATTGCCCCAACGATCGGTATGATGATCGATCCCTGCACTGGCAAGGATACGCATTATCTCGCGCGCCACTCGTCGCTCATGAAATGAGACGGTCGGCTGTAGGCACAGCGTCTCGAGAATGTCGATTGCACGCATGTCGAAAGATGTTACGCGATTCGACTTCAATCCGAGGTGTACAATGCGCTACGATACCGCACGGATTCCCTATCTGTAACCGCCTGAATTTCGAGGTACATCCCACATGCCCAATGTGATGGTGCTATCAGGCCCTGCCCTGCCACTGCTGAAGATGGCTGAGGAGATGAAGCCTGACGGCTATGAACTAGAAGTCTGCACGAACGAAACCGATCCCGAAGAAGTCGAACGAGTCGCCACCCAAGCAGACTTCGTTTTGGCGTTCGGTCACGGTGTCGACGAAAACATCCTCCGCGCCGGCAAGAAACTCAAACTCGTCCAACTCTGCTCTGCTGGCTACGATGGCGTCAATCTACGCGTCGCCGGCGAATTGGGCATCCCTGTCGCCAATAACGGTGGTGCTAACGCAATTCCAGTAGCCGAGTTTGCAATGACGCTGATCCTCGCCTGTCATCGCCACCTACCGATTGCCCACAACGACACCCGCGCCGATGCTTGGATGCGCCCCGAAATCGACGGCTACGACTCCTATGAACTGTTAGGAAAAACCGTCGGTATTGTAGGCGCGGGACGCATCGGATCAACACTTGCTCGCTTACTTCGCGGCTTTGAAACCGAAACACTCTATACCGACTTGGTCCGTTCCGAGACAGCGGAGTCTTATGGTGCCAAACGGGTCGAACTCGATGAACTACTGATGGAATCGGACGTTGTCTCGCTCCACACGAACTTGAACGCAGGCTCACACAAGCTCATCGGTGACCGCGAACTCGGACTGATGAAAAAGTCCGCACTGCTCGTGAATACGTGCCGCGGCCCAGTGGTAGACGAAGCCGCTCTCATCGAGGCATTGCGCAACGGAGATATCTGGGGCGCTGGTCTAGACGTCTTCGAGATCGAACCCGTCGAAGCCGACAACCCCCTACTGAGCATGGACAACGTCGTCGTCGCGCCCCATGTCGCGGGCAAGAGTTGGGAGTCCTATCCCCGCCGCGTCGATTTCGCCTTCTCAAACATGCAACGAGTTTGGCGCGGCGAAGCACCAGAAAGCATCGTTACCGAAGATTGAGCGTTACACTTCACTATCACGACAACAACTGAGGAGAAGACAATGGCAGACGAGACGATGAGGATTTTGTATTTGGGTCCGGGAGGCGGTGACACACACGACGCGAGTTCCACCGAACAGCAGTCGCGTGCGGCGCGTCAGTACGGCGCTGAGTTCGTGCAGTACTCTGGGCACAGCGAGGGCGAGTTGATTGAGGCGTTGAAGGATGCAGACTGCGCCATCAACCAGGGACACGATTTCGAACCTTCGATGTTTGCCCACATGGGCAACAATGGACGCTGCAAAGGCCTTGTGTCGTTCGGGCATGGCTACGACGGCATGGACCTCGAATCCGCTTCCGTGAACGGCGTGGTTCTTTCAAACACCGCTTCGTTCGGAACTGAGGAAGTGAGTAACCAGACGATGATGCTCTTCCTCGTTTGCGCCCGCAAGTTCGTTCTGCACGACAAACTCGTCAAAGCTGGAGAGTGGACGCGACAGTACCTCCCACCGATGGGCCACATTTCCGGTGAGACCTTCGGCATCGTCGGACTCGGCAACATCGGGCGAGCCGTCGCACGCAAAGCGCAAGCATTTGGACTGAATGTCATTGCGTTCGATCCGTACCGCTCATCCTGGGACGCAAAAGAGTACGGCGTTGAGATCGTGCCGACGTTGAAAGAGGTCGCTGAGCGGTCGGACTACGTCTCGCCTCACGTCTTCCTCGACGAAGGCACTTACCACATGTTCAGCGACGAGTTCTTCTCGGCGATGAAACCGACCGCGTACTTCATCAACTGCTCCCGTGGTCCGGTCGTTGATGAACCGGCACTCATCCGCGCGCTCCAGAACGGCGAGATCGCGGGTGCCGGGTTAGACGTGTTTGAGCAGGAGCCGGTAGATCCCGACAATCCGTTGCTCAAGATGGATAACGTCGCCGTCACCAACCACTACGCGTCCTACAGCGAGGTTGCATGGGAACGCGCCAACACCCAGCTAGGCGAGGAGGCGGTCCGTATCGCCGACGGCTACTGGCCGATGTCGCTCATCAACCCCGATGTCAAGCACCACGCACCAGCGCGCAGGGATCCCATCTCTTGGGAAGTGATGATGGCTAACCGATAAACCGAAACCGATACCTCTAGCAAGAACCCCATCCGAAAGGAACTCCAGAGCAATGGCAGAACACAAAGTCCTAATCATGGGCGTCGACGAGAGCGATCCCCTCGACTACGAACGCGCCGAGATGGCCGACTTGGACGTTGAATTCGTCAAGGCGAACCCGCAGTCCGAGGGTGAAGCAATCGAACTCGTGCGGGACGCCGACGCGCTGATGATGCGCTCGACGCCCTACCAAGGCGAGCAGGTCATTCGAGCCGCCGAAAAGGCGCAGGTGCTTGCTGTTTACTCGCACGGCTTCAACCAGATCGATACCGATGTCTGCAACGAAATGGGCATCATCATCACCAACGGCGCCGGGATGTGCATGGAAGAGGTCTCGAACCAAGCCGTGACGATGATCCTGTGCTTGAACCGGCAACTCATTCAGTACAACGAACGGACGAAAGCCGGTAAATGGGGGCGCGACGACGTGCCACCCATCGAGCCGATTGACCAGCAAGTTCTTGGACTGGTCGGCCTCGGCAACATCGGTCGCCAAGTTGCGCGCAAGATGTTCAACGGGTGGCGGATGAAGGTGATCGCCTACGATCCCTACTGCCCGCCCTGGATCGCGCAGGAGTACGCTGTTGAGCAGGTGTTTTCGCTCCACGAACTCTTCGAGCGTTCCGACTACATCTCTGTCCAGATCCCACTCAACAAAGAGACGCATCACCTGATGCGCAAGGAACACTTCGACTGCATGAAGCCGACCGCGTACTTCGTGAACGTGTGCCGCGGCGGAGTCGTTCGAGAAGTCGACCTGATTCAAGCCCTCCGAGAAGGCAAGCTGCGTGGCGCAGGTCTCGACGTTTTCGAGCAGGAGCCGGTCGACCCTGACAACCCGCTCTTGAAGATGGATAACGTTATTGTTGCCCCGCACTCCGCAGGTCAATCGACACGTTCCGCATGGCTCGCCCGACAGCGCGCGTCGCAGCAGGTCGCAGCGGTGCTACGAGGCAACTGGCCGTCAGCCGGGCAGAATCCCGAAGTGGCGAGTTCGTTGAAGCGTCGGGACCGGATGCAGTCGTTGGCACCGAAGTTAGAGGCCTCACGCGAGGTGTTGCCGATGGCGGTGCTGCCGGAGGGGTAGATAAACTCCAATAGACTGGGCCAGAGGACGTAAAATCGGTGAATACCATACGCAACACCTTTGGCCCAGTATGACGTCTGAAATCGACATTCCTCGCAAAAACGGGGAGTACTTCGACGAGCCGGTCGTTGCCCCCTGCCCTGAATGCGGCAAACCGACAGAAACGACCAAAATCTGGCGCCTCTACACCGAAGACTGGGAACCGACTGACGAGACCGTTTCGATAACGAAGTGTCCGTCGTGTTACACGGTGTGGAAAAAGAAGCTAGACGAGCACTATGCCGAAGTAGCGCGTCGAGAAGCCGAGGCTGAGGCTAGACGACAAGAGATCTTAGCTCGCGCACGTGAATCACAGCCGTCTGAGCGCCAAATCGGTTTCGATTTCGGACAGGACTGACTGACCATGTCCTCGGTCTCTATGCTTGCAATTTTGGTAGGTTTGGACGCTTCTTGCCGCCATGAACTGATGGCTCGGCACACCATTTTTCGGTTAAACGACGTACTGCGCGAAAGGTTGCGTCATTGAAACCCAATAGACCGCAGATGATCGCATGGTCTAAGTCTCGCCGGTTGGGGTCCAAGTTTGCGAGATAGGCTGGCATCAACTCTTTATCGCGGAACTCATCAAATATCGCTTCCGCTACCTTAAATTTCTCGTCTTTGAGCGTTCGCAAGTCGAGAACTGGCATGGATTCGATCGAACGAATTGTCGCCCTTGATCGACCGTCCTGTTGGCGATTTGAGTGCCACCAATAGAGAAGCAAACCGATAGTTGAATTGCACCAAATACCGAAAGCATAGTCATACCTAGCGTCAGCAAAGCCTACATTGGGCCAAGCTGTGCCTCCCATCGTCTCACGTTCAGTAATTGCCGCAGCCAATGGTTGCGAAGTAAATCTGAAATCTAGCGAGACGTGCGACCGACTTGCGGTTGACCAAACCTCGGCCGCTTTATCTTCCATGCCCTTCCTGACAATCAGCTGCGAATCCGGGTCGCAAAGAATATGTTTTTCCGAGTTCGCATTATGATTCCATAGCGCTGGATAGGTTGCTGTAGGTGAAACTCGACGTTTCACGAATGGGCCTCGATCTGGCGTTCCGGTAATATCCCTGTGAACTAACCCCAATTTGCCGATTTTCGCCAACTCAGCAATGCGAAGTTCCAACTCGTCACCGCGTCCTGGCAGATTCAACCGCGATCCCAATAAAGCTTCGACCGTCTGAACCAACGAGAAGTCCACAACGCGAACGCTTGACCACGGTCGTCCAGTAGTAGGACTACTTACCTCTAATACGTTGCCCCCGAGATCGTTCCCGTTAAAGAGCGACGTGCCCCCGTAGGGACCATCAGCAATGTTTCTTAGGTCTGCAAGGCTAGAGAATGCTTTGGATATCGCGTTGGACTCTACTGATCCATTCGGGCGGGAATCCAATGTTGTGAAACGTGAACTGGATCCGGAATTACGAACATCCCTCAGCTTGCGCGCAATCAAAAGGCATTCCGATATCCCTGTATCGGAGGAGAATGAAGCGTCTCTACCATTCGCGCCGATGCTGAAAACTGAAATCTCTGAGTAATTACGGTCAATCATTTCTCGAAATGCACGCCAAGATTCTCCAGCGGCCACCGTAAGCGGCAACACTAACGCCAACACTCCATCTTTCTTCAATTTCTTATGCGCAAGGGCGGCAAAAGCTGACGCGATTCCAGCGTTTCCGTGGTAACACGAACCTTTGCCAAGTCGGTTTATCTTGCGTCCCATAGCGGTTTGGTCCGCACGAGTAGCGCCAAATGCGGCAAACGCGGGATTGGTCACATCGGCGTGTGCGCCTTCATGATTGGTCGCCCGCGTGAACGGCGGATTCATGATTACTAAGTCGAAACTCTCGTCGGGAGCATCAGCGATCACATTCATCGCTGTCTCTTCGCCAGTGCTACCCGTGCGTAATGCGGGATCATTGGTATTAATCTGCGACATCACCGCGGAAGAATTCAAGAATTCCAATGATCCGATCGCAACCGTGCCATCTCGCTGCCTGCCATAAGGCATGTTGTAGAGCCGCGAACCGCCAAATTTGACGTTGGGATGAACGCCTGACAACGTGGCGCCGCTGATGTGGATGGCTGACGGCATAACATCGAAGCCGTAAAGCACTTCTTCCATCATCACCTTGTGGAGGTCTTCAGAATTCCCACTCGCATTTTCATGTCGAGTTGCAATCTGTTCGTAAACCGCCGCTAGCAACGCTCCTGTACCGCACGCGAAATCGGCAACGCGTAAGTTACCCAACCCTTCCGCGTCGGCCCAATCGACGTTGGTCAGTTTGTCCACCGCCAATCTAGCCAAAAGCGCAGCGGATGCGGGCAATGTATAGAAGGTGGCGAGGTATTTGCGGTCGGCGATCAGACTCTGGAAAATGCGTCCTGTGAGATCGTGTGAAGCGCCTACGCCAGTCGCGGACACATCATGCGCCGTCTGTTGCAATACGCGAATGATTCTCCCAGCATCCCCAGGGATCATCTGGTTGATAATGTCACGAGCGACCGCAAAGATCGGCCAATAGTTGATCTTGAGGATCTCCCGCCATGCGTCTGACAGTTCGGATTGGGGATTCATCACACCGTCTCCGCAGACCAAATGGAGCGGCTTAACCTCATCGTGCAGACCCGCCACACGGTCATGGAAGATCATCGCGTTCGCAACGATCGCGCAGGCCATCCTACGGGTTTGAACGACGTTGGACAGACCCAACAGACGTGCAATCGAATCCGCAACGCGCGGGCGTAATTCTGCAATTTCTTCTAGACGCTTCGCGGCAGTATCGATACCCAACTCCAAACGCTGAACCGCTTCGTTGACTGCGTTTTGAGGCACGGACGACAGTCGCACCATGTCTGCGATGTCCTGACAAGAGCCTTTAAGCCAACCACTTGTCGGAAATCGTGTGCCATCAAGGTTGAGAATTGCATACGACAATACCGCGCTACGTAAACCGGAATCAAGATCTGGACTGGTTCGGAGCGAGTCAGGGTATCGAAGCGCGATCGCGGTCTCAATCGCCTTGTTGCCTTCGGTTTCCTGCAAGCCGAGCCGCTCAGAAGCCTCTTTCTCAACGTTGCTTGCAGGCTCAAATTCCGCCTCGATAACGACCGGTGCGCGATCTGAACCGGTTATCAATACATCCGGTTGCAACGATGCATCGCTGACGATGATGCCGGTGTTCTCGTAATGGACTGAGTTGCGCGGCAACATGCCGCGCAGGATCAAACCGAGGGCGCTGTTTGCATTTGGTTCGGTATGTCGATGTTGGGTGGTAATTGGAATCCTCCACTCGATTTGCGACTCAATTATGCGTTTTCCGTTCTACCCCCCATAAATCACCACCAACACAATCGCCCCAGTAGCACCAGTAAACACTGCGAACGGCCACAGCGTCAGCGTCCCCAATCGGCGGATGAGCCACATGAACAGGCTGATCGCTACGTATGACGCGATGAACGACACCACAAAGCCGATGCCTAGTTCATCCCATTCAGGTAACGACTCGGAGGGCGATGCGAGGACTTGGACGAACGACGCCACGGCAGCTATAGCGATCACGGGCGCCGAAAGTAGATAGGAAAACCTAACCGCCACGACGAGCGGCATGCCTCGCGAAATCCCTGCGGTAATCGTCGCAGCCGAGCGCGAAATTCCAGGTATCAGCGCCGCTGCTTGCGAGAAACCGACTACCAAAGCGTCGCCGTAGTCAATTCCCTTTGGTCTTGTACTCCTATCTCTTCCGGTCAGACGCTGGTTCGTAAAGTAATGCCCCAACAGGAGCGCTCCGGCAGTGACGATGAACATACCGGCCGCAATCTCAGGCGCCCGAACCGTGTCCGACGTCACAACCGTATATGTCGCGGCTCCAATCGCGATCGCCGGCAACGACCCCAAACCGACTGCTTTGAGGAGATTCTTCGATGGCATCGACATCCGCATCGAAAGTCGACGCCGCATATCTCCGATCCGCCGGTGTCTCTCGAGCGTCTGCATCGACCAGAGATCGTCGTCGCCACCGAGAGGAATGCTGCGCCCGCGCCGCGCCGCCTTGAGGATGAGCATCCAATCTCGGCGGAAGAACAACGCCATCGCGACCAAAGAACCTAAGTGAACAGATGCGTCGAAAGCCGCGGACGGCGCTTCCCAACCTAGCGCCCACGCAGCGATGATCATGTAACCGCTGCTGCTTATCGGCAGCAACTCGGTAAAACCCTGCATGAACGCAAGGGTTACAGTCTGGACTATGGACATCACCGTACCTACAATCAATCCGTCAACCTATTGTCTAATCTGTAGCTACGCAGCGTTCCACAATGAACTTCAGATTCGTGCCGAGCCCGTTGAGCCACGCTCACTTCGTCGTACCATTTGCAGCTTCGTTGTTCGTTGCGTTGCTGGTGGCGTGCGGCGGTCAGGCATTGATGCCGACTGCGGTCCCGCCCACATCGACCCCGATTCCTCCAACCGCGACGTCCATACCGCCGCCCCCTACATTTACAGCCGCACAACACCGGGCCGGAGAGTTACGCCAAGCCGCGTTGGACTACATAGAAACTGTCCTGTTCTTCCAATCGGCGTTTGAAGCGTTGGTTTTCGAGATTTCCGCCCAAGGTCAGACTGGCTTTTCGGTAACTTTCGAGGATGAGCTAGTCGACGAGTTGATCAATGCCGAAACCAACGTCGAAATCGCCCATCACAGCACATTTTCAGGACATTCGTGGCCCCGTCAGTTCGAAGACGTCATCGACAAGGGTCAAACGCTGGTCGAGATCGGCATGGAGGATGTGAGATACATCTTGGACGAGATCTCACTGGGTACCGATGAGGCAGAGGTTCTGATGGCCGATGTGTTATGGGCGGCGGACGAATCCGAGGCCGCCGCATCGGAGTTCCGCGAACTCGTCGAGAGATAAGGATCGAACGTATCGGCGTGGTAAATTGAATGTTGCCGCGCGACAGTTAGCAAAATCTCGAAAATGTCCAAGAAACCGCCGATCGTAACTCGCATCGAGACGTTGCGAGGTACAGCTGCTCCACACATAAGCTGGGTGCGCGTCTTCACCGATGACGGCAGAGTTGGGCTAGGGGAGACGGCGTTCGGTCCCGAAACAGTCGAAGCTTGGGTCCACGAAGATGGCGCCGGATATCTGCTCGGCAAAGACGCAACCCAACTCGATTGGCATTGGAACAAGCTGAACGGTCACGGCGGCAAAGTCCTGGCTCGCGCTGCCGATATGAGCGGGTTATCTGCGATCGACATGGCACTGTGGGACCTTTACGCCCAACGCGCCGGTGTGCCACTCTACGAGGCCTTGGGTGGACTCAGTCGTCCATCGATCCGCGTCTACAACACCTGCGCCGGTTACTCCTATGGCGTGAATCGTGCCGGGAGGTTGGAAACGGGCGACCTCGATCATCGCCCGGAGCACCGATACGAAGATCAGCAAGCGTTTCTCACCGACGCCGGCGCGCTCGCCGACGATCTGCTTTCCGAAGGCTACACCGCGATGAAGATATGGCCCTTCGACCAGGTCGCCGAAAAATCCAACGGCCAATTCATCTCGGGCCCCGACCTCGAGATGTGCACCGAGCCGTTCCGTCTCATTCGTGAAAAGGTAGGAAACAGAATCGATGTGATGCTCGAGATGCACTCGATCTACAACCTGCCTTCCGCCGTACGCATCGCCAAGAACGTCGAGCCTTACGTCCCGTTCTGGTTCGAAGACCCGGTGCCAATGGACAATATCGACACGCTCGTGCAGTTCCGACGCTCCACCGACATCGCGGTGACCGCGTCCGAAACCGTCACGACACGTTGGGCATTCCGCGAGATGTTCGAGAAACAGGCGATGACCATCTGCATGTTCGACATCTCATGGGTCGGTGGAATCTCCGAAGCGAAACGTATCGCCGCAATGGCTGAGGCGTATCACATGCCGATCGCACCGCATGATTGCGTGGGGCCGGTTACTTTCATGTTCTCGGTGCACCTTTCGCTGAATGCGCCTAACGCATTGATACAAGAGACGGTACGGGCCTTCAACTCCACTTGGTACATGGATGTAGTCGACAAGATTCCGGAGATCAAAGACGGGTATGCCCTACCGCCAGAGGGCATCGGAGCATGCCAGACGCTACTAGATTCATTCGTCAATGACCCGGAAACGATCATCCGAGAGAGTAACCTATGAGATGCACAAGCCTCCCCCTTGATGCCCAAGGGGGAATTAAAGGGGGTTTTATCCGACATCGCCCACGCCGCTCAACTCCGCGGACATTCCCCGCTTGCTTCGCTTCGCGCCCCCTTCGCTGCGCGAAAGGGGCAACTAACCTAATTCCAAAGCCAACACAATACTAAGGAGCCGAAAGAATGGCATATAAAGTCGCTGACCCGATACAGATGTTCGTTTCACCTGGTCCTAAACCCAACGGTTTGCAGGCTGCCGATGATGGACTCTGGTACATTGACCAAGGCAACGATCACGTCTACAAACTCGACTGGCAGACTGGCGAGACGTTGTTTGAGGCTCCGACGGAGACGGTTCATTCGAGCGGTATAACGCTCGACGATGATGGCAACGTCTGGATCGCATCCACCTACTCCTGCGACATCTTCGTCGTGGATCGGGAAACTGGTGCGACTATCGACAAGTTCCCATCACCCG
This sequence comes from Dehalococcoidia bacterium, assembly GCA_965204135.1. Classification (GTDB taxonomy): domain Bacteria; phylum Chloroflexota; class Dehalococcoidia; order Lucifugimonadales; family Lucifugimonadaceae; genus Bin127. Next base: position 128,336 of record CBDBDX010000002.1, on the reverse strand, counting down.
GCGCGGGTATCAATGCCACCCGCGAACACTTCGACGAATCGATGGGACGAGCCTCGCAGCCTACTGGAGATCACGGCCTGGAATGGAAAGATGGTCACATCTATATCGCATCGCCGCCCTCGCAATTCGTCCACGTCCTAGATGCATCCACTTGGAAGGAAGTCCACCGGTTCAAGGCGCCGGGTTACCGCGTCCACGGTATCGCGTTTGCGGAGGAAGAGGGGCATATGTGGGTCTCCGATACGTCGTTCGGTGTTGTATGTAGGCAACGCATCGAAGACGGACGTTGTTACGACGTGTTTCGTGTGCCACACCCGGTTCAGGTGCACGGGATGACGATCAAAGACAACCGCCTATGGTATGCCGACGACCGCGGTCCCATCGGGTGGTTGAGTGTCAGCATGGAGCCGGATTTCTAGACGCTCCCAAGAACTCTCAACAGTTTTCGCCACTTCGACTCCGACGAACCGTTCGACGTGCCCTAACGTACGCTCAGACGGTTCTGTAACACAATAGGAGTCAAGTATTGAGGTGGTTGAGGCCGATACCGCAGGATTGGATTCCGTGGCATCTCCTGCTCTTCATCATGTTGTGCGCGCTGGGCTTAGCGTTGCGCGCCGCTGAACAATTGCCGTTGCACCATCGGGGCGACGCAATTGGTTTTACAAACTCGATGATCGACGGATCTGTTTCGATAATCTTAGTAGCAGCGACCGTAAGCACAACCATCGTGGAGGGAGCATTGATATTCGCAGAAAGATACCTGAAGCACCGATTTGAAAAAGGTCGAGAAGAAGGCCGAGAAGAAGGCGCGGAACTCGAACGCGAACGTTGGGTCGACTGGATGGCTCGCAAGCAGGCCGCCGAGGATGCTGGTGAACCGTTCGATGAACCCTCCCCTGCAGAAACGCCGCGTTCAAACGGATCCGAGTAGAAGGAAATTTTACAACTCATGACGAAAGTGCTAGTTACCGGCGGCTCGGGGAAGATGGGGCAAGTAATCATCCGCGATCTGCTTGCAAACGGCTACGAAGTGGTCAGCACAGATCGCAAGAAACCGCGCTCAACCGATGGTTTTAAGTTCATCGCTGCCGATGTTACTGACCCTGACGAGGCGATGCGGGTGATGGAGGGTTGTGAAAAGGTCATCCACATGGCCGCCATCCCTAACCCCCTCATCGCCTCGGAATGGGAGGTGTTGCGCGTTAACACGATGTCCAACTGGGCGGTGTTAGAAGCCGCAGAAAAGCACAATATTCGCAACATAGTCATGGCGTCGAGCATCAACGCTATCGGCGCTGCTTTTTCGCGCAACAGAGTACCGCGTCCCTATTTCCCGCTCGACGAAGAGCAGGGAACGCTGTGCCAAGACTCGTATGCGATGTCTAAGTGGTACGGCGAGATCATGGCTGACACGTTCATTCGTCGCAATCCGGGTAAGATGCAGATCGCATCGATGCGCTTTCACTGGCTGGGGCACAAGCAGGAGCAACTTGAGCGCAAGAACGCGGGCGGAACTGATATGACTAACCCGCTACGCCGCAACGCCATGGACTTCTGGGGTTATTCCGACATCGAAGAGTCTGCCGCCGCGTGCCGTCTCGCCATTGAAAAAGAGTGGGATGGACACGAAGCATTCTTTATCAACGCAACCGATACGTTTTTGGAAGTCCCTACCGAAGAGGCCATCGCGATGGCATATCCTGAAGCCGACATCCGCACACCATTGCCGGGATTCACATCAGCAATCAGTCCCGTTAAAGCGAAACGCATCTTGGGCTGGGAGCAGCAGAGCACCTGGCGTGATCTGTAACCTCAAATTCGCACCGAGAAAGCTGCCGTAACAATCAAGGAAATAACAATGGCCAACTCGATAGCCGGGAAAGTTCAAACCGTCCAAGGGTTGATTGACCCAAGCGATGTCGGCGTGACCATCACCCACGAACATCTGATCATCGACTTCGTCTGTGTTCTCCAAGAAATCCCTGGCGCGAGCAACCAGCTCAAGCGAAACGAACCAGTATCTCTCGAAAACCTCTGGTGGGTCCGCCACTACTGGAACAGCAGCATCGACAATCTTCAAATGTTCGACGCAGACATCGCGGCGCAAGAGGCAGGCGAGTTCTACAAAGCCGGTGGCTCCACAATCGTCGATGTAACGTCGATCGGCATCGGCCGCGATCCGCAGGCCCTGTTGCGAATTTCTCGCGCTTCCGGTCTCAACGTTGTCATGGGCGGTGGACACTACGTCTACCTTACGCACGGCGAAGACATCCAAAATGCGACTGTGGACGAACTCGCCCAGTTGATCATCAGCGATGTGCAAGATGGTGTGGACGGCACTGGCATCAAAACCGGGATCATTGGCGAGATCGGCAATTCGTGGCCGTGGGAAGATACCGAGAAGAAAACTCTCGAAGCCGCCGTGATGGCGCAACGTGCAACCGGCGCTCCCCTGCTGATCCACCCCGGACGAGACGGTCAATCTCCGATTCAACTCTTGGACGCCGTCGATCGATGGGGTGGTGATCTCTCGCATACGGTTATGGGTCACATCGAGAGAACGATATTTGATTACGGAATTCTCGATGAAGTGGCCGCGACCGGCGCCTTCATGAACTGGGACCTTTGGGGCATGGAATCCACCTACTATCCCATGCGCGCGGACACCTACATGGCTTCAGACCAACACCGAATCGAACAGGTCGAGCACATGATTGCCAACGGGCACACAAATCAAGTGCTCTTGGCCCACGACATCTGCGCGAAACACCGGCTCAAGAAGTGGGGCGGGCACGGATGGGACCACATCGTGGATCGCGTCGTTCCAAGATTCCGCGCCCGTGGTGCATCTCAAGAACAAATCGACACCATGCTCATCGACAACCCGACGAGAATGCTGACCTTTGTTGAACCCGAGGGATAATTTCAAGACGGCCGTCCCGCATACTCCGTTCAATAGATTGCATGTTCGCGATTCAATAGCCTTGCGCATGGGGCGGGGATAGAATCTTAACTATCCGTCACTGCGCCCCCGTAGCTCAACGGACAGAGCGAAAGACTTCTAATCTTTAGGTTGCGCGTTCGAATCGCGCCGGGGGTGCCACTTTTCGCCCGCCGATCCACCAATGGTTCAACCATCGGACGACACCACGCCGATCATTGGCTCGTCGCGACGAGTGGCGATCGCCGCGGACTCTTGTGCGCTTCTCACTTCCGAGTTCGTCAACACGCACAACATCCCGGTCGCTAAGATGCGCATCAACATCGGTGAAGATTCTTTCACCGATAATTTCGATCTCGACTACTCCGAAATCTATCGAAGCCTCGCAGGCGAGCCGGAAACGCGAGCATGGGTCTCGGCTCCCTTGCCAGAAGAATGGCTCGAAACCATCCGAAAGGCATCCCAACATGCCGAATCTGTGATTTGCATCGCCGTCGCTGCTGGCCTCAGCGCCTCGTACGATTCCGCTCTTGTCGCTGCGGAGACCGCTCGCAACGAGATGAAAAATATCGACATCCGCGTTGTCGACTCCGCCACGATTTCCGGCGCGTTGAAGATGCTGGTCATGGACGCGACACGTGCCACCGATGTTGGCCTGGACGCTGACGGAATAATTGACCAGATTCGTCGAGCGCAGTCAGATTTGAGAACGATCGCGGCTTTAGACACGCTTAATCGGATGCATCACATCGCCAACACGCCCCGCACGGCGATCAGGCTTGCGAGTGCGCTCAACATCAAACCGGTCGTGACGTTCGATACGGATGAGTTCCGGCTGATCGCGAAGCCGATTTCGATGCGCATAGCGATTCGCCGAATGCTCCGCAACATCGCTCAAGACTTGGGAGATGCTCCAGCTCGTTTCGTCGTCCTGCACGTAGATGCACCAGACCGCGCTGGATCCATTGCGAGGCAGATCCTCTCCATGTGCGACTGCCAACTCATGGACATCTCCGACTTCCACCCATTCATCGGCTTATACGCTGGCCAGGGAGCGATCGGGATCGCTTGGCAGAAACTACCGCCAGAGCAGTTGAATGAAAGCTGGTCTGTCGATACCTAATCGGATTGGTATCCTAGATACGCGGCGCGCGAAAACGACGTGCCGGCCCGGTTCTAGTTGAACAAATATCTGACAACTTGGATTTCGAAAAGTACGACATACAACCGTCGTTTTACGACGAGATGTTTAACGCCGATGGCAAACCGCATCAGCATTGCCGTGAGCTGGTCTCCACGCTAACAGACCTTACTGAGCTCGAACTCAGCACTATGCAAGAACGGGTCACGCGCTCGTTTTACAACGAAGGCATCACATTCATCGTCTACGGTGACGAGGCCGCTGGTGAACGCATCATCCCCATCGACTGCATCCCGCGCTTGTTGGCCAACGCCGAGTGGCGCCAAATCGAAGCCGGTCTAGATCAGCGCCTGCGTGCGTTGAATCTCTTCCTCGACGACATCTACAACGAAGCGCGCATCATCGCTGATGGTGTTATTCCTCCAGACGTAGTACGTGACTGTCCGCAATACCGGATCGAGATGCGCGGGCTTTCAGCCCCTCATGGGGCATGGGTTACCGTCTGCGGCACCGATCTAGTCCGTACGAACGACGGCTTCAGAGTTCTCGAAGACAACCTGCGAGTCCCCTCAGGTGTCTCATACATGATCGCAACCCGCAAAGCGGTCAAAGCCAACCTTCGCAACGCCTACCGCCGATCAAATGTTCTTGATGTCGAACACTACGGTCAACTTTTGCTCCAAACCCTACGCGAAATCGCTCCAGTCGGAGTTTCCGACCCCACTATCGCCCTACTGACCCCCGGAGTCTTCAACTCCGCTTTCTACGAGCACATGTTCCTAGCGGGTGAAATCGGAGCCGAGTTGGTCGAGGGTCGCGACCTTCTCGTCAACGATGGCTATGTCTACATGCGCACGACGCAAGGACTCCGCCGTGTAGACGTCATCTATCGCCGCGTAGACGACGATTTCATCGATCCTCTCGTTTTCCGGCCCGACTCCCATCTCGGAGTGCCCGGGCTTATGCACGCCTACCGCTCAGGCAACGTAACCTTGGCCAACGCACCCGGCACCGGGGTGGCCGACGATAAAAGCGTCTACGCCTACGTTCCTGACGTGATCCGCTACTACCTTAGCGAAGAGCCGATTCTCGCCAACGTGGATACCAACCTCTGCCGCCAACCGGAAGGCCTCGAATACACTCTCGACAACCTTGAGAACCTCGTCGTCAAACAAGTGGGCGGCTCTGGCGGATATGGCATGTTGATAGGTCCGCACGCGACAGTGCAAGAGCGCGACGAATTCGCACTCAAGATCCGAGCAGACCCCAAAAACTACATCTCCCAGCCGGTCCTAGACCTCTCACGCGCTCCATGCCTAATCGAAAACCGATTCGAACCTCGGCACGTCGATCTCCGGCCTTTCGTGCTCCGAGGGGGCCGAACACGTATCGTTCCGGGCGGCCTTTGCCGCATTGCGCTACGTCGTGGCAGCTTGGTGGTCAACTCCAGCCAGGGCGGTGGTGCCAAAGACATCTGGGTGTTAGCCCCGTAGCTCCAATGCTTTCAAACAGCGCAAACGGAATCTACTGGATGGCCCGATACATGGAGCGCGCCAGCTTCATGTGCAGACTTCTCCATCTCCAATCCGAGGCACTTGTCGACCGCCCTGTCGCCGAGATAGAGTTCGGCTGGCGACGGATCTACTCCGCGATCGATCGCTATCCTCTTGGAGGTATTCAAGGTGAAGAGCACATTGAAGACTACAGCCTCGTAGACGCTTACTTACTAACCGACGAACTGACGTTTGTGCGCACGAACCCCGAATCGATCCTGAGCTGTATCGATCGCGGACGCGAAAACGCTCGACAGATCCGACACTGCATCAGTGAACAGATGTGGACCGCACTCAACACGGAATACCTGCGCATCCGAGACATCAAACTCACCGACATTTGGCTCACATCACCGGCGACCTTCTACGCCGAATTGTTGGCAGGCATTGACCGTTTCAACGGGGTAGCTACCGCAACCATGTACCGCGACGAAGGCTGGCACTTCTACAGAGTCGGCCAGTTCATCGAACGCATCCAGTTCGGTTGCTCGCTGCTGCTGACTCAAAAACTGATTGAAGATCAGATGGGTGAATTAACCGAATCCAGTTGGCGGAGCCTGCTCCGGATATTCCACGCTTCTGGAGCGTATGACCGCACCTACAGCATCGAAATCCAGCCCGACCTAGCCCTCGACCTCCTCGTGACTAATAGCCAACTCCCTGAATCGCTCCTCCGATCCGTTGACCGCGCTGGACAAGAACTATCATCCCTACCCGACGGTCCAAACCAGCCCACAACTCAAGCATTGCGCCGTCTCGCAGGCCGTTTAGGAGCCCTGCTACGCTACGACTGGCCTGATCGAGACGACCGCGAGGAGGTTCTGCGCCAAGTGTTGAGATACGCCCGCCAACTCCACAACCTCTTGTCCGAAACTTACTTCGATTACGCCATCCAAGAAGCGCGATGGTCCGCGTAAGATGGCCGAGATGGTCCGCTACATCATTGAGCACGCCTCGCGTTATATCTACAGCAAGACCGTTGTCCGTTCTGCAATGTGGCTATGCTTGGAGCCGCGCAGTGATTTCGATCAGCACGTACGTCGCTTCGAAGTCAAAACCGAACCCAACGTCTTACTCAGCCCCGAAACCGACGCATTCGGAAACAATAAACACGTAATCACCCTCAACTTCGAACATGACGCCTTGGAGATCAAGACTCTCTCTGAAGTCGACAATATCACCACGGCACGACTCCCAACCGCTCTTGGCCCCGGCGCGTGGGAAGAAATCGATTCGTGGTCGAACACGTTCGAGCATTGGGACTTCACCCACGAAAGCGCCATGACCCGCAACTCCCCTGCCCTCGAAGATTTCGTAACCCAACTTCGCATTGGTTCCGGTTCAGACCCTGTCGAATCTCTCCTTCGGCTCGGTGATACCCTGCATCGCAATTTTCACTACGCTCCCGGAACCACGACCGCAGCGTCCACCATCGAAGACATCCTTGAAACTAGACAAGGCGTTTGCCAAGACTACGCCCACGTCATGATCGCCATCGCCCGTTCTTGGGGCATCCCGACCCGATACGTCTCTGGCTACACACACGTCACCGGACTGCACGGCGAGATCGTCTCCGAATCCGCAACTCACGCGTGGGTGGAATGCCTGCTACCCGACTTAGGTTGGTTCGGCTTTGATCCTACAAACGCCACCATCGCCGACGAAAGACACGTCCGTATAGCCGTTGGTCGAGACTACCTAGATGTCTCACCAACTCGAGGCATCCTCATCGCCGGCGAACCGTCGACCCTAGAAGCCACCGTGAAAATGCAACCAGTGCCTTTCAGTACGAGCTGACCAAGTGACGGACGTCATTTGATCATCTGAAGTTCTTGCATCATTACGGGCCAGGCATCGGCGGCGTAGAACCGATGGCCACCCGCGCCGACCACCAAGTGGCAGCGATCGGGTGCGCCTGCCGCCTGATAGATCTTTTGCAGATCAGAAAACGCACGCCGCGTGGCGTCAACCGGGAATATCGGATCCTCCGCACCGCAAACCAGAACGACTGGGCAAGGCGCGAATAGCCCCATTACATCGGACATCTCGGCGTATCGAAGCAGGCCAGGCACATAGTTGTCGGCGCAGTGATAGATCGACATTATGGAATCGCGGAAGGTGCAGAAGTAGCAGGAAGGCATCGCGAATTTGATACGCGGCAACAGTGCCGCAGAGAATAGGCTGATCGTGCCTCCGCCAGAGTTACCCATGATTCCGATGCGAGACCAGTCAACATCGTCGCGGGTTCCGAGGTAGTCAAGGCCGCGGTCAACATCAAAGACGCGCTCGCCGATGAGCGTCCGCCCTAGCATCAGAGCGTGCATCGTGGCGTCGTGGCATCCGTGCGTCGATACCTGTTCTTGATGCCGCTCTCGACGCTCTCCAAACGATCGCTGTTCGATGCACAACGCGCCGATGCCACGCTCCATGCACTGCAGTCCGAAATCTCGATCACCAGCAACTTCCATGGGGATGCTGTTGTCGTCACGTTCCACCGCTATCGAATGGTGCATCCCTGTGGTGTGGCCTTGAACACAGATGAAGAAAGAGTACGGTGGCGTCGCGGTTGCCGGCAAGCAAAGATAGGCGAGGATGTCGGCCCCGGGTTCGCTGCTGAGGACGAGTTTTTCAATCGTTCCGTAGGAATGATCTCGTTTCCACAAGGATCGCGGGTTGAGGGGAATGCGATCGCCGTCGGGGAATCCGACGAGTTCACGGACTTTTGGACGCAGGCGAGCTTGCCACTCCGCGACATCACCGCCGTCGAAGGACATCGAGGGCTGTATATCGTCCATGAGTTGGCGGTGAAAGAGAGACGGCGAGAGGGTTGGTTCAGTGCTGATTGCAGTCATGACGGTGGATAGTGGTTGAAGGGGTGTTCCCGAATTATGCCACTCGAAGCTGCGAATAATGCATACTCCAAAGTCGGAGGAAACATTGGATAAAAGCGTCCACGGCTTACTTTTCGATCTAGACAACACCCTCATCGACCGAGAGGCCGCGTTCGTACGTTTCGCCACGTGCTTTTACGAAGAACGTCTTCGCAATGTGACATTGATGACGCGAGAGGAAGTCGTCGCTAGGATGGTGCGGTGGGATAGAGATGGCTATGCAAACCGCGCGGAGATGTTTGTGAAGTGGGCCGTAGAGTGGCCCCAAGCGGGACTCGATCCAGAGCAGTTGCTGCCTTGGTACCGCTTGGAGATGAAACGACACGTGCAACCGGATGCAAATAACAACCGTCTCCTCGCGGACCTCAATCGGCGAGGAGTGCCGTGGGGCATCGTCACCAACGGAAACACGACTGGTCAGCACGTCGCCTGTCGGGCGGCAGGTCTCGATCAACTCGCACCCTTCATCATCGTCTCAGAAGCCGCTGGATACAAGAAACCCGACCCAAGGATCTTCCACGACGCACTGAACAGGACAGGACTTTCGTCTCCTGAACACGTCTTGTTCGTGGGTGATAACCCTCACGCCGACATCGACGGAGCCAAACGGTTCGGAATGAAGACCGCGTGGGTTCGGCGCGGTCGGCAATTTCCCGACGATCTCCAGCCACCGGACCACATCATTGATCACGTTGCCGAATTGATCAACATGCCTGTCATTCCCGCGTAGGCGGGAATCCGGCTTAACCAACGTTTGTCTTTCCACGCCCGCCCCCTCTGGATTCCGGCTTTCGCCAGAATGACGTAGTTTTGCATCTGTCTTGCGTAGGCTGGAAACTAGAGGGATGAGGCAAAGATGAACGCTCTCGAAATCCGGACTGCTACGGATCGTGACTTGGAATCATTGACCAATGCGCTTGGCCCTGAGCTTAGTGCCGAACATATCGCACAACGGTTCGAGGAAAGCAAAGCCGGAACTCGAACCATGCTGGTAGCGGTGAGAAACGGTTTGGCCATCGCCACCATCAGTATCGGAGGCGGACGATTTCAGCGGGAGGGATCTTTGCGACTCTTCGCGCTCAACGTCGGCCAGGCATTCCGGCGCAAAGGTGTGGGCACCGCGTTGGTGAAAGCAGTAGAAGCCATCGCCGCCAACAGAGGTCTGCATGAAGTCAATCTGGAGGTGACGATCGACAACGAAGACTCGATCCGGTTATACCGCAATCTGGGGTACCGGATATGCGGCGATACTGTAATGGGCCACTGGCGAAACATACGTGACGATGGAACCAGCGAGACGATCGAGGTTCCAGTGTTTGTGATGGTGAAGAGGCTGGATTGAACAGCTCGATCGATTACGAGCTACAGGCGCGATTCGAATCAATTCACCGCGTTGCAACCACGACAAAGTGACTGGACGCGCCTATCAGGTCTCTCTCCTGCTCCACGGAACGAATCAAGTCAAGCAACAACGCCTTCTTCCGAGGATCTGACATGCGAGTTTCGAGATCTTTGGCGAACTCTCCCGCACCTTGCACCAAAAACAGACCTTTTTGATCGAATCCCGCGTCACGTATTTCAGCTTCAAGCTCTTCAGGACGGTGTAAGTAGGCCGTTGTGAAATGATCAAGACCATCAGGACGGCTGCGGTGCTGGCCATCTTCAAGGTCCCGGCGCAGAATGCCAACGAAACTAGGGTCATCGATGTAGCCTTTGACGAGACCGTCGAGCAGAGAAGCGAATCGGTTGATCGCCTTTGCGAATAGCAATCCCCCGGGTTTTAACGTTCGCCGGGCTTCATCTAGAGCGGTTAGACGCTGGTCCCGTCTCGTTAAGTGGTAAAGCGGTCCCATCATTAGCACGGCATCGGCACTGCCGTCGCGGTGGTCCAACGAACGGGCATCACCAAGCTTGGCACTTGCCAGTTTGTGACCGGATTGGAATTCGGAGGCCTCTTGCGCTTGCCTCACATGTTTTTCTACAGGATCAATGAGGTGGACTTGATAGCCACACCGCGCGAGCCAGCACGCATAACGGCCTGGACCGCCGCCGACATCTAGAACCACGCCGGGCGGTGCAGGTAGAAACCGACGGATGATTTCCTTCATGCGTACGAACTCGAGGAGTCCGGCGCCCTTCGCGAGTCGGCTTGCCTCGTCTTGATCCTCGTAATACGTGCGAATCTCGCAGCCATCTGAAGGTGAAAAATCCTCGGCCATAAATCGCTACTCTCTAGCTGCATGTGGGATGCAAGGATTTGGGCGTCAAAACCGCCGTCGTGTTATCGATCTCTTTGGGTGGTTGTTTTGAGGTAGGATGCGAATGATTTTGAATGATAGGTACGATTCGACACTGGACATTGGCATCAGTTCAGCAACATCGACACTGCGAGCACGTCGCGTCCGCTGATGGTGAAGGTGCCGTCGATTGGTCCGGTTTGGAACCCGAAATCGCCGAAAAGCGCTCGTTTCTCAATGTCTTCCGTGCAAATCCGCGCCGCGAATCGAGTCGCGTTTCGCTCCCTACCCCACTCGATGGCGGCATCTATTAACAATTTGTACGAATCGTTGAACCGTTTATGGATGAACCCGTCAACGTTACACACGTTTTCGGCGTCGATCCACGCGGTGCCGATGCCGACGAGCCGCTGATCGCTGGTTTTCGCCGCGAACCACTCGGCGGCGAGCATCCCTCTGCCATCTCGCTGCGCTCGCTCGCGTCCCCCTTCGCGGGGCGAAAGGGGAGAGAGTAGGTAGTAATACTTGCGACACAGGCCCATGCACGAGTTCTGCCTCTCATAACGCGTGGAAATCATGGGTGTCGGCAGATTGCCGTCTAGAACCTGCCAGTCGTGAGGTGTCAACAGGAGGGGAATCATGGGTATCCGAAGGGATGGGTCGCCCTTCACAATATGGATCGGAGCCGGAGACCGAAAATGGTCAACGAGATACTCCTCGGGTGAGTCCCCAGTCGTCACGTTTGCCCACAAATTTGCGCCGGCGATTCTCCGCCAACCTAATCGGTGGTAAATCCTTGCAACATCGGGATCCATGGTGCCGAGGAACAGCACTTCTCCCCTTTTAGCTGTGAACTCCTCGAGGGCTTGTAGACAGAGACTGCCGGCGATGCCGCGGCCGCGATAGCTTGGTCGTGTGGCGACATCGCTTATGCCCGCGAACCGATTGTCAGCACGCGAAAACGTAATACCGCACGTGCTGACGACTAGGTCTTCATCGCGCTCGACGAATACGACATGATCGTTGTGGTCGGCTTCTTCACCGAGGAAGACACTGATGGGGACATCAGGATCTATGGGTCCGAAGATCTCCACCCAGAAATCGAAGAGCTCGTGGGCCAGAAGTTCCCGGAACGGAGTTTCGTAGCGATACAACATCAGTGGTCTAACCCCCCTTTAATTCTCCCTTGAATCATCAAGGGGGAGGGATTTGTTTCACGAGACTGGCGGTCGGATGTGCGCCCATGGTTGAGCTTTCTCGAATGCCGCGGATGCCGCCAACACCGTCTCTTCATCTCCGGGTTTGCCGACAATGTGGAGACCGACGGGCATTCCGTCCGAATCGAAGCCGCATGGGACGCTAGCGGCGGTGAATCCGATGGTGTTGATGGGATGAGTGTGCGGCAGATATCCCCACCATGGGATACACGTGGCAGGTTCTCCACCAATCTCTTCAGGGTATTGTTCGTGTTCGAAGGCGGTTGTCGCCATTGTTGGCGAGAGAAGTAGGTCGAACTTGTCGAACTCGTCCCAGAACTGTTGGATCATCACATCTCGTTCGCCAAGCGCGCGTCCGTAATCGACGACGCTCAACTTACGTCCGTGCTCCAATCCGTAATTAACGTACCAAGTCAACTGATCCTCGGGCAGATGACCGTTCACGGCGATGGCGCTCGATGTCGACAGCACGTACCAGGTGTCAAACGGTGCATTTAGGGCGATGTCTGACTCGTCAACCGTGCATCCGAGTTCTTCGAACACCTTGGCACCGGCTTCCGCGGCTACGGCTACATCGGGGTCTACGGCAGCATATCCCCAACCTAGGCTCCAACCAAGTTTCAGACCTTCGATGTCTCGTCCAACAGCGGCGACAAAGTCAGGCACTGATGCCCTCATCGAACTTGGGTCACGAGGATCGTATCCCGCCATGACCTGTAGAAGCATGGCTGAGTCGGCAACGGTTCGCGACATCGGCCCTTGCTGGCTGAAGAAGTTGGCCGCCGGCGCACCGTCAGTTCCGGTGTAGCTAGAGACGCGCCCTTGCGTTGGCTTGATGCCATAGATTCCGTTGAAACTTGCCGGGATGCGGATCGATCCGCCGCCGTCTCCACCAGTCGCGAGGGCGCAGAGCCCAGCGGCCAGTGATGAACCAGCACCTCCGCTAGAGCCACCGGAAGTCCGCTCTGGATTCCACGGATTACCACATGGAGGGCCCAGTCGGTTGTCGCTCGTACCTAGATGACCGAACTCAGGAGTATTCGTCTTGCCGAGCATCACCGCACCGGCATCGAATATTTTATCGATGTAAGCCGCGTTCGCATCCGGCACTCGGTCGTTGTAAGCTAACGAGCCGCCCGTAGTACGCACACCCTTCGTCATTTGAAGGTCTTTAATTGAGATAGGAAGGCCGTGGAGGGGTCCTAGGCTTTCTCCTTTCGCGGTTGCAGCATCTGCCTTGGCGGCTTGATCAAGCGCGATCTCAGGTGTCACAGTGATGAACGCGTGTAATTGAACGTCCAGCTTTTCGATGCGTGACAAGTACAGTTCGGTGAGTTCCGTAGAGGTGATCTCTCCGTCAGTGATTAACGCTCGGAGCTCGGTCGCGGAAGCGAAGGCGAGGTTTTCATCTAGATTCGGCATATTCGGCTCCAAGTAGATGGTCGGATGTAGCTAGTGTGAATCTACACCCATGTTGACGCAAGAGTTCGAGATACTTCCGTCGTTGGCACTACTCGTGATCTGGGAAACTGTTGAGCCAAATCCCGAACTGAATGCGAAGGATTGGTGGTGGGCCCGGAGGGAATCGAACCCCCGACCGATCGGTTATGAGCCGACTGCTCTAACCCCTGAGCTACGGGCCCTAGACGTCGCAACTGCGTGATTCAATCCTACCAGTCGTCTGCTTTCAGCCACGATAGATTGGCATATACCTTGTCGTGGCTGTTCGTGTTCAGTGATGCGACTATGTAGATTGAGAGTAGGTCTGGATGAGAAAGCCTAATCCCCAGGAGGTGGAACCACTACTTCCTCGTAAGGGTGTCGCTTGCCCACCATGTCGGAATGTTCAAACACGTCCAGCGCCGATTCGTATAGCTCGCGAGGTATCGTGATATCTCCGTCCCAAGTCCCTAGCTGCTGGTAGTAGGCTACCGCCGAAGCCGTCGCTTCTAAAGCGATACCGGGGAAGAATGGCTCCTCCGCTTTCGCGATCTCCATCGGGTCCGCCGTGTTGACCCACTCCCTAGAAGCCCGATACGCCGCTGTCACGCGTTTCGCCTCGTCTGTATCCAGATAGTCCCACCGGGCCATCAAACTGCTGAACGCAGTGGGACCTACGATCTCGCCAATCGAACCTACGATATGACCGATCCCATCGTGCTCCAACTGCTGTGGGAAAGCACCTTGTTCGTGGAAATAGTCGCCCTGACCGTCGCGCCATTGCTCCATCATCTCATCTCCGCCAGTCGACTCGATGCCTCCGATATCGGAAAGATTGATGCCAACCCTGTGCAACCCGTACCTCAACATGGCCTCTGGCTGGCCGCCATGCACATATAGGAACTTCGCATCGAGCAACTTCTCCCAATTGAAATCATCATCTGGCTCCCGCGCCGCAACAATGAAACCGTCCCGAGCATTGATCTGGGCGAAATGCGCTACGGGTGGCCTTTGTCCGGCATCCAAAGCACTCCAACTACCCGAAACAGCCGATTGTCCGACATCTGCCCTACCTTCAGCGACTTCAACCGCCGAGTTCTGCCCCGCGGCCGCCGGTGAGTAAGTCGCAGAAAGTCCTTCCTTCTCAAGAAAACCGCCCGCGATCATCGATATCAAAGGGCTGTAAAACGCCGAATGCCGGGAAGCTATCAATCTAATGTCGGCCATCTATCCAATCTCCAAGTTCTCGCACAGGTCAATGCCTGTCGATTCTATCCCCTGCCTATCAAAGCGCATAGACATCCCAAGAGTTGACGGTGCCCTCTGACGCATAATTGGAAGTTGACAAGGTTGAAACCGATCCCTTGCCAATTTCGTCTTTCTAGTCAGCGTTATCCCCCGACACTGCACGGAGTCTCAGTTGACCGCACCCAACCAAGAACGAGCATACGGAACTGTCTTGGTCACTGGCGGAACAAGCTTTATCGGCTCCCATCTTGTGGACACCCTAATCGAACAGGGTCATACGGTCTATGTAATCGATGACCTTTCGACTTCAAATCTCGACTACTTGAACCCGGATTCCGAATTCATCCAACTCGATATCTGCGATCCCAGACTATCCGACATCGTCACAAAAATCGCACCAGATTCGATCTACCACCTCGCAGCTCAAGGTTCGGTGTCTATTTCCGCAAAAGACCCGCATCTCGACGTGAAAATCAACGTCAACGGCTCGCTCAATCTTCTCGAGTCTGTCAGGCAACTACCCCACAACCCTCGGTTCATCTATTTCTCAACCGGTGGAGCCATCTACGGCGACCTTGACATCTCTTCTTTGCCAGCTCGAGAATCCACGATTGCCGCGCCTCTCTCCCCATACGGCGCGTCCAAGCTCGCGGTAGAAAACTACCTCCGCGTCTACGGACATCTGTACGGCGTCAACTACGGCATCGTCCGGCCCGCGAACGTCTACGGACCTCGCCAAAACCCTCATGGCGAGGCTGGAGTGATAGCTATCTTCACTCAAGCGATGCTCGACGGAAGGCAAGTAACCATCTTCGGTGACGGCAATGATGAGCGCGACTACATTTACATCTCTGACTTCATTGAGGGCGTGCTATCCATCGCCAACTCAGACCTGACCGGCCCGTACAACATCGGCACCGGATATGGTGTTTCCGTAAATGAAATCCACCGACTCCTCTCCGACATCGTGCCAACAGACACACTGGCGCGCTACGGCCCGCCAAGAGCTGGCGATATCTCGAAGATTTGGCTGGATGCCAGTGCCGCTGATAGAGACCTCGGATGGCGTGCGACAACATCCTTCGCCGACGGCCTGGCCAAGACCGTCGAATCCTTCAGACAGGCCTCTCGTTAATGTCAGCGACCCTCTTGCGCGGCGCTTTGATCTGTTTGACGTTCTTCGTGGCTGTCTCTGCGTTCGGTTGCCAAACTGAAGAGCCCACGCCAACACCGAAACCCGTTCCTACCCTCGCGCCGACCAGCACCCCGCAAGCCACTGAAGTACCAACCGTCGGTCCAAAACCGACTCCGCTCCCGACCGCGACATCGGTACCGCCTAAAGAGGTGTCACCAACATCAACCCCGAAACCCGAGGCCAGAATCCAGCTACCAACGGCGACGCCAACCGCAGTTCCTCCCACGCCAACATCTGTCCCTCCCACTGATACTCCTGAGCCGACAGCAACTCCAGAACCACCCACAGCGACGCCGATACCCCTTACTATTGCACCTCCTACAGTCACACCCACTTCAGTGCCTACTGTTACTGCATCCCCGGCACCAGCAACTCCAACACCAGAGAGACCGCTGCCCGTGTCGGGCAGTCGAGGCGGCACGATCAAGACCGCAGTGCCACAATTACCGCCGCATCAAGACGTTCACAAGTCGATCTCGCCCATACTCGCTGCTTGGGGGCCAGGTATCGCCTACTCCCGACTTTTCAGATATCGATGGATCGAACCGCATGAACCCTTTTACGGCATTGATGCATTGTCTTCGCGATATGAGCCTGCGAACTCCACATCTGCTCACGAAATCATCTGCGACCTATGCGAAAGTTGGGAGTTGAAAGACGGTCTCATCATCTCGATCAAGCTTCGGCCCAACGTTGAATGGCATGAGACTAGGCCCGGATTAGGAAGGGACCTTATCTCTGATGATGTGGCCTTTAGTCTAGATCGGCTTAATGATCCAAAGCTAGCCAATTCGAACCTCGTCAACACGATTGCAGAGGTCCGGCCTATCAGCGATGACACTGTAGAAATCGAACTGACTTTGCCGGATGCCGAGATCCTCGACAAGCTGGCTGACGCTCGGACGGCAATCGTTGCGCCTGAAGCGGTTAACTTTGCAGAAGACCTAAAGGAAGGGCCAACTATAGGAACGGGGCCTTGGATACTCGATTCCTTCAACCAGAGCAGGATACGATTCAGAGCCAATGAAAGGTACTTCATACCTGAACTTCCTCTGCTCGACGGCATCGACGTCGCAATAATCGAAGATGCTAGGACGCGCACTGTTTCGCTCCGCACTGGTCAACTCGATATCATCCAACCCGATGCAACCGACTTGGTGGCGGCCGTCGAACGCTTCCCTGAACTTCGCTGGACCCGCAGCCACGATCCGGCGGCTGGAATTGAAGTCGCGTTCAACACAACGCGCAGGGGATTGGAATCGTCGACGCTACGCTCGGCGGTCCTGTATTCGTGGGACCCCAATAGCCTGATCGACACTGTCCATAACGGTCAATCATTCATCAGCGCTGGGTTACCTCTAAATGATCCTCAATGGCTGCTTTCAGCCGTCGAAATCGATACGTATTTCAACGATCGAGCAAAAGTTTCGCAGTTGTTGGAGGGCGCTCGCTTGCCCAGAGGAATAGCTCTACAAATCCTAGTCGGGGAGTTTGGCCTCCCATACACCGAAACCGCGGCGTCACTTGCCAGCGCGATCAAAAGCTTGGGTTTGATCGTAACTGTCGAGGCGGTTTCGACGCGGAACTTTGCGGAAGACGTTTGGCTGGAGGGCAACTACGACATCTATGTGGGAGCACCCCCTCCTCAGAGCAGTGCTAATTCACGGCTTCTTGCGATCCACCATTCCGCAGGACCTTGGAACACAACTGGGTATTCGACGGACGAACTGGATGAGCTTATCGCGCGGCAGGCTACGGAGTTGGATCCAATCGCCAGACGAGAGATGATGCTAGAGATTCAGCGCGAAATCTTCCGCGGAGCGTACATGTTCCGAGCGGCAGCGCAAGTGTCCCATTGGATGTGGTGGTCGCACCTACAAAACGTAGCACCTAACACCTTTCGGGCAGATTCCTTCTGGTTGACTCGCCTATGGCTCGACGAACGAGTCCGTGGTTGACCTAGCTGTCGATGTTGTCGATCGCGTCCTCCAAAGTCGCCCAAGCTAGAAGCGCGCACTTGATCCGGATTGGGAAACGCGAGACACCCCGCAACGCGGCCGCGTCGCCCAGGGCATCTGACGCCCTTCCCTTGGGTTCCTGTCCATCTGAGAGCATTTGGCGCATCGTTGACGCCAGATCGGAGATTTCGGAACGTCGCTTTCCCTCGACCACTTCGGCCATCATTGAAGCCGAAGCCTGTGTGATGGCGCATCCGGTGCCCAGAACGTATATGGCGGCGACGCGATTGCCGTCGACGCGGGCTTGAATGGTCACTTCATCGCCACAGAACGGATTGTCGATCCGCGCTTCGACATTGAAACTGGGAATTGGTTCGGCGTTGCGCGGATTGCGAATATGGTCCTCAACGACGTATCGATTGATTTCGTCGAGATGTCCGAATCCGTTGCGCATCTGTGACGTTTCCTAATCGAGCAATGGGCTCGACGATCCAACGCGGTGCGGCTATTTTAGTCACAAGATCAAGCAGTGCCAATCGTGTCGGACGCTTCTTGCAAGGCCAGCATCAACTCGTCCAACTTGCGATCTAGAAACTCCCGCAAGTCGTCATCTTCGAACTCGGCGAGTATCTCGGCGGCAAATCCTCGTATCAGCATCGCCTGCGCCGTGTCGTAATCGACACCGCGAGACTGTAGATAGAAGAGCGTGTCTTCGTCGACATGACCAGCCGTCGCGCCATGGGCACATTTGACGTCGTCGGCGTAGATTTCGAGCGACGGTTTGGTATCAACCTCGGCACCATGGGACAAGAGCAGGTTCAAGTCTTTTTGGTTGGCGTCAGTCTTCTGCGCTCCGCGCTCAACTGTTATCTTGCCGCTGAACACTGCGCGCGACCTGCCGGATAGGATGCCTTTGTAGTACTGATCGCTCGTGCAATGCGGCGCGACGTGGGTAGTGCTGATCTCGTTGTCCTGATGCTGACGATTAGTGGTTAAGTAGATGCCATGCAGGGTCGATTCCGCATTCTCTCCTTTCAGCAAGGTGAAGATGTCGTTACGGCCGATCTCCGAACCGACGCAGAACGAAGTCGACCGATAGTTTGAACCCGATTCTTGCGAAACCCGTGTGGTCGCGAAGTGGTACGAACTTTCGCTGTCGATCTGCACGCGGTAGTGCACCAAAGTCACGTCCTGTTCCAGCGAAATTTCGACAACAGGCACCGATAGGTGAGTAGCGTCCGACATCGACACGTGAGATTCAATAACGGTCGCGCTTCCGCCCTTGCCGATTGAGATGGCAACGCGTGGATACACGGCCCGCGGCCCAGCTTCTCGCTTCGTGGTGGCAAAAACCATGTGGATTGGCTTCGCGATTGCTGCCTCATTGGCGACATTGATAAATATCCCATCGGACATGAAAGCCGAGTTCAGCGACGCGAACGCGTTGTCGGTACAGTTGGCAATTTCGCCCAATTCTTGGAACTGAGAGACGGGCCCCAACTCAAACCCTAGAGACGCATCATGTGGATCTGAAAGCGAAGGTGCGAGATGTCCATCAACGAAAACGACGTTGTGCCAGGTTTCCGGTAGCGGCACACGATCTTTCAATTGATCGCGTTCAATCGCTGCAGGCGCGCCTAAACGAAACTCCAAGCGGTCGAGCGCGCGCAGATCAGTGTATTTCCATAGTTCGTTTCCGCGCCGATGTACCGGGAAACCGATACGTTCGAATTCTCGCCAACCAGTAACTCTAAGTTCATTCAGAGGGTCCGTCGCCACTCCGTTGCCAGCATGGCTCACGACGAATTGCTCCCAGTCTTGCCTGTAAAGGTCAAGGTGCCGGGCCCGGTTACTCGGCATAGTCGCGGCGTTAAGAGTCATTCGGTTACTTCGGTCCTCGACCTCATTGAGCCGCTAGATAGTCGCGATACCCGTTCTTTTCGACTTGCTCGGCCAGTTGTTCGTCTCCCGTCTCGACGATCTTGCCGTCGACCAGAACGTGGACGACATCTGGCTTCACGTAGTGAAGCAACCGCTGGTAGTGCGTCACGATAAGAAAGCTGCGATCAGGTGAACGCATTTTGTTAACGCCGTCTGCAACAGCTTGAAGAGCGTCAATGTCGAGGCCAGAATCGGTCTCGTCCATAATCGCTATGCGCGGATCGAGTACCTGCATCTGGAGCATCTCATTGCGCTTCTTTTCGCCACCCGAAAAGCCTTCGTTCAGCGATCGCTTGATCAGTTCCGGGTTAACCCCCACTTCTTCGACTTTTTGATCAAAGAGTCTGGAAAACTGACGCACTGACATCTTCTTCTTACCGCTAGCATCGTCGATGGCATCCTTGGCAGCCTTGAGAAACTGCCAAGGCCGAACACCCGGCACTTCCGACGGGTACTGCACGGCAAGGAAGAGGCCCAAGTGCGCTCGTTCGTCGGGCATCATCTCCAAGATGCTTTCACCATCGACCATGATGTCGCCTTCAGTGACTGTGTAGGCAGGTTTGCCCATTATCACATTGGCAAGAGTGCTCTTTCCGCTACCGTTCGGCCCCATGATCGCGTGCACCTCACCGGGGCCAACTTTCAGGTCGACGCCTTTCAGGATCTCCTCTTCGCCGTCAGTGACAGCGGCGTGTAGATTATCGATTTTCAGCATGAGGGGTCTCGCACAGTTTGTCAAAGATCGTTTCGATGCGTCGCGCGGCGAAAATGTGGAGCAAGTAGCGCAACCGATACTTCAATTGTCGTTGCGATGTGCTCTGCTACAGCCAACGATGGAACGTAGCAGATCGGTTGAGTAGAGTTTCGCGGCTTCACTACCCGACCGCGCCCTCCAAGCTGACCTTCAAAAGCTGCCCAGCTTCAAGGGCGAATTCGAATGGCAACTCTTTGATGACGTCTCGGCTCCATCCCGTGATGATCATGTGGTGCGCATCCTCTTCTGATATGCCGCGAGACATCAGGTAAAAGAGCTGCTCGTCGCTGACTTTCGATGTGCTGGCTTCGTGTTCCAATCGCGCCGTAGGGTTGCGAACTTCGATGTACGGAACAGTATGCGCACCGCATTGATCGCCTACAAGCAACGAATCGCATTGCGTGTGGTTCGTCGCATTCTCGGCGCCCGGAAGAATCTTGACGCCCCCGCGGTAAGTGTTCTCGCCATGGCCCGCCGAGATGCCCTTCGACACGATCGTGGATTTCGTGTTCTTGCCGATATGAATCATCTTGGTGCCGGTGTCGGCTTGTTGGTAGTTGTTCGCCAAAGCAACCGAGTAAAACTCGCCGACAGAGTTATCGCCGCGGAGTATCACCGACGGGTATTTCCAAGTTATTGCGGAACCAGTTTCGACTTGGGTCCAAGAGATCTTCGCGTCGTTGCCAGTCATACCGCGCTTAGTGACAAAGTTGTAGACGCCTCCCTGTCCGTCTTTCGTGCCCGGGTACCAGTTCTGGATCGTTGAGTATTTGATCTCGCCTCGATCAAGTGCCACGAGTTCAACTACCGCGGCGTGTAGTTGGCTAGTTCGGCGAATTGGCGCGGTGCACCCCTCGAGGTAGCTGACGTACGCGCCTTCATCGGCGATGATCAGTGTACGTTCGAATTGACCCGAGCCTTCTGTGTTGATGCGGAAGTAGGTCATCAACTCGATCGGACATCGAACTCCCGGAGGCACATACGCGAACGACCCATCCGAGAAAACTGCCGAGTTCAACGCCGCGAAGAAGTTGTCTGTGTATGGGACGACGGAACCAAGATACTTTTGGACAAGTTCGGGATGGTTCTGCACAGCCTCAGTGAACGAACAGAAGATAATGCCGCGCTCCTCTAGTTGATCGGCATACGTCGTAGCAACCGACACTGAGTCGAACACCGCGTCAACCGCAACACCAGCCAAACGTTCGCGTTCGTGGAGAGGGATGCCGAGCTTGTCGAATGTCTCCAGCATCTCAGGATCGACTTCGTCCAAGCTCTTTGGCGCATCGTCGAGAGACTTGGGTGCAGCGTAGTAGTAGATGTCTTGGTAGTCGATCTCGGGGTATCGCAACTTAGCCCAACGGGGCTCTGCGTCTCCCTGATGCAACTTGCTCCAGTGCTCGTAAGCCTTCATCCGCCAATCGAGCAACCACTGTGGCTCGTCCTTCTTCTCTGATATCAGATGGACGATATCCGGGTTCAGGCCCTTAGGGGCTAGCTCCATCTCGACGTCGGTCGTGAATCCCCATTTGTAGCCCGTGTCCTCGAGCTTCGATTCACGCGAGATGATTAGTCTTTCTTGAGTAGCCAACTGGTCTCCAAGCCTCCACAATCGACTAAGCAGTTGAAACTCCCTAGCGACCGTCCAACCGCTCGACCCGTAACTTATAGGTCTGGCAGGCCGTTCTGCCAGCGCGTTGGACGGTCGTGAGGTTTCAGTGTTTAATTTTACCAGTTTGGTCTGGAATAACCGAAACTGCACTTTTCGGCCGAAAATGGCTCTCCATGGCGTCGTGCAAACAGGTGCTTTGCAAACTCGTATCCTTAGCATCATCGAACTTTCGTATTGTCAGACGTTAACGTTCCTCGATTAGAAGTGCAATTGCTTCAAATCAAGAACCGAATCGCCGAAGTTTGGGGAAATCGTGGCTCGAAACTGGGGACGACTGGAGTTTCCGAGTTAGAAAGGACCGTTAGATCTAGGCGTGACATAGCCCCTGAAGTGATTGAAGCAACTTTGAGCGTACGTCGGGAAGAGTTCGTCTCCACTAAAGATCGAAATCGTGCTCAAGAAGACCGCGCGCTGTCCATTGGCAAAGGTCAAACGATCTCTCAGCCTAGCCTCGTCGCCCACATGATTTCCGAATTGGGGCTGTCACCTCGAACTGAGAGCGTTCTTGATGTCGGATGCGGATCCGGATATCAAGCGGCGATACTGTCGCGATTAGCGGAAAAGGTAACCGCCGTCGAACGGATTCCAAAACTTGCCGACGATGCACGGTTCCGCTTGGCGCGATTGGGTTATGACAACGTCGATGTCGTCCTAGCGTCCGATGACGTACTTGGTTATCCATCGGCGGCACCATACGATGCCATAGTTGTAGGAGCCTCAGTGCCAAGCGTCCCGACATCATTGGTAAAGCAACTCAAACTCGGTGGAAGATTGGTGGTCCCAGTCGGAACTCGTCGGCGCCAAACTCTCATGACCGTGACTAGGAAAACCGACAATTTAGATATCCGTAGCGGTGTGGAATGTGTCTTCGTGCCCCTGATCGGACCCGAAGCATGGTGAAACTGAGCGATCACCTATACCGGAAAGCGTTAGTCGTTGATAGACAATAGAAAACGATTAACGACGAGTGGGAATGCAGCAAATGACAGTGATGCAATTCGAAGCGGTTATCGGACTTGAGACGCACGTCCAGCTAAACACGAAGAGCAAGATGTTCTCGTGGTCCGGCGCGGGATATCAAAAAGCTTCTCCAAACACGTTGGTTGACCCTGTATCAATGGCACTGCCTGGAACTCTACCCGTCGTCAACAAGCGAGCGGTCGAATCTGCGATATCGATCGGCCTAGCCTTGAATTGCGATATTGCCGAAGTCACAAAGTTCGATCGCAAGCAGTACACGTACCCCGACCTGATGAAGGGCTACCAGATATCTCAATACGACGAACCGATCTGTACCGACGGCTGGGTAGATTTGCCGACTGAGGAACCTTGCCGAGTCGGCATCAACCGCGTTCATATGGAAGAAGATGTGGCCCGGCTGATTCACATCGATTCACCAACAGGTGGCGTGATGTATTCTCTCCTGGATATCAACCGTGCCGGCGTCCCGTTGATGGAGATCGTGACTGAGCCCGACATGCGCACTCCCGAACAGGTCGAGGCGTACATCACGACGCTACAGTCGATAATCCGCTACCTCGGCGTGGGAACCGCCAACATGGAAGAAGGTTCGTTTCGCTGCGACGCCAACATCAGCGTCAGGCCGGTGGGATCGACGAAACTCGGCGAAAAAGTCGAAGTCAAAAACATGAACCGCGTCCGTGCGGTTCGTGAAGCGGTCGAACACGAGATAGAGCGTCAAATCGCCGCCATTGGTCGCGGCGAAAAGATCGTTCAAGAGACTCGAGGGTGGATGGACGGCGAAAAGTTGACTGTTACCCAACGTTCAAAAGAGGATGCCCACGACTACCGTTACTTCCCGGAGCCTGACATCCCACCGCTCCGCATCGGCAGAAAATGGGTCGGCGAGGTCGAATCGAAGATGCCAGAGTTGCCGTTGCCAAAGAAACAACGGTTCATGAGCACGTGGGGATTGTCGGACTACGACACCTCGTTGCTAGTTGATACACGGACTTTGGCCGAGTATTTCGAAGCCGTGATGGAATCAGTAGACGGAGAATCGGAGCGCGAACAAGCCAGTTTCGCCAAAGAGACCGCGAACTGGCTGAATGGAGAGATGGCGCGTTTGATGCACGAGAACGATGTGCACAATGTCAACGAAACCCAAGTCGCGCCATCGGCATTAGCCATACTCGTCCGCAAGTTCCAAAAACGTGAGATCAACAACAACTCTGCAAAACGTGTGTTTGCTGAGATGTTCGACAAGGGTGCTGATCCTGAGGAAGTGATACAGCGATTAGGTCTGGCCTCGGTTGGCGACACCGATGAATTGACGCCGATCATCGAAGAAGTATTGGCCAACAACGAGTCTGCTGTCACAGACTATCGATCGGGCAAAACCAACGCAATCCGCTTCTTGATGGGTCAGGTGATGAAAGCGACCCGCGGGCGAGCTGACGCGCAAGTTGTGATGCAACTCTTGGGCGAGGCGATGGACGATTGAAGCCGCACGGCTGAAACACCGTGGCAACATCGTGCTGAATTAACCTTGTAGATATGTGGTTCCAGATATCTCTTCTCATACTCGCCGTCGTGCTGATTGTCGTCCTGCTGTTGCAGGCACGCGGCAACAACCCGTCCGTGTTCGGACAGGCGGAAAGCACGTTCCGCGTTCGGAGAGGCGTGGAAAAACTGCTGTTCAGGGCGACGATCGTGTTGACCGTCATCTTCGTAGCAATCGCGATAGCGAACGTTCGATTCAGCTAACGCCACGGGGCTAAACGACTAGCCTCGTCGCCAAGCGGTTCCCTGAGGCGTGTCTGAGATCTCAATTCCCATTTCGGCGAGATCATCTCTAATCTGATCGGCAGTTGCGTAGTCGCGCTGGGCGCGTGCCTGCTGACGTTTTTCGATAAGTACTTCGATCTCCTCGTCGTTGATGGCACCCGCTGTTTCAGGCTCTTGCAAGGTCAATCCCAGAACACCAGACAATTCGTGCAATGTGGCTTGTCCCTTTGATATGTCTGCGCCTCTTGTTTGCTGAGTGAAGATCTCTCTCGTCAAGTCGAAAATCGCTGCTAACGCACGCGGCGTGTTTAAGTCGTCATCCATCGCCTGTATGAAGCGTTGCTTGATGTGGTCCGCATCGTAGACGTCGCCAGACCCAGCACCTGAGTTGGGTGCATCGGCCGCTTGGCGCAACCTGCGCACTGCCCTTTCCGCAGCGACGAGGTTTTCCGGGTCGTAGGTCGCTGGACTCCGGTAGTGGCTTTGGCATATCCACAAGCGGATAGCGTCATTTGAATAGGTTTTGAGAGCATCTCGGACGGTCACAACGTTGCCGAGCGACTTCGACATCTTCTCGTCGCCGCGCATTCGGAGTAATCCGTTGTGCACCCAGAACCGTGCGAACGGTACTACTTCGGTGGCGGATTCAGACTGAGCCACTTCATTCTCGTGATGCGGGAAAACCAGATCTAGACCGCCCCCGTGGATGTCGACTTGGTCTCCCAAGTGACGCCGGGCCATAGCGCTACACTCGATATGCCACCCAGGCCTGCCAGGGCCCCACGGGCTGTCCCACGATGGTTCGTCAGGTTTCCATGCTTTCCACAAGGCGAAATCTTCGGGATTTTCCTTCAGCAGGTCAGGTTCAAGTCTCGCCAGTTCGGCAAAGCCGTCAACCGTTCGACCGCTCAGCTTGCCGTACTCTTCGTTCCTACGCACTCGGTAGTAGACCGACCCTCCAGCTTCGTATGCGGCACCAGAATCAACTAATTCGCCGATGAGAGCGATTATCCCTTCCATCTCCTCCGTGACGCGAGGATGAACATCGGCTCGCTTGACGTTGAGACCATCCATCGCCTCGAAGAATGAATCGACGTGCTCCTGCGTCAAGTCAAACCAGTCGACTCCGGTTTCTGCCGCGCGATCTATGATCTTGTCATCAACGTCAGTGAAGTTCTGGACTCGCTTCACGTTCATACCGCGGTACTCCATGTAAGACTGGAGCATTTCAAAGATGATGGACGATAAAGCGTGTCCCAGGTGGGGTTCGTCGTAAGTTGTCACTCCGCACACGTACATCCGAATGGGGTCGGATATCTGCTTGAACTCTTCCTTTTGGCGTGTGAGAGTGTTGTAAAGCTGCATCGTTTCGGGTCTGTCTCAGTCGCTGATATCCGAAATTCTAAACCTGTGCCGATTCAGCGACACAAAGTGACTATCGCTTGCGATGCGATGCCCTCCCCAGCTCCGATAGCGCCAACCTCGTCTGTCGAAGTAACTTTGATGTTGACCCGATCTTCTTGGGTGCCAATCGCCAGCGCGATGTTCGATGCGAATTGTGGGAGGTGATTCGCCAACCTCGGATGCTGCGCAATTACTATCGCGTCCAAATGCGCAACGTGCCATCCTAAAGACGCGGCCCGTTTGGTTGCCGCTTGAATAAACAACGCGCTGTTTGCGCCTGCGTACTTGGGATCAGACGACGGAAAATTGCCTCCCAGGTCGCCAAGTCCGGCCGCGCCAAGGATCGCGCTCGCGACGGCGTGCATCAACACATCTCCGTCCGAATGTCCTTGGAGATGCATTCCGAAGTCGATCTCTACTCCTCCCAGCTTCAACGGACCGCCTTCAACGAACTTATGCCCATCGAAACCGATCCCGGATCGATATGACGGGTCCATTGTGCTTGCCGACGCGATCGCACGTGCTATCGAGATGTCAGATTGCGTGGTTATCTTGATGTTTCTGTAATCGCCTTCAAATGTTCCAACCAAACCACCCGCAATTTCAACCATCGAAGCATCGTCGGTAACATTTTCTGACACTGTTTCGTGAGCTGCGCTGAGTATATCTTTCCTGAACACCTGTGGGGTTTGGACCGAGAACATCGACGCACGATCTGGCGTGTCGATCACGATCCCGTTTTCAACGCGCTTGATCGTGTCTTTTAAGGGGACCACCGGGATCGCGGCGCCGATACGTTGCGCGGCAGCCAATCCTCTCTGCAATATCCTCTCGTCGATGAACGGGCGCGCCGCGTCGTGGACGGCCACGAACTGTACCTCGTTCGATATACGTCGGAGTTCGTCTAGACCGTTGCGTACCGAATCTTGTCGGCGTGCGCCGCCTGAAACAACGCTGAATGGTTTGGAGTACCCACTCGAGCTGACTTCACGTCGGATGTCCTCGATCTTCGATTCATGCGTGACCACGACGACAGACTCCACCAAATCACTCTCCCCAAAGACATCAATCGAGTGTCGAATGACTGGTCGACCGCTGATATCTAAATCCAGCTTATTGACCCCTTCCATGCGCGTGGAACTTCCAGCGGCGACTAAGATGGCCGCCATTTCAGCCGACGTTCTACGATTTTCGTTCGCGCGTTCGTAAGTCACTGAATCACAATGAACTGGGCTTCAAGGATGGGGCTATCGCCCCACGGCGCGGCAGATCCGACCAACAATTATCAAATCGGCATTTGGAACTCGTAGATCGACCTCAGCCAATCAATGCCTTGACGGCACGCGTAAGCCATGATGATCAAGCGTATCGCTTTGCCGATGAAAACGTAGAGCACGAATTTCCGAAACGGGTATTCTAGCGCACCTGCGGCAATTCCCGCCAAGTCGAAGAATGGCGTTGGGATGACCGACACGAGAAACAGAGTGATACCACCGCGACGTTCCATGAGGTCGTGAATGCGAGGATACCAGCGCATATTCGTGACGGCGTTGTGCCCCGCGTAACCGGCGAGATACGCGGTGGTTTCCCCTATCGTGGCCCCGGCAGCACCTACCAAGCCGATGAGAACTAGATTCAGCCCAAAAGACGACTCAGCGGCAACACATGCCGCGAGAACACCCGGGAGCGGCAGAATAATCGTCGCCGCGCCGATCAGGTTCAGATAGAACGTGGCTAGATAGCCAACATCACTGACATGCAGGAACCCGCCGAGGGACAGAGCTATACCGACTGCTGTCGATCCGATGACGACGGTCCAGATGCCTATCTGGACCCATTTCGGGTGACTGGACAGAAACCCCAGAAACGACTTGCCAATCCCGCCAGACGACTCGCCATCTGCACCAACGCTCTCGACTTTTAGTTTGTCGGCAGTTAGTTCGTCGTCTGTTGCCATCACCCCGAGGCGACCGTGCCTGGTAACGGTAGGGAATTCTCCCGGCTTAGGTCGCGACTCGATTCTAATCTTTTCGCATACTCAGATCGCTACCGATTCTGCATGTTCTTCAGTTGCATCAATCGACCCGCGTGAAACGCTTTCGAACGATACATGATCGTCTGCAACGTCTATCACTACGTGTGAACCGTCGTTTATTTCGCCTTTGATCAGCGCGAGAGCGAGGGGCGACTCGATGTGACGTTGTATCGCCCGCGCCATAGGCCGGGCTCCCATCCATGTGTCGTAACCGCGTTCGGCGACCCATCCCTGCGCGGCGGGGGTCAATTCGATCGTGATTGATCTGTTCGCGAGCCGTTCTTCAACCTGACGGACGAACTTCAACACGATCTGATCGATTTCTTCGTAACCAAGCGGGTCAAACACCACGATTTCATCGATGCGGTTCAAAAACTCGGGCGAGAACCTCGATTTGAGCGCCGATTGGTGCCTGCCCGATAAGCCCGGCGAATCGAAACCGTTGCTCCGCGTATCCGGGCTAGAGGTCGCGAATCCAAGCTCACCCCGTTTCTGGTCGGCGGTTCCGAGGTTGCTGGTCATGATGATGATCGTGTTCGTGAAGTCGACAGTGCGCCCATGGCCGTCGGTCAACCTCCCGTCGTCGAATATCTGGAGCATACTGTCGTAGATGTTCGGATGCGCCTTCTCTATCTCGTCCAACAGGATCACTGAATACGGGCGCCGACGGACAGCCTCGGTCAATTGTCCCGCATCGTCGTAACCTACATAGCCTGGAGGCGCGCCGATCATGCGGGAAATCGAGTGCCGTTCTTCGTATTCCGACATATCAAGGCGGATCATGTGGTTCGGGTCGTCGAACATGAACTCGGCCAGAGCTTTGGCAAGCTCCGTTTTGCCGACGCCCGTTGGCCCCATGAACAAAAATACGCCCGTAGGTCGGCTAGCATCCTTGAGTCCCATGCGTCCCCGGCGTACCGCATCCGCCAACGTGTGAACCGAGCGGTCTTGACCGATCACACGTTCGTGAAGCCGGTCCTCAAGTTTCAAAAGCTTCTCGACCTCTTGCTCGACGAGTTGATTAAGCGGCACACCGACACGCTCCGATATCAAAGCCGCAATGTCTTCTTCGTCGATCAGCAACGGCTCCGCTTCGGTCGGTGTATCGCTTTCGTCGACAATGCCAACCGGAGCGCGTTCGATCCTCGCTTTGGCCGCGGCTTCGTCGATCAGATCAACAGCTTTGTCTGGCAGTTGCCGATCGGTAATGTAACGATCACTCAATCTGGCAGCTGCCTTTAGCGCGGCGTCGGTCAACTCAACGCGATGATGCGCCTCGTAATTCTTCCGCAAAGCCTTCAACATCTCGACCGCCGACGCTTCGTCGGGCTCTTCGACCCATATCGGCGTGAACCTCCGCTCTAAAGCAGAGTCTTTCTCGATGAACCGTCGATACTCTTCTGGTGTCGTGGCACCAACCACTTGCAGTTCGCCACGGGCGAGCGCGGGTTTCATCATGTTCGCAGCGTCCAAGGACCCATCACTTCCGGTCCCGGCACCGACAACGGAGTGCAACTCGTCGACGAACAGTATGATCTCCCCAGCCGACGCTTGCGCCTCATCAATGACTGACTTGAGTCGTTCTTCAAACTCACCGCGGAACTTGGCACCAGCCAGCAGGACACCGATACTCAGGGCCAATACTCGCTTTCCAGCGAGCATCGAGGGAACTTCGCCGCTCACGAGCATCTGGGCCAACCCTTCTACGATCGCAGTCTTGCCTACACCGGCATCTCCGATCAAGACCGGGTTGTTTTTGCTACGTCGAGTCAGGGTTTGCATCACGCGTCGTATCTCGAAGTCGCGTCCGACGATCGGATCGAGTTTTCCTTCCCGCGCGAGTTGCGTGAGATCGGTCGTGTATTTGCGCAACATGCCGTACGCCTGCTCAGCGTCGGGCGTTGTGACTCGTGCCGCACCGCGTACTTGGTGAACCGCAACATACACGCGATCCGTTGTGATGCGATGTTTCGACAGAACTTTCGCTAGATCGCCGTCTGCCTCTTCCACGATCGCGATCAATAGATGATCCACGCTCATCAGATCGTCGCGAAAGGTTTTCCGCTGGATCGTCTGAGCCTTGATCATCACGTTGTCAGCCCGCGGAGTCGGATAGATCTGGACTTGATTTCCACGAACGCGGGGAATCCCTTTGGGTTTGATCTCTAGGAGTCTCAAGACGTCGGAGCGCAGACCTTCAGAATCTACCTCGAGATTCGAGAGAATTTCCTTGACTGGCCCGTCATTTGCTTCGGTCATCGCGATCAAGATGTGCTCGACGTCCAGCTGCACGTCTTTGTGCTGAACTACAAGTTGGAACGCAGTCTGAATGATGGCTCTGGCGCCATGGGTGAAGTTGTCAGGCGAAATTGTCATTGGATTCCTTGGTCTAACGGATGTGTGCTACTAGCTCAACAGCGCGGTCACGGGCATGTGATTGATGTGTGCCTCGATGATAATTGTAACATCTTGGAAATAAATCTTGATATAGAGCGTATCTATTTTTATTATCAACATCATGTGAGTGATCACGATACTCACGGCACAACACAAGGAGATAAATACATGACATCATTGACCCGTTGGAACCCGTTCCCTCGCACCGTAGGTTGGCCTTTCGACTTCTGGAGCGACCATGCGCCCGTGAGGGTACGATCTAACATCCCGTTGAAACTCGGTGTGGACGTGATCCAGAACGCCGACAACTACACGATCGAGGCGTCACTTCCGGGCTTCAGCGTCGATGACATCGAAGTTACCGTCGACGACGGGGTTTTGAGGATCGCTGCTACGCAGACAAGCGACGAGACCAAGGAGGATGGCCGCTACTTGGTCCGCGAGCGCAGGTTGGGTAAGTTCTACCGAGCGCTCCGAATCCCTGACGGCGTCAACACCGACGCGGCGAAGACCCGCTACAAGGACGGTGTTCTAAAGATCGAGCTGCCGAAGAACGAGGCTAGTCAACCAAAGCGGTTGGCGGTCGCAGCCTAAATCCGGTTCTTATCGGGCCTTAGAAGAACAACGCCCCGCGATACTGCGGGGCGTTGTCGCGCTATCGGCTGAACCGACCACGAAATGTTACGTAACATTGAAATCGCGTATCACCAATTCACGCCCTATGCCAACTGTTGCAGAACGCACTCAACTGCCAGCATTTTTTGACCGATACCAACCGGTGATCGATCGCGCGTTGCGCGCGCAGCTGGGCGGATGCACGTCCGAATTACGCAATACCCATCGATACCATATGGGTTGGACTGACAAAAACGGTGCAAATCTCGTCGCCACCGAAGGGAAACGGCTCAGGCCGACGATGGTGTTGCTCGGAGCGCGCGCTGTCGATGGCGAGATACAGCGTGCGCTCCCAGTTGCTACTGCGCTCGAATACGTCCACAACTTCTCGCTGATCCACGACGACATTGAGGATCGCGATCGGTTCAGGCATCATCGTCCCACGATATGGGTCGTATGGGGTGATCCGACCGCGATAGTGTCAGGCAACTCAATGCTGAAGGTTGCGGACCGTTGTGCAAAAGGGCTTCTAGATGCCGGCGTGAGTCTCGATATGAGCACCGCGGCGCAACGCTTAATCACCGAAGCCTATATGCGGATGATCGAGGGTCAATATATGGACATCTCCTTCGAGGCGCGCAGCGATGTGTCAATCGAGGAATATCTTGCGATGATCGAGCGCAAGACGGGTGCCTTGATCGAGACGAGCCTTTACGTCGGCGCGTTGGTTGCCGGTAACAGTGACACTGGTTGCTTGGTCACCGAAGGTCTGCGTAAAGCTGGATACCAATTCGGCCGGCTCTTTCAGATACGCGACGACATTCTGGGAGTTTGGGGCAGCGACGAGACCGGAAAGCCTGTGCACGGCGACATCTATAACAAGAAGAAATCTTTGCCCGCGGTTCATGCCATAGATGCGTCGGGAGGCGTCACTTCTGAACGGATCCGGTCGATTTACCAGAAGACCGAACTCGACGGTAAAGACGTGGAAGACGTTCTCCAGATCATGGAAGATCAGGGCACGTATCAGTTCTGCGAAGCAATGTTGACTGAACACTGGTCAGCGACCGCGGAGATTCTCGATGCACTTGATCTCAACGCCGATGTCCGCGACGATTTCATCGAGTTAGGAGAATTCTTGGTCGAGCGCAGTTCGTGACCTTGACATTTCGCCATGACTACTCTGAGTTCAGAAATGGATGCTGAGTTACACCTAACCGGCAACGCGCCGGACATTCCGTCGGCGTATAAAGCTTGCCGACTATTGGCGAGCAGCAGCTACGAGAACTTCAACGTCGGCAGCATGTTTGTCAAGCGTCGGCTCCGACCGCACTTTTATTCGGTATACGCGTTTTGCCGTTTGGTCGACGATCTAGGCGACGAGGCGGTCGGCGATCGGTTGGCGCTCCTCGATCGCTGGGAAGACGAGTTGATGCTGTGCTACGAAGGAGAACCTAATCTGGTGTGGTTCCAAGCGTTGCAGCACACAGTCCGCGAGTTCAACATTCCCCCTGAGCCTTTCCGGCGCTTGATCGAGGCGAATCGCCGAGACCAACGAGACGCAGAATATGGAGATTTCGAAGCATTGAAGGAGTATTGCACTTATTCGGCAACCCCTGTCGGACACCTAGTGCTGTATCTATACGGCTATTTTTCAGAGCGTATGGCCAAGCTTTCAGATCACACCTGCATCGCCCTGCAGTTAGCAAACTTTTGGCAAGATGTCGCCCGGGATTTCGACAAGGGACGTGTTTATATCCCGCAATCGGACATGGCGGACTTCGGTGTTGACGTCTCCACGATCCGAAACCGAAATCCGACTGAAGCTTTTCGCAGCTTGATGAAGTTCCAGGTCGATCGAACTCGCGAGATGTTCCGCTCGGGTTATGAACTCTACGAGCACTTGCAGAGAGACTTCAGGCTCGAATTTTCAGCGATCACTGCTGGCGGGCTATCGGTCCTAGATTTGATTGAAGAGCTGGATTACGACACGCTCACGGTTCGGCCTACCGTTTCTCGTGCAAAGAAACTCCGCATAATGGCCAGCATAGTCTCAAGGAAAATCGTCGGAGCGACACCTGTGCCTGAAAGAGCCTTTCGCAGCCGCGCCCTGCGGTGAAGATCAACCCTTCAGGCATTCTTGTATGTCGAAACCAACGGACAAAGAAATCGTAGCCGCGTACAAGGAATGCGCGCGTTTGACACGGTCGGCGAGTTCAAACTTCTACGTGGGATTTTTGGCTCTTCCGAACGAATTGCGGCGCGCCATTTACGCGACCTACGCGTTTTGTCGTTTGTGCGACGACATCGTTG
Source organism: Dehalococcoidia bacterium (assembly GCA_965204135.1). GTDB lineage: Bacteria > Chloroflexota > Dehalococcoidia > Lucifugimonadales > Lucifugimonadaceae > Bin127. The sequence goes on along the minus strand of CBDBDX010000002.1, from coordinate 94,633 downwards.
ACGAGCCAACGCCGGGCCAAGATCCAAGCAGCGAGTTGGACGTAGTTCATGCCGCGTTGGACAACACCTCAAAGACGCGTTACGAAGGCGATCCTATCTTCACCGCTCTGGACCACGCGATCGATCGTTTCAGCTTGGACAAGAAATACTACGTCGATGTTATCGATGGCTGCCGCATGGACATCGGAACGAACCGCTACGAATCTTTCGACGACCTTCGCGTCTACTGCCGGAGGGTCGCCAGCGCAGTTGGAATAATCTGCATCAGCATCTTCGGATACACCGAGCGAGAAGCTATTAAATACGCCGACGACCTTGGTATCGCGTTTCAACTGACCAACATTCTGAGAGATATCAGAGAGGACTACGCCAACGGACGGGTCTACCTGCCTCAATCGGAATTGCGGAGTTTCGGCGTGCTCGAAACCGAGCTCGCGGGCGGCGATACGAGTCAAAACTTCAGAGAAATGATGAGATTCCAGTTGGATCGGGCCCGCAGGTATTACGAAAGTGGTGAGCGCGTCATTCCGATGGCGATCCGCGGACGACAGTGCCTAGAGTTGATGAGCGGTTTCTACTCCAGAATCCTAGAGAAGATCGAACAAAGCGATGCCGATGTTCTCTCACACCGAATCAGCCTGTCAGTAGCCGACAAGATATCTATCACCGCCAGCACCAGTTGGCGCTGGGCATTGAGATCGGCCAACCTAACCTAACGCGGGTCTCGTCTTGTCCGATAGAGATGTCATCATCTTGGGTGGCGGACTCGCGGGTATCGCCGCCGCCGTGCAAGTTCTGCAAAACGGCATAAAACCAACTCTCGTCGAGCGGAGACCCTTCTTAGGCGGTCGGGCGTTCTCCTTCGTCGATCGTGATACTGACGAAGAGATCGACAACGGCCAGCATGTGATTCTGGGCGTATGCGACCAGTTCCTAGAACTCCTTGAGAAGTTGGGTACGCGGGATCAGATAGATCTCGAACCTGTGCTTGACGTGCCTGTCTATTGCAACGGCAAGATTTCGAAACTGCGGGCGAACAGGTTGATCGGCAATGCGGCCGCATTGCTGAGATACGGGCATCTGAGCATCTCGGATCGCTTATCTATCGCTCGAATCATGTTGGCGATCAAGCTATCGCGTCTCAATCAGTCGGACACCGAACTGAGAAAATCGATGTCATTCGCCGATTGGTTAGCCGATCGCGGCCAGTCGGATGACGCCATCACGCGGTTTTGGTCCCTCTTCATTCTTCCGGTATTCAACTGCTCAATCGACGTCGTGCCGGCCTACGATGCGATCGAATTCATTAGCGTAGCACTACTTGGCAGGCCTGCAAACGCGGCGATTGGTTTCCCGAAGTGCGGGCTCTCCACACTGATCGGGAACCCGGCGAAGCGATTCCTGAGTTCGAGGGGAGTTGAACTCCTAACAAATGTCCGCGTTGAAACTTTAACTTCAACGGATAATGACACCTTAGAGGTGAGACTATCAAACGGTGAAACGCTACGTTCAAGGGTGGTGGTGTCATGTTTGCCGCCGAATATGCTTAGACGCGTCTTGCCGGATCACGACCCGAGATTCGCTCGAATGAACTCCGCGCTTGATGTCATCGAATACTCCCCTATAGTTGCGGTGCACCTTTGGTACGAACGACCGATGATGAATGAGCGTGTGACCGCGTTCATTGACCTCGGTCTCCAATGGGTCTTCAACGATTCAGCTTTGCGTGGCAGCGTCTCCGAAAAATTGGAGCACATCGTTGTTTCACTAAGCGGCGCGGAAGAGTGGGCCGCAATGTCTAAAGGCGAGATTCTGGATCGAATTCAAAAAGCTATGCAGACCGCGTTCCCACGTGCCAAAAGCAATGCGGTTGTGAATTCGTCGGTCGTTAAAACTCCGGAAGCCACGATCAAAATCAACTCTGGTTCAGCGACGAACCGGATCGCATGTTTAACCAACCTATCCGGGTTCTTCATTGCGGGTGACTGGACGAATACCGGCCTTCCAGCAACTATGGAGGGTGCTGTTCAGAGTGGCAATATTGCTGCGACTATGGCCATCGATGCGTTGAGGCGAGACGCGATTTAACCGCCTCACTACGTCGTCGGACAACAGAGAATTTCAGCAGGTTTATAATCGAGAAGCAGCCTAGTGCCAGGCGCGCAGTTAAGCACTAAAACCGCCTTCCACATTGAATCGCGACGAATTTGACGTTGTCGACCGCGAGATGATGAACATCTTGCAGTCTGATTTTCCGTTGGTTCGCGAGCCTTTCAGCATCATTGGCGAGCGATGCGGAATCAGCGAAGCTGAGGTTATCGACCGTATCCGCGTGCTCAAGCGCAAGAACGTCGTCAGGCAGATTGGTGCGATATTCGACACGCGGCGGCTCGGTTACTCTTCGACACTGGTCGCGATGCGCTTCTCAGACGAAGACTTGGATCGTGGCGCCCAAATTCTCAATGCCCATCCCGGTATAAGTCACAACTATGCCCGGAACGGCGAGTTCAATCTCTGGTTCACGCTAGCTTTGCCCCCCGGCAAAGACCTTCACGCTGAGGTTGAGAAACTAACGCGTTTGTCAAGAGCTGAAACCGCACGAATCTTGCCCACGATCCGGTTTTTCAAGATCGGCGTCAACTTCGACATGGTCAATCAGGTCTCTAACGCGACGAGCTATTTCGTCCCCGACGCACAATACGTCAACGGATCACGGAACGGAAAATCATCTTCCTCGGTTCCCACCGCGGCGAAAGACCTGACAGATTTTGATATAGAGTTCGTCCGCGAATTCCAAGAGGATCTTCCTCTCGAATCTCGTCCGTTCGACGGTATGGCCGATCGTTTGGGTTTAACTGTCGCTGAATTGTTCGCTAAGGCCGACGAAATGGTTGAGCGGCGCCTGATGCGTCGATACGCGGCGGTGCTGCATCACCGCCGAGCTGGCTTTTCAGCGAACGCTATGGCAGTTTGGAACGTTCCAGAAGAACGATCTGTCGCTGTCGGGCAATCGATGGCACAACATCCCGCAGTCACCCATTGCTACGAACGCCCCCGATATGACGACTGGCGATTTTCTCACTTCACGATGATCCATGCCGTCACGCGTCGGGAGTGCGAAAACATCGCAGCGGACATCGCAGCTGAGACCGAGTTGAATGATTATCAACTCCTCTACAGCCACCGCGAATATAAGAAGACCCGAGTGCGATACTTCGTCGACGACAACGTTGACGTGGAACGGGCCGCAGCTACAGTCAGGTAGTTGAAATGCCTCGCTACTACGGCGTATTCGTTGACGTTCAAGACCGGCGATGCCTCGTGTTCGGAGGCGACCCGCACGAAGGGGAACGCAAAGTCAAGTATCTCCTCGAATGCGGCGCCAAGGTTACGCTTGTAAGTCCCGAAAGCGACACATCCTCGAACCTGCAAGCGATGGCCCAGTCTGGTGAGATCAAATGGACCAAGAGGCGCTATCGGAGTGGTGACTTGGCTGGAGCATGGGTAGTGATCGTGGCCGACACCTCAGACGCGGCGATCAACGAAGCAATCTCAGCAGAGGCTGCTGAGCGCAACATCTTGCTAAACGTTATGGATGTCACTCACCTCTGCACATTCATCGCTCCTGCCTTGATCCAACGGGAAGACGTGACAGTAGCGGTGTCAACTGCTGGAACCAGCCCTGCCCTCGCGAGACGACTCCGTGAACGCATCTCCGACCATGACTATTGCAGGTGTCTTCAGTGGGCCGACATGGGACCGATGCTCGCCGAAGTCCGGAAAAACGTCAGATCTCGCGAATTGCCGGTGACTCCAGATGATTGGGCGCGGTCGATCACCGATGAAATGTTGCGCGCTTTCCAGAACGGCGATCTTGATGCGGCCCGCGAGATGCTGGTCAACGCGCTCGAAGAACGCGCCAATCTCAATAGTCGGGCTTAAAATGCCTAACCATGACTGGTGCGGGTGGAAAGTTAATCCTCGGTTGTCGAAACAGCCGTCTGGCGGTAGCACAGGCAGACGAAGTCGCTGGAGCGCTGTCTGAGCATCATGACGGCCTCGAAATCGAACGGGTCTTAATCAAGACTAGCGGTGATCTGCGGTCAGACGTCGCGGTTTCAGAAATTGGCGTTGGGGTGTTCGTGAAGGAAGTCGAGGCAGCATTGCTGCGGGGAGAAATCGATATCGCCGTGCATAGCCTGAAGGACCTGCCCTCGGAGATGCCCCAAGGGTTGACCATTGCCGGTGTTCCGTATCGAGAAGATCCTCGAGATGTCATCATTAGCAGACATGCCGGTGGGCTCGCAGAACTGCGCAGGGGTTCGATAGTGGCGACTGGAAGCGCACGCAGGCGAGCCCTGATAAACGCCGAGCGCGATGACCTGATCCTCAAACCTATCCGAGGCAATGTCACGACCCGTCTACAGATGTTGGACGAAGATAATTCCATAATCGACGCTTTGGTTCTAGCGGCGGCAGGTCTGAAGCGCATCAACATGGCATATCGCGTTTCGGAATACCTTAGCTGCATGTCGTTCGTGGCTGCGCCCGGCCAGGGCGCGTTGGCATTGCAGACACGATCCGATGACCGTCGATCAATCGCGTTATGCGCCGCGATCGAACACCAGGCCACAAGGGTCGCTGTGGATGCTGAACGTGCGTTTGTCGCCGAAATTGGTGGAGGATGCAGCGCCCCGATGGGTGCCCACGCGAGAGTAGATGACGACGTCATCACACTCGCTGTGATGGTTTCCGACCCGTCGGGCGTAAACTTGATACGCCGCCGGAGCAGCGCGAAGGCCAGCGAAGGCATTGAACTAGGAAAACGCCTGGCCGCAAACCTTATCAACGAAGGTGCAAGGAAGCTACTGCCCCGACTTACGGCTAGTTCGCACGCGTGATGTCCAGAATCGGCACTGTTTACTTGGTCGGCGCCGGACCGGGCGACCCTGGACTTATAACAGTCAACGGCTTAGAAGCGCTTCGAAGAGCCGATGTAGTTGTTTACGACCGGCTCGCGCCTACCAAATTACTGGAAGAAGTACGATCTGAATCTGAGATAATTTCGGCGGCGAAATCTCGTGGGGCCGTCTCGCTGACGCAGTCCGAGATAAATGCCTTGTTGGTCGATCGTGCGCTTAAAGGCAAAACGGTGTGCCGATTGAAGGGTGGAGATCCGTTCGTATTCGGTCGCGGTGGCGAGGAAGCGATCGCGCTCGCCAAAGCTGACGTGCCGTTCGTGATTGTGCCGGGAGTAACATCGGCCGTCGGCGTTGCGGCATACGCAGGAATCCCGGTTACGCATCGCGGCACCTCTTCGTCGGTCACGATCGTTACTGGTAGCGAGATGCGAGACCCGTCCAACTCTCAAGTAGATTGGGACGCGATAGCGAAAACCAAAGGGACGATAGTTGTTCTGATGGGAGCCTCACGGATCGCAGAAATCGCGTCTGCTCTCGTGTCCCATGGCCGAAGTACCGAAGAGCCAGTCGCCGCCGTTCAGCACGGCACGTCGACCAAACAACGCACTGTCACAGGCAAACTTGCCGACATCTCTTCGATTGTGAGTCGGGCTGGGCTTATCTCGCCTTTGGCTCTCATAGTTGGAGATGTAGTGGCACTACGCGATCATATCGCGTGGTTCGACACGCTTCCTTTATACGGAAAACGCGTCTTGGTAACCCGTGCAAGGAGCCAAGCGAGCAGCCTGGCGTCTGGGTTGCAGGATCTCGGGGCAACAGTGGTCGAGTGTCCGGTGATCCGATCAGTACCGGTCGAGGACACGAGTCTGCTTGACGCTGCTCTCGCCAAGCTGGGCAACTACGAATGGGTCGCGTTCGCAAGCCCAAACGCGGTCAATCAAGCTTTCACCCGCATGGCGCAACTCGGAATGGACGCGCGGGCTTTCGCAGGTTGTAAGGTCGCCGCGGTTGGCCCTGCAACGGTGAACGCATTGAATAGTAACGGTATCGTGGCAGATCTCACACCCGAGGCCTTTACCGCTGAAGGCCTCGTCGCGACATTCCAAGCATCCGGCGAGATTCCCAAGAACGCGGTGGTGTTTAGATCAGATATCGGTCGCGAGACTTTGCCTAGGGGTTTGAGGGAACTGGGTGCCGACGTCGCAGAAGTAGTGGCTTATCGAACCGTCTTGGCGGACGATTCCGCCGAGACCTCACGTAAGGCGTTTGAAGATGGAATCGATGTCGTGACGTTTACCAGTTCGTCGACCGTCAAGAACCTCAGGCAACTGCTAGACGGAGATGTAACTCCAATTAACAACAGCGTTGTAGTCTGCATAGGGCCGGTAACTGCAGCGACCGCGGAAGAATTTGGCATTCGAGTGGACATCATTCCTCAAGAACAGTCAATCCCTAGCATAATCTCGGCCATACAGGCACACTTTGACGTCTCGAACTGAACCCGATATGACGCCTTCTACCCTGCCCGAATTTCGACGCTTCAGACCACTCAGGAGCGATGCGGAACAACGGTCATCGAATGCCGAAACCCGTCTCGATGGTTCCGAATTCGTCTACCCGATGTTCGTCATCAACGGCGTGAACAGGCGCGAACCCGTTCCTTCGATGCCCGGCATTTCGAGAATGACGGTTGACGAGGCTATGCGAGAAGCTGAACTTGCTCTGTCGGTCGGTGTGAGCAAGTTCCTTTTCTTCGGCATCCCTAATGAAAAGGACGCGACCGGCACGCGTGCTTGGTCGTCCGACGAAGCGGTTCAGCGCACTGTCGCCGAATTGAAAAATCAGTTCCCCGATGCGGTTGCGATCACCGATGTCTGCATGTGCGAGTACACCGATCACGGCCACTGCGGACAACTGAATGACCATAGCGAAGTCGACAACGACGCAACTCTGCCTCTCCTCGCTGCAGCTGCGGTATCTCACGCCGATGCCGGAGCGCAGATTGTGGCACCGTCGGCGATGATGGATGGACAGGTTGCCGTCATCCGGGCAGCGCTCAATGATGCGGGCCACGACGATGTCAAGATACTGGGCTACTCGGCAAAGTACGCGTCTGCTTTTTACGGACCGTTCCGAGATGCGGCCGATTCAGCACCCAGTTTCGGTGACCGCCGCAGTTACCAGATGGCACCCAGTCAACGCGACGAAGCTATGCATGAGATCGCTGCGGACATCGCCGAGGGCGCTGACTTCATCATGGTTAAACCGGCACTTTCGTATCTCGACGTTATCTCATCAGCTAAGGCGGATTTCCCGGATTTCCCACTGTATGCGTACAACGTCAGTGGTGAGTTTTCCATGATCCACGCCGCGGCTGCCAACGGCTGGATCGATCTGAAAAACAGCGCGATGGAGGCTTTGTTGAGCATCAAACGTGCTGGCGCTGATAACATCATCAGCTATTTTTCGATCGACGTTGCCAAGTGGATCAAGGAAGTAGACGCATGAGCTTGGTCAAGCAAGGTTCCGGCAATCCGAGTTCGGTTAAATTGCTGCACGCTTGTCTGGCAGAAACCTTGGGAACCTTCATTCTAGTCTTGTTCGGAATTGGATCCGTCGCAGCGGCGGTCTACACAGACGCACAAGTCGGGCTTTGGCAAGTCGCCGCGGTTTGGGGTTTCGGTGTCACGCTCGCGATATATGTCAGCGGTGCTGTTTCAGGTGCACACCTCAACCCTGCCGTGAGTTTGGCATTTGCCATATTTCGTAGAGAGCAATTCCCGATCAATCGGCTGTTCGCTTACTGGGGTTCCCAGTTGCTAGGAGCAATAGTCGCCGGAATTGCCGTATTGATCCTGTTCAACCCGTTTATCGAACGCTACGAGGCGGAAAACGGCCTCACGCGTGGCGAAGTAGGAAGCCAGAAGTCGGCGATGGCATTTGGAGAGTACTTCCCGAACCCTTCGATGTTCGACTCGATGTCGATTTCCGTTTCACCAATGCACGCGTTCGCTGTCGAAGCATTCGGGACGGCGATCCTTGCGATGGTGATCTTTGCGTTGACTGAACGAAGAAACGCCGGAATACCGACTAACGGCATGGCGCCGTTTTTCATCGGGTTTACGGTCGCCGCTCTGATAAGCCTTTTCGCGCCAATTACGCAAGCAGGATGGAATCCAGCGCGTGACTTAGGCCCCCGAATCGTGTCGTGGTTCGCAGGTTGGGGCGACATCGCTATCCCGGGGCCTGAAGGCGGATTTTGGCTCTACATTCTAGGGCCTCTGATTGGCGCGCCGATAGGAGCTTTGGTCTTCAAGCTGTTAATCGAACCTGGATTACCGGGGGGTGAACCTAAACTCGTTGAAGTGGTGAGAAGCAAGTATGAGTGAAGAACGGATCGATGTCCTCTTCGTCTGCACTCACAACGCGGGTCGCAGTGTTGTAGCGAAGATGCTGTTCAATGACCGAGCATCCAAACTCGGTCTAAGTCTTCGCGCAGAATCTGCAGGAACAAATCCCGGCAACCAAATCAACCCAGCGGTTCAACGTGTCCTCGAATCGTTCAAAATCGATACTTCGAACGAGACCCCTAAATTGATGACTGACGAACTGTTAGCGAGTAATCCTCGGATTGTCACGATGGGATGCAAAACAGACACCGAATCATGCCCCTCGGTCAACTTTGCAGAAGTTGAAGATTGGGGTCTGCCCGACCCGTCAGAGATGAAAGGCGACTCTGAAATCGTGCCGCTGATCCATGAAATCGCCAGACGCGTCAATTCATTGATTCACCAAATGACCACTGCACAATGGTCGGGGCCGCGTTAATCAACTCGATCTTCTGCCTCGATAACCACTTTGCCAACGATCTTGCGCCGAGGCACGGGCCCGAATGACCTGCTGTCCGTAGACCGACGTCGGTTGTCGCCCAACACGATGTATTCATCGGCCTGCAACTCCCAGATCCGGCTCACTCGAGGCTGAGTCCCCTCGACAAAGTGTTCTTCAATCTCGTGCGCATCGATAAACAGCCTTCCCCCAATCAGCCGGACAAATTCGCCCGGCAACCCGACTACGCGTTTAGTCTCCCAGAATCGTTCGCGCTCTGGATGTTCGAACAGCACCACATCCAATCGTGCGGGTCCGGTTTTGCGGTACGCGCGACGACTGACGCGCACTTTCTGCCCGTCGCGCAATGTAGGGTGCATGGAATGCCCGACTACCAGCACCCATTTGCTGGTCAGTCGATCGATGATCTTGCCGGGCGCGTCGATGATCGCTCGCGCAAACTTTTTGACTCCGCCGAACATCGGATTAGTCTATTCTTGATGTTGATATCGAGCCAGTTATCGATTATCGCCTTAACCCACTGCGAGGTGGTCTCGCGGAAACACGAAAGGAACCACGACGATGCTAGGAAGTGTCAAAAGATTAGTTGACCGCTTGTCCCCGTTTGGTGTTGCTCATGCGCACTGCGACATCCCTTGCGGAATCTACGACCCGCACGACGCAACTCAGGCGGCCCAAACCTGCATTCGGATGACCGAATTGATTCTCGAAACGGGTGACGCGTCAAACGCGTCTGCGCGTAACAATCTTATCCGTTACACCGTTGCGAAGGAAGAACATGCGAAGAAGGCCAAGGACGACATCCTCGTCATTTGGACCGACTACTTCAAACCCGAGCATCTAGAGCAGTACCCGAACCTCCACGAGCTTGTTTGGAACGCGTGCAAACTCGGCAGTCAGGTCAAGCAGAACGTCGATATGGACGCCGCGGTGGCGTTCAAAGCGGCGTTGGAAGAGATCGGCAAGATCTTTTGGGAAACTAAGCAGTAAAGTTCGAATCCTGCAGGATGGAACAAAACGGCCCGCCCGTAATCGACACTCGCGTTTAACGGGCGGGGTTCGGACAGAACGGTTTGCTTAACTTACTCGCCGTTGCTGAAAAAGCCGATGTCGTCCGAGATGTATTCCTCTCGGATGGGCGACCAAATATCGAGAGCTACACATCCTTCGTCTGTCGCCGTTACCTGATGCGGGACGTGACCAGGGATGACGTAGTGCTCCCCTGCCACGAGTAGGGTCTTCTCATGGCCCTCCAACTCGAACCACGCTGATCCCTCCAAGACGCGGCCGCATTGTTCGTGAGGATGTGAGTGCCACGGCACGATCGCGCCCGGTTCGATGTCTATTATCCCCATCATGATCCGTTCGCCCCAGATCAATTGGGCAGTGACGCCCTGCAGCAGCTGACGGCGTTCAACGAACTTAGGGTCGAAATAGCCTGCACCGCCATCTGGAGCGCGCGTCTTATCGACTTTCAACTGCATATTTGACTCCCATTAATCGGTATTTCTCAACCGTGCGAACCGATTTTCCGGTCAATCGCCGCTTCCGCGACAGGACTGATTATCTGATCAACTTCAATGTTGAGCAACGCGGGCCCATCGTGCTCGAACGCACGTCTGATTGCCGGCTCCAACTGCTCTACAGTCTCAACGTTTTCGCCGTAAGCTCCCAGACCTTTCGCAACAAGATCGTAACGAGTACCGCGGGCGAGATCGGTCCATACCGGGCGTCCGTAGATGCCCTTTTGGATCTGCCAGTCGATTCCCCAGATCGAGTTGTTGCCGAGGAGTATCTTCACCGGAAGATTGTGGCGCACCATGGTATCTAGCTCCATCCCGTTGAAGCCAAACGAGCCGTCACCAACGGCTACCACACATTGCGTGTCTGGCAGCGCTGCTTGTGCACCCATACCGTAAGCGATACCGACTCCGATCATGCCAAAGCTAGAGACGTTGTGGAAGCGGAACGGTCGTTCGCGTGGGATCGAAGCCCGAAGGAAGTGGCAATAATCTCCACCATCGAATGTGATGTGGGCATCGTCATCTAGATGCTTCTGCAAAGTCTCACTGACGACCATCGGGTGCATGGGCGTTGAAGGAGTCGCTTGCTCGTACAACTCCGCAAGCCATTCTTCATGAGCCCGACCCAACGCATTCAACCAATCAGTGCGCTCCGTCCAAGTCAGTCGTTTCGCCTCATCTGCCAGCTGTGAACATGCTGGCCCAACGTCGCTGAGCACGGCAACCTCAGCTGTACGCGTCCGTCCAATCTCCGCCGGCGATGGATCGACGATGATGAATTTGACGCCTTCGGCGAACGGTGGTGTCCCGCCGAAACCAAGCGTATAGTCCAATCGTTTGCCCAGCATCAGAACGACATCCGCCTCACGCACCATTTGCGCGGCCTTGTTCAAAGGCAAGTATCCCAGTCCGATGCTGTAGGGATCGGAATCAGGGATCAAGGCGCGGGCGGAATCCTCTGAGACGAACGGGATACAGGTCATCTCGATGAGTCGTTGCACTTCATCTGGGTCCGCAGTCGCACCTGCTGAAGATCCCGCCATGATCAACGGTCGTTCCGCCGAGTTGAGTAGCTGCGCCGCCTGCTTCACTCGCTCCGAATCCGCCATCACCTTTGCAGGCATGCCGTATTCGCGCGGCGCGTATCGTTCGAAATCATGGGCATCCACAGTCGCCGATTGGTAGTCATGCGGGATCGTAAGGTGAACAGGACCTTGTCGCCCGCTTAGAGCTGTTCGGAAGGCTAGCGCTACGAACTCCGGTATACGTTCGGGCGACGGAACCTCCCAAGCACCCTTCGTCACTGGTCTCGCAATACCTACCTGGTCGATCTCCTGCATCGCGCCACGACCTAAGTTAGGAGAGTCGGCGCTTCCGGCGATGTTTACAACTGGTGCTTCTGAATGGAACGCGTTCGCCAATGCTGGGACTGCGTTCGCGTGGCCCGGCGTCGTAGATAACGCTACCGATGCGCGGCGGAGAATCCTCGCGTAGGAATCCGCGGCGTGCACTGCCCCAGATTCGTGACGCGTGTCGATCATCCGGAACGGTTCATCGACCATCCGGTCCAGCATGTCAAGGATGTGGTCCCCTGCGATGCCGAAGAGCGTATCGACGCCCTCGGCCTTGAGCGAGAGGTTCAGCAGGTCGCTGCCAGTTAGTTTTTTCGCCAACGCTATTCAGTCCCTCCATTGCAATCTTTCAGACTTAATGTGTTCATGAACTCCGTGACCGGCATATTTTCTAGCTTTTCTAAATCATCAAATAGTTCGCGGACCCGAACCGCGTATTCGCTCTCGCCGTACGTCGCAGCAACATTCGCTACGAACTTTTCCAAGAGTAAGGGCACTGCTTCAGATCGTCGCGTTCGGTGTCCTACCGGATAACGGACTTCAACCTCATCGGTAGAGCTTCTATCCTCAAAGTGCACTTGCACCGCGTTCGCAATCGAACGCCGTTCCGGGTCAAGGTATTCAACCGTATACTCAGGACGCTCTGACACAATCATCTTCTCGCGCAGCGTGTCGATTCGAGGATCGCGCGAAGCCTCGTCCTCGTAATCTTCTGACGTAACACTGCCCTTAATCAGTGCGACAGCGGTCATGTACTGGATGCAATGGTCACGATCTGCTGGATTGTTGAGAGGACCGCGTTTGTCGATGATACGCACAGCTGGTTCCTGCGTCTTAATCTCGACCGATTTGATGGCATCCAATCGGTGCGCTATCTGCGGATGCAAGGCGACCCCCGCCTCCACGGCGGTTTGTCCATGGAACTCCGCCGGATATTTGACCTTGAACAAAACGTTTTCCATGACGTAAGAGCCAAAAGGTCTGCCAAGAGTCACGGTGCGACCATCAAACCACACATCTTGGAATCCGTATCTCGGTGCGGTAAGCGCCGACTGGACGCCAGGCATTCCACGCATGGCGAACGATGCTAGCATTACGCCTCTTGACGCAGCATCTCCAGCCGCCCATGATTTGCGTGCGTTCGTATTCGGCGCGTGTCGATACGTGCGCAAAGTTGCATCTAGCCAAGCGTGAGATACCGCTGACGAAACGATGCCTTCGTCGCTTCTTGAATACACCGCCGATGCGACCGCGGCGGATGCAACCTTTACTAACAGGACATGATCGATGCCGACTCGGTTGAATGCGTTATCTAGGGCAAGAACCCCTTGAATCTCGTAAGCGCGGATCGCGAGTTCAAGCACGTCCCTGATGCGTAACGCCCTTCGGTCGGTTCGTGACGACGCGTAGGTCGACGCGAGAATCGCGCCAAAGTTGTCAGACGGATGTCCCCACTCGTTCGCCAACCAAGTGTCGTTGAAATCGAGCCATCTGATTGCTGATGTGATATCGAAAGCCGCTTGCGGTGAAGATTTCTGATAATTCGTGCCAAGGACAGGCACGCTACCACGTCCATCGTCGGATGCCAAGAAGTCGCGGCACGCAGGGAAGCCTAGGGCAAGGATGGCGCATCCAATTGAGTCCATCAGCGCTAGGCGCGCTGTACGGAATGCCTCCTCACTTCCCACCTCGCCAGATCGGCACGTGTATGACGCGATCTCGGCGACTACATCATCATAGTGAGTCGCCATCAGCGATCTTGCAGCCGGACGTATTCCTGCGCCGGCGGCCCGGTGTAGTCGGCATTCGGCCGAATCAAACGGTTGTCATCGCGCTGTTCGATGACATGTGCCACCCAACCTGAAGTGCGGCTCACAGCAAACAGCGGAGTGAACATCTCGGTAGGTATCCCGCACAAGTGGTAAGCCGTCGCTGAATAGAAATCAAGATTAGGATGAAGACCCTTTTCGCGCATCATTACTTCCTCGATGCGCTCCGAGATATCGAAATAGGTGGTGTTGGAGCCTTCGATCGCGAGGTTCCTCGCAAGTTCTTTGACGATGACCGAGCGCGGATCACCGCTCTTGTAGACGCGGTGTCCGAAACCCATGATTAATCTGCGAGCTTCGAGCATGTGCTTGATCGACTTCTCCGCTTCTTGCGGAGTATCGAATGAAGCGATTAACTCCATCGCGGCCTCGTTTGCGCCGCCATGCAACGGCCCTCGCAGAGCGCCGATAGCAGCAACGACCGCCGAGTACGTATCTGCCAAAGTGCTGGTCACCACTCGGCCGGTGAACGTTGAGGCGTTGTACTCGTGCTCAGCGTACAAGACCAAGATCGTGTCCAATGCCCGGCGCGCCATCTCCTCGGGCTTTTGGTCCGTGATCAGTCTAAGGAAATGCCCGGCCAGTCCGACTTCATCGGATTGGGTTGGAACGCGCTGTTTCAAGTGCGAGTATCGATGCCAATAGCCAAGCATCGAGGCCATCGCGCCCATCAAACGATCAGCGACATAGGGTGCTCCTCTGCCCTCTTCGCCCTCTGGTTCGATAGAGCCGATCATCGAAGCACCAGTTCGAAGCACATCCATCGGATGCGTCGACATCGGCAACGACTCCAGCATCAAGCACACATCGGGTGGTAACTCCCGCAGTTTCGCTAGGCGTTCGTTGTAGGCGTCGAGTTCACTGCGATTCGGCAATTTGCCATAGACCAGCAGGTACGCCACCTCTTCGAATGTTGCGTGTTGCGCCAGATCCTCAATGCTGTAGCCGCGGTAAGTCAGTCCCGCTCCAGCTTTGCCGACCGTGGATATTGCGGTTTCGCCGACGATCACGCCAGCCAAACCCTTGGCGGTCATTGTCATGTCAATCAGTCCGTTTCCGCTCTGCGAAGAGTTCGTTTATCTTTCTTTCGTGCTCTTGGTAGCCGATAGTTTCATACAGTTCCTCGCGCGTCTGCATCGTCTCAACCACCCGTTGTTGAGTCCCCGACGTTCTGATCTCAGAGTACACCGCTTCGGCGGCACGGCTCATAGCTCTGAACGCCGATAGTGGATATAACGCCATCGCTACGCCAGCCTCTCGCAATTGCTCTGCAGAAAACTGCGGCGTCTTACCGAACTCCGTAAGATTCGCCAAGATCGGCACGTTCAAACGCGAAGCGAATTCTTGGTACTGCCATAACTCCGTCACCGCCTCAGCGAAGATGGCATCGGCTCCGGCTTCAACATAGACTTCGCATCGATCCAACGTGCTAGCAAGCCCCTCTGTCGCCAATGCATCGGTTCGAGCCATCAGGATGAAATCCGCATCCGATTTCGCGTCGACTGCGGCTTTGATGCGATCGCACATCTCCTCCGTCTCAACTACCATCTTGCCGGGTAGGTGCCCGCAACGCTTCTCTTGCACCTGATCTTCGATGTGGATCGCGGCGACACCTGCGCGCTCCATCTTTCGAACCGTACGGGCAATCGACAAAGCGGCTCCCCATCCGGTATCGCAATCGACCAGCAATGGCAAGTCGCACGCCGATTTGACGCGCTCGGCATCTACCAACACGTCCGAAAGTCCTGTCATACCTAAGTCTGGCAATCCATAGGACGCGGTGGCGATGCCACTACCCGAAAGGTAGATCGCTCTGAATCCGGCCTTTTCCGCTTGTATGGCGGCATATGCGTTGATGACGCCCGCGATCTGTAGCGGCCGCTCTTTTGCCATCGCTTGATGTAGATTTTTCCGCATCGCCCCGTCTTCCAGTTTCCAGACAGTTAGCGGTTAGTTTACGTTGCGAATGGCGCTGAGCAAGACCGCGGGTGCAACAATCAGCACCACGATGCCGACTATCAACCGAAGCCCTGCGGCGTCGAAACGGTTCGCCAGCCGCGTACCGACGTACATCCCGATGACGCCAGGGACTCCAACGATGGCGATCAAGTGCCAATCGACGCCGCCTTTCAATAGATGACCCGCGAAACCAGATATTCCGACCAAAACCGTTATCGCCAAGTTAGTGCCCGCGGCTTTGTGTGGGTCCATGCGCATTGCCAGTAATGCGGGCATCCTGAGCACACCTAGAACCAACCCCACGGCTCCTCCGATCACGCCGATGACGAATCCGGCCGCACCCTCACGTCCAACTTGCTTCATATTCAGTTCCAATTCGCCATTTCCACCACCTGTGAATGCACGCCTGGTTCGAGCGCTCGGATAACGGCGTCGAATGCTCATAATTCGAAGCGACCATGCGATGAGGAATAGAGCCGACCAACCCATCAACAGAGTCACCACCGTGAGCAAAACCCAGATCGGCACGACGTCGGCGAAGTATCCACCGATGAACGCTCCGACTATCGCCGGACCACCCATCGCCAAGACTACTGTAGGGACCACACGTTGGTCGAAAAACGCCTCTAGTGTGCCAATGGTGGAACCCATCACGCTGATCATGAGATTAGTTCCAGCTGCGACCAGCGGATCGACTCCGAAAAACGTCAGCATCGGCAACCGAATGACACCGAGTGCGATTCCGACTATGCCGCCTGATAATCCCACCGCGAGTGAGATAACGGCCATCAGTGTGAGTTGCCAAGCCGTGAGGTCGGTCGTGGCACCGAGAATCACGCCCATCGCTGGTCCCGGTGATTTTTCTCTTGATTGTTGGTTAGATTCGACGCGCTGGCGCGCCGACAGTTGCAATTAACGAAATCCCGATGCGTCTCGGTTTCTGCATCGGTACCCGATTCAATTCGGGATGGATGTGCGTGGTCAGGTCTCAATTCTTAAACCACACCGAACTCCATCAGCCAGTGACTTCGAGGAGGCCGAGCCGATCCAGTATCTCGTCTACCTCTTTGAAGTGCCCCGCGTCCGGTTTAAGCGAAGGGCCTCTGGCGTGGATTCCTTCTTTGCTGAACACGCCACGTCGCCACATGATGTGCTTGTAGATCCAGTTTGCCAGCCCTTGCCCTTGGGCCAAGGTGCGGATTATCGATGCGTACTTGTCGAAAGCGTCGAGTGCACTAGTTTCATCTCCCGCTTCCCACAGGTTCCATATCTGGACAAACTTGTCGGGAAGCGTTGATCCTGGCATTGATCCGACCGATCCACGTCGTAGTTCTTCGATGAAGAACGCGCCGCCCATCCCTCCGAAAAGGATCAAATTGGTGCCGTCGGCGACCAGGCTCTGGGCTTCCGCAAATCTCGGTATCGTCGGCGGAGTCTCAACCTTGATGTAGCAAAGATTCTCGTGGCGCTTTGCACAAGCCACCGCCATACCCGGCGGTACCGGAGCGGTGCTTTGGTCTTGCATGAAAATCGGAATACTGACCGATTCAGCGATCCGAACGAAGTACTCGATGTGTTCGGAAGCGACCGTAGGGATGTAGCTGGTCGGACGTATCATCAACGCGTCCGCGCCAAGTTCTTCTGCTCGTTTAGAGTAGTGGACCGTGGCATCGGTACCCTCGGCACCAGTATTCATCACAACATTAACGCGACCATTCGCCGTCTCAACGACTGATCTCAATACGGCGTCGCGTTCGCTTTCTGTGAACTTGAAGACCTCGCTTGCCATTGCGATGCCGATGCCGTGCACACCTTGATCGATGATCCATTCAACTTGGTTTTCGAGATCGTCAAACACAATATTGCCGTCTTTGTCGAACGGCGTCGAAAGTATCGGATAGACGCCTCGCATTGTGAGGTCTGGCATGGGAGATTCTCCGTGGGATGGCGGCTTCAATCGCGCGGTGTATTACAGCAATTGATGTTACACATCGCGGTAGATTTGAGCGATGACCGATTAGCCGAGGAGCGATGGCACGACAGCGATAAGGACGCCGGCGACAGTCGCAGTACCGATAACACCCGCAACGTTCGGTCCCATCGCGTGCATAAGCAGGAAGTTCTCCGGGTCCTCATTCTGCCCCATGTCTTGCACGACCCTAGCCGCCATCGGAACCGCCGAAACGCCAGCCGCGCCGATCATCGGGTTCACCTTAGTTTTGGTCACTAGGTTCATGAGTTTGGCCAGCAAAACTCCGGTAATCGTGGCCGTCGCGAAGGCGAACAAACCGAGCACGAATATGCCGAGAGTTTCGGGCTGCAAGAAGATTGATCCGGGCATCGTGGCTCCAACTGCCAATCCCAATATCACGATTGTGGCGTCCATCAATGCATTCTCAGAGACATCGGCCAATCTCGGCACAACGCCTGAGACCTTGATCAGGTTGCCGAGCATGAGCATGCCGATGAGCGGAGACGCGGACGGAACCAAGACACTCACGACCAGAGTGGTGATGATCGGGAACAGTATCAACGAACGACGGGAAACTGGTTCGCTCGAGTACTCCATGCGTATCCGGCGTTCACTCTGGGTCGTCAGGAGCTTTATCAGCGGAGGCTGAATGATCGGAACCAGTGCCATGTATGAATAGGCCGCGACGGCGGTCGCGCCGACGATGTCTCGAACTTCAATGTGAGGCAAAGATTCGCCCAACTCACGCATCCGAGTGGCGATGAAGATCGTTGTCGGGCCGTCGGCGCCGCCGATGATGCCGATAGAAGCGGCTTCGAGCAACCCAAAGTCGAACCATCCTAACGCTCCCAACACCAAAGCACCCATCAGAGCGAAGAACACTCCCGCTTGTGCCCCTGCTCCGAGCAGTAGCGTCTTGGGGTTCGACAGCATCGGGGAGAAGTCGGTTGCAGTTCCGACCCCTAGGAAGATAAGCAACGGGAAGATATCAGTCTCTAGGCCGACCGTCTGAAATGTCCGAAGTATTCCGGTCGGTTCGCCTTGACCACCCGCGCGGATAAATTCACCCAACGGTAAATTGGCGAAGAGTATTCCCATCGAAATTGGAACCAGCAGCAAAGGTTCCTTGCGCTTGGCGACACCTACGTACAGCAAAGCTACCGCGATGACCCACATCGCTACGATGCGGGGGTCATCGCCGATGGCTTCGAACCCGGCGAGAATCTGGTCTAGTACGCCCTCTTCACCCATCGCTCACTCAAGCTCCACCAGTGACTGGCCGTGCTGAACCGAATCGTCAGCCGCGACGTGGACTTGTGACACATTTCCGTCTCTAGGTGCTGCGATCGTGTTCTCCATCTTCATCGACTCAAGCACTAAGAGCGCCTGACCTCGCTGGACGCTGTCTCCGTTCGAGACGTTCACTCTGATGATCCGTCCGGGCATCGGGGCCCGGACCACGTTTTCGCTGTCTGAAGCCGTAGCCGTGGCGGGCCTGGCGCGTTGCGCGGGGCGCGGGCGCGGTTCAGATCTACGTTCTGTTCTCGTTGAACTCGCTACAGTCGGCCGCGCTGGAGCCGCGTCGGGAACTTCCACTTCGAACTCGACACCATCAACCGTCACCTGCACCGGTGATAACGAGACATCGCCTACTTCGACGTCGTAAGTAACACCGTCAACGGTGATTCGATATTGACTCGTCATTGCCAATCTCTGCCACCTGTAGCGCCGCGTCTCGCGTGTTGTCGGGCTCTGCCTTCAGTCAACCAAGTGTCATAAACAGCATTAGCGGGGACTTGCGTCGAAGTCTCATGAACAGGTTCAACCGCTCCTTGTTGTCGTTGCGACAGCGCTAGGGCCACCGCGATTGCCGCAACCCGCGCTCGGCCATCATCCTGATCCTCGATCGGCTCTGTCTCAAGTTTTGCGGCATCATCGGAAGCGGATTGTTTTTGCGCCCCACGTTCCACTTCCCTTTCTCGCATCTTCGCGTCGACCCACGAAACGGCACGCACCGATAACGCCAAGATGATGAGCACGACGCTAGTCATGCCCATTCCGATGCCGCTGACCTGAAGGCCGTCGATTATGGGTTGGATATCCAAACCTGTGGCTGTCTATCTAGCTGAGATCGTCCGCTTAATGCAGGAGTGATACTGTCTGGCGGTTGTTCGCTACTTGAATGCTTTGCTTGTCTATCTAATCTGGCGTGCCAGTCAAGATTTCGTACGTCGCGGCGGTCTCCGAGCCGCCGTCGATCTTGGCATAAACGACACCTTCGTCTAGTTGCTGGTTCTCCACATTACGTGAATGCACCAACTCAACATTGTAGAGTTCGCCATTCACGGCGATGTTCGAGACGAAGACGCGTTGGGGTTCTTGCAGCGGTTGATCGAATATCGAGTGTCGATACCCGTGCGCGATCTCTTGAGCTTTTTCGATCCCGATCAGTTCAAACTCGATCTCTGATCCTGGTGTTTTCTGTACGACGGCGGGGAGATCCGCTGAAATCACCGACGCAATCTTGGCGTACCCGCCAGTAGGCTGCCGGTCGGCAAGCAACACGATCGGCTTTCCATCCGCCGGGACTTGAACGGCGCCCATATATGCAGGATCCGATACGATGTCGTGTTTACCGCCTATCGCGCGCACCTCCGCCCCTTCCAATCTCGCGCCTTGTCGATCCGTCAGGTTGCTAACAGTAAATGTCGTCCCAAAGAAGGTTTCTTTCGCGTCATTGTCAAAAGCGTCTTGTTGCGGTCCCTCAATAACCCGAATTGAACGCGAATGATTCCCGCAAGCGGGTTCCAGACCTGCGGGCGTGGAGGTTCCGGCTCGCGGTCGTGGTTGTCCCTCAGACTCCTCGCCAATTAGCAGCATGTCGCCTGCCAGCATCGCTCGTCCATCTAGGCCGCCGAGTGCGGATGCGATGTGCGTGGATCGTGAACCCAACACTATCGGCACGTCGATACCTCCTTCGATCGCGATGTACGAATAGAGGCCGCGAGAAGGCATTACAACATTCAACTCGCCATCTGCGGGCACAATTTGTGTTTCCCAAGTAGCTATGGGGAAACCATTTACTTCGACCATTACTTCCGCGCCCGTGACTGCGACTTTCATCTGCTGCGAAAACTTGATCGAGACGCCTCCGAACGTCGATTCCAAGACTGCCGAGGTAGTTGCGTTGCCCACAAGACGATTCGCTATCACCGCGGCTTGCAGATCTAGCGCCCCGCTGACGGAAACGCCGTATCGCTGGCTACCCCGCCGTCCGAGGTCTTGGACGGTCAGTCGGTTGCCGGGTGAAACGATTTCGATGTGGGCTGCCGCTGACAATACGTTCACTCGGATTGGGTTTGTGCTTCGTACTCTTCGTGTGAGATTGGGACGAAGTTCACTTTGTTGCCGGGAAGCATCGCAACCGGCGGATCGGCATTGACATCGAACAACGCCATCGGCGTCCTCCCTATCAGCTGCCAACCTCCGGGGCTAGCGTTCGGGTATACGCCGGTCTGGGCCTCGGCGATTCCTACTGAGCCTGCGGGTACCAGGGTTCGGGGAGTAGCCAGTCGCGGGCACGCGATCCGCTCATCCATCCCTCCAAGATATGGAAAGCCCGGAGCGAAGCCCAACATGAACACGTGGTAGTCGGTTCCTGAGTGGATCGAAATCACTTCGTCGACACTCAAACCTGCGTGTTGGGCGACAGTCTCGAGATCTGGGCCGTATTCACCGCCATACGCTACGGGGATTTGGCGAGTCTCTTGACCAGCATCGACTGGTGAATCGGTTGTGGAAGCGGCGTTTTCCACCAGTCCAGCAACGCTATCTTGCATCTCGGCGTGTGAAAACTTCGCGGCGTCGTACTCAACCAGCAATGACCGGTAAGACGGGATAAACTCTTCCACTGCGTTAGCGATATCGGACGCTTCTATTTCGCGTTGAAGTGCGTAGACCTGAGCATTAATCGTGTAGTCGATCGAATCCCCGAACTCGATTAGCAATGTCGAATCGCTCGCGGGAATGATGCGGGGGTATTGGATCACGTTCGGGGCTGACGAATTCGATTGGAGGTTTTAATCGAGAATCTCGGAAAGGGTCTTCACTTTAATCCCATTGGCTTCGAACTGCGCCCTGACAGATGCGGCCATCTCGACTGCGCCGGGCGTGTCGCCGTGCAGGCATATCGTGTCCGCTGAGAAATCGATGTCGTTGCCGTCGGATGCTGTGACTTTGCCTTCCATCGCAAGGCGCAACGAACGCTCCGTTACTTCATCCGTATTGTGGATCACTGATCCGGGTTGAGATCGCGGCACTAACGTCCCTTCTGGTGTAACTGCTCGGTCGGCGTAGCACTCTCGCGCCACCCGGACGTTTTCGTTGCGGGCGACATCTTCCCAGACGGAATTGGCGAGCACAACGTGAATCAGGTCTTCGTCGATCTTTTTGATCGCATTGACGATCGCCGCTGCGATGTCTTTGTCGCCGACCGCTTTGTTGTAAAGCGCACCGTGCGGTTTGACATGCTTGAGCTTCTTTGATTTCGTGAAGGCGGTTAACGCGCCGACTTGGTAGGTGATTACGTTCGCCACCTCGTCAGGCGTGAGTTGCATGTCACGTCGTCCGAAGCCAGCCAAATCTGGATACGCCGGATGCGCGCCAATGCCCACGCTGTGTTCTTCGGCTAGTCCAACGGTGCGCGCCATCCAATCGGGGTCTCCAGCATGGAAACCGCAGGCTATGTTCGCAGAAGTGATGTGCTTGACGATCTCCTCGTCAAGCCCCATGCGGTAAGAGGCGAACGATTCGCCGATATCTGCATTGAAGTCAATCGCTACCTTTGGGCTCATACCGCTGTCTCCCCGGCTATGTTGCACAATGTTTCGATCTGTAATGTTTCGATCTGTACTAGGGCTGTTATCCAAGATTCTCCACCATCCGCACGCGACTTGTATCGTATCACTGATGAATCTCACGCCTTGTGACCAAACGAATGCAGCGCGGCGAAAACTGCCAGAAACGCATTTGGAATCGATTCGTATCTTAGAGACTGCTTATCTCTCGCACGACGATCCGATCAGGCAATCGGGTTTCGGTGGCGGAGCCGAGCGGTGGCGTGCGGAGAGATCTCCCTTGCTAGAAGCGATCAATGGAGATGGCGATTTCCTCGATCTCGGATGTGCGAATGGCTATTTGCTGGAGTCCGTCGTGGGTTGGGCTCGCGAACTAGGTATCGTGTTGAACCCTCATGGCGTGGATATGAACGCGAGGCTGTTGTTGGAGGCGATGCGCAGGTTTCCCGAGTTGGAGCACCAGTTCTGGGTGGCTAACGCTTGGGGGTGGTTTCCTACGAAACGCTTCAGATGGGTATACGCGATCTGGGATCTGGTGCCCGCGGAGAATCTGCCTGCATTGGCGCGGCATCTGTTGGAACACGCTGTTGATGACGGTGGCGCGCTGATTTTCGGGGCGTACGGCAGCAAATCGGACGATACTCCTAGTTTTGATATCGCCAAGCTGTTACGTGAAAGCGGCTTTATCGTTGCAGGCGAGGCACAAGGCGGCGCGTTGTTTAGTGGTGGCCCGGTCACGCGCTTCACTTGGGTCAATCGCTCCCATTGGCTGGCGGCATGATCCGGTCCTGAATTGCCGTTTCGCGGTTCGATTCCGAACGCATCCGCCCGCTTTGCTTTTCGTCAAGACCTCTTGACGGCTGTTTTCTGATTCGCAGTGCACATTTGCTGACAATCGTGGCATAATCTGTCATCAACGGGATTTATTATTCCCGAATCGATAACCCAAGGAGGTATCAAATGTCGGATGTCGTGATGCTGATTACTGCTTTCTCCGGGCTACTCGTCGCGATCGGCACACTCGTGATCTCGATTGGCGTCTACATGTTGGTGTCCAAGATCGGTGATGCCATTGGAGGCGACGGTTAGTTTCCTCCTTGACTGATTCATCGCGGAGAGGTCGTCATCGTCCCTAATCCGCCACCCTGTGATGGGTGAAGTTTCGAAGTTAACCAGTTTCCTCTGCCTCATGCTGACGAAGCTGCGGAGGTCTTCACCGAGAACGACGTGATCGACTAGTTCGATGTCGAGTAGATGACCGGCCTTTACCAATCGTTCGGTGAAGGAGATGTCTGCGCCGCTTGGGTCGCCTTTGCCCGATGGGTGATTGTGAACCAACGCGTAACGGGGCAGGTTGCGCTCAATTACTCGGCTTAAGATTTCGCCGGTTTTCGCGACTAGCTGGTCGCAGCAGCCGATATAGACGCGAGTCTTTCCCCGGTAGCGGTTCCTGACGTCGAGCAAAACGATCCACATCTCTTCCTGTGAGTTGTCGCGGAGGCGAGTCGTGAACTGCTTGGCTACTGACCATGCGATCATCTCGCCATTCGGCATGTAAGTGCCGTAAGTCTGGGCCGAGGTTTCCACTTCTTCTTGTGTCGCTCGTCGTCCTAACTCGAAGGCGGCCGTGAGGACATCCGCTTTGACATCGCCGACACCATCGACTTTGCGCAGGTTGAAGGGGCTGATACGGCTCAGGCCGCGCAGACCGTCGTAACGTGTGAGGAGGTCGTCGGCAACGTTTTTGACGTTCTTGCCTTGAACTCCTGAACCTAGAAGGATTGCCAGCAACTCTGTGCTGGTGATTCCAGACGGGCCGAGTTCGTGCATCCGTTCTCGTGGGCGCTCCCGTGCGGGTGTGTTTTTCAGGCGGTCGTCTTTGGTTCGTACCTTGTACGCTATGTCATCCGCTGTCACTTCATCTGATGAGCTTTGATCAGAAACACCGTTCGGACTCGGTTTCAATCCGACATCGGGCGTGAATACCGGAGCGAGTTTTTCCGGGTCGACGTGAGGCGACCGCTGGGTGATCTCGGCTATCTGTTCGTTGAAGTTCTCAATCTCTGCATGCATGATGCAGAGATTGTCGATCAACCTAGCCGACTCATTCGAGTTGTTTTGGCGGAATCGTTGAGATTCGTCTAGGAAGGCAGCCTGACCATGTTGCCGGTTTTGACCGATTCGGTTACCGCATCGGTGAACTGCATGTATTTCAGGCCGTCAGTGAAGTTGGTGTGGGTTACTGGTTCTAGGCCGCGAATAGCGTTGATGAACTCCTCTTCAACACGCCATCCGCCTCGGTTTTCAGGTGGAATCTCGATTTGACTCAGGGCATCGTCGCCACGGCGTGCACCGCTGACCTTGAACGTGGCACCGGTGGGATCGTCAACATCGGCGTACTCTACTCGGATGACGCCGTCGGTTCCGTGGATCGAGAGGTCTAGTTCGCGAGTGAAGGCGGAGACCAGTGTGGTGGTGTAGATCATTGTTCCGCCGCAGTCCATCGTCATCATGATGTCGATGTGATCCGGTATCGAAGTTGAGCGCCTGCGTCCGTCTTCGTCAAGACGGTGTTTGACGACAGTCTGCCCCAACGCTTGCACCGTTCGGGCTGGCCCGAACCATCGCATCATGGCTTCGTACCAGATGCCCATAGTCATGATGTTGTTGCCGGAGAGGTCTCGGTCGTGCCGCCAGTGGAGCGGCGCGTCAGGATTTGGGAAATCGCTTGCGGTGCCTACGTGAAGCTTGACGTTGACTAAGTCGCCGATGTATCCCTCAGAAATCAATCCGATGATGGTTTGATCGATTTCGAGGGTGTGGGGAGCAGGGACGATTTGGGCGACGAGGTGCGGAGAACGCTTGGAGGCGTCTAGCATTTCGAGTGCCTCGTCGGAGTTCATCGCCATCCGGGCTTCGCAGAGGACGTGTTTTTCGTTTTCGAGGGATTCGATGACCAATGGGGCGTGCATATATGGCCAAGTGCCGATGCATACGGCGTCGATGTCGTCGTCTTCCAGCAGTTCGATCCAGTCTTCGTAGACCGTTGGGATTTCGTATTCGTCGGCGACTCGTTGGGAGGATTCGAGCGAGCGGTTGACCACTCCTTTGATGTTGACGCCGGGTTGTCCTCGTAGTCCTGGGATGTGCCGGAGCTTAGTGTTGCCGCCGGCGCCGATTAAGCCGACTACGATGTTGTCGTTGTCTGTTGTCACAGTCTGGCTCCTGATTTTCGGGTTCGTTCGGTGGGTTGTCAGATAGGCTTAAACAAGGTTAGCCGAGAAATGTGCGTCTAGTTCACGTCGTCCTTGGAAGCGGACATTTGGATGGAAGATACTGTCATCACAGCGACTGATGTGGCACTTGTCGGCGAAGGGGTGTCGATCACTTGGTCTGATGGTCGGGTTTGTGTCTATCCGTATCGTTATCTGAGGTTGCAGTGCGCTTGTGCGGCTTGTGTTGAGGAGATGAGTGGTCGTCCGATTCTGAATGTGGCGATGGTTCCGGAGGATGTGATTGCGGTGGATTTTTTGGAGGTTGGTCGGTACGCCCTGCAGTTCCTCTGGACCGATGGTCACTCGACAGGGATCTATCCTTTCAGGATGTTGCTTAGGCTGGCGGCTGAGGATGATGCGGTTGTGTGTGGGTGATTAGACGCCGAGCATTGTTCTTACGGTTCCTACTACGTCGTCGGGTTGTGGCATGAAGGCGGTTTCTAGGCCTTTGTTGTAGGGGACGGGTGTGTGGGGGCCGGTTACTCGTTTGACCGGGGCGTCGAGGTAGTCGAATGCTTTGTCGGCGATGATTGCGGCGAATTCAGAGGCCATGCTGGCTCGTGGGGTGTCTTCGTCGACGATGACGACGCGGTTGGTCTTCATGACCGATTCGAGGATGATTTCTTCGTCGAAGGGTGAGAGGCTGAGCATGTCGACGACTTCGGCTTCGATGCCCTCTTCTGCGAGTTGGTCGGCGGCTTGTTTGCAGACGACGGAGGTGTAGGACATGCCGATGAGGGTGACGTCGTCTCCATGTCTGAGGTAGCGGCCTTTGCCGAGGGGGATGGTGAACGACTCGTCGGGGGAGAAGCCGGTCATGTTGATGAGTTTCTTGTCGTTGACTAGGAATACGGGATCGTCGTCGCGGATGGCGGCTGCGAGGAGGCCTCTGACGGTGTACGGGTCGGAAGGGACAACGACTTTGAGCCCAGGTATGTGCGCCAGCATGGAGTAAAAACTCTCGGAGTGCTGAGCGGCGTGTCCGGTGCCTCCGCCGGATCGGGCGAAGAGGGTCATGGGGACTTTGGTCTGTCCACCGAACATGTAGCGGGATTTTGCGGCGTTGGATAGGAGCTGGTCGTAGGCGACGGTGACGAAGTCGAAGTACATGAGGTCGACGACCGGTCGTAGTCCGGTGAGGGCTGCACCGACTGCTGCTCCGACGAATCCGGCTTCGGAGATGGGGGCGTCTCGGATGCGTTCGGGTCCGAAGTCTTGGACGAGGCCTTTGGTTGCGGCAAAGGGGCCACCCCATGCGTCGAGGGGTTCGTTGGTGTCGCGGTCGAAGCCGCCGGAGATATCCTCGCCCATGATGAAGACGTCGGCGTCGCGGTTTAGTTCGTCGCGGAGGGTTTTGTTAAAGGCATCGCGGTAGCGGACTTCAGAGCCGGGGACGTCGTATCCGGGGCCGGGGACGAGGACGCCGGGATCGCTGAGGATGGTTATCTCTTCGGTTGCTGTCGTCATGATTTTGGGGTGTAGCCTTTCGGAATTGTTAACTGGATGTTGGAGGTTCAAGTTATTGCGGCGCTGGCCCCCCTTTGGCTATGCCATTTCTCCCGTGAACGGGGGAAACCTACACCTGCTATGAAAATCTGCATCGATTTGAACCTCAGCGGAGTCCGGCGACGGGATTGGAGTAGTTGACGTAGACGTCGGAGTAGAGCTCTTCGATGGGTGGCATGGGGCTGTTGAGGGCGAAGTCGACGGCATCCTGCATCTCCTGTTCGATGTCGTTACGGATCGCTTCGAGTTCTTCGGTGGTCATCGCGCCTTGTTGCATGACTAGGTTTTCGAAGTGTTTGAGGCAGTCGCGCTCTTGATACTCTTCCTCTTCGTCGGGCTTTCGGTACTTCTTGGGATCGTCGGCGTGGAAGTGGCCGTGATAGCGGTAGGTCTTGAGTTCGAGGAGGGTGGGGCCCTCACCTGCTCTGGCGCGGGCTACAGCCTCGCCGGCGGCTTCGTATACGGCGAAGACGTTCATGCCGTCAACTTGGACGCCTGGAATGCCGTATGAATCGGCTCGGGCGGCGATGTCGTCGGTGGAGACGGCGTACCATGCGGGGGTGGCTTCGGCGTATTGGTTGTTTTCGCAGGCAAAGACGACGGGTAGGTCCCAGATTGCGGCGAGGTTCATGGATTCGTGTACGACGCCTTGGCTTGTTGCGCCGTCTCCGAAGAATGCGACGCCTACGGATTCGTTTTCCATGCCGCGATATTTAGCGGTGAGTGCGGCGCCGACGGCGAGGGGGACCGATGCGCCGACGATGGCGTTGGCACCGAGCATTCCTTTGGAGAAGTCGGCGATGTGCATGGAGCCGCCTTTGCCTTTGCATTGGCCAGTGTATCGGCCCATGATTTCGGCCATCATGGCTTTAGTATCGAGGCCTTTGGCGATGCAGTGTCCGTGTCCTCGGTGGGTTGATCCGATCCAGTCTTTTTCGGTGAGGTGGGCGCAGATACCGGTGGGGACTGCTTCTTGTCCATCGGAGGGATGGGTTACGCCCATAGCGTTGCCGCGGAAGGTCTGTTCGAGCATGGTCTCTTCGAACCGTCGGATTCGGTACATGGTTTCGTAGAGCCAGTGGAGTTTATCTCTGGATATTCGCATCGCCTTGTTTCCCGAAGGTTTGTCCGCTTTGGGGTATACCCGTTGCGGGGTTGCGAGTGTCTTAGGGTTCGTTCAGATTGATGTTACTAAGTTTGGGGATATTGGCAGGCGCGTTTAATTCTGGGGTGGCCGTGCCTCGCCTCCCCGGGCCCTCACCCTAGCCCTTTCCCGCCGAGCGGGAGAGGGGGACACGTAGCAGGTGTTGGTAGGGTGCTGCGGTGACGGGGTGGTATGACCCCCCTGCGGGTCGCTTCGCTCCGCGTCCCCCTTTTGCTTCTCAAAAGGGGGAGGAATGGGTGCAAGGGTGGTGGTTGGGAGTCGTAGTGTGGGGCTAGAATGGGGTTTCGGTTGTTGGTAAGGATAAGGAATGGTTTTGTGGCGCAGGTTTGGATTGACATAGAGGACAATGAGAACTGCGGGTATTTCCCAATGCAGACTTTTGAGGCTCGTGGGATTGAGCGTGTTGCGGGGAGTATTGTGATTGGGGAGGTTAGTGGTGTTGATGGGGTTTGCGAGGTGATTGGTTGGTCGGGGGAGGGTCGGTGTGAGGTTCGGGTTGTGGCGGTGGGAGATTCGGGTGCCGGTGAATCGATTTTGGTGCATGGCGGCAATCATGGGATCCGGCTACGGCCGCAGGTTTCGACAGGTGATTGGTCGTTGGAATCTGTGGAAGAGTTCGGGGAACCGTACATGCTTCTTCCGACGGGTACATGCATCGAGTATGTGGGTTAGGCTAACGACTGGTAAAATGCTTCGCTGAGCATAAGAAGAGCGCGTTGACACTGGCGCGCTGTGGGGAATAAGATAGATGTTTGCGCGCAGCCGAATCTTGCGCCACTGGATACATCGTTTAGCGAGAACTGAAAGATAATCCGGCAGTCCGAGAGCGTCTGCCCGCAAATCGACCAAGAGACCGGCGCATGGATCCACAACCGCTTTCATCCTCCGAATGGGGACAGATTGGCACCGTGCTCATGTTTCTCTGGGGCGCCCTGGGTTGTGCAATCATCGCTGGCTTCAGCCTCCTAACCGCCCACGCCCTGATCACATCTCTGGTCGACACCAACACCATCCCGGCAAGTTTCTCCAAGCTGCGTCCGGTCTTCTACGCGGTCGGCGTCGTAGCGTTCATCGGTATCATCGTGTGTTTCGTGATGGCCGCCGTCAACTTGGACTGGCTAGAGGTCAGGTATTCCAGGTACTGGCAGTGAGGTCAGCTAGAATGCCATCGAATGTTTGGGCGGATCCGTTGATTAACTCAGCTAACTCGGCAACTCAGGAGTTGAAACGTCTTGCAAGCGTTGCTTGAGTTCATGCGCGAGAAGCATCGGACGACGCCTTTGTGGTTGAAGGTGTTGATCCCGATCCTCGGACTCGGAAGCCTCGGCGTAGTGGCGGTAATGGGAGCAGTATTGGCATTCGTTATCACAGCATGGCTTGGGCAGCCGATTCCTGTACTTGGGTTCGACCAGTCGGTCGAGCAGCCGATTCCCTTCCCGCACACGATTCACGCTGGGCTGGGAACTTACACGAACTCCACCGGAGAGCAGGTGCAAGGGCTTGGGATGGACTGCACTTTCTGCCACCGGACAGTGACGTCGCAGGCGAACGCAGGCGTGCCCCCGGTCCAGTTCTGCGCTTACTGCCACCAAGTGATTGGCGGCGAGGATAGTGAGCCTCTTGCAGAAGTGAGGATGGCAGCGGGAATAATCGGTGATGAGCCGCATCCGATCGATTGGAAACGTGTCCATAGAATGCCGGATCACGTTCGATTTGTTCACGAGCCTCATATCCGATACCTCACTAACCACCCGGAGGCTGTCACCAACAGCACGAGCGGCGTTACGATGGGTGCGGCTGGAGTATGCTCTACGTGCCACGGCGATGTAGCGGCGATGGAAGAGGTGGCACAGGTCGAGGAGTTGAAGATGGGCCAGTGTGTTGATTGCCATCGAGACAACAATGCGCCGACGGACTGCGCTTCCTGCCACCACTGATTGGGCCACCATTGATTTGAAAGCGGAGACGAGCTGAACACTAGATGAAACTGAGTCGAAGAGAGTTCCTAGCGCTAGGCGCGAAGGCTACTGCGGGCACGATGATTTTCGCCGCCTGCGGATTGCCGGAACGTGAACTCATTGTGCAGAGTCCGGTGGACATGCCGGAGGACTTGGTGCGTGGCGAAGATGCCTGGTACGCGACGACTTGGCCGGACATGCCGGGCGGTGATGGGTTGATCGTGCGGGTGATGCAAGGCCGTGCGAAGAAGATCGCGGGCAACCCGGACCATCCGGTGAACCGCGGCAAGCAGAGCGCGCGGCACGATGCGGCGATTCAGCTAACGTACCACCCGGATCGTATCAGCGAGCCGATGCTGCGTCAGAGCAAGGGCGGTTTGTACGAGCCGATCTCGTGGCAGCGAGCTGAACAGTTGATGCAAACCGCGGTCGAAGCCGGACGAGACAACTTGTCGGTAGTTACGAACCCGCTGGGGGGACATCTTGAATGGGTGTCGATCAATTTCGCGGCGCTCTACGGCGGTCGACACATCAAGTTCGACCCAACCGAGTATGGCGTAATGCAGGATGCGATGCGGTTCGTGTACGAGCAGGAAGACCCGCCGTATTACGACATCGCGAATGCGAACACGATTCTGTCGATAGGCGCGGATTGGCTGAGCACTTGGCAGTCGTCGGTAGGTTACTCGGTGCGGTACGGCGATTTCCGGTCGAAAGACGAGCGCGGGTATCTGATTCATGCCGAGCCTCGGATGTCGATGACGGCGGCTAACGCTGATTTGTGGCTGCCAGTGATGCCCGGTTATGAGGGTCATTTGGCGATGAGCATCGCGCAGGTGATCGTGGATGAGCGGTTGACGGGTTCAGGCGAGATCGCGCGGTTCTTCACCCAGATCCCGACAGCATCGCTGGTTGGTTTCCGCCCTGAAGATGTTGAAGAGCGTACCGGTGTTTCGGCGTACAAGATCCGCAAAGCGGCTAGGCATTTCGCTGAGCATCGTCCGAGCTTGGCGTTCGCTGGCGGAAGCGCGGGCGCACACACCAATGGTCAGTTCAACATCGCGGCGACTCACGCGCTGAACACGCTGGTCGGTGCGGTCGGTGCTGAGGGCGGGGTTAAGTACAACCCGTTGTCGGTGCTGGAAGGTCTGACTGGTAGGTGCAGTGGAGATTCGTTTACGGATTGGGAAGTTGAGCTTGCGCAGTGGCGCGGTGGGAATGTGCAGACGGTGATCATCCGTGGTGCGGATATTGTTCATGGGATGCCGAACTCGGTTGATGTTGTGGGTGCGATGGATGGTGTGCCGACGGTGATCGGGTTTGGGAGCGTGATGAACGACACGCTCGCCAACTGCGACTTGATTTTGCCAGAGAAGACGTTCCTAGAGACTTGGGGAACGACGATACCTGATCCGGCTCCGGGTTACGAGGTTGTGACGATTCAGCAGCCAGTGATCGGGGATACGGAGTTGTTCAGCGGTAACGGGTTGATTGCCGACGCGCGGGGCTTCGGAGATGAGTTGCTTCGGATGTCGGCGGGCGATTTGGGTGCGGACGACATGGAAGAGTTGGTCGACATCTCGATCGGCCAGCTATATGAATTGAATCGCGGTTCTGTGTCGGCTCCAAACGAGCGACTGTTCAGGCAGGGCGTGTTGCAACGTGGCGGATGGTGGGATACGAATGCGACGGTAGAGGCGCCGTCGGATCATGCGCCGCCGAACGTGTTTGATCTGGAGAGTGCGGTGCACTTCTCTAGCACCGACGGTCTTGGCGATGGTGCGGATTTCCACTTGATACCGTTCTTGTCGAACAATTTGTACGAGGGTCGATTGTCTGCGACGCCGTTTGGGATGCAGGTTCCGGACCCGATGAGCAGTGCGGCTTGGGCTACTTGGGCGGAGATGAACGATAAAGAGGCTGAGCATCTAGGTATTCGTCAGGGTGATGTACTGTTCATCAAGTCGGAATACGGCGAGATGGAGGCGTTGGCGTATCCGACTCCTGGAGGACGGCCTGGGATTATTGGGGTTCCGATCGGACTTGGGCATGAGAACGGTGGGCGATACGACGAGGGTCTTGGCGACAACGTGTTCAAGATCTTGGCTCCTCAGGTTGAGCCGGCGAGCGGATCGTTGGCTTGGGCGGCGACGAGGGTGCGTGTCGTGCGGTCGGGTCGGAAGCGTGAGCTCGCGAAGTTCGAGGGTGAGGTAACGGCGTTCCCGGTGGAGCCGGGTGTGCCGGTTCTGGTCGTGGCTCCGGGCGAGAGTGCTCACGATGCTGAGATCGCGAACCATCACAAGTACCAGCAGAGCTTCCTGCTGCCTGACAGTGGCGAAGCGGTTGAAGAAGGTTCAGGAGAAGGCCACTGATCGTGCGTACCGTAAGAGCGGGTACGATGAACGTGGATTAGGCACATGACACTGCAACGCGAAAAACGAGATTACAGCTGGGGCATGGTTGTCGATGTTGACAAATGCACTGGCTGCAACGCCTGCGTCTTGGCCTGCCAAGTCGAGAACAACGTTCCGCTGAACCTGCAGGACAGGTTTGAGCGCGCACGTGTGATGTCGTGGATACGCGTAGAGCGCTACTGGGAAGGCGAGTTCCCGGACATCAAGGCGCGCTTCATCCCCATCATGTGCCAGCACTGCGAGAACGCGCCGTGCGAGCCGGTGTGTCCGGTCTTTGCCACATATCACAACAACGAAGGATTGAACGTTCAGGTCTACAACCGATGCGTGGGCACACGCTATTGCGCGAACGGTTGTCCGTACATCGTTCGGTTCTTCAACTACTGGGAGCCGGTCTGGCCGGAGGCGTTCCGCAATCATTTGAACCCGGATGTCACGGTTCGGAGCCGTGGAATCATGGAGAAGTGCTCGTTCTGCATCCAGCGGATTCGCCGAGGCGTTCGCAATGCCGAGCGCGAAGGTCGCAAGGTAGTGGATGGTGAGATTCAGACGGCATGCACACAGGCATGCCCGACGGATGCGCTGGTGTTCGGCAACTTCAACGACGAGGACAGCAAAGTGTCGAAGATGAAGAAGGATGACCGGCACTACACGCTCTTACCCCATCTCGCAACCGATCCGAACGTCGTTTATCTCGCGAAGATCGACACCGACAGGTCAGCAGGCAAAGGGCATGGCTAGCGAAGCACTACATACAAGTGCGCACGCGGCTGCGCATGAACATGAAGAGGGGCATCACGAGCCTCCGGCTCGTGTCGAAGCTGGCGTCATAACGTCGGAACTGATCGCGACGACCGAGGCTAATAGCTCTGCGGTTAGGACCTGGGCTTGGATACTCGGCGCTTTGACGGCGATAGGGATTGTCGTCGGGTTCGCGAAGCTGATTATTGAGTGGCAGGATCAAGATGAGTGGGGTTACACCGCGGCGATGGTCGCATTCCTGTTCACTGCGTTTGGCGGTGCGCCGTTGGTGGCGATAGCGCCGACGATAGCGAAGGCGAACTGGGTACGCCCTGTCGCGCGATTCGCGGCGCTGTGCTCGCTGGTATCGATCATCTGCACGATCTGGATGATTCCACTGATACTCAATCTGCCGATGCTCGTGGTTGACGGGGCGCGACGGCGAACGATTTGGTTCGAGGGTCCGGACGTTTCGCCGCACCTGTGGGCGTTTGTCGGGATGGTGACTCTGATAATTTGTGCGCTTGGACTGATTTGGGCTTACGCCATTCCTGATTTCGCGGCGATGCGAGACCACTCGACAGGTTGGAAGCAGCGATTGGGCGGATGGCTCGCGAGAGGTTGGGTCGGATCGACTGTGCAGTGGCGGACGATGCGGTTGCGGATCGGGATGATGGGTACGTTCTACTTCTTCACGTTCGTGTTCATCCACTTCCTGATCAGCACGGACTTCGCCATGAGCCTAGTTCCGGGTTGGCGTGACGCGATCTTCCCGATGTACCACGCGATTTCATCGATACAGGCGGGGCTCGCGGTTACGGTGATTGGGATCTGGGCGGCACGGAAGTATCTGGGGCTGGACAAGTATCTGCACCTCGATCAGTTCTGGTCGATTGGCCGTTTGATGTTCGCGTTCACGCTGTTGTGGGGCTACTTCTTCATATCCGCGTTCATCGTGTTCTGGTACGGACGGAGCGGCTCCGACCAGATGTGGATCGATTACCTTATCCGAGGTCCGTACATCTGGGTCTTTATTCCTGCGATGCTGTTTATCTGGTTTACGCCTTGGTGGTGGTTGATCTGGAACCGAGTGCGGCGTAGCTACAACGGGACAGCCATCGGCGCGGCCCTCATCCTCATCGGAGTGTTTCTGGACCGAGTGCGGATATATGTAGCGGCTTGGGCGGTTCCTGAAGAGCGCATCCACGAGCGGTTCTTGACCGAATATCCGAAGACGGTCTATCCCGATGTGATGGATATCTTCATCATGGTCGGCGCGCTTGCCGGGTCGGTGCTGCTGGTGCTACTGGCGACGCGGGTGTTGCCAATTCTGAGCATCTGGGACGTGCAGCAGTTCAACTTGTTGTATCGCCCGGTCGAATATATGAAAACGAAGGTAGCGCTGATAGGCAAACCTGATTGATATTGGCAAGCTGCGAGCTCGCTAATCCGCTATGCAACAACGCAGAACAATAGACCAGATCCACACCAACCGTGTCCTGCTGAACGGTCAGCTGGACACGCCTAAGTGGTGGGCGCCTACGGTCATAACGCTGGGCATCATAGTCGCTATCGGCTTCTTCCTGATTGGGATCATGGTGAACAAGGGACTCGGTGTTACCGGCTTGTCTCGGCCGGTCTATTGGGGGCTGTTCATCACTACTTTCGTGTTCTGGGTCGGTATCAGCCACGCTGGGATAATGATCTCGGCGATTCTCCGGCTTTCACAGGCGGAATGGCGGCGTCCGGTTACTCGTGCGGCTGAGCTTTTGACGGTGTTCTCGCTGTTGACTGCCCTGCTCTTCCCGCTGATGCATGCGGGCCGGCCTTGGAGGATCATTTACTACATCCTGCCCTACGACTTTGCGCGTGGAATCATGCCAAACATTCGTTCTCCGCTGATTTGGGACCCGGTCGCGATCAGCACCTACCTCACTGGTTCGACACTGTTCCTTTACATCGCGCTGCTTCCCGACCTCGGCAACCTCCGTGACCGAACAACGGGTTGGCAGAACGCGTTCTACACGATCCTAGCGCTAGGATGGCGCGGCAACCCGCGGCAGTGGAAGTTGCAGACTGTCGGCGGGATCTTGCTTTCGGCTTTGATGCTGCCAATCTTCGTCTCGGTGCACTCGATCGTGTCGTGGGACTTCGCGGTTACACCTGCGGTCGAAGGTTGGCACTCTACGATCTTCGCCCCTTATTTCGTTATCGGAGCGGTCCACTCCGGCGTTTCGGCGGTGGTGACGATGATGGCGTTGATGCGGTGGCTGTGGAAATGGGAAGACTTCATTCGTCCAGAGCATTTCGACGCGCTGGCCAGGTTGCTGATCGTGGTTGCGACTGGCTGGTTGGCGTTCACGTTCCTCGAGCTGATCTTCGCGGTCTATGGACTCGACGCTCCTGAATTGGCGTTGCGCGAGTTGCAGATATTCCAGTGGCCATGGAACCTGCTGTTCATAACGTTCGTCTTCACCGGCTACATCATTCCAGTCGGAATGTGGTTGCAGAAGAGAGTGCGAAACAACATCGCTTTGATGTTCTGGTCGTCGTTGTTTGTGAACATCGGGATGTGGCTGGAGAGGTTCCTGATCATCGTGCCGGGATTGGCGCGCAAGACACCGTTCGTCTACACCTGGGAGGCGTACCGGCCTAGCGGACTGGAGTGGTTCATCCTGTTCTGGTCGTTGGCGTGGGTAACGTTCCTGATGTTGCTGTTCTCACGCTTCTTCCCGTTGGTGCCGCTGTTTGAACAGAAAGAAAGCCAGACATTTGGAGACTCGATCAAGATCGGCCGCGTTAGAGTGCCGGCGATAGTCCGCGAGGCCGACTAAAACCAGAAACTGGGAAAGCTGACGAAATGAGCAAGAGCGTACTCGGTCTATATAACGATCCGAACCAAGCCGCGGATGCGATGGACGCGTTGAAGAACGCCGGTTTTCCGTTGGGCACGTTCGACGTGCTGACGGGGACGCCGTATCCGGAAGGCGCTTTCGGCGAACACGTTCCGCAGCACCGATTGTTCCGCTTCCCGGCGTTTGGAGCGATCATCGGGTTTACGTTGGCTCTTTTCCTCACGGCGGCAACGCAGATCGCGTACCCGCTTGTTACCGGCGGCAAGCCTATCCTTTCGCTCTTCGCGATGCTCGTCATTCTTTACGAGATGTCGATGTTGTCGGCCGTCATTTCGACGGTGGTCGGCATCGTGATCGAATCGCGGTTGCCGAACATCAACCCGGGTATCTACGACACGCGGATAACCGAAGGGTTGATCGGTGTGGTCATCACGACGGACGACGACCAAGCCGACACCGCCGTTGCCGCGTTGAACGGCGCGGGTGCGATGGAGATCAAACAGGCGTGAAACCCTTGATCGGTCAAGTTTCTTCGCTACCTGCCAAGCGCGTTTGGCTGTCTTTGACAGCTGTGATCATCGCGGTCTTTAGCGCGACGGCGTGCGCGGTGCAGGAATCGAACACGTATCCGATCGAGATCTTTTCGGAGATGCACTACTCGCAGTCAACGCGTATGCAGGAGCCGCCGCGCTTGGCACCGGCCGAAGACGCGGTTCCTTTCGTGGCGATCGGCACTGATGAAGTGTTAGACGTGCCTGAGAAGCAAGAGCGTTCGTACGACGCGGCACGTGCTCGGGAGCTGTACCGGATCAATTGCTCGACCTGTCACGGCATGTCAGGTACCGGCGACGGACCCGCGTCGCCGCATATCACCGCTTCGGACAGCTATTGGGCGACGACCAACGACAGTCCGTACATCGGTCCTGCAGATCTGATCGAGAAGCGTGCGACGTATGATCAAGACGCGATGGTCAACTTGGTCACGAACGGTATCGTGGTGATGCCGAGATTCGGGAACCTGCTACCGGAAGAGGACATCCGGGAGATCGTAGCCTTCATCTACGATCAGAACACCGGCATCGGTCGCTGAATCCGAGCGTCCAAAGATTTCTCCAGCGGCGTGAATCACGCTCTGGTCTACGGCGACCGCGTCGAAGATTCGCCTTGATAGACCATTAGAAGTATGCCAACGCCGATTCCGAACACCAAGGCTCGTAGATCTGCCCGCGAATCTATGTTTTGGGCGACCATCATTCTTGTCCTGTGCGTGGCGATCGCCGGTTGTGTTATGGAAGACGACCTTACCGCTGATCAGCGCGTCCATCAGTTATCCCAGCAACTCATGTGCCCGGTGTGCGACGGCCAAACCCTCGATCAGTCGCAGGCTCAACTGTCAGAGGACATGAAGGCTGTAATTCGGACGAAGATCGAAGAAGGCGCGACCAACACCGAGATTCAGGCTTACTTCGTTGAGCGTTACGGTGAGATCGTTTTGGCATCTCCTGATGCTGGAGGTTTCAATCTCATCGCTTGGGTGATGCCCGCTGTCATCTTCTTGGGCGGTGCACTGCTTGTCGGGAATGCCTACATGAACAAGCGAAGACGTGGCGACGATAGGGAAGAGAAAAAGGATCGGGTTGAGGCTGTCCTAGTTAAGCCTGAGCCTGAGCTAGATGAATATCTTGAGCGTGCTGATCGCGAAATGGCGTCCGCGTTGGGCGGATCATCGTTAAGCCCTGATACGGCTGACGAGAAGGGGGACAAGGGTTAGTGGATCAGATCGGGACGATAGCGATTTGGCTGGGCCTCGCGGTTTCAATTTACGCCGCGGTCGCGTCGCTGATCGGTGTTAAGGCTGGTATCCCAGAACTGGTTGTGAGTGGGCGACGCGCGGTCTATATGTCGTTGCTAACGGCGTTCGTCGCGGCAGGCGCGCTGATGATCGCGTTTCTTACAAACGATTTCAGCATCAAGTATGTCGCCAACAACTCAAACCTTGTAATGGGTCGCGGGTACACGCTGGTGGCGTTCTATGCCGCCAACGAGGGTTCATTGCTTTACATCACGCTTGCGTTGGCGTTGATGTCGTCAATAAGCGTTTTGTTTGCGCCTCGGCGTTTTGCGACGGCTATGCCCTACACCGTCGCGATCATGGCGGTTGTCGCAGCGTTTTTATTCTGGACGATGGCTACTCTCGCCAATCCGTTTGAGACTTCGGAGGTCGTGCCGCCCGATGGTCGGGGTATCAACCCGCTTTTGCTGCATCCCGGGATGTACAGTCACC
Organism: Dehalococcoidia bacterium; assembly: GCA_965204135.1. Taxonomy (GTDB): domain Bacteria; phylum Chloroflexota; class Dehalococcoidia; order Lucifugimonadales; family Lucifugimonadaceae; genus Bin127. The sequence continues at coordinate 56,173 of CBDBDX010000002.1, read as the reverse complement.
CGCCTTTGATCATGGCGGGATTGGTTGGTATCACTATTCCATTCGCATTTGCATCGGGCGCGTTGATTTCGGGTGAGTACGGTGATGATTGGGTGGATATCGCGCGGGTATTCGCAATCATCATGTGGGGAATCCTTGGGGTGGGTATGTTGCTTGGGGCATGGTGGGCGTACACGATACTCGGATGGGGCGGGTATTGGAGCTGGGACCCGATAGAGAACGTTGCGTTGATGCCTTGGTTGGTGCTGACGGCGTTCATACATTCGATCATGGTGCAGCGCAGGCGGGGTATGTTTCGCATGTGGAACATCGTGCTGATCGACATCGCGTTCGTTCTTGCTCAGTTGGGGATGTCGATAAATCGAGGCGGCAGCGTTGTTTCTGTGCATTCGTTCGCGGAGTCGTCGTTGGGACTGCTGTTTCTGTCGTTCATGGCGTTGAGTGTTATTTTCGCTTTCGGGGTGTTTATTTGGCGATATCCGAGATTACGGAGCAAACGGGTCATCGAATCGTTTCTGTCGAGAGAGGCGTCTTTTTTAGTGAATAACTTTCTGTTGCTGGTGGTTACAGCGATCACGCTATGGGGCGTCATCTATCCCGTGTTTTCCAGCTTGGCGAGAGACGTTGATGTCAGCGTTGCGGCGCCCTATTTCAATCGCGTCAATGGGCCCGTATTGCTGCTATTGGTTATTGTGATGGGTATTGGGCCTCTGTTGCCGTGGCGCCGAACTGCGACTCGGTCACTGCGGCGGTGGCTGATCGCGCCTTTGGCTGCGGCGGTGGGTACCGTCGTGGGATTGGTTGCTGTCGGTGTGTGGGAGTTTTGGGCTGTGTTGGGCTTCGCGGCGATCGTGTTCGCGGCGTTTGCGGTGTTTGAGGAGTGGTGGATGGGAGCTAGGGCACGGGTTAGGAATCTGGGAGAGATGCCGGTTGTGGCTTGGTGGCGGCTGGTCAAGGGGAATCGACCGCGGCATGGTGGATACATCGTACACATAGCAGTGCTGTCGGTCGGGATTGGAGTGATTGGGACGCAGTTCTTCGATCAGCGTTACGACGCGGCGATTGCGTTGGGTGAGAGCTTGGTGTTGGACGAGTACCGGATCGAGTATGTTGATCGAAGACTGGACGACCGTCCAGATCGGTTGGCCCAGTGGGCGCAGATCGATGTGTACGAAATCGACCCGGCGCAATATAGGTCGGAGATAGCAGCGGCGGAGAGCATCGGGAAGGCAGGATTCACCATTGCGACTTCGCCTCGACCGGGAGACCAGCTTGTCGGTCAGTTGGAACCGAGCCACGAGTTCTTCCGCAACTTCAATCAGGTGTCGGTACGGTCAGGGATTAAGACGAGTCCATTGGAGGATCTGTACGTGATCCCACGCGATTTCATACGGGATGAAAACGGGGATCGAGTCTCTTTGGCGGTCAGCATCAACCCGCTGGCGATGTGGCTGTGGATTGCGGGACCGATATTCCTTCTTGGGACTGCGATCGCGTTGTGGCCACATCCGACGCTCGAGCGCGTGGCTCGACGACGTTTGGTTGCCGCTGGAGATTCGGTGGATGTGGAAGCGACGGCGGTTGAGTCGAGGGGGCAGGCGTAAGGTGGCAGCGCTTGTAGGCTTAGTTCTCGCGGCGGTAATACTGGCTGTGCTGGTCTATCCGTTTGCGAGGCGGCGGAAGGCAACGGTAGCAGGTGTTGAACCGATCGATCGAGTAGCTTCCCCCGACACCTTGCGACATCTGCTGTATCGAGAACCAGTCACGTTGCGAAACGAGTACGAGGCAGGAAATATCTCGATTGAGGAGTATGAGGATCAGATCGGGGAGTTACGTGTTGAGGCGGCGCGGTTGATGAGGCAGCGCGCAGAACATCGGACGCGTCTTCTTGAAGCGGAGCTTGAACTCGAGAAGGAGGTTCAGCGCGTTCGGGGGCTGCGCGTTGACGGAGAGACGCGGGATGGAAGTGAAGATGGCTGAAGTCTGGATGATCCTTGCGTTGAAACGGTCTTTTGACGCGGTGTTAATTGCCGTTGTTGTGGTTTCATTTGGGTCGTCCATCGCCGTTTCCGTAGGTGCTCAGGGTCAAGGATCGACGACTGAGATCACGGGGGTTGTCGTTAATGGGACTGAAGGTGGCGAGGTGCCCGAAGAGTTTACGGTGTTCGTGTTGGTTATTGACGAAAGTGAGGAGGCGATTATCGAGCGTGTTGAGACGTTGACGGAGGCGGATGGATCGTTTTCGTTGGAGGTGGCCGCAATTGACGATGATCAGTTTTACCGTGTAGTTGTCGATGATGGCATATACACTCCGTATGTCGATGTGCTCGCGGAAGACGCGGAGGATCCAATCATCCTGACTGTATACGATCGGACGACATCGCTGGATGAGATTTCGGTGACGTCGTATTCGATGGTTATACCGGTTGTGGATGCTGAGAGCCGTGTGATTGGGGTGCTTGCGGCTGTCAACTTTGTGAACTCCGGCGACAAGGTCTATCTGCCGGACCTGACCGACCCCAATCTGACGGGATTCAATCTGCTTCGCTTCAACCTACCAGTCGGGTATCAGGAGTTGACGGTGGAGTCTGATTTGCCAAGCGGGAATGTGATGGAGATCGGGACGGGATTCGCGATATCTAATCCGGTACCGCCTGGGGAGTACAGCATGGTTATCAGTTATAGTGTGCCTTTCGAAGATGGCGAGTTGAGTTATCCGATGAGGCTACCTTTTGGCGCTGAGACGGTCTCGATAATGCTGCCTGAAGCTTCAGGCGAAATCACTGGACTTGGGTTGACAAGGTCGGAGGTCGTAACTATCGGGGATGGTCGATACGTTCGTTACGACGGATCGAACTACGAGCGGCGTGCGGAGCTCGGTGTCGTGATATCTGGCTTGCCAAAACCTGATCTCCAGAGCCAGGTGTTGGATTTCTTCCGAAGTGTCCAGTTCATGATTGCGATTGTGGTTAGCGTAGTGTTGGCGATGACTGGCGGCATCGCATATGTCGTGTTGATAGCGCGGCGCCGTCAAGCCGTGGCAACGGTTGGCGAACCGATCGGCGCGGACGATACGGATGGCGTTAGGTCGTCGATTGTCCAAGCGATTGCGGAGTTGGATGAGATGCGGGAGTTGGGGAAGATTGCAGAGGATGATTACTTGGCCCAACGGCAACGGCTCGTTCGCGAGGCGGTAAACGCGGACGACGATCTTTAGAGCTTCCGATGCCGAGCCGTAAAATACCGATCCTCGTTGTCGGTGTCCCGTTGCTGGTCTTCTTAGTCGTGCTGATCGTAGCGATGTTGAATTCGAGCCGAGAAGGCGGTCGGCCCGGTGTCAACGACACGCTTGGGGAGGTTGAGGTTTCGACTGATACCGATGCCGATTTTCTCGTGACGACGCTCGATGGTAGGGATCTGCGGTTGAGCGATTTGCAGGGATCGATCGTGATGGTCGATTTTTGGTCCTCTTGGTGTCCGCCGTGCCGAGCGGAAGCGCCTGTTCTGGCCGAGGCATACGAGCGCTGGTCAGAATTTGGTGTTGAGTTTGTGGGCATATCGATCTGGGATAACGAGGACGATGTTCTCGACTTCGTGCAAAGGCATGGCATCGTCTATCCGAATGCCATCGACGATGACGGGAATATCGCAGTAGAGTTCGGCGTGAAGGGAATCCCGGAGAAGTTCTTCGTGAATCCGCAGGGCGAGATCGTGCGGAAGGTCAATGGGCCCAACACGTCTCAATCGCTGGACGAGGTATTGACGCAGATGAGCGATGAGGCTTTAGGAATCGGTGGGAATTAGAATCGAAAGGTTGATTTCTCGAGAACTGAATGGGTGATACATGGAACACAAGGGCTTTACACTCTGGTTCACTGGGCTTTCCGGCGCTGGCAAGACAACGATCGGAGAGATGATCATGGATCGGTTGCGGGCCGGGGGAGCGAAAGTTGAAATCCTCGACGGTGATGTCGTTCGCACGAACCTTAGCGTCGGATTGGGTTTTTCGAAAGAGGATCGTGACACCAACGTCCGCAGGATCGGCTTCGTCAGCGAGCTGCTCGCACGCAATGGCGTGATCTGTATCGTCGCCGCGATCTCCCCCTACAAAGCGATTCGCGACGAAATCCGCGCCAAGCACGAAAACTTCGTCGAAGTGTTCGCCTCTTGTGAGTTGGATGCATTGATCGAGCGAGATGTTAAGGGCCTCTACAAAATGGCACTTGAAGGTCGAATCGAAAACTTCACCGGGGTTTCCGATCCATACGAGCCCCCTACCGAACCTGAGATTGTGTTCCGATCCGACGTGGAAAAACCAGAGGACAGTGCCGATAAGGTCTGGAACCGACTGGTGGAACTGGACCTGATTTCTCCTTAAGGGTGTTGAATCTGCCAATTCACAGTTGGCGAGGGTATGGACAGCACAGACAGAGCTAAAGCGATGGAAGCGGCCTATAAGCTGCTGGAGACGCCGCGGTCTCACTTGCGAGTAAAGTTTGAACAGACTGACGATGCGGTGTTGCTGTCATACCGAGATGACGTGTTGACTGGTGTGACGCTGGACCGGTCCGGTATCAATGCCGCGTCGGCGATGGCGGTTGCGTTGGGTGTTGATGTTCCTCCTGCAGGTGAAGCGGTAGAGGTTTTGGCATCGACTGGGTTGCTCCATCGAGTGCTGGCGATCTCGAATCTCGACTTCGACAATCCGACTTCATTCGATCTAGCCAATCATCTAGTGAACGAAGCGATCGATATGCAGCGAAGCACGAGAGGCTCGGGGAACACGGAAAAAGCGATGGATTTGAGCGAGTTGGAGTCGGGGCTAGGATTCGGCCCGTATGTAATCGATTTATCGCAAGCGGATGTTGATGCGTACATTGATGCGACGGGCGACAGTTCTACGTCTCACAACTTCGGCGGTCATGTGCATCCGCTACATCTTGACGCTTTCGTTCTCAGCAGATTGATCGAAGAGATCGGAATAGTTGAGAACCGTATCGAGACGGTACATGCCGGACAACAGATGACCGCGCACAGTGAAGTCTGGCCGGGCGAAACAATCATTGCGAATGCCACGTTGAAGAGTTGTTCGAACCGCAGGGGGAGTATCTGGGCGGTCTTTGAAACGGCGTTTACTAATGAATCAGGAAATCGCGTCGCAGTCTCTAGTTCGACGATCATCATGATGCCATGATTTGTAATTCCTCAGAGGATCGTTAGGATGCATCCACCGAGCCAGATCGGCGAAGAGCTAGCAGGATTCCAACGCACAGTTACGCAGGACCGCGTAACTGCGTATGCATACGCATCGGGCGACCATAATCCGATTCATCTCGATGAAGAGTTCGCGGCAACGACCAGGTTTGGTCAGCGCGTCGCCCACGGGATGCTGAGTTTGGCCTTCGTATGGGAGATGATTTCCATCAACTATCCATCGGCGTGGCACCGCGGCGGAACCGTGAAGACACGATTCACATCGCCGGTTGTTCCCGGCGAAGAGGTCACAATCAGCGGGGCAGTGAAACGGATCCGAACCGTTGGAGACCGTGAATTTGTGGAGTGCGAGGTGGCCGTCACGCGGTCCAACGGCGAGAAGGCACTATCAGGGACGGCATCGATTCCGTTGGCGTAAAGACCGCCCGAAGACCGATCTCGCGACGCGGATATACTAGTGTGAGCGTCGCGATCTTGGTTAGCGCGGCGTTTTTGTACGCCTTGAAATGACAACTGGTCCAAGACCCAGCATGGTGGTCGCTCTTGACGCGATGGGAGGCGATCACGGCCCCAAAGCCACTGTTCCGGCCGCGCTAGAAGCCGTATCCAGTGGTGAGATCGCGGTTGCACTCGTGGGTGATCCGCAAGCGGTTTCGACGGTATTGGCAGAACACGGCGCTGAGAAGCATCCGCTGTTGCAGATGGTCCCCTCAGACGGCGTTGTTGAAGAGACGGACAACCCTGCGATGGTGTTTCGGTCCAAGCCGCGTGCTTCGATATTCGTCTGCTCTGGCCTGGTTAAGATGGGGAAGGCGCATGGCTTTGTCAGCATGGGATCTACGGGAGCTTCTATAGCCGCGGCGACTGTCACCTACGGCACCATGTCAGGCATAGCAAGGGGAACTCTGGGCGGTCCAATCATCGGCTACTCGCCCAACACCGTGATCATAGATCTCGGTGCTAACATCGACATTCGTCCACAGCAGTTGGCGGATTTCGGGATGCTCGGCAGCGTCATGTCGAGGATCATCTATAGCCAAGAAAACCCTCGGATCGCCCTCCTCAACGTGGGTTCCGAAGAGACGAAGGGCAACGAACTCGTCAAGGGTACTGCGGAACTGCTTAAAAACTCGCGGCTTAACTTCATCGGCATGTTGGAGCCATACGATTTGCCGCTTGGTAAAGCTGAAGTCGTGATTTGTGATGGTTTCGTGGGCAACATCGTGTTGAAATTGACGGAAGGGCTGGGCAAGGTCATATCTGACCACGTCAGAGAAAAGAGCGGTGACAGCGGCTTAGCCAACGAGGTCTATTCGATGACCAATCAACTCGCCACCTACGGCGGAGGCCCGTTGCTAGGCGTCAACGGCATCGCTGTGGTTGGTCATGGGGCAGCCGAGGCTTCAGGGATCGCCACCGCAATTGGTACCGCAAAGCTTGTCCACGACAATGGTTTCGTTGCGGCGCAACAGAAGGAGTTGGCAGCGTTCCACGCCGAAATCACCTGACTTATAGGCGGGAATCCAAGCCAAACTGCATTTTGGAACTGACCGACCAACCACGATCAGCTCTCGTCACCGGTGCCTCACGGGGTATCGGGCGCGGGATCGCGATCAAACTGGCGGCCATGGGACACTCGGTTGCGGTCAACTACAACTCTCACGAAGCGGAAGCACTGGAGGTTGTTGAGGAGATCCATGATAACGGTGGAACAGCCACGGCCGTCGGCGGTAGCGTGGCAAGCAAAGAGGGTTGCGAACAGATAGTGATCGGTGCTGTCGAAGCGCACGGACCGGTCGAGATTCTGATCAACAACGCAGGTGTGATCTCCGACAATCTCTTGATGCGAATGAAGGATGAGCAGCTGGAGCACACGATCAACACGAACCTGTGGGGAACGATCCACTGCACTCGTCTGGTTGTACCCGGGATGGTCAGGGGGCGTTGGGGCCGTATCATCAACATCTCATCGATAGTAGGGATACGTGGCAATCTAGGGCAATCGAACTATTCCGCCTCAAAGGCGGCCATCCATGGTTTCACGTATTCGGTGGCCAAAGAACTCGCCAAGCGCAACATCACGGTCAATGTGGTGGCACCCGGCTACGTCGCTACAGCGACGAGCGAAGTGATTTCAGACCGCGCTCGTCAATTCCTGTTGGATGTGATCCCGATGGGGCGATTCGGGTACGTTGAAGAGATCGTGCCCATGGTGGCGTTCCTGACCAAAGAAGAGGCGCGCTACATCACGGGCGACGTGATTCGCGTGGATGGCGGACTCGCAATTTAACGTTTTCCTCATCACTACCGACGACGCATCGCTTAGATCGTCAGCTTGAACCCGGCTTAATGCAATGGCATCCCCACAAAGACCACTAACCGGCAAGACGGCTCTCGTTACAGGTGGTTCACGGGGCATCGGCCGTGCGATATGTTTAGAACTCGCAAGCCGAGGCGCAGATATCTGCTTCAACTATCTCCGGAATCACGCGGCGGCGCGAAGCGTCGTAGATGAACTGACCGCATTCGGAGTGCAGGCGATACGCCACCGCGCGAATCAGGCTGATCTATCGGTGATCGACGAATTAGTGGGCACGGTTGTAGATCGATTCGGCAAGATCGACATATTGGTCAACAATGCGGCTTCGGGCGTAATGAGGTCATCGACCGAGCTGAGCGAGAAGCACTGGGATTGGACACAAACTATCAATGCGAAATCACCGTGGCGACTGGCCGCGTCGGCTTCTGAACACATGCCGGCTGGTTCACGGATAGTGAACATATCTTCGCCCGGATCGGGACGGATCTTGCCCAGCTACTTCGCCGTGGGTGTCTCGAAGGCCGCGCTCGAAGCAATAACTCGGTACATGGCAATCGACCTCGCGCCCAAAGGAATATCTGTCAACGCCGTCTCTGCCGGTTTCGTCGAAACCGATGCACTAGATGCCTTCCCCGACGAACTCGGCATCAAAGAAGCAGCCACAAGAAGCACTCCAGCAGGACGCACAGTAACTCCTGAAGATGTGGCAAAAGTTGTGGCGATGCTGTGTTCGCCGGATGCCGATATGATACGGGGACAGGTGATCGTGGTGGACGGCGGCGAGATGCTGATCCACCGCTGAGAGACGGTGTGGTCGGGGAGGCGGGGGTCGAACCCGCGACCTCCTGCTCCCAAAGCAGGCGCGCTTCCACTGCGCCACTCCCCGTGATTCCAATACTATGATTCTATGTCCGCTCGTCTCGAAATCTGGCTCTAGGCAACGTTTATGCGCATCGTCTGCGACCTGCATCTCCACTCCCGCTACTCGTTAGCGACCAGTCCGAAACTGGATATTCGCAGTCTGGCTAGCGCCGGCACGCGCGTCGGTATCGATTTGCTGGCGGCGCCGGACTTCGCGCATCCAGTGTGGCGAGATGAGATGAGACATGAACTGGTCGAAACTGGTCCCGGATCCGGCATTTTCTCCGCACAAGGCAAAGAGTTCATGCTGATCAGCGAGGTCTCATGCATCTGGAATGAAAGCCGTCGTTCGCGACGAGTGCATTTCTTGATCGCGGCACCGGATTTTGACGCGGTCGACCGCATGTGTGAGACATTCGCAAAGTTGCAGGATTTAGAAGCGGACGGTCGACCAGTATTCAAGATATCGGCACGTGAGCTATTCACAATCATCCGCGATGCAGATCCCAGAACCGAAGTTATCCCGGCTCATGTCTTCACGCCGTGGTACGGAGTTTTCGGTTCCAAGTCAGGATTTGACTCGCTTTACGAGTGCTTTGGCGATGTCACCGACGAAATACTTGCGGTGGAGACAGGGCTATCAAGCGATCCGTCTATGCACTGGGCATTTTCCGATTCAAGAGTCCGCTCGATCGTCTCGTTCTCGGATGCTCACTCGATAGGCTCGTTGGGTAGAGAAGCTACGGTGTTGGAAGTAGACGAGATGAGCTATGACGGCGTTGTTCGTGCTCTGCGAAGCCGTAGCGTCTTAGAGACGTATGAGTTTCACCCTGAACACGGGAAGTATCACCTCGACGGACATCGGAAATGCGGCGTTCGGATGCATCCTGACGCATCGAGAAAATCGAACGGACTATGTCCGGGGTGCGGCAACTTTATGACGCTCGGGGTTTTGTATCGCACGCAATCGCTTTCGGACGGCGCGGGTGTTAATGCAATCAGAGATGACAACGGTCTATGGCATGATCCATCCGGCGAATACGCGCCGTATCGCCACCTGATACCGCTCGCCGAGCTTTTGTCGTATGCGTTAGGGGTCGGTAAGGCGACGAAACGAGTCAGCGGAGCTTACGCCGCTCTCACCGATGCTATCGGCAGTGAGATGGACGTGTTGCTAAATGCTGATGCATCAGACATTAGGTCGGTGATTAACCGGGAAGACATCGCTGATGCGATCATCCAAGCGAGGTTGGACAACGTTGATGTGGATCCGGGTTACGATGGCGTGTACGGATCGGCGGTACCTAGACCGAGCGCAGCAAGACCGCCGTCGGTTCAGGGAGTCTTGGGCTTATAGAGGAACATTGGCGTGCAAATCGAAGCGATAAAAGCGGTCTACCCGAACTACAGGAACGTTGTATCGTCATGGCGTACGCATCTGTGGCAGATCGTTGTAGAAGTGCGAACCGACACTGGTATCGTCGGATACGGATATGGTGGGGGTGGCCTGGCATCGTTGCCAATCGTGAATGGGCATTTTCGGGAGTTACTGGTCAGCGAGGCATTGAACTCTCCGGAGGATGTGAACCGGATTTGGGACCGCCTCTATTACGAGTCGATTCCCTACGGCCGTAAAGGGATCGCCATTATGGCGTTGAGTGGCGTCGATCTTGCGCTTTGGGACGCGCTTGGCAAGGCCGAGGGCGAACCAGTGGCTGAGCTAATCGGAGGCGTTCGCAAAGAGTCGATTCAGGTCTACGCTACCGGGATGGATTCCGGTTGGTATGCGGAACTCGGGGTTTCGGGTCAGAAGCTGACGCATCGCTGGAACGGCACGACCGAGGATGCTGTGGCATCGGCGAACGCCGCCCGCAAGGTGATGGGTGATGACGCCAAGATCATGTTTGACGTTTACATGTCTTGGAATTCCGATGTGACGATGCGTATGGCGAAAGACCTCGCCGAATTCGATATCTACTGGTTCGAGGATGTCCTTACGCCCGACGATCTGTCAGAGTTGAGTGAGTTACGAAGCAAGGTCTCCCCTATCAACTTGGCTGGCGGCGAGCATGAGTTTGGCGTTGCGGGTTTCAGGGAGATCGCTGAACATGGTTCGTACGACATCTGGCAGCCCGATATCACTTGGTGCGGCGGGATCACTGCGGGGCTGCGGATATGCGAACTTGCTGCCAAGCACAACGTTCCAGTAGTTCCTCATAGAGGCGGCGAAGTTTGGGGCTTGCACTTGATCGCGGCGTCTGACGCGTGCGCCAACCTCGCGGAGTTGGTGTTGGGACGCAGAGATGCTGCGATCGACGAGCTTTGGATTGGCAACCCGTGGATAGAGTCTGCAAAGTTGTCAGTGAGCGACGAGCCGGGTTTCGGAGTCAGGCTGAACGAAACGATGCTGTGAGGTTGTTTTAATTCAGTCCTTAAGCGCCGTGACGATAGCCTCGCAGGCCTGCCGGTAGATGATGGCGTCGACGTTGATGGAGATGTATTGAATGCCGAGGTCAATGAGCCACTTGCCCATCTCGACATCTTTGGCGTAGGAGCCTACCGCCCTGCCCTGTGCGCGGGCTTTGGCGGTCGCTTCTCTCAGCGCGGTTTCGACGATGGGGTTGCGGACGTCGCCGGGATAGCCGAGGGATTGCGAGATGTCGTATGGGCCTAGGAAGAGGACGTCGATGCCATCAACGGTCATGATGTCTTCGAGGTTGTCGAGGCCTTTCTTGCCCTCGATATGCACAACGGTCATCGTTTCTTCGTTTTGGCGGTCGGTGTGGCCCTCGCCGTCGTTTTCGAAGTAGTTGCCAGCGCGGGTGAAGATGGAGAGGCCGCGCTCGCCTAGGGGGGCGTATTTGGCGGCGTGGACGACTGATTCAGCATCGGGTATTGAGTTGATCTGTGGGACCTGTACGCCTTCTGCGCCAACGTCGAGGGCTCGAAGGATGAGCCGTTCGTCGTTGTCGCCGACGCGGATGATCGGGGCGACGCCTACGCCTTGAGCGGCGATGACGAGGTCGGTGGCGGATTCTTGCGAGATCGGGCCATGCTCGGTATCGATGATGCAGAAGTCCATACCTGAGTATCCGAGGGTGTCGATCATCGTTACCGATGGGACGATAACAAACGGACCTACGACGGTTTCGCCTGCTTGCAACTTTTTCTTCAGTCCGCCTCGGATGGACATTAACTCACCTGCTTTTCTGGATATTTCAAACCACGATCAATGGCACGATGCTTTCAGCGGTCGTGATACCGCCGTGCATCGATTGTATCGATTCAACCTCCTCGGTATCCGACGCATATATCGACCAACGCCCTCTCGATAGAGCGAAGAAGTCGCCGAGTCGTGCCCGTCCAACATCGGAAATCCACTCCGGCGGCCCGAATAGCCCCATATCCGCAGCGTCGTTCGACCTCATCAATGCGAACCGATCCCCAAGTTGGTTCAGGAAAGCGTCGCTGAATGCATCGTCTGCCCCGGGACGAGTGTTAAAGTAGAGTGCCCGAGGTTCGCCGGCCGGGACACAACTTAGGTATTGGCTCAAAGACGAACTCGGGGTCAATGGCGTCCACACGTCTTGGGGGCTGTCCAAGTGCCCATGATCGGCGGTCGCCAAGAATCGGCACTTGCCGGCGAGCGCGTCGATAAGTGCCTCTGCCAACGCCGTCGCCCGTCTTACCGCTACCCGGGTTACTGGGTGCAATTCGCCGTATTGATGCGCCGCAGAGTCGACCTCATTCCAATAGACGTAAGTAAATGACCGCCCGGCGGCGCGATCGAGCGTGTTTGTGACTAGATTCACGATTTCCGAAATTGGATCGTCCTCAACCGAGAAGCCCAGCGTGGACGTCTGGCCGTACATCTGAGTCGTCGTCGAACTTGCGAGGTCGTCTTTGACCACGAAGTTGAATGAACCCAAGTTCCGAAAGGGGATCGGCGGTGCAAGCAACATCTCCACAGGGCTGAATCCGACTTCCTGCAACGGTTGGCCGGTACGCGTGAGTCGCCAAGGCAAGGGTTGGATGCGTTCACCCAGACGCGGTATGTGGACATCCCATCCGAGATTGCCGTGAGAGCCCGGCCATCTTCCCGTGGCGAGAGCCATCAAGTTCGGTCCGGTCGAAGTCGGCAATGTGGAGCACATCGTCGTCGCAACGTGTTTATGTAGCAACGAGTCGCTCGGCAAGGTGTCGATGTAGTTCATCCCGAATCCGTCGAGGAGCAACAGGACGACATGCTCCGGCTCCCCGATGAGTTCGATGAGTTTCTGTGCGGCCTGTCTAGTCGCGTCGTCGAAGGTGTCGGGTTCAATCACTCCTGCAGCAGCACCGAGGGCGTATCCCATTGCCGCGTGATTGGGTTCGGAGTGTTTGGGGATGATGGCTTGGAATTCATCGTCTATGGAGGCGATCAGTTCGGATTTGCTGTTGATCAACTCGGATGCCTTATTGTTTTCTGGATTCCCGCCTGCGCGGGAATGACGGAACGCGATGCCCCCTTCGGGCATCTTGCCACGTCGTAGCCGTAGTTACTCTACGTGGCACATTACCCCCATAAGTGGGGGAAACCAATGACTACGCCACATTCATCAAGAATAATCTGGGGGATGGTCATCATTAGTGGTTCGAGTCGTACCCTTAAGCAATGCCGAATTTGAACTCGAAGGCGACGGTGATGTTCGTGGGGACGGGGACGTCTGAGGGTATACCTCGGGTTACGTGTTTGACGGCGGATCCGCCGACTTGTCCAGTATGTACCGACGCGATGCGGCCGGGGTCGAAGAACCGGCGGCGGAACACTGGAATTGTGATCCAGCGAGAGCAGGATGATGGGCCGCCAGTGAATATCTTGGTGGATGTAGGGAAGTTTTTTTACCAGTCGGCGATTGAGTTGTTTCCCCGACATGCGATACGGTCCGTGGATGCGGTGATCTTGACGCATGCTCATGCTGATTCGGCGGGTGGGTTGGATGATCTGCGGGATTGGACGAATACGATTCGGTTTGCTAGAGGCGAAGAACATGCGGCACTGTTAGCGCGGGGTCGCGAACCCTTGATTCCGATCTTTTTGCGGGAGATGGATCTCGATATCGTCGCTAAGACGGCTTACTACCTAGTGGATCGGACGCAGATGACGAGCGGGGGGACGGTTGCGATCTTGGATTTTCGACTGATCGATTCGGAGCCGTTTGAGGTTTACGGGACCGAGATCGTCCCATTGCCGGTGCCACATGGTCCCGACTACTCATGCAATGGGTATCGGATCGGGGATATGGCGTATATTTCTGACGCATCCGATGTGCCAGACGAGGTGTTGGAGACGATTTCGGATGTTGATACGTTAGTTATCGACGCTTTGCGGACGGAGCGGCGGCATGGTTCGCATCTGACGATGGAACAGGCGGTGGAGTATGCGAAGCGGATTCGGCCGCGTCGGACGTTTTTGACGGATGCTGCGCATGGAATCGACCACTATGCGATGAATACTCGGTTGCGGGACCCGGGGTTGAGTGGTGGATTGGATATTCGGTATGCGTATGACGGGATGAGTATTGAGATCGGGGTTGGGTAGGTGGATTTGGGGTGGGAATGTCTGAACCGGGATTTGAAGGATTTTGTTGGTCCAGTTTAGGTTTTTGATGTTGTTTGAGGTTTGTTCGAAAAGTGGGGATTGGAGTGTCGCGGGGATGGGCTTTTGGGGTTCGCCATCGCGTTGGAATGAGATGGATGTCAGGGCATAGAATCACTGATCGCGGCTGTTGATCGGTCGTGAATGTGATGGATCAATGAAGAAGTGTGAACAGGCAAATTGGCAGTAACTCGTAGAGGCGAACGTGAAACTAACCGTGAGGAGGCGTTTAACGTCGCCTTGGCTCGGATGCTGAAAGATCGTGGCATCAACGCACGGGCTGAGAGGCGGAGTCGGCAGGGCGTGCCGGACGTGCGGATCGAGTTGAACACTGGCGATGAAGTCAAGCTGGAGTGCAAGTACGCTGGTTCGCGCAACGATTTGGAAACTCAGTTGAACGAAAGATTGGACGCTTTTCCCGACGATTTGGGGATATTGGGCGTTGTTTATCCTGATGAGTTTCGTCAAGCGCCAGACGTGTTCTCGTGTTTGGGGAACGCCGATGATATTGAATGGTGGCTACACGGTGTTCGAGGCAACTCGGTGGGCAACCGACGCGTGCGGAGTGGATCGGTCGCTGATTTGGCAGACCACCTGCGCGTACTCCCGTTGGAAATCGAAGGAATTGATCGTGTCCAAGTTGCAGCCGCAGTAGTGGGGTACGCGGTCGAAGAATCGGCGAAAGTTATATCTGGTCATGCAAGAATTGCGCGGCTGGTATCAGAGGTAATCGCCAAATCTGATAGTGAAAAGGACAGGCCTGCTGCGCTCCGTATCGGTTCTTTGGTCTTGTTCAACGCGCTGGCATTTCAAGATCGACTTGCCGCCGTGGACGACGATGTTAAGTCTGTCAGTGAATCCTTAATCTTCAGACTTGACGGTTTAAGTGACGCTTGGTCGAAGATTATGGACGAAGTCGACTATGTGCCGGTGTTCGAGTTGGCCAAGGCTCTCGTAGACGTACTCAATCTTGCGCCAGTCGAATTTCAGATGCCCGCAATCGAACCGTTGGTTAAAGCCGTCGAGGACACCCGGACTTTGGATGGACACGATCTTTCCGGTCGACTGTTTCACACGCTGTTGTCGGATGCCAAGTTCACCGGTGCGTATTACACGTCGGTACCGGCGGCAACGATGCTATCGCGGCTGGTTTTTCACAACTGGCCAGCTGGAGTTAACTGGTCGGCCCACGAGTTTCCTGCTTCCCTAAACATTGCTGATCTGGCTTGCGGAACTGGAACGCTCTTGATGGCGGTCGCTGCAGAGGTGGAGCGTAAACATCGAGATGCAGGCGGGTCGGAATCGGCGGCTTTACACAAAGCGATGGTTGAGCAGGCTTTGCACGGTTACGATGTGCAGCTTTCAGCGATTCATTTTGCGGCGACGAGTCTGGCGATGCTGAATCCGTCGATTCAATTTGATCGCATGAATCTCTACGTCATGCCTTTGGGTGTGAACGGAGATCAGGCGCTTCTCGGCTCATTGGAGTTTTTGAAGACGGATGAGGCGGCGGTCCAGTTCGCGTTGTCGGACCCGGACTTCGGTACGACGTTGCGCGACGCCGGGGAAGTGTTCGGGCGTGGGAGGCGCGGCGTAGATGCTGGGGTTACGGCGCAACTTCCGAATCTCGATCTGGCGATAATGAACCCGCCGTTCACGAAGTCAGGTGGCGGAAATCTGTTGTTCGGCAGTTTACCGCAGTCGGAGCGTCGGCAGCTTCAAAGCGAACTTTCCCGGCGACTCAAGTCGATGCAGGCGTCAGCTACTGCGGGGCTTGGTGCGGCGTTCGTGGCCGCGGCATCGCCCAAGCTGCGACCCGGCGAGGGGCGTTTGGCGCTGGTGTTGCCGGTTACGGTTTGCACTGGATCGTCTTGGTCGCAGACGCGGGCACTTATAGAGAACGACTATGTGCTGGACATGGTGGTCGCGTCTCACGATCCTGCGCGTTGGAACTTTTCGGACAGCACGAACTTGTCCGAGGCATTGCTGATCGCGACGCGTCGACCTGTGAACGGTGATGACGGAGAGCATCGCACGACCTTCGTGAATCTTTGGCGCAACCCGAAAGGTATTTTGGATGCTCATCTGGTAGCAGATGCGGTGAATATGACGCAACCAGCGCATGTTGAGGATAGAGGTAGCGCGCTTTTGGGGGTCGGTGGCGAACATGTAGGCGAAGTGTTTTCAATACCGGAATCGAATCTCAAGGGCAAGCAATGGATAGGTGTGCAGTTTGCCCGTGCGGATGTCGCTCGGAGCGCGTTGGGGATTTTGGAAGATGGTGAAGTACGGATACCCGGCGAGACTGGTACTGGCAACGTCCCGATGTGTCGCGTAAAAGACGTCGGTGAGATTGGGCCTGATCGCCGTCGGTTGATCGATGGATTTGAAGTGACTTCCTCGGTGACTGCGTATCCAATGATCGCGGGGCACGATACCGAACAACGAAGGTCGTTGACTTGTCATCCTGATTCTTATCTGTCGCCGTTGGCGCAACCTAAGGGTGGATTCCGACCTGGATATGGCGAATATCTATGGCAAAGCGCTAGCCGTCTGTTAGTTAGTGAGCGTCTGCGGTTAGATACCGTAAGAGTCGCCGCGATGCGGGCCGAGGAGAAGGTATTGTCGAACGTGTTTTGGGAGATACAGGTTGAAAATGTCGAAACCGAGAAAGCTATCGCGATTTGGATCAATTCCAGCCTAGGGATTCTGACACTGCTCGCGCAACGAACCAGCACTATGGGTGGTTGGGTAGCGATGAAAAAGGCTGATCTCGGAAACTTGCCGATTATCGATCCACGCCAGCTTTCATCTATGCAGCTTCAGGAATTGTCAGACCTGTTCGATGAATTGTCGGATGCGGAGTTTGAGCGGTTGCCGGGGATAGCGGATTGTGCGGCGCGGACGGCGTTGGATGATGGGGTGTCGGAGATACTTGGGTTGCCGGATTTGAGGAGGTTGAGGGTGTTGTTGGCTTCGGAGCCGGTGGTTTGTGGTGTGGGGTTGTGAGCATCCCCCATCGGCATGTAAATTCAATTGCCCTGCACCGGCAACTTGACCATATTCAATGCGCGTGAATTGAAGAATTCATTCAACTTCGCAGTGTAATCGTCGTTCATCTCGACATCGACTACCAGCGAAAGCTCCTTGCCAGCTTTAGTCAATGCTACGCCGTGCAGATTGAGTTCTTGATTATGGTCATATCCGTCGTTTGGCGTCAGGATCCAATTACTGTTTTGGTAGTGGAACGGGAGTACCGGGAGTTGTGAGATGTTCAAAATCGCAAAGTTGTAAAAATTGTGATAGGAGTTGTAGTCACCGATTATCAACCCGTGTTCGTTTAACACATTGAGGATGTCAAACGAGAGTCCAAACTGGCTTAACGAATTGTTGGCTGCGTTTGTACCCAAGGAAGGCACGCGGACGTCGAATACGTGCTCCGCGCCTTGGTCGTCGGAGATTCTCGCAGAAACAGCCAACGAGCAGAGCCGTCTGAATTGGCTCGCTGTTGACTGATCCATGTCGCGCAGGATGCTTAATGTTTTGAGCGACGTGCTTCCGGGTTGCTTAACTTCCCCTGCGAGGATTTTTGCGTAGATTATCCGTTTGTCCTCTGTAGAAACATCCGCCACGTCACCGAAAATGCGAGAATACAGTTCGTAATCTGGCTCAACGTTGGGTACTGGATCGTCGCCGAGTATTTCGCTCGCGAGTTTGACTGTAGCGATGCCGCTTGCCAAATTCTGCGTCTGTTGGTATTCGAATGTACGCTTTGCGATGTTGCTTGAACCAGATTCTTCAAATCGTTGGAGTTGGTCTTGCACCATTTCTAGAGTGTCTTCAAGGTCATCCACTATCTCCGTTGCTGTCTGTGGTTCTTGAAGCTGTCCTGCCTCTTTCCGCTTGGAAATTCGCGAGAAGGCAGGGCCGAAGATTCGGCTGCCGATTTGGACGACCTTGAGCCACGCGGTTACTTGATCTGGTTCCATGTAGCTATATTAAAACATTTGAACCATCAAAATAGACGCTCGTATGCCTCCCTCCGCGCGAGCGGAGGGAGTTCCGTCCCTCGCCCCGGTTCCCCCTCACACTAGCCCTCTCCCACGGAGGGGAGATGGGATTGCATCGCCCCGCTGGGTATCTCCCGCTCACTTCACTTCGCTTGTTCGCACCCCCTTTGTCCTTCGGACATTTCCCCCGCTTAGCGGGGGCAACCCTGCCCTTCCCCTCTGGATTCCGGCTTTCGCCGGAATGACGGCTGGGGTACGGGATGACGGATTAAGCGGCGTCGATTTCGGCTAGGCGGTCGATGAGTTGGGAGACTTGATCGGATAGTTCGAGTATCTGCTGTTGGTCCATCCAGTGTTCGTAGAAATTGGCGTGGAGTGAATCGGCGGCTTGGAAGAGTGTGCGTATTTGTCGGTCTCCAGTCTCGTCGGCGAGTTGTCGGATGATGCGGTAGAAGCTGGCGTGCGACTTGTGTTCCCAGCCTCGAGGTTCAAAGACGCGGACTCGTATCAGCGGAGGTTAGTTAAAGTTAGGATTCAAGTGAGGGTGGGGTACCCGATGGACTAAGTAGCTTGGGGGCAGGAATATGACAGATTGGTCAGAGTGTCCGGCAGTTGAAAGCGTGCCGGGCAAGGTGAGCGGAAATTGGGTTTTCAGAGATACTCGGTTGCCGGTGTACGTGCTGTTTGAGAATCTTGCGGAGGGCGCGACGATTCATGATTTCATCGAATGGTTCGGTGGGGTTGATGAGTCGGATGTGAAGGAGGTGATAGAGGCGGTTGTTGAGGATTTGAGGTCTAAAGTGGTCGATGCGCATCCTGTTCGATAACGGTACGCCGAGGCAGTTGCGGCGCCAGTTGTTCGGGCATCCTCCTGGGAGAACCCCTCTTAATCTCCCCTTGGAAAGGGGAGGGCCTCTCCCCTGCCCCTCTGGATTCCGGCTTTCGCCGGAATGACGTAGCTGGGGAATGATGGGCCGGGCATCCCCCTGCGGTTGCTTCGCTCCCGCGTCCCCCTTCGCTTCGCGAAAGGGGAGTTAGAGGATTTGGTCTAGGAAGAGTTGGGTTCGGGGTTCTGTGGGGTTGGTGAAGATGTGGTCGGGGGTGTTTATTTCTACTAGTTGTCCTTCGTCGAACATGGCCATGCGATCGGCTACTTCTCTTGCGAAGCCCATTTCGTGGGTTACGCAGAGCATTGTCATGCCGGTGTCGGCGAGTTCTCGCATGACGTCGAGGACTTCTTTGATCATCTCGGGGTCGAGGGCGGATGTGGGCTCGTCGAAGAGCATGATTTCGGGCTGCATGGCGAGGGCGCGGGCGATGGCTACGCGTTGCTGCTGTCCGCCGGAGAGTTCTGCGGGGTATTTTTCGGCTTGTTCGGGGATTCCGACGCGTTCGAGGAGGGACATGGCGAGGTCGTCGGCTTCGGCTTTGGGCAGGTGTCGGACGCGCTGGGGGGCGAGGGTGATGTTGCTGAGGACGGAGATGTGTGGGAAGAGGTTGAACTGCTGGAATACCATGCCGACTTCGGAGCGGATGGCATCGAGGTTGCGGAGGTCGTTCGTCATCTCGATGCCGTCAACGATGATCTTGCCCTGCTGGTGCTCTTCGAGTCGGTTGATCATGCGGATGAAGGTAGACTTGCCGGAGCCGGAGGGTCCGAAGATGACGACGACCTCTCCCCTCTTTACGGACATAGTGACGTCGTTGACGGCGCAGAAGTTTCCGAACCACTTGTATACGTTCTCGCAGACGATGATGTCGTCGCGGTCTTCGAGGGGGACGTTGCGGATGTCGGGGTTGGTTACAGTGATGGATTCGGTGGTCATGGTTGTGCCTTTGAACTGGAATGGGCGGGATTGGTGGGATTCTTGGGATTTGGTGGTTGGTGTTTGGGTTGGTATGAACCCCCTGCGTCTCGCTGCGCTTGACGCGTCCCCCTTTTGCTTCGCAAAAAGGGGAGGATTTGTTGTTATCTTCGGCCTACCCCTAGGACTCTTTCTATTCGTCTTGAGATGTAGGACATGGAGAAGGTGAAGATCCAGAAGATCAGGGCGATGAAGATGTAGACTTCGTGTCCGTCGTCGACGAATTCGAGGTTTCCTTGGATGGTTACTCGGCCCATTTCGACTAGGTCAAGCATGCCGATGATGAAGACTAGGGAGGTGTCTTTGAAGAGGGAGATGGCTTGTCCGACGATGGCGGGGATGATGTTGCGGAGGCCTTGGGGGAGGGTGATTAGGAGGGTTGTTTGCCAGGCTCGTAGGCCGAGTGCTCTTGCGGCTTCGGTCTGGCCGGTAGCTACGGCGGCCATTCCGCCGCGGACGTTTTCGGCCATGTAGGCGGAGCTGAAGAGTGTGATGGTGATCATGGCGAGGTAGAGCTCGTCGATCGAGACGTTCTCGGGGAAGGTGAGCGGGAGCAGGTGTCGGGACATGAAGAGCAGCGTGATGAGTGGGACGCCGCGGATGATCTCGATGAAGCCGACGCAGAAGTATTTGAGGAAAGGTAGCTGGCTGCGGCGTCCGAGGGCTAGTGCGATGCCGATGGGTATGGAGCAGACAATGCCGATAGCGGCGAGTAAGAGGTTTAGGGTTAGTCCGCCGAGGTCTTGGGTCGGTACGGGATCGAGTCCGGGTATGTAACTGGTTCCGATGACTAGTACGGCGGAGACGATGAAGAATACGATGGATGCGATGAGGAAGTTTCGGAAGGTTCCGATGGCGCGTATTGTGGCAAGTCCGTAACCGATGGCGACAGCGACGAAGTTGATGATGAAGAGGATGTTTACGAGGAGGTCAGGTGGGTCTGTGACGCTGTATGACAGGACGTAGGCGTTGTTGGCGGTCTGTTGGGAATCGACGCGGATGTAGTAGGTGCCGGCGTCGATGGTTGTAGTGATGGATTCGTCGGACGTGCCGGAGTTGTCGCTGGATTGGAGGACAGTACCGTTGGAGTCTTCGAGGAAGAGGTTTGCGTTGGCGTCTTGATGAGCGAGGATGGTCTTGAGCTTCATCGCATCGGTGATGGTGAAGCTGTAGTAGTCGGAGCGGTCTTCGTCGCCGTCGAGGGTGCCGGCTAGGTAAGTTGTGCCGGTGAGCGTGGTAATGTCTTTTTGGTCGATGGCGTTGGCGCGTTCGGCGTCGGAGATGTCGCGATTCTTTTCTCTGGGGGAGACCGCTGGCGGGTCTGGCGAGACGGTGGCGTCGTATCTGGGCGCGCCGAGGTCGATGCCGAGGTATGGGAGGGTACCGGCGAGGAGGGTGATGATGATGAGCGCGATTGCGAAGCCGCGGGCGAGTCCGCCCCAGAGTCGCCACGCCATGCCGAGGAGGACGGAGATCAGGAGGAGCGCGGTTTCGGGTCGCCAGTAGAGCTCTTGAGGGTAGCGCCCGATGACGTAGAGGGGTACGCGGGAGGTTACGACTTCCCAAGACGCGGTGAAGAATACCCAGTTGATGGACTGGAAGATGGCGAGCGCGACGATGGCGCCGAGGACGATGGTGATGATGCCGTCGGTGGGCGAGCTGAAGAGATTGGCTCGTATCCAGCCGGGAACGCCGACGGTCATGGCCGGCGGCGCGGGGTTTGGTCTTGCGGCAGGTTGGTTCATCTTTGGATCGTCAACCCACTCCGGCGTATCTGGTGATGCGGTTGTAGATGTTGCCGACGAGGGAGTAGAAGAGGCTCATGGCGAGGTATGTGACCATGACCATGCCGATGAGGGAGATTGCGGGAGCGATCTGGGTCATAGTGGTGGATACGCTGACGAGGTCGGGGTATCCGATGGCGGCGGCGAGTGACGAGTTCTTGGTGAGGTTTAGGTACTGGCTGATTAGCGGCGGAATGATGACGCGTAGGGCTTGCGGAAAGATGACGTAGCGTAGGGACGCGTTGGTGTGGAGTCCGAGTGCCTGGGCCGCTTCGGTCTGGCCACGGTTTACGGCTTGGATGCCGGCGCGGACGATCTCGGCGATGAAGGCGGATGTGTAGACGACGAGTCCGATGAGGAGAGCGAAGAAGCTGCCAGACCATCGGGCTCCGCCCTGCAAGCGTCCGAAGGGTCCTTCTTGTCTTTCCGGCACTACTAGTTCAAGCGGAGTGAAGATGATTAGGCCGATGATTGTGACGACGATGAAGATAGCGAATCCGGCGATTATCGGGTAGCTTGGTTGTCCGGTCTCGACTTCTCTACGGTTGAGGTAGTTGAAGGCGACGGCGGCGGCGATGATGCCGGCTACGGTCAGCATGGCCCACGGCCAGAAGCCGCCGAGGGGCGTCGCCCAAGGCAGATAGAAGCCGCTGTTGTTGAGATAGAAGGTGTCGAAGAAGACGTACCCTTCTCGGACGTTGGGTAGTTCGAGGATGATTAGGAACCAGAAGAGGAGCTGGATCAGGAGGGGTATGTTGCGGAAGGTCTCGATGTAGACGAGGGCGAGACGACTGAGGAGCCAGTTGGAGGATAGTCGTGATACACCGATGACGATGCCTAGCAATGTGGCGATGATGACGCCGAGGACGGATGCCTTGACGGTGTTTAGGGCGGCGACGGTGAAGCCGTAGAGGTAGGACTCGGAGGGGTCATAGTCGATGACGGATTCGCCGATGGGTATCTGAGCGGCGTCGTCAAGGAAGCTGAATCCGAATGGGATCTCACGGTCTTGGATCTCGTTTGCAACGTTGAAGATGAATCCAGAGACGATAGCGATGACGACGATTGCAGAGATGATCTGGACGACCCACTGGATGAAGACGACGTTGCGCCAGAGGGGGATGCCGCCGGGGTATAGAACGCTCTGCACTGGTGGTCTCTCGTTAACGCGTCGTGATGCACAAGACGACTTTGGTGTAGTTTAACGGGTTGACGTGTGATGGGGTGATGGTTGTGTTGCCGCTTTGGTGACTTTGGTCGGCATTGGCAATCTCGGTTCTGCTCTACCTCGCCGGGCATCCCCTGCGTTCGCTTCGCTCCGCGTCCCCTTCGCGGAGCGAAAGGGACGTTTTTCACCCTAACCCTCTTTCATCAAGGGAAAAGGGATTTGTATCATCGTCCTGCCCTCTGGATTCCGGCTTTCGCCGGAACGACGTGGGAAAAGAAAAGGGGGATGCGCTCGCATCCCCCTTTTGGGTTGGTCGTGTTGACCGGGTTCTAACGCAGGGGTGCTGCGTAGATCTGGCCGCCTTTGGGGCAGTCGCTGCAAGGAGCGTCTGACCATAGGGCGTTTCGGCCACCTTCTCGTGGGAGGTCAATGCCGTCGGGGCCAAGGTTGCGGTCGTAGATTTCGCCGTAGTTACCGACGGCGTTGATCACGTCTTGCATGAAGGTCTCGGAGAGTCCGAGAGTCTCCTGGCCGATGGTGCCTTCGGTGCCTAGCAGCCTCTTGACCTTGACATTGTCGCCGGCAGCCATTGCGGCGACGTTACCGCTGTTAATTCCGTAACCCTCTGCATAGATCAGGCCGGACATGACGGTCTTGACGATGTCGAACCACTGGTCGTCGCCGTGTGGCACGACTGGGCCGAGCGGCTCTTCGGAGATGGTCTCCGGAAGGATCACGTGGTCGGCGGGGTTCTGCAGCGAGGTGCGAAGCGCGGCAAGCTGCGAACGGTCGTTGGTGAAGACGTCGCAGGCGCCGGACTCGTAGGACGAGAGGACGACGTCGGTGTCTTCAAAGACCTGCGGGTTGTACTCGAGGTTGTTCTGTCGGAAGAAGTCGGCCATGTTGAGCTCGGTGGTGGTACCGCTGGTTACGCAGACGGCGGCGCCGCTTAGGTCGTATGCGGAGGTTACACCGAGGTCGGCAGGAACCATGAAGCCTTGTCCGTCGTAGAACATTGTCTGGGCGTAGTTGCCCCACTGAGCGTCACGGCTGGTGGTCCAGGTAACGGTTCGGACGAGGAGGTCGACCTCACCAGACTGTATGGTCGGGCCACGCTCAGCCGCGGTGATGTACACGATCTCGATCGCTTCGGGGTCGTTCAGGACTGCGGTAGCGACTGCGCGGCAGAGGTCGATGTCGAAACCAACGTTTCGACCGGAGTCGTCGAGTGCACCGTATCCGGGGACGTCGTTTCTGCTGGCGCAGATAACGTGACCACGGTCTTGGACTTGAGCGAGTCGACCGCCGGTTTCTTGCTCCATCATGGCTTCGTCAGCCATCATTTTGGCGTCTTCGGCGGCTTTCTCTGCGGCATCGGCGCGGGCTTCTGCGGCATCAGCGCGCGAGTTCGCGTCGCTGAGCGCGGATTGTGCTGCGGAAGCGGTGGCTTGCGCGTTCTGAAGATCGGCATCCGACGGACCTTCGTCGGTGGTGCAAGCGCTGATCGCCACTGCCAGTACCGACACCGTAGCAAGTACGGACATCAGGAGCTTCAGTTTCATGTTGTTAGTTCCTCCAGGTTCTTCACGTTCTCAGTTGAAATGGGATCGATGCACTGTGATACGTTGCATCATTTTCAGTTTATGCCATTGAGGATGATTCAACCGTTGTGATTCGCAGAATTGCAGTCACTTCCCTGTTGTCCATCCATTTTGAGTTTCCGCCTGCGTGGGCACCTCCTGCGTTGCCGCCTCGCTTCGACGCGTCCCTTTCGCTAAGCGCGAAGGGGACGATTAGCTGTTGCGCGGGAATGACGGGGTCAACGCAAGGGTGCAGCGTAGATCTGTCCGCCGTTGATCCACAGATCGTTGCGTCCGGTACGAGGGAGGCCGATGCCGTCCGAGCCGAGGTTGCGCTCGTAGATTTCCCCGTAGTTTCCCACTTGTTTGATGACGTCTTGCATGAAGGTCTTTTTGAGGCCGAGTGCTTCTTGTCCGAAATCGCCCTCTGAACCCAATAGTCGTTTGGCTTTGACGTTATCGCCAGATGCCATTGCTTCTACGTTGGTGCTGTCGATGCCGTACGTCTCGGAGTAGATGATGCCGGCCATAACGACCTTTACGATGTCGAACCAGGTTTCGTCGCCGTGGGGTACGACGGGGGTGAGTGGTTCTTCTGAGACGATCTCGGGGAGGATGATGTGCTGTTCAGGGTTTGGCGCCTCGGTGAGAAGGGAAGCGAGGCCGGAGCGGTCGGTTGTGAACGCGTCGCACTGCCTTGCCAGGTAAGCGTCGAAAGCCACGTCTGATTGTTCAAAGACAGTGGGAGTAAAGTCGAGGTTGTTTTGTCGGAAGTAGTCTGCGAGGTTGAGTTCGGTGGTCGTGCCCGAGGTTACGCATATCGCGGCCCTCTCCAGTTCAAGCGCGGATTCGACACCAGTGTCTTTGTAGGTCATGAATCCCTGCCCATCGTAGAACATGACGGGCGCGAAGTTTCCCCAGTTGATGTCGCGGTTCGATGTCCACGTCGTGGTGAGGTTCATCAGGTCGATTTCGCCAGATTGCAGAGCGGGACCGCGCTCGGCGAGGTCGGTAAATCGGTATTCGACAGAATCGGCATCGCCGAGGACTGCTGCAGCTACAGCGCGGCATAGATCGACATCGAAGCCGATGCTCTGCCCTGATGCGTCGAGGGAATGGAAGCCGGGGGTGTCGTTTCCGGTGGCGCAGACGACTTCGCCGCGGTCTTGGATGGCGGCGAGTCGGTCGGCGGATTTTTCGGCTTGTTCGGCGCGTTGGATTGCGTCGTCGCGTTCTGAAATGGCGGCGCTGCGATCAGCGATCGCAGCCTGCGCGGTGGCTTGAGCGCGTTCAAGCGCTACCTCTTGCGCTCCGCTATCTGAGGTACAGGCGGAGAGGAGGAGGGTTGTTGAGAGGATGATAGTTGTTGAGAGGATGTGTTTCATCGTGTGGTGGCAGGCTCTACCAAAACTCGTTGCCACGCGGGCCATCAGTTTCGATGTTCTAGGTTAGATTCTCAGAGTCGATTGATGTGATCATTTCGTTGAGGTTTGGTTTAGTTTTTCGGATGCGTAGCACGTTGTCATTCAATATCAGTTCGATTGAAGTGCCTTCCTTGATTCCCAAGTCATCGGCGATGTCTTGAGGTATGCAGACCCCAAGATCAGCACCTCGCCTTTGGACAGTCGTTTTGTATGACATTTGAATCCCCCGATATATCCCCAGTAAATCAATAGACCGAACGCCTTAGGTACAGGTTTCCCGAGACAATCGCGAAAAGGATCGTTGCTTTGCTTACGAATTGAGCGTCATTACGAAAAGGCTCCGTCTGCGGTCAATCGGCGTAGATGACGTAAAGGCCGCAGTTCTGGAATTCCTCGACATCAGATCCTGCCATTCTTGCCGTTTCCTCGTCCGTGATCCTCAAATAGCCGGTGAAGTGTCGGGTTTGGGCACTATAACGATCATCATCGCTCAGATGCAGCGTGAAACTGCAATCATCTCTAGTTTGGGACTCAAAAAAGCTATGGATGTTATCGTCATCGCTGACTGTTACCTTGATCAGATCTGCGTCTTTCAATATGTCTGTCGGGATGGTGAAGTCGACATCGGAGTCGTGAGGGACTCCGTCCGAAGGTGAAACTGTGTACATTACCGTGGCTTGGGAATCGACGTCAGTGACGTCGATAGTTGCGGCGTGTTCGCTTTGTTCGATTTGCTGGCCCGCGTCTTGTGTCAGCACCAGCGAGACGACCAGTGCGGGTGTCAGTGCGGTAACCATCAACGCGGCAATCACTGCCAGGACTGCTGCGAAACGGCGAAGTTTGGGAGTTTTGGAGGTCGATTTCATCGTGGCTTAACCCTCCGAGCAGAATAGACGGTGGCGAGACGTCCGTATTTTAGCGCGTTAGTTCGGAGCGCTGTTTATCATGGGCATCGCGAGTTCGGACAGATCGATCTCGGCGGTCTCTTGTTCACGTACGGCGTAACAACTTTGCCATTCGGCGTCTGTGCCGGTCCATTGGAACGTCACTTCGATGGTGTCAACCAGCCCTAAGGCGTCAACTACCCAAGGATGGCTCTTCTGTTTGAATTGGTAGTACGGCTCGCACTCTTCCGGCACGCCCCAGTAGTAGATGTTGGTGAAATCGGTTCCTTCCCAACTGATGTAACCGGCTTCATATCTTCCGATGTAGTTGCGGGGATCAAAGGGGAGTGATCCGGACTTGAACGCCTCGATGCACCGTTCTATTTGTCTCTGATCAGCCAATGGTCGAACAGCGAGTATGTCTCCATCGTCGTCGGTTTCGATCGTGAAGCCGCTGTTGTCGCGGTGGCACTGTATGGGCTCACCGCTGTTGCTAGGCAACGTATAGATATCGATGTTGGAACCTGAGGGAGTTGACTTGAATTGGTATGTTTGCCCGACAACGGAAACGACGATCAACAATGCGATGATGATTGCCCCGACCACTGTCATTGATGCGAGGACTTTGAGCAATCGCTTAAGCACTTCAGGATTCCTTCAGTTCGGTTAGGCAACTTCTCGGGCGTGAGCACCGAACATCACGTTCCCCCGGTTCTTCCTCGCTCCGCCCTCTCCCGCTGGTGGGAGAGAGGGATTTTCACTATCATTCAGTCCCTCTGGATTCCCGCCTGCGCGGGAATGACGGTTGAGGTGCGCGGGTATGACGGCTACTGCGCGTTGGGTTCATTGAGGAAGATGAGGTTGCAATCGCTACTGGGGGATTGGATCTCATCGTTGTCGATCCTGATGCGTCCGGTAAGAATGTCCTCGTCGCTATCGCCTGAATATACACGGAGGGTCAACACGCAACCTTCTTCGTACTTCGTGTCGAGAAAGAAGACTTCTCTCTTGGAGTCGTCAAAGTCCAAGTCATCAGACGTGATGGATATCGAGTCGGCATCGCGGATCAAGTCGGTATTTTCGATACTCACGACAAAGCCCTCATCTATCTGAATCGGTCTTTCGTCAATCGTAGTTTCCGCCTCGTGGATCGGTTCCATAGCGACGTCTGTCCTTGACGGCTGAATGCTTGCCTGGTCATCCGGGATTGGCGATTGCGTAGTAAAGCGATCTGCCAAGAACGCGGGTGCCAGTACGAGTATCGGCAAGACGATGAGCGTGATGAGGATGCCGGCGATGCGCCCTCTTAAGCTTCCGGTAGATTGAGTTGTCATGATCTCAACCTCCTTTTGCATCGAGACCGTTACAAAACTCCAGTCTCCTCGCCTGCGCTGTGCAAGCAAGAGGACGCTGAACCTTTACCAGATGCCGATTTAATGGACTGATCCTCCTTATTCAGAACGAGGAGGAGACGTTTTGCGGATGTCTCTGTATATATCGGCGGCTTGGCTCAGATGTGTCGGAGTTTACCACAGTTCTGGGGATGAGGTTTTCTCGAGGTTATTCGCCTAGTTCCGCTACTCACTCCTCTGGATAGACGTTCCGCCCGCTGAAGCGCCGACTTTCGCCGGAATGAGGGCGTGCGGAAACGATAGAGTCTTACGCTTTGCCTGGGCACCCCCTGCGAGCATCGCTTCGCTTGCTCGCGTCCCCCTCGCTTCGCGAAGTGGACGTTTTTGTTCAGTTAGATCCCTAGACGGGCATGGTTCGGCCGGTTTTGGCGCGGCCGTAGTCGGCGATGTCTCTGGTCAGGGCGCCGATCATCTTGCAGCCGAGGCCATCGATGAGCTGGTCAACTTGCTGCTCGTTGTTCATTTCTTCGTCTTGCCACGCGGCGTAGAAGGCGATGTTGTTGTTTTCCAACGCCGTCTTGACGATGTTGAGGGCGTTGTCCATGAAGTCGGGGTAAGGCGGGTCGTGGGCGTCGGGGTCGCCGAAGGACATTCCCATGTCGCCGGGTCCCCACTCGGCGAAGGCGATGCCGGGAACTGCCGCTGTCTGCTCGGCGAAGGGGAGGCAGTGGCGGTCTTCGATCTTGAGACCAAGCATGAGTTCGCCATTCGGGTTGAGCGGCCAAGGGTCGGCGATTTGGACGTATTCCTTGGGATCGACGCCCCAGATTTCGGCGGGTTGGCGCTGCCCTCCGCCGCCGCGGATGCCCTCGGGAATTATGTCGCTGCCGATGGTCTGGAAGGGGTAGCGGCAAGCGGCGACGAACCATTTGGTCGCTTCAGGACTTTGCACGTGCGTGTGGAGTAGACCGTGAATGCCGGTGGTCAGTGCATGTCGCATTTGCCAGGCGTTGTACCGCACCTCTTCGGGAGAGTAGGCGCTGTGAGGTAGAGAAGTCACGACCGCGGGTGTGGGGTGGCCGCTCGGCGTGGGGCCGCCATCTTTGAGTCCCCTCATGAACTGGTACAGACCGCCGATGTCGAAGTGATGGTGTTCGAAGTCGATGAGGACCATGTCGGCCCAGGTCTGCGCCATCTCACGTCCGGCGTCGTAGGAGAGTTCAGGCGTGGGAGTGTGGTAGAAAGGCTGTCCTTCCTTGAGTAGGTCGATGCATTTGTTGATGCCCATGGTTTTGGTTCCTTCTATTTGCGGGTGCGACGTGATTAGCCGCGCGTGTTCATACTTTATCGCCAAAAGCGAAGTACGGGTTGAGGCGCGTTGAACCGAATTGAAGGCGATTTAGACTGTCAACGGGCGACTATCAGGATTGCCTTTGCGCTGATTAAGATCAAACAAGCATCGTTCGCCCTGTTAGTCGCGCCTTATTCCTAAAGGTGTGCTACCCCTGCCCAAAAATTACTAACACAGCAGTAGCAAAGCTACCGCGCTCGCCATGTGCAAAAATGGGGTAGAGAGTCCCAACGTGATAATCAGCGGCATCCAAGGTCAATGTGAGTGAGAGTTCTCCGTCGGCATTTGAAACCGCACTCCCTAGCGCCACGTCGTACGCATCGCCTGGGACTGTAAGTGATATTGCCTCGTTAGCTTTGAAACCTGAACCGTAGACATTAATATCAATGCCATTTGCGTACCAGATTGCTCCCGAGGCAACGCCAAACGTCGCGTCCTCTAACGCGATCCATGCGGCTTGTTGAGATTCAGCGCCCCAAGGTCCGGGAGGGCCAGGATCGGACAGGTGTATCTCGATGTCTTCAAGTATGGCTACAGCCGCCGAGACTGTGGCTCGCACTTCTGTCAACTCTTGTTCAACGGAATCATCTTCGCGAACGCAGGCAGCAGAAAGCAACATGCTCATAAACAGAACAAGTGTTAGTGCTACAGATTTCACGTCAGCCAGGTTTCGTAACAAGCAGACGACCCTATTCAGGCGTTACACCGGCATCGTCCGCCCGGTTTTGGCTCGGCCGTAGTCGGCCCATTCTTTGTTGGGTGCGCCCATCATCTTGACGCCGACGTTGTCGATGAGATGGTCGATGCGCTCTTCCTGCGTCATGTTGTCGTCGGCCCAGCTTGAGTAGAAGCCGACACCGGACTTGTCGAGGGCGTCTTTGATGGTGTCGCGGGCGTGGTCCATGTAGTCGGGGTACGGCGGGTCGTGAGCGTCAGGATTGCCGTGGGACATTCCCATGTCTCCGGGTCCCCACTCTGCGAAGCCGATGCCGGGAACGGCGGCGATTTCGGCGGCGGTGGGAAGGCTGTGTCGGTCTTCGATCTTGAGTCCGAGGAGCAGCTCGCCATTGGGGTTGAGCGGCCACGGATCAGCGATCTCAACGTACTCCCGTGGAGACAGGCCCCAGATCTCAGCAGGTATGCCCTGCCCGCCTCCGCCGCGCAGGCCTTCGGGGATGACGTCGCGTGCGTGTGTCTGGAAGGGGTATCGGCACGCGGCGACGAACCATTTGACGGCTTCGGGGTCGCGTGCGTGGGTGTGAAGCAGTCCGTGAACACCGGTCGTGAGTGCGTGACGCATCTGCCATGCGTTCGCTCGGACTTCCTCGACGGAGATGGCGTTGTGGGGAAGAGTCGTGACGACAGTTGGCGTCAGGTGTCCGCTTGGAGTAGGTCCGCCGGCCTTCAAGCCCTTCATGAAATCGCCTAGGCCACCCACATCGAAGTGACGATGCTCGAAATCTATGAGGATCATGTCGGCCCATGTCTGAGCCAGTTCGACGCCGGCATCGTATGAGAGTTCAGGCGTGTGGGTTGCGTAGAAGGGTTGTCCTTCTTTTAGTAGATCGATGCATTTGTTGATGCCCATTTTTGGTTCCTTGTTGGTTGGTGGTGATGTAGCGGTTGTTTTTCTTTTGTTCCCCCTCATCCTAACCCTCTCCCACAGCGGGGAGAGGGAACGTTGGCGTTTGAGAGTATGAACCCCCTGCGTCTCGCTGTGCTCGTCGCGTCCCCCTTTTGCTGCGCAAAAAGAGGAGTATCTATGTGAGCCTCCACGGGATTTCTAGTTCGGCGGTGATGCTGCGGAACCAGTCGATTACTTCAGGGTGATAGGGGATGCCGTGTTCTTGGCGTTCGATTTCCTCCTCGTGTTCCGGTAGGCCGGCATAGACGACGCGGTCTTGTCCTGGCGCGGGCTTACTGTTTGAGAGGGCCCTCATGTATTCGTCCATGTCGGTCTTGAAGTCTTCGATATCGGTGAAGGCTTCGAGGTTGTATGCGATGAAGTGGTGTGATGCGCCTCGGCGTCGGTTAGGGCCACCGCCGTTGCCGCCGAGGATGCCAGCGAGGATCTCGATCATCACAGCCATCGAGTAGCCTTTGTGTGCGCCGAGTTCGCGAGTTGCGCCTGCAGGAAGCATTATGAAGTCTTCGGGAACTTCACTTTCCTCCATTACAGGTGTGCCGTCGGATTTTGCGACCCAACCGGGCATCACCGGGACTCCGATGCGTCGGGCGAGGACGATCTTGTTTCCGGCAACGCTGCTCATGGATGCGTCGAAGATGAACGGCGGTTCGTCGCGGGTTGGAGCGGCAATTCCGAGGGGATTAAGGCCAACTAGGCGCTCCGCGCCATGGACGGGAGCAACGTTGACGCCGCCAGTGGTCATTGCGACGCCGATCATGTCGCGTTCGAGGGCCATCGCGGCGTGGTAGGCGCACGCGCCGAAGTGGCGGCCATTGATGGCGGTGATGGTGCCAATGCCGTAGACCTCAGCCCTGTCCATCGCCATTCGCATAGCCATCGGGCCGACAGCTAGCCCGTGGCCACCGTCGCAGTCGATAGTCGCGGCGGCTGGCAGCTCGCGGATGACCTTGGGTTCGGGCGTGGGGTTGATGCCGCCCTCGCCGAACGATGCGACATAGGAGCGAAGCATGTTAGATACGCCGTGCGACTCGATGCCACGAGCGTCGGCGTAGACAAGGACATCCGCCGACTGTACGGCGTCATCCTCCGGCATTCCCATCTTTCGGAAGATGTCTTCGACGGTGGCGCGCATATCTTCGATCTGGACATGCACGGCGATGTCGTGTGGGACGTGGAATCGTTCGAGCACTAAATTACGCCTTTCTGTTCTTGGTCGGCATGTTATGCAGTAACTGCATGCAAGTTGCTTTTCGCTTGGATAAACCCACGCCCTTCCCCTCTGGATTCCCGCCTGCGCGGGAATGACGGTACCTTTGCGTGGACCTTCCTTTAGTTCGCTCCCGATTTAATCGAGTCGAAAGTATACAAGCGCGCCATCCAAAAACGAGTTTGATGGGTTATATTCGCGTGCAACAAGGCAGAGGTTTACGGGAACCCCCTTTTATTCCCCCTTTTCGCTGGGCGAAAAGGGGGAGGGATTGGATGTCCCCTTTGAATCAACAGAGAGGGTTTTGCTACCGCCTCGGAGGAGATGCCAGAGATGCCTATCGGAAAAGTCGCCGTTTTCACTCAGTCAGGAGTGCCGTTCCACATCGAAGAACTGCCGACGCCCGAGATTGAGGTGGGCGGGCTTTTGGTCAAGAACACCCATGCCGTGATTTGCGGATCCGACCTGCATGGATGGCGTGGGGACGGCGATGTAGTACCGCCGCCCAAACGACGGTTAACCGGTCACGAGTTCACTGGCGTTGTGCACTCGCTCAGCAGGGGTGTCGACACGGACTCGCTCCGCAGACCATTGAAAGAAGGCGACCGCATCGCGTTTCCGTTCTTCAACCCATGCAACCGCTGCTACTGGTGCATCCGGGGTGAACACCACGCCTGCCCGCATCGCGGCCGAGCCAATCATCAAGGTTTGGATGCGTATCCGTACTGCGATGGTGGGATGGCGGACTATTACTATTTGCCGCCCGGACACTACGTTTTCAAAGTGCCGAACGAGTTGCCGACGGATGCCGTGCCGCCAGTGAACTGCGCTTTGTCACAAGTGCTCTTCGGGCTCGAAAGAGCCAAGATGGACTTCGGCGACACCGTCGTGATCCAAGGCGCCGGCGGACTGGGAATCTTCGCGACCGCGATCGCTTCGGAGAAGGGCGCTTCTAAGGTCATCGTTATCGACGGACAACAGCCACGGTTGGATTTGGCGATGCAATGCGGCGCTACAGACACCATCTCGATGCTGGACTACCCGACACCAGATTCGAGAGTCGAACGGGTCCGCGAGTTGACGCATGGTGTCGGTGCCGACATCGTCGTCGAGGTTGTGGGAGTTGCGGCGGCGACGCTGGAGGGATTAGACATGGTGCGGTTCAACGGCAAGTACGTCGACATCGGAAACATAAGCGGTGGAAGCATCGAATTCGCTGCTCGAAAAATCATCAACAATCAGACTCAGTGGCAGGGATTGATGCACTACAACCCGTGGATCGTGGAAGCTGCGTTGCAGTTCTTGGTACGAGTGAAAGACCGCATGCCGATCGCGAACGTGGTTTCGCACAAGTTCCCGTTGGAAGAGATAAACGACGCGTTCGAGTTTGCCGAGTGGCAAGGACGCGAAGGCGGATCGACCGCCAACCGTGTCGCTTTGACGATGTGAGCTACCCTGCCCTGAATCGGAAATGATGCGATAAAGGGTTGACCGATGCCTACAGGAAGAGTCGCCCTATACACCGCGGCCGGCGTGCCGTTCGAGATCATTGAGTTGCCGACGCCCGAGATCGAACCGGGGGGCGTACTGATCAGGAATACGCACGCGGTCATCTGCGGGTCGGACCTCCATGGTTGGAGAGGCGATGACGATAATCCTCCGCCTCCGATCAAGAGGTTGACGGGACATGAGTTCACGGGCATAGTTCATTCGTTGGGAAAGGGTGTCGAGACGGATTCGTTGCGTCGTTCTTTGAGTGAGGGAGATCGAGTGGCGTTTCCTTTCTTCCATCCCTGCAACCGTTGCTATTGGTGCATTCGAAGCGAGCATCACGCTTGCCCGCATCGCGGACGTTGGTACACGTTGGAGGAGCATCCGTATTGCAACGCGGGTATGGGTGACTACTACTACCTGCCTCCCGGGCACTACGTGTTCAAGGTGCCGGAAGAGTTGCCGACGGATGCGGTGCCGCCTGTCAACTGTGCGTTGTCGCAGGTGTTGTTCGGGTTGGAACGGGCGCAGATGGATTTCGGGGATGTGGTGGTGATTCAAGGAGCTGGCGGTTTGGGGATATTTGCCACTGCGATCGCGTCTGAGAAGGGGGCATCACAGGTGATCGTGATCGATGGTCAGAAGCCGCGACTGGACCTAGCGGTTCAGTGTGGCGCGACAGATACGATCTCGTTGGTTGACTATCCAACGCCTGAGTCTCGTATCGAGCGCGTCATGGAGTTGACGCACGGGGTTGGTGCGGACGTGGTGGTGGAGGTTGTGGGGATCGCGGCAGCTGCTTTGGAGGGTTTGGATATGGTGCGGTTCAATGGCAAGTACATCGACATTGGGAATATCGCAGGCGGGACGATCGAGATTCCGGCGGTGAAGGTGATCAGCAATCAGACGCAATGGCTCGGAACCGTACACTACAACCCTTGGATCATCGAGGCGGCGTTGCAGTTCTTGGTGCGGGTTCAGGATCGGATGCCAGTAGCGAACGTCGTGTCGCATACATTCCCGCTTGAGCAGATCAACGAAGCATTCGAGTTCGCAGAGTGGCACGGACGCGAAGGCGGAACAGCGGCGAGCCGCGTGGCGCTCACGATGTAGAGAAAGAGGTCTTAGATGCCTATCGGAAAAGTCACTATATTCGACACGCCAGGCGTGCCGTTCGGGATCGGCGAATTTCCAACGCCAGATGTGGAGCCGGGAGGAATGCTCATTAAGAACACGCATGGTGTTATCTGCGGCTCCGACCTACACATCTGGAGAGGCGATATGTCGACGCATTCGAACCGGATCGTGGGCCACGAGTTCACAGGCGTCGTTCATTCACTTGGCACAGGAGTGGAGACCGACTCGCTACGCCGCCCATTGAAGGAGGGTGACCGTGTGGCGTTCCCCTTCTTCAACCCATGCAACCGCTGCTATTGGTGCATTCGGGGGGAACATCACTCCTGCCCGCATCGTTCGAGGCAGAAGGATCTCGATTCGTATCCCTACTGCGACGGCGGGTACGCGGACTACTACTATCTGCCTCAGGGACATTACGCGTTTAAGGTGCCGGACGAGTTGCCAAGTGACGCGGTGCCACCTGTCAACTGCGCGTTGTCGCAGGTGCTATTCGGGCTGGAAAGGGCGAAGATGGACTTCGGCGACACGGTAGTCATTCAAGGTGCCGGGGGACTCGGGGTTTACGCGACAGCGGTCGCTTCTGAAAAGGGCGCGTCAAAGGTGATCGTGATCGACGGGCAACAGCCGCGCCTCGATCTAGCGATGAAGTGCGGCGCGACCGACACGATCTCAATACTCGAGTATCCGACTGCGGAATCGCGCGTTGAACGGGTAAGGGAACTGACGCACGGGGTGGGCGCCGATGTCGTGGTGGAGGTCGTAGGCATTACTTCAGCGACGCTCGAAGGACTCGACATGGTGCGCGTGAACGGCAAGTTCATCGACATCGGCAACATCGGCGAAGGCAATATCGAGTTTCCGGCATCAAAAATCATCGGCAACCAGACGCAGTGGCTGGGAACGGTGCACTACGATCCCTGGATCGTCGAGGCGGCACTTCAGTTCTTGGTGCGGGTGCAAGATCGGATGCCGGTAGCAGACGTGATCTCGCACAAGTTCCCGCTGGAGCAGATCAACGAAGCCTTCGAATTTGCGGAGTGGCAGGGCCGTGAAGGCGGAACGACCGCTAATCGCGTCGCGTTGACTATGTAGTGTCAACAAATTCATTGGAGGGGGTGACGGTTTGTGATTTAAGAATTCCTTTTCGGAATTTCGTAGTTCAAGGTTTTGACGTTTTCTGATCTGCGATCCGACCAAATTCGGGTAGCATATTGTCTTGCGACAGTTCCATCTACGTGGCGAGTCATTCGATCCGTAGAAGCAGGGGCCTCATGCCCCCTGAATGGCTCACACGAGACGGAACTGTCGCAAGTTACCTGCTCATCGGTCGGAAGGGGGCTTTTCAATGAGGCAAAACGATGTCGAAACAAAAATCGTAGTTCATGAAGTCTCGTTTCCCTTTACGGTCAAGAAGTCGCTGATCTCAATTGTTGCGAGCATCGCGTGTGTCACATTGTTAGTGGCTTGCGCGGAATCTGAAACACCATCCGCGCCCCCAGAACCTACTGCGACGCAACAATCTACACTGTCGCCGACGCCAGTGCTTCCCACTCCAACGAACACCCCACGTGCCATAGTAGTATTCCCCACTTCGACACCGCTACCATCGCCCACTCCTACGCCCGAACCCACTCAAACAGTCGAAGGGGAGTATTCGGTTCAGATTCTCAGAGTGATGGACGGCGATACGTTGGAGGTCGAAATTGACGATGTCCAAGTTGAAGGTTTGAAGAACCAAACAGTGAGAATTTTCGGGATCGACACGCCAGAGACGCGAACGACTGACGCTTTCGAAAAGGCTTGTGGTAACTGGTCGAAAAAGCGCGCAAATGACTTTGTTTCATCTGACGGGCAGTACGTTTTGGTGACTGAGTTCGAAGACGGAGGATTCAGCAGGATTTTGGGTGACATTCGGTCGCCAGAGGGCATGATGTTGTCGGAGTTTATGTTGAATGAGGGCTTGGCAGTCGAGTACGAGGGCGGTACAAGGGATTTTGAGGACCATCAAGAAAATTGCGACGCGTTGGTCAAGGCAGGACACATCATAGGACCGGAAACTGAGGCGATAGTTACTGGGGCTGAAGATCCAACGGCAACACCTGAACCTACATCCGAACCAATGGCAACTCAAGAGCCAACTGTCGCTCCTGTTGGCGATACTGTTCCATCGCCTACTGCAACTGAAGAGCCGATGGTAACCGTCGAAAGTGACGAGGCCGACGTTACATACGAAACCTGCGAGGAGGCTGAGGCGGCAGGATTAGAACGATTCCAAGGATCCGAAGGTGAGGGATGGGGGTTCGATAAGAACACCGTCGTTGGACCTAGAGACGGTGACGGTGACGGTTATGTTTGCGAGATCACTCCACTCGAATTCAAGCGATCGTTGACCGCGACGGCGGAAGATGGAATGGGTAGCAAGGATGAAGCGTCACCAACTGCCACCTCAACTGTCGCGCCAACGGAAGTAGCTACTGCAACGCCTACTCCCACTCCTACTGAGCCTCCTTCAACCAGCCCAGCTCAAACTGGCGAAATCTACCCTAATTGCGATGCCGCGACAGACGCAGGATTGGTTCGTATCAAAGGCGACAGTGGAGATGGTCGAGGATTTCCTGCGTGGCAAGTCCCGAATGCTAGGGACGGTGATGGCGATGGCGTGGTCTGCGAAAAATAGATCGTTACCGTTTTGATCTATCGATGCGACTGATGCCGTTGAGGTGGCTGGTGTCGTTGAACTGATGGGTTCGCCAAGCGTTTGGCGTGTATTGGTGTTCCCTAACGATGGTGACGCTCGTGTTGTCAAAAATGAAGAACCATTGGTTCGTGGCACTGAGATTCAGCAGATGCGCCAACACCGCTTGCAGCGACCCACCGTGACCGACGATCAAGATGGTCTCGTTCCCCTGTTGATGTTTGAAGAGAATTTCCGCCAAAATCCCCCCGACTCGTTCCCACGCGTCGCGCATTGATTCCCCACTCGGAAACTCGATATCGAGTCGCGTGCTCAAGTTCTTCCAGCGTCCGTAGAGCTCGGGATAGGTGTTGCCGATCTCGGCCCACAGCATATCTTCATAATCGCCGAAATGGTATTCGCGAAGCTGTGAGCGGGTTTGTATCTGTAGTCCTGGTCGCTGAGCGGTGATCGCTTTAGCGGTATCGACGGCCCTTTGCAGGTCGCTGGAGTAAACGGCATCGAATTCGATGTCGCTTAATCGTTCTGCGACCGCTTTCGCTTGGATCCTGCCCGTTTCCGTGAGAGGCACGTCAAGATGACCTTGGGCCTTATCGTCGATATTGCCTTGGGTTTCGCCGTGGCGAACCAGGTACAAGGTCCGCGGCGATGGGTTGACAATGAGTTCTGGCGTGCTCAAGTTCGTGTCATCCATTCGAGTTGAAGCCGTTGAGGTGGCTGGTGTCATTGAACAACTTGGCTTGCCATACGTGCGGCGCCACTGGGTGCTCTTTGATGATTGAGATACTGGTGTTGTCGAATTGAAAACGCCACTGGTCCGTGATGCGCAGAGCCAAGAAGTGAGCTAAGAGTGCTTGGAGCGAACCTCCGTGGCCGACGACCAAGATTGTTGATTTCTGAGGGTGATTGGCGAGGAGTTCATGCGCGAAATCGCCGACTCTCTGCCACAAATCCGTTGCCGATTCGCCGCCCGGATATTTGGCTCTTGGCCTCGTTTCCCATTCGATCCGTAGTTTGAAAAACGTCGGATCCTCATCGCGATGGCCTAACCAAGGCGTATTTTCGTAGTCGCCATAGTTGAGTTCACGCAGTTCGGGACGACGTTGGATTTCGATTCCGGATCGGTTGTTGAGTATTGCTTCAGCGGTATGTACGGCCCTTTGGAGGTCGCTAGAGTAGACGGCGCCGAAATCTGTGTTGGCAAGTCGCTTTGCAAGTGCTTGGGCTTGCCGCACACCCTTATCTGTCAACGGAGCATCGAAGTGACCTTGGGCTTTACCTTCTATGTTTCCTCGAGTTTCGCCATGGCGAACCAAGATGATAGTGCGCCGGTTCGGGTTTGGTCCAGTCCCTAGGACGTTTGGCAGAGACAGCGTGCTCATTTGATGTTCAACTGCGCGAGCGACAGGTGGAGGGTGTCGTTCCAGCGTTCGATCTGCCATCCGTCGTCACGCCACGTCGGCTCCGAGATTATGGCGCTGATGCTGGCGTTGTCAGTCTTCAGCCGCCACTTGTCTTCGAGGCGCAGCTTGCACATGTAGGCCGCCGCGGCTTTGATCGAACCGCCGTGGCTGAATACGAGGATCGTGGCGTCTTCATCGTGTTGTTCGGCGATCTTTCGAGTGAACTTGGCGACTCGGTTCATGTGTTCGCGATCGGTTTCGCCGCCGGGAAACCTTACATCGGAGCCGATGTCGGGATCTAGGATCTGAGCGAAGGTTTCGGGATATTCGTCGCGCAGCATCTGCCAAGAGTAGTTCTCGCAGTCGCCGTAGTTCTTCTCTCTAAGGTCCGGGGTGGTTTCAATCGCGTAATCGGGCCTGAGCCTCAGCAACGGTTGGGCAGTCTGGAGTGCTCGAATCGAGTCGCTTGAATAGATTGCGTCGAAATGCCAGTTTTTCAGCCGTTCGCCGAGGAGATTAGCCTGTGCCCTGCCCGTTTCGTCCAACGGC
This sequence comes from Dehalococcoidia bacterium, assembly GCA_965204135.1. GTDB lineage: Bacteria > Chloroflexota > Dehalococcoidia > Lucifugimonadales > Lucifugimonadaceae > Bin127. The sequence continues at coordinate 16,592 of CBDBDX010000002.1, read as the reverse complement.
ACGTCGGCGAAGCCTTGGGCTAGGTTGTTCGCGTTGCCTTCGGTTTGACCGTGGCGGACGAGATAAATCGTGATCAACGGAAAGAGTCTCGGGTTGGGTTTACTCCCCTAAGACTCAATAGTAAGCCGGCAGTGTGACGCGGGATTAACGCTAACTGGCGGGCCTGAGGAGTATGAGCTCAGGTCCGCGGGATGCGGCGTTTAGGGAGAGTTGATGCCTTCTTCACCGGTCACTCGCACGGAAACTCTTCGCGTAGTTCGGCGAAGAGGTTTGCCATGGGGCCGCAGCCTAGAGCGAGGGGGCTACTGATGTTCATCATCGTGTAGCCTTCGCCGATCCAGCGTCGGGCGACTTCGGGGTCTTGGAAGGTGGTAGCCAAGAACTTGCCGGTGCCTTTCACGCGCTGCGCAACATCGGACATGATCTGTTCGACGCGGTCGTGGTGGATCTGTCCGGGGATACCAAGAGTTGCCGAGAGGTCGGTCGGACCGACTAGAAGCACTTCAAAACCTTCGAGTGCGAGAGTGTCGTCGACCTTCTCGTACGCCTCGGTGCTCTCCATCTGGATGATTAGGAGCGTCTCGTCGTTGGCGTGCTTGAGAACGTCGTCTTGTGTGATGTCGAGGAGTGACGCGAACCACGGTGCGATGCCGCGCTCGCCCAGAGGTGGGTATTTCGAGTATTGAATCGCTTCGGCGGCCTCTTCCGGGTTATCGACCTGAGGAACCATGACACCTACTGCGCCTACGTCATAGGCCTTCTTAATTTCGCCAGGGTGGTTCCAGGTGACGCGGATGACGGGTGAAACGCCAAGGTTGCGGCCCTGCACGCAGATCGTTCCGATACTCTCGGTACCCCAAGGGCTGTGCTCTTGGTCGATCCAGACCCAATCGGGTTTGATGCTGCTGTAGATGGTATGCGCCACGTGGGGTTCACGTGAGAACATGCTGGTGCTGAGGACTGCTCCACCAGTGGCGAGTTTCGATCTGATTGTGCTCGGGTACATTTCTCTCCAGTTCTTCTGCTTTGGATCGGTCGACTGCAGGATGGCGGTTTCGACCGAACTAACAGGATACTAACAGGATGATCTGCAACCACAAACTGCACGATTCGAAGTGATAACTTTGAATCCAACGCATGTCGACGTTTGAACTGTATTGATCGAGGTACCAGAGATGATCGTCGTAACAACTGAGCAAGTGGAAGGCAAAGAGGTCGCCGAGGTACTCGGAATGGTGCGCGGCAACGCAGTTCGCGCCCGTGGAATCGGCTACGATTTCATGGCCGGTATCAAAAACATCACTGGTGGCGCGGTGTCTGAATACTCGAGCTTGCTCAAAGATACGCGCGAAGAAGCTACTCAGCAGATGATCGCTGAAGCGATGGCGCTTGGCGGGGACGCCGTCGTGAGCACGCGCTACAACACCTCCTCAGTCGGTCAGGGCTTCGCCGAAATCCTTGCTTACGGGACAGCGGTCAAACTGAAGTGATCGTTGAGATTGGATAATTCCGGAGGATCGACGAGATGACATGGGGTCGAGAAGCACCTGTGATATTAACCACAACTAATTTCGTTCCTGGTCGGGAGATCGACAGCATACTCGGATTGGTCTCGGGTGCAGAGAAACTAGGGCGTGGCGGCACCAACAATGTTGAGGAAAAGACGGCAGAAGCGATCGAGCGTCTGGCGGCTGCGGCTCAAAACATTGAGGCTGACGCGGTAATCGATCTAAGGATCAATCCCGTCCAACCGGCGGGCCAACACGGTTCCGACCAGAACTACAGCGTGTTCTGTTACGGCACGGCAGTCAAGCTTAAGAGCGAGATGCCATGAGGCGTTAACGACATAAACCATAGGCCGATGAGTAAGCAATGGAGATGATTGATGGCTGAAATGATGGTTCGCGAAAACCGCGTTCTGAAAGCGATGAAAGAGGGTCGCAAGGCTCTTGGGTATCAGATGACGTTCCCGTCAGTGTGGGATGTCGAAATCTTGGGCCGGTTGGACTTCGACTATGTCTGGTTGGATGGTGAGCATGGACCGTTCGGCTACACTGAATTGGAAGAAATGGTGCGGGCAGTCGAAGCGGCGGGTGCTACGGCTGTCGCGAGGGTAGAGAACGTGGAAGCATCGCACATCCTCCAATACGTCGACCGCGGTATCCAAGGAATTATGGGTCCGCACATCGCGAGTGGCGAAGATGCAGAGAAGCTCGTAGATGCCTGTTACTTCGGACCGATCGGACATCGTTCGTTCGGTGGCAATCGAGGAACCAACTACTCGTTCACCCCGGATGCTTGGGGGGACAAACGGGATTTCTATCAGCAGGCGAACGACAACATGCTCGTCGGCGCGCTCCTCGAAGACCAAGGCTCGATCGACAACATCGACGATATTCTCGCGGTTGACGGCATCCACTACTTCGGCATCGGCATGAACGACTTTGCCCAAGGTATCGGCTATCCCGGCGAACCAGAACATCCTGACGTGGTTAAGGCCGCAGACGAGCTTTCGGACTACATCCGCAGTAAGGGCCGCTATATGAGCGGCGACATCATGAGTTCGGCGTGGATCCACGACCTGCTCTTGGACAGCGCGCAGCGGTTCATGGATGAGAACGCGTCTTGAAGGCGTGCCTTACATTTCTGGATTCCCGCCTGCGCGGGAACGACGGTACGTTTATCCGATGATCAATGAGACTCTTATCCAACGCCTGCGAGACATCGTTGGCGAAGAGTATGTCATCTGGAGATCGGATGACTTGCTACTGTATGAGTACGATGGCTCGATAGATCGTTCACCGCCCGGAGCGGTGGTGCTGCCGGGTAACGCAGACGAATTGGCAGAGTGTGTGAAGGCCGCGTATGAACACGATGCGAATATCGTGCCACGGGGCGCGGGAACCGGATTGAGTGGCGGCGCGGTGCCCTTGCACGACTCGGTCGTGTTGCCAGTTACGCGGCTAAACCGGGTACTGGAGGTCGACGTCGAGAATCGTGTGGCCATCGTAGAGCCGGGGCTTGTCAACATCGAACTTTCCGAAGCGGTTGCCCAGTACGGTTTGTATTACGCTCCAGATCCATCGTCGCAACGTGCCTGCACGATTGGCGGCAACGTTGCGGAGAATGCTGGCGGCCCGCACTGTCTGGCGTTGGGAGTCACCACCAACCATGTGTTGGGGATAGAGGCTGTGTTGGCGGACGGCGAGAAGGTGTGGCTCGGCGGCACATCGCGAGACACATTCGGATACGATCTGCGAGGCGCGTTCATCGGATCGGAAGGTACGCTGGGGATCGTTACCAAGGTTGCCGTTCGATTGATGCGTAAGCCGGAGGCTGTGCTGACGATGCTGGCGGCGTTCCGATCGCTGGACGACGCCTCGCAGTCGGTTTCCGACATCATCGGCGCGGGCATGGTGCCTTCGGCAATCGAGATGATGGATCGGGTGACGATAGAAGCGTGTGAACCGGTCTACCACCCCGGTTATCCAGACGACGCCGAAGCGGTATTGTTAGTGGAACTTGATGGGTTGCGAGAAACGGTCCAGGAACAAGGTCAACAGGTGCGTGAAATATGTCGCAACAACAACTCGTCGGAGATTCGAGAAGCGGAGGATGACGCGAAACGCGCCGAGTTGTGGGCTACGCGCAAAGGCGCAATCGGCGCATTTGGGACTATTGCCCCCAACTACTATCTGGTGGACGGGGTTGTTCCGCGCACTAAGTTGCGCGACATCATGCGGCAAGTCCGAGAAATCGGCGAAGAACTCGGTCTGACCATCGGCAATGTGTTTCACGCTGGAGATGGCAACCTCCATCCTTGCATACTGTTCGATGGGCGAGATCGCGCTCAGGTGCGGCGAGTGATTGAGTGCGGCGAGCGGATTTTGGAGGCCTGTATCGAAGCAGGTGGCGCGCTGAGCGGCGAGCACGGCATCGGCATCGAAAAGCAGGCATACATGCCGCTAGTCTTCACTGACGACGACATGGCGGCGATGGCGAAGCTACGCCCAGCATTCGAGGCTGGGGAGCGTTTCAATCCCGGCAAGGTTTTTCCCGGAGGCGCGGTTCACGGGAGCGCGTATGGGATATCGGAAGAAGCCTTTAGGGCTACTGGGCCGGGTGGGTTGCAGGCGGTGTGACGACTAAGCAACCCGCTTCTGAACCCGCTTAGTTCATGCTTACGGCGTAGGCACTGGTGTTGGTGTCAAGCGTTCGTTGATCTTCGAATTCAGAACATCTAGCCGATCTTTCAGCAACAACCAATCTGCGGTTTCGGGATCAGTGACATCCTTGCGTCCTGTCTGACAGCCGTGCTCCCACACTTCAACCAGCATCCGCTGTGCAAGTAGATCCGAGTCGCTTGCCGGGCCTGGAGTAGGTGTTGGTCCAGTGAAGTGAAATTCGTTAGCGTCGTACTGTAGGTATTCAGACAACAGTTTGTCACTGTCGAGGACACATCCCGTCCGGTAATCATCGATTCGCTCCGGAACGTTCTCGCTCTGGGCGAACTGACTGAAACTACATGCCATCGACAGGACGACAAGAAGTGTGAACGCAATGACTGATGGAGCTATTTGCCGAATCCGGCTTAGAAGTTTGGCGCTCATCGAGAATACCTCCCTCGCGACAAGGACAACGTCTAAACCGCAGGCGTTACCTGATTAAGCCGAACAAAGGGAGGCACGCGACGCGTGTCTTGCCAGCGTTCGACTAGGCGGCGGTTCGCTTTTTAAGTATCAGGAATAGGCCGTCAAACGTTGACGGTCTCACCTGCGGTTCGGAAAGGATTATAAATCAGGCAATTGTGCCTCTGAGTCTCATTTAGAGCTCTGACTCACGATCCACAAGACCTGACTCCCTCACCGCGCGAACCACAGAAGTGTGTAATGGCTATATGAAGAACGGTTTAGAACAATGGAAATGGAGGGATTGCAGACGTGTTGAGGATAAAGTCCCTAGAGCAAGGTTGGGACTAACGACGCGACGATGGTGGAGGTCAAAATCATCGCCATCATCCAGCGGAGTAGGCGACTTTCGACGCGTGCGAAGGCAGTGTTCAAATCAGTCCGCAAGTCGGCAAGGTCGGTTTTGGTTGCCAGATGTTCGCAGCCGATTTCTAGTTGGCTAACGCGTTCTTCTAGTGTCACCATTAATCTTTGCCTTTGTTATCGTTGAGTGTACATGAGATGAAGCCCCATCGGCAATACATTATCATACAAATGTTAGATTAAATGAGGACGTTGGCAAGGCGTGTTGTATCTTAGCGACGGTGGAATTGAATCTGAGGTGTTAAGAGACATGACCCAAGAGAAATTGAGAATCGGAATAATCGGAGCGGGCGGTTTTGCGGCGCAACATATGGAGGCATTCGCTGAAATCCCGGAGATCGAGGTCGTGGCGTTCATGCGGCGATCAGAGGGGCCGCTGCGGAAGATGCAGGAGCAGTGGGGCGTGCCGAAGGGGTACACGGATCACCGTGAGATGCTGAACGATCCTGATATCGACGCAATTGACATCATCACGCCCACTGATTCACACAAGGCATACGCTTTGGACGCGATTGCATCGGGACGTCCTGTTTTATGCGAGAAGCCTTTGGCTTTAAATGCAGCGGATTGTGAGGAGATGCTAAATGCGGCGGAGAATGCCGGAGTGATTCACGCCGTCAATTTCAATCAACGCGGACGAACTCCGGTAGGTCGGATGAAGCGGTACATCGATGCAGGTTATGTAGGCGACGTGTATCACGTCAACATCAGGTGGGGGATGTCGATGCAGCAAGACGCTCGGCCAGATGTCGGATCGTGGCGCTTCTTGCCAGAACACGGCGGGGGAACTGTATACGAATTGATACATGTATTCGATATGTGCCGGTTTCTCAACGGTGAAATCGCTAGGGTATCGGCAGTATTGAACACGGCGGAGAAGCACCGACAATTCATCGACGCTCCAGACGGGTTCGATGTCGAGGTGCCAGATTCATCAGCCTTCCTGCTCGAATACGTCAACGGCGCGTACGCCGTCATACACACCAGCTTCGTGCAACGCGGCGAAGAGCGAGGCCGGGGCGTCACCGTGGACGTGGCGGGGTCGAGCGGCAGGATCATCTCGGATGGAATCAACGGCATATTAGGTTCGTCAGGTGAAAACGCGCCCGTTGCTGAAATCGATCCAGGGCCATCATATCCTCAGCCGTACGAACGATTCGTCTCAGCGGCGTTGGCAGGCGATCAGCCGCTGATCGATACCGGGTTCGAAGCGGGTGTAGAAGCAGCGCGGATCGTCGACGCCATTCACAAGTCTTGGGCGGAACGGAGGTGGGTTGATGTTGAACGGTAATTCCGACGAAGCGGATAACGGTCTATCATCTGTTTAGGCATCGCAGAGCGTCGGAGGTGGTGACATTCCACTTGAATATGTGAAACTCGGTCGAACCGGGGTTAAGGTTTCGAATCTGTGCCTCGGCTCGGACAACTTCGGCAACCCGTATGGCTGCGATCAAGAGACCTCCCATCAGATCATCACGAAGGCGTTCGACGCCGGTATCAACTTCATCGACACCTCGGATTCCTACTCCATCGGCGAATCGGAAAAAGTCATCGGCAACTACTTCGAAGCGTCGGGCCAGCGAGATCAAATCGTCCTGGCCACGAAGTATCGGTCACAGGTGGGCGACGGCGTCAACGACATCGGAGCGTCTCGGTATCACATCGTTCGGACTGTCGAAGGCTCACTGAAGCGATTGAAGACCGACCGCATCGATCTGCTCTACTGTCACTCGTGGGATGCGGAGACACCGATCGAGGAGACCCTGCGTGCAATTGATGATCTGATACATCAGGGCAAAGTGCTATACGCGGGAGCTTCTAACTTTCCTACTTGGGTTTTGGCGTCCGCACTCTGGACGTCGGATGTCCGCAATCTCTACCGAGTCGAGGCGATCCAAAGCGTATTCAACATCCTGCAACCGGGTCTCGCGATAGAGATGATCCCTCTTGCTCGCAAGCATGGCGTTGCCGTGGTGCCCTACAGCCCGTTGGCTAGCGGGTTCTTGACTGGCAAGCACAGCAGTTCGTACGTGGCCGACTCGAAATTCGGTGTTCGAGATGACTCTCGAGGCGGGGTTTTGAAGCGCCGATACGGCGATGATTTGCGACACGAGACGGTTGCAAAACTCGTGTCGGTTGCTGAACGTTATGGCGAGCCGGTGATCCGATTGGCGCTGCAATGGGTAGCCGAACACGAAGGCGTAACCGCACCGATTTTCGGCGCGCGTAGAATCGACCAACTCGACGGCATTTTGGACGCGTGGAGCAGATCTGCGAGCGACGACGCGATGGCGGAAGTAAGAGCGATAGCTGATGACTTCGCGGCGTCGGTGCCGATGAACTATCCGCCCGCGTCTGGACAGGCGAGTGTAATGACACCGAGGGCGGCATGAACGATCTTTCGAACGCGCTACTGCTAGCGTTGCTGCGAGTCGGACTGCTCTTGCAGATGGGGTTCTATCGGACGGCCTCAATGGTCATAAGGTTCATCAGCGCACACAAGTCTTTGGTATTCGTGACTTGGCTGGTCATCAGGTTGGGGCCAGCAATCGTGCTGGGAGTGTTGCTTTACTTCCTCAGTCTTGAGCTAGTTGAATGGTGGTTTGCAGAATGAATCAGCGAGAAAAAGATACCGAGTGTTTTTACGAGTTGATGACACGGCTAGAGGAGCGGGTTGGTGGGAAGCGCACACTGAATAATTTCAATGGACGACATGTCCTGCCAGGTCGCGGCGTGTACTTTTTCTTCGAGGAGGGTGAATTTCGCAAAAACTTTCAAGACAGATTGCGGGTTGTGCGTATTGGAACGCACGCTACGAAGGCAGGAGCGAATAGTTCGCTATGGGGGCGGCTTAACCAACATAAGAGTGATAATGGCGCGTCCGTGTTTCGCAACCACGTCGGATGGGCATTGGCAAACAAATCAAGATCCGAAAACAGATGGCGTGATGATCACAAGCATCGGAAATGCATCAGCCAATACATCGGACGAATGCCGTTTCTATGGGTAAAGGTGCAAGAGCAGGACGGACACAACATGCGGTCGAGGATCGAACGTAATTCCGTCGCCTTATTGAGTAACTACTACGATAAAGCAACTGATAAGCCGTCTGAAACTTGGTTGGGCAACACCCGGAGGCACAAGAGCGGGGCAATCAAAAAATCAGGTTTGTGGAATATTCATTACGTCAGAAAAAGGTACGACTCGAAGTTTCTCAAAGACTTGGCAAGTCGCATTGAGCAAACACCTTGCCCTGTTGAACCAGTCGAAGAGTCATTCGACACGCCATGTATCATCTCGGCGGCATAATCGATGTGCACCGCTTCTGATAAACCGAAATAAAGAGAATTCGCCATGAACTACGTCAGACTAGGAAGAACCGGGCTGAAGGTCTCGGAGTACTGCATGGGCGGCGACAACTTCGGCGGGCAGATGGATGAGGCTGAATCGCTTCGGGTTATGGCTGCCGCGTTCGATGGTGGCGTGAACTTCATCGACACCGCTAACGTCTACGAAGAAGGTCGCTCCGAGACCTTCGTCGGCAAATTCCTGCAAGGTCGGCGGTACGACGTCATATTGGCGTCGAAAGGCAATGGTCGCCTCACCTGGGGCCCCAACGGTCGCCAAGTTAGTCGTAAGTATGCGATGCAAGCGATCGACGATTCATTGCGACGGCTGAATACAGACTATATCGACCTCTATCAGATCCACGACTTTCCGCTTGACGTACCTATCGACGAGTTCGTGCTTGCGTACAGCGACATAGTCCAAGCCGGAAAGGCGCGTTATATCGGCGTTTGTAACTTCGCCGCATTTCAACTCGTTGAAGCTTTGTGGGAAGCGGACAAGCGTGGAGCGCGTCTGTTCAACTCCCTACAGACCAGATACAGCTTGTTGGCAAGGGACCCAGAGCGCGAACTGTTCCCGGTCTGTGAGGAGTACGGACTTGGTGCCATGGCGTTCTCGCCAAGGGCTGGAGGTCTACTTCTCGGTCAGGACCTCCACTTCAAGGCCGAGCCTGGCAGCAGATTTTCGCCCGCTTTCAGACACTTCGAGTCGTTCCGGCGAACGTATTGGTCGCAAGCCAACTTCGACGTTGTCGAAAAGATCATCGCGATCGCAGACAAATATGGGGTTTCTATGAATGCGCTGACCTCACGCTGGGTAATCAGCAATCCTGCCATCACGGCCTGCATCATGGGTGCCCACACCGTCGAGCACGTGCGCTCAAATCTCGAGGCTTGGCACGAAGATGTCCCGCAAGAAGCCCTCAATGAAGCGACCGCGGCGAGCGAGGCCGTCAGGACGACTTACTCCGAGGTCACCAGTACTTACAATCAGGATCAGATCAGTGCCAAGCGCTAGAACACCGCGGAGGAGCAAATGAGCCTAACTATCTATCTCCACTTCAATGGCAACTGCCGAGAGGTCTTCGAGTTCTATCGCTCGGTATTCGGTGGCGAATTTGAGTTGTTCAACACATTCAGAGAAGGTCCGCCCGACATGGGTATGTCCGAAGAAGAACTCGATCAGGTAATGCACGTTTCCTATCCGATCGGATCGTCCGATTTAATGGGATCAGATGTCCCATCTCAATTCGGCCCGGCTCCAGTTCAGGGAAGCAACTTTTCGATTTCATATCAGCCCGAAAGCCGAGAGGCGGCCGACGAGTTGTTCGACAAGTTGTCAGATGGCGGTCAGGTGACGATGCCGATGGAGAAACAGTTCTGGGGTGCTTACTTCGGATCGTGCATCGACAAATTCGGAATCGGCTGGATGCTCAACACGGAGCACTAATCAGGCACTTAAACACCCTACTCAAAGGTACTAAGAGGCCATGCACGTCTATCTCTACTTCAACGGCAACTGTCGCGAGGTCTTCGAGTTCTACCGTTCAGTGTTCGGAGGCGAATTCGCTTTCATCACGACTTTCAGAGAAGGCCCTCCTGGTATGGATGTAGCCGAGAGCGAGTTGGACAACGTCATGCACGTGTCACTTGCTGTCGGATCCGGATACTTGATGGGGAGCGATATTCCAGCGTCGTTCAGGCCACCTCCTACTGTCGGCGATAACTTTTCGATTTCGCTTGAACCGTCAAGCGTCGAGGAGATGGAGGATCAGTTCGCCAAACTTTCGGAAGGCGGCAAGGTGACGACGCCATTGGAAAAGCAGTTTTGGGGCGCTTATCACGGAACCTGCACGGACAAGTACGGCATAAGTTGGCAATTCAACTACTCATTGCAGGAGTAGAACTGAATTGTCCGATTTTCCAGTTGACGGGCTGTTGCCTGCGGAGGTCGTCAGTCCAACCAAGAAATCGGACGTCGCGCAGCATCTCACGGAACTGCATGGCGCAAGCAAATCGGTAGTGCCGTGGGGAGGCGGAACCCGGATGTCGATCGGCAATCTCCCTTCCGGTTACGACGTTGCGCTGGACCTAACCGGTCTCGACTCTGAGGTCGAGCACGTGGCCGGAGACATGACATTGGTCTGCGACGCCGGTACCAGGATCGGGGATATTTCATCGCTACTAGCAGAAGCGAACCAGCGATTGCCGTTCGAAATTCCTCATGCTGGAGATGCGACTATCGGAGGATCGGTCGCATCAAACGCGCCGAGCCGATTGGCACCCAGATTTGGCGGCATCAGGGATTGGGTGATCGGTATGTCGGTAGTGCTGGCGGATGGAACCTCAACCAAGTCAGGTGGACGCGTCGTAAAAAACGTGCAGGGCTACGATCTACATCGGTTGCACACCGGGGCGTTCGGGACGTTGGGCGTAATCGTCAGCGCGGCGCTCAAACTCGTGCCACTCGCGCAGGGTACTCAGACCGTCGCGATGTGGTTCGACCGCATTGGCGCGGTGGCAAATGCCGCACTGGACGTGAGCCAGAGCAATGTCATCATTGAAGCGGCACGTCTGTATTCAGGATCCCGGGCTGTCGGGGCGATCCGGGAACTGGCAGCCAATCGTCACATGGATCTTGAATCGACATCAGACAGTACGATGCATCTAATGCTTGTTCAAGTTTCGGGATCCAAAACGGCATTGATCCGTCAGGTAAACGAGCTCACCGGATTGGCGGGCACTATACCGGCTACCGGATACGAAGTCTTGTCGGGCACTTCAGAAGGCGATATCTGGACGTACGCCGAGTCGACTGGTGAAGGTGCCCAACTCGCCTTACGCATCGCTTCAAAACCGATGGCCTCGATAGACTTGGTCAACCGACTTGATCGTGCTCTTAAACGCAGAGGCACAGCATCTAGTGCGTCGATCGTCGATGTCGGTTACGGTTCGATGCAGTTCAGTGTCGAAGACATCGGGGTCAACGATGCTCTTGAGTTTGTCGATGAGGCGAAAAGTGTCGTTGGCGATGCGGGTGGTTCGCTGATCGTCGAGAGGTGCCCACTGGCTGTCAAGCGCGACGTAGATGTCTTCAGCATCGACGCGTCATCCGCCCAAATCATGAAGAATATGAAGCAGCAGTTCGATCCGGAGGGCATCCTAAATCCGGGTCGATTCGCGTTCAAGATTTGACATCGGGACAGATAGGTTGAAGTCGACACCTAACACGCCTGAACGGGGTTTCATCACCGATGATGCCCCGGTAGAAGACGATATCTACAAGTGCGTGCAGTGCGGCTTCTGTCTGAACGCGTGCCCGACGTACCTTGAAACTGGTCTCGAAGCCGAGTCCCCGCGCGGGCGTTTGACGTTGATGAAAGCTGTCAACGAGGGGCGCGTAGAGATAACACCGACTGTCACTCGACACTGGGATCTCTGCCTTCAATGCCGCGCGTGCGAGGTCGCATGTCCATCTGGAGTTCCGTACGGCCGGATCATGATGGCAACGCGAGCGGAGATGAAAACGCGCGTCAAGCGTCCGCTTCGCGAACGATTCGCACGTGAGATTGGTTTCAACCGCCTGTTGCCAAAACCCAAGCTCATGAGAACGTTTGGAAAGATGACGCGCTTTTACCAACGCTCGGGATTGCGGGACGTTACTAGGAAGGTCGGCGTGATGAAAGCGCTGCCCAACCGTTACGAGTACCTCGACGAATCGTTGCCGACGATGGGCGAGGATTTCTTCGTGTCCGATGGCAGAGTATTGAAACCGAAAGGGCGCATTAAGGCGAGAGTCTCGCTACTTGGTGGTTGTGTGATGTCGATGATGCACGGCGACACGATGGAGGCGACACTACGCGTCCTCGTCCACAACGGCTTTGAGGTACACCTCCCCTCTGACCAAGGATGTTGCGGTTCTCTCAACATGTATGCCGGAGAAAGAGCAACAGCGAAGGAGATGGCATCGAACAACACGATGGCCTTACTCTCGATGGAGCCCGATGCCGTTGTGTCTTCGTCCGCCGGTTGCGGTTCGACGATGAAAGAGTATGGCGAATTGCTTGATGGCGATGAGAATGCGGAGGAGCTGGCGAGCAAGACCCGCGACATCCATGAACTTCTCGCAGAGTACGGTTTTGCTTCCCCAACTGGCCGAATTGATGCCAAAGTCGTCTTCCAGGACCCATGCCATCTCCTCTCGACACAACGCATCAATGACCCGCCGCGAGATATCCTGCGGTCAATTCCGGGCGTCGAGGTGGTCGATATGGCAGAGCCGACGATATGCTGCGGCTCGGCGGGCACCTATTCGATCGCGCAACGAGATATGTCGATGAGGCTTGGCGATCGCAAAGCGCGCAACATCATCGCAACTGGAGCGAGCTACATGGGCACCGGCAACCCCGGATGCGCCTTGCAACTGACAAACGCGCTCGAACGCGCAAACGCCGACGTGGAAGTCAGATACGTAGTCGATCTTTTGGACGAAGCTTATCGAGCAGGTGGCGACTACGACTAAATCGTTGCCACCGGTGAAGGATCGGCGGCGAGGGTTTGGGATGCGGCAGCGACAGCTTCGCCTCTGGGAACTTCGTAGCCCAACCTAGGCAGAATGTGCTCCAACGCGCTGAGAAGAGCAAAGACGTTAGCCGGAACGCACGATTCGCCCATCAACCCGATTCGGATAACCTTGCCCGCAAACTGCCCGAGACCACGGCCGACCTCGATCGAGTACTCGTTCAGCAACGTTGACCGCAACTCGCCGTCGTCCACGCCTTCTGGCAACGATACGACCGTCAGCTGATTCAACAGATGGTCCGGGTTAACGGGCGACCCGAGGTTCAACGCCGCCAGGCCTGCGCGCAGTGCTTTCGCAACCTTCTCATGTCGCTGCCAGCGGGTCTCTAATCCCTCCTCATGGACAAGCAACAGCGCTTCCCGCAAGCCGTACATCATGCTGACCGGACTGGTGTGGTGGTGAACGTGGTCTGGTCCCCAGTAATCGGCGATCAGAGATAGATCCAGATACCAGGAACTCGGCAAGGTCTTGCGGTTTCGGATATGCTCCAACGCCCTATCGGAAATCGCCACCGGGCTTATACCGGGCGGTGCGGCGAAACACTTCTGCGATCCGCCGTAGGCGTAATCGACCTCCCACGCATCGAACTCAACCGGTGTTCCGGCCAACGACGTTACGACATCGGTCATGAAGAGCGCGTCGTGATCGTGGGCGAGCGCGGACAACGTTCCGATGTCCTGAACTACGCCCGCAGACGTTTCAGCATGAATTGCTGAGACGAGCTTCACATCTGGATTCTCGACAAGAGCATCTTCCAATTTCTGCGGATCTATCGGTTGACCGTAGGGTGCATCCACCCGGATGACCTCAATGCCGAGCCGCTCGCACATCAATATCTGACGCTCGCAGAAGAATCCGTTGACGCAGATAATCGCTTTGTCGCCGCGCTCTAGCAGACTCGATAGCCCGGCTTCCATCCCTGCGGAACCCGCTCCCGCCACCGCCATCGTAGTCTGGTTGGTGATGAAGACCCGCGCCAGCATCGCAGCAACATCATCCAGAATCTCGAAGTATGCCGGGTCGAGGTATCCAATAATCGGTTGCGACATCGCCCGGAGCACACGCGGGCTTGCCGAACTCGGTCCCGGTCCCAAGATCACGCGACGGGGCACCGCATTGCTACGGAAATTCAAGAAGCTCGGGTCAGTTGCTTCTCCATTCAAAGATTGGCTGTTCATCTATCTCTTCGTCCTCTGCGGGATTTCTAATGCTGGAATTCCACGATAATGTATAACGGCTACTTGGGCAAATGGAATCCTCCGCAGCCAATGTGACGAAACATCGATTTTGAGTAAGGAAACGTCGGTATGGATCTTGGATTAGTAGGGAAAGTCGCGATAGTGACAGGTGCCAGTGACGGCATCGGCAAGGCCGCGGCAGCGCGTTTCGCGGCGGAGGGCGCGAGCGTGGCGATTCTCGCGCGCACCATGTCCGATTTGGAAGTTGTCGCCGCGGAGATCAGTAATGATACTGGCAGCAAGGTAATCCCGGTGTCGGCTGACGTGTCCGAAGAACAAGCTGTAAAGACCGCGGTTGACAAGGCAGCCAACGAACTCGGTGGCATCGACATTCTGGTCAACAACGCTGGTCAAGGTAACGCCAATCGCTTTGAAGACATGACCAACGAACTCGTCGACAACGATTTCGGAGTCAAGGTAAAAGGTGCCATATTCATGACGCGCTATGCCCTGCCGTATCTCAAACGATCGGATTGCGGAGCCATTTGCAACATAACCACAGCGGCGGGTAAAGCTGCGCCCGGGGGCGCTCAGCCGACTTCACTTTCACGAGCTGCCGGTATCTCGCTCACAAAGGCGTGGTCCAAGGAGTTCGGAGAGCACGGCATCCGAGTCAACACAGTTTGCATCGGATCTATCAAGAGCCGACAGAATCGCCGACACTGGGAGGCGGCGGCCGCGAAGGATCCGTCGTACACGTTGGAAGATCACTGGGCATCTTACGGACCGGGCATACCGCTCGGCCGCGTCGGTGAAGCCGAAGAAGCTGGCGATGTGATAGCGTTTTTATGCTCGCCAGCCGCGAGCTACGTCTCGGGCACGGCAGTGAATATAGATGGCGGTGCCGCGCCGGTCTATTGAGTCTCCAGAAACGACTACTGCAAAACCCTCCCCTTGATGACCCAAGGGGGAATGAAAGGGGATTTAGACAGCAGAATTCGACTAAGACTCGGACCAACCCGGTCCGGCAGCAAGAAAGGAAATTAACAGCATGGATCTTGGATTAGCAGGGAAGGTAGCGATAGTGACCGGTGCCAGCGACGGCATCGGCAAAGCCGCGGCGGCACGGATGGCCGCCGAAGGCGCGAGCGTAGCACTTGTATCACGAACCGCAACCGATCTCGAAGCAGTAGCAGCTGAAATCAGCGGCGAAACCGGCAGCACGGTCATCCCGGCACCCGCGGACGTTTCAGATGAAAGCGCAGTTAAGAGCGCCGTTGAAGGGGTCGCCGAGAAACTGGGTGGAATCGACATCCTGGTGAACAATGCCGGAACATCGTCGGCATCGAGTTTCGAGGAGATGACCAACGAGCAGCTGGACATCGACTTCTCGCTCAAGGTCAAAGGCGCAATCTACATGACGCGCTACGCCCTGCCTTACCTTAAGAAATCCGACAGCGGGGCCATCTGCAACACAACGACACCTGGGGGCAAAGCGGCGGCTGGTGGCAGCCAACCGACATCGCTTTCACGCGCCGCTGGCATCTCTCTCACCAAAGCATGGTCGAAAGAGTTTGGCGAATACGGAATTCGTGTAAACACGGTCTGCGTCGGCGTACTCAAGAGTCGGCAGCATCGTCGGCGATGGGAAGAGGCCAACGCGAAAGACCCGTCATACTCGTTAGAAGACCACTGGGCGACGTTTGGCCCCGGAGTTCCACTAGGCCGCATCGGCGAAGCACATGAGGCCGGCAATGTCATCGCCTTCCTATGCTCGCCTGCTGCAAGCTATGTCTCTGGCGCAGCTGTGAACGTCGACGGCGGGGCGGCACCAGTCTACTGAACTGACTGCTTCGCGGCTCTACGGCATCCCCTCAATATCCAGCGCCGCCCTCACAAAGATCTCCGTCCCGATCGGCAAACACGCCTCGTCGAAATCGAACTTAGCGTTGTGATGCCCTTCTGTGCCGGCTTTCGCCGCGCCCAAGATGAAGTAGGTGCCCGGGACACGGTTCAAGAATTCCGCCATGTCGTCGCCGACTGAGATCGGTTCGAGTTCTCCCACGGACGCTTCGCCAGCGGACTGCATCGCGAGGCTCGTGACCCAGTTGGCCACATCAGGATTGTTGATGACGGGCGGCGTCCCCGCGAGGCGTGTATATGTCGTCGTGGCTCTAAGAGATTCGGCCACGTTGGCGGTGATCCGGCGAACCGCGTCAGCGATGGTTTTGTGAGTTTCGGCGTTGTAAGAACGGATCGTCCCATTTAGCCGCACTTCGTCAGCAATCACGTTTCCTGCCGAGCCTCCTTGGATGCTGCCGAAGGTTACGACCCCCATCTCCTGAGGCGAAATCTCCCGCGCCACCACGGTCTGGCAGGTGTTAATGATATTTGCCGCGGCTACGACGGGGTCAACCGTAAGGTGCGGCATCGC
>CBDBDX010000001.1:0-568851 GCA_965204135.1 Dehalococcoidia bacterium | reverse complement strand
AACCATGAAGGGGTGATGGTACGGGAGGGACACGACGCCGGTTCCAAGCTTGATGCGGTGAGTGCGTTCTGCGACGGCGGCAAGAAACAGTTCCGGCGATGCGATCATCTCCCAACCAGTCGAGTGGTGTTCTCCGCACCAGAACTCGTCGTAACCCAGATGGTCGAGTAATTCGACGAACTCGAGGTTGCTCTGGAACTGGAGCAGTGGGTTTTCGCCGATCGGGTGGTGAGGCGCAAGGAATGCGCCGAAGCGGATCTTGGGCATGATGAGGTGTTTTGCGTTAGTTGCGGATCGAGTACGTTGCCTATGGTATCTGGCAGATGCAGGTTGTGTCGTCTTTGTTTAACTCTGTTGATCTCGACCTCGATATGTTTTGCGACCGATTCGACAATGATTTCAGAATTTTCACGAATTGCGACTTTCTATCGCGCAAACCTGCGAAATCGGTGTATTCTACTTGCACGCCCTGTCGCCGGGAGGCGGGTCGTCGTATGTTGACCCAACCTCGATGGCACGTTAAGTGTCAGGCGACCAACAGGAATTTGAGCACACGGGAGTGTAGCCAATGAAGATTCTGAATGTAATACCTAAACGAAAGGCCGTAGCGGCCGCTCTCCTATCGTTGGTGGCGGTAGTCGCGGTCTTCGCGACTGCGTGCACGCAGACTGAAACTGTCGTGCAAACCGTCGTGGTCAAAGAGCAAGTGCCTGGTGAAACTGTGATCCAGACGGTTGTTGTGGAGAAGGAGGTCCAGGTCGCGGGTGAGACCGTCGTCCAGACCGTCGTCGTCGAAAGGGAGGTTGAAGTCGCTGGTGAGACCGTCGTCCAGACCGTCGTCGTCGAGAAAGAGGTCCAAGTCGCTGGTGAGACCGTCGTCCAGACCGTCGTCGTCGAAAAAGAGGTCGCGGTCGAGGTAGAGAAGGTCGTCGAAGTGGAGGTGGAGAAAGAAGTCGAGGTCGTCAAAGAGGTCGAGGTGGTGAAGGAAGTCGAGAAGGAAGTCGTCAAGGAAGTCGAGAAGGAAGTTCAAGTCGTCGTCACGGCCACGCCAGACGCAGCGATGATGATGATGCCAGGGACGCAGACCGGCGAATTTGTAGCCGCGTTGCAGACCGTCGGCTTGCCAGTCGGCACTCCAGAACTGTGCCCTCCCACCTGCTCGAACGAACAGTACTACTACAGCGTCTGGGATACCCCGGTTCAATGGTCCGCGGACGGCAGGGTCATCCCGGCCGTCGCCGAATCTTGGGAGTTTGCCGAAGACTATTCGAGTATCACTTGGAATATCCGGCCGGGCATTCAATTCCACAAAGATTGGGGCGAGGTAAATGCTGAAGACTTCGCATGGAGCACCAACACCGTCAACGGGAACGTGAACGCCGGAACCTTGCACGACGTTTCGGGTGACCTAGTCTGCTGCTACGGTGAGACGGTCGCGATTGACAGGTACACCGCTGTGACGGAGATCATCAAGTACGACAGCCGAGCTCCTGGCTGGCTGTTCTCAAACTTGAGAGATGCTTACGGAATCAACAGCAAGACGATCTACGACGAGCTGGGCAAGGAAGGAATGCGTAACGTATTCGTCGGCACCGGCCCGTTTGAGATCCGGCAGTGGCGCGACAACGACAAGATCATCCTCGATGCCCTACCTGAGCACTACAACCAGGCCGCGCACATCGCATCGGCTCGGATTCTAGAGGTTCCTGAAGAGGCATCTAGGATCGCCATGTTTGAGAGCGGCGAAGCGATGATTACTCACGTCACGCTACCGAACACCACCAGGCTTGAAGAAGCTGGCGGCGTTCGGCGGTTGCTCCAGACGGTGATCCTTCATGTTGGGATGAACCCGAACTTCTTGGAACGAACCAACCCGAAAACTGGAGAACCACTCGTCAATCCGGGCTACGACGCAGCCAAGGAGAACCCGGAAGCTTTCCCCTGGGTCGGCTTCTACGACCTCCCAGGTTCGGACTGCGACTGGAATGTGCTTCTAGAGGAAGTTCCGTCTGACCCGGGCAGCATCTGTCCTGAGATGGAGAACGCACGCAAAGTCCGTTTGGCGATGGCTATGGCGATCGACAAACAGGCGTTGGCAGAAAGCATCTACGATGGGCTTGCTTGGCAAGGTTGCAACTGGGCGATCTCGGCCAACGACCCCCTCCACGACGATAACTGGTGTGTGCCATACGACCCTGCAGGCGCGCAAGACCTCATGGCGCAGGCTGGCGTAGATGGCTTCACGATCGGATGGTGGGCCGGCAACGAACCGAGTGAGGCTCACCAGGCGATCGCATCGATGTGGAAAGACACGTTGAACGTCGACGTCGAATTCCACCTCGGTCCGTTCACGACTTGGCAACCGACATTCATCGACCGTTCGTTCATCCACTTGGTGCACGACGGAGAACAGGGTGGAATGCCTGCCCACTTCGCCAAAGGTAGAGAAGCGCAAGCGTGGTTCGCCGGCGGCATCATGTGGAGCGGAGGTATCCCGTTCTACCAGCGGATCTACGGTGACATGCTGGGCGAAGAAGACATCCAGAAGCGCAACGAGATGGCTGTCCAATTCGGAAACCACGAAGCGTTCTGGCACTGGGACCCGGCGACAGTAGAGTTCCCCGTCTACACGATTTACAACGGAGACCTCATCAGTTGGGAACCCAAAAAGGTCGCGATGCACACCGCGCCGGTCAACATGATCTACCCGCTTGAGGACATAATCATCAAGTAGGGTAGCCGAACCCTTAATAGCGGGAGCGCCCTAGCCTACTGCACAACGTAGTAGGCTAGGCGCTTTCGTGGTGAACGTCGAGAAAGCAAACGACGGGAATTTCATCGAACGATGGGACAATTTATCGCCAGGCGAGTGCTTCTCGGAATCATCGCTTTATTGATCGCGATGTTGATCGTATTTTCGCTGTCACGTGTCAAGGGCGATCCGAGATATTTCTTCATTGGTGAAGACTCGTTGGGTATCGACCCCGAGGCGTGGGAAGAGTGGGGAAGGAAACTGAACCTGGACAAGCCGGTACCGATTCAGTTCGCGCTCTGGATGGGCGACATTCTTACGGGCGATTTCGGCGACAGCGTGACGTTGCAACGTCCGGTTCTGGAGGCTATCAGAGAGAAAGCCCCGAACACGATCCAACTGGGGATCGTCGCATGGATGATGGGGACGTTGGTGGGCGTCCCGCTTGGGGTGTTTTCGGCGACAAATCGCGGGAGGTTCCTCGACTACCTGTTTCGCGGTTTCGCACTTTTCGGACAATCGGTACCAATATTCTGGCTCGCCTTGGTGATGATATTCCTGTTCGCGGTAAATCTCGGATGGTTGCCGAGCGGGACGAAAGGGGAAGGGATCGCGATTAGGAATTTCATCATGCCTGCGGTGGCACTGGCTTGGTTCCCGGCGGCTTCGTACCTCCGGATCACTCGTACCGCGATGCTGGAGATTCTGGATTCCGAGTTCATCAAGTTCGCTCGCGCCAAAGGTGTTCAAGGTGCCCCTGTGCGCTGGAAACACGCGTTCCGGAACGCGATCATTCCACCGTTGACTCTGTCGGTCTTCGTGTTGTTCGGTCTGTTGAATGGCACGATCATCATTGAGACCGTCTTTGCGTGGCCCGGGCTCGGCCGGCTGGCCATCGATGCGCTGTGGGCAACAGATTTTCCATTGCTTGCGGGGTTGACGATCATCTACGGTTTTGCGTTCGTGGTCATGATTTTGTCCTTGGACATCGTGTACGCTCTGTTGGATCCCCGCATCAAATACAACTAGGAGGCCTGTATCACCACTGTTGCAACAGATAGCAGAACCGATAGCCAAGTCGCTACTGAAGTAACCGTTCAAAGGCGACGAATATCGCCGTTGGAGTTCCTACGTCGTTATCCGGTTATACCGGCATTTATCGTCGCGCTTCTCCTCTTCACTGCGGTTGCGGAGGCGTGGCTACTTCCGCACAACCCCGAGAGGGCGGTCCTTCAAGTACGCCATACACCTCCGTTTTGGATGGAGGGAGGTTCAATTTCGTACTTTTTGGGAACTGACGCGCTGGGACGCGATGTCTTGAGCAAGATCATTGCCGGGGCGCGCATTACCGTGATGGTGGTTGTCGCCGCGGTCGGAACAGGCGTTATCGTGGGGACAACTATCGGTTTGATCGCGGGTTATTTCGGCGGACTCGTCGATGACATCGTCATGCGTCTCGTCGACGCGTGGAACATCCTTCCTGGGCTACTAATCATCTTGGTTGTGGTGTTGGTTTTGGGACAAGGGCTTTGGACCCTGATCGGTGTGTTAGCGATGATTTCGTGGCCGGGAGCCGTCCGGTTAGTGCGTGCCGAAACGCTGTCGCTTAAAAGCCGTGAATACGTCTCGCTCGCGAGGGTCGCGGGTGCATCGAATGCCCGCATCATGGTTCGGCACATACTGCCCGGGGTCGTCAACATTGTTATCGTGACTGCCACTTTGGGGACGGGCAACATAATCCTCACGGAGGCAGCTCTCAGCTATCTTGGTGCTGGGATTCCACCACCTGAACCATCTTGGGGACGGATGATTAGCGAAGAGCGTCAGTACATCGACGCGGCGTGGTGGACCTCCCTATTCCCCGGTCTTGTCATCGCCATGGTTGTGATGTCAGGTAACTTCCTCGGCGACTGGTTCCGCGACCGCGTCGACCCGACTTTGCGGCAGTTGTAGCCGCCCAGGTCGGCAATAATCCGCGGCAATTCCAACCAATCGATCCGCGGATTCGAAATCTTTTATTTAAAGGCGCGCCTCTGCGTTTGGGCGTATACTACCAGCACGCAATTCGTCGATTCACGTTTGTGATTCGGCGCGAAGCGTCGATTTACGAAATCCGATGATTGGAGGATTAGCCATGATTCGATCTACGCGGCGTTCAACTTTGATCGCCCTAATACCACTGGCACTAGCGAGCACTGCGCTGTTGTTTGCCATCAGTTGCGGCGACGCGGAACCAGAGACGATCATCCAGACTGTCGTCGTCGAAAAGGAAGTTGAGAAGATCGTTGAGGTGGAGAAAGAGGTGGAGAAGGTAGTCGAGGTTGAGAAAGAGGTGCAGGTGGTCGTGACGGCGACTCCAGAAGCGATGGAGGCGATGGATGAGGTGATGGAACTGATCGACCTGCCCGATTCGAAGAGCCAACCCGGGCACGTGATCTTCGCCGACGTCGGATCGGCGCTGGGATCCATCACTGGTAACGGCGGAAGCTTGCCTGACGCACCTCTCGGTGGCGCACGCAACTGGGGAGCCGGCGAGAGCCTCTTTACCCCCGGAGACGCTGACTGGGATATTCCAATGTTGGCGGAATCTTGGGATTTGGCTGACGACCTCAGCTCTGTGACCATCAACATCCGCCAAGGCGTCCAGTTCCACAACGACTGGGGTGAGTTGAAAGCCGAGGACATGGCGTGGGTGATGAATCGCACCAACCCGGCGATAAACCCCGAATCGATCGCCGCGAGCGCAGCAAACCTCACGGCGTTGTTCGGCGATGTTCCGGTCGAAGCCATCGACGACTACACGATCAGGGCTCAGTTCAACAACTTCGACGTCCGCTGGGCGAGCAACTTCCTTAACCAGGAGGCTTCAGGAGGTCTGACGACCATCGCAACGTCGAAGCGTGCTTTCGACGAGAACGGACGTGACTGGCTTAAGGACAATTTCGTCGGCACCGGTCCGTTTGCAGTGACCGATTTCAAGTCGGGCACTAGCGCAACCATGACGAAGGTCGGCGACTCCCACTGGCGCAAGAACCCCTCGATCGAATCGATCAAGGTGTTGGCAGTACCGGAAGAGTTCACTCGTGTGGCGCTGCTGCAAAACGGTGAATCGGACGTTTCTTTCATCGACCCCAAAGACTTGGCACGGATGAAGAAATCCGGTTTCTTGGAGGTTGGTGCTGGTGCTGGAATTCAAGAGGGCGTCATGTTTCCCGGAAACTTGTGGGAGACGACGAACCAGCTTACCGGAGAGGCGATTGATTTCCCTTCACACGGCGTTTTCGTACGAGAGATCCCGTGGGTCGGTAACCCTCACAATCCAGACGATGCGGACAACCCAGCCGGAATCGACGACATGGAACAGGCTCGGCTGGTCCGGCAAGCATTGGCCAGATCGGTCGACCGTGAAGCCATCGTCGAGCACGTTCTAGGCGGCGTCGGTCAACCTGTACACGTAACCTACTTCAGCACGTTCAACCCGAACTGGGAGTCCCAGTACGAGTTCCCGTACGACGTTGCGGAAGCCGGCAGGATGCTCGACGAAGCTGGATATCCGGCGAACGATGACGGTGTGCGCTTCGAGATACCGTTGTTCGTCGGTCCCGAACTTGGTGGCGGTGAAGGTCCTGCAGGTGAAATAGGAGACGCGATCGCTGGTTTCTGGGAAGATGTCGGAATCAACGTCAAGGTGCTCAAGTACGCTTACGGCGTGTTCCGGCCCGGACTGGTCAGCCGGTCTACAGTCGTGCCGATGCTGACGTCTTGTGACGACGGTAAAGAGTCGTACCCCTTCGATTGGCCGAAAGGTCTGGTGCAGACAACCTTGACGCGGGGCGGCTTTAGTTGCGGATTCGAGTCTCCTGAAATCTTGGCATGGTACGAGGCCGCGGCTTCGGAACCCGACCGCGAGGAACGCATCCGGATCAACAAGGAGTACCTTGCCTACATGCATAACTGGGCTCTGTTCCCTGGTTACGTGACGGTACCGCAGGCTTACTACGCCAACCCGAACTACATCGCCGAATGGCCGATGCACGTCGGTAACAGCTACAACTCGCCTGAAAACATCGTCCTGAAGTAAGACCCTGGGTTCGTCTCCCTCGGGTCGCGATCAGTTGCCCGAGGGAGGCGCCTGCATTCTTCTGTAACAACCGTCTGGTTGTGACGGTAATGGTTTCAACATGCGTCGCTACCTGATAAGGAAGCTGATCTTCGCCATAATCACGTTGCTTGCGGCGACGATGTTCATGTTCGGGCTCTCGCGTCTGGCGGGCGATCCACTGTTGTTGTTTGCTAAACCGGGCGGGTACGGGATGAGTCCAGAGCGAGTCGAACAGCTCAGCAAGAAACTTGGCCTCGACAAACCGCTCGTCGTGCAATACCTCGTCTGGTTAGGACGGGTCCTAACTGGTGATTTTGGCGAGACGATCGTATCCGAGACGCCGGTCAGCCGATTGATCTGGGAGCGTACAGCACCGACGTTGCAATTGGCGATCGCGTCGTTCATTCTTGCGGTCTTGATGGGAGTCCCACTGGGAGTCGTTTCCGCCGTCAGACGGGGAACGCTATCAGACTACGCCAGTCGAACATTCGCGCTCATAGGTCAAGCCGCGCCGATATTTTGGGTCGCGATCATGGCGATACTGCTATTCGCGGTGAATCTTGACTGGTTGCCGGTCGGCACTGCAGGTCCGGATGGTGTTTCGTTCTGGACTTGGACAAAGTTCAAGTATCTGATCATGCCGGCCTTTGCTCTTGGTTGGGGACCCGCCGCCGCGCTGCTACGCTTGACACGCTCCGCGATGCTGGAGGTCCTCGATTCGGAGTACGTAACGATGGCACGCGCAAAAGGCGCGAACAACAGCGCCGTGCTGTGGAAACACGCCTTCCGCAACGCGATCCTCCAACCTCTGACCACTTCAGCCATCGTCTTAGCCAGCTTCGTCACTGGAGCAGTCGTCGTAGAGCGCATATTCGCATGGCCCGGCATCGGTCAGCTGATGACAGACGCAGTCTGGAACAACGACTTCCCCACGCTCACCAGCACGGTACTGGTCTTCACCGCAGTATTCGTCGGCATGAACTTCTTGGCCGACATCCTCTACGGCGTCCTGAACCCCGTCATCAGGTACGACTGAACTAGATGACAACCGAGCAGACAGCCACGTTGGCCGCACAATCCGCGCCCACGCCCCAGCAGCGATTGACGCTGTGGTACATCGTGAGGCGATGGCCGATCCTGCCAGTCACTCTCCTCGCGCTGCTCGCGACCATGGGCATCGGCGCAGACTGGGTCGCGCCCAACGATCCCATCGATCAGTCACTCCCCGACCGTAACGCCCGACCTTTGTACCAGGACGGCAGCCCCTACCTATTAGGCGGAGACCACGTCGGACGAGACGTCACGAGCCGGGTGATACACGGCGCGAGGGTCTCCCTCACCGTCATGGCAGTCGCACTCTCCGCCGGAATGCTCATCGGCACTGCACTCGGACTGCTCGCCGGTTACGCAGGCGGTATCGTCGACGAAATAATCACGCGAATCGTCGACATCTGGATGGGATTCCCCTTCCTGCTACTCGCACTCGTCGCCGCGATCATCGTCGGGGCCAGCTTCACCACAATAATGGTGTTGATGATTTTGGTGGCGTGGGTCTCGTTTGTCCGCAACGTTAGAGCTGATGTATTGGTGCTCAAAGAAAGTGATTTCGTGTCTTTCGCGAGGATTTCAGGGGCTTCGACCCTCCGGATATTGGTACGCCACATCCTCCCCGGCACTATCGGAACGATAACGGTGATCGCATCGTTGAGCGTCGGCAACTTGATCCTTTACGAAGCAACGCTCAGCTTTTTGGGAGCGGGCATACCAGCACCGACTCCTTCTTGGGGCAACATGGTTGCGGAGGGGAGAGACTACTTGCAGACGGCGTGGTGGACTTCGGTGATTCCGGGCACTGCCCTCTTTCTGACGGTGATGTCGCTGAATTTCTTCGGCGACTGGCTGCGCGACCGGTTGGATCCTCGGTTGCGGCAGTTGGGGTAGGGCTTGTCGTTTTTGTCTGAACTGGGATTTTTGGGATTGGGGGGATTTGGTGTTGGTTGTTTGGGGGTGTTTCTTCGATGCAGGGTATGAACCCCCTGCCTCTCGCTACGCTCGACGCGTCCCCCTTTTGCTACGCAAAGGGGGAGGGATGAGGTTTGGGCGCGTTTAATTCTCCCTTTGGGGGAGGATTCTGCTTGACGGATTGTTTGTCGAAGCATCGCCGCGTGTTTGGGGTCGCGTGCAATAGGTTGCTTGTAATTCACTTTTAGTCCAGCACCGCAGACGTCGCCAGACCGTCGGCCCTCCGGGAAGCGTTCTGAAAGAACCGCCCCCGTCATCGCTCGATTCGCACCTCTCGCTAGTCCTGTAGCCTCTTCCGCCCGGCGAAGCGGAAAGACGTCTGCCGGGTAGAAGGACTCGTTCGCTCGGACCTTGAACGGGCATCCCTTGCGCACTCGCTTCGCGGCACCCCCTTCAATTCCCCTTCGGAGAGGGGGAGGGAAAGGTTGCGCTTTGCGAAAGGGGCGTGGGATTTCCGTCTGGCTTGCTATTGTTGTCGGAGCCAGCAATACCTCTCCGCATCCGAGCCCTACAGCTACAACCGCCTTCATAACCGGGTTTGTGGCAGCGTTGCGCCGTTCTTTCCAAGCTTGTGGCGGGACACCGCCGGCGGGTCGTGTGTTGGCGACCCCGTGCTGCTCCGCCCGCTGCCGTACTTCATTCAATTGTTCTTTGCTGCGTCTTAAAAGGTTTGCGCTTCACCCGTTTCGACGCGGCGATTCTTCGTGTCCAAGGCGCCCCGTTTGACGCCTTGGTTACTGTTATACAACATGTGTTGTGAAAATGTCAAGCGTGTTGTCTGAACCGCGGATTTGAAGGATTGGTGGGATTTTGTTGGTGGGGTCTGAACCACTGCTCGGTGCGATGAGGTGTGCCCCTTCTGGATTCACGTTTTCGCGGAATGACGCTAAAATGCGTTGCGCCGATCGTAGCGTGAAAATTACGCTGGATTAAACACACGCTCTCTCCCACGAACAACCGCTCCGAATGCGCCCTGAATCATTCTCACTGAATCCGTACGAGGTGCTAGGTGTTGGAACGGCCGCATCAACCGACGAGATTCGGGCCGCGTATCGCCAACATGCTCTGCGTTGGCACCCTGACCATAATCCGAACGATGAGTACGCGATGCGAATGATGCAGCGAGTGAACGCGGCGTGGGACATCTTGAAGGATGAAGACTGTCGTGCGGAGTACGACCGATGGGAGCGAGGGGGAACAGAAAATGTAAGCGGCCCACAAGCGTGGCGACGACCTCATGCCGAAGCGCATCCGGGCGGAGAATGGTACAGTCCGCCGCCAGAAGTAGTATCGTGTCCCCGGTGCAACAGTACGAATGAGGAAAGTTCAGTCTACTGTTACTCGTGCGGGTACTCGTTTGATGAAGGGCAATCCCGACAAAGTTCGACTTCACAGAGTTATGCGCCTCAATACGACGCAGATACGGACTTGCGATCTGGTCTGCCCGCCGATTTCTTTCAACGGCTCTTCGCATATTTGATCGATTCCGTCATTGCGTTTGCTTTGGCCTTGGCGTTCACATTGACTTTAATGGGTCTGTTGGGTATGAACGACGTGCCAGTAATTGCCGGACCGTTCGGCTGGTTGTTCTTGGCGTTGCCCTTGTTGTATTTCGCCATGCCAGTTGCGGTTTGGTCAACAACGTTAGCGAAACACTATTTCGGACTACGGGTAGTTCGGAACGATGGGTCTAGGATCGGAATCGGTAGAGCGTTCTCCAGGCATTTGTGCTACTCTATTTCATTCTTGATCCTCGGAATCGGTTTCCTGATGATCGGATTCAGAGAAGATAAACGCGGGTTGCACGACTTGATCTGCGATACGAAAGTTGTGTATCGCTAGGTCGGTGCCGCCGTGGATTGGCTGATTTCCCTTCGCTGGACACTGACACCGTCTGACAGATAAACTAATCCGTCGCGCACAATCGAAACGCGATCATTTTTCTCCGAGCGTCCTGCGACTACTTGGACTGAACGGAGTAATAAACCGTCGGCGATTCACCCATAGGAGAGGTTCTTGTCAAAATTCAGTCTGGTAGTCGTGTCCACCGTGATGGTCGTCTTGCTGGCGTGTTCTGCGCCAGAGCCCACTCCCACCTCTACACCAGTCCCTACACCAACTCCTAGACCCACGCCCACGGCCACTCCCGAGCCTGTCGTAGTGTGTGTTCCGGAGGTTGTCGACTACGTGACGGACATGGCAGAAGAGGTGGAGACGGTGATCGAGGCGGGCAAGGAACTAGATGCGTTGCTTGAGGACCCTTCCGATGACTTGGTGTGGCGGGCGAAGGTGGCCAAAGAACTGTTGGACATGGGCGGTGCTGTCAATACCATAGCCTCCACCGCTCCGCCTGAACCGTTCCCCACTGTCTATGAGGAGATCAACAACGTAGTTACCGACTTCGAGCGTGTTCTCGAATCCGCCGAAGCAGCATCCGGCGAGGCAGCGGACATCAGTCTGGAGGAGGCTATAGAGACGCTCAGGCAGACGATCGGCGAAGCGGTCAAGAGTCACGACCTCATCGTCGAGTGGCTGGGCGGTTGTAGCAACTGACCCACTGTGCAGTCACGTATGTAACTCCCAATGTAAATCGGTCAGCCGATCCGACGCTGACTATTGCACGACCTGTGGCGATAAGTTCATGTTCGGGAACGCGTAAGTCTAAACTTACACCCCTTGTAGGGCTAGCTCATCTGCGCGGCGGGGCAAACGTGTGAGCAGTGAGCACCCCCTGCGTGCTCGCTTCGCTGGCACGCGTCCCCCTCGCTTCGCGAAGGGGAGTGGTATTTTTAGACACCTTCAAGGACGAGTTCTTCGGCGCGGTGGCAGCTGACTAGGCGTGATGAGTCGATTTGGCGTAGTTGGGGTTTTTCTACCGCGCATTGTTCGGTTGCGAACGGGCACCTTGGATGGAAGTGGCAGCCTGTTGGTGGGTCTGCGGGGTTGGCGACTTCGCCTCCCAGCACGACTCGTTCGCGTTGCGCTTCGACGCGCGGGTCAGGTATCGGAATGCCCGATATAAGGGCGTAAGTATAGGGATGCAGGGGGTTCCTGTAGAGGTCGGCGCTGTTTGCGACTTCTATGATCCGACCAAGATACATGACAGCGACGCGATCGCTGATGTGGCGTACGACGGAGAGATCATGGGCTACGAACAAGTAAGTTAACCCGAGATCCGATTGGAGTTGCGTCAGAAGCGAAAGTATCTGTGCCTGTATCGAGACATCGAGCGCGGATACGGGTTCGTCGCATACGATGAAATCGGGTTCGACGGCGAGTGCTCTTGCGATACCGATGCGCTGTCGTTGACCACCGCTGAACTCGTGTGGGTAACGCCTTGCCATTTCCGGGTTCAGACCCACCATCTCAAGCAACTCGGCTACTCGCCGGTTGTACTCGGCGCGGTCTGGTGCGAGTTTGTGAATCGAGATGCCCTCGCCGATGATCGCGCCAGCGGACATGCGCGGATCCAACGAGCTGTAAGGGTCTTGGAAGATGATCTGCATCCGTCTCCGGAGAGTTCGCAGTTCCCGGCCCGACATATCATCCATCGCATGGCCTTCGTAGCTGACCTTGCCACGGGCCGCCTTTTGGAGGCGCAGGATCGCCCTACCCAGGGTGGTTTTGCCGCTACCGCTCTCCCCTACTAGTCCCAAGCATTCACCTTTGTAGATGCTCAACGAAACGTCATCGACGGCGTGGATGATCGCGCGATTGCGGGAGAATAGCGTTCCGGAGCTGACAGGGAACTCGACGCTGAGGTTTTCGACGTCTATTAGGACGGACGACGGGGCACGCGCATCCTGTGCTGCGGCATTTTGCCTTGGACTGGCTTCGATCATCGTAGGGTCACGCGGCGTGACTGCTGTAGATTTCATCCGCGACCCAACAGGCCGAGCGATGGTTCGGATCAACTTGCACGGTTTTTGGATACTCCCGCTCGCATTGATCGATCGCATGTCGGCAACGTTCGGCGAAGTGACATCCGGCGGGAAGGCGTGCCAGATCAGGTGGTTGGCCTGGTATCGGGTCGAGACTCTCGCGAGTGTCGCGATCTATTCGGGGTATCGAGTTTAGGAGTCCGACGGTGTATGGATGGGACGGGTTTTCGAAAATGTCTGTAGCGGTGCCGTCCTCGATGATCCGACCCGCGTACATGATGTTGATGCGCTCGACGTAACGAGCGACGACCCCGAGGTTGTGAGTGATCAAAAGGAGCGCCATATCGCGTTCGCGGGTCAAAGTCTGCATCAGGTCCAGGATCTGCGCTTGGATAGTGACGTCCAACGAAGTAGTCGGTTCGTCGGCGATGATGAGATCTGGTTCGCAACTCAAAGCGATGGCGATCATAACGCGCTGCCGCATACCGCCGCTGAACTCGTGTGGAAACTGGGACATCCGCCGTTCAGGGTCAGAAATGCCGACGGTCTCGATCAGTTCCAGAGCGCGATGCCGCGCCTGACCTTTTGTCAGCGATAGCTGCGTCATCATTCCTTCGGTAAGTTGAGTCTCGATGTTGATGACCGGGTTCAGGGATGACATCGGCTCTTGGAAGACCATCGCGATCCGACGACTACGGAATCGCCTCATCTCCGATGGCGCAAGCTGTAGGAGATCGGTGCCCCTAAATCTGACTTCGCCGTCAACAATGCGGCCGGGCGGCGACGGAATGAGTCCCAAAATGCTGAGCGAACTGACGGACTTGCCGCAGCCGCTCTCACCCACCAACGCGACGGTTTCGCCCTCCTCGATGTTGTAAGAAATCCCATCGACCGCCTTTACTACGGTATCGTCGCCATAGAAATAGGTCTTCAGATTTTCGATTTCGAGAAGGGGCATTTTGTGTTAAGCCCGTTTCGTTCCCCATCTGCCTTCCGATGGGATGTATTCGAGTCGGCCGAGCGTTGTTGGCAGTGGCACAGGGTCGTAATCTTCCGTGTCAATAGCCCACTTTAGGAGCAACGCTCTCATCTCGGATATCATCGACGCGTTGGCTGGATCGTTCGCCACGTTGGTAAGTTCCCAAGGATCGACCTTCAGGTCGTACAGTTCATCCAAGTCATCACCGTCAGGATCAGTAACGTATTTCCAATCCTTGGTCCGCACCATGCGACGGCGGCCTTCGGCTTCGCGTATCCAAAGGGTTTCCATGAGCAGGTCACGTCCTACGTGGCCTTGGTCCATCAACTCCTTCAACGCCTTGTCCGTCAATGGCGCGCCACCAGTGCCGTATTCACTGAACGCGGCATGACGGGGTGGCGAATCAGTGGCCGACGGGAGCGGCCGACCTTGAATGCGTCGCATCGATTCGGAATTGATCACCGGCGAGCCGTTGTCGCAGAGGACGCGTGGCCCGGGGCGTGCCAATTCGTCGCCATCATCGCTTATCGGTGGCGCGTTGAAATCAGCAACTCTGGAGAGCTGTAGGATCGTTGGCAACAGATCGATCGTGTTACCCATCGAGTCGTCTTCGACGCCGCAGGGTACCCCGCCGCCCGGCCAGGAAACGATCATCGGGACGCGCACGAGAGCATCCCAGAACACGCCGCCTTTACCCAGCATGTCGTGCTCGCCGTTGAAGTCGCCGTGGTCAGCAGTGAATACGACGATCGTGTTTTCTCGGAGCCCGGTTTCCTCGAGATGATCGAGCACACCACCTATGCCATCGTCCAAGTGCCGCGTCATCGCCAAGTAGACGGCCATGGCGTTCCGCACGTCATCAGGATCGTCGTCGCTCACTCCGAGCATGTCGTGAAGCTGGCGGTTGCGCGTCGGTATAGTCCCATCTGTGTATTCGTCCGACCGTTGCGGTGGCATCACGACATTTTCGGGCGGTATCATCTCGGCGTACTTGCGCGGGGCTTCGAGTGGGTGATGCGGGTCTGGATAAGAGAGCAGCAAGGCGAATGGTCGGCGGTCAGGATCGCCAGAGGGACTGCCAAAGCGGTCGATGAAGGCTTTGGTCTGGATTGTCAACGCGGTGTTCGAGTAGCCTTCGATTGGATGGTCGGTTACCGCGTAGCCGAAACTGGGGCTCTGTTCAGGCATGTTGTTACGCGTCGAGTGGGACTCGCGGATCACGTCCTCTGGAACGACCCATTCCATCCCTTTGGTACCAGGAACGTCGCCTTTGTAGTTGGTCCGCGGCATTCCGCCGTGGGTCAATTCGCAACGAACATCAATCAGGTCGAGATCGTCTTCTTCGATAAAGCAGTGGTTTTTGCCGATCAGTCCGGTTGTGTAACCGAGTTCCTTCCAAATCCGGAAAGCGTGCAATTGGCCAGACGCCATCAAAGTTTCGTTGCGGCGGCTTCCGGTAGAGTGGGCGTAGCGGGATGTCATCATCGATACGCGAGCCGGAACACACAGGGCGTGCGGTGTGAAGGCATGACGATACATCACCCCCTCTCTCGCCATTCGTTCAAGAGAAGGCGTCTCGATGCCGATCTCGGAATACATCCGCAACGCTGTCGCTTTCAATTGGTCAGCGACGATAAAGATGACATTTGGGAGCGATGAGTTCTGAGATGTAGATTCAGGCACGTCAGGATTCCAACCTTCCTTGTCAAAGACTTAGTTATCCCCGTCCCCGTAAGTGCGGGTCCAGTACGTCGCGCAGGGAATCGCCCACCAAGTTGATGGCGAAGACGACGATGGCGATGGTGAGTCCGGGGATCACAGCTATGTGCGGGCCGAAGCGGAAATACTGCTGCGCAAACGTCAGCATGTTGCCCCAGCTGGGTGTCGGGGGTTGGACGCCTAATCCAAGGAAGCTTAAACCGGCTTCAGCAGTGATCGCAGCACCGACTCCGACCGTAAACAAGACCAACGAAACCGCCATTGAATTAGGCAATAGGTGCCGCAATATGATGCGCAGGTCGGACGCGCCTAAAGCGCGGGCGGCTTGCACGTATTCGAGCTGCGACTGCGTCAAGGCATGTGAACGTACGACTCTGGATGAACCGCCAACGACGTTCAGCGACAGCGCGATTATCACGCCCCATACAGAGAACCCCAACGCCAATGTGACCGCCATGGCGAGTACCAGCCCCGGCAACGAAATCAGCACGTCGACAACGCGCTGAACTAGAAGATCCACGATCCCGCCTCGGTACGCACTCACGATGCCGATGATGGTGCCCAGCGTAACCCCTAACAAAGGTGCGGCAAGGCCGATCACGAACGAGGTTCGGCCGGCGTGTTGCAGGCGTGTCAAGATGTCCCGTCCTAGTTCATCACCGCCGAGGACCAGCAGCTCGTCATCGAAGCCGCGGGACATCATAGGCGCCGCTTTGCCGCTCAATGTCCGGTCATATTTATGGGGTGTCATGTAGCCTGCACTCAAAATAAAAAGCAAAATGAGTATCAAAATAGCCAGACCCACCGCGCCGGTCGGGTGCTTTCGCAATGTGCGCCAAGCGGGGTTGACGAACCGGCCGGTTGCAGTTTGCTGACTTTCTCTCGCGGTGATCAATCGAGTTGTATCCGTTTGTCCAATGCGACGTAAACCAAGTCGATCAGCAACATCCAGACCATCACGAACGCGCCAAGGACGAGGACTAACCCCTGAAGCAACTGGAAGTCACGTTCAGATGTCGCGGTCACGATTTCTACACCCATACCGGGGAGCGCGAAGATCCGCTCCAGCACAACTGCGCCATTCAACAGCCCAGCGAAGAGCAACGCGGATAGGGTAATCACGGGTAGAACTGCGTTCGGCAGTGCGTGTCGAATTATCACTCGGTTAGGGAACAATCCTTTCGCGCGTGCGGTCCTTATGTAATCCTGATTGAGCACCTCAAGCATCGTGGATCGGGTGAGTCGTGTAGCGACCGCGGCGAACGACGTTCCGATCGCCACAGCGGGGAGGATGAGTCGCTGGAACTGTTTTACCGGAGCGTCCAAGAACGTTTCTTGAAAGATCGGCGGGCTCCAGCTGAACCACGTCACCAAGGCGAGCAGGAGCAAGATACCAAGCCAAAAGTTCGGTAAGGCGAGGAAGACCGCCGAGAACGTCCTTATAACCTGATCCGGCCACCTGCCGCGCATCATCGCGGACAGGATACCGAAGGGTATCGCCATCACCGCTCCGATGATCACTGAGAGTATTGCCAGAAGGAACGTCACCTCCGCAGTTTCAGCCACCACCTTCACTACCGAAATATCACTCACATCGGACTTGCCGAGATCGCCCTGTAACAGCTGCATCATCCAACGGGCATATTGGATCGGCATAGGGTCGTTGAGGCCGAGGCGCTCTCGTATAACCTGCACCGCCTCCTGGTCGATCACGCTACCGTCTTCGGCAACCAACCCTAAAGCCACGTCACCCGGCAAAACCCGAGCGAGGAAAAACGTTAACGTCGCCAAGATGAACAGGTTGGGGACGAGCAACAGGACCCTTCGAATGATGTAGTCCCGCACCGACTCAGCCCTCGCTCGGACGGTTTAACTCCGACCTGTTCATCTTGGTTGTCTCAACTTAGTGGAGAGAGTTGGACGATTATTCCACCGGGTCTATTTGCGAGGCGAACTGTCGTCGATCCAGACGTCCGTCCAAGTGTGCAGGTTGAACCATTGACCAAGAGCACCAGGGCGGTCTTGCACGTGGTTTGCTACAAGTTCACTTGACCCGACTTGTTTGCCCATAGGCACAACTGGGATCCAGTCTTCGCGCATCACTTTTTGGATCTCACGAGTTGCAGCGTGTGCGTCGACGGGATCCGTTGCGCCTTGCAAATCGGCGAGGAGTTCGTAGATCACGTCAGGTGGTTCTGCGGCGTTGGCCTCTCTACCGCCGGGCAGGTATTGCTCTAGCAGAAACGCGCTGACGCTGGGCAACACGACGTTAGGGGTACTCATCGACATCTCAAAGTTCGCGCTTTGAATGAGTTCGGCATTGGCGGCGGAGTCGCCGACATTGAGGGTTACCTCCCAACCGGCATCGGCGTATACCTGTGCGGCGAGTTGGGCCAGTTCTTGGAAGAACGACCTTGAGTTGACGACCATTTCGAAGCCTGTTATCCCGAGTTCCTCGGACAGAGTGTTGCCCTCGGCTAGGGCTTGATCTCTCGTGTCTTTGCTGACTTCCCAAAGGTCGGGTACCTCGTCAATAAACGGGTCTACAGTGCCGAAAAATCCTGTCGGAACCGAAGCGAATTCGCCAGTCGGCAGACTCTCCAGTTGCTGCATCCGCAATCTGTCGAACAGCAAGTAGGCGGCCCTTCTTGCCTTCAAGTCGTTGAAAGGTGGACCGTTCGCATTCATGCTGAGATAGTTGATGCCGGCAAGCGGTGAAATCTCCATGCGCACGGAGTCGCCGATGGAGTTTAGGGCACCAACCGCAGGGGCGAACTCCGCGGGGTCGAAACTCGCGATGTCAACACGTCCAGTCTGGATGGCAGCTATGCGAGCTTCAACATCGGACAGAGCCACAGTCGTCATCTCGTCTAGATAGGGGAAGGGATCGCCGTCCGGTGCCATCAAGAAATAATCAGGGTTGCTTCTTGAAGTTACGAACTCCTCCATCTCAGCTTCGTCGATGATGAACGGTCCCGTGCCTACCACTCTGTCGGGCCCATTCATTCCACCTTCCTGTTCCATGACGTGCTGCGCGAAGACTATGCCCCACGCGGCGGCGAAGTTCTGGATGAACTCAGCGTTAGGATTCTCGGTCTCGATGGTGATGGTGTTGTCGTCGACGATCGTTATGTCGGTGATGCTTTGCAGGGCCAGCAGACGCGGGTATCGCTCCCCTTCCGGAGGCGACTTTGAACGCTCGAACGTCCACTTGATGTCCTCCAGCGTCAGGTCTTGACCATCGTGGAACTTCACACCATCTCTGATCGTGAAAGTGAAACTGTCGGCATCGTCACCGATGCTCCATTCGGTCGCGAGGTCCGGCAGAATGGTCGTACCGTCGTTGGGATCAAAGCGGACCAAGTTGCTGTAGTGTCGCTGCAAACTCTGCGGAGCGAACCATACGGCTTCGGTGTTGTAGTCCCATTGACGCAGTGTCCTAGAAACACCGCGAATGAGGGTTCCACCTCGTTTGCCGTCTGATGATGGTGCAGCTTCCGCTTCTGCTGGTTCCGGTGCGGCGGTTGGCTCTGGTGCTTCCGTAGGGGCCGGCGCTTCGGTGGGTTCCGGTGCCTGCGTCGGTTGCGCCGGAACCGGAGTAGCGGTCGGCTCCTCTTCGCCGCAACCTACAATCACTCCGAAGACGGTTAGTGAAACCAGGATCAGGACCGAAAATATCGAGATGCTGGCGAACTTTCTACGCATGGCTAAGCGACCTCCATGAATCAAATGCGCCATACGCGACTGAGTTCCCTAATAATCGACGCACAAACTGACGCGCGCCGGAATTTGAACTTGAGTCGCGTTGGAATCGGTTGACCAGTAAACAGTGCGTCTAGTATACGCGGTTTGACTTTTGGCGCTGGCTGGTATATTTTTTCAATGCGTCCGTGCTTTGAAGCCGCGCGTGGTGGGATTGGGTTTGCCTTGATCCATACGTGCTTGGGCTTTGCGCTGACGGCAGATTACGAGTTGTGAACATGAGCAGCTCGAACATTTGGCAAGCAACACACGAGAGGTGTCCAAATGCGAAGCGTAGAGAAAATCGGTTCGTGGGGGCGACGGTCATTAGCCGTACTCCTGCTGACCGCCATATCGACCGCTCTTGCGACGGCTATCGCGTGTGGTGGCGGTGAAACTACCGTCGTCACCGTTGAAGTCCCGGTCGAAGTCCCCGGTGAGACCGTGGTCCAGACCGTCGTCGTCGAACGAGAAGTCGAGGTCGCCGGTGAAACGGTGATCCAGACCGTCGTCGTCGAACGAGAAGTCGAGGTCGCCGGTGAAACGGTGATCCAGACCGTCGTCGTCGAACGAGAAGTCGAGGTCGCCGGTGAAACGGTGATCCAGACCGTCGTCGTCGAGAAAGAGGTCCA
The DNA here is from genome assembly GCA_965204135.1 of Dehalococcoidia bacterium. GTDB lineage: Bacteria > Chloroflexota > Dehalococcoidia > Lucifugimonadales > Lucifugimonadaceae > Bin127. The sequence continues at coordinate 549,023 of CBDBDX010000001.1, read as the reverse complement.
GGTCGCCGGTGAGACCGTTGTCCAGACCGTCGTCGTCGAGAAAGAGGTCGAAGTCGAGGTCGTCACGGAAGTTGAGGTTGAGAAGGAAGTCGTAAAAGAAGTCGAAGTCGTAAAAGAAGTCGAAGTCGTAAAAGAAGTCGAGAAGATCGTAGTAGAGGAAGTAGTCGTTATCCCGACACCGGAACCGGTACGTGTCGACTCTCCGCACATCACAGCTGACCCAGCCGAGAACGTGTGGCCGACCATCTACGATGAGAGTGGCAACCTGTTCCCGAAACCTGATTCATTCCAAGAGGCACCGACTCTTGCGGCCATGGTCGCAGCTGGTGAGCTGCCTCCGGTTGAAGAGCGACTGCCCGAGAACCCGCTGGTTCTGAAGCCCACAGAGAGCATCGGGAAGTACGGCGGAACATGGTATCGCGGCTTCACTGGCCCCGCCGACGGTCAAAACATGGAGCGTCCGCTCCACGACCATTTCCTGTTCTACGACGTCTCCGGAGCAGTGGTGCAGCCGAACGTAGCCGAGTCGTGGACCGTGAACGAAGACTCGACGGAGTTCACTTTTACCCTGCGCAAGGGTCACAAGTGGTCTGATGGCGCACCGTTCACCACCGACGACATCATGTTCTGGTACGAGCACATACTTAAGAACGAAGAGTTGGTGCCAAACAAGCCGCCTTGGACGCAACCAGGTGGCAAGCTGCTGCAATTTGAGAAGGTTGACGACCAGACTTTCAAGGTGACCTCCGAAGAACCGTACGGCTTCTTCATCACTCTTATGGCCTCGGTCGTCGTCAACGGTCAAGCGACTAGTGGTGAACGCGGCGGTGGGGTGTTTGCACCGAAACACTACCTGTCGCAGTTCCATCCGGAATTCTTGGATGGAGGCGTGGAAGAGGCGAATGCAATCGCCGCGGAAGCTGGTCACGAAAACTGGTTCACGTACTTCCTGCAGCGGAACAACACGAACCAGAACGTCGATGCGCCGATGCTGACCGCTTGGCACCTCACTGGGAGCATAACCACCAACGAATGGTCGTTCACGCGCAATCCGTACTACTTCGCAGTCGACACCGAGGGTAACCAACTCCCGTACATCGACGACGTGGTACTCACGCTTGCGCAGAACAATGAGGTATTGAACCTCAGCGCGCTGGCGGGTAACTACACGGTCATGGGCCGTCACATCAACCTCGCTAAGCTGCCGCTGTTCCTCGAGAACGCAGAGTCAGTTGGCTACCGCATACAGTTCTGGCGCCAGCCTCAGTCGGGTATCGCCAACCTCTACATCAACGAGACATGGGACGGCAACGCCGAAATTCAGAGCTTCCTCAAGAACGTCGAATTCCGCCGGGCACTCTCCATGGGTATCCAACGGGACCAGATCAACGAGGTATTCTTCCTCGGCGTCGGCCAGACCTCGGGTTTGTGCCAGGGTTACCCTGATCCCGACAACCCCGGCAAGTACGTTGGCGAGGACGACGTCCAGTTCAATCCAGACGCGGCGAACGCGATCTTGGATAGCATCGGTCTCGACCAGAAAGACGGCGACGGCTTCCGTCTCATGCCCAGCGGCGAGAAACTGACTATTCAGATGCCGGCTATTGTGGCAGCGTTCGAAGACTACCCGGGCATCAACGAGATGATCGCCCGACAATGGGCAGTCAACATCGGTATACACGGCGAAGTTCAGGCACTCGAGCGTAGCCTGGCAAGCGATCGAAATAGGTTGAATGAGGCGATGCTCTTCAACTGGGAGTCTTCTCCGAGATCGACAACGCTGATCACCCCAGGTCACCTGCTTCCAGTTGGCGGCGGCGGTAACACCGGTCGGCTTTACGGCGACTGGCACATGTCGGGCGGAGAGCAAGGTATCAAGCCTGATAACCCGTACCTCTTGGAGCAGATGGAACTGTTCGACGAGTCACAATCCACCGCTACTGCGGATCGCGCCGCGGAGATTCTCCAGCGTATCGTTACGCTCAACTGCTTGAACGTCAACCCGATCACGACCGTGATGAACAAACCGACATACGTCGCGATCATCAAGAACAACGTTCGTAACATCCCGAACCCGTTGCCTTTCTCATACCACAACCAGACATCCGGAAACGGACACCCTGAGCAGTGGTGGATCGACGACGAGAACGCGATGATGGGCAAGTAGTTCCGCGCCCCTTAGTCCTTCGGACACTTCCCCCGGAAACGGGGGAACCCCTAGGGTTCTGGAACCATCCGCCCTCGACTTGATCGGGGGCGGATGGTGCTACTTTTATAGAGTCTCAATCACCGGGACCAGATCGACACTCGACGAACGAATATGCTTGCCTTCTTTGTAAGAAGAGTCATCTACGCGATCATCGCCATGTGGGCGGTGTCGGTCATTTCGTTCGTCATCATCAACCTCCCCGCCGGTGATTTCGTCACTACGTATATCGCGACTCAGCTGGCGACGGGGAATCTCATCTTGGAGCATGAAGCTGAGAGTCTGCGCGAGTTCTATGGACTTAACGATCCCATCTACATCCAGTACACAAAATGGATAACGCGCATCCTCCGAGGCCAACTGGGATTCTCGTTTGAGTTCGAGGCGCCAGTCGAGCAGGTTCTCAGAATGAATTTGTTCGAGACGTTGATATTAGGCGCAGGTGCTGTTGTCTTCATTTGGGTCGTGGCAATACCTATCGGTATCTATTCGGCAGTGAAGCAGTACTCAATCGGAGATTACACTGCGACTTTTTTCGGCTTTCTGGGACTGGGTATCCCGGACTTCTTGATCGCGCTCGTTTTAATGTGGTTGATTTGGGATAATACTGGTTTTCTTGCCACGGGCTTGTATTCGGATGAGTATCGAACCGCAGCTTGGTCATTCGCCAAGATATGGGATCTAGCGAAACACCTGATTTTGCCGGTAGCCATTTTGGGGACAGCCGGAACAGCCGCTTTGGTGAGGGTTATGCGAGCCAATCTGCTCGACGAGTTGAAGAAGCCTTATGTCACTACGGCTCGCGCCAAGGGACTGACTGAGTGGCAGATCATCATGAAGTATCCCGTGCGTTACGCTTTGAACCCTGTGATCTCGCTCACAGCCTATATCCTGCCCTTCATCATCTCTGGTAGCGTCGTGTTGTCCTTCGTCCTCGATCTACCGACTATCGGTAGGGACTTTCTACGCGCTTTGACAGCACAGGACATCTATCTCTCGGGAGCCGTCATCTTATTCTCTGGTTGGCTGACGATTATCGGCACTTTTGGATCCGATCTGCTCCTCGCATGGGTGGATCCGCGTATCCGCTTGGAGGAAGACTAGCCAGATGGTTGCCGGATCGCAAACTGGACCGCAAGCCGACACACCGGGCGCTTTGGTTGAGGACATCGAAGCCGACGGCGAGATCGAGGTAATGTCGCAACGCCAGCTCATCTGGCGCCGGTTCAGAAGACACCGTCTCGCGATGGCCGCGACCGTAATCGTGGCAATCTTTTATCTGATCGTCATCTTCTCTGACTTCTTGGCGACCAATGATCCGGAAGACATCGAAGCAGCCCGCCAGTACACACCTCCGCAGTGGCTACGCCTGTTCGACGGATGGAAACCTGATTTGCACGTCTGCAAACTGGTCGGCAAGCGCGACGAGTTCTTGCGCAAGGTCTACGAACCGGATTGCGACCAAAAGGTGGATGTCCAGTTCTTTGGCAAGGGTTACGAATACTCGTTGTTCGGATTGAGGCTGGATCGACATCTTTTCGGTGTCAACGATCCAGAAGTCACGGCTGAAGATGCCATTTTCATCCTAGGCACTGACGTCCAAGGGAGAGACCTGTATTCGCGCTTGATGCGCGGAACTCGGTTGTCGTTGCTTATTGGTCTGACTGGCATCTTCATCTCGTTAGTAGTGGGGACGTCGTTGGGTGCGGTATCGGGCTTCTACGGGGGCTTCGTCGACAATTTGATCCAGCGGAGCATCGAGATCATCCGATCCATTCCGACGGTTCCGCTTTACCTAGGCCTTGCCGCCGCTTTCCCAGCCGATTGGTCGGTCGAGCGCAGATTCTTCGCCATAACGATCGTCGTTTCACTATTCGCATGGACAGAGTTGGCGCGTGTTGTGCGTGGACGGTTCTTGGCGATGCGGCAGGAGGATTTCGTCACGGCGGCAATCACGGCAGGAGCGAGCCAACGCCGTATTATTTTCCGTCACATGCTGCCCTCGTTCTACAGCCACATCATCGCTGCTAGCACTCTCAACTTAGCGTTCATGGTGATCAGCGAGACGACTCTAAGCTTCCTAGGGCTCGGGCTCCTTCCGCCTGCGATATCATACGGCACATTGCTGTTCACGGCGCAAAACGTTCAGACAGTAGCACTTGCGCCTTGGTTGCTGATCCCTGGTATTTTCGTCGTGGTCTTGGTGTTATCGCTCAACTTCATGGGTGACGGTATACGTGACGCGGCGGATCCGTACGGGAGTTGATCTGAGATCCAAAACTTATGACGACAGAAACTGTGACAGCTCCCACCTCGATGAGCGAGAAACCTGCCGGTCTCAATGCAGAACCGGTGATCTCCGTGCGCGATCTCGAGACGCACTTCTTCACGGATGAAGGTATCGTCCGCGCCGTCGATGGGGTCAACTTCGATGTCCATCCGGGCACCACAATGGGCATCGTGGGTGAAAGCGGTTGTGGGAAGAGCATCACCGCCAAATCGATACTTCAAATAGTGGAGGCACCGGGTCGGATCGTCAACGGAGAGATCAACTACAGGCGCAAATCGGGAGAAACGGTCAACCTACTCGACTACGGAGCCAACAGCGGGAACATGCGCTCCATCCGCGGCGGTGACATCTCGATGATCTTCCAAGAACCGATGACGTCGTTCAGCGGTCTGCACACGTTTGGCAATCAGATCGACGAGGCGTTGCGGCTACATACCAATCTCGCTAAACAAGAGCGATTCGATCTCGCCGTCGATTGGCTGGCGCGTGTAGGGATTCCAAACCCTGTTCAGAGGATGCACGAATACCCGTTCCGGTTCAGCGGTGGGCAGTTGCAACGGGCGATGATCGCGATGGCGATGTGCACCAATCCGCGAGTGTTGATCGCTGACGAACCGACCACAGCGCTGGATGTTACGACCCAAGCTCAGATTCTCGACTTGCTGCAACGGATGCAGGAAGAGAACGACATGGCGATCTTGTTCATCACGCACGATCTCGGAGTCATCTCTGAGATCGCCGATGAAGTCACGGTAATGTATCTGGGCAAGGTAGTTGAATCAGGGCCGGTTTTCAGCTTCTTCGACGAGCCGAAGCATCCTTACTCGCGGGCGTTGCAAACTTCGATACCGAGTATGTTTACTTCATCTCGTGAACGTCTCCCATCAATCTCAGGTTCGATACCGCATCCTCAGAATCGCCCTTCGGGTTGTGCGTTTCACCCTCGATGTCAGTCGTTCATGGAAGGCACTTGCGACGTGGGCGAGCCTGAACTGGTCAGTGTGAATGAGGAACAGGATGTAAGTTGCTTCCTGTACGAGGATCAGTAGATGGCGGTAGAAGAACCTACAACAGAAAACGGCAATGGTTCCGCAACGCTCCTAGACGTTCGGGGTTTGGTCAAATACTTCCCGATCAAACGCGGCTTCTTCCGCAGGACGGTGGGTACGGTCAAGGCTGTCGACGACATCAGCTTCGACATCCGTGAAGGCGAGACGTTGAGCCTCGTTGGTGAAAGTGGTTGCGGCAAAAGCACGACGGCACGGTCCATTATTCGTGCGTACGAGCCGACTGCCGGCGAGATATTGTTCAAAACCGAAGACGGCGAATCGATAGATTTAGCGAAACTTTCTTTGATCGAGATGCGGCCGATTCGGCGTCAGTTGCAGATGATCTTCCAAGATCCATTCTCGTCGTTGAACCCGAGGATGAACATCTACGAGATCATCAGCGAGCCTCTGCTGGTGCATGGCATCGGTACGAACAGCGAACGCGAGGACCGAGTGGCAGAGTTGCTGCGCGTGGTTCGGCTGCGTCCTGAATACATGCGTCGGTACCCGCACGCTTTCAGTGGCGGTCAACGTCAGCGCATCGGTATCGCCCGCGCGCTCGCGTTGAACCCTCGCCTGATCTTGGCGGATGAGCCGGTTTCGGGTCTAGACGTTTCGGTGCAGGCCCAGGTCATCAACTTGATGATGGACTTGCAAGACTCTCTGAGTTTGACTTACTTGTTCGTGTCTCACGACCTAAGTGTGGTTAAACAGATATCTAACCGGGTCGTTGTGATGTATGTCGGTCGGATCGCTGAGATCGGCACACCGCAGGAACTCTTCGATTCTCCCAAACATCCCTACACCGCGGCGTTGATGAGCTCGGTGCCGAAACCGCATCCTAGCCAGCGTACCAAGCGATATGTTCTTGAAGGAGAGGTTGCGAACCCCGCCAATCCGCCGACTGGATGCTACTTCCATCCACGTTGTCCTTTTGCTACAGATCAATGCAAGGTAGAGGTTCCGCCGCTGGTAAAATCTAAGGATGGTCGTTACGTCAGCTGCCACCGCGCCGACGAGATTGACCTGATGGTCAACTGATAGACACTGCCCTCTTTTCGATTCTCCCCCTTGGATAGGGAGAGAGAACCTTCGGATTTCCACGCCATAGGAACCATTGACATCAGTCGTTTGGCGATGCTCGACGTCGTCCTTCCGGATGCTGGACGCCGTAAGCGCCTCACCGCATCGATCACCCTTCTCGGCATCTTACTGTCGGTCGCGGCGTTCCATGTGTCGGTTTTGACACGCTTCCAATACTTCGAGGAAGCCACCCGAATTCAAGGATGGGGAGCGTTCTTCTTTTCCATCGCCGCGATCGTCTCGGCGATTATCGTGGTGCCGCTAGCCGTCTATCACATCAGGGATCTAGCGCAAAATCCCGGACACTCTTTAACTTGGATCGGCTTGGGCACCGGTTTCGGCGTATTGACGCCTCTATTCACAGGCGGATTCAGCCGCGCCGCAAGCGCATTCACCGGGCTGGCCGAAGGGCACTTGGGGATCGTCGATTTCTTCTCATTGATGCTCGACGCGGTGCTCGTCTTTCCTTACGACTTCGTAGTTGAAGGCACATTAAACGTGATCGTCGGGCTCGAAAGCGGAGTGTTGTTCGCGGTGTTCGGCTTCATCATCGACCGGCTAAACGCGTCGAAGAACGAAAACATCTCAACCTGGGGACCATGGATCTTCACGGCAGTAGCAGGAATACCCGTGTTGCTTTTCTCGTTATTGGGTCCAGCCGAGTTTGTGCGAGACCTGGCCTCGTAAGGGCGCGCTACGGTCTCTCGACAACTCAACCGCTGGACTTGAAGACGTCCGAGATGCTCTGCACGTTGCCTAGCGAGCTGTCGCGGTGCAGATAACATAGCGCCGCCTGCGTATCCCCGACCCGATACAACGGAGGCATCTCCGCGGTGCACTCGTCCATGACGTATGGGCACCTGGGCGCAAACCGGCAGCCGACACCAATCGTGTCGCCGCCAGTTTCCTGCGAAGCCATATCCCTACCCCATCGTTCCTTCGGGTCAGGTCGCGGTATCGACTCCACTAGCAACTGGGTGTAGGGATGTTGCGGTTTCTGGATCACATCCTCCACACGACCAGTCTCCACAACCGATCCCTGATACATCACGATGATGTTGTCGCTGATCTGGAACGCCGTCGTCAAGTCGTGAGTGATGTAGATGACTGCGATGCCGAGCTCCTTGTTCAGAAGGTCAATGCTTCCTAGGATCGTGGCACGCAACGACGCGTCCACCATCGACACTGGCTCATCCGCCACGATGATCCGTGGCTTCAGCAACAGGGCTCGTGCCACCATGATGCGCTGTCGTTGACCACCGCTCAACTGGTGCGGAAATCGTCCAAGCGTCTCTTGGTGTCGAAGCCCCACTGTCTCGAGAGATTCGATGACTAGATCACGGGCGTCCTGTTTAGATCGCGCTAGCCCGAAATTCTGGACCGGAGACATCAAGACGTGGTCGACTTTGTAGAACGGGTTGTAGACCTCAAACGGGTCCTGCATTATCGGTTGGACTTCGCGGCGGAACTCTCGCCGGTCTCGCCTGCTCAACGAAGCGATGTCTAGCCCATTGAAGTAGATAGCACCTTCGGTCGGCGGAATGATGCCTAGCATCAGACGCGCCAAAGTGGTCTTTCCGCTTCCACTCTCGCCCGCAACGGCGATTATGCCCGGGTTCTCGCGCGGAATGCCCAAGCTAACATCGTCGACCGCCACGGTTATCTTTCGCCGAAGCAGTCCACCACCAAAGACCTTAGTGACGTTCTTGAGCTCGAGGACGTTGCCAGCACCATTAGTCGACGAAGGCGCCGTCATTTCAGCGGTCTGAGTAGCCAACTAGGTGCCCCCTTCGTACAAGTGACAAGCCACCCAGCGGCGCGGTTCGATCTCGTTCAAAGGCGGATCGACCGTCGTGCACATCGAAGTGTCAAGATTACCCCTGAGATCAGCGAACTCGCCTCTGAAATCTTCATCGTCGTTGTAGACGGGACATCTCGGGTGGAACCGGCAACCTGGCGGAGGCACAACTAACGTCGGCGGCAAGCCTTCAATGCCAGTGAATCTGCCCTTAACTTGGATGTCTGGCAAGCTGCTGATCAACTTCTTCGTGTACGGGTGTTTGGGGTTCTCGAAGATTTCGTCGATTGGGGCAAACTCGACTAAATGGCCGGCATACATCACGCCAAGGACATCGGCGAATTGAGCCATGAGGCCCATATCGTGACCGACCAGCAGTACCGACGCCTGCATCTCTTGCTGCAACTGCTCTAGAGTGAGCATGATCTGCCGCTGCACCACCACGTCCAGAGCCGAAGTAGGTTCGTCCGCCAGTATCATCTTCGGCCTCAACGACGTTGCTATCGCCAACGCGACCCGCTGCTTCATACCGCCGCTGAGTTCATGGGGGTACATATCGGCTACGCTGGCATCCAGACCGACGCTGTTCAGCAGCTCCACGACTCGTTCGCTGATGACCCCTTTATTCGGCATCTCGTCTCGCGGAGTGTGATGCTTGATACCGTCTACGATTTGGTCCCGAACTCGATAGACCGGGTTCAGCGAGTTCATCGCTCCCTGAGGCACTAAAGCCAGATCTCTCAACCGGGTTTGCCGCATCTCTTCATCGTTCAGATCTAGGATGCTCACGCCGTCGAGCCGAACCGTGCCACCAGCGATGATCGCGGGCGGTTTGTGCAGGCGCATCAACGCCATCGCCATCGTAGTTTTGCCCGATCCCGACTCGCCGACCAACCCCATTCGCTCGCCACGCTTTAGCGTGAACGACACATCATCGACCGCCTTCACCTGACCAGCATCCGTGTCGTAGTAGACCTTGAGGTTTTCGACCTCGAGGAGCACATCGGATCCTCGGTCTACCGATGCGGTTTCGGGTGCTGCAGTTATGGTGGTCATTTGGTTTCCAGTGAACGATCAGCGATCAAATCAGAGTGAAATCCATGAGGTCACACCCGTCGTCTAAGCCGCGGGTTGGCTACCTCATCGAGGCCGGCGGAGATCATGAATAGACCGACGAATAGGAGCACGATCACGATAGTGGGCGATAGCAGCCACCACCACTGCCCTTTCAACAGCGCCCCAAGTTCGATGATCCAGTAGAGCATAGCCCCGAGCGTCGGTGCGTCTATGTCGCCCAGTCCCAAAGTCTCGATGCCGATCGTCGCGAGGATTGCACCGGTGACCGCGGCTACGTAGCTGGCTAGGATAAATGGAGCAAGGTTCGGCATCATCTCCTTGAAGATGATGCCCAAACTTCCAGTGCCGGACATTCTCGCCATCTGGACGTATCCACGCTCCCGCATCACTAACACTTGAGACCGGATAACTCTGGCAGGTCCCGGCCACGCCAATACTGCGATAGCGACTGCCAATTGGTCAACAGTTAAACCTTTCCCAGGTGTCAACGACGTAGCGATGATGATCAATATCGTCAACCCAGGAATCGGTATCAGGCTGTCCACCAATACGCGGATCACAGCGTCGACCCAACCTCCAGCGTAGGCTGCTACGAAAGCGAGAACCATTCCAACGCCGATCCCGATCGCCGCTGCTAGGAGTCCGATACGGAGCGTCAGAGGCGTTCCGACCGTGAGGTGTGCCAAGATGTCACGACCTTGCTCGTCGGTGCCCAATGGGTGTTCGCCCCAAGGATTCCAACTGGGTTTGATCCGTGCCTTTACCGACAAGGCGGTAGATAATCCGGTGACGCCTTGTTCTTCGCCGTAGAGATCGATCTGCCTGTAAAACGTGTAAGACAACAAAACCAATAGCGCCAAACCGCCCAAAATACTCAACCCCATGACCATCAATCGATTGCGGCGCAGATACCTGAGAATCGGCAATACCCGTTCGCGGTAGACCGACGACTGCTGTTCAGCAATCATGTCCTGTGGACTGCCTACGGGAGCGACAGTAGGTTCAGTTTGAGCGGTATCCATGCGTGCGTTAACCTGCTCCGTACCTGATCCTAGGGTCGATCAGGGGATACAGCATGTCGATTATCAGTGTCGCTAGCGCAGTGCCGAATGCGAGCACGAACACGGTTCCCTGGATGATTCCATGGTCGCTGATTCTGATAGCGGACAGCAGCATTCCGCCAACGCCGGGGTAGGCGAAGACCACTTCCACCAGCAGCAATCCGGAGACGATCAATCCCAGCTGCAATGCCAGTCCGGTCAGTTGCGGCAGTGTCGAGTTCCTGACGGCGTACCGATAGAACTGGACGCGCCCGGGGAGGCCTTTGGCTTCAGCGAGCAACATGTAGTCTTCGCCTTTGGTGGTGACCATCATGCCGCGCATACCCATCGCCCAACCGGCCAACGACACAAGGATGATCGATAGAGCGGGTAACGTCCCGTGTTTCACGACGCTGAGCATGAAGTCAAAACTGGACCAATCCGGCCAACCCGGAATTCCGGTCTGATATCCGCCGTAGCCGGGCAACACGGGCCACGCGAACGAAAAGATCGTCAAGAGCACCAGCCCGAATATGAAGTACGGCACTGCTGCCCAGATCATGAATGGGAAGAAGGAAAACATCAGGAGCGTGTTGTTGCGTTTCCACTCCATCAGCGCTCCCATCACCGTGCCGATCCCGAACGCTATAAACGCCGTGAGTAGAGACAGAGCCAACGTCCACATGACCGTCTCGGCCAGCAATTGGTTAACCGTCTTCGGCCAGGCAAAGATCGATCGACCGAGATCGAAACGGGTGAGGTTGCCCAGGAATGTGAAGTACTGCTGCCACAAAGGTTTGTCGAAACCGTACTTCTCCTCGAACGCGGCGACAATCTCGTCAACGTCTTCAAGGAACCCGCCACGTTGAGCTTCTTGATAGAACTTCTCTTCAAGTGGATTTTGACCGGTCAGCCTAGGCAAGAAGAAGATGACGGTGCTAGCAACGAAAATGGTGATGAAGAACATCGCCAAACGGCTGACTATGTATTTAAGTACCATGTTTCCGGCGAATTTTCGGACGGAATAACCGACTCCGAACCGAACGCGTCGTTGCTCCTTTTAACGCCCAGCAATCTGACGCGAACCGAACCGATTGTAGTGTGCGGATGTGGATTTGTCAATTTCTGGCCTTCACTTGAACGTTTGTGCCTACTGCATATGTGCGCTTCCCTTGGCGCGCAGCTTGTCTTCGCTTTCGATTGTGTTCAGTAGACGCATCGGCGATTGCCGTAGATTGACTTGCACATGCAAAATAAATAGAATTTTGCTGTTTGTCTAAGTGTCCCTGACACATCAATCGCAACCCAAACCTGAGGAGGTAGTCAATGCGCAAATACGTAGCGACTTTGGCGATGTCTCTCGTTCTGACCGCGGCCCTCGCTGTAGGTGTCATCGCTTGTGGTGGCACTGAGACTGTTGTCGAAACAGTCGTCGTTGAGCGTGTGATCACGCAAGCCCCGGAACGCATTGTAGAGACCGTCGAGGTCGAAAAGGTCGTCGAACGAGAAGTCGTTCAGACCGTCGAAGTAGAACGAGAAGTCGTCGTCGAGGTCGAGAAAGAAGTCGTCCAGACCGTTGAGGTCCAGGTCGAGAAGGTCGTCGAGGTCGAGAAGCAAGTCGTTCAGACTGTTGAGGTCGAAAAAGTCGTCGAAGTTGAGAAAGTCGTCGAAGTTGAGAAAGTCGTCGAGGTCGAAGTTACCGCGATGGCAGACGACTCGATGATGATGATGGATGAGATCGGGCGCGAGCGGCAGTTGATCCTGCTGTGGGGCGGTTCCGGTGGTGTCGGTGCTGCTGGACGTTACACCGATCACGATATCTGGAACATCTACAACGGCGGCACGAGCCACCAGAACGGTCCAGGACTGCTCTATGAGCCTCTCGCTTTCTACTCCGCGTTCAACGACACCGTCTATCCGTGGTTGGCCGAGTCCTGGGACTACAACAGCGACTTTACTGAGTTGACCATCAACCTTCGTGACGGAATCTCTTGGAGCGACGGCACTCCGTTCGGCGCACACGACGTTGCTTACACGTTGGATTACTTGCTCAACAACGCCGGCGTTCGCCGCAGCGCGCAGGTACAGCGCGACATCGAATCGGTCGAACAGGTCGACGACTTGACAGTTAAAGTCTCGTTCCAAGGACCACGACCCAAGTTCATGTACTTCATGATGTACAAGTTCGACATCGGACTTTACATCGTTCCGAAGCACATCTTCGATGGCAACGACTGGCTTGAGTTCACCCACTTCGACGTCGACAAAGGCTGGCCAGTAACCACCGGCCCGTGGCACGTCGTTCAGACCTCGCCTGAGCAGAAGATCATCAACCGCCGCGACTCGTGGTGGGCCGTTGACCAGGGTCTCGTCGACCAGCTGCCCGAGGTCCTGCAGATCGTTTACGTCCCGAACCCGGGCGAGACGCAGATGGCACAGGCCGTTATCGCTAACCGCGCTGACGCGACGCTCGACTTGCGCCCGACCACCATGGCCGAAGTTCTGGCGCGAAACCCTGCAGTGGTCACCCACTCCGGTTTCGAGAAGCCTTACGGTTACGTTGACTGGTGGCCAATCGGCCTGCTGTTCAACGCCAGCCAGCCGCCGTACAACGACAAGCGCGTTCGCTGGGCGGTCTCGTACTACATCAACCGCGATCAGTTGATCGAAGTCGCTTACGACGGTGCGGGTACTCCGTCTCAGCTTCCGATCCCGTCGTACGCTCCATTGCAGCGCTACTACGACTCGGTGGAAGAGAAGTTGAGCACCACGCACAACACTACCGAGTACAACCCAGGCAAGGCCGACGGGTTGATGATGGAAGCTGGATACTCCAAGAACGCGAGCGGTTATTGGGAGAAGGACGGCACTGAGATCATTTGCGACATCCTCGGATTCGGCATCTTCAACGACTTCGGTCCGATCCTCGCTCGCCAACTGGACAACCATGGCATCAAGTCCACGTACAACAACCCGCCTGATGCATGGGCGCAGCAGAGCGCTGGTGAAGCCTCCTGCGGTCTACGCGGACACGGTGGTTCAGTTCGTGACCCGTACTTCACCATGAACCTCTACTACGGCACGGATGCCGAAGAAGCCGGTGAAGGTCACCAGACCAACGCCTACTTCTGGTCTGACCCGCGCTTCAATGAACTGACCGACGAAGTCTCTGCCACTGGCATCAACGACGTCGCTAAGCTGGAAGAGCTTTGGACCGAGGCGATGGACATCTGGCTCGATGAACTGCCCGACGTGCAGGTCCTCGAGTGGTACCACCGCATCCCGATGAACACGACCTACTGGACCAACTGGCCCACCCACGACAACCCGTACACCAACGGCGCGTTCTGGCACCTCACGTTCCAGTTGATCCTGAACAACCTCAGGGCAACCCAGTAATCGAATTCTCGATGTCCATGGTCGAGTAGCACTAGCCGCTTGACGCAAGAACGGGCTCGGTCAATCGAATGACCGAGCCCGTTTCTATTTGTTCTTGCCTCCAGACAGTAGGTCTGCTGGGAGCATAAGCTAGGGATTTGACATTATCATCGGTCTGACCATCAACCGTTGCGCACCACTGTTCTATCGCGCTCCGCGTATGGGTTCCCGCGTTCGCGTGAATGACGCGAGTTCACACGGAAATGGCGTTAGGCGTACTCAACCGCCTCTACATACTGGATGGACTGAGCGGATGCTGCCACCTAAGCCTTGGGAATCGACTGAAGTCGGAGTCGGTCGAAACCATTGTGCAACCGTACTCGATCGCGATCGCCGCATGCTGGGCGTCGGCAACCAGTTTACCGGTGGCTCCAGATTCTCGGCACAGCCGCTCGAATAAATCCAGATGATCGGGCCCGGGACCAACGACGCGTGCGTTCGGGCGTGCCACGAGCGAGGACACGAATTCGAAAGACTGGTCAAGCGTCGACGGGGTAGGGAAGAATCGTGGGTTGGTCACGATACGTATGAAGCCAGACAAAACGAGGACGGAGAGGGCGAAGGGTTCCGGCCCTGTGCCTAGGATAAACCCAGTCCGCATACTCGACGTGCGCGTATATCAACACATTGACATCGGGAAGAAGCATTGCAATTCAACGATTCCCCTGTGCAAACCGTGCTTCGTCATCTTGGATATCAAGTGCCCTAGGGCGGTCGAGATCGATGCCGGGGCGGGGTCGAGACCCGCGAACGGTTACGAGCTGGAACGGGGGCACCTCAGCCGGTTCGCGACGCATCAGCGCATCATCCATGGTTTTGGCGATAAAGGCACTAACACTGAGGCTACGGGCTTCAGCTGCGCGACGAATCCGCTTCGCAAGCTGGTCATCTAGCGTGATCGTAGTTCTCATGATGTAACAGCATAACCCATACGCATCAGTGCATACCATTATGCGATTCCAGAGTTTCTTTCGTCATTCCCGCGAACGCGGCAATAACAAACGGAACTTACACCCGCCGCCGCAACCTCGGATTCGCGACCTCGTCCAGCCCCGCCGAGATCATGAACAACCCGACAAACAGCACAACCAGAACAATAATCGGCGGCAGAAGCCAGTACCACAACCCCAGCAAAACCGAACTCGTGAAGATGTTCCAGTAGATCATGCTCCCCAGCGTCGGCGAGTCCAGCGGACCCAATCCGAGCGACTCGAGCCCGATCGATGCGAGTATGGACCCCGAAACCGCCGCCACGAAGCTCGCCAGCGCATACGGGGCCAAGTTCGGCATCATCTCCTTGAATATGATCCCCAGCGCGCTCGTTCCAGACATTCTCGCCATCTCAACATAGCCGCGCTCCCGTATCACCAACACCTGTGAACGAATCACCCGAGCCGGGCCGGGCCATGCCAATACGGCTATGACGAACGCCAACTGATCAACCGTCAGCCCCTGACCTGGATTTAGTGACGTGGCGACCAATACGAGCACAAGTAGCCCCGGTATCGGTATGAGGCTGTCAACTATGGTCCTAATAACCGCATCGACAGCACCTCCTACGTAGGCGGCGACGAAAGCTAACACCATGCCGACACCGACACCGATAGCGGCCGCAATCAATCCGATCCGCAACGACAGCGGTATCCCCACGACAACGGCGGCGTAGATGTCTCGCCCTTGAACATCGGTTCCCAACGGATAACCGCTCCAAGGATTCCACGAAGGCTTCTGGTTGGCCTGTACGGAAGCAGCCTTCACCAAGCCGCTCACGCCTTGTCGCTCTTGCAGCAAGTCCTCTTGCTCGTAAAACAGATAGGAGATGCCAACGAATAGGATCAGCGCTGCAAATGCTCCCAACCCGAACACCATCAACCGGTTCCGGCGCATGTACCGCAGGATCGGGACGACGCGATCGCGCGTGAACTCCGAACGGGCAACGCGAGAATCCCACCACGACGTTTTCGGCGTTTCTGTCTGTACCTGCTCCATTGACGGTTCGTCAGCTGCCGAGAGATTTGATGCGCGGATCCAACAGAGGGTATGTCAAGTCCAGCACTAACGTAGCTGCCGCAGTGCCGAATGCCAATATGAATACAATCCCCTGAATGGTTGGATAATCACTTCGACTCACCGCCTGTACCAACTGGCCGCCCACTCCCGGATAGCCGAAAACTATCTCGACGAGAACCACGCCCGAGACGATCAGTCCTAGGGCCAATGTCAGACCAGTCACCTGAGGCAGCAACGAGTTCCTGATCGCATATTTCATCAGCATAATTCGTTCCGGCAAGCCTTTGGCCTCGGCTTGAACCATATAGTCCTCACCCTTTGTTGTCACCATCATGCCCCGCATCCCCATCGCCCATCCGCCAAGCGAAACCAAGGTGATCGACATCGCTGGAAGCAACCCGTGTTTCAAGACGCTCAGGATGAAACTCCAATCCGACCAGTCAGGCCATCCCAAGACGCCCTGCTGGTATCCGTACACCAGCGGATACTCGCGGTTGATATTGAACACGAGGAGTTGCAATACCAATCCAAATATGAAGAACGGAACTGCCGAAAGCGCGAGGATCGGCGCCATTGAAACCATCAGGCCCCAGTTCTGTCGTTTCCATTCAAGCATCGCACCCATGCCGGAGCCGACCAAAAATGCAAGTATCAGAGTCATCAGGCCCAACGAAAGCGTCCACATGATGCCCTCGGCAAGTATCTCATTTACCGATTTGGGCCAAAGGTAAATCGATCGTCCCAAGTCAAACTGGACGATTTCGTAAACAAACTTGACGTATTGCTGCCAGAGCGGCTTGTCAAACCCGTATTTCTGCTCGAATACCCGAACGCGTTCCTGCACGGCGGGGTCTTGATAACCGCCCCGCTGCGCGTCTTGGTAGATCTTCTCCGCCAGCGGGTTCTGGCCCGACACCCGTGGAAGAAAAAATACGATCGTGCTCGCCACCCAAATCGTGATGACGAACATCAAAAGTCTGCCCGAAATATATCGCCAAGGCATTCGGCGTTACGAACCTTTCCGCTCTTTGAATCTGACGATGTGCGGATCGTCGGAGCGGACCTCACCAGTGATGCTCGGTGAGGTCCGCTCTTCACGCGTCCCGATCCATGATCGGAACCAGTGAACTCCCGCTATTGGACCGGTTCCAACTCGTTCAAGACCAGTTGGAAAGTGAGGTGCCAGAACGCGCCGTTGACGTACGGGTTGTCGTGCGTCGGCCAGTTCGTCCAATACGTCGTGTTCATCGGAATCCGGTGATAGAACTCGAGGACCTGAACGTCCGGCAGCTCTTCCAACCAGATCTCCATCGCCTGGTCCCAAAGCTCTTCGAGCCTCGCGATGTCGTCGATGGCGGTCGCGAACACTTCGTCGGTAATTCGGTTGAACTCTTCGTTGTACCAGTGGTACGCGTTCGGTGGTCGGTTGTCCGGACCTGGCGGCGCATCGGGATCGTAAGTCTTCGGGTCGCCGCCCGTGTAGAGCCTCAGCGTGAAGTACGGGTCACGCACGGAACCGCCGTGCCCGCGCAAGCCACATGAAGCCTCGCCAGCAGACTGCCTCGACCACGCGTCAGGCGGTGTGCTGTACGACGACTTGATGCCGTGGTTGTCAAGCTGTCGAGCCACGATCGGACCATAGTGGTTGAAGATGCCGAAACTGAGGATGTCGCAGACGACTACATTGCCGTCTCGCTCCCAATATCCATCGGCATTCTTCGAGTAACCCGCCTCCGTCATCAGAGCGTCGGCCTTTTCAGGGTTGTACTCAGTTGTGTCGTGCGTCGTCGTCAGTTTGTCTTCGACCACGTCGAAGTAGCGTTGCAACGGCGCATACGTTGGTATCGGCAGGTAGGAGAGCGTACCTGCGCCCCCGAAGCCGATCTCGATCAGCTGCTCACGGTTCAGGTAGTTCGAAACCGCCCAGCGGACACGTTTGTCGTCATAAGGCGGCTCGCTGGCATTGAACAGCAGACCGATCGGCCACCAGTCCACGTAACCGTATGGAGGGTTGAAGCCGGAGTGCGTGATGATGGCGCTGTTGCGGGCCAAGACTTCACGCATGGTACCCGTCTGCAGCGACAGCGAAGCATCGGCACGGTTGGCAATCATCTCCTGCGCCATCTGCGTCTCACCCGGGTTTGGGATATAGACGATCTGCAAGACCTCAGGCATCTTGTCGACTACGCCTTGCTCTACGGCCCACCAAGAGTCGCGGCGGTTCAAGATCTTCGATTGCGTTGAGGTCTGCACCACTTCCCAAGGGCCGGTCGTTACGGGCCAACCCTTTGCGGAATCGTAGTTCGTGAACTCGAACCAGTCATGCTGTTCGTACACGTGCTTCGGAACGATGTACAGCCCGATGTCGAACTTGTAGGTCATGAAGTAGAAGAACTTCGGCCGCGGACCTAAGAACTTCACCAATACGGTGTGATCATCGATCTGTTCAACCGATTCGACGTCCGCTTGGACTTGCCCTGCGTGTGGCAAACCCGGCGTCGTGCGAAGAGTCTCGAGCGTGTAAGCGACATCATGCGCACCGAACGGCGTGCCGTCGCTCCATGTGACGCCCTGACGGGTGTTGATCGTCAATTCGGTGAAGTCGTCGTTGTACGACCACGACTCGGCGAGCCATGGATACTCTGTGTCATTGAACGCGGAGTAGAACGCGAGCGGCTCGAAAATCAACGCAGGACCGTCTTGGTGGCTCACACCCGAATAGACATTCCAAACGTCGTGGTTGGTGTACTGGCCTGCCGACCCGACACCGCCGGAACCGCCCCAGAGCATGATGAATTGGCGTTCCCGCGGGATCACGCCATCATCCATCATCATCGCGTCGTCGCTGGGCGCCGCGGTAACTTCTACCTCGACGACCTTCTCCACTTCCACAACCTTCTCAACCTCGACGACCTTCTCAACCTCTACCGTTTGAACGACCTGTTTCTCGACCTCGACGACCTTCTCTACTTCAACCTCGACCGTCTGAACGATCTCCTTCTCGACCTCAACTACAACTTCCCTCTCCACCTCAACGGTCTGCACAACCTCGCGTTCAACGACCTTCTCGACCTCTACGGTCTCGACGACCCGTTCCGGCGCTTGCGTGATCACGCGCTCGACCACAACGGTCTCGACGACGGTCTCTGTGCCTCCACACGCGATGGCGAACGCCAACACACCGGCGAACACCGCAACCAAACTGTATTTCATATCGCATAACCTCCCGTTAGATTCAGGCCGCGTTTCGTACACCGCCGCAAAGCGGCAAACGCGCGCAAACCTTAACACGCCTTCGCAAATTCGTCAATCCCTTCAACGCCCAACGACAGCGCACCTATCGCCAATGCACAATTGAAGGTATGACAAGTTCAAATTCTTCTGCTTCAATAAACCACGATCCCCCCGAACAGCCAACGTCAGAGACGCGCACCCAAGCCCTCAACCGCATCCGCCAAGCGGAGAACGAGCGCCTCGTCGTCGAGCGATCAGTCCAGAAGCGCCTCATGTGGCTCGGATTCGTCGTCGGCGCAACCGTCGGGATGTTGGTCGGCTATCTCGCCACCTTGATCACGATCGTCGACAACGGCATCGGCGAATTCGGCTTTCAGTTCTATCGCCCCAATTTCGTCGAGAGCTTTCTGCGCATCATCACCGCATACATCCTCGGCGGCGGACTCGTCGGTGGCGGGATCATGTACTGGTTCTTCACCAACCGGCAAGAAGCCTCCAGCATCTTCCGGTGGCTAATCGCCGGCATCGTGTACGCGCTTGTCGCTCCGCTTCTCATCGGTTTCCTGCTACCTCTGACGATCCTTATTTTCGTCGACGTCTTCGAAGGATTGCGACCCGGCCTGTGGCTCTCCGCATTCGTCGAAACCCTCCTCGGCTCATTCCTAGATGGCTACATCTTCATGCTCAAATCCCTGTACGCAGGCATGGTTGGCGGCGTATTGTTCGTCGCCATCGCTGTCATCACCTACGCGGCTTCCTTGAACTTGTCATTGCCCTCCGCATTGACCCGTAGAATACCCGCGTCCGTAGTCTTCTACACCGTCGCTTCGATCATCACCTTGATCCCGCTGGTACTGCTGGCATTTGGACCTTTCTCACTAACCACCACAGTTGCTTCGCTACTGACCGGCGAAAAACTTTGATCAACCGGCTAGTCGCGCTGACCGTCAAACGCCGATGCTCCTTAGCCAATCAAGTACAATCGAACGTGGTTTCGGCAAAGTGAATCAGGTGTCCAATGGCTAGGCAAGTCCCCGGTGAACCGTACGCCCGCATCACATCTCAAGAGGCGTATGAAATGGTCCAAAACGGCGATTCAACCGTCGTAGATGTCCGCAATCCTGACGAATGGGAAGCCGGTCACGTTGACGGAGCTCTCTGGATCCCGGTCGATGACATCATCCCCCGTTTCGACGAACTGCCAACCGAGGGCAATCTCCTCTTCATCTGCGAAGTTGGCGCCCGCAGCGGACTCGCCGCCGAATACGCTGCCGCCATGGGAGCCGAAACCTCTCGTCTCTACAACATCGAAGACGGCACCCCCGCTTGGATCGCTGGCGGTTTGCCGCACGCTACTGGCGCGTGAGACGCAACGTGTCTGTCGGCAACATGTGTAGCTCCGGGGTCGCGCTCGCGCGCCTGAGCCTCGGAGTAATCTCTGACAACAGCCGGGAGTTCACACCGTGAATCTCCTAGTCGTCGGCTCTATGGCGTACGATGACGTCGAGACGCCCGCGGGTACTAGGACCCACCAACTAGGCGGCTCCGTCACCTACTTCTCCGTCGCCGCAAGCTACTTCACCAACGTCGCTATCATCGGCATCGTCGGACAAGACTTCGAACGCGTCCACCGCGAGCTTCTAACTTCACGCGGAATCGACACCTCAGGCATCGAGGTCGCCGACGGCGAAACCTTCCGCTGGACCGGCAGCTACCTCAAAGATCTCAACGACGCCGAAACGGTCGCCACAAACCTCAACGTCTTCGCAAACTTCAACCCCACTGTCCCCGAAGCACACCAATCAATCCCCTACCTCTTCCTCGCCAACTGCGATCCGGAAACCCAGCAGTCGGTCCTGAACCAGATGACCGACGACCTCCAACTCGTCGCTGGCGACACCATGAACCACTGGATCGTCGAAAAGCGCGAACCTCTCGACCGCTTGATGACCCAACTCGACTTCTCCGTCATCAACGAGGCTGAAGCCCGCATGTACACGGATAAGTCCAACCTCGTCGACGTCGCCGAGGGCATCCTCGATGAAGGCCCCGACAACGTCATCATCAAACGCGGCGAATACGGTGCCGTCCTCTACAACGACAATCAACGCTTCATCGTCCCCGCATATCCGGTTCAAAACATCGTCGATCCCACTGGTGCCGGCGACTCCTTCGCTGGCGGATTCATGGGATACATCGCCGCAACCGGCAGGCACGACCCGGAAACATACCGACAAGCCGTCATCGCCGGATCCGTCATCGCATCTTTCACCGTCGAAGGCTTCGGACTCGACCGGCTTGCCTACCTCACAAACGACGAGATAACCGACAGGTTCTTCGAATTCGAAGACCTCACTACTTTCGACACCGCGATACGCCTCCCCCTGCGTCAACAAGATCCTAGGGTTTCCCCCGCTCGCAGGGGAAATGTCCGAAAGGACGAAGAGGCATAGCAGATTGACCATCGCCAAATCGGAGCATCGATGAACTACGACATAACGGACATCAGCCTCGCCCCTGAAGGCGCGTTGAAATCTGAATGGGCCGACCAGCAGATGCCGGTTCTACAGGGCATCCGCGAACGTTTCGCCGAAACCAAACCCCTAGACGGCATCCGCATCGCTGCCTGTCTCCACGTAACTTCCGAAACCTCAAACCTTGCCAAAACTCTGGTCGCAGGCGGCGCCGAACTCGCCCTCTGTGCCTCCAACCCTCTCTCAACCCAAGACGACATCGCAGCGCACCTCGTCTCAGAAGGCATCTCCGTATTCGCTCGCAACGGCGAAGACTCCGACACCTACTACGAACACATCTCAGCCGCCGCCGACACCAAACCACACCTCACCATCGACGACGGCGCCGACCTCGTAGCCATGCTCCACTCCGAACGCCGCGAGCTGCTTGACAGCACACTCGGCGGAATGGAAGAGACCACCACTGGCGTAATCCGCCTCAAAGCACTCCACGCCGAGGGAAAGCTCGCATACCCCATCATCGCTGTCAACGATGCGATGACCAAGCACATGTTCGATAACCGTTACGGCACCGGCCAAAGCACCCTTGATGGCATCATCAGAGCCACCAACATGCTGATCACCGGAAAGAGCGTGGTAATCATCGGATACGGCTGGTGCGGTCGCGGCTTCGCCGACCGCGCACGCGGCCTCGGCGCTCACACCATCGTCTGCGAAGTCGATCCCGTCCGCGCACTCGAAGCCGTTATGGACGGACACCGCGTAATGGCCCTCGATGAAGCATCCCAAATCGGCGACATCTTCCTAACCGTTACCGGCGGCTTACACGCCATCGACAAACCCCACTTCGAAAACATGAAGTCCGGCGCCATTGTCGCCAATTCCGGCCACTTCAACGTCGAGATCAACATCGATGCCCTACGTGAGATGTCCGAGTCCCGACGCTACCTCCGCCCCTTCGTGGAAGAGCACACCCTCGAAGACGGACGCCGCATAAACCTCCTCGCCGAAGGACGTCTAGTCAACCTCGCCGCCGCCGAAGGACACCCGCCCAGCGTTATGGATATGAGCTTCGCAAACCAAGCCCTCGCCAGCGAATACATCGCCGCAAACCACGCATCGCTCAAACCCGGCGTCCACGTCCTACCACGCGAGATCGACACCGAGATCGCATCCCTCAAACTCCAAGCCATGGGTATGACATTCGACGCCCTCACCGCCGCCCAAGAAAAATACCTAAACTCCTGGGAAGCCGGGACATAACAACACACCAGGGTTTCCCCCCGCTCGCGGGGGAAATGTCCGAAGGACAAAGGGGGCGCGCACTGGCCTCACACATAGGACAAACCAAATGACAACCGGCAATTTCCTCCTAACCTCAGAATCTGTTTCCGACGGGCATCCGGACAAGATCTGTGATCAGGTCTCCGACGCCATCCTCGACGCCGCGCTCGCGGGCGACCCCAGTTCCCGCGTCGCATGTGAAACCTCCTGCACAACCAACCGACTCTGGATGTTCGGCGAGATCACCACCAACTCGAAAATCGATTTCGAATCCGTCGCCAGAAACACCATCCGCGAAATCGGATACGACGATCCCGAGTACCAATTCGACCACGAGACCTGCGAAATCAACGTCTATCTCCACGCCCAATCCCCGGACATCGATGCCGCCGTATCTACCGCCCTCGAAGACCGCGACGGTTCCACGGGAGACGACGCCCAACAAGGTGCCGGCGACCAAGGAATGATGATCGGATACGCGGTCGACGAAACGCCGGAACTCATGCCGCTCCCCATATCCCTCGCCCATCGCCTCACCAAAAGCATGAGCGATGCCCGTCGATACGGCGACATCCCATACCTCCGTCCCGACGCCAAGAGCCAGGTAACCGTCGAATACAACGAAGATCACGAACCACAGCGCATCGACACCATCGTCCTATCCACATGGCACGCCCCCAACGTCAAGCAGTCCCAGATCGAAGCTGACCTCATCGCCAAAGTCATCGACCCGCTAGTCCCCAGCGACATGCGAGACGACGATACCAAGTACCTCATCAATCCGTCCGGCAGATTCGTAACCGGCGGCCCCCACGGCGACGCTGGACTGACCGGACGCAAGATCATCGTCGACACTTACGGCGGCAGCGCCCGACATGGCGGCGGAGCATTCTCCGGCAAAGACCCATCCAAAGTCGACCGCTCAGGTGCCTACGCCGCCCGTTACGTCGCCAAAAACATCGTCGCCGCAGGCCTCGCGAAACGCGCAGAAGTCCAGATCGCATACGCCATCGGCAAAGCCGAACCCGTATCCCTAATGGTCGAAACCCGCGGCACCGGCAAACTCCCAAACACCACCATCGCAGACCTCGTAGCCAACACCTTCGACCTCCGACCAAGCGGCATCATCCAATCCCTAAACCTCCGACGCCCCATCTACCGCCCAGTAGCCGCCTTCGGCCACTTCGGCCGGCAAGACCTAGACCTCCCCTGGGAACAAACCAACAAAGCCAAAACCCTCCGCAACGCGGCAGGCATCTAACCTCCCCTTTTTGCGTAGCAAAAGGGGGACGCGTCGAGCGAAGCAAGACGCAGGGGGTTCATAGTAGGTCAGCGCAAGCGACTCGGGCAAATACCCGTAGGGGCGACCCTTGTGGTCGCCTTACCACCAAAACCACAGAAATCGCCATCACCAACATCGCTGATCGACCCATCCAACAACAACCATGCCCCCCCTCCCCAACATCTCCTTCGGAACCGACGGCTGGCGCGCCATCATCGGCGAAGACTACACCTTCGAAAACGTCAGAGCCTGCGCCACCGCGGTGGCGTCAGATGTTCTAGCGACGGGTCACCAACAACGCGGAGTAGCAGTAGGCTACGACACCCGCTTCCAATCCCAAAACTTCGCCCAAACCACCGCAGAAGTCATCGCTAGTTACGGCATCCCCGTCCACCTCTCTGACCGACCCCTACCAACCCCAGCCCTCAGCTACGCCGTAACAACCCACAACGCCGCCTGCGGCGTCATGATCACCGCATCCCACAACCCACCCGAATACAACGGCTTCAAAGTCAAATCCCAAGCCGGCGGCAGCGCACCACCCGAACAAGTAGAACGCATCGAAGCCCACCTAGCCCCTTTCGCAGAGCGAAAGGGGCGCGAGCCCAAAGGACCGACACAAGAGCGGGGTATGCCCGGGGACGGGAGCGGGGTTTCCCCCACTGGTGGGGGAAATGTCCGAAGGACAAAGGGGGCCCAAATTACGAGCACCAACATGCTCTCCCCCTACCTAGACCAACTAACCTCATTAGTCGACATCGACTCCATCAAATCCGCCGGCCTAAACATCGCCGTCGACTCCATGCACGGCTCTGGCGCAGGAATAGTCGCAACCCTTCTAGAAGGCGGCAAAACCAAAGTCACCGAAATCCGAGACGAAATCAACCCCGCATTCCCGGGCATGAAACAGCCCGAACCCGTAGAAGACAACCTTGAACCCCTAATATCCCTCATCACCGATGAAACCCAAGGTTTCCCCCGCTCAGCGGGGGAAATGTCCGAAGGACAAAGGGGGCCCTTGCCACCGTCTAGATTCGACGTAGGAGTAGCCACCGACGGCGACGCCGACCGCCTAGGCGTAGTTGCCGAAAACGGCACCTACCTCACCACCCTCGAAGTCTTCTCCATGCTCTTCCACCACCTCAAATCCCGACGCAATCTCCCCGGCGGCGCAGCATGCACCATCACCATGTCCAGCATGATGGACCGCCTAGCCGAACACCACGACACCGATCTCTACCGCACCCCCGTCGGCTTCAAATTCGTCGGACCTGCAATGATCGACAACGCCTGCGTCCTCGGCGGCGAAGAAAGCGGAGGATACGCATTCGCCGGACACATCCCCGAACGAGACGGCCCCCTATCCGCACTCTTTTTCCTAGAAAGCATGGCAACCTCCGGCAAAACCCCAACCCAACTCCTCGACGAAATCCACCAAATCACCGGCCCACACACCTTCCGCCGCATCGACATCCAATTCACCCCCGACCAACGCCAACGCATCGCCAACGCCCTATCCTCCGACGCCCCAACCTCCCTAGGCGACCTCCAAGTCCTAAACGAAGACCGCCGCGACGGCCTCCGCCTAGACCTCCAAAACAACGTCTGG
Organism: Dehalococcoidia bacterium; assembly: GCA_965204135.1. Taxonomy (GTDB): domain Bacteria; phylum Chloroflexota; class Dehalococcoidia; order Lucifugimonadales; family Lucifugimonadaceae; genus Bin127. The sequence continues at coordinate 523,149 of CBDBDX010000001.1, read as the reverse complement.
GCCGTAACCCGCCTATCCGGCACCGAACCCCTCCTACGCATCTACGCCGAAGCCCCAAACGAACAGCTACGAGAAGGAGTATTGAACGATTTTCGCGCCCATTTGGGCGTTTAGCCCCTTTCGTAAAACGAAAGGGGCACGCACAAGCGAAGCGAGTGCGCAGGGTATGCCTGCAACCACCGTCATTCCCGCGGAGGCGGGAATCCAGAAGAGCCGGGAGGAGGAGGCGTCCCCTCTCCCTTGAAGGGAGAGGGGCTAGGGTGAGGGTGATCGGGGCGGCCATGGAGTAGGGTTTCCCCCGCTCGGCGGGGGAAATGTCCGAAGGACAAAGGGGGCCCACACTGCGATATCCTACGAATCAGGACACACCACCCCATGATCCCCCTAATCTCCCAACACTCCGACCAACTAGCCGAAATCTGCCGACGACACCACGTCAAGCGCCTAGAAGTCTTCGGCTCTGCTGCCGTCGGCGACTTCAACCCCGAAAAAAGCGACATCGACTTCCTAGTCGATTTCGGAGACGCACCCCCAAAACCGTGGTACGGCAACCACATCGACCTGAAAGAAGACCTCGAAAGCCTATTCAACCGAACCGTAGACCTCATCGACGATACCGCCATCAAAAACCCCTACTTCCGAAAATCCGTCGACGAGACCCGGGAGCAGATATATGCGGCGAGACCCTAAATCCTTCCTGTGGGACATCCAACAGTCAGTCCACGCCATCATAGAGTTCGTCGCCGATAAAACCTTCGAAGATTACGAACAGCAGAGGCTCCTGCGGTCTGCGGTAGAACGCGAATTCGTCATCATCGGCGAAGCCACAAACCGACTCCATCATCACCACGAACACCTCGCAAACCAAATCACAAACCACCAGAGCATCATATCCCTACGAAACATAATCGCCCACCGATACGACGACGTGAGAAACGACCTCATCTGGACCACCATCAAAAACGATCTCCCAACCCTCCTAACCGAAGTCATCACCCTTCTTGAAAAATCCTGAAACGTCGTTTCACACAACCAACTCCAGTAATGCCTCCATCCGTAGCACAAGAATCCATTCACTGAATTGCCACAAGATCACGAAAAATACTTAAATCTCGGGTCCATCGATTGGGCATTCAGGTTCATCGCCAAACACTCAGATGGCGACATATTTCCACGCATTCCCGAACTCCAAGCAATCGCAAGTGATCCAGCCGAATATGTAGAAATTCTTAGCAAAACTCCACTTTCCAATTTGAAACCCAAACCATATCGCCGTTTTGACGTTCCCAAAAGCGATTTGTCAACCAGAAAAGCAACTCAGTTGCATCCACAAGATACAGCTATTCTCACAGGCTTGATTTATCAATACGGTGAACCTATTGAGAACAAACGTCTCCCGGGAAATCGTGTTTTCAGCTATCGATTCGATCCTAATTCTGAGCGCGGTTTATACGGTCAAGGGACACGCTGGAATGAATTCTGGAATACTGCGTACCTGAGGAGCCACGCGTATCAACACATAGTATATTGTGACATCGCAGATTTTTACAATCAAATCTATCATCACACCGTGGAAAATCAATTAGATTCCTGTGGTTTGCCAAAACCAGCAATCGACTGGATTATCCAGTTGGTCAAATCAACGACAGAGGGTCTATCACAAGGAGTACCGATTGGGCCACATGCCGTGCATCTTATCGCCGAATGCACATTAATCCCGATTGACGAATATCTAACGGCCAGCGGAGTGCATTTTCTGAGATACTCAGATGATTTCCTTATTTTTGCGAATACCGAAATCGAAACAATACAAGCTACAAGATTACTCAATTCAACATTGGACGATCAACAACGATTGACACTACAAGATCACAAAACAAGAAGGTTTACAGCCGAAGATTTCCAAGAATTCAGCATGCAAATGATCGAGGATCGACCGATCAACGATGAAGAAGAGAACATGTTATATATTCTTTATAAATATGATACCAAAAATCCCTACGCGACATTTACTTATGAAAAGATCGCTACTGAGGACTGGGAAGCATTTTCAAAGCCGATTGTCACAAAAATCGTCAATGAATACATTTCTCAAGACGAAATTGATTACATACGACTACGTTGGTTTTTTAGACGACTTGCCCAAGTTGGTCATCCAGGTGCTTTAGATACAATAATTGAAAACATCGATTCATTAGAACCGTGTCTAGCTAGTGTTTGTGCCTACATTGCATCGATTCAAGCAGTCCCTGAGGACGAATGGAGAACAATAGGTAGAAACTTACTTGATCTTCTCGAAAATCATTCCATCTTGGACTCTGAGTTCGCGCGACTATCTATACTTAGTTTGTTTTCGACCAATAGAAACATAAACCATTTTCCGAAACTAGCTCAACGCTTTAACTCGGCAGATGCGGCTACGCGCAGGGAAATACTTTTAGCCGCCCTCGCAAATGGAAGGGAGCATTGGTTGCGGGCACGCAAGGGAAGTTTTAATTCGATGGATCCCTGGCAACGGATGGCGTACGTTTATTGTGCATCTATATTGGCATCCGACGAGAAACGGTATTTCTTGCAACGCCAACGCTTTTCGGATCCTTTCGATAAGGCATTGATGAAGTGGTCACTCAATCACTGACACATCGCATTCCCAAATTCTCTGTTCATCCTTCATCAACACGTCACACTCAAGCGTACCGAAGTCATCCCTCATCCACTCATCTTGCCCGCAATCCCCGCCTCAAACAGCCCGCACCAACCGCGCCCGCAAATACTCCATCGGACGATCCCCCTTCAACGAGTTGCAGTGCCCACAAAGCAGCTCAAGACAATCAGTCCCACCCTTCGACGGCGCGATGATGTGGTCCACCGTCAGATGCTGCGGCAAGAAATGCGTCCCACACCCATTGCAGTTCCGACCGTGCGTCCCTTAAAGCACAACTTTAGACTCGCTCAACGGCGACGCTGTTCTAGGATCCGTCCTTCGTTCAACTTGACACTGCGCTGTTTCTTGCGTCTCGGCACGGCGTCGACTAATTCCATCAGTATTCCTGCCATTCCCACCGCTCGCAAAGCTCTTCGTTGGTCCAGTAGAACGTTTCTAGATCAGCGTCCAAACTCGCTTGATCGTCGCTGAACATCCAACCCTCTCGTATGAAGAACAACCATACGTTAGCCATTTGATCGAGGTCGGACCCTAATCCTGCACAGGCCTCGTACCACGTTATCGTGTCGCCGCCATCAGTGTCCAGAACGCCGAATGCGTCATCCAAGTCTGCCATTGAGACGTCGGACAACGTGTTGCGAACAATCTCGACTTCCTTCTCCACCACTTTCTCAACTTCGACCGTGACGGGAACGTCTCTCTGAACTTCAACGACCTTCTCGACCTCGACCGTCACGGCTATCTCCCTGACCACCTCAACCTCTTCCTTCACGACTACGGTGACGGGAATCTCCCGAACTATCTCCCGCTCCACCTCTCGCACCACAGTCACAGGAACCTCACGGGTGACTTCCACCGTACGTTCGACTTCCACCGTCACGGGAACTTCACGATCCACGATGACATCCTTTTCGACTTCCACCGTCACAGGAATCTGAACCTCCCTCGTCACTTCCACCTCCCTCTCGATCTCCACCGTGACTGGGACCTCGCGGTCCACCTTCACTTCACGCTCTACCTCTACCGTCACGGGCACCTCGCGCAACACCTCCACAGTAACCGGAACTTCGACGATCTCCGGCGACGGTTGCGCGCACCCGAGGGCGAACAGGCAAAGAGTCGTCAATATCGGAAACAGTAAACGGACAGGCATCGGAGCCTCCCTCGTGGCTTACAGACAACGTCTTATCCACAAGGCATCACCCGGTCCGCCGAACAAAGGGAGGCACGTGCGACGTGCCTGATCCATGTTCGACGGGGACCAACGTTCCTCCGTATGGACCGGATAGCAACCGAGAGGCTACGAGCCTACGATCTGCCTTGTGGATAGCGTTACCCTACTACATAAATCACCCTCACCCCCATGCCCCCAAAAACGCCCAACAACCAACAACAAAATCACAGCCCATCATTCCAATCACAAAAATCACAGTTCAAAAACCACCAACAAAATCCTGCCCATCCCTCAATCCCGAAAATCCCGGTTCAGACAACTTTTTGAACTTGTTTTGAACTCCGCCAAAAACTAATCATGCCGGAGTTTTGCCGCGAAATTGCCGCTCCAGCGGCAGTTTTGTTCTAAATTCCACTTCCAATCAACCCCTCCAATCCTACGAAAACCACCAACACCAAGCCACAAACGCCGATACCCGCCCTATCCCTCACATCTCACCCCGAATCTCGCCACAAAACACCCCAACAGCGAACATGCCCGAATCTCGCCACAAAACACCCCAACAGCGAACATGCCGCTACAGCGGCATCTAGCGGCATCCCAGCGGCATGAAGCGGCAAGATCGCGGCTATACAACGTCTCAATAACTCAGACCGCCACCCAGCTCGGACCCCCATCTCGATCAACAATCTTCCCCATACTCATCCCCGTCGGAAGATGACCCGACACCACCGTCCAACCCTCCGACTGCGCGCGCCACAACAACCACCTCCGTGAAGCCGTTGAAAGATCCTGCCGCCAGTCGAAAACCGGGCACCAAAGCTGTTCTCGTACCTGCGCCACATTGTGGAACAGATCGCCAGTCAAAACCGCCGTCTCTCCACCCGACTGGACCAACACACATTGATGACCTGGAGTGTGCCCGTTCGTAGGCAATAATGTCACACCGTCCATCAACTCCAGTTCGCCCAAAACCAACTTTAGCTGTCCCGTTTCTCCCAAAGGCGCCACATATGCGTTGAATTCGTCATTTGAGTTTGCCGGATCGCCGTAGAACTCCCAGTCATTCTGGGCTACGTGATATGTCGCATTCGGGAAGGTCGTACGCACATCGCTGCCTTGCCTCGAAACGTTCCACCCGATGTGATCCCAATGGCAATGCGTGGTCACAACATTGTCCACGTCTTCTGGATTGACCCCTAGAGCGCTAAGATTCTTCAACAGATCACCTTCAGGCGGACCATGCTCATACGGACCCGGCCCTGCCCCGGTGTCCACCAACACATTCTCACCTGTCTCATCGACACGCCTGATCAGATGCCCACGCCACTGCGCTTCCCAGTAACCATCCGCCGTCAAAGCGTAATCCCGATGCGCATCCCACTCAGCTTCCGTCACATCTACAAACACATCCGACGGATTCCGCCTTAGCCCGATATGATCATCCACCACCGAAATCTCATAATCACCAACAACAATCTGCGTCGATCCCATTTCATCACTCCTTGTTCGGTCCGCAAGAAACCGCTTTTTTGTCTTGTTAATGGCCGATTACGGCTCAACCACCTCGATAAATATCGCCGATTCGTCGCCATCAACCGACACGCTGCTATGTTCGCCTTCTCCTGAATACACAACATCGCCCGTCCCGGCACTCACAACATCACTCCCCAAATGGAACTTGACATTGCCGCCCAACACGACCCACCATGCCTCAGCGTCACCTGACAACGACGCCATCGGACCGCCCGGCATAACGTGAAACATCTCAACCCGGTTCCGCTGATCCAGTATGACAGGTTCCTGCCAATCAGAGTCCAATCCATGGCGTTCAATCATGTAATCCAAAGGCGTGAAGATGCGATTCGGCGGTTCCCAGTGGTCTTCCAACGGAATCGTTCGCGCCGGTTCTAACCCCTTCAGGTCGTGGTTCGAGTCGGGCTTGCCAATCACCATCCGCATGCACATATCGCCCTTCCACGCCCTCGGATCATGCCGATAACCGCTAGGCGCAACTACGATGTCTCCGAAGTGCGCCTTGAACGGCTCGTACTCCCCAACCCGGTACCGCATCTCACCGCCGAACACCACCCACCACTCGTTGAAATCATCATGCAAGTGCGGGTCGCCAGGCGAACCGCCCGGCGAAGAGATCACCGCCATACGGTTACGAGAATCCGTGATCATGATGCGCGACTTGGTTACCGCTGCGTAACCACCACCTGAGCGTGCGATTTCGGGTAGAACCGGTGCTACTGAGCCCTCAGAATCCGGTCGCAGCGAATCGACTATCTCGTCGTATGAAACATGGTGGAGGTTCAGTTCAGACATTGCAGTTTCCGTTTGATTCTTTAGTTCGGGGTTTCGGTTCGGCGCAAGACAAGGATTGGTTCCAACAGTCCGATCAGCAGGTCTCCGGATCCGCAACTTCGACGAAGATGCCCGACCCAGGTCCCGTCGCGGTTATCGCGCTGAATTCGCCATCACCTGAATAGAGAACACTGCCCTTGCTCGCATCTACGACGTCGCCAGCGATTTCGAACCTGACATTACCCTTCAAAACCACCCACCACGATTCGTTATCACCATTGACCGATTCCGCCGATGCCCCCGGCAGCACGTTGAACATTTCGACACGATTGCGCTGGTCAAGCAAGACCGATTCCTGCCAATTCGCATCCAAACCGTGACGTTCGATCATGTAAGGCAACGGGGTCAATATGCGGTTCGGCGGTTCCCAATCGGGATCCAATCGAACGTTCCGCGAAGGCTCGATGCCCTTGATATCGTGGTTCGAACCCGGTTTGGTGCAGACCAACCTCATGCACATGTCGCCGTACCATGGGAGCGGCGTGTGCCGGTAGCCGCATGGCGCAACAGTTATGTCTCCAAAGGTAGCTCGAAACGGCGTGTACTCACCAACTAGGAAACCCATGACTCCACCGAACGCCATGAACCACTCGTTGAAGTCAGGATGGATATGGGGGTCGCCGGGCGATCCCCCCGGTGACGTTATCACTGTAGCGCGGTTACGACTGTCTTTGATCAGGATCCGGTTCGATTTGAATTCGGCGCCAAAATGATTGGGAAACTCTTCTTGGGGGGTGTCATCCGCGGCCGTGATGGCCGCTTTTTTACGAAGGTCGTTGACGATTTCGGCGTAGGAAACATGGCGTTGGTTGACTTCGGACATTTGCGTTTTCCTGTCTAAACGAATGCGCGCAGAATTGAAGGCGAGTTTAACACTGAGAGAGTCCCACTTCTTCCAAAGTTGGTGCCGAGAGTGGGATTCGAACCCACACGCCGTTTTAAGGGCCGCGGGGTTTAAGCCCGCTGCGTCTACCGTTCCGCCATCTCGGCAATCATCATCAACGACGACATCAAGCACGCTTAAGATTCTAACTATCCACTGGTCGAGCACCAGAACGAATCGACTTACTTGGTCGGCGGAAGACTCGAAAACGCTAGGAGCGATGGATTGGCACAGGGCGCAGAAACAACCGTCGGAATCATCGGGGGAACCGGTCTATACGAGCTAGAGGGTTTCCGGGATGCCCAATGGGTGTCCGTCAACTCGCCTTTTGGCAAGCCGTCAGACGATCTCTTGATCGGCAGGTTCGAGCATTACCGCGTCGCTTTCCTCCCTCGCCACGGACGGGGACATCGTGTTCCACCGTCGCAGGTGAACTACCGCGCCAACATCGACGCGTTGAAACGCGCTGGCGTAGATCGCATCTTGGCATTCAGCGCTGTCGGATCGCTGAAAGAGGAACTGACACCCGGAACCTTCGTACTCGTCGACCAATACATCGATCGCACTAGCGGTCGAAAAAGTTCGTTCTTCGGGGAGGGATTCGCTGCACACGTCAGCATGGCCGATCCAGTGTGCTCAACGATGAACGATGCCGTCGAACAAGCAGCTCAGGTACTAAACATCGACTTTGTGCGTGGCGGTACCTATCTAGCGATGAACGGTCCGCAGTTTTCCACACGCGCCGAGTCGAATCTGTATCGATCTTGGGATTGCGACATCATCGGGATGACGAATATGCCGGAAGCCAAACTCGCACGCGAAGCCGAGATTGCGTACACCACCGTCGCGATGGTCACCGACTACGACTGTTGGCACGAGCAGCACGAGGATGTTTCAGCGGCAATGATCTTAGACGTTTTGCATCAAAACTCGGAGCGCGCCCGTGAACTCGTACGCGCCGCCATCCCAATCGTTGGCGCACTACAAGCACCCTTCCCATCAGGAGTTCATACCGCTCTGGAACACGCCATCGCCACCGCCCCGGCTTACCGCGATCTGGATATGGTCCGCAAACTCGATGCAGTGGCGGGGCGGGTATTGCGAAGCGAGGGTTGGAATGGATAGCCGCCGATCGGCTGACGCGCCTTTGGGCCTTCTTTCGTACATCTGCGTACGAGGCTATACAAAATTTCGCATGCCACCGGAAGCCATCGAGAGCGCATTTATTAGGCAGAGGCTCATGACTGTTCTCTGAGACTCGAAAACGCGATCGTTGGCGTGTCTGCCATTTCGACATGAACAAGCCAGGGAAACGGTTATCATCACGATTAACTACAGCTATGGCATTCGGCGTTGCAACTGCGTCGCCGTTGGTCGCACAACACCATGCTCACGAAACCGACGTTTTCCTCAACCCCACTGGATCGCGAAACGCTTAACCAAAGCAAGCTAGACATCACGCACAGAACGCGAAAAAATCTCTTTCCGTGGTCTGGGCAATTTTCTCCCCAACTGGTCGAAGAACTGCTCGTAGCATTTGCGCCGGAAACCGGAGTCGTAATGGATCCGTTCGTTGGCAGTGGTACTTCATTGGTTGAAGCCGCTAGACTAGGCTACCCTTCGGTAGGAACAGACTTGAATCCTGCCGCCGTATTGCTCACTCGGTTGTACCGGTTTATCAATGTTGAACCTCGAGATAGACGGTGTTACCTAGACGAAATACGGGAAAACTTGCACAAGGCCTTGTTTGCTGACAACGGAGGATTATTCTTCGAGCGCGGACCGGATTCAGACGATCACATCGCCTTGGAAACACTTTTGGTGTCTCTGTGGCGCGAGTTTGACACGAGGGAAACGAGCGACCTTGCCGCCGCGCTTGTCGTGTTATCGGATTTTTACCGGAAGGATTTGGACCGCCAAAGGGTAATGGGAACCTGGGCGCGGCTCGAACGCAATGTCCAGAATTTACCCTACTCCAAAAACCCAGTCACGGTTTACCACTCGGACGCGAGAGTTTTGCCGGTTGAGAACGAATCCATAGATTTCGTACTGACCTCGCCTCCGTATATCAACGTTCATAACTACCACCAACGTTTTCGTAGGTCGGTCGAATCGCTTGGTTGGGACGTATTAAGTGTTGCTCGGTCTGAGATCGGATCAAACCGCCAAAACCGTGGTAACAGGTTCTTGACCGTTGTTCAATACTCCATGGATATGGCTCTCGCGCTAAAGGAAATGGCTCGCGCTACCAAAACGGGAAAGCCAATCATCCTCGTTTTGGGACGGGAATCATCTGTCCAGGGTGTGCGTTTCTTCAATGGCGAACTCGTGGCTGAACTTGCCGGCCAATGTTTAGGTTTGCCTCTCGAGAAGCGTCAAGAACGTAAGTTTTTGAATCGTTTTGGAACCAAAATTTACGAAGACATCATTCATTTTCGATCCCCTCGGGAAGTCCCAGCCCGGGACTTTGTGCTAGAAGCCGCACGCGGTGTCGCTATGCGAGCACTGTTGGCCTCTCGTTCTTGCGCTGAGGCGCAAGTCAAAAATGGGATCGACAAAGCGTTGGCTCACTTGAACACTATCCACCCCTCTCCCATCCGCGTCCTGACACCCTCGGTTCTGCGCCTCAAGTAGCCATGTCGTTTCCTTCACCACACGGCGACAAACTTCGGGCGCTTCTCGCCAACGAAAAGCTTCCGAGTAGCGACCGTCCTAGAGTCCTGTCGGCTATCAGCGTCTACGAACAATGGATTGGAGAGATTGAGGAAATCCAAGGCACAACTGAGGACATCATCGATCTGACCGTAAGATCATTGAATCGGTACAAGAATTGGATCGATCTCGATCTGGTGTTCGATAGCCAAGAGAATTTCTTGTACAGGCAGAAAGGTCAACTTAAACTCGACAATTCAGTGTTAGAAGAATTCCTACCTCGTTTAATCGGCAAAGTGTTTGGCGAATTCATTGAAACTCATGAGCTGATCCTCGGTCCTGCTAACGCTTTTTCGCAACTTCGTTTCGACTCCGAAATGTCAGACGCAGCGCATGGGGGAGGCATGGAGGTACGATCCAAAGACCATGATTTTGCGCTTGCGCGTCCGTTATTCCTGAAAGCCTCCCACAGTCCAGACTTTGCCGAGACCAAAACCGCGAGCACCAACTTAGCGTATTTGGCCGCCGAGATAAAAACGAACCTCGACAAGACGATGTTTCAAGAAGCCAGCGCAACCGCACTTGATTTAAAAATCGCCGTTCCGAGTTCCCGATACATCTTGATATGCGAATGGCTAGATATGATCCCCATTAGCACATCGGCGACGATGATCGAGGAAGTCATAGTTCTGCGCAGAGCTCGGCGCTTGCCTTCCAACATACGCAGGAACTTTTCATCCGCATCTGGGCGTTCTGAAAACCGACGATTATTCGAAGAATATTTGACACGAAACCCACTTACACCTGATGGTTTCAAGCGGCTGGTTTTTCATGTAGAGGTGCTGATGAGAGACTCGACCGAATCCGAAAATGACGCGCTGACACGCGGATGGTTTTGAACGGGAGTATTAGGTATCGTACGATGTGGACTCGGTCACGAGAGTTGGCGACTCGCCGATTTGGATACTAGAGCTGCCGCAACCGCGGATCCAACCGGTCCCGGATCCAGTCGCCGAGGAAGTTCATCGCGAACACTACTGCGAAGATGGCGAGCCCCGGGAAGAGCGACATCCAGTAAGAAGTGTTGATGTAGTCTCGTCCTTCCGCGACCATCGAACCCCACGCCGGACGCGGTTTGGGAATGCCGACGCCAAGGAAACTCAGGGTCGCCTCTGTCAGAATCAGTTGACCGATCGCAAGGCTCGCGATAACGAGAACCGTGTTGATAACTCCGGGCAAGACGTGCTTGGTAACGATGCGATTCGATGATGCACCCGCAACGATGGCGAGAGCGACGTAATCAGCGGCCTTGAGACGCAACGTCTCCGCCCTGACTTGACGCGCGAATCCGCTCCAACTGAACAGGATCAGCAGCGCGATTATCAGCACCATGCTCGACCCGAACACCACCACCGTTGCCAATGCGACGAGGATGAATGGAACACCGAGAGTCAGATCCACCATCCGCATCAAAATCTCGTCGTAGATGCCCCCGAAATATCCTGCGATCAAGCCGAGTATCGTGCCACCTATCGCGCCGGAGATGAGCACGACAGACGCGATCAGCATCGAATATCGAGCGCCCCATATGATTCGGCTCAACATATCCCGGCCGAGTGGATCGGTTCCGAGAGGGTACTCCCACTTCGGCTCTTTGCCGCTGATCGGCGAAGACTCCTCCCATATCGGCGGGCGGTCTTGGTCCCGCAAATTGCCAACTAGCGGATCGTGCCTCGCCAACCACGGCGCAAACGCCGCCGCGATGACCAAGAGTGCAACGATGATGGCTGGCAACACGGGGTAACGGCGCAAGATATGCCAAGTCAGTTGGAACGGATTGCCGCGTTCGCGCACAACCATTGGCTGCGTCACTGATTCAAGCGATCTGTCAGTTGTTGAAGCCAATTTAACTCTGTCTGATCCGCGGATCGAGTACGCCGTAAAGGATGTCAACGAGCAGGTTCATTCCCAGATACCCTGCGGTCGCGAACATCACAATCGCACTGATGACCGGAAAGTCGGTTCCGAACACAGACTGAACCGCGAGACGCCCCAATCCAGGCCATCCGAAAACGGTCTCAGTGACGACCGCGCCGGTGATCAAAGCCGTAAGGAACACTCCTGCGAATGTCAGCGGGACAATTATGGCGTTCCGAAACGCGTGCTTCAGTATCACGGTCGCTTGGGACGCACCTTTTGCCCGTGCCAGTTTGACGAATTCGCTGTCGAGGATCTCCAGCATCGCCGATCTGGTCAATCTCAATAACGCCGCGGCGGCGTACCACCCGAGCGTGATCGACGGGAGAATGAGACTGCGGAGATCGCCTTTTTCGCCTGCCGGTAACCACCCGAGCCAGACGGCGAAGATCAAGATCAGCATGATTCCGAGCCAGAATCCCGGCATCGCCTGTCCCAACAGAGCGAACCCGCGCGCGAAAAGGTCAAGAAATGTTCCTCGCAATATCGCCGACAATATCCCCAGCGGAATCCCCAACGCAATTGCAAATACATAGGCCCCAACAGCCAGTTGCAACGTGTTCGGGATCTTGCGGATCACTACCGTCGTCGCCGGTATCTGCTCCTTTACAGAGATGTCGAAGTCCAGCAATACGGCGCCGGATAACCACCTGAAGTACTGCTCGTAATAAGGCTTATCCAGCCCGAATTCGCGCCCCCAAGCCTCCCACTGCTCGTCAGTTGTGTACTCGCTGAGGAAGAGGTGTCTCGGATCGCCGCTCATCCTCGAAAGCGCGAAGACTAGAATGCTGGCGAGCAAAAGGACGACGACAGCCGCTAAGAGTCTGCGCGCGATGAGCTTTCTCAATTAATGAACTCAGCGATCTAAGTGGGTACGCCAAACGGCACGAGACGGCGAGCCCAGAATGTTACTGGGCACGGCCGTCTCTCTCGCCGCTATTCCGTGGTTCGTTTGGCTAGCGGAGCCGTCACTCGCTCATGACCACAGTCTCAGGAGCAACGAACTCCGGACCTGTGTTCATATATGGGCTGTACTCGACAATCTCGGGTCGCAGCACCACCGACGTCGGTAACGTGCTCACCGAGGCTACCAAGTTCCAATTGTTGACGTAGCTCCACCACTCGACCGAGTTCGCGATGCGGGATTCGACGGTGGTAGATGCCAGATCGAGGTTCCGTAGGGAGATCTCGGTAATTTCGTTGGGCAACTCGATGCCGTAGTTAAACCCGGCGGTCGGGCGGTAAACCGAACCGAAGAATACGTCTGGTCTCGCGTTTGTCCCGGCCTGGATCATCCAAGGAATCTCTTTCTGCCGGTTCACCAACCTCGGCCTTGCGGCACCGTAGTCGGTGGCGTCTACCGTCACTTCGCATCCGAGCTCACGCCAGTACTGAGCAACCGCGCCGCCAACTTCCACGTCCCATTCCTTGCCAGGAGCGACGTGGTACTTGAACGGGAAGCAGTTCGGGAATCCAGCTTCAGCGAGCAATGCTTTCGCCTGATCTGGGTCGTACGGTACGTCGAACTCGTCGCGCCAGTGCGGGTCCCCGGGGAACGCGTTCATCGCGTTGGTCAGGGGCCGTCCAACACCAGACTGGATCTCGTCGACGATCGTCTGGCGGTCGATGCCAAGCCTCAAAGCGCGTCGCACGTTGTTGGCGCGTTCCATCGACGCTGGGTCGTCAGGGTCTCCGATCCAAGGATGCTCATCGTCAGGCTTGAATCCCTCGCGCTTGCGGTAGATGTCTTCGCCGTTCTGGTCAGTCTCAGCCCAGTAGTTGCCGGCGAACATCACGACCTGGTTAATGGGAGGTCCAACCACCTGTGGCCGCGCACCTTCAATGTTCGCGGTCGTGTTTTTGATCAGTTTCAACGGCACTCGCGCGACGTGTATCAGACCAGTCTGCAACGCAGCTATGCGCGCGAGTGGCTCGGGCATCAGGATCACTTCATACGAAGCGACGCTCGGTTGTTGTCGGTAGTGGTTTTCAACCGGTTCCGCCCGGATGTTGCTGTCCGTTATCCATTCCGTGACTCGGAACGTACCCGTACCGACCGGCGTGAGGTTGGCGGCTTCTTCACCCATCTCGTCGTACAGCTCTTTCGGGACCATCACTGGCGATCCGAGAGTCGTATTCGAGATGATGTGGTACCAACGAGGGTCAAGCGAATTGTCTTTGACGTTCATTCGCACCGTCATGTCGTCAATGGCCTCGAAGCCGCTGACGAACCGCTGGATGCCCTGTGCACGCTGGTTGATGCTGCCTTCGCGCAGAGCGTCGCCGTAGCTCCATTCAACGTCGTAGGCATCAACCTCGCCCCAGTCGTTGCCGTTCCAGTCGGTGTGGAACTTCACGCCATCGCGGATCTTGAACGTCACTGAACTCGTGTCATCGGCAACTACCCAAGACTCAGCAATTCCTTCGGTATAGGTCGGCTCATCGAGGTTGAGCTGTGGCGGGTCAGAGTGTTGGGCCCACATCAGAGGCTCGAAGAAGCCCCAGAAGATCAGCAACTGCGCGTTACCCGTGCCCTGCTTGCTGGGCAGGAACACCGGTGGATCGATCAAGATCTCGCCAAGTCGCAGGTTGCCTTTGAAAGTCGGAGCCTCCATCATCATCGCCGGTTCCGGAGTAGCCGTGACCACAACCTCGACCGCTACCTCTTTGACAACCTCTTGGACAACCTCTTTCTCGACAACAACTGTCTGGACGACCGTCTCACCCGCGACTTGAACCTCTTTCTCAACCACAACGGTCTGAACGACCGTCTCACCCGCGACTTGCACTTCCTTTTCAACCACAACAGTCTGAACGACAGTCTCGCCTTCGACCTGCACCTCCTTTTCGACCACCACTGTCTGAACGACAGTTTCACCCGGCACGGATTTCTCAACTACCACCGTCTGAATTACGGTCTCTGTGCCGCCACAAGCGATGGCTACCGTCATCGCGGCGGCCACAGCTATTAACACAAGCGCAATCCACGACCTGCGCGCCTGGTTGGCACCATGTATCGCGTTTCGCATGTCAACTCCTCAATCTGTGTTCGATTCGTCGAACGCAACGACATAGTTTACGAATCGAGCACGTTCGAAACGCACTCGCGCTATGTTGCGTGCGTTGTCCGCAAACTTACAACCATACTTGGAATCTGTCAACTATCTAAGATGTGCTTCGCCGAGACAATTTAGCATCGCGTTCGATAAAACGAAGCTCAACACCGCGTAGACGAAATGACCTCGAAACCAGTGAAAAACTCAGAACGATGGACGGTTGCCGACATCCCAGATTTGACAGGTAAAACTGCCGTAATCACAGGTGCCAACAGCGGCGTCGGTTACGAAACCGCGCTTGAATTGGCGCGGCACGACGCCTTCATCATCATCGCTTGCCGTTCGGCACCCCGCGGTGAAGCCGCGCTGCACCGCATCAAAAAATCTGCTCCTTCTTCAAAGGTCGAATTAATGATCCTCGACTTGGGAGATTTGGCCTCGATCAACGCATTCGCCCAACTTTTCAGCGAAGCGCATGACCAACTCGATATTTTGATAAACAACGCCGGCATTATGGCAACGCCATATCGCACCACCAAAGACGGCTTCGAGTCTCAATTCGGCACCAATCACCTTGGACACTTCGCCCTTACCGCCAAATTGATGCCCTCGATCTTGGCGGCACCATCGGCGCGCATCATCAACGTGAGTAGCGTAGGTCACCGCAGTGGTGATATCGACTTCAATCCTCTTCTGCTGGACCGCTCCAACTACAAGCGATGGCGCGCTTACTACCGATCGAAACTCGCCAATCTGCTGTTTACCTATGAGATGCATCGACGCTTGGAACGCGCGCAGATCGATAACATGTCGTCGCTGGCAGCCCATCCGGGAGTCGCGCGCACCAACCTCGCACAGGGAATGGGTCTCGTCGGTACGCTACTCAAACCGATAGCTTTTCTGTTTGTCCAGAGCGCTCAGATGGGGGCGCTGCCGATTCTGAGGGCGGCGACGGATCCGACCGCGCAAAGCGGTCAATACTACGGACCAGACAAACCCCATGAGCGAAGCGGATTCCCGATTGTCGTGTCGTCGTCACCAGCCTCACACGATAAGGAAGTGGCTCATCACTTGTGGGAGCGTTCGGAAGAACTGACGGGCGTCAAATTCAACATTTGAGAGACTGCAAGGCCTCCCCAAAACCTCAGTCATCCTCGCCGCCCAGGGCGGCATTCCTGTCACTCAACACGTCATTCCCGCGAAGGCGGGAATCCAAAGGAGGAGGTTGGAGGCGACGGGCGGATTCGAACCGCCGAATAGAGGTTTTGCAAACCCCCGCCTTAGGCCGCTTGGCTACGTCGCCCCTGTGTATTAGCGTAATTTGCCTTCACGCCATGTCATCAGCCGTTGCCGGCTGAGTTTGGTGCCGAGAGTGGGACTCGAACCCACACGCCCTTTCGAGCACTACGCCCTCAACGTAGCCTGTCTACCAATTTCAGCATCCCGGCCCACCCTTTTGGCTGGCAAATTCGCCCTTCAATCAGAGGGTGATTGGCAGGAGCGGCAGGATTCGAACCCGCGACCTTTGGTTTTGGAGACCAACGCTCTAGCCAACTGAGCTACGCTCCTCTGCCATCAATTTGATTTTACACTGAACCGCGAATCAAACTGGTTTTGGTGCTGTCGAGCGGAAAGGAAATCCGTGACATCCGATCGCAACGACTTCAATCTAAAGACGAAACAGATCGACGGTTGGGATGTGCCGATGCTTGAATTGCCAGGGGCAGATCGCCTTCTGTCAACTCTCGTGATGGGAACGATAGCGAATTCCGTCCCGACATCGCAGACAGGTAAAGATACCCTCGCTAAATGGAAAGTTCAGATCGCATCGGCGGCGAAGAATGCGCGTGGTCAAGACGCGTGGAACCCAGCAAATGACTTCGCAATCACACTTGCCCTTAGATTTTGCCCAGTTCTCCATGGATATCGGGCATTGGATGTAGAGAACTTCGTCAAGCCCATCATCGACGCGTTGGCAGCAGGTTTGTTCTGCCATCCAGAAACTGAACCTTCCACTATTCAACACTTCAATTTCGACGATTCGAATTTCAACACCTTGTTGATCCATAGGCTGTCGGATGCCCGGCGTACCCAAGACGAAGGCGCGGCGATTTTCGTATCCTCGCGCCGATCATGATCCTCGAGAATGTTCGAACCAGAATCAAACAGCCGGCACCACTTTTGGAGTGGCACCGGCTGAGTGCATCTGAATCCCGCTGGATAGGCAGAGGCTAGTTACGTGACGGTGTCGTCACCGGTTTCGCCCGTGCGGACCCTTACCGCGTCTTCGATCTTGGAGACAAAGATTTTGCCGTCTCCGATTGCGCCTTCATCTCCAGATTTGGCGGCGGCGATGATGCTGTCGATGACCGCATCCTTCATATCGTCTGGCACCACCGTCATGATCATCGTCTTCGGCAACGCAACTCGGTGAGAGAGATGCCCGCCTCGACCTGTGAAGACCTCGACGCCTTCCTGCTGACCTTTACCTGTGATGTTCCAGTATGAGTATCCCTTCACACCGGCGGCGGTCATCGCTTCGACAACTGTGGACGTCCGTTCCGGGCGAACCACTGCTTCAATTCTCAGCATTGTTAGTTCCTTTCGTGGTTCTGTGGCGAGGGTTGTAGCACCATGCTACTCCCCTCGCCCACCGTTTGTTCGTTTATCGATTAGTCCGCACCGTCCGCAACATAGCCGCGCTCACCGTGCGCCGTAATGTCGATTCCGATGTCCTCTTCACCCTCGGGGATCCGCAGGCCGAGACCCGGAATCTTGTCCAAGACGAACAGGATGATGAACGATACGACACCTGAGTAGACCAACGTGGCAACTACTGCGATCAGGTTGGCTACGAAGTGCCCAGCGTTGCCGTTCACCAGACCACCGTCGCTGTCTGTCAGAGCGCTCCAGGCGAAGATACCGGTTGCCAGCGCACCCCAGATACCGCCAAGACCGTGAACTGCGAACACCTCAAGCGAGTCGTCAATACCGAGCTTGTGCACGATCTCGAAGTGGACTGCGTAGTGGCAGATGATTCCCGCCCCCAAACCGATTGCGAGAGCCCCTGCACCACCTACCCAACCAGCTGCCGGCGTGATCGCAACCAAACCAGCTACCACACCGGTAGCTACACCAACCCCACTGATGCGGCCGGTGTGGACGTATGACAGTACTGCCCATACCACGGCTGCGGTAGCTGCGGCGGTGTTGGTGTTGACGAATGCGACGACCGCGGTGCCGTTTGCGGCGCCTGCCGAACCCGCGTTGAAGCCGAACCAACCAATCCAAAGTATCGCAGCTCCGAGGACGACGAACGGGACGTTGTGAGGTTCGAGACCAGGGCTACGGCGCTTGCCAACTAGGTACGCAGCGGCAACAGCGGCAATACCGGCGTTGATGTGAACAACCGTTCCGCCCGCGAAGTCCAGCGCGCCTCCGTTGAGGTCGCCGATCCAGCCGCCACCCCATACCCAGTAGCAGATCGGGGCGTACACGAACGTTACCCAAAGAACTAGGAAGATGAGGTACGTCGTGAACTTGAATCGCTCTACGAACGCTCCGGTGATCAGCGCGGGTGTGATGATGGCGAACGTCATTTGGAATGCGGCAACGAGCAGGTCCGGTATGTCCCATCCCAGCTCTCCGCTACCTACGCCGATCTTTGACAGACCGATGTATTCCAATCCGCCGCTCCAACCGATGCTCGCAGAATCGTTGAATGCAAGGCTGAAGCCCCAAAGCACCCAAACGATGCTCGCCACCCCCATGGCGATGAAGGAGTACATCAGCGTGCTGACGACGTTTCTGCCGCGCACCAGTCCTCCGTAGAAGAACGCTAAGCCCGGCGTCATGAACAACACCAACACCGTTGATGTCAACATCCAGGCTATGTGGCCAGTATCCATATTTCGTCTCCCTCCCGAACGGGTGATTACTCAATGGAATCCAAACTACGCCCACAATGTTTCGCGGATGTTACGGCACTGTTTCACGAAAGTTAACCTTTGGAAACAACTGACACGAAACCGAAATGTCCCAACTGAAGACGCGGATAAAATGCATTTTGCGCATGTTCCGCTGTAACGACGAACGGGCATGACGCGCCCTAACATCTGATTCAAAACAGGAACTGGAATCAATGCCGATCATCGACTCTCACTGCCACGCTTGGAACTATTGGCCCTACCTCCCAGAGGTCCCGGACCCCGATCATCACGGCTCCGTCGAAACGTTGCTGGATCAGATGGACTTCAACGGCGTCAACCGCGCGACCATCGTCTGCGCGCAGATCCATCGCAACCCCAATAACAACGACTACGTCGCAGCAGCCGTCCGAAAATATCCGGATCGCCTCAACCAGTTCGCCGATGTCGACTCCTTCTGGTCGGACACCTATCACCTGCCCGGCGCCGCGCAACGCTTAGAGCAGGCCGCCGAAAAATGGCCGATGAAGGCATTCACGCAGTACGTCGCCAGTGAGGACGACGGCCGGTGGTTCAACACCCAAGAGGGCAAAGACTTCTTCTCCGTCGCCCGGGATGTCGGACTGATCGCATCCATCGCCATGGCACCGCACCACCAGAACGAAATCCGAAAGGTTGCTGAAGCATTTCCTGAGGTTCCGATTCTCTGCCACCACATGTCTGCGCTGAGGTCATACGGCGAAGATGCCTGGGCAATGGTCAAAAAAGTTACTGAATCCGCCAAGCTACCGAACATCCATCTCAAACTCTCTGGATTCCACTACCTCTGCCAGCCTGATCGAACCTGGGACTTCCCCTATCACGAAACCCACTGGGTCTACGAAGAGTGCTACAAAGCCTTCGGCACTCGCCTCTGCTGGGGCTCCGACTTCCCCGTCGTCAAAAAAGCGATGACTCACCTGCAATCGCTGGAAGCGTTCCGATCCCACCTAACCTTCATCTCCGACGAAGACCGTGAGGAGATACAGGGGGGTACATTGGAGAATCTGTTAGCCAACGCTCGGGACGTGAGCTAGGTCAAAGCAACCTGCTTTCAGTTACCCGAGAGCACCTGCTGCGCCGCTTTAGTTCCAGCAATGCGACCAAACACGGCTCCGGCCATCATGCCGCCGCCCGACGGGTAGTTATCGTGCCACAACCCGCCCACCATCTCACCTGCGGCGTAAAGACCGGGAATAACCCTATCGTTTTCGTGCAAGACTTCAGCCGAAGGGCTGATTTTCAGACCTCCGTACGTAAACGTCATCCCGCAGATTGTCGGATAAGCCTCGAAAGGCGGAGTGGCGATGGGCAGTGCCCAATTGCTCTTGGGCGGAGTTATCCCCGAAGTGGATTTTCCATCGAGACGGAACGGATCGAATTCACCGTCTCGGGTGGAGTCGTTGAACTGACGGACCGTTTCAAGGAACGCCTCCACATTGCTTAGCTTGAGGTCTTTTGCAAGTGCCTCTAAGCTGTTTGATTTGAAAGCCGTCGCGTCTTCGTATCCCCGAATCAGCCCCTTACGTCTCTGCTCGGCGTCGAAGATCTGGAAAGCGAGCCCTCTTGGCTGTGACAAAATGGCACGCCCAGTTTTGGCATAGGTAAGCCCGCGCCACGTCTCGCCTTCGTCGACGAACCGACGTCCGCGGACATTAACCATGATCCCGAAGGGATAGGAGTAGCGGCTCCAGTACACTCCGCTCACCCCTGGGCCGGGGACGTCGTAGTCGGGGCGATGCGAGTCCTGAGGGGAGGCGTGACAGGTGGACCAACTTCCGGTTGGCTGAGCACCCAACTCCAACGCCATGTTGAGGCCATCGCCGGTATTGAACGGCACACCCCTGAGCTTTACCTTGTCCCAACCGGCGCCGAGATACTGGCCCCGCATCTCCGGACTCGACTCGAAGCTGCCGCAAGCTAGAATCACGGCCCGCGATTTGTAACGGACATCCCGATCTCCAGCGCGAGCCAACACTCCCGTCACCCTGCCCGCGCGATCCTGCAGCAACTCCAGAGCCCGAGTTTCGTAATGTACCGGTATGCCCAAACGTTCCGCGGCATTAAACCAGCGCTCCTGCATGGCAAATCCACCTCCATCGAATGAGACGACATTCGCCGATGTCGGACTTTCGTGAGACGGAATCCATGCGTGTCCGTACGACCGCATCCAACCCACCGTTCTGTAGGCCTCCGAGACCAATCTTCTCGCTAAAGTAGGATCGCTCCTACCGTCAGTTACCGCCATTATGTCTTCGTAGTAGTCCGACTCTGAATAGTCACGAACTCGCTCAGCCAATGACCGCTTCTCTGCTTCGCTGACATCCGAGAGCAAGGATGTAAGATCTTTCATTCCCCGGTACGGGAACCGCATGTGAACGGTCAGCGCGCTGTTGCCGCCCCGCTGAGACTTGGGTGCCTTTTCTAGCACTCTGACCTCAACACCCTGTTCCCGAGCCGCGACTGCCGCCGCCATTGCAGCGTTGCCCGCCCCTACCACCAGTACGTCAGTGTTGGTTGCCGTCTCCACCGAAAATGATCCTCAAATCGATCGCTTTGGTGACAGCCATAGTCAGCACAGAACAGCCACTTTATTGGATTCGATCAGATCAAAATCGATCTGCGCACCTAAACCCGGTCCGTTGATAGCATCGGCGTGCACGTTGCCGTTTTCGTCGTGCTCGATATCCTCAATCAGCCCGTATTTCTGCAGGTTGTGAGGCAACAACACTTCGAACATCTCGGTGTTCTTGATCGCCAGCGCGCAATGGAGGTTCGCCACGTTGTTCAACGAGTTGCCGCCGTGGTGGATCTCGTAGTTGATGTGGAAAGCCTCGGCCAAGTGCGCCGTCTTCATCACCGCCGTGATGCCGCCTTTCACCGCAACGTCGCCGCGCAGGTAGTCAGTAGCCTGATGCACCAGCCAAGGCGCGTACGCCGTGAAGCCGCCCGGCGAGTGTTCCGTCGCCATGATCGGGATGTGAAGCTGCTGCTTCAGTTTCACATAGTTGAAGATGTCATCCCCCGCCAAGGGGTCCTCATACCAGTGATAGTTCAGGTCTTGGATCGCCTTGCCAACTTCAAGCGCCCCGGGATAGTCGTACGCCCAGATCGAGTCGAGCATCAACTGGTATTCGTCTCCGACCGCGGCACGGACCGCTTCGCAGACCGCGATGTCCTCGTGGATGTCCTCCGCTGGCGGATGGATCTTATACGCCGCCCATCCTGCCGCCCGCATCTCTGCCGCCTCTGCCGCGTAGTCCTCTACTGTGGCAAGTCTCGGCGAACTCACATACGCGGGGATACTCTCTCGGTAAGACCCCAGCATCTGATACAGCGGCAAACCAGCGACTTTGCCCCCGATATCCCACAGCGCGACATCCACAGCTCCGATCGCACGCATCGTGGTGTTGTTTTGCAGGAAGATCATCGTCTCGTGCAGACGCTCACGAGCCAACGGGTCCTCCCCCATCACCACTGGCTTCAAATACGTCATGAGTGACAACGCGTCAAGCTCCGCGCTGCGGTTCGACGTCCCTAAGAATGCATGCCCGTCAACGCCCTCGTCGGTTGAGATGGTCAACAGCCCTATCTGGCTCGCATTGCTGGGCTGAACCGAGTGCTTCTTCGGCAACGCCGACGGCAGTCCCTCCCACTTGAACATCGTCAGCGTCACATCTGTGATTTTCATTTCGTTTCCTTAATTTCGCGCGAGCGATGCTGTCTGATCGCGCCTATGCCATTCTTTGACCACCATCAATATGAATCGACTGTCCGGTAATCGAACTCGCGTCATCGGACACGAGGAACGCCACCAGTATCCCGATCTCCTCTGGCGTCTGAGACCGAGCAAGGGGAATTAGGTTCGCTACATCGTCGTTGAATACGTCTTGCGGGTCGCTCCCGGCAAGCGACGGATCGCTCCGCATCCTTTCCGAAATCGCCACATCGTGGAATGCGGTCCATACGCGCCCCGGGCAGATCGCATTCACGTTGATGTTGTGCGGACCCAGTGTCGAAGCGCAGTACTGCGTGTAGTTGATGACCGCCGCTTTGGAGGGCCCGTAAGCGTTCGCATAACCAGGAGCACCCGAAGGTGGTCCCCCACCAGATCGGTCCGCGTCCAGCACCGGACGCCGTGTTCACGATCTTCCCATACTTCCGCGCCATGAAATGACCGACAACCGCCTTGGTGCAGCGCATCACGCCCTGTACATTGATGTCCATCACGGTGTTCCAGTTCTCCCCCCAATCCTCATCCAGACCGCCGCCAGCCTTCCCCTCCACACGACCGATTCCCGCATTGTTGATCAGGATGTCCAAATGTCCGAAGCGCGAAATAACGCCGCCGATTGATGACACCACCGACTCGTTATCTGTCACATCGATTTGGACCGCGAAACTCTCTCGTCCGATCCTCTTGATTTCGTCCACGACGGCAGCCGCGCCTTCTTCATTGATGTCCGCAATCGCGACATCGGCACCTTGCTCGGCAAGTTTGAGAGCAATCCCTCGACCAATTCCTTGGCCTCCACCGGTGACTAAAGCGCTCCTACCGCTCAGATCTGCGATCACTTTCAAGCCTCCTTTTGCATCGGAAGGACGATGTGTGAGGGATGGTCTGGGCTGTGATAGATCGTCTGCTGAGCGATCTCGTAACGTTGCTCAAGTCCCAACGGACCACCAGTGTTTGGATTGACATCGAACCGAGGCCAGTTGCTGCTGCTGATGTCCAATCGGATTCGGTGTCCTTGCCGAAACACGTTTGAAGTCGGATACAGATGGAACGTGAACTCGTACGGCGTGCCCGGCTCCATCAACTCCGGATCGGTCCAACTGTTCCGGTAACGCGTCCGAATGATCGAGTCTGTGATGTTCATGGCGAAACCGTCCGGGTAATCGGCGGACGGCGGATGAACATCGATGAGCTTGGCTGTGAAATCGGTATCGACAGCTGAGGATGATGCCCATAGGTGCATCACGATCTCGCCCGTCACCTCCGTGTCTTCCTCAAGCTCTGGCGTTTGAAAGGTCAGGATGTCATGACGCAAGTTCAAGGGTTGGGTATCAACACACCCGAAGAAATCGGGACGTCCTCGCTGGTCGAACGCTCCGGCTCGGATAATCGATTCTGCCGCCGAAATCCCCCCTCCCATAGTCGGAACGGGGTCTTTAGGATCAAACGTGTAACTGGTCAATGTCGTCTCGCCTTCGTTAGGCGCGTCCTCCGATAACCCACCGCCAGCACGCAGGTAGAACGGCTTCTCCAACGTTCCCGGCAACGGCCAATCCGGCTCCGACCGCCAATATCCGCCATGGTCGAGAAAGCGGTCATGGTCGTGCTTGTTCATACGCTGGCTACCGGTTCCCATCGTGAAGATGCGCACAGGCGACCAATCGGCGAACTCTGTGCGCATCCCCTTCATGTAGTGGTCGAACCATGCCAGTCGGAGGTCGTTCATGTTGACGTGTGCCTCGGTCCCGAAGTCGACGTCGCCTGAGTTTGTCGCCTCGAAACCGCCATGTATCCAAGGACCCATCAATAAGACCTGTGGAGATTGCTTGATCGCGCTGAGCTTGACGTAGCTCATCGGCGTGTTACGGGCATACGAGTCGTACCATCCTCCTATGTAGAGGGACGGCACATCGGCGTGTTCATCGAAGTACTCGTCGGGCGCATATCCCCGTTGCTTCCAGTAGTCGTCGAACTCGCCATGCGTCAAAATGTCGATCGCCCAGCGCTCGTACGACGGCAACCTACGCAATACCGTCGCTCCTTCTTTCAACGGAAACTGGCGCACGATGTCCGGCATGTCGTCCATGAACGCTTTTCTGATCTCTGCCTGCAGACCTCCGTCCGCGATCGCTTCCTTGCTCGTCATCGCCATCCTGAAGGCATAGACCATGAAGCGTTGCTCAAGCGCGCCGTTTTGGCGCATTGAGCCGTGGTAATAGTTTGACGCCCCGACCGCCACGATCATCGTTGATAGATGCGACGGGTTCATCGTGGCCAATGCCGACTGGTCGCTGCCGGCGTATGAACCGCCCATCGTGCCAACCTGCCCATCGCTCCACGGCTGCACTCCTAGCCACTGGACCGTGTCGTAGCCATCCGGCGCTTCCTTCGCAAACGCGTACCACTCCCCTTCTGACTCGAACCGACCGCGAACATCCTGAATGACCCCAACGTATCCGCGCCTGGCGTAGTACTTCATGTTCGTGACTTGACGGGGCGCAGTCTTGTCGTACGGTGTTCGCTCGAGAATGACCGGAAACTGTCCCTTAGCGACGTTCGCACTCGCCGCCGGCAGGTAAATGTCCGAGGCCAGTTTTACACCATCGCGCATCGGGATCATCACGTTTTTGCGGATCGCGACATCGTACGCAATTGGCGAACCTTCGTATCGGGTCATCACTGAATTCTCCTAGCTGAAATCTCCCAACGTCGCGCGCTCACCGCAAACCGACCGGGCAACCGTTGGGTACGCTATAACACGTTCAAGATTTTCGCCGAAACTCTCCCGTTCGGGTCAATCGCCCACTCAGGAAATGCCAGACATCTTACACATCGTTGTCACTTCGTTGGTCCTGATGGGCGCCGCCTTCGTCATCGGTGCGATTGGATTCGGATTCGGTCTCACCACATCACCGCTGCTGCTTCTAATCCTCGAACCTCAAACCGTAGTGATCGTCATCAACACCGCGGCCATCATTGCGTTCTCTCTCGTTCTCTTCGAGACTCGTGAGCACTTGCGGAACCGCGAGCTTGGTCGCATGGGCGTCGCCGCGGTGCTTGGAACTCCGATCGGCGTATTCGCTCTCAGCGCACTAGACGCATCGATCCTCCGAATCTCGATCGGCGTTCTCGTACTCGCGTTGACCGCTTTGGTCGTCTTCAAAGCCGAGTGGAGAGTCCCTTACCCGCGCATTTCCGGTCCGATACTGGGCTTCATTTCCTCCGCTTCGACCACGGGCTTGGCAATTGGTGGCCCCATCCTCGTCCTTTTCTTTCTGGGTCGCCGCATGGATCGGAACAACGTACGGGCGTCGATGGCTTTCTTCTTCACCATCATGTACATCACAGCCGCTATCGGATATGCCGTCCAAGGACTCTTCACAACAGAACGCCTCGTCTTGATAGCCACGGCCGCACCCCTTGTCGCTCTCGGCTATTGGATCGCGATCCGACTTACTGGACGCATGAACGAACGAGTGTTTCGACCCACCGTCGTAGCTGTAGTCGCGGTTTCGAGTTCGGTCGTTATCGTTCGGGAGATCATCGCTCTGTAAGAAGCGGTTCACACCTGACCCAACTTTTATCCTTGGCCCAATTACGACCCGAATTTCAGATTTGCGATTAGAGCTGGACGAACGACGTGGTTAATCCCCTAGATACGAAACAACTCCAATTTCCTCTCGACCGTGGCAAGCGGATGGAATGGAGAGAGATGCCTGAACGCGTTCGACGTGAAGTTGATCGATGGTTGGGCAGCCCAGTGGTCAATGCGGTTACTCAACCGACCGGCTTCTCGCCTGGAGTTGCCGCACGTTTGATCACCAGTGACGGGCGCCGCGTCTTTGCGAAAGCCGTTGGCGCCGAACCGAACCCGGTTTCGCCGACCATGCACCGACGAGAAATTGAAGTATCCGCCGCGCTGCTTGATACCGCTTTGGTACCGAGATTGCTTTGGTCCCACGACGAAGGTGATGGTGGCTGGGTTGTATTGCTATTCGAGGATGTGGATGGACGCCATCCAACTCAACCGTGGCAACTCGACGAACTCCACCGAGTGATTGCGGCGATGGAGGAGCTCGCTGCAACTTTGACTCCTTCGCCATTGTCTGCAAATTTGATCGGGACTGCAGGCGATGCGTTCTCTACTGCAATAAATAGCTGGCAGAAACTTCGAGATCAACACCCGGCGATGCTCGGTCAAGTAGATGAATGGTCATTGCGCAACCTAGACACGTTAGTGTCAGTGGAGAGAACTGTTGATGATGTGCTCAAGGGCGACACGCTGTTGAACCTTGACATGCGCGGGGACAACGTCCTGCTTACACAGGATCAAATATGGTTTGTGGACTGGCCCCACGCTCGCGTAGGTCCCGATTGGCTGGATGTAGTTGCGTTTGCGCCTAGCGTGGCGATGCAAGGAGGGCCAGCTCCAGAAGAAGTGATTTCCAGACACTTCGCATGTCGTGCCGCAGATAGTGAAGCCATCAGCGCGGTAGTGGTTGCAATTGCTGGTTATTTCACATACCAAGCTCTGCAACCTCCTCCTCCGGGTCTGCCTACGATCCGTGCATTTCAAGATGCTCAAGGCGTTGTCGCTCGAGAATGGGTCGTCCATCGCATGGGATTGTGGTGACGATCAATAGTCAGATACGCTGTGCAAAGACTCTTCACTAACGAACGCGTAGTCTGCATCGCCGCTGCTCCGCGACATGATCCGAAGCGATCGGTTTGGTGAAACCGTGTTCAATAGCAAAACGGCATCCGCAACCCAACCTTACGTTCCGCCTTCTCGTACCATCCCTGCGGCGCGTAATCGCTCATGTGCATGTAACACTTCACATTCGCCTCGCTTGCGCCATCAGTGAAAGTAAACAACCGGCTCATCGCGATGTTCTTGCGACCGTGATACCGAGATAATGCCGCAACATTGACGAACGTTACGCCCCACTTTTTCTCGATATGCGAACGACCGCCGTACGTGTCGTCAGGGTTGGTGTGAGTGTGTCCACCGACCCAGAGATCTATCGCGCCCGGGTGCGATTCCAGATACGACTCGAACGACCCGGCGTCGGGCACCCCACCAACGAAATACAGATAGGACGCGCCGATCGGAGCACCATCCTCGAACCGTCCGTGATACCCGCCGTCCACGCCTTCCCACGGGCCTGACGCGACCGTCGTCTCTTTCAACATGTGGTGGTGCGCGGAAACGATGATCTTGTCTTGGTTCGCCTCCACATTCTCGACCCACCACTCGAACGTCTCTTGAGTTACTGCTCCCGCCGGATAGCCACCGTATTCACCACGGCCCACTGGCGGTCCACCGTCGTTGCGATCGCCCATGACCAGAAACATGATGTTGCCAACCTCGAATGAATACCTCTCCCAAGTTCCCGTGATCGGATACGGCCTACGATCCGCGTGCACACCGGAATATTCGCTGCTCTCCCCCAGCGGATCAACCCACTTCCGAAACCACCACTGCGTCTCCTCCTCTGCGCCACTCGCATCGTGGTTCCCGACCAGATCGTAAAAGTCTTCACGTCCATGCTTCGTCGACACTCCGTACTGCCGAACCACCTCCATCCCTTCCTCATCATCTGGCGGCGTCTGAGAACCCGAATAGTCTCCGGCATTGAGCATTATGTCCCAGTCGAACGGCGGGCCTCCCTCTTCTCCGCCACGCTCCGACTGCACGATCGCCTCTGCCAAACTCCGCCGGTTTCCTCGTTCCAAATCCGTCCCTACATGCGCATCACTCGCCGCCCACAACCTGAATGTCTTCGCGTTCACACTACTCATCTCCCAATTGATCGAAAGCTGAATGCCACTGCAACGAACCGTGGGCTTTGGAAAGCGCGCCATCCGCCAGTTCTAGCACCATAAATGCATCACCAAAGTCGGCGTCGGCGATCTTTAGTCCGTGTTGAGACGCTGGTGTGAAACCAAAGCGTCCGTAATAACTGGGACCTCCCAAGACTGTCAATATGTCTGCACCAGCCGCGCGGCAACGATCAATAGTCGCGCGTACGATCCGTGATCCGAAGCCGAGTCGCTGCTTCTCTGGTTTTACGCTCACCGGCGCCAGCGCCCAAACCGACATCCGATCTGTTCCACAAGCCCACGACATCTGACTCGCCGCGGCATGAGCCACCAGTTCGTGATCCACGACGAGCACCATCGAAACGACTAGCGCCCCAGCATCTCTGAGCCGATCTACCAGTATCGCCTCGTCGTTTTGGCTGAATGCCGCACGCACCAGATCCCGAATACCAGCGATGTGACGATGCCGCTCTTCATAAACTAACGCGTTCAATCAGCTTCTCTTCGCCACGTTGGTCAACTGTACTCCTTTACCTGATAACCCATTTCCGTCTTGCGGTCCAATCCAATAACGTTACATCCTGACCACCCGCATTGTTCGCTGCGCCATCCGCAACTGATGCGGATGGCGTTGTGTGGCGATTTCCCGTGCATTAGAATCAAGGTTTGGGTATCATGCCCAGTTCCGCCTCGTTCCCGAGTAGCTCAGCGGTAGAGCAGCTGACTGTTAATCAGCGGGTCACAGGTTCGAATCCTGTCTCGGGAGCCAATCTCAGATCTGATTCTTTCCGGAACCCCAGCATAGACACGCCAGGCAACTCATCGTCGAGCCACGCGGCGAGCATGCTCAATTCTTCAACCTAAGTCGCCGAAGACCGCCAACCAAATGCATGGTGGCTCTTCGCTCGTGAAAACGACGCGATGCCGTACGTGCGCGGGTATCAACAAATGATCGCCGGCGATTAACCGATGCTTTTCTCCGTTCTCATATTCAAGTACCGTTTCACCCTGAATCAACACCACCCACTCATCACTATCTTGGTCATACCACTCATCCGCAGGTGTCGTTTGACCATTTGAGATGATGCGTTCGATCCGGATCCCACGAGCGGTGATCAGATCCGTGAACACCTCGTCATCAGGCAATGGGGCGGGCAGATCGAAGATATTGACATTCATCACGCATACTCGGAGCACATGATCCGCTGCTTCGCCTCAAATCACCTTCCCGATCCTGAATCCAACGAATACGGCGGCCAGCGCAGCGGCGTTGCTGATGAGCAGGTTAGCTACGAACATTGCCCAACTACCTCCTCGAACGAACATAGCCTCGTCAAATGCGAACGTCGAAAACGTGGTGAATGAACCTAGGAAACCAGTCAGCACCAACAGGCGCATGTTTTCGGAGATCCAATTCCGATCCTCGGCATACGCCCAAACTAATCCGAATAACAAGGAACCGACCGCGTTCACCGTCAAAATCGCCAACGGAAAAGTCGTCGGCACGTAACGCTGGTAAAACACAACAGTCCCATACCGTGCCAAAGCACCCGCGGCACCACCAATCGCAACGCTGAGCAACTTCTCCATCCCATAAACCTTAAGGCATCACTCCGGGCCCTTCGTTCCCAGCAACACCCATCTGATAAGACCGGGTTTCCATGCGCGATGAACACCCGCCTTTTGTATGCATGACCCCTCTGCGATAAAATCGACGTTTAGCACTCGCGCCCAACCCTTTCGGCGCGCAATAAAACCTCGGCGTAACCATACGCCCACGAAACTCCCAGAAGACACAGTACATGGTTCGAATCAGACTCAAGAGAATCGGCTCGCGTGGTCGACCCTACTACCGCATCGTCGTCGCCGACCAGCGAAACTCCGCCGCCGGTAGATACATCGATCAAGTCGGCTTCTACGACCCATTCCCTGACCCGCCGCAGATCGATTTCGACGAAGACAAAACCCTCGATTGGCTCCGAAAAGGCGCACAGCCCTCAGAGCCTGTCGAACGAATGCTAAAGTCCAAAGGCATCCTCGAAAAGGTGAAGGCTAATGCGTGAAGACGAACAAAGCCGACCCGATGACGAGGAACCGGCAGAACAACCCGCAACAGAAGATACGCTGACCGAAACTACCGCAATCGACGGGACCCAAGACGAAGCCGACGATTACGAAGACATCGGCGAAGTCGAGGGCGAAGCCGAAATGCGCGATATGATCGGTTACATCGCCCGAGTCCTCGTCGACGACCCCGAAGCGGTCGAAGTCCGGTCCCAGTGGAGCGACGGCAGGCTGAACATCAACCTCAAGGTCGCCGACGCCGACAAAGGTAAAGTGATCGGACGCCGCGGCAGAGTCGTCCACGCTATGCAGTCGCTGCTGCGGGTCGCCGCAACCAAGTCAAACATGCGAGCCGGAATCGACGTCGAATAGACTGTTTATACCGTTAAAGACCGCCGTCATTCCCGCGAAGGCGGGAAATCCAGAGGTGGGCCATGCGGAAGGGGGCTTAAATGTCAGGCCATTCTAAGTGGAGCACCATCAAGCACAAGAAGGGTGCCGCCGATGCCAAGCGCGGCCAGCTCTTCACCAAACTCTCGCGCGAAATCACCGTCGCCGCCAGGGAAGGCTCACCCGATCCCGAGATGAACTTCCGGCTGAGGCTTGCCGTCGACAACGCCAAGGCTCAGAACATGCCCAAGGACACCATCGAGCGCGCCATTGCCAAAGGCTCTGGCAAGAGCGCCGACGGCTCCGCGCTCGAAGAGCTCGTCTACGAAGCCTACGGCCCCGGCGGAACCGGATTCATCATCCAGACCCTCACCGACAATCGCAACCGGGCCGCATCCGGCATTCGCTCCAAAGTCACGCGCAGCGGCGGAAACCTAGCCGCAAACGGCGCAGTCTCTTGGAACTTCGAGCAGAAAGGTTTCGTAACCCTCGAAGTCGATGGCGCAGATCCCGAAGAGATCGCCCTTGAAGTCATGGACATCGGCGCCGAAGATGTCGACATCGAAGAAGACCTCGTCAGCATCACTTTCTCCTTCAGCGAGTTCGCCCGCGCCAAAAACGAACTCGAAGCACTCGACAACGTCCGCGTCGAATCCGCCGAGCTCGCCATGATCCCCAACAGCACGGTCGAACTCGAAAAATCCCAAGCCGTCCAAACCCTCCGTCTCCTCGACGAACTCGAAGACCTCGACGATGTCTCGAAGGTGTTCACCAATGCCGACTTCCCCGAGGAAGTTCTCGAAGAGTTCCTCGCACAACAAAGTTGAGGCCAAGGGCTAGATGCCCCTCTCAATTCACCACGTCCGACGCGTCGTCCAAACTGCACTCGAAGAAGACTCCGCCTTCAACGATGCCACGACTCTCGCCATGATCGGCGACTCCGACGTCACCGCCACTGCCAACCTTGTAGCCAAGCAACCCGGCATCATCGCCGGTATCCAAGTCGCCGAACAATCCTTCAAAACCTTCGACCCAGCGGCCCAATTCACCCCACACCTCCAAGATGGCCAACCCCTAGAGCCCGGCTACACCATCGCCACCATCACCGGCAACGCGGCCTCCATCCTAAGCGCCGAACGCACCGCCCTCAACCTCCTGCAACGTATGAGCGGGATCGCAACCCTCACCGCCCGGTACGTCGCCGCTGTCCAAGACACAAACGCCGCCATCGTCGATACCCGCAAGACTGTCCCAGGCCTTCGCATCCTCGACAAATACAGCGTCCTGACCGGCGGAGGCGGCAACCACCGCATGTCCCTTAGCGACTGCATCCTCATTAAAGACAACCACATCACCGCCATGCAGCAACAGGGTATGACAATCAGTGACATCGTCCGTCACGCAAGATCCAACGCTCCCTTTTCTATGAAGATCGAGATCGAAGTCGAAACCGTCGACGATGCCATCGACGCCACTGAACGCTGGCGCCGACATCGTCATGCTCGACAACATGCCCCCAGCCGACATGCGCGAAGCCGTTCAGCGCCGAACCGGCCACGCTCTCCTAGAAGCCTCTGGAAACGTAACCCTCTCAACCGTCCGAGAAATCGCCGAAACGGGCGTGGACATCATCTCCGTAGGCGAACTCACCCACTCCGTAACCGCCCTCGACATCTCCCTCGACTTCAGCGTCGAATAAAAACGCTATGCCCGCCGCCGCGCCCGATGCCGGTCCGATGAATCCAGGATGAACGTGGACGGCCCTTCGTTGACCAGCTCGACATCCATCATCGCCCCGAAAATCCCGGTCTGAACTTCAACCCCGGTATCTCGGAACGCTTCGACCACCCTGTCAAATACTTCATTTGCTACTTCGCTTGGCGCTGATCCAGTGAAGCCGGGCCGACGACCTTTGCGCGTGTCAGCATACAGCGTGAACTGGCTGACGAGCAACACCCCCGCCACCGACATCGTGCAACGACTGATCGAACCACGCCTCACCGTCATCGCTACGGAAGATCCGCAGATTGACTGTCTTATTGACGAGGTAATCGATGTCTGCCTCTTCGTCGTCGTGCGTGACACCAACAAGAATCACCAACCCCCTGCCGATTTCGCCGGTAACCCGCCCATCTACAGTTACACGAGCGCCGGTCGAGCGTTGGACTACGAAACGCAATTGTCACCGTACGGATCAGTCCGAAGAGCCGGAGGACGATGAACCGCTCTTCACCGCCTCTTTCGACTTTGATTTGGACTTCGACTTAGATTCGGACGCTTCGCGCTCGGATTCCCGGCTTGGAACTAGTCGCATTGCCGTTGCGTCCGTAGTCGGTCGTGTAGAAGCCCGATCCCTTGTACAGCACCATCGGAACGGAAAACTGCCGCCTGGCCTTCGTGCCGCAATCACTACACGTAGCGACAGGTTCGGCGGAGAAGCTCTGCATCTCCTCAAAGACGTGGCCATTTTCGCATTTGTAGTCGTAGAAGGGCATTGGGGCTCGTGGCGGTGGTTGGTCTGCGATGATCGCTGAGAGTTACGCCGAATGTTGGCGCGGGTGCCAGCGTGGGACTTAGCTGGTTACCGACGCAATTCTATCAGTTGCCTTCGCTAAGTTGCGCCGCCAGAGCTTCGACATCCGTTACTGGCAACTCGCAAGCGTAGTTTCGGCACACATACGCCGTCGGTTTGCCGTCAATCATGCGCCTTCCCTCAAACAGCGGCAAGCCGTCGCCCGAATCACCTTGATGCGGTTCCATCAATGCGACAATCCGATCCGGATTGAATCCTCGCCGCGCCTCATCCAGCATCACTCGCGTTCCAGGATCATCGCGTTCGCCCACGATAACCACCTGATTGATCGAGCTTGCATAGAACTCCGCCGCTTGCAACCACCATGCGAAAGCAGATGGCGCACGTTCCATCAATTCCCGCATAGATCGGAGATTCGCGGCGGCGAACCGTTCCAGATCGACGTTGCCAGTGAACTCGGCGCACCGAAGCAGTGCCAACGACGCGGCCGAACCGCCGCAGGGTTGAGCGTTGTCAAACGTGTCGCGCGGACGTATGATCAGCTCTTCTTGATCCGAACCCGTGTCGTAGAACATCGCGTCGGCAGGATCCCAAAACAGTTCAACCATCGCGTCACACAACTGCTCCGCCTCGTCCAACCATCGAGTATCAAACGTCGCCTCGTACAGGTGCGTCAACGCGTCGGCCAGATACGCGTAGTCCTCTAGAAAACCGAGGATCGTCGCCACAGAATCCGCGTCCGCTTTGCAACTCCGCATCAATCGGCCGTCGTCGCGAACCAGACGCTCGAAGATGAACTCGGCGTTCTTGACCGCTATGTCAACCCAATCGTCCCGTTCAAACGCCGCGCCAGCCTCCGCGAAAGCGCGCATCACCAGAGCGTTCCACGACGTGATCACCTTGTCGTCGGTCATCGGAGGGATCCGATTCAAACGCTCTGCATATAGCAAACGCTTCGACTCCGCGATCTTGGAAGTTAACTCGTCAACCGACAGACCCAACTCGGTTGCGACCGAATCGTCAGTCCGATGCATGTAAAGGATGCTGTGACCTTCAAAGTTCCCGAAGCGCGTCACATCCCAATAGGTCTTTGCCACTTCGGCAAGCTCAGGACCCAACACCTTGTCGAGCTCTGAGACGTGCCAAACGAAGAACTTGCCCTCTTCGCCTTCCGAATCCGCATCCGTGGCTGAGTAGAACGCGCCGGTCGGTCGATCGCGCATTTCACGATCCAAGTAGTTCAGCGTCTCTTCCACGATCTTCGCGAAAAACGGATCCCCACTGCGTTGCCATGCATGAAGATACAGACTCGCCAACTGCCCGTTGTCGTAAAGCATCTTCTCGAAATGCGGGACGAGCCACACATTGTCTACGGAGTAGCGATGAAAACCGCCGCCGATCTGGTCGTAGATCCCGCCGCGAGCCATCTTCGTCAACGTAAGGTCGACGAATTCGCTTGCGGTCTCATTGCCCTGCAAAGCCGCGTGCGTAAGCAGGAACTCGTACATCATCGGCTGCGGAAACTTCGGCTGTAGCCCGATGCCGCCGTTCTGCCAGTCGAACTCCGGCGCCAGATGCCGGTACCCGGAGTGGAACATCGACTGCGTGATCGGTTCGATGCTCATTCGAGCCCGCGACTGCGATGATATTGCGTTGACAACCCGTGCGGCGCTCCGCGTGATCTCACCTCGTTTATCGCGATACGCTTCAGCCACTGCCGTCAAAACTCTCGGAAACGACGGCATGCCTCCCCGATCTTCATTCGGAAAATACGTCCCGCCGTAGAACGGAGCACCGTCCGGCGATAGGAACACCGACATTGGCCAACCGCCATGTCCCGTCATCGATTGGACCGCCGACATATATATCGAGTCGACATCGGGACGTTCTTCCCGATCCACCTTGATATTCACGAAGAGTTCGTTCATCAGCGCTGCGATCTCGGCATTCTCAAACGACTCCCGTTCCATCACGTGGCACCAGTGGCACGATGAGTAGCCGACGCTCAGAAAAACTGGCTTGTCCAGCGACTTCGCGACTGAGAACGCATCCTCGCCCCATGGATACCAATCGACGGGGTTGTCCTTGTGCTGGAGCAGGTAGGGAGAAGTCTCTTTAGCAAGGCGGTTCGGCACTTCGATCCTTTCTCAAACGTTAGTCAACTCAATGGTCGAAACCAATCCCTCATCAACGTCGAATCTGCGGATTCGGTGGTTGTTCGTATCTGCTATGTACACGATCCCGTCTCGGTAAGCGATACCCGCCGGCTCGTCGAAACTGGCTTCCAACGCATCGCCGTCTGACATTCCTTGAGAACCGTCACCCGCGACTGTAGTGGCGCGCAACGTCGATAAATCCATTCGCTTGATCTTGTGGTTGTAGGTATCAGCGATGTAGATCGAGCCGGGCGCATAAGCGACATCTTGCGGATGCTGCAAAACAGCTTCTTTGCCGATGCCATCGCGGTCACCGAATGCGAAAAGTCCTGTTCCCGTTAGCGTCACCACTCGACCACCAATACCAATCTTGGCCACCCTGATCGCACTGGTTTCGGAGTCTGCGAAGAAGAGATTGTTGCCGTCCAGAGCCAAGCCATAAGGTTGGGCTAGCAGCGCTTCAAGTCGCTCACCGTCCACGATATTTTCCGCCCCGGTCCCCGCAAAAGGCTCGGTGGTGCCGGCCTCTAAATCCATCTGCCAAAGCTGGTGCGCTCCCGCCATCGCAATGTAAAGAACCCCGTCGGCAATCTCAAGGTCGTACGGCGAATTCAAAGGGAACGCTGTCGCTTCACCACCGGCATGGCGTATCAACGACTGTTCGCCTGTGCCCGCGACAACTGACACGCACCTTCTCGCCAGATCAATTCGTTGGATCGTGTGTGTCCCGGCATTCGAAACATACAGCGTTTCGCCGTCAAGTGCCATGCCTTGCGGATTGTCAAAAAGCGGATTATCGTAGCCGAACTCGCTACCAATCGGGTTCAACACACCGGGCGGCGGATCGAACGCCTCCACAGCCAACGGGCTCTCTCCATTACCGATGATTTCCCTCACCGCGCCGTCATCAGAAGCGACAACGACTCGATGATGGTTCGAATCGGCGATGTAGAGATTTCCGTCATCAGCGGCGTGGATTTTCCCTGGAAATGAAAGCACCCCATGCCGCTCCGCTTCTGATCCGAATTCAAATGGAACCGACGAACGATCAAGCACGCCAGCGTGGTCGAACTCCTCCACCATGGCGGTAAGCACCCGATCCATCGCCTCTAAGTGAAACTCACCCTCATGTCTGCCGATGACTTTGCCTTCCGGATCGATGAACATCAACGTCGGCCACGCTCTCGCAGCAAAAGCAGACATTACGCGCAACTCAACATCGTTCACGACGGGATGATTGACGTTGTAGCGGTTGACTGCCGCGTGCACGTTCTCTGTCGCGCGTTCGGTATCGAACTTAGCCGAGTGGACGCCGATTACGAACAGCGTGTCAGCGTATCTCTTCTCCAGCTTCCGCAACTGCGGAAGTATGTGCATGCAGTTGATTCAACAGTAGGTCCAAAAGTCGAGTATCACGATTTTGCCGCGCAGGTCAGCCAGCTTGATCGGTTTTGGGGCGTTGATCCAATCGAGACCGTCTGGGAATTCTGGTGCCCTAACCTTCCCGGCGTAAGACGTTGCGGTGTTGTGTGATGCGGCCATCGATGATCTCCGTTCGTGGTAAACAGCCGTTAACCTAGCGCAATTGTCGCACGTCCGGGTGCGGCGTTTCGCATAATTGATCTATGCGAGATTCGACAAACCACGAAGGAACCGGCGAAACGGGCGAGTCCGAAGGGCCTAACGTTGTCCCTCCGCATGAAGATGATCTACGTTCGATCATGTTGCAGCGACCTCGGCAACGCAACGCCGAAACCGGAACTGGCGACTACTCCGCGCAGGCGAAATCAGACTCCGATCCTGCATGGACGGATACGACGGCCGAAGCGCCCCCTAGCGATGACCCGCCTTGGCAGGGGCGCGACTTAGATGTGCCCGGACCGTCCGAGGAGCAGACCTACGAACAACCACCGTTTTACACCTCTTCTGAAGCCGAGACTGATCGTCAACACCCCGAAGCCGTTGCGAGATTCGGACCGCCCGCCGGGTTCGGACGCCGACTTGTAGCCTACCTGATCGACAACGCGGTCACAATCGTCATCCTCAGCCTGCTGTTTCCGGCGCTTTTGGGACGACCGTACATCGACTATGAGGCGATCACAGCCGAGTTGGAAGCAGCAGGAGAGCAAGCGTCAGCCTTGCCGACCGCCACCCCGGTACTTGGATCGGAAACCCAACCAAGCGGCAACAGCGGTTCGAGCGCCGCGAGAGCCGACGCGCCAACTTGGGCCGACACGATCGCTGGATTGCTGCTAGTTTTCGCGGTGACCACCGTCTACAACACCATTCTGGTCGGGATTTGGGGCACCACGATCGGCAAACGCGCGCTCAACGTCTACGTGCTCGATTCCAATGGCAACATCATGGGGATTCCGCACGCCTTCGCTAGAGCGCTCGCGACAATCATATCGACTGCTATTTTTTACATTGGATACCTGTTTGTCTTCAGAAACGACAATCGAGCGTTGCACGATCTTTTAGTCGGTACTTACGCGATAACGTTGACTTCAGAAGAAAAGCCAAGACCACGGGGTGAGCAGCAGATCGATTGATCGGTTCGAACCGCGGCCGGCAACCGTCGGAGAGCATATGAAATGTCTGAGAAAACCAAGGTTCTGATAACCGGCGCTAGTGGATACATCGCATCGCAGATGCTCAAAGAGTATCGGGATCGCTACAACCTGACGCTCGTTGACGCCATAGCCAACGACCGCCACGGCAATCCCGTCAAGGGCGTTGAGATAGTCGATCTGATTGACACTGATCGATCTGGCTACGAGCGATACTTCGCCAACCAAGATGCCGTGATACACCTCGCCTATAAGCGGTCGAGTCCCGGTGGCGTGTACGGAACCGACGTGCCGCACATCGACCGCTTCGCGACCGAACTCGAAAACGTCCAGATGGCGAACAACGTTTACCGGTGCGCTTACGATGCTGGAGTTAAACGTGTGGTCGTAGCAAGCTCCAATCACGCCGCCGATTGGTACGAGCACGCGCTGATTCACAATCGCAAGAAGGAGATGGTCTTCCCCGAAGAGTTGCCGCTATCCGACAATTTCTACGGCTGGGCGAAAGCAGCATACGAGCTACTCGCCTACCCGTATGCGTGTGGAGCATTCGGGCGTAAACTGGAGATTGTGCAAGTGAGGATCGGCAATCCCCGCGAGACAGACGCCGACGAACTCCTATCTCACGCCGACGAACTTCACGGAGGCACAGGTCAATCCACTTACAAACGGGGTTTAGGGGCTCATTTCAGCGAACGGGATCTCCGACAACTTTTCGCAAAGGCGATTGAAACTCCCGACATCACCAACGAACATGGCGTTCCTTGGCTGATCGTCTACGGCATCAGCGCCAATGCCCGAGCTTTCTGGTCACTCGAAACCGCGCGACGCGTCCTTGGCTACGAACCCCAAGACGATTCGGAGATCAAGTTCGCCGAAAGGATCGCGCAGAACTTGACCGTCGACGATCCAGCTGGCCCTGGCAAGGTCGGCGCATAGAAGAGGCCGGCAGGAAGGGACAGATATGGTGCATTCGCTGTGCCGTTCGGGTGAGGAGGCTATAAACCCACGGCCCAAAGCTACTTTGGCTTAGCGCACCATCGCCCTTCTCTGCCGATCCATTAGTGGCTCACCGATTTGCCGAACGTGAGCCTACGACATGGCGTCTTAGAGCAATGCGGGGACTTTGGAATTGTCCTTGGGTTGATCAATCAACCAATCCGGAGCGCCGAATAGGTCGTTCACATCGTGGTTGATAGATCTGACTTCGGAGGCATCTTGGACGCTTTTTCCGGCAATCCTGACAGTACCTACGTCCGACGGATGACTTTCGATCTTTTCATCGTCGGCGACCTCATCGTGGCGTCTTCCGGCCAGAATGCTGATCCGCAGTCGCTTCGCCTTCGCGGGATCTACGTTGGGCACGAATGATGTCGACAAAACCGCTTTAGGCGACATTTCGTTCTGCACAATCGATATCGCGGCATTGAGAGCCTTAATCGACATATCGCGAGGTCCCGCGACGATCACGCTTACAAAATCCGCGTCACCAAGGTCGAGTCCTGAAGTGATCGGCGACTTGATCGCTTCTCGTGCAACTTTCCGATATTCATCCGCATCATCTGATGACGAGTATGTGATCAAGGTTTCGCCACCGCACTTGATGGCGTCCAACAACTCAGGAGCGGTGTTGAGTGTGCCGAAAGTCTCTGCACTGGACGCCGAAAGCACATTCATGACGACTCGAGCCTTAGCCGCTGAAAGTTCGGATGCCAAGTCTCCAGCAATATCCGCGCTTGACAAGGCTTTATCGGCGTCGATCAAAGCCAGCGAACAGCCAGTTGCCTGGATGCGTTCCAAAGCGTGGCTTGCGGTGTTTGCGCGGGTTCGGCCTTCGAATGAGAATGGCAAGGTCACGATCGCTAGAACAGATGCGCCCGTAGACATTGCAGTACGTAGGATGGACGGCATGAGTTCGGAGGTCGTATTGCCACCTAGACCGGCCATCACGAAGACGATCGGGGGTTTTCCGATTACCGTCCTCAGCCTGAAGAGATCGTTCGTGTCTGCCAATCCATCCCCAACCGCGTCCTCACCCTTGTTGACGAAGATCGGATATCCGATCGAGATACGCCTGCCAATGTTGACTGAGCGCAACTCGTCCATGTCTCGGTCCACCGAGATGACGTCGTCGGGATTGCCCAATATCTTCGACAGTTCGACCGCAGACTTGGAGCCTGCTCCTCCAACACCGATAATCACGAACTCTTTGGCTGTCTTTACGTTTCTTCCGTCTCGTATGATCGTCATGTAGCTCTCCATGTCTGTGACATCAGCCTGAGCGCCTGATAGAATTTTTGTTCGATTATCATCATAGCACATCAATTCTAGTAAAATGCAAGCGCGACAACGACTTTTTTCAGACAATTGTTTGATGCGATCTAACAATGTCGAAAACAGACTCGCAAGAAGTACGTCGCTCGGAAGCTGATCCGACGTCGGATACGCCTTTGACCGTGCTGAAATCGGCCGGCGAAACCGATTTGACCTACAACCTTAAATGGGCCGCTTGGCGTTGGCTGTACGCAACCGCCGGTTGCCGCGCCATCGGCATGGAAGTCAGGCTGGAAGGCCCCTTCGGACGGGTCGTCGATCTCGTAGGCGTCGGAAAAGACAACACGGTCTACATCGTTGAAGTTAAGTCGTCCCGCGCGGATCTCAAGCGCGACGATAAATCAGAAAGCGATCGTCAACGCACTTTGGCAGAGCTATCGGCACTGCAAGATGCGGCAAATCTCACGGCCACTGTCCTCAACGACACGCGACAGTTTGCGGTCGAAAACGTGGACAGCAATTCAGATTGGAGAGAGCATCCGGCGTACGTTGCCGCTCGTGAAGAAAAGGAAGGCATCGACGAACGAAT
This sequence comes from Dehalococcoidia bacterium, assembly GCA_965204135.1. Classification (GTDB taxonomy): domain Bacteria; phylum Chloroflexota; class Dehalococcoidia; order Lucifugimonadales; family Lucifugimonadaceae; genus Bin127. The sequence goes on along the minus strand of CBDBDX010000001.1, from coordinate 482,272 downwards.
CGCGGCCAAGGAACGCTCGTTGATGAGGTTCTCAACGAAGTTTCACGATCCTTCGTTCTTGGCTTGCGCAGATTTTCACTACATCATGGCGCCGAGCGGTCTGATCTCCCGGGCCGAATTGCCGCCGTTTTGGGGACTGCTTAACGAAAATTCAGAGATGGTTGTCTCGGCTGTTCGAAAACAGATTCGACGTAATACGATACACGTGTTGCGCGCAATAGCTAAAGCTAACACCCGTGATGTCATGAAAGCGTGCCGGGTCCAAATCGCGAATCCGGGACTCAGATCTCCGAGCGATACGCGGAATGAGGCACTTGATCCGCAGCAGCGACCTGCGAGTTGACTAGGACAGCATCTCGCCGAGCCTGTCGATAGCCAAAGTCAGGTTGTCCTGCGAGTTGGCGAATGAGATGCGGATGTAACCGTTTCCATATTCCCCGAACGCGGTCCCTGACAGCAACGCGACACCCGCCTCATCCATGGCTCGATCCGCAAACGTGCGACTGTCGAGACCAGTCCCAGAGATGTTCGGGAACGCATAGAACGCGCCTCCCGGTGTGCGACAAGACACTCCCGGCAAATTGTTCATCCCATTGACGACCAAGTCGCGCCGGATCCTGAACTCTTCCATCATCTCCGCGACGGAATCCTGAGGGCCTTGCAACGCCGCTATGCCCGCCATCTGCACCGCGACCGAGGTACACGAGACGCTGTTGGTCATCAGTTTGGTTACGGCATCCATCATGAACTCCGGAAACACGCCGTAACCTAGACGCCACCCCGTCATCGCGTAGCTCTTGGAAAAGCCGTCCAAGATGATCGTGCGGTCGATCATATCGTCGAACTGAGTGATCGACGTGTGCGAGCCTTCGTAATACATGTCCTTGTAGATCTCATCGGAAAGGACTACTAGGTCGTTCTCGACGGCGATCTGGGCGATGCGCTCCAGGTCATCGTCCGAAATCACACTACCGCACGGGTTGTTTGGAGAGTTGACGATGATGAGTTTCGTTCGATCCGTTACTAACTCTTCCAACCGATGCACGTCTAGCGAGAAGTTGAACTGCTCTTCTAGCGGTATCGGCACCGCGGTGCCTCCCGCGTAGTTGATCATCGACTCGTAGATCGGGAAACCGGGGTTCGGATAGATGACTTCATCACCCTCCTCAACGAGTGCGAGTATCGAGAAGAACATCACTGGCTTGCCGCCCGGGGTAACGATGATACGGTCAGATCCGATTTCGTATCCCTGCCGTTCGGTCTGGTGAGCGGCGATAGCTTCACGCACTGGCATCTCGCCTGGTGAAGGTCCGTAGTGCGTGTACCCCCCGTCTAGGGCGTTCTTAGCCGCATCGATGATGTGTTCCGGTGTATCGAAATCGGGTTCGCCGATCTCAAGATGAACTATATGTCTGCCTTGCGCCTCGAGTTCGCGCGCCCGCGCCAGTGTCAAAAAGGCGGTCTCGGTGCCTAATCGGTCTTGTCGTGATGCTAGTGACTTGGGCAATCTGTCACAACCCGTGTTTTACTTGAGTTTCGATGCTTTCAGGTTTGCGCCTTGATCAGTCTTTCCACCCTCGAGACGCAACCAACAAGGATACTGGCAGTTGCTCACCTGACGCACCAAAACGGCTGATGCTCAACCCGAAAAGTTCACATCAATTGCAGGACTATCGAAACCGCCACGCCAAGCACGTTGACAATGATGCCAAACAACAATCCGAACATCCACTTGAGTAGGCGCGTCTCTAGTTGCGCGACCTCCACCCGTACATTGGCCACGTCTTCTTTCGTTGCGAGATGTGCGACCTCAACAGCATTCATCGTCACCATGCCAATTCCCTTTGCTCGAACTAACCAGTGTTGCCAATTCTATTGCACAAGCGAACATCCGTATGCTAGAGTGCGGGCGGGGTTTTGGCTAGTTGCTGTTTCTTCCTGGATACTGAGGCTTCGTTGGAGGGCGTGGTCTTGACCCGTTGGTGTGTCAAGAGTGAGTAATTGCCAGGATACTTGAAACGCTGTGAGTCAACCCGGAAATTCGATGGACTACGTTCGGTGGGCCGAGCGATACGACATTTTTTACGAAGCTGCGCCCGAAGGCGAATTGGAGTTCTATCTGAACGCGATCGATCGCATCGGAGGATCGGTTTTGGAACTCGGCGTGGGCACCGGTCGCATCGCAATCCCCGCGGCAGCGATGGGACACGACATCACCGGCGTCGATCTCAACCGCCCGATGTTGGACCGGTGCCGTCAGAAATCGGCGCAGGCCCCGCTGGTTGGAAACCTGACTCTAGTAGAAGCCGACATCTCCGAGTTGGATTTGGAGAAACGCGATTACGATCTTGTGATCATCCCGGCTCACACGCTCGCACTCGTAACCGACGAGAATCGGCAGTTAGAAACCTTCAAACGGTGCGCCGATCACATGGCGACGAACGCGACGCTGATTTTCAACCTCTTCAACCCGTCTGACGATCTGTTGCACGGCGAAAAAGGAGAGACGTTTTTACTAGGTGTAGTCGAAGATGAATCATCTGACAACCGCTATGTGCTCACAGGGACAAACGACTTCGATACCGCGCGCCAACTTAACCGTTGCACTCAGACAATCGAAACACTAGATTCAGGCGGTGCGACGATAGACCACGAAGAGTTGTTGGTTCTGTTCAGATATCTGCACCACGATCAAGTGATGGATATGCTGAAACGGGCCAGTTTGCGAGCGAGCGAGGTATTTGGTGATTTCGACGGTTCGCCTCTGACCGAGGACAGCGAAGAGATGATCTACGTTTGCCGATTGTTGTGAAGGCTATATGTTATGTTTCTCTAATCGACAGGCGGCGGCGCGGGTGGTGGTTCAGCCGGCTCAACACCCGGAGCACGTTCCTCGATGATGTCGAGCCATCGTTCGGCGCTTTCGATCACCCTCGGGAGTTTCGGATCTTGCGAGAGCGAAATCGCCTCCAATATGTCGTACTTGGCTTCCGCGAAGCTGCCAGCGCGAGCCAAGAGGATACCTCGATCCAAGAAATATGTCGCTTGTGCAGGCTGCAACTTGATGGCGTGACTGAAGTCAGAATACGCCGCGCTCCCGTCGAGCAATATGTCTCGGTGATACCTCCCACGCCACCAGTAAACGCCTCCGTCTTCCGGAGACAGTTTGATGGCAGTGCTGAAATGCTCTGAAGCCGCTTCGTAGTCGTTTTCGGACGCTCGGACACGACCCATCACCAAATGCGCATTGATCTGTTCCTCATCCAGTTCCAAGGCGCGCTGAGAATCGCGTTTCGCTCCTTGGAAATCGCCCATCGACACTCGCACCATCGCTCGTTGGCCGTAGATCGAGCCGACGTTCGGACGAAGCGATACTGCTCGGTCATAGTCGACCATCGCGTCTTCCAACTCACCCTGCATCATACGCGCCTGCCCACGACCGGCCCATGCTCGCGCGAACTCGGGCTCGATCTCGACGATCGTCGAGAAACGCCGCTCCGCGTCTTTGAACTCACCGCGATCGAGTGTGCGATGCGCCGCGGCGTACATGCTGACAGTCTCGCGGGTCGCAGCCGTCGGCACAGCTGTTGGCGTAGAAGTTGGCGTTGATGTCGGCGTCAGTTCCGGAGCCGGAGTCGCTGTGTTAACCGGCGCAAGCATCACAACCTCCGTCGGAGTAGGCGGCACAGCAGTAGGTGTTGGCGTCGGTTCAGCCGGTTGGCAGGCTGAAAGGAGTCCCGCGACTACAAGTGATGTCGCGAGCAAGAGACCCAAGATCTGGATTGCGTACGATTTGCGAAGCATAACTGAATCAAGGATACGAATTCAAAGTCTGCAAAGTTTCTTGAACCCGAAACTTCAATCCGTTGTTAAGCCCGGGTGTCAGGATCACATACCTGCGAGACCAGATACCAACATCTCTACCGCCAGTCGACGGTCGGCTCGCCCGGTCTTCATGCCGACATCGATATCAAGCATGTGAAGATGCATCTTTCGCAGACGTTCCGACCCGATCCTTGATGCTTGCCGGCAAGTCTTATCTATAAGCCAACCCATGTTCAGACGCAATCGCCGTCCGATCTCCTGGCGTGATGTGCCCTTCTCAAGCAGATGCGCGGCAACGATTAGGATGCGAACTTGACGCGTCAACAAGGCGAGTATTCCTTCTATAGATTCGCCGTTCGCGATCAGGTTTTGAACGCCCCCTATCGCTAGGTTGTGCCGCCCCTCGATGATCGCATCCATCACATTGAAGATCCGATCCTGGCTCGCATCCGCGACCATGAGATCAATGTCTTTGGGCTGCAGCATGCGCCCGTCGGCATACAGCGCGAGTTTTTGAATCTCGCTGTCCATGCGTCTCACGTCGTCGCCTCCGATATCGTTGAAACGACTTATCGCGGATGCGGACGCCGCTGCACCGTGAAACTCGAAGCGTTTGCGGATCCATTCGCCACGGTAGCGACGATCCGGAACGTCGTGCCGCTCCACTTCAGCCAGCGATGCCAAAGTCCTCAGCGGCCCTGATGTCAAGCGCAATCCCTCGTTCTCGACAAAGATCAGATCGTTGACGATCTGCATCGCTTCGTCGGCGATCCTGTCACCGAACGATTCCCAATCCGGACGCACCTTTGCGCCACGCGTTTCGAAAGGGCTCAGCATGCTTTTCACGACCACTGCACGACGGTCAGTAAGGAACGGCGAAATCTTTGCCGCCGCGAATACCTCGTCCATCGGTGCATTCGGCGCTTCAAAAACCGTCACATTCGGAGCGCGCAGTTCCGGTGGGCCCAGAGCCTCAAGATACGATTCGAGCGAGTTCGCAATCGTGAATTCGTCGTTGCCGTGTATAAGCCGAAGCATGTCGTTTCCAGATTAATCTATCGCGCCGACGTGATTTTTGCTAAATCCTCCCCCTTGATGCTCAAGGGGGAAGTGAAGGAGGTTTTAGAGCCTTGACGCCGGGCATGGTCGTTCCGCTCTCACGCGTTCCCCTCGCTTCGCGAAGAGGAGGAAGTAAGGTTTCGTAACTTCGAAAGATGCTGATTTCTATAATCGAATCTTGCTGATCACACTACTTTTGGCACCGGAAAACCGATGTCCACAGCCATAATCGGGCTCGCCGCCGCGGGTAAAACTACGATATTCAACGCGTTGACCCGCGGCTCTGCAGACAAGGGTATGTACGGTGCCGCGAAATCCGTCAACCTCGGAGTCGGTGCCAAGCCCGACGCGCGGCTCGATTTCATTACTACTGCGTTCCAAAGCCGACGCAAAGTGGGCGCCGAGATGACGTTTTGGGATATGCCCGTCGATTACTCGACGGGCGCGGTGTTGTCACGCGAAACGGTCAACTCGTTGCAAAGGGCAAAAGCGTTGGTGACCGTTGTCCGCAAGTTTGAGGACCCCGCAATTCCACACCCCAATGGCTCAGTCGATTGGCTTAGGGACCTCGAGAAACTCACATTCGAGATACTCTTCGCCGACATCGAGTTGATCGACAGGCGCGTGGAGCGGGTAGAAACTGGGATGAAGGCGCTGAAGTCTTCGGAACGCGTGCAGGCGGTCGCCAACATCGATGCGCTCAAGGAGATTCAGTCGCTTCTAGAAGACGGTTCGCCCTTGCGATCGTTGTCTCTCGACGAGGCGGCGACGCGGGCGGTTTCCGACTCGTTCGTGCTGAGTGCGTTGCCGTTGGTCGTAGCCGTCAACATCGGCGACGACGACATCGGCATAGATGAGGACGAATTGCGATCTAAGGCGGTCGACGCGCTCGGTTCAAACGTCATTGGCGACGATACGCGGGTAGTTCCCATTTGCGGCTCTTTCGAGGAAGAACTGCGAAGTTTGGAAGATGCCGACGCGAACGAACTGCGCGCCGACCTCGGTATCGAGTCCGACGACAGCGAAACTTTGATGGACGCCTGCTTGAGGTCCCTCCAGACTCAGACTTTCTACACCGCCACGGACCGCGAAACCCGAGCCTGGCACTTCCCGGCTGGTGCCAATGCGCCCGAGGCGGCGGGCATCGTCCATTCAGACATGGAACGCGGCTTCATCCGGGCCGAAGTCGTGGCATTTGACGACTTTAAGCGATGCGGTAGCATGGTTGAAGCGCGTAAACAAGGAGTATTGAGGCAGGAAGGCAGAAGCTACACCTTCGCCGACGGCGACTTGGCGAACTTCCTCTTTTCTGTGTAAACCGAGGCGATAAACCATTCAGATCGAAATGTCACGTTCTCTATTCATTGTCCGATTGGTGCAACCGCTCCCAGGACTCGACGGCTACGACGCCGTCTTGTCCAACTACTGGTCAGCAGTCAAAGCCCAACTCGATCGTCAAGCAATCACATCCGGATTCATCCGACGCGTGTTCGTGGAAACCGTCACGGGCCACGGTGAAGACGCATTGCTCCAATTGCAACAATCCAACCCGTCAGCACATCAACTGGTCCGCAACTTAGTCTCGAACGGCGCAACGGTCGAAGAGTTTGAAGACATCGGACTACTGTCAGAGCTGATCGATTGGGGTCAATGCGCATCGCAAAACTTGATCTCCGACAAGGTTCGCAAGGTGGTTCAATCGGGACAGGTCGAGGCGGCAGGAGCGCGCGACGAGCATCTGAGAAAGCGTCTCAATGATGCGATCGGCGAAGACGAATCTGCATTGGTGCTCGCCGTTTCCGACCAGTTGCAAATACCTGACCGGATGGAACGCTTCATCGTGTCGCCGCCTGAGTTGGACCAGCTGGAACGTTGGCTGCGGGCGAAAATGGAAGAAGCGCGTCGTGAGATGATGGAACAAGCCCAACGAGAAGCAAGTCAGCAATCGGGAGGCGAACCATCCTCTGGTTCTCCATCTTCAAGCGGTTTGTGGACACCGCCTTAGCCGCAGATCGCGTTTCGCGTCAAGTAGCGCGTTTACCGATCGATGTCTAAAGCTCCCACAAACCCAACCGCGGACGCTAACGTGGCTGAAGCACGCGGTGTGCTCGAATCGCCCATCTCCCTCTACGTTCACATCCCCTTCTGTCTCTCCAAGTGCAATTACTGCGATTTCAACACGTATGAAGGCATCGAAGCCCTCATGCCTTCGTTTGTCGACGCCTTGGAAACCGAGATCAAACTTTGGGGGCAACGCTTACAGCGTCCCTCCGTTTCATCGATTTTCTTCGGTGGTGGCACGCCGTCCTACCTATCAGCCGACTCGATCTGCAGATTGCTGGAAGGCGTGAACTCAGCGACGCGGATCGACCCCACCGCGGAGATAACCCTCGAAGCCAACCCCGACGACCTGAATCTGGAGAAAGTGAATGCGTGGCTTAACGCAGGCTTCAATCGGATCAGCATCGGCGTCCAATCTTTCGATGACTTCTTCCTCTCAGCCCTTTCTCGCCGACATACCGACGACGACGCGACCCGTGCTGTAGCGATCGCGCGGGCGAATGGATTCACCAACATCAACATCGATCTGATGTTCGGTCTGCCAAACCAATCGTTGCAGGTTTGGGAGCGAACATTGGAGCGTGCCGTCGAACTGGGAATAGTGCATCTTTCCCTCTACGGCCTGCAGATCGAACCCGGCACGCCTCTGCATCGCGACGTCCAAAATGGGACTGTCTCTACACCAGACGACGACCTCGCCGCGGAAATGTACGAGATCGCGATAGATCGACTCGACCAAGCCGGATACGAACATTACGAAATCTCAAACTGGGCTCGACCAGGCTACCGTTCTAAGCACAACCTCGCATACTGGCTCAACAGATCCTATCTCGGCGTTGGCCCCGGCGCGCATTCATCGTTGATGGGCAAACGATTCGCGAACATGAAATCCCCACGTGGATACACCCTCAAAATGTCAACCGCCGCGCTCACGGATGAAACCGACACGCTGGACATCGCCCAAGATGAACTCGCAATCGATTTCGTCGAGACTACCTCGCTTTCGATGTCTATGTCCGAGACCATGATGCTCGGATTGCGGTTATCAGAAGGTGTTTCAAACGCTGATTTTGAAACACGTTTCGAGTTGCCAATGGACGCCGTCTATGGCCCCGAGATCAACGAACTGACGGCATCCGGATTGATAGAGCGACGCGATGGCACCATCCGCCTCACTCGACGCGGGAAGCTTCTGGGCAATGAAGTATTCGAACGCTTCATCATTGACGACGAAAGAGCAATTTCCGGTTTCGACTCGAATCATGCATAACGAAAACTCGCAAATAGACTTCCCTGAATACTTGGACGAAGCCGTCGAGATTTGGGATGACATCTCCGAGTGGTGGGACGCCAAAATCGGTGATGGCAACACCGCACAGGACTACTTGATCGAACCCACGCAGGAGAGGTTGCTAGACCTCCAACCGGGAGAACGAGTCTTGGACATCGCGTGTGGAGCAGGCCGCTTCACGCGTCGCATGGCGGACAATGGAGCGCTGATAACGGCCGTAGATCACTCCCAAACCTTCATCGAACGCGCGAAACTAAGATCGCAAGGCTATGAGGATCGCATCGATTTTCGCGTCGTCAATGCTGCTGACACCGAAGCGATGATGAACTTGTCCGATGCACCATTTGACGCCGCAGTATGCACGATGGGATTAATGGACATAGCCGCAATTACCCCGTTGGGGAAATCACTCGCGAACCTAGTCAAGCCGGGTGGCAGATTCGTCTTCAGCGTGTTGCATCCCGCGTTTCACTCTGACGGAAACCGCAACACGTTGGAGCGCGAATTCACCCCGGATGGCGTTGAAGAGCGTTTCGGGATTTGGGTTCCAGAGTATCTAAGAACCCGCTCCTATTTGGGCACCGGTATACGGGGTCAACCAAGACCGCACAGGTATTTCCATCGACCTCTAGGTCAACTACTGCGCGTATTCCTGAGCCGTGGATTTGTACTGACCGCGTTCGAGGAGCCGCGATTCCCGCCAGAGTCCTATTCACGGGCGGATTCACCCCTTTCGGGTGAATTTTGGGACGTTTTCCCGCTCGTACTCGTAGTTCGACTGGAACTGCCGTACTCCAGCGGCTGACGTGTTCACGTCAAAACCTCATGTGCGCGCTGAACGATTCCGGGATTCGTCCGATAATCCATATTTACTGGCAATTCCGAGGAGTCCCCCTATCAACCCCATGTTCGTCGTTGGCACAGCAGGCCACGTAGACCACGGCAAATCTACGCTCATCGAAAAACTGACCGGAATCGATCCTGATCGCTTGGACGCCGAGAAGGCGCGCGGCATGACGATCGAACTCGGTTTCGCTTGGCTCGAACTCGAAGATGGCCACGAGATCAGCATCGTCGATGTGCCTGGTCACGAACGTTTTGTCAAAACGATGCTCATGGGCGCCGGTGGTTTCGATTTAGCGCTCCTAATCGTCGCCGGCGACGAAGGCCCGATGCCTCAAACGCGCGAACATCTCGCAATCTTGGACTTGCTGGGAGTCAACGACGGCATCGTAGTGATTACGAAGTCTGATCTCGCGGATCCAGAACTGATCGAACTCATTGAAATCGAAATATCGGAATTGCTAGACGGCACCTCTCTCGAAGGTTCGCCCACAATCACGGTTTCTGCAGAGAAAGGCGATCATATGGAAGAGTTGCACGGTATGATCGCCGAATTCGCCCGCTCTAAGGATTCGCGGCCTATCAGCGACCGGCCTCGATTATTTATCGATCGAGCCTTCAGCGTCGCAGGTTTCGGGGCCGTAGTGACTGGCACGTTGGACGGTGGTCAAATAAGGATTGGCGATGAAGTGGCTTTATTGCCCTCTGGTCAATCGGCGCGGATACGAGGGCTCCAAAGTCACAAATCCGAGATCGAAGTGGCTCAGCCGGGAACTAGGGTCGCCGTTAGCTTGAGCGGTATTTCACACACCGGTATCGACCGTGGAGAAGCACTGGTAAAGCGAGGACAATTCAAAACAACGACGGTGTTCGACGCGTCATTGAGATCCATCGCCGATGCCAAACGTCCGATCAAACACAACCACCGCGTGACCCTTTTCGGCGGCACATGGGAGGAGCCGGCAACCGTGCGGTTGCTCGACATCAATGAATTGAAGTCCAGCGAGCAGAGCTGGGCCCAGATCAAGATGAGCAACGGACGTCCAATCGCGAACGGCGACAAGTTCGTGATCCGGGACAGCAACGACACTCTAGGCGGAGGCGTTGCGTTGGTTATCGACGCGCCCCGTCATCGCCGGAACGACCCAGCCGTGATTCAGCATCTGAACGTCTTATCAGAAGGGCGCCCCCAGGACGTTTTAGTGCACTCGCTTGACCAACTTGGCGTCGCTAATGTCAACCAGATCGCCGCAGCGGCACACATGATATCGGATGAGACGCAAACCATTCTCTCTAACCTCAGTGACAGCGGGCAGGTGATCCGCTTGACCGAAGGGGCATTGCCGCTGTTCATAACCAGCGCAATGCTCGATTCATTTCGAACTCAGGCCATCGACGCGTTGACTGAGTACCATGAACGGTATCCATTGCGGCGCGGGATGCCACGGCAAGAGCTTCGCAACCGTCTCGCATTGACCGCGAGCGGTTTCGATGCAGTTATCGATCATTTGGTATGCGATGAGACCGTTTCGCATGACGGTACGACGATCCGTTCAACATCCCACACGGTCACGTTCTCGCAATCTCAGAAGCGCGAAGCGGATAGATTCCTAGAAGTGCTTCGTGAGCATCGATACTCCCCGCCAGCTTGGAACAAGATCGATGCTGAGATTCTCGGCGCGCTTGCTGACCGACGCGAGGTTGTCAGCGCTGGCCCCGACGTCGTGTTTTCCGCTGAGGTGTTCGATGAGATGCGCGAGAAGGTCGTCGAGTTCTGCCAGATGAACGAAGAAGTCTCGATCAATGACGTTCGTGAACTACTCGGCACCAGCAGGAAGTACTCTTTGGCGTTGTTGGAACAGTTGGACCGAGACAATGTGACGATGCGCGTCGGCGACATGAGGGTGCTGCGATGACAACCGACACGGCGAAACTAACGCTGACTTTGCACTCCCCTCCGTTCAAGGTCTCTAACCTGTCATCGTTGTTCAGATCGTTACAGGCTGCCGTCAGGGAAACCGCCGCCGCCGGCGAACCCGTCGAATCCCTTTTTTCAAATCAGCAAGGACCGTTCCTAGTAACTAAGGTCGAAAACGCCAGTGATGGAGAGTTGACGCTTTCGCTGTGGTTCGTCGATCGCGAAGATACGCCGTTGAATGAGCGGTCTGAGGAGACGTTTGAGCGCGCTATCTCAGAACTTGAGCGCACGATCCTACGAGGTTCGCAACATACCTTCTGGGGCGCTCCCGCCTATCAATCTGAACTGCACGAGGACGATTCGCGGATAGAGCGCTTCGTAACCGTATTGCGAGCATTCCGCTCAGCCACGATCTCATTTGGCAGCCGCACCGTCGTCCTACGCGACGGGCTGTTCGCTTCCGAGCGCAATTGAAGTGTCAATCAACCTAGCCCCATATCGGTCACTTCGTCTTCATCGAAGCCGAGAAAGTGACCGATTTCGTGCCACACCGTCTTTATGACCTCTTCCTCGAGTTCTTCGAGGGCGTCGACAGCCTCCTCGATAGGCCGTTGGAATATGGTGATCTTCGATGGCATAGTGGCGGCGTGAAATCCCCCGTCTGCCAAAGAGACCCCTTCCGAAATACCGAAGAGCGTCTCATCAGGATCTAGCCCTAGGTCCGCAAGCTGGTACGGCGTCGGCTCTGGCTCGACCACGATGTCGACGTTTTCGATTTCCAGTCGTTCGCGGAACTCTGGCGCTAATTGCTCGATCGCGTCGAGGACGATGCCATCGAACTCCTCGCCAGAAACCCGGAACGTCATTGCAAACGCCGCTTCGATGTTACGAAGACGCCTTTTCGCGGATCGCCTTCAGCGCACCGACATTCGGTTTGTCGGGGCCGTCCTTTTCGTAACCCGGAACCTCAAGGTAGAACGGCACATCCTCGAACGCTGGGTGCGACATGATGTTAAAGAAGCCCTCCTCGCCGATCAAACCCTGACCGATGTTGTCATGCCGGTCCACTGAAGACCCTCGGGCGCGCATCGAGTCGTTCGCGTGAACTGAGCGGAGCAAGTCTAGACCGATCTCGCGGTCGAACTCCTCCATCGTCGCATCAAGCCCGTCTTTGGTGGCGACATCGTAGCCCGCGGCCCATACGTGCTGCGTGTCGAAACACGCGGCGACGCGGGGATTGTCGATCGCTTTGATCAGGCTGCCCAGTTCCGCGAACTTGGATCCAATGTGGTCGCCTGACCCGGCTGACGTCTCCAGCATGAGGAGTGCGTCGCCCGGCGCCGCGTCAAGGACTTGGTTTACACCTTCAACGAACTGGTCGAAGACAGCTTCCAGTCCGGCGCCCCGGTGGCTAGCCGGGTGGAAAACCAAGCCCAATGCGCCCAATCTTTCGGTTTCCGTCAACTCAGCCGCCAGTGATGTCCGACTTTTTTCCACAAGTTCGGGGTTCGGTGAACCGAGGGCTGTCAGGTATTTGGCGTGAACTATGGTGGGGCCGAGGTTGGACTCCGCCATTTTCGCGTGGTAGTTCTGGAGTGGCTTGTCTTTGATGGAGGGGACTCGCCACATCCGAGGGGATGCGGCGAAGATCTGCATGCATTCTGCACCGATATCGATGGCGCGGCCGACTGCCTTGTCGACGCCGCCCGAAGTCTTTACGTGAGCACCAATGAGCATTCAAACACCGTCCGTTCGACTATTCGGATAGTGCCGGTATTCGATCTGTTCCGACACTGAAAGTGTAACCCGCGCCTGTTGGCGGAAGATTTAGACCAACCGTCAGGTGGTGCGGCGTCGGAACCTCGGCAACCTACGGGTGAATCGTTGCAACGCGCCTTCATCCCACGAGACGAGGACTTGAGCGGCAATGAAGATCGAAGAGTATGTTCCGACGATGACGCCGAGGAGTAGCACGATCAGGAAGTCGCGTAGGCTATGGCCGCCGAAGAGCAGCATCGCCATGATCACCGTCGCCGTCGTGATGCTTGTGCCCAAAGATCGGATTATCGACTCTCGTATGGACGCGTTGACGGTGATGCGGAAGTCTCGCGAAGGTACCAACAGCACGTTCTCGCGTACGCGGTCGAAGATCACGATGGTGTCGTTGACAGAGTAGCCGATGACCGTGAGGATGCCGACGATGAAGATAGCGTTGACCTGCGCGTTGAAAACGACGCCTAACACCGCAAAGATGCCCAGGACGATCAGTACATCGTGGACGAGAGCGACGACTGCGGAAACGGCGTAGCGATACGAGCCGGGCACCGTGCGGAACGCGTACATGATGTAGATCATCACGAAAACCGCCGCCACGACGACCGCGGTGATCGCGTTTCTTACCGTTCCTTCAGCAACCGACGAACCCACTGTCACTGTTTCCAGCGTGGTTGGCTCATTGCCTGTCAGCGTCGTCAACTCCGCGTCGATCACGTTTTTGCCTTCGTTGCCCAAGTCGTTGGTTCTGACGAAGTACTGCCCGCCACCAAGATTCTGCACGATGGATTCGGGATGGCCTGCGGCTATCAGCGCATCGTTCACAGCATCAGTTCCCGGATCATCGCTGCCGAAGTCGTATGTCGTGCTGGTTCCAGACACGAAGTCGATGCCGAGGTTGAGACCAGGCGCGAAGAGTAGCACGATCGATACGACCGCGATCACCCCCGATATCGGGAGGAATATCTTGCGTAGCGCTACAAAATCCATCGTTATCTTTACGAGCCGATTAGGCCTGCGCCCCCGGGTCTGCTACTGGCACAAAGATGTTCGAAGCTTTGCCGATGCCTGTACGTGCGATGAGCCTCAACATGAGTCGGCTGGCGAAGAACGCGGTGAACATGCTCAACAGCACGCCAATGCCGAGCGTGAGAGCGAAGCCCTGCATAATGCTGGTGCTGAAGCGGTCGCCGAACCAGAAGAGCACCACCGCCGTGATGATCGTAGAGATGTTACCGTCGCGGATCGATGGCCACGCACGGTCGAAGCCGGTATTCAACGCGGCGAGGAGGTCCCTACCGGCCCTTAGCTCTTCCTTGGTGCGCTCAGCGATCAGGACGTTTGCGTCCACAGCGAAGCCGAGCGACAGGATGATCGCCGCGGCTCCAGATAGCGTCATGGTCACCGGAACAAGCTTGAATATGCCGAGCAGCATCACTGTGTACGCCGTCAATGAGATGCTCGCCACGATGCCCGGCACCTTGTAGTAGGAAATCATGAAGATGACGAGGAGGACAAGACCGATGCCGCCTGCGACAAGGCTCCGTTGCAACGAGTCCGCACCCAAGATCGCGTCAACCGTACGCTCTTCCGAAAGCTCCAACTCGGCTGGCAATGCACCTGAGCGCAACTGGATCGCCAACGTCCGCACACGTTCAGTCGTGAAGTCCCCACCAGAGATGATGGCGCGGCCATCGGCGATGCCCTGCCCGCCTTGCGTGTTAACGGTCGGCGCGACTAGCTCCACGTTGTCGAGATAGATCGCCAAGATGTCGCGGTTTCTTGCCACACGACCAGTTACTTCGAAGAAAGCGTCTCTACCCGATTCATTGAAGACGATCGTCACGACCGGCTCGGGCGGCGTCCCTTCGATCGACGGGAAAGCATCGTCCAAGTCCTCCGCCGAGATGTTGGTCGCCGTCTCGGTGAAGTACAGAGGCGATGCGCACCTCAACAGTAGCCACTCGGTCTCAGACAGCCCATCTGGTGGCCACTCTTCGGCTGGCACTTCCGCAGGCGGAATTATCGGACCGCATTTGCGCTCCCTGAACTCGAGCTGCGCCGTCGAGCCGATTAGCGCTTTGGCTTCTTGGACACCGCCAGCCACGGTCCATTGCACGATGTTTCCAGGTGTTCGAATAGAAGCGAAGTTGCCGACGTCGGCCAGTTGCCGCGTCAGATTCTCGATATCGGACGGTTGGATGTTGCCCTCATCGTCGAAGGTTCGGTCTTTCAACCGGCCGGTGAATTCGGACTCGAAGTAGATCGCATCTGCTTGCGTGAAATTACCTGCTTCGTCGGTCAGGAACAGGATCGTGTCAGACCCGTCGCTGACGACGACATCCGTGAATCCAGCGGCTTCGAACGCAGCTTGGACCTCCTCGGTCGTCGGAGCGATTCGTTCTGGAACGGGCATCTGAAGCTGCTCATCTTCCGAAGCGGCGTCTGTTTGATCATCGGCGGTTGGTGTTGCCTCAGGATCGGTTTCGTCTTCTGTCGCGATTGAGGTGGTTGGATCCAGTTCGGGGATGACGATTTCGTATTCGAATGTGGCCCTGATAGTGGTCGGGTGTTTCTCTTGGAACTGGCTTCGCCAAGCTTCGGAGTCTCGTCCGTCGAAGTCGTCGAATGTGACGATCATCGAGGCGTCTTCGTTCACGAAAACCTCGATCCCGCTTTTGCCGAGGTCGGTCTCGAAAAACGTTTCGACATCTTCCGGTGTGACCTCCCCACCTTCGATGGCAACGTTGAGCGATGATTCGCTCTGGCCAGGCAGCTGGATCAGGATGCGGTCGGGTGGATTGCCCAGCACCTGCACCGTCGGCTCGCTGACGCCAAATGCGTTGACGCGGCGTTCGATGATGGTTCGGATGCCTTCCACATCTTCGGCCGAAGGCGGTTCCCCGTCATCGGTCACGATGTCGTAGATGAGGTGGGTCCCGCCCTGCAGGTCGAGGCCAAGGGTTAGTCCGAGGAAGGCGTCATCGTTGCCGCGGTCGAACTCGAAGTTGTAGACGCCGAAGTTGATGCGCGGTATAGAGATGACGACAGCGGCGATGATGACGAGTGCCGCTACGAAGATCAGGCCTCTTAAGTCACGTGCCACGTGTAATCAACCGAGGTAGCACGCCAGCTGACGCGGACGCGCCGAACTCGGCGCTACACAGTCTGCTTGCGGGTCGCTTTCCAATTTGGATCTGATCTTGATTGCGCAACCGGAATTTCGGTATCGCGCCATTCACAAAAATGACTTCGATACAACGGAGTGAATCGAAGCCTCAAACATCAAAGTATAGCACCGAGCGAATCACACTCACTACCTCAGCGGTGTGCTATAAACCTAAGGTTTCCCCCGCTCGCGGGGGAAATGTCCGGGGCCTGTCCCGTACCTCGATACGGGAGACAAAGGGGGCCGGCCTTCGTCGTCGCCCGATTCCCTTTCTTCGAGGTCGTATGCTAGCTCGGACATCGAGTGTTCAGGTGTAACTTCGCTAAGTTTGGCTTTGGCGACGAGGAGTTCAGGTTGGACATCGTCTTTATGAGGGTGAGGATGAGAATGTTCGCCGTCGCCGTCATGGGCTTCGACGTTGTAGGTGACGTCATGAAGGTGCGTCTCACCTTCCTCGGGCTCTTCACCGACCTCCCGGAGCCGTTCGTGTTCGAGGAGATGGTCCATGAACATGATGCCGTTCAGGTGGTCGATTTCGTGTTCAAGGGCTTGTGCGAGGATTTCTTCGGCGGTGATGCGCCATTTCGAACCGTTTTGGTCAAGGGCTCGGGCAGTTACGCTGACGGATCTGCTGATTAGCCCGACGTACCCGGGTAGGGATAGGCAGCCTTCATCAACTTCTCGCTGGCCTTGACTCTTGATGATTTCGGGGTTTACCAGCCAGTACGGATCCTCCTCTGGGAGGTGGAGTGCGATGACACGTTTGAGGACTCCGACTTGGTTTGCGGCAAGGCCGACGCCTTCGGCATCGACGAGAGTTTCGACCATGTCGGTGGCGAGTTTGCGAATGTCATCGTCGATGCGCTTCACCTTCCGGCATTTTCGGCGGAGGATGGGATCAGGGAATATACGGATTTCGCGGACAGTCATGGTGTACTGACGATTCTATCCCTGACCTCGTTGCATTTTCGAGGATGTCAATTCATCTCGATTGGATCAACGTCTGTGACCCAGCCCGGCCCCAGCGGGACTTTGTCTAGGATTTGGGCCGGATTTTCGCCCTTCAGAAGAATCTGCCAGCGGTACCGGCCTGCCAGTCGGACTGGAAAGGCAGGGGACGGGCCGGCGATTTCAATATCGATTGACGGGTTGTTGGTCAGGTATTGGTCGATGCGGGTTCGGACGCTTCGGGCTTCCATCTCAGCCTCGTTGCTTTCGTACGTGCCGTAGGATAGGCGGGCGTATGAGGTGAACGGCGGCAGATCGAAGCGACGTCGAGTCTCGATCTCGTGTCGGTAGAAGCCTTCGTAGTCATGCGCAGCGGCAGCGGTGATCGCGAAGTGATCGGGTTGGAAGGTCTGGATGATCGCCCTACCGGGAGTATCAGCGCGACCGGCTCTGCCCGTTACTTGGGAGAGTATCTGGAATGTGCGTTCGGAGGATCGGAAGCTTGGAACTGCGAGGCCGATGTCGGCAGCAATCACTCCGACGAGCGAGACAGTGGGGATGTCGAGCCCTTTAGCAACCATCTGAGTGCCGACGAGGATGTGATTGCCTCGGGTCTGGAACTCGTCAAGCAGTTTGGTGTGCTCCGCGGCGTTGCGTGCAGTGTCGGAATCCCAGCGGAGTATGGGCGTGTTGGGAAAAAAGCCGCGAACCGTCTCCTCCACGCCCTCTGTCCCCGCGGCGCGGCGTGCGATACCAGTTCCGTCGCAGTTACGGCACTGGCGTTCAGCACCTACGGAGTAGCTACAGTAGTGGCACTGCAATCGGCTTCCACTTCCTCGACGAGGATTGCGATGCAGAGTAAGCGGCGTCTGACAGTTCGGACACGTCCGGATCGTCCCGCACGAAAGACACTGCACGAACGACGCGCTCCCACGCCGGTTGATGAACAGAATCGACTTCTCCCCGCGACCCACGTTTTCCCGCAAGGCCTCAAGCAAAGGACGACTGAGCATCTCGCGGTGGCCATCTCGAATCTCGTCGCGCATGTCGACAATTTGCGATTCGGCGTACCCCGAGGATCCGCGAATGCGTGGTGATCCACCAAGCACCTCATTGATACGGCGCGGAAGATTTAACAACGTGATGTCGTTGCCCCTCAACGGATCGGTCGCTCGACGGTATGATCCGATATCGGGGGTAGCACTGCCGAGGACGAGGGTTGCGCCAGTGTTTTCACACAGCTTTTCTGCTACATCGCGGGCGTGGTAACGCGGTGCGCGATCGCTCTGCTTGAAGGTCCACTCGTGCTCCTCGTCGATGACGACGAGACCGAGGGCGTCGACCGGAGCGAAGATACTGGAGCGCGAGCCGATAACGACATCGTAGCGTCCCGCCTTGATCTGATGCCACTGATCGAAACGCTGGCCGATAGAGAGACCGGAATGTTGGAGCGCGATTCGACCCGGAAATCTGCTGGCGAAGCGTTGAAGCGTCTGAGGCGTCATCGCGATTTCGGGCACCATGATGATGGACCGCCGGCCCACTTCGATGCACTTTTCGACGGCGCGGAGATAAACCTCCGTCTTCCCGCTGCCGGTAACCCCGAAGAGTAGAAACTTACCGCTGTGTTTGTCTTGTGGCGGATCGTCGATGCTGTCAGATACCGCTGCAACCGCTGCGCTTTGCTCAGGTGTCAATTCGTGGCGGATCGAGTCTTGGACCGCGTAATCGGCGAGAGGGTCCCTTTCGACTCTCACTTGCTCGACCTGCACGACGCCATCGTCGATAACGGACTTGACAGTGTGAGCACTGTATCTTTTGGAAAGTTCTGCGCGTGGGACGGGGACCGCGCGCGCCGCAAGGTGGCTCAAAATCTCTATCCGTCGGTGGGCGCGTCGTTTTATGTAGTCCTTGATGGCGGCGTCAACATCCAAATCCTCGGCAACCTTTAGGTGTGCTTTGAAAACCGCGCTGGCTCGAGGGCGCTCCCAGATCGATTCTTCGATGGCGATACCGGCGCGTACCAGGGCGTCGAGATGACGTTCGTTTGATCGCTTTATCTTCCTAACCAATCGGTCGCGGCGAATCCGACCTCGAGTTGGTATTTCTTGAAGGACTGCGCGCTGGTCTTGGGAGATTGAAAACCCGGATAGCAGGTCGTCGGCCCGTTCGGCGATGTGGCTATGGGATACCCAGATGTGAAGCTGCTGGTTGGCACCGGGCGGGAGCATGGCAACGCAAGCGCGGAAGATGCTGGTTCGGTAGTAGGTTGCGATCCATAAGGCGGTATCAAGCAAGCGTTGCGAGATGAAAGGGCCTCCATCCACAACGCTGTCGATCTCTCGGACGTTCTCAGTCTCGGTAGCTTCGGTTACAGATACCGCGATGCCTTGGATGGGACGATATCCGAACGGAACCCAGAGGAGGTCTCCCGGTTGGACGGCGACTCCATCTGGAACGGCGTAGGTATAAGTGCGTAGCCGATCCCTATCGGAGAAGTCAACTGCGACATCGACGAACATGGTTTATTGCGCCTTTGTCGACGCGAGTATGAACTACACGATTCAGCGCGGGTGTTTCCCGCATGAAACTAAGGTTAGTCGTACCGACTGCCAGAGATGCTGGTTAACACTCCAGCGGAGTTACGCTACAGGGAAACTCAGCGTCGTTCCTTGATGCGGGCATGGCGACCGGTCAGTCCACGCAGGTAGTAGAGCTTCGCGCGACGGACTTTGCCTCGGCGGGTTACTTTGACGGATTCGAGGGACGGGCTGTGGAACGGCACGATGCGCTCTACACCGATGCCGTAGGAGACGCGACGCACTTTGAAGGTCGTGCCGGGGTTGGGGATCTTATCGTCGCGGTATCTTCCGGCGATCACATTGCCTTGGAATGCCTGCACGCGCTCGCGGTCGCCTTCGCGGATGACCATGTTCACCGTAACGGTGTCACCAGGCTGAAACTCGTCGATCTGCGCTGTTGGACGAGTCTTGAGGATTTCGTTCGGATTCATGGCGTTGAGATTCCTGCGGCGACGGTAGTCTGGACTGATGTTGTGCGGCGCTGGCTCACGCTTACGGATCGAATAACGCGCGTCTATACGCCAAACACTCAAGTATATTTCAGCCGTTTCGCTAACTCAGCCATCCGAAAGCTTCGCCAACTCTTCGCCGCGTTCGTATGCGGCAAGCACGGCGTCGATGGAGGTTTGGCGGAAGCCGCCGATTTCGAGGGCGTGGAGAGCCGCCGCGGTGGTGCCGCCGGGCGAGGTGACCATGTTGCGGAGTTCGGCAGGGTGTTTATCGGTCTGTTTCGCGAGCTCGGCGCTTCCGAGAACCATTTGGATCGCCAAGGCGCGGGCATCGGCGTTCGTCATGCCCAACTGGACCGCGCCGTCAATCAACGCCTCGATGAAGACGAAGACGTATGCAGGGCCGCTGGCGCTGAGCGCAGTTGCGATGTCGACGAGTTTTTCGTCCTCGAAATAGACCTGCTCTCCAAAGGAATCGAGCATCTTCGCGGCGAAGTCACGCATCTCAGGCGAGACGGTCGGCGAAGCGGTCCAAGCCGTTGCACCCACGCCGACTTGGCTGGGCGTGTTGGCCATGATCCGAATGAGGCGGTCGCACCCGATCTGGTCGACAATCGTTTTCGCCTGGACGCCAGCCATGATCGACATGAATGTGAGGTTGTGAAGCGCCTGAACAGCGTCGCGGATCTCGTCGGCTACGTCGCCTAGCTGTTGAGGCTTGACCGAGAGCACTGCAAGCTGAGCATTACATACGGCATCGATGTTGTTTGCAGCTATCGTGACGCCATAGGTCTGAGCGAGGTAGGAGGCGCGCTCCGGTATCGGCTCGCTGACAGTAATGTCAACATCCAGAGCCGCTTCCCTCATGCCGGAGATGATGGCCTCCGCCATCACACCGCCGCCGATGAATGCAACGTTCAACGCTTCCTCTGATTGCTTGTGCTTGCGCCTTGATGCGCACCTTCAATCGTGATTTCGATTATAAGATTCGGCGATTGCGGGGGTATTTACATGGATGTACGTTCCACCCGCTGAAGTGCCACGTTCGCGGAAATGACGTTGGCTTTGCGCTGCTATTCACTCACCAGGACATCGATCGTGGTCCCGAGCGCACCAGCGATTCGAGCCAAAGCCGAAACGGACCCCGGCTTGCGCCCACGCTCAATCTCGGATAGGTAGCTGACAGCCAGACCCGTCCTCCCTGACAACTCTTGCAACGTGACGCCTTGGTAGTTCCTAAACGCGAGGATGGGCCTCTTGCCATTGATGATGGCAAGAGCCACTTCGTGAGGAACACGGATACCATCGTCCGCATCGAGAGCAGCCAACCGGTCCTCAAGCTCGCTGTTGCGCTCAACTAGAGCGTCGTACTCCTTGCGCGTCAGGGTGATGGTCTCTTCGCTAGTCATAGGCTTCTCTCCGGTGTCGAACTCTCAGGACCACCATGGATGTGGTCTCGCCACGCTCTACGTTGAAGATCACTCGATGGTTGCCGGTCCGCAGTCGCCTATATTTCCCACCAGTGAGTGCAATAACCTGATTGGCAAGCGATGCTGGATCACCAGCGTACTGCTCGATCTTGGCGATGATTCGCTCCCTGTCCCGTGGTGCGAGGCGGCGCATATCCCTGATGGCCTTGGTCGACCATTCGATTGTCAGTCCGTCCTCCACACAAACTATTTTCACTAATAGCGAAAATAATGTCAAGCAGAGGCGGTTGCAAAGTCCCTCGCATCATGTCGGTGACATCGCTTCGTCATTCCCGCAACGTATTCGTCATTCCCCCGCAGGCGGGAATCCAGTTCAATGGTAGGTGCTAACCGCCCGCCATCCCTCTGGATTCCGGCTTTCGCCGGAATGACGGCGGTTACGCTGTAATGACGGATTAGTTGACGACGCTGTTCCAAGAAAGACCTAGGGCGATGATGGCGGATAGAAGCGCGATGGCGAGGATTTCGATGGGGATGATCCAGCGCAAGGCCCGTCGATTTTGAGTGATGAGGAAGGAGAGGCGGAGGCGTGCCCCGTACGCGAGGATTGCGGCGACAAAGAACATCCACCAGCGCCCATCGACGAATCCACGTTCCCATCCGGCATCCAAAAAGGCGTTACGGGCGTTTGGCGAGTCTGCCAAGTCCGTTATGCCAGCGCCCGCGCAGAGGGCAGTGAGTATCAGGAGACCGACCGCCAGTAGGAGGTCCAATAAACGTCTAGAGCCTGACCTTTCCTGCTGATTCATGTGAACAGTCTATCGTTCGACGTTGGCGTGCATAGTATGATTGCGTACTCCATACCCGTTGGCTGACTGCTGACGCCGAACCTAGCCTGACACGCCATTCGAAGCTGGCTGTCGGGTGTTTTCGCGCGTTCGGATCATCTAACTCGCAGGAATCACGGTATGCCGCAGATAGTTGTTGAAGACCTCGTCAAACGGTTCCGGATATCCGAACGTGACGCCGGACTTCTGGGTGCTGTCCGCGGCATGTTTCATCGGCGATATCAGACCATCGACGCGCTCGACGGTGTGACCTTCTCGATCGAACCGGGCGAATTGGTGGGATACGTCGGTCCGAACGGTGCCGGTAAATCGACAACTGTCAAGGTGATGTCCGGCATATTGGTGCCGGACTCAGGACGTTGCGAGATTCTCGGCCGCGTGCCATGGCGGAATCGGACTGCGCATGTGCGTCGGATCGGGGTCGTTTTTGGACAGCGGACGCAGCTTTGGTGGGACCTGCCGGTGATCGAGTCGTTTGATCTGTTGCGTGACATCTACCGGATACCGCGTGAGGAGTATGTGACTAACCGGGATGAGTTCATCGCGGTATTGGACATCGAAGGTCTTCTGGATGTGCCGGTTCGGCAGTTGAGCTTGGGTCAACGGATGCGATGTGATCTGGCCGCCGCTTTACTGCACTCCCCTGCCATCCTCTTCTTGGATGAGCCGACTATCGGGATGGACGCAGTGTCGAAAATCGCGTTTCGAGAGTTCATCAAGAGGTTCAATCAGGAGCATGGCACAACTGTTATTTTGACAACGCACGATATGGACGACATCGAAGTGATATGCGACCGGGTAATGATCATCAGCGACGGCAGGATCATCTCTGATGGGACGCTGGACGATCTGCGACGACGCGTTGGGATCGAGAGGCGGTTGGTAGTTGATTTGGTCGGGGACCATTCGCTCATAGTCCATCCCGAAGCGAACGTCGCGAGCCGCGACGGTAACCGCGTGCATATCCGTTTCGATCCGGAGCGTGTCTCGGCGGCAGAGTTGATATCGCAAGTTACGTCCCAGAACGAGGTTCATGATCTTTTCGTTGAGAACCCGCCGATTGAAGAGACGATTTCTCGCATCTATCAGGGACGGTCGATTTGATCAGTTACTGGGCAATCCTGAGCGCGAAGTTTCGCAGTTTGTTGCAGTATCGCTCGGCGGCGATTGCGGGGTTGACCACGCAGATCGTTTGGGGATTGATCCGCGTCATGATCTTCCAAGCGTTCTATCGGTCGACCAACGAGGAGCAACCGATCAGCGCTAGTGATGTGGAGACGTATATCTGGCTCGGCCAAGCGTTCCTAGCGGCTTTGCCTTGGAACATCGATACAGATTTGCGAACGTTGATCAGGACCGGTGGGATCGGGTACGAGTTGGCTCGGCCCGTTGACCTCTACAGCTATTGGTTGAGCCGCGCATTGGCTTGGCGAACAGCGCCCATGTTGATGCGAGCAATACCGTTGCTGGTGTTCGCATTCGCAATGATGGGAATGTCACCACCGGTGTCGTTTGGCGCGGCGGTGGCGTTTGCGATCTCGATGTGCGCCGCGGTCTTGCTGAGCAGCGCGATCACGACGTTCCTTAACGTGACGATGCTTTGGACGATCACCGGCGACGGGGTGATGCAACTGACGTTCGGCTTAGTGCTGATCTTCTCGGGGATGCTGGTTCCATTGCCGCTCTACCCTGACTGGTCGCAACCCATCATCAACGCCATGCCCTTCAGAGGGTTAGTGGACACTCCTTACCGGCTCTATCTGGGGCATATTCCCACTTCTGAGTTTGGTCAGCACTTCGCGCACCAGCTGATTTGGATATTGGCGTTCGTAGTCGCGGGACGGATAGCGTTGTCCAAGGCGCTTCAGAGAGTAGTGGTGCAGGGAGGATGAACGTGCTGGACACTCTCTACGTTTACAGACGCTTCCTAGCTGTCTCGGTTCGGGCGCAGATGCAATACAAGGCATCTTTTCTGATGCAGCTTGGCGGACGATTAATCATCACCATAGGCGAGTTGATGGCGATATTCGTTCTGTTCGACCGTTTCGGATCGCTGATCGGTTGGAACGTTTACCAAGTCGCCTTCATCTACGGAATCGTGAACATATCCTTCGCCGTGGCGGATGCGCTGTCCACTGGTTTCGATCTGTTCGGGAATATGGTGAAGTCAGGCGATTTTGACCGGATACTCACACGCCCCCGATCTACGGCGCTACAGCTGGCAGGACAAGAGTTGACCTTGCGGCGCGTCAGCAGGCTGACGCCCGGTTTGGTGGCGTTCGCTTTCGCGGCGATGCACCTGGATCTGAATTGGACCGTTGCGAACATTGGGCTGTTGATGTTGTCGATCGCAGGTGGAGCGTCACTGTTCGCCGGACTGATCGTCTTGCAGGCAACTCTCGCGTTCTGGACGACAGAGACTTTGGAGATCATGAACACTCTGACATACGGCGGTGTCGAAACTACGCAGTACCCCATCAACATCTACCGAGAGTGGTTCCGCAACTTCTTCACCTTCGGAGTGCCTTTGGCATGCGTCAGCTACTTCCCAGCACTCGCGATCATGGGAACACCCGATCCGCTAGGCACACCGCTATGGTTCCAGTACCTCGCGCCTCTGATAGGCATCGCGTTCCTGATCATCTCACTCCAAATATGGAGGTTTGGAGTGCGCCACTATCTATCGACGGGGAGTTGAATCTAAACCCCCTTGGACATTGAGAGACCTCTGCAGAAATACGTCATCCCACGAAAGGGACTTGTGCACAACTACCGCCATTCCGGCGAAAGCCGGAATCCAGAGGGGCGGTGGACAGTTGGATACTCTGCTGTTGAACTGGATTCCCGCATTCGCGGGAATGACGTGGGTAAGTGATTAAGCCATGCCGCGACGTGTGGCGAGCGCGACACCGAGTTTGATAGCTTCGACCATGCTGGTCGACTGCGCCTTGTTCTGCCCGGCGATGTCGAAGGCGGTCCCGTGGTCTACAGATGTGCGTATGAACGGGATACCAAGGTTGACCGAGACCGATTCCTCAAAGCCGTGGACTTTGATCGGGATGTGCCCTTGGTCGTGGTACATCACCACCACGACGTCGTACATGCCATCTATGGCTTGATTGAAGACAGAATCCGCGGGGTGAGGTCCGGTGGCATTGATGCCATCCATGCGGGCACTCTCGATAGCGGGAAGTATCTCCTTGGCCTCGGTGTCGCCGATCAGACCGTTGTCGCTGGCGTGCGGGTTCAACGCCGCTACCGCGATCCGCGGGCTGATGAAACCCCAGCGTTTCATATGCTCGTCAGTGATACGGACCGCCGTCAGGACGTTTTCCGTGGTTACGAAAGCGCAGGCTTCCGCGAGCGACTTGTGAGTCGAGAGGTGCATGCATCGCAGGATGCCGCTCACGAGCATCGTGTAAACAGTTGCACTGTTGGTGAGGCGCTTAAAAACTTCCTGGTGTCCAAGGTCTGCCGCACCCGACATCTGCCATGACTCTTTGTTGACGGGTGCGGTGACCATTCCGTCGATGTCTCCGGCCAAGCACAACTTCGCGGATTCTTCAACCCACAGATGAGAGGCCCGTCCGGAATCGACGGAGTGCTCTCCTTGCGGAAACTCGACATCTTCGTAACCCCCGATGCTCAGCACAGGGATGACTTCGTTCGTGTCTAGCGTCTCTTGTGGCGCATCGATGCGCTCGATGGGGATGTCGATGTTGGTCTCGGATGCGGCCTGCCTGACCGCGCGCTCAGTGCCCACGACGAACATTCGAGCCGTATCGTTGACTTCGGGATCGGCCAATGCCTTGACGACGACCTCAGGTCCGATGCCCGAAGGGTCTCCCAGTGTGAGAGCCAACAGCGGTTTGCTCTGGTTGAACATTGCTCCGACCCTCTAGCTGAGCATCACACTGGCCGTATCGCTTCAGCGGTGCATCAGCACTTGCTATATCCACACACGTAACACTTCATGCAACCCTCTTCGAACGCCACGTTCGGCGCGAAGCACTCTGGACACGATTCGGTGGATGCGTACCGACTGGTCATTCCGTTTACAGCAGGTTGCGATGCTTGGGGCATACCGACCTCACTGGATTTAGGCGGACTGAGCAGAGCTACCTGACTGGCATCAACCTCCGGCGAGATGATCCCTTTGGGCGGCGAGTACGCATGTGTTCGGATAACCTTGGCGATCGCATCAGGAACCGACAGTATTTGACCTCCGCGAGTGACGATGGGATTGTCTACTATGTTGATGAGCTGATCAATCACGTCATTCGGGGATACGCCAGATCGTAGCGATAGCGAGATCATGCGCGACAAAGCCTCCGCCATCGCGCTATCGTTCCCGCCAGCCTTGCCGTGGTTGGTGAAGACTTCGAAGAGGTGTCCATCGCTGGTGAACGAAAGGGTGATGTAGATCTTGCCCCGACCAGTCTCCACGAGGACCGTCTTCGATTCGAGGACTGCGGGACGCGGCATGCGATTGACGTACGCCACCACTCCTTTTTCCTCGGTCGTCGCGTCTTCATCTGATCTGCCATTGGCGTTTTCGCTCGTACCCGCAGTCAGCACTTCTTTCTCGCGGCTGCCGGCACGATAAACGGTAATGCCCTTGCAGCGTGTCTTCCACGCCAGCATGTATGCCTCTTGGACATCGCTCTTCGTGGCCTCGTTCGGGAAGTTGATCGTCTTGGAAATGCCCGCGTCGACGCTCTCTTGGAACGCGGCCTGCATCAAGACGTGATCACTCGGCGATATATCAGACGCAACGTGGAACAGAACTTTTACGTCCTCGTCGACATCGTCGCGCTCTTGCAAAGAGCTGCCGTCTGAAAGATCGTTCAGAAGGTCGTCGCTGTAGCAGCCGCGCTCTTGGGCGACGCGTTCGAAGTTGGCATCCGCGTATATGAGCGTCGTGTCACCGCCAAGGATGTTGTGCTTTCGGTATGCGAGCGAGAAGATCGGCTCGATGCCGCTGGAGCAGCCTGCAATCATAGAGATCGTGCCGGTTGGCGCGACTGTGAGGCGGCACGCGTTGCGAACGCGCGGATGGGAAACACCGTTCTCGTGCCATGCACCGTATGGACCTCGGCTCTCCGCCAGATCTGCCGACGCCTTGTCGGCAACCTCTTTGATGTACCGCATCACATCGCGACCGATAACCACGGCCTCCGGCGAGTCGTACGGGATGCCCAAGCCGACGAGCATGTCGGCGAAGCCCATAACGCCCAATCCAATCTTGCGCGTCTGCAAGTTCATCGCCCGTATTTCGGGAATCGCGTACTCATTGACGTCGATCGTGTTATCTAGGAAATGAACCGCCAATCGAACAGCTTCTCCCATTCGATCCCAGTTGATGCCAGGAAGTTTCTGGAGCGTGTGCGCTTGGATACCGGCGTATTCGGGACGCAGTAGATCCAACTGGGCCGGGCTTCGCTCGATGACGCCGTTTGCCAACTTGCCGATGACGAAGTTCGAGAGGTTGATCGAGCCGAGATTGCACGATTCGTACGGCAGTAACGGTTGCTCACCGCACGGATTGGTGGCGGTAATCATGCCGATGTCTTTGACCGGGCTGTTGCGGTTCACCTCGTCGAGGAAGATCATCCCCGGCTCACCGTTCAACCACGCGCCGTCGATGATCTTTTCGAATACCTCGCGCGCGTTCAACCGACCAACTTCCACCTTCCCACTCTCGGGATCGGCTGGATTCTCGCGGAAGTACAACGGATAGTCCGTGTCATCCATCACCGCTTCCATGAACTCGTCGGATGCGCCGACCGAGATGTTGAAGTTGTGGATCTCGCCTTCGACGGTCTTGCACGAGATGAACTCGAGGATGTCGGGATGGTGCACATCCATCACCGCCATGTTGGCGCCGTCGCGTTTCCCGCCCTGAGTAACCAGACGAGATGTGGCAGAAAGGTAGCGGAGCGTCTCAACCGGCCCGCACGCCTTGCCGTGCGTCGTCGAGATCGACCAACCCTTGGGCCTCAGCTCCGAGAGCGCGAAACCAGTTCCGCCGCCGAACTTCTGCACCATTGCCTGGTCGTGCGAAGCGCGAGTGATGCCCTCCATAGTGTCCGTCAAAGGCAGGACGAAACACGCCGACAATGTCCCTTGACCGGTGCCCGCGTTCATCAAAGTAGGGGAATTGGGCAAGAAGTCAAGGCTCGCCATCAACTGGTAGAAACGGTCGGCGACTTGATCAACCCGGTCAGGCGTGGCACCGTAAAGAGTGTCAGCTTTGGCGATGGCGTGCGCGACACGTCGAAACATACCCTGCGCGTCTTCAACGATCTTGCCGTTTTGGTCGCGCAGCAGATATCGCTTCTCCAGAATCACCTCCGCATTCTCGGAGACCTCCGCCGGAATGAACCCATCATCCGGTACGTCGAGCGTCCATCTGCCTGCTGCCTGAACCATATCTTGACCCCATCTCCTTCGCGTGACCGATCACGCTGCTTCATTCTTCTCAGAAGATTTTTGTTCCGTTATTAGTTGCGCCGCGATGATTGTCGCGCCGCGGAAGAAGCGAGGCTCGGCAACAAGGTTCCCTGCATATCAGAAACTTCCGATTCGTCATGCTCCAAGTTGATCGCCTCGTTGGCGAACCTTTCGAGATCTTCGAAGTCCTTGTAGACCGAAGCGAAACGAAGGTAAGCTACGAGATCGAGCGATTTCAGTTGGTTGAGAACCATCTGGCCGATGACACCCGATTCGATACGCTCACGCCCTTCGCTCAGTGCCATTTGTTGTATCTCTTCCACGATCTGCTCAATAGCTCCCACCGGCAGGTAACGCTTCGCGCACGCGATCTCGATGCTTCTTGTCAACTTGTCGACCGAAAAAGGCTCTGTCTTGCCGCTTCTTTTGTCAACCATCAAACGTGAATTGAACACACGTTCTAGAGTAGTGAACCGGAACGCGCACTCTGGGCATTCGCGCCGGCGTCGAACCAAGTTATCCCTGACTCGTGTGTCAATCACTCTTGTGTCTGGATGTCGACAGTTTGGGCAGTGCATCTCGAGCCTCTATCGCGCCCTCAACGGTTGCCGATGCCTCCTGTGTCTTCCAGAGCACTAGACACTACATCTAGTGCTCGTAGCGAAAAATATACTACATGCCAGATCGTCCGCGCCCCGATTTTTACGTCCAATTTACAAGGATTTGCGATAATCCCCGGCCCTGAAAAGACAAAGATTCGAGAACCGCAAGTATCTAGCGGTGACTGGGGCTGAACAAGGCCAAAAAGATCGATTACGTAATCGCTTGCTCTAAAGGCGATGACTATCGATCACTCATGTAACGCTGATACCCGCGTTCTAGGGACGGATTAGCCGCCGAAGACCCCATATCACTGGGACTCTTGCATCGTGGTTTCGGACCTTCGGGCCGTTTCTTCGGCATAAGCGTCAATGCCAGAGTTGTCTTCAAAACCAGTTGCGATAATGGTGATTTTAAGTTCGTTCTCCATTCGCAAGTCTTGAGTCGTGCCGAATATGATCTCAGCGTCGGGATGCACTTGCTGTTTCACGGTTTCCGAGATTTTGCGCACCTCCGCCATCATCAGATCCGGGCCGCTCGTGATGTTCAGCAACACGCCCATCGCGCCGTCGATGCTGACTTCGAGCAGCGGTGACCTGAGAACCGAAGAAATCGCGGCTTGCGTGCGATCAATTCCGTTTCCCTTACCTATCGCCATCCACGCAGGGCCGGCATCCCGCATCACCGTCCTCAGGTCCGCGAAGTCCAGATTGATCTCCCCCGGCAACAGCAGAAGTTCTGTGATCGACTGGATACCTTGACGCAGAACTTCATCCGCCATCCGAAACGCTACTTCAACCGAGGTGTCAGGTGCCGAAACGAGGAGCAACCGCTCATTCGGGATCACGATCATGGTGTCGACTTCTTCGGCGAGGCGTTGCAAACCCTCTACAGCCTGTTTGTCCCTTTGGTAACCCTCGAAGGGAAACGGTTTGGTGACCACGCCGATGGTCAGACATCCCAATTCGCGTTTCGCGATGTTGGCGACTATCGGTGCTCCCCCGGTTCCGGTGCCTCCGCCCATACCCGCGGCGATGAAAACCAGGTCGGCACCACTCAAAACCTCTCGGATTTCTTCGCGACTATCGAGAAAACACTCTCGCCCGAGTTGCGGATTGCCCCCAACGCCCAATCCACCTGCGACGCGGTCTCCTACGCGGAGCCTTATTGATGCTTCGGTGTGGGCCAGCGCCTGCGCGTCCGTGTTCGCTGCAATGTACTCAACGCTCGGAATCCGACTTCTATACATCCGTGTGAGCGCATTCGATCCGCCCCCGCCAACGCCTACTACCTTGATGTTGACGGACGGATTCCGCCTGCGTCTGATTGACGTTGAAAGCGTTGTTGTCAACTTGATCTGATGCGCTGTGTTTTGACACGCGCGAGCACTCGCCCTACACGTCTGTCCATAAGCGCTACAGCATTCCCCGAAGCGTAGTGCCCGTCAATCTAACTTTACACTTCGCAGCACCGATCGTTAGTACCGGCAAGAGTACGCTGATCCGTCAGCAACAGGCCTCGCTAACGACCAAGCAACGAGCGGATTTTGGCACCTACCCCGGCGGGTTCGGCAACCGGCACGGCGGATTCTTCAGATTCCGTTGTCGTATGCAGGACGGTGATCGGCTTGCGCTCGACATGGTTGTCGCGTTCGATGCGGTCCAGAGCGCGCAGGGCCATGCAGATGGCACCTGACATCGCTGGGTCGCTCACGTCGTCCGGCAGGCTCTTGATGCCAGTTGGTTTGCGCACCTCGACTCGTCCGCGCAGGCCCATGCTGATCTTTGCGAAGGTGTCGATGCCGTTCAATTTCGCTCCGCCACCAGTGAACACGACCGTGAGGAAGTCGGTGTCCGGGAGACCGGGAACTTGGGAGAGCCGAGATTTATACAGAGACATGGTTTCAGCGGCGCGTTCTTTGAGGAGATTGGACACCGAAACACGTGTGAGGGAACGCTCCACATCGATCACGCGTTCCGAGCCGGAAAGAGCCGTAGGATCGATCTCGTCATCGAAACCCATCGTGTCACCGACCAAAGTGCCAGCCGCGAGTTTCACCGCCTCGGCATTCTCGAACGGTAGTTCGTACGCATACGCGATGTCATTGGTGAAATGAAAACCGCCAATCGGCAAGGAGTTCAGCACCGCCGCACGACTATGGACATATACCGCAATCTCGGAGTCGCTGCCGCCGATGTCAATGAGCACGACACCCGCGTCGCGCTCGTATGCGTTCAGCAGATACTCGGCTTCAGCCACTAGCGTCGACCCGCCGTGTATCGGAGTCACGCCGGCACTGCTGACGGCATCAAAAACCGTCCTATAATGCTCCATGTCTGAGACCACGAGCAACGCCTCTACCTCCAAGCTGTCGGGATGCATCCCAACGGGAGGCTTGCGGAACTCGGTGTCGCCATCCACGCGATACGTGGTCGGAGTCGCGTATAGAAGATGATCGGTCGCCTCCACGCGCTCGTTCGCAGCGATCCGCACCGCCTGCACGATATCTTCTTCGGTCACCCCTGCTGCGAAGTCAAAGCCGCTGACCCGTCCCCATCCGAAGTACGAGTCGACATGTTTCCCGCCAAACCCGACGTAGGCCTTGGTAAATGTGAGCGAGCACTGGTGTGACACCTCGCTCACGGAAGCACGAACCGCCTCAGTCGCTTCGCTCCGGTTCATGACGTCGCCGTCGTGCATCGACTCGTTGGGCAACACGTCGATCGCCAAGATCTCCGGCTCGTGGTAGTTGTCCCGCCGAATAACCGCGCTGCAGACCTTGCTGCTGCCAACGTCGACAGCTAGTCGAATGTCCTCGTTGTACATCTGGCTCGATGCTCCTCTTCAAACTATCAGTGGCGCAACTGCTTTGCGTTCAAATCCGCCTCGCTACACGTAGTTTGGCGCTGCGACTACGCGGGTTCGCTTGCACCTCGGATGCCGTCGGCCTTAACGCTCCATTGATCACCAGTTCCATCGACGGAATGTGATCGCAGTTGCAGAATGGTGTCCGGCGATCTTCAGCATCGCAGACGCAGTCCGACGCAGCCGTTCGTAAAAAGTTCTTGACCACTCGATCTTCTAATGAATGGTACGAAATCACTACCAGCCGTCCCCCTCTTCCCGTTACATTCACTGCCTGTTCCAACCCCGATGCCAACACGCTCAACTCGTCGTTCACCGCGATCCTCAACGCTTGGAAAGTCTGCGTCGCGGAATGCACTTTGCTCCGCCCGCGTGGTTTTACAGACGAAATGACCTCCGCAAGCTGTAGCGAATCTTTGATCGGACGATGTTCGACAATTGCAGACGCGATGCGACGCGATGCGCGTTCATCCCCGTAGCGGTAGATCAGATCGCCCAACTCGCGTTCCGGATAGTGGTTGACGATCTCGTCCGCATCTAGCCCTCCCTTATTGGAAAACCTCATGTCGAGGGGGTCGGGCCTGCGGAACGAAAAACCGCGCGCTTCGCGGTCCAGTTGCAATGACGAAACTCCTAGATCCATCAGGACGCCGTGAACGGGCGCGAAGCCGTAGCGAATGGCGATGGCCTGCATCTCGACGAAATTTTCGTTTACGATGCGAACCGACGATCCGAACTGTTCGAGTCGTTTCTCAGCCGAAACGATGGCCTCCGGATCCGTGTCGATGCCAATCAGCTGACCTCCTGGCGTGGCAGCGTCAAGTATCGCCCGGGCATGACCGCCTTCGCCGAGTGTAGCGTCTATGTAACGCCCGCCCGGAATGACCTGCAAAGCGTCCAATACTTCAGAGAGCATTACCGGTTCGTGGAACTTCGGAATGCTGCCTGACGATTTGTTCGTAGTTGCCAATCGGCGGCCCGCAGTCTAGCAAGTCCATCAAAATCGATCATGCGGCGGCAAAGGAAATATTGCCAGCCGCATCCGGGTCTCATAATCTGTCTCGCGCGAGCAATAAGGGAGCGCTCATTGATTGAAAATTCTAGGATTCGCCCTTACGACGATTCCACACGCAGCCTCGCGTTCATCTGGCAATATCATCGAACTTAGGCACAGCAAACATATCCCGCAATCCAAGCCATGGCTAAAAGCATCAAATACGCTGTCTTGACAAGCAGCGATTCGGGTTACGCCGGCGAACGCAAAGACATCGGCGGAGACGCCGTCGTCGAGCTGATGGCCAAGCACGGTCACGACTTGACCCATCGCTCGTTGCAACCCGACGACAAAGGCAGATTGACAGCGCAACTTCACAAGTGGGCCCTCGATAACGAGACCCAATTGATACTGACGACTGGAGGAACCGGCCTGGGCCCACGCGACGTGATGCCCGAAGCCACTATGGCAGTAATCGACTACGAGGTACCCGGCCTCGCCGAGGCGATGAGGGCAGCTTCGTTGAAGATCACGCAGATGGCCATGCTGTCCCGAGCCATCACGGGAGTCGCGAACCGTACGCTGATCATCAACTTGCCCGGAAACCCCAAGGGAGCTATCGAAACTCTCGAAGTCGTCTTGCCTGTCATTCCCCACGCCGTCGAAATAATGCAAGACACACATAGCGGTGATCACCCCATCCACCGACGTAGCCACACTCGCTGATCCAACTCACCTAAGAGCGTGAAGTTCCACGTAGTAACACTCTTCCCTGAGATGTTCGACGGCCCGATGACGTCAAGCATCATTGGTCGCGCCGTTCGGAACGGCAACATCGAAATCGAATTCGTCAACCCTCGCGACTTCACCACGGATAAACACCGCAGCGTCGATGCGCCGCCGTACGGTGGCGGGCCGGGGATGGTGATGATGGCACCCCCATTGTTCAAAGCGGTCGAATCGATCAACAGCCGCTATCCAGACACCGCACAGCCCGCGACCATCTTGATGTCGCCGCAGGGAGAGCCTATGAGCCACCAAATCGCCGTCGGTCTTTCCCGTCTCGCGGCGGTCACCTTGGTATGCGGACACTACGAAGGTGTCGACGAACGGTTCATCGAAGAATGTGTCGACGCCGAAATCAGCGTCGGCGACTTCGTCATGACCGGCGGCGAGATCCCCGCGATGGCCATCATCGACGCCGTCTCCCGCCACGTCACAGGTGTCTTGGGAGATGCCGATTCATCGACCCACGACTCGTTCTCCGACGCCAAAGGTGGGCTGCTGGAGGGACCTGTTTACACCCGTCCAACTGAGTTTAGAGGTCGCCGAGTACCCGAGGTCTTGCTCCGCGGGAATCGGCACGAAATCGAACGATACCGTCGGAAGACCTCCGCCGAACAGACGTTGAACCGTCGTCCCGATCTGATGCAAGGATGGGGACCAGGACTCTTCGAGGATCAATAGTTCGCCAGATTCTCCCATTTCGCCGATTCCGCATCGATTTCGAGCGTTTTGTCGCGCGAATTTGCCCCCTTGACTATCCAGATCCTCGATTTCGGCACTCCCAGCGCCTTAGCCAGAACCTTGACAACTGCTTCGTTCGCGGCGCTGTCAACGGGCGGAGCCTTGACCCGAATCTCCAACGACCTAGTCGCCGCGTCGTAACTGACGATTCCGTCCCGTGAGGAGCGAGGTTTCACACGAACTGAGATTCGCTGCCTAGCGACCATCAGTTCCCTCACGCACTGTCACCTCGCCTGCGGCCACAGCGCGTAGCGAGCCACGGTCTTCGCGGATCAGCAGTCGACCGAATTCATCGATGTCTTCCGCAAACCCCATGATCACTTCTCCGCCACCACTTTGGTTTGCCGTCGTCACCTCGACTCGAGAACCCAAAGTGATCAACTTCCCTCGCCATTCAGGCATGATCGTCTCACCGCGATCCAGGGCGTCGTAAAGCTCGTTCAAGTTGTCTAACAACACAGCTAGCACTTCGCTCCTGTCAACGATCATGTCCTTGCCCAACAGTTCCCGAATACTCGTCGCGTCATAATCCTTGGGGCGATTCGGGTCGACAAGCAGGTTGACGTTTAACCCTATCCCCACGATGCTCGCGAACGCGTCTGCGATAGTCAGACTCTCTGCAATCACCCCGCAGATCTTCTTGCCCTCGATCATTACGTCATTAGGCCATTTGATCGCAGACTTACGCGCGGTCACGGCATCAACCGTCATCGCCGCTGCCAACGATGCCATCGTAGTCATCTGACCGCTGATCGACAGCCGCGAGCACAGAATAACCGAAACCAAGATGTTCTCGCCCGGGCCTGATTCCCAAGTCCGATTGAAACGCCCTCTGCCTTTCGTCTGCTCGTCGGCGACGATCGCGACACCGTGCAAGCTCCGAATGTCGTCCTCATCGGCCAACATCTTGCGCGCCACATCCATCGTGGAAGATGTCCGTCGGAGATGGACTACGCGACCACCGATTCGACCTTGAAACCTCGACCCCAAGGCCGTCATATCACTATCATCTGTGTCGTTGCGCGGCATCGAATGTCAACCGTGAAATTCAGTCCTGATTTTTCAACCGTGAAATTCAGTCCTGATTTTATTGTTGTTTGAAGGCTCGTTGACTCCGACGACCTCAACCCCCTTTTTTCAATCTCTCGATTAGACATGGAAATACGTCAAGTAGTCGACGAAGAATTCTTCCGTTGGCGCATTTGGGTGAGGGGTAGCCTTGGCACCCACACCACTCTCGAAGACACCAAGTTCATGCGCGAGCACCGCGTTGAAATCGATCGACTGTTGGTTTGCATGGACGGTGACACGATCGCTGGTTCAGGTGGCGCCGACTCCTTCGATATGACGCTGCCCGGCGGCGCGCAAGTTCCGGTCGCGGGAGTGGCTTACATAACCACCGCTCCGACGCATCGCCGCCGCGGTGTCTACCGCAACATCATGAAGCGCATCCACCACGACGCCCGCGAACGCGGCGATGCCGCTTCAATCTTGTGGGCCAGCCAGAGCCTGCTATACGGACGCTACGGCTACGGCAACACCATGCCCGTCCACAACTGGCACATCGACCTCCGACACGGCGCATTCGAATCCGCTCCATCTTGGTCTGGACACTACGTGAAAGCCGAACGAGACGAAGCCATCCCAATGATGACGGAGGCATACGAGCGCACCCGTGCCCACCGCACCGGCATGATCACTCGTACGGCGAAACGTTGGCTCTACGAGATCCATCCCGTCCACACCAAGGACGAGTTCTTCATCATGTACGTCGAAGGCGATGACTGTCTCGCCTACGCCAGATACACCATCAATCAAGATCCTGACGACGAATTCAGCGGCACCATGCACGTCATAGAAGCCGTGGCCGCTACCGACGCCGCACACGCAGCTCTCTGGCGGTTCCTGCTCGACCAAGAACTGGTCAACGAAATCAAAGCCCACGCTAGACCCGTCGACGACCCGTTGGTGTGGATGCTCGCAGAACCCCGCCGCCTACGCCGCACGTTAACGGACGCAATCTGGTTCAAATTCCTCGACATCCCGGCGATGCTTGAAGGCCGCACCTATCCCGTCGAAGACTCGCTCGTCATCCAAGTAACTGACGCCGAGTGTAAAGAAATCACATCCTATTCCTTGGAGACCGGTCCCGAAGGTGGCAGATGCCGCAAAACCAATGCTTCTCCAGACCTAATCATGAACGAAGCTGAGTTGGCGGCGATTTACATGGGTGCAGTCGAGTGTTCAATGCTGGCCAACCTAAGTTTGGTTGAAGTATCCGCACAGGCTCCCGACGCCGCCTTGCGCGCGGATGCCATCTTCAGAACAAACCCCGCCGGCTGGAATCCGTATCACTTTTGATACTTAGATCGTACAGTAGAGAATCCAAAGCCTTGAACCCTCATTCCGACAGACTCACCGGCATCGAGTTTCGACCGGCACGCGAACACGAACGCTTGCCGTTTTCGATCTCCGAGATGCGCGGATTCAGCGGGCACTTCCTTCCGCAAGAAGGCGAGTTGGAATACCACAAAATCGACGACCCAATGAACCGGACGGTCTGCGCGTTCGACCGCGATGACATCGTCGGCACAACGTTGTGGGAACCATACGAATTGACGGTCCCAGGCGGAAAATCCAATTTCTTTGGCGTTACTGGTGTCACTGTTGCACCGACGCACACGCGCCGCGGCATCCTGCGCGAAATGATGCGCAGACTTCTGATCGAAGGTCGCAACGCTGGTTACCCGATCGCTGGGCTTTGGGCAAGCGAAAGCAACATCTACGGCCGCTTCGGATTCGGCATCTCGGGCGAGACCGTCTTCGCCAAGATCGACGTACGAGACGCAAGCTTCCGCACTATGCCAAAGGTTAAGGGCGAGATTCGTTTTGCCGACGTTGCAACAATGGAGAAAGTCGCGCCCGTCGTGTGGAACAGAACCGCCGAAAAAACCATCGGAATGATGCTCCGAACTAAAGCGGATTGGGATTGGATTTACGACCGTCGCCGGATACCAAGCTATGGAAAACGCAGGGCGTTCTGCGTTGTGTACCGCGAAGGCGCGGAACCCCTTGGATATGCGGCCTACCGAATCGAGCACAAGATGGAAGCGATGCATTCGTACAATTCAGTGCGCGTAATCGAGCTGGTCGCCGCAACTAACGAGGCAGAAGTCGCGCTGTGGCGGTTCTTACTCAACATTGACTTGGCAGGTGAAGTAACTCACCACCACCCGAAGAAATCCAATCTGCTTTGGCTTCTCGCCGACCCGCGCAAACTTTCCTTCGAACCATACGACTCCCTATGGGTTCGAATTCTCGATCCGATCAAGGCTTTGACCGGGCGCACTTACTCGGCCGACGGTCAAGTCGTCATCCAACTCGCAGACGAATTCTGCCCATGGACACAAGGCAATTACGAGTTGCGCGTTGACTCTCACGGCAGGGCGACATGTGAGAAAACCGAACAGAATCCGGACATTACGCTTCCTGTAGCATCCCTAGGCGCCATCTACATGGGCGCCCACTATCTTGCCGACCTGCAACGCGCAGGGCGCGTCTACGAACACCGTCCAGGTGCAGTCGCAACAGTTGATAGCATGTTCCCTACAAGTGGAGTACACAACTTCCTACCCGAGTTCTAGACCAAAGATGCACAATGTCCCTCTTCACACCAGCCCATCTCGGCAAGTGGGAGCCCCTCTACAAGCGATTGCTCGAAGGCGAATCGCTGCCCTTGACTGAGGACGCCACATGGTTGCTGGGAAGGAAGACGGGGATCATAGCCATCCTCCACGAGAGTGAACCCATCTACATCGAATCGACACGAGACATCGGCCGAACCGTCGGCGAGTATCTCAGCGGCACCGGGAACTCCGACTTCCGAGTCAAATTGGCGACCGTGGAACTCGGCGCATCTTCTCGCAATGCGAGTGAGCGCTCCCGCAAAGGACCATTGGCAGATCGGATAAACAAACTGCTCCCGCAATACAGATTCACCGCAGTGCCAGCAACCGACGCCATCGCCGAGCGCCTAGCCGATGCATTCACCGTCGTCGCAGACCCACGATTGAACGGCCCCACGGCGCAATCAAACGCGATCATCGATGCGTTGCCGCGTTGACTTAGTCTGGGTCTAGCTAACCGCAAAATGATCGATCAGTTCTCTGGATACCTGCCGCTCGCCGCACTGATAATCTTCGGCGTTTTCATCGGCTTCATCGTCTGGCGCGGTAACTACAAAATCGGCGCATACATCGTCCAAGTCGCCGCCGCACTGTTTCTATCGTCCGCAGCCGGGTTCGGTCTCTACGTTCTCAGTTCGGTCATGGTCACAACGTGGTTGTTCGCGGGGAGCAGCTCATTTCTGATGATCAACGCCGTGTTGATGCAAGCCATCGGAGGCACTACAGGTTTCGCCATCGTTAAGAGATTCGGGACCCACGTAAACGAAATAACCGCTAAAGAACTCGCCATCTCTTTCGTCCTAGGCATTGTCGGCGGTTATATCGGCTTCAATCTGTTCAAAGACGCCACATTCGCCGCCGATTTCGTCACAAACGCCAACGCTGTGTCCGGAGCATACTTCGGAGCAGTACTGATGGCCAACTCGCCTCTCATAGTTGGCGGCCTGGTGCGCGTGCTCCGCAACCACGAGCCGTAGCATCCATGTGAACCGCTCCTTCTGGATGTCCGCACAACCGCCGTCATTCCGGCGAAAGCCGGAATCCAGAAAGGCTGGGCAATGGCGCGATCTCTGGTCGAAACCAGTTTCATCACGATTGGACACGGGCTCATTTGCCGCACAACGCGCACAGCTTTAAGGACCGTTACAAGACATCAGATAGATGCATGAGGTCTAGGAGCGGGTTAAAGTAACTTACGAATTATCTCCGCGAACCCCCACCTCTTTGGAGGCTCACACATCGCCATGCGCATCACCGACATCGAAGTCATCACATTCAAAAGCGAAGCCAACAACGTCCCTACGAAATGGGGATACGGAGAGTGGTTGGACGACCCGCAACCCTCTACTCACGCCATCACCAAGATCTCAACCGATGAAGGAGTCTGCGGATACAACACCGGTGGCATGGGCGGCTACTTCCAAGGAGCATTCCCGTCGGAAGTCGAAGCCATGGTCAAAAACCTACTCGTCGGCAAAGACCCGCTCAGCCGCGAGCACCTATGGAACCTGATGAGGGACAACGCCCGATTCCATGAATCCCTGATCGGCAACTTAGACGCAGCCCTGTGGGATTTAGCAGGCCGTTACGCCGGAATGTCAGTCTCACAACTGATGGGCAAGGCACGCGAAAAAGTCCGGGCCTACGCCAGCACTCACCCCAACATCGGCACACCAGAGGACTACGCCAACTTCGCCCGAGAATGCAAGGCGAAGGGCTACACCGCATTCAAGGTCCACGCTTACATCTACTGGAACCCTATAACTAACAGCCCCGCGCCGCGCCGTCCGGCGTTTCCGAAACAAGACATCGAAGTCTGCGAAGCGGTCCGTGACGCTGTCGGCGACGACATGACGCTGATGCTCGACCCATGGGGCATCTACACCCTCGACGAATCGATCTACGTCGGCCGCGAACTCGAAAAACTCGGCTACTACTTCCTCGAACATCCGATGCACGAGTTCAGAGTCGAACCGTACCGCCGTCTCTGCAACGAACTCGACATCGCGGTCTGCGCCCCAGAACACGCGACATGGATGCACTACTCACGCGCCGAGTGGGTCTTGCAAGGCGCATCCGACATCGGAAGAATCGACGTCAACTTCGGCGGTGTCACCGCATGTAAAAAAGCCGTCGACGTCTACGAAGCATTCGGCATCCCTTGCGAGATGCACGGCGGATGGTTCCCCAATGCCGCCATATTGGGAGCGACGACCGAGGAGACTTGCTTGTTCTATGAACGCGGCCTTCTCCGCCCCGGTGTCGACTACGACGCGACACCGCCATACCTCAACTCCCCTTGCGATCCCATGGATGACAAAGGCAACGTCCTCCTTCCACAGGGACCCGGCCTCGGCATGGACTTCAACTGGGACTACATAGACAACAACCGCGTCGCCTGAGTTTCAGACCACGCGGTTGCTAAGGTTCGTCACTCTGGGACAGCCCCGTCACTCCCGCACAGCATCTGTCATTCCCGCACAGTATCTGTCATTCCCGCGTAGGCGGGAATCCAGTGAAGGACGAATACTTGGTTAGTTGCAACGACTCAGCGGCGGCCTCGCTTCTGCAACTGCATCTCGTGATGGCGTAGGAACGGTGGAATCTTCATCGTCTCTGGGTCCTCGATCGCCCGTTCGATCATCTCGGTATCCATCATGCGCTGCTCTTCATCGGTCGGGAAACCGGTCGCGATCACGATGACGCGGATGTTGTGCCCCATGTTGGCTTGGCGCGCGGTTCCAAGAATGATGTTCGATTGCGCCGTCATCTTGCTCTGGACGATGCTCGAGATCTCCTGCACGCTGTACATACGCATGCCGGGACCGCCGGTGATATTGACCAGCGCTCGCTGAGCACCAGTGATATCCACGTCGAGCAACGGGCTTTCCAACGCCTCGGTTACCGCTTGCAACGCTCCGCCCGGGTCGACGTCCGAAGCCTGACCCACACCCATCCATGCCGGCCCCGCATTGGTCATGATTGCACGCACGTCCGCGAAGTCCAGGTTCACCTCTCCGGGTTCGATGATGACGCGGGCGATGCTCTCGACGCCATCTTGAAGAACCTTGTCGGCCATTCGCCACGCTTCTTGCGTGGTCGTATCCGGCGCCGCGGCGTCGAGCAATCGGTCGTTCGGAATACGAATAAGCGTGTCGACATATTTCTGCAGCTCGTCCACGCCCTCTTCGGCTTTCGACATCCGATGTGTGCCCTCGAAACTGAACGGCATCGTGCACACACCGATCGTGAGCGATCCTTGCTGCTTCGCGATCTGTGCAACCACCGGCGCTCCACCCGTGCCAGTGCCTCCACCCATACCGGCTGTGACGAAAACGAGGTCCGCGCCCTCCAAGATCTCTGCGATCTCTTCGCGGTTCTCTTCGTGGCAAATGCGCCCCTGGGAAGGATCTCCACCGACGCCCATGCCGCGTGCCGTCGTGTCGCCAACCCGGAGGCCGGTCGGGACGGTCGCCAACTCCAACGCCTGCGCATCGGTGTTCATGACGATATAGTCGACCGTATCGATCGGGTCGCTATACATCCGGTTCACGGCGTTAGAACCGCCGCCACCGACACCAACGACCTTGATATTGACCTTCCCAATGCCGAGCGGCTGTTTGCCCTGCGGCCTGTACTCGAATTCGTCGTGTATCTCACGCAACATGTTTTCGTCCTTCACGATCTCAAAGAAACCATGGTTGTGCCGGTAGCTGCCACGCGACATCGAACCAGACGGAGCGATTCGCACCGCTCGATTCAACGCCGCAACGCACGTAGCGTCCCAGAGTGATTACTACGCTATGCAATTCGCACAGCCCGATGCAATACAACAGCGCGCAGTTACGAACTTCCAAATCTGCGATTCGTTTGCGTCAACATCCCTGAACAGTTGCCGGCCCAATGAAGCTCGTCTTCGATTCTATCTAGAGCGGTTACATACGATTTCCATGAGAGTTGAATCCGACTTACACTTGGGAAACTGAGGCGTGGGCGTACAACCATAGAAACCGACAGAAGCAGACCCACTCCGCAGAAAGGGACGTTGAGACATGAACGCC
The DNA here is from genome assembly GCA_965204135.1 of Dehalococcoidia bacterium. GTDB lineage: Bacteria > Chloroflexota > Dehalococcoidia > Lucifugimonadales > Lucifugimonadaceae > Bin127. The sequence continues at coordinate 439,890 of CBDBDX010000001.1, read as the reverse complement.
TACGAGGCTGTTGCAAAGATCCTCAAGAAGGAAGGGTTCGAATGGCTGGCATGCTTCCCTTCAAACCCCATCATCGAAGCTGTAGCTAAGGAAGGCATCCGCCCGATCGTCTTCAGACAGGAACGCGGCGGCATCATGGCCGCCGACGGCTATTCCCGTCTCATGGCTTCGAAAGGAAAATACGGCGTATTCGCCTGCCAAGGCGGACCCGGATCCGAAAACTCCTTCGGAGGTTTCGCGCAAGCTTGGGCCGACAGCGTACCAGTGCTTTTCATCCCCGACGGACCCGGAAACTACAAGATCGGCGTCGCTCCTAACTTCAGCGGACCGCAGAACTTCCAACACATCATGAAGTTCGCCGCGCCCGTCACATCGGCCGACGCTATCCCCGCGCTCATGCGCCGCGCAACCGAATCCCTCAAAAACGGGCGCCCTAGCCCGGTTATGGTCGAGATGCAACGCGACGCAATGGGTGGCGATGTTCCCGACGATGCCGTCAAGAACTATGTCCCCACTGCCAAGCACATATTCGCTCCCTCTGCAAGCGACATCAAGGATGTCGCCGATAAGCTGCTCAACGCCCGAATGCCCGCGATCTGGGCCGGCCAAGGCGTCCTCCACGCTGGAGCGACCGCCGAGCTTCAAGAACTTGCCGAGCTGACTCAGATTCCCGTCATGACCACCATGCCGGGCAAAAGCGCAATGGACGAGCGCCACCCGCTAGCCTTAGGAGCCGCCAACCGCACCGCACCGAAACCAGTATGGACTTGGCTCAAAGAATCCGATGTCCTCTTCGCAGTCGGCGCAAGTCTGACCGTCACCAACTACGGCATCGATCTCCCACCTGGCAAGTTCCTCATCCACTGCACCAACAACCCCGCAGACATCTCGAAAGAGTACGCCACTGACATCGGACTCGTCGGCGACGCGGGCGAAACCCTTCGTCTACTGATCGACGAGATCAAAGGACGCATCGGCGAAGAAGGCCGGAGAGGCGACACCTCAACGCAGGAGGCCGTCGCACAAGTTCGCGCCGAATGGAACGCGGACTGGGCCAACCTACTCAATTCCGACATGGTGCCGATCAACCCATACCGCCTTTTGAAGGAGCTCGGCAAAGCCGTCGACCACGAAAACACCGTGATGACCCACGACGCCGGACACCCGCGCGACCAGATGATGCCCTTCTACACCGCCACCAAGCCACACACCTACATCGGCTGGGGCAAGAGCACGCATCTCGGATACGGCATCGGACTCATGATCGGCGCAAAGATGGCCATGCCCGAGCGCTTCTGTGTCAACTTTATGGGCGACGCCGCATTCGGCATGTCCGGCCTCGACATCGAGACCTCAGTCCGGTCCGGCAACCCGATCACAACCATCGTCCTCAACAACGGCACGATGGGCGGCTACAACAAATCACTGCCAGTCGCCATGGAGAAATACAACGCCGGCAACATGACCGGAGACTACGCTATGGTCGCCGAAGGCCTGGGCGCCCGCGGCATCACCGTAACCCAACCCGAAGAGATCGGCCCCGCCGTCCGCGAAGCGCACCGCGAGAACTTCGAGAACGGCCGCTCAGCCCTCATCGACGTTCACACTCAGCAAGAACTCAACTTCAGCATCTACGACTAACGGCCGCGCACCGTAAACAAACAGGGCAATTACTCACCTGACACACCAATCCGTGTATGATGGGAAGTGAGGAACGGTCCTTAGTAGACTGCAACTCAGGCCGGAGGGAGGCGACGTAGCTGTATCTCTTTGAGTGGCCTAGCTACGCCGCCAATTACGCTTGTCAGGCGACCTCCGGCCGTTCTCCATCATAAGCAACGTGCCTCAGTCTCACGTCTGGTGAGAGACAGGTTGCAACATGATTTTGGTGCGTCAAATGACCAATTGACACAAACAGCCCCGTCTTCCCGGCAAGTACCGTGGAAGACGGGGCTGGTGATTTTTCGCTGTCTATCTTCGCTTTTGCGATCAGTCGCCTAACCCTCTTCGGCAAGGGCATCGTGGACTCGACCCGCAACGTCATCGGGAACGTACTGTTCCCAAATGTCAGCGAAGTTCTCCAGGTAATACAGCGCCGCCGCGTCTGTCGTCTCGTTGTTCTCGGTCATCCACGCCTCGGTCGCGATGTGACTCCCGGCCGTAAAGTCCCAACGGCGGAAGAACTGGACCAGCTCGGGCGCACGCTCGATGAGCGTCTCATGCACGGCGATCTTGATCTCCGCGGTCGGATACGCACATCCTTTACCTGATTCCCAGCACTCGTCGGAATATGGCGGTTCTTCCAAGATGTAAAGGTCGAGCTCCGCCGACGGCTTGGTCGGCCCCCAAAGGTAGCCGATCCAATTGTCGCCTCGAGCGTAAGCCCCTTCAAGGTCAGCGAACAGGCCCGCACCCGAACCAGGGTTGACGAGTTCGACTACGTCTTCAAGTCCGTAAGTCACGACTTTTTCAGCGTTCACCACCTCGCACGCCCAACCGGGAATACAAGTCACGAGCCTAGCTTTGCCGTTCGAGTCGGGAGTCACGAACAGATCCATGTACTCCGGGATATCAGTTACCGACACTAATCCCGGGTTCGCATCCTTCACGTACTGAGGGATGACGAATCCTTGCCAGTTGTCCTCGAGGCTCTTACCAACGTCGACGACCACGCCACTCTCCAGCGCCGCGTCCCAGACCTCTTGCTGGTTCGGTAGCCAGATCTCCATCGTCACGTCGGTGTCGTTGTTTTTCAAGCCTTCGAACAGCGAAATCGTGTCACCCGCGACCGTGTCGGTCGGGTAACCGTACCCGTGTTCCACGATGTACTTTGCGACTCGGACCTGAATCTCAGACGACGTCCAGTTCAAATCGGAGAAGACGATGGGTTCCTTCTCCACTTCGACCGTTACCTCAACCACGACCTCTTTTTCGACAACGACCGTCTGGACTACGGGTTTCTCGACCTCGACGACCCTCTCTTTTTCGACAACGACCGTCTGTACCACAGTCTCGCCTTCGACGACGACTTCTTTCTCAACCACCACGGTCTGAACGATGGTCTCGCCCTCGACGACCCTCTCTTTTTCCACGACGACCGTCTGGACCACAGTCTCGCCCTCGACGAGTTTTTCAACCACGACGGTCTGTGGAACTGCAACTTCACGTTCGACGAGTTTTTCAACCACAACGGTCTCGACGACGGTCTCGGTACCACATGCCAGAACTGCTGCACTCATGCTTGCAAGTACCAACACGAGCACCAACAATCCGGCGTTCGTGACTTTTTCTTTCGCTTTTAAGAGCAATGTTTCTCTCCTTTGTCGTATTCCGTTCTAAGCACTGGCGACCAAGCGAAGACGCGCTCAACCGAGACAGGAGATAATCCACTCCTCACCCAGCCGTAGTACCACCCACGTCCGAGATACCCATCGCATCCCGCTGGCGCTTAGCAAACGCTTGCGTGATGCGATCGATGATGATGGCGAGGAATACGATAGCAAGTCCCGCCAAAAACGCGTTACCAGCCTCGATTCGTCCCAATGCTCGATTTACATCTTCACCCAATCCACCCGCTCCAACTAATGATGCTATCACTACCATCGCGAGCGCCATCAACGTGGTCTGGTTCACACCAGCCATTATTGTGGGAATCGCCAACGGGATCTTCACTCGCAGCAATAATTGCGAATTCGTCGCGCCAAACGATGTTGCCGCTTCAATCGTCTCTTCCGGTACCTGTCTGATGCCCAGATTGGTAAGTCTGACCGCCGGGGGCACCGCGTAGATCAAAGTCGCGATCACGGCTGGAACATTTCCTAGGCTGAAAAACGCTATCGCCGGAACGAGGTACACGAAACTCGGCATCGTCTGCATACCATCCAGAATCGGACGCAATATCGCGTCCAAGCGGTCGCTTTGAGATGCCCACATCCCGACGGGCACCGCGATCACGATCGACAACGTCACCGTCACGATGATCAACGCTGAAGTTTCCATCGCGCTTTCCCACAATCCGAACACCGCGATCGCAAGAAGCGACACTACCGAGAACACACCTACGCGAATCCCAGCCATGCGCCATGCCAACACGCCGACACCAATGATGAACGCCGGCCACGGAATCCACACCATTACATCCTCAAGCCATACTAACGCCGTCAAAAGCGCGTTTTTGACGAAACTGAATATGAAATTAAGGTTCACTTTCATCCAGTCGATGATCTCGTCAATGCGCAGACCGATCTCGCGCCCATAATCGACCGGGAACTCCCGACCGCCCTCCCACCCAATCGCCACAATCACGGCAGTGATCAATGCTGGGATAGCCGCCCAGCGCACCCAATACGGAATCCGATCAATTAAGCCCACTAGGTACTCAGTGCTCTTTTGTCCTGTGTCGTGTTCTGTTGCTTCACGATCCATCTGCATATCTCCCGTTTGCTAACGTGCATCGTTCCCGTTGGTGTCCGTTGCCGGATCCATGATTTCTGCAAGCGTGTCCAACTCAACCTCACCGATCAGCACACCGTTATCGTCCAGCACCGGCACCGAGTGGTCTGCCCGCAAGCCGTAGGGCACCAACTCATCCAAAACCGCGTCGCTGGTCACGGCTTCGTCAACTGACAACGTCACATCGCCGATCTTCTCGACACCTCGCCGAATCGCCGAATTGATCCGTTGGAGGCGAGCTGTCCCCACGTAGCGCTTCTCACTGTCCACCACCAGCGTGTAACCGAGGTCATCTTCGATCAACTTCTCCAACACATCCGAAGCAGCGCTGTCCTTTGAAACGACATGCACGGCCTCGCCCATCACTGACGCAGCCGTCATCAACGAATACTGCCGAACATCCTTGGTGAAGTCCTTCACGAACGCATTCTTCGGATGCAACACGACATCCGTCGGCGTTCCCGATTGAATGATCGCCCCGTCGCGCATGATCGCGATCTGGTCCCCGATGTTCGCCGCCTCGCTCAGGTCGTGCGTAATAAAGATGATCGTCTTGTGCATCGCCGCCTGAGTCTGCACCAACTCTTCCTGCAGATCACGGCGGATCACCGGATCCAACGCGCTGAACGGTTCATCCATCAACATCACAGGCGCATCCATCGCAAACGCACGAGCAAGACCCACGCGTTGCTTCATCCCACCACTCAACTCGTCGGGCATATTACGTTCCCATCCACCTAAACCCACCGCCTCAAGAGCCTCGACCGCTCTTTCACGACGCCTTCGTCGATCCATCCCGCTCAACTCCAAACCCCAAGACACGTTGTCGATAACACTCCGATGCGGCATCAACCCGAAGTGCTGAAACACCATCGCCAATCTGGTCCGCCGCATCTGCAGCAACTCATCTTCATCCATCGCCCTGACCTCATCATCGCCGATCCAAATCTCGCCTCGATCAGCTTCTATCAATCGGTTGATGCAACGGATCAACGTTGACTTCCCACAGCCCGACAGCCCCATCACGACGAAGATCTCTCCATGAGCGGCATCGAACGAAACATCCGACAGCGCCAACACCGAACCCGTCGCCTCCTGTATCTCATCCTTGCTCGATCCCCCTTGCGCCATCGCAATCCCCTCATCAACATCACCGCCGAACAGTTTGTAGACACCCCGCACCGAAACAGCGACATCTGACCCGCGTTCCGTTTCACGGGTTTCTTGCACTAAAGTCAAACCAGTACCCAATCTCCTACTTGGTGCCTTAAAGACCAGCGAAAATCTCAACCGGCCCAACATCAACCATAACGGAAGCCCGAATTACGAACATTAACAAACTCTATGTCGCGAATTTCAAGACCGCGAATAATCACAGGGCCGCGCCAAGGGCAACGAGACGAACTTAAGCCCGATCCGTAATTTCCGCCATACCCGGCGTGCCCGATCCAATAATCAGGTTCTTCGCACGGTCATCCGCACCAACGCAGACGATGAAGTACCGACTTGCGTCGTGCTGCCCATGCAGCATCACCCGCTCCTGCTCCCATGGCGGCAGATCGTACAACCACCTCCACTCGTAACGCACCTTCTCCGGCACGTTGAAGTGCGCAACCATTTCACTCGCTGGCGCCTTCACATGCTGATGCAGAAACTCCTTAGCCGCACTCTTCGTGTATCCAGATGCGGCTATGGGCCTGGCATGAGCCGGGGCCAACATAATCAACGTCGCGCCGCCCGGCGATTCGTCCAACTCGCCATGCAGGTTCGCGATGTGCGCGCTAGAGTGCCCACACGACGCCGCTATCGACCTCAACAACCCATCCGCGGTATCAACACCTTGGTTCCCATGGTCATGCTCACCGCCAGACGGGAAGATCGAAACCACGTTCTGATCCGCCCGATATCCCTTCTCCACATGGAACGGGTCCCAAGGCGAATCCTCCTCATTCTCCGCGATGCAGAAACTGAACTTTCTCGGTGTTCCAATCGTGTCCATATCCAACACGCCCGGATACCAATGCCCGCCGTTCTTCAGCGTCAGCGTGAACGCCCGGCCAATCGTCACGTTCACCTTCGACATCTTCCCCGGTCCCAACGTCGCCCTGCGGTAGTTCAACCCGATCTCATTCCGGATCGGACCATTCACTACGATCAACGGCGCACCCGCCGATGTCGACATCAGCAACCCACGCGCCTCAAACGGGTCCATGCTCGAGATCGCCCGGCAAGCCGCGATCACCACGGGCAGATGCTCCGGCTCACAACCCGCCATCACACAGTTCACCGCGATCTTCTGCACCGTCACAATCCCATTCCCAGGTGGCAACGTACAAACAACATCCTCTGGGTCCAGCGTCGTACCCGACAGCATTCGCTGAACCTTCTCCTCAGTGGGCGGTATCAGCGGAAATCCATCGCCCCAGTCCCGGTCCAAGAACTCCCTGTTGAACTCGTCCAGCGCCCCGAACTGATCCTCACCCTTGAACGTGAACCGCTTCTCCTGCGCGTCCCGAAGAGCCTGGTTCTCGATCTCCTCACCCGAAATCCCTCGCGTTAACAACTCCATAATCTCTTCAACCACCGGATCGGTCTGTTCAATCGCCTGCTCAGTGGTGATGTTGTTGTAGACCAGCGGCACTTCGACCCGAGGTATCGGCCCCATCCCGAACGCCTTCGCGCTCGCGTCGGCGTCATGCTGGAAACCGTTCGAGAGGATCACGACGGTCGGAACTCCCGCCTTCTCCAGCTCAACCATGTCGTAGACAAGCCACGACGTGCAGCTCCCTCAATCAGCCGTACAGCCGATCGCAACATCGATCTCCGATATCGCCTTCGCCCTCAGAGGGTCCGGAAACGGCAACGCCCCCGAATAGAAACGCACGTCCACTGACGGCTCCGCCTCCTTGATCAACTCCCCCGCCCGTCTCAACGCGTCGTCCCCGTGCGCCTTCCCGTTCCACATCAGACCGATCACCTTGTCCTTCAGGTTCGAAGGCCGCGGAGCATAAGGAAAAGCACTCACCTCTCCCCGCTGCGGAGAAACCGGATTCACTACTTCCAATTGGTACATATCGACCTCTATCTGTGGTTCATCGACGCTAACTTAATCGACTTCCCGACGCCCGGGTAACTTGCCCAAAGGATACATCGCCGATATCAACCGCTAATAAAGCACACATCACCCGATTTCGTCCAACTTGTACCAAACCCCCGTCGGTTCAAGTAACATCATTTGCAACCTAGGCGTGTTTCACGAAATTGTTCACATTTAGACACGCCGCTATCGAACACCGCATATCAACAAGTAAAGGAGCGTCGAGATGAAACCATTCACTCGATATAAGTGGGTCAGTCTATCGTTGGTGACCATAGTCGCCGCATCCATCGGCTTCGCCGTCTTCGGTTGCGGCACCACGGAGACCGTCGTCCAAACCGTCGTCGTTGAGCAACGAGTCGAGGTCGAGAAACCAGTGATTCAGACCGTCGTCGTCGAAAAAGTCGTCGAAGGCGAGACCAGGGTAGAGACCGTCGTCGTCGAGAAGGAAGTCGTCGTCGAGGGTGAAACCGTCGTCCAGACCGTCGTCGTCGAAAAAGAGGTCATCGTCGAAGGCGAAACCGTCATCGAAACCGTCGTCGTCGAAAAGGAGACCGTCGTCGAGGTCGAGAAACCCGTCGTCCAGACCGTCGTCGTCGAAAGAGAGACTGTCATCGAAGCACCACGAAGGTCCGGAGGTGAGATCACTGTCGCGACCGTCTACGTGCCGCCGCCCCTGTACCTGCCCTCTGCACAACCTTCACCCGAGTACTGGAAGTTGCACGTCTGGGGAATCACCGAGACGCTCCTGCGAACTGACCGCGATGCGCCGCCGCCCGCATACGGCACACCCGGCACATCCGGAATCGGCACCGGCTGGGAAATCGACGGTGACCAGATCTCCTTTACCGTAAGGGACGGCGTAACCTTCCGCGGCGTCGACACCGATTGGGGTCCGCTCACCGCCGAGGACATCGTTCACTCCATGACCGACGCCGGTAAAGAAGGAAGCCGCGCAGCCCGCGCGCCGACCTTCAGCGAATCCGGCGGCATCGGAGTATGGGACTGCAGCGCTATCGACGCTAACAACCTCACATGCACACTGAACCCTGAACGGTTCCACCCGGACTTCTTCTACCTGATCGCCAACGAGAACGGTCAACTGCCGATCCACAGCAAGCGCGTATACGACGAACTCGGAGAAGAACAAGCCATCCTCGAACCGCACGGCAGCGGACCTTGGCGCGTCGTCAAGCACGTCGGTAACGACGAGCTGGTCGCCAATGCCGTTTTGGACCACTGGCGCGCGGCACCGCTCGCAGACTCTTTGCGCATCATCGAGATCCGCGAACCGTCTCAGGCTGCGGCAGCCCTCGCCACAGGCGAAGTACACCTCGCGCAGATCCCGAGCTCACTGGTCCTCGACACTGAAAACCGCTCACGCGGTCGACGTGTTCAGATCAACGCCGGTCTCGGTGGACAGGCAATCTACTTCGGTGGGAACTTCTGGACCGACCAGAACCACATCTCGGATGAGCCGATCGAACCGCGGCCCGGCCATAAGCCCGAGCACCCTTGGATCGGTACCGACCCGGACGACGAGAACGCCAACAAGGTGCGACGCGCCCTTTCGATGGCACTCGACCGTTCGCTCATCAACAACAGCATCCTCGTCGGCCTAGGCAAGCCGATCTACACCCACACTGGTTACGAGCAAAGCACTCCCCACTGGCAGGACCGATGGTTCGTCGAATACGATCCTGAAGGCGCCAAGGCACTGCTCGCCGAAGCCGGTTACCCCGACGGATTCGAGATGGGCTTCTGGGTGCCCTCAGACAGCCCGTTCGTGAACCCCGAAGTCGGTGTTGCGATCGCTGGTCAATGGCGTGACGTCGGCATCGATGTCCAGATCGAGAACACCGCGTACTCGGCACGACGCCCGACCCTTGTCGACCGCTCCATCGACATACCTTGGCACTTCATCAACAGTGCTGAAGGCGGTTTCTTCGGAAACATGTACGGTCGATGGCGGCACGGTCGCGGCTGGAACTCCGGTGTCGAATTCCCGTACGACGTGATGAAAGACTGGGACACCAGGTACCTGTCGTTCGATCGCAACACTGAAGGCGACAAGATCATCGCCCTCAACACTGAGATCGAAGACTACGTTCAGCGAGTTGGCGTCGAAATACCCGTCGTCGAACTCGTCAAGTGGTACGTCCTCGGCCCAGAAGTTCTCGACTGGAAGCCCTACCGCCACAACGAGAACGGTCCGAACTCGTTCGAGACCATGCTCCTAGACCGGTAGTTTCCGAAGTCATCCGCGTAAACGCCATGGGGCGGGAGCAACAGAACGTTGTTCCCGCCCTGTGCGCAACATTACGGTTTCCCCCACTCGTGGGGGAAATGTTCGCAGGACAATAGGGGCCTCGCCGTCGAGCGAGCGTTACCACTAGACGAAGATGAAGACCTTCTTCGCAAGGAGACTCACTTACAGCATCATATTGGTGCTCGCGACGACCATCTTCGTATTCGTGATGTCGCGACAGACCGGTGACCCGCGCCACCTCTTCCTGAGCGAACAGAGCACGCAGGAAGAGTGGGACGCTTGGGGCGTCGACCTCGGGCTCGACAAACCCACTTGGCAACAGTACGTCATCTGGCTCGGCAACGCCATCACCGGCGACTTTGGCGAGTCGATCCGCCAGCGACGCCCCTCCCTCGACGTCGTCACAGAGCGGATCCCCGCTACTCTGGAACTCGCCGCCGGTTCGTTCCTCTTCGCGATCGTCACCGGCATCCCATTAGGCGTGCTATCCGCTCTCAAACGAGGATCACTCCTCGACTACATCGGGCGAACATTCGCGCTCATCGGTCAAGCCGCGCCCGTCTTCTGGCTCGGAATCGTCCTCGTCCTCATATTCAGCGTAAATTTGGGCTGGTTGCCCGTCGCCCGCAGAGGCGGCTTGGAGCACTACGTCCTGCCATCCATAACCCTCGGTTGGCTCTTCGCATCCAGCTTCCTTCGCTTAACCCGATCAGCGATGCTCGAAGTCCTCGACTCCGAATTCATCAAATTCGCCCGCGCAAAAGGCGTCAACAACAACGTCGTCATCTGGAAACACGCCTTTCGAAACGCCCTATTGCCATCGCTCACCTACGCCGGACTCCTCCTAGCAGGCCTAATAACCGGCGCCGTCATCACCGAAACCATCTTCTCCTGGCCCGGCCTCGGAAGCCTAGCAGTCACCTCCGTTCTCCAACTCGATTTCCCCGTCCTTACCGCCATCGTCTGCGTCATCACACTCGCATACGCGGGAATGGCGCTACTGATCGACCTGCTGTACGCCGTCGCCGATCCGCGCATCAGGCTGGAGTGAACCCGTGAACGAAATCTCCAGCACAACCACTGCTCCCGTCGCCACCGACACCGCATCCGATGCCGGATCGACCCGGGTGCAATCGGTCTGGCGGATCATACGCACATGGCCTCTAGTCCCCATCTTCCTGATAACCCTGCTATTGGTAGCCGCCATCTTCGCAGAACTCATCACACCATACGACCCCGAAAAAGACGACCTGATATCTCGCAACATCCCACCCATGTGGCAGGAAGGCGGAAGTTCTGTGCACCCCCTCGGAACCGATCCGCTCGGTAGAGACATCCTCGCCCGCATCATCTACGGTGCCCGCACCTCCCTACTCATCGCTACCATCGTCCTATCAATCGGCACATTCTTCGGACTCATCGTCGGGTTGATCGCAGGCTACCAAGGTGGCACCATCGACGAGATTCTCATGCGCATCGTCGACTTCACCTTCGCAGTACCCTTCATCCTCGTCGCACTCGTCGCCGTGATCGTCTACGGCCAATCCTTCGCACTTGTCATCATCTTGTTAACGATCTTCAGTTGGAACGGCGTTGCCCGCCAGGCACGCGCCGAAACCCTCAGCCTCAAGACCCGCGACTACGTCTCCGCCGCCCTCGTCGCTGGTGCCAGCGCCTGGCGCATCCTCTGGCGACACCTCACTCCCGGGCTCATCAACACCGTCATCGTCGTCACCACCCTCCACCTCGGCGGACTCATCCTCACCGAAGCCAGTTTATCCTTCCTCGGCGTCGGCATCCCACCACCGACTCCCGCTTGGGGCGTGATGGTCGCCGAAGGCCGCAACTACATCTACACCGAATGGTGGATATCCTTCTTCCCCGGACTAGCCATCACACTCACCGTGCTAGCCTTCAACTTCCTAGGCGACTGGTTCCGCGACCGCTTTGACCCGCGTCTCCGACAACTCGACTGAAACGACAAAACAGAAAGAAAACCCACATGAAAATCGCATGGATCGGCATCGGACACATGGGCAAACCCATGGCAAAACACATGATGACCGCAGCCGAAGAGTTCACCGTCCACGACCTCCGCTCCGAAGCCGCAACCGATATGCTCGAAGACGGTGCCCACTGGGCCGACACTCCTGCCGAGGCTGCCGCCGGAAAAGACCTAGTCGTCACCTGCCTACCAATGCCCCAACACGTCGAAGCCGTAAGCTTCGGAGACGACGGCATCTCCGAGGGAGTCGATGAAGGAACCGTCGTCATCGACTGCACATCCAACTCCCTCGACGTCGTCCGATCCCTTCACCAGCGATACGCCGACCAAGGCATCACATTCCTAGACACTCCCGTCAGCGGCGGAGTCATCGGCGCCATGGAGCGCGACCTAGCCGTATACGTCGGCGGAGATCACGACGCGTACCAATCCATCAAACCCACCCTCGACGCTATGGGCGACAAAGTCCAATACTGCGGAGGCATCGGCACCGGCACCATCTGCAAACTCATGAACCAGCTATTCGGCGCCATCGTCGGGATGGCACGCATGGAAGTGATAACCGCAGGCGTCAAAGCAGGCGTCGACCTCGACGTCCTCGTCAAAGCCATCCACGAAGGCTCCGGCGGCAAGAGACGCCCATTCGACGGCTTCGAACGCCCGCCCGAAGACAACTACGAAGACACCGAACTCTCCTTCTACCTCGAACTCGGCGCCAAAGACGTCCGCCTCGCCAATGAAATCGGACGCGCTCTAAGAGTCCCTCAACCCCTGTCCAACCTCACCGAAGCTCGACTTATCGAAGCCCTAAACCGAGGATGGGGCAAAAAACGCAACGAAGTCGTAGGCGAAATCCAACAACAAATCTCAAACGTCGACCTCAAAGTAGACGGCTGAGCCAGACTATCCCTTATCCGCCCCTTTCGCTGCGCGAAAGGGGCGCGAACGAGCGAAGCCGAGGAATCCTCCCCTTCGCGAAGCGAGGGGGACGCGTGGGAGCGCAGCGACCACGCAGGGGGTGCCTGTCGTCAAGGCTCTAAACCCCTTCCTTCCGGCGAAAACCGGGCCGTTTACGGGCGCTTTGCACAACTTCCGTCATTCCGGCGAAAGCCGGAATCCAGAGGAGAAGGGCCGGGTTTCCCCCGCTCGCGGGGGAAATGTGCCACGGTAAGTAACTACGGCTACGGCGTGGCAGAAAGACGAAGGGAGCGCGCAGTGACCGCGCCACCACCGGAACCCAGAGGGGCAGCCCCACCGTCATTCCTACTAGAAACCGTCATTCCCGCAAGAAACCGTCATTCCCGCGCAGGCGGGAATCCAGAGAGGGCGGGCCGGGTTTCCCCCGCTCGCGGGGGAAATGTGCCACGGTAAGTAACTACGGCTACGGCGTGGCAGAAAGACGAAGGGGGCGCGCAGTGACCGCACCGCCGGAACCCAGAGGGGGAGCCCCACCGTCATTCCTACTAGAAACCGTCATTCCCGCGCAGGCGAGAATCCAGAGAGGCAGGGTAACGTACTCACAGCCTCACCTCCCCAAAACCCTTGCCTTAAAATCACATAGAAGCACACCACCACGCAAGGAAACTCGAAATGCAGACGGCTGACCCCGCGATCAAAACAGTCATCGACAACATCGGCATCATGGTCGCCTCCGAAGGTGGATCCCTCGAACTACTCGAACTCACCGACGACTACATGAAAGTCAAATACAACGCCGGCACCAACGAAGAATGCCCCGAATGCGTCCCCATGACCGACGCCGTCTACCAATTCATGCGCGCATCCCTAGACATCCACGCCCCCCGCATCGCCACCCTCGAAGTCATCGACTGACCAAAGTCTGATTGCCGCTCTTCGTAGCGGAGAGCGGGTTGTTTAGACTCTCCGGAAACATGCGCGCGTCGCCTGTCCACAAAGACATCCAAGCGTCACCTCGCAAGACTCCTCGTTTCATCCGCTCGTTCGGCAGAAAACTGGTGGTGATATTTCTGCCTTGGCTCGAGTTACGGCGCCTTAACCGCGAGGTGCCAGGTGCTCTCGAAGATTTGAAGCGTTACGCCGAAGATCTGTACTCGAAATTCCGAAAGGCTCAAGACAACGAGCGCGCGCTGCGACGGCGTGACATAGCCCTGTTGAAACTCGAGCATGAGAGTCAGATAGCGGACCTCGAACAACGACATATCAAGAAAATCGCGGAGATCGAGTTGGAATTTGAACGGCAAGCGTTCGAAAAAATCGTTGCGGCGCAGATGGACTTAAGCAGCGAATTTGAGTACCTCGAATCCGTACATCAGTCGGCGATGGACGAAGCCATCGCAAATGAAAAGGCAAAATACGAGACGTTGTTGGCCAGATCCGAGTCCATTTTCGAAAAAGCCGTCAGGGAACAAGGTCAACGACATCGAAATAGGATGGATAAGTTCAACGAAGATGTCGATTCTATGATCGACGGACTGATCGATATCGCCGACGAGGAACGCGAAAATCAAATTGAGCAGGTGAAACTCGAATACGAGAATCGGTTGGAACGACAGGAGGACAGGTACCGTAAAGCGATCTCTCGAGAGCAGGCTACCCAAGAGAAACTGTTTGATGATTTCTTGCCGAAAATCACGTTAGTCAAGGACAGCTCAGAAAAACTCGCCAACTCCAACGTTCGACAGAGAGTTTTCACTGATTTGAGGAATATCAACGACCGTCCACAAGACGTACGCGGCGAAAAAGTCAAAATGACTGAATGGCGCGAACTCCGCCCTACGAAGAAAGACCGGATTTACTTTCGCAAGACGTCAGACTCCAGATCATATCTTGTGCTCATTGGCGACAAGAAGAGCCAACCGCGCGACATCGATTGGATGCGTGCTAACTAACCACTCGGCGAGGCGGACTATAAGCCGAGTTCTGTCCAGGTCCCAGCGAGGTTTACAGCCCGCAGGCCTTCCTCCCTCACCCAAAACCCTGTGCGACCATCCATCTCGAGCCACAGTCGCCCGTGACCTCTAGCGGCCTACCCGGGAGCTGACGCGGGCACTCGTCTTGACGCTCCCCTATTTGGCCTTGCACCGAGCGGGGTTTGCAATGCCGCCGACGTTACCGCCGACGCGGTGCGCTCTTACCGCACCGGTTCGCCCTTACCTACGATTTCGCACACCGAGATGCGCGTCCGCAGGCGGTGTTCTTTCTGTTGCACTTTCCATCGGGTCGCCCCGCCCTGCCGTTAGCAGGCGCTCCTGCCCGTCAGTGCTCGGACTTTCCTCCACGAAGCCGACTCACGCCGACTTCGCAGCGGTCGCACGTCCGCCTCGCACTGATCTCAGACTAACATCGCGGAATCAGCGACGAAAAATCGACAGCAGTCACTTAGTGGTTCTCGGCCGCACCGTCACCTCCTCCTCCGTCACCACAACATCATCCACCAACGAGGCAAGAGCCTCGCGGGCACGTTCGACATCCTGTGACCCCACGACATCCGCTATCAAATCACGCGTCAAACGCTCACGAGACACCTTGCCGTTGACCGTCGAAGACGAGCTTCCGCCTTTGACCTTCTCTTCCTCGATCTGATTTCGTATCCGCTTGATCTCCGACAGAAACGGCTCCAGATTCTCCAGATCACCGCGCCCCGTAGAGACAATCCGAGCCTCGGTCAAAAACGTCTTTTCAGCGTTCTGCAACTGCTCCGCCAACGATAGCTTCATCTCCTTCGGACGGATCTGCTTGACTGTATCCGGCTCCCATCCCATCACCGCTTTACGCACCTCCCCATCCAGATCGTCGGCCCGCCACTTCGGACACCGATACCCGTTCCCATCGCCATCCTTCGCGGCCCGACGGTGCTGACACTCGTAGAACTCGTAATACCGATACGTCTTCGTCGCCGTCGTCTCATCCTGTCGCCGCCACGTCCTACGCCGCGTCAACCCAGGAACTCCATGCCCGCACTGACCACATGTCAACAAGCCGCCTAGAAGGAACGGATCCTCCGACTTCGACAACCGACGCTGTCGCTGCTTGACCATCAACGCATCCTGAGCCTTCCGGAACAACGATCTCCCGATAATCGGCTCATGATTCCCCGAAACTAAGAACCCGTATCGCGTATACGTCCCCACATAGACCCGGTTCTTCAGAATTATCGAAACCGTCGCCGTCGACCACGGCTTGCCCGTCCGAGTCGGCACTCCCTCATCTGCCAACCGCTGCGCGATAAGACGCATACCCATGCTCGTGCTCGAAACCTCGCCATCCTCTCTCGGCTCTTCCTCCTCACCGACGTACCACTCGTAGATCTGCTTCACCACCTTCGCCTCTTCAGGCACCGGCCTCAACGTCCCATCCGCGCCGCAACGATAACCATACGGCGTTCGACCTAACACCTTGCCCCGAGAAGCCTTCTCCCGTATCGTGCTCCGAATCCGCTTCCTCAACCAATCCGGTTCGCCCCGCAATCCCAGCAGTTCCTCACCGTTCTGCAGCGGATCCGGCATCTCTAAGTCCGTGCAGATCGCATCCGATCCCGAACGTCTGATGTACAGCAACCGCTCAACCAAAGTCTCCAAATCCGGCGCCAGATGCGACGAATCAGGGATCACCACCAGCGCCGGTCGACCTTGCCGCCCTTCCAACCTCTCCATCAACTCCGCAAACTGAGGATCGTCGAACTCCTCCGGAACATGTGGGCGGAACGCCGTCCCAACCGATTCATTCAACTCATCCTCGACGCGTCGGAAAAGTGAGTCGTCAGCCTGCGAACCCAATATCG
The DNA here is from genome assembly GCA_965204135.1 of Dehalococcoidia bacterium. GTDB lineage: Bacteria > Chloroflexota > Dehalococcoidia > Lucifugimonadales > Lucifugimonadaceae > Bin127. Next base: position 423,305 of record CBDBDX010000001.1, on the reverse strand, counting down.
CCGTCAGATGGTGGCCACCAGCCCTGCAAAACTCCACGATCTGCTGCACCGGATCAGTGGTCACCATCTTCAACCGGCTCTCGATCTCAGAGATCTGGCCCCAAGATCCGGCCGCCGAGCCAACCGAACCGATCCATTCTTCTATCTTTTGAGCGTCAGGCGCTTCCTCGTCTTCAACCCCGTGCCGGCGCCTAACGTAACCGATGGCGCGCATATCGAATCAGTCCGTGCTCAGCGTTATCAAATACTTGCCGCAATGGCACAGAATCGGCTCCGTAGCCCGCTTCAATACATTCAACTCACCCATCGATACTCGCTCGGAACACCCCGCACAGATATCCCGCTCAACTACCGTCACCGCCATCCCTCCGTTGTTCTTGAAAAGCCGGTTGTACTCGCCCAGATGATGCGCCGGTATCTCACCCGCAGTACGGTTGCGATGCTTCAACGCCTCGTTATACTCCTCCGAGATCCGAGACTGCTCATCAGTCCCTATCTTCTTCTGCTCGGTCCAATCCACCTCCATCTCGTCCAGCTGCGCCTGCAACTCGGAGTGAACCGTGCGAGCCTCGTTCGCCGCCGACCTGATCGGCTCCATACGCTGATCAATCGACTCGATGCGGTTCGCATGTTCCTGTACCCGCAACTCCATACGGTAATAGTCACGCGGATTCGTCACTTCCGTACCGCCGTAAAGCTTCTCCTCAACCTCTACCCGGTTCTGGTTCTCAGACGCCCGTTCCAACTCCAAACGCTTCATCGCAACTTCCGCCTGCATCTGCGAACGCTTCGCACGCTCGCACCGCTCCCGCAGATCCTTCAAACGGTTCGCACGATCCCGCAGATCAAGCGAAATCTGAGAATAGGATTGCCGTTGACGCAGCAACCCTTGATCCAACTCTTGCAGTTCCAGCAATGCCTCAAATGTGTTCATATCTCCAGCTCCCAGCATGTTTCCCAATCGGCGCAAACGCCCTGACATACATCTAACTTAATCATATCAAACGCGGTCAATTAACCCCCGTTCTCAACCATCTCAAACCATCTCAACTACGCCCTCGATCCCTCCCCTTTTTGCGCAGCAAAAGGGGGACGCGTCGAGCGCAGCGAGACGCAGGGGGCTCAGCGTCCTCGTTCTACCCCCTTTGACTACGCCATTTCACCCGATAACGAGACCATTGCAAAACCACCGTCATTCCGGCGAAAGCCGGAATTCAGAGGGGTGGCGGGCGGTTGGATGCCCTCCCATTGAACTAGATTCCCCACGAAAGCCGGACCTTTCCAAACCCTCCCCCTTGATGCCCAAGGGGGAATTGAAGAGGGTTTAGGGCATTGATGCCATACACCCCTTGCGTGGTCGCTCCGCTCCCACGCGTCCCCTCGCTTCGCGAAGGCGACCTTTGCGCAACCCTAGAGTTCCCCCACTTGTGGGGAAATGTCCGAAGGACAAAGGGGGCATTGCCTCTTGATCGAGCCTAAACCGCCACAGACAAGAGTTATGCACACCTCCCGAAGGGGAGGAATGAGAGGCTTGCAAGGGTCTCCCCTCCATCCCGTTATACATTTAACCGAGATGCCTACAACATTCAAAGATTACGCCTAACCCATGCAGCCACTCCCATCATTCGTTAGGAACGCACCGCGGACCCGAATCGTCTGCACCATCGGTCCAGCGACCGGAAACGTCGCCAAAGCGCGCCAACTCATTCGCGCCGGAATGTCCGTCGCACGATTGAACCTGTCGCACGGCGACGCCGATGAGCACAACGAATACGTCGCCGCTATCCGCGAGGCCGCAAGGCAGACCGGCGTACCCATCGGCATCCTAGCCGATCTACCCGGACCAAAATATCGCATCGGAACCGTCGACCCCGATCAAGCTGTTGTCCAGAGCGGGCGCCAAGGCATCCCGGTCAACACCCGCGATAAATTCGTCCTCACCGCCCAGCGCGTCTTCACCACCAGCGAACGCGGCACTGTCTGGCCCGCAGGCCTCCATCACGACATCCGTCCTCGCGCCCGCATCCTCATCGATGAAGGCGCAGTCGAACTGCGCGTCGATGACGTTAACGGCGAGGAGATCCACTGCACCGTCCGCCGTGGCGGCCTCATCCAGAGCGACAAAGCGGTAACCGCCCCCGGCAACACCTCGACCCTCGACTACTTCACCGACGAAACCGTCGCCGCTCTCGACTTCGCCATCAAAGCCGACGTCGATTTCGTCGGTCTCTCATACATCCGAAACCGCGCCGACCTGCGCGCCGTCCGGAAATGGCTCGCCGATGCCGGGCGCAACCCGCTACTCGTCGCCAAAATCGAAATCAAACAAGCCTTCGAAAACCTCGAGGAGATCCTCGAAGAAACCGATGCCATCATGGTCGCACGCGGCGATCTTGGCGTCGAGATGCCCCTACACCTCGTCCCGATGGTCCAGAAACGCATGATACGACTCGCCAACGAAGTCGGAAAACCCGTCATCACCGCCACGCAGATGCTCGAGTCGATGCGCGACAACCCCTATCCCACCCGCGCCGAAGCCACCGACGTCTACAACGCCGTCCGCGACGGCACCGACGCCGTCATGCTATCCGCCGAAACATCCGTCGGCGACCACCCCGTCGCAGCCGTCAGATTCATGGCCCGAGTCTCCAAGATCGCCGAACGATTCCTCGACAACCCAATGCTCCGAAACCGCCGCATGGCCATCATCGACCGCGAGGGACGACACGCCCAGATCAACGCCATCATCGCCTTCGACGCCGCTCGAACCGCCGACACCCTCCGATCAAAAGCCATCATCACCTTCACCGAAACCGGCACCACCGCCGACCGCGTCGCCGCATTCCGACCACGCACACCCATCGTCGCCCTCTCCCCAAACCAAAAAACCCTCGACACCCTCTCCATGCGCTGGGGCGTAATCCCCCTACTCACCGACCGTCTAACCGAACTCGACCAGATGTTCGACTACGCCGTAACCCTCGCCAAAGAACAAGGCTTTGCCAAAGACACCGACACCGTAGTCCTAGTAGCCGGCGTCCCCATCGGCGAATCCGGCTCCACAAACCTCCTCCGAGTAATCACCATCGGCGAAGAGTGACATACGTCCCTTTCGCGAAGTGAAGGGGACGCGAACGAACGAAGCAAGTTCGCAGGGGATGCCCGGGCGGGGACGTGCAATGCCACAATCCATCACCCTCGCGCAACACATCCGTCATTCCGGCGACAACACCGTCATTCCCGCGCAGGCGAGAATCCAGCGGGTAGCGCATCACAGGTTTCTACCGTTCACGGGAGAAATGTCCGAGGCTCGCCCCGTACTCCGATACGGGGGAGGGCAAAGGGGACGCGAGTATAGCAAGAGCCAGTAGGACCGGCGCGGCACTTCTGTTCAATCGTCGGCTAGCCGGTTTTGGTGTCTCGCTCATCCCTCAGTGTTTGAACAGATGACCCGGGCCCAGGGCTTGGGCCAAGCGTTGAAGCGCGGTTAATTAATTGATCTGGCGGAGCCGGGGATCAAAGCGATCCCGCATCCAGTCGCCCAGGAAGTTCCCCGCCATGACAATGGCGGCGAGCGCCAAGCCAGGGAAAGACGCGATATGCGGGGCGTCTCGCAGGTAGTCACGGCCGGAAGAGATCATTCCACCGAGCGACGGGCTGGGCGGCGGAATACCAGCTCCGAGAAAGCTCAGCGTAGCCTCAGTCAGAATCAGACTGCCCGTTGACAGCGTCGTTGCGACGAGGACGGTGTTTATCACGCCTGGAAAAATGTGTCTAACCAGGATGCGCTGGTTGGTTGCTCCAGAAATCCTCGCCGAATCGACATAATCCATACTGCGTAACCTCAATGCTTCAACGCGCACGAGGCGGACCGCACCGGGCCACGAAATGAGTGCGAGGGAGGCGACCAGGACAAATAAACCCGAGCCGAATACAAGCGCGATGGCCAGCAGGACAAGCAGTTGGGGTAGCGCCGCCCACACGTCGACGATGCGCATAATCACTTCATCAATAATTGTGCCGCCAAAATAACCTGCGATCAGGCCCAGGATAGTCCCAGAAATCATCCCCACGGTCACCGATAGCAGTACCACGACTACTGTGATTCGGCTCGCTTCAATCATGCGGCTCAAAATGTCGCGCCCGATGTGGTCTGTACCGAGCAAAAACTCTCTGCCTCCTTCCGCAGTCCACGCAGGTCCCTGGGAGAAAATGCCGTGGCTTTCCAGCGGGTCGTACGGCTTTATCCAGGGGGCAAAGACGGCAGAAAAAAGCAATACAACGATAACTATCCCGGGAATCACCGGCCAACGCCTGAGAAACTGCCACGAAACTCCCAACGACACCGCAACCAGCCCCAAGGGAGACGACTTTCCAGCGATGGTCGTCACTCAGTCCCCCCAAAACGAATACGAGGATCTATCAAGGCATACACGAGATCCAAGAACAACACGACAATCACGTATGCAAGAGAGAAAAGGAGTACAAGGCCGGTGAGTACAGGGAAGTCGGTGTTCCAGATTGCGTCGACCGCCATCCTCCCCACACCCGGCCAAGAAAATACCGTCTCCGTGACCACAGTACCGGTAATGAATCCAACTAGGACAAGTGCTGAAACCGTTAGTGGGACCAGCGACGCGTTCTTCAGGGCGTGTTTCCAGATGATCTGCTGGTTACCAATGCCCTTTGCCCGAGCCAGCTTGATGTACTCCGAATCGAGCACCTCGAGCATCGACGAACGGGTAAAGCGCAAATAGGCGGCGGCCGGATTAATGCCCAGCATGATGCAGGGAAGAATCAAATTCCGAATCGCAAACCCGTCGCCTCGCGTCCCAGAGGGGAGCCATCCCAGATAAACGGAGAATACCAAGATCGCCATGATTGATATCCAAAATGTTGGCGTGGCTTGCCCTATTAACGCGAATCCTCGAGCCAGATAATCAAGCAACCCTCCTCTCCGAACAGCCGAAAACACTCCAAGCGGGAAGCCTACAATGGCACCGAAAATCCAGCCGCCGAGTGCCAATTGACCGGTGGCGGGAGCTCGTTCAGCAATCAGAGACGAAACCGTACGGCCCGACTGCGTGCTATTGCCCAAGTCACCCTGGACGATCCCACCAACCCATAAGAAATACTGGACCAAAACAGGTTTGTCCAGACCAAGCTTCTCCCCCCAGGCATCCCACTGCTCTTGTGTGACGGCGTATCCGGGCGAATTCCCAAGATAGAAAAATCTCGGGTCCTGGCCTCCGACACGGCTGAGCACAAACACGATGACCGTTGCACCCAAGATCGCGATAACGCCCATGACAAAACGTCTGGCAAGAAACAGGCGCATCTAATTCGCCTCGCCTTGCTGTCGAATCGCGATACTCCCATCCATTGCATCGTTGGCAAGGATTGCGATCATGCGCGGTTTGACATCCGGTGCACCACCGAGCATCGTTAGCAACGCCCTACCGAAGATCGGCCGCTTGCCAAGTGCAGTCTTTTCAAGCATTCCGATCAACTCCACTCCGATGTTGGCATACAACCACACCAAATTGGTACCCGGGCTCCTATGGGTGGAACCCGGGTCATCAGCCGAGCGTTGTCTATTTCAACGAGATCTGCGTCACCGGGTTCATCAACGAGTAGGCATACCCAAAGGTCGGATAGACGTTTCGGTTGAATTCGATCGTCGATGAGTTGTAAAGGGTTTGGTTGAATACCTCTGCGATTGGCAATGCCCATGCCCAAAACTGGTAATGCTCAATCCAGTCTTTGTAGAGCTCAATGCGTTGTTGCGGGTCGGACTCTGAGCGCATCAATTCAAAGGTGAGTGCCGAGAAGGGGATGTTGCCCATTTTCTGAGTGCCACCCTCTTTCCAACTGTGGTCCTCGGTGTCGATCGGCCAGTCCTCCGGGTCAAATCGGGGTATGAACGCGTAGTTGAAGTCATCATTCGAACGGTCCACATAGGAAGGTCGCTTCACCGCGTACACTCTCTGGTCGATCTCGCATGAGAGACCCAAAGGTTGCCAGGTCGCGCACATGAGCTCGGTCAGGCTGACGCTAAGGCCTTGGGCATGAACGGTGACTGTCTCGTCAAGCCCGTCCGGGTATCCTGCCTCCGTCAGCATTTCCTGCGCCCGTTCAATGCTGAATTCGTCTATCCACTCCTCCTTGAACAGCGGGCTTATCGAGGCCTGTCCGGGAGGACCGTATGCAGGTACTGCCAGACCAGCGTAAATCTGCTGGTTTATCTGATCACGGTTGATACTGACCTCCAGCGCACGACGCACCAAACGGGCAGATTCCCACGAGTCACAGATAGCACCGCTTGGCACTGGCTCCAACAACTGCGCTTCGTCGCAGGCCGGGTCGTCGATGTCGGCAACCCACGGAAGTTCCGGGTGGTAGCCGGGGCTAACCAACGGATTGCCAGTGGCCGCTCCGATGCGTTCCAAGTAGTTGCAACACGGGACGATCCCAGTTAACGATCCACCGTTATTGACGAGTACTCCATTGTGGTCTTCGACCAGTCTTGGCCTGTCCTTAGGCTCCACGTCGGCGATGTGTGCCTCACCCGATTCGAACATCGCGGCTCGTATGGCAGGTTCAGGCACGGCGAGAACGATTATCTGATTCACCAGCGGTTTCTCGCCCCAATAGCCGTCGAACCGGTTAAGAACGAGACGGTCGTCCTGACGCCAGGCCTCAATCTCAAATGGTCCGCTGCCGACGAACTGAGTCAACATACCCGTCTCTCCGAACTCATCGAATACGGCCTTGCTGTGAATGCCGACACCTCTTGGCACCACGTTGGTGAACAGGTGCGTAGGTTGCCTAGCATCCGCTGATGTGATCGGCATGTTTACCGTGTATTTGTCGACCGAATTCGAAAGACCGATGTGAGCGCGGAGGTCGCCGGCATTATCGTGCGCCGTGGCCGTGTTCGTTGCGGCATTGGCGTTGTTGTGCGTCCACGCCACGTCCTCCGCCGTCAACTCGCCCCATCCGCCATGGAATTGGATCCCCGACCGGATTCGCCAGATGTAAGCTGAACCATCGTCAGCGACGCTCCAGCTTTCTGCGACTAGGCCGGAAAGCGTATAGTCGAGCCCCGTGGCCTGAAGCAGCATCTCGTAGGCGCCCATCGTAAACTTCTCGACACCACAACCCGGCGGGCACTGTGCTGGTAGTCCTACCGGCACACCCACGTTTTGGCGAACCACCGTTAACGTGCCGCCGGTGCCGTCGGGTGCGCTAGGTGCGGGTGCTGACACAACTTCGGCAGGTCTCGCGGTCGCTGCTGGCGCTGCGGTTGCGCCCGGTGCCGCCGTTGCGCCAGGCACAGCCGGCATCGCAGTTGCGGGTTGTTGCGGCTCCGCTGCGGTGGCTACCGGCGCGGTTTCTTCCGCGCCGCAGGCGGCCAGTGCAACGAATGCCGCGGCGCACAGTGCTGATAGCAGTAACCGTACGCCATATCTATCGATAAGTGAATGAGTCATATCTGCATGATCCTCTCTTTTCGGCTTTACGGCTCCAGAATTAGGAGGGGCGAGTACGCAACGTTTCCTCTCGGTGTGCGCACCATAATGGTGATTACGTCGCCAGCCTTCACCGTGTCGGGCAACATGATGCCGTCCTTCCGCCAAGCACCAGTGGCTGTCGAGAAGAACCTGCCCCCAAGTGAGAGCAATTGATTGCCTGCGGTATCGTTATTGCCCGTGCAGCAGATGAATTGAATCGCAGACCCGTTTATGAACCCGCCGCCAATCGCATTGAACGTGGTTCCCTCAGGGTTAAACGTGGCCCGACCGACCTGACCCGTGACCGGATCGGTCAAGATTATGCTGGCGGTAGTAGGGATATTTGTCGGGTCACCTGGGTCTCCTTTTGGCCCTTGCGGTCCTGGAGGTCCGGGTGGTCCTTGCGCTCCGGGCTCGCCCGGCGACCCAGGCTCACCCGGCAGTCCGGGTTCTCCAGGCAATCCAGGGTTTCCTGGTTCACCCGGTAATCCTGGCGCACCCGGAGGACCTTGCGGGCCTTGAGCACCGGCACACGCCAACGAGCTGACTATCAACGTTGCGATCAACGTTGAGATTGAAATCTTGAAGAGCTTCAGGGCCCTTCCACGACACCGAATTACCATAAGACACATCCTTCTTGGTCCGCGTCCCGTTCGTATCCCCGTGGCATTTGCCGTGCAATAGGGACAGCGCCCGTTTTCTAACACAAGCGGATCAACCGCCATTGTCAGCGATGCCACGAAGTGTATCGTGATTTCGACCATGCGTCAAGATCAGATTACGACATCAGCCATGCGCTAAGCCTTAGATTACGATTTCATCCATGAATCAAGCGCCCGTCGACCCTAAACTTTAGAGCGCAGAATCGGCGAAGAGATAAACCGTCTTTTGAGCGAAACATTTTCGCCGAGGTGAATCGGGGTGCACACGACTTCGGGAGGCGACAAAAGCACGATATTGGTGGCGAGTTATCGTGGGTATGTATAACGGCGTGAAGATTTTTCAGTTGTCGTCAGACGTTCCCGAATCATCGTTTCCCCTGCTCGCTCCCCTTTGTCCTCATTGCCCCCGGATCACAGTTCAACTTATTCCTTCAAGCCGGACTAGCGTCCGCTTCCTCCCGCCGCGCATCCAGCATCTCAACCGCCCGCGTCAACCTCTCCCGCATCGACTCCACCTGCGAAATCTCGCTAGGCACATTACCATAGCAAGCCGCATTGAACCGTGTAGTTATATCCCCGATCGGCGCCCCCTCCAGCACCTCCTCTAACACTGGCTGCCTCTCTATCGGCGTCTCCCGCGAGTCGAACTCCCAACCCCGCTCCAGCGCCATCTCCAACGTCTCGAAATAAAGCATGAACACCTCCTTGATACCCGGATCATCCGGATACTTCCAAAGATGCCGAGGCGTCCCTCGCCGCGTCATCCACTCCGGCAACAACCCCTTCAGCAGATCCAAATATGAAACCTCCTCCACCTCGTCTTTGATCGTCTCCCGTTCTACCCCGTCGTCCCGCGTCAATCGCCTGATGATCCGTCGGTACGCCAGCGCCACAACGATCAGCACCACGAATAGCAACAGGAACGTCAACGGCCACTGCAAAGCCTCCAAGACCGCCTCTACCCAATCGCTGCCGGCCGCCTCTCCCTGTTCTCGTTCCGGAAACTCCGGTCGACCGCCCTCGCCCTGCTGCTGCTCCGGCTCCGGCGGTTCAGCCCCGAACAACGACTGCAAAAGTTCGATGATCTTCGCGATGATCCAACCGATCGCGGTCAACGGCCAGTACAGAATCCACAGGATCGCATCCACGGTCCACCCCCACAACACCCACAGCGCATTCAATCCCGCGTATCCATACCGCCCTCCGAAAAACCCCGCGACCAGTCCGGTCCCTAGAAACGCGCCGAGCGCCACCAAGATGATCCGCGTCCATCTTCCCGCGATAGCCGAATCCTCCGGTAACCTTGCCACCGCCATGCCGCCCAGCGTCGCGATGAAGTAAGGGATCAACAGCTCCGCCAACCTCAATTCAGCAGACGCGAACTCATCCACGATCAAACCGATCGCTAGGATCACCAGCCCGCGCTTGAAAATCCGCTTCAGATGGTCCGGCGCATCTCGATCGTCTCGCACAATCGTCGACGTCCGACGCCAGATCAGCACCGTCGCAAACAACGCCATCACCAGCGCGGCGACTTGCTCACCTGTCAAATCCCGGTTGAACAGATGGTAGACCCAAGCCAGATCGAAGTTGAATCCAGCATCCAACCGAGTCGCCGCAACCGCCAGATATATCATCGCCAACCCCGCAGTCCCATAGACCAACGCCACCGATCCGATACCGCCGCGCAACCCGCCGACAACCCATGCACCTACCATCCCTCCCAGATACACCAGCACAACCGTCCCCCAGTGCAACGGCGTGTAGTCCAGACTCAGTCCCGCACCGATCACCGCCATGATCGTGAAGACGATCACGCTCTCCGCAACCGCAATCGCGGTGAAAACCACCTGATTGCGCCAATCAGACACGGTCGAACTCCTGCGCCGGCATGTTCATCCGAGCGTTCATCTCCAGCTGCTCGTCCACGATCGACATGATCAGGTCTTCCGCATCCTCATCGATCTTGAACGTTGGGCGTCCATCAATGACCCGGATCCCCGTAACATGCGGCGGCTCTTCACGTCCGACCCACACGATCGACACTCGATGCCCTTCCTGCAACTCGTGATGCAGATACGCCACCACCGGCTCTGTCAGAAATCCCGCAACCAATATGATCGAAGCACCATCGGATATCGCCTGCACGCCACGTTCCATCGCGTGCGTCTCCAACGCCGTGAACGAAAGCGGCTGCACGAACGCCAACGCCTCCAAGATCGTCCGAACGTGATGCGGGCCATCCCCCGTCGGAACCACCGACAACACACCGCGTGTCGGCTTCACACCATTCGCAACCAGCCCCACACGGTAACCGAGGTCCGCACACCGAACCGCCAGCGAAGCCGCCCCCGTAACCGCCGACTCCAAAACGTCGTACTTGTATCCGTGCCACGCATAGTCAACCGTCCGCGACTCCAGCATCACAACCACATCGTTACTCACGCTCTGGTCATACGTCCGCACCGTCAACTCGTCACGCTTGGCACTCAACTTCCAATCGATCCGCTTCAACGGATCCCCCGGACGGTAGTCCCTCACGCTCCGAGGCCGAGACGGATCATCCAGTAGCATGTTCCGCGCCAGAATATCGCCCATCGGCTTCGCGGCTAGCAACTCCCAACCATCCAACGGCACGATCCGTGGGTAAACCGTGATCCCCTGCGGCGACCTCGAATCCCGCCGCACCGTCCCGAACAGCCCGAACAAGTCCCCACTCCTCAACTCCGTCGGCCCGATTGAATAATGACCCCGGTGATGCGCTCGAACGTTATGCCGGAAACGCACCCGCTCGTAACCCGCCAGACTCGTCGTCTCCACGATCTCGCTCCCACCCGCATACGCCCGACGCTTCACATTCTCATCGCTCAGCGGCGTTAGACCCGTCGGAAGAAACTCGATGATCTGAACCCACGGAATCGGCAACGGCTTCCGATTCTCCAACGTCATCGTGATCTCCACCTCATCCCCCACAAACGCATGAGTATCCGAGGGCTCCGCACCGTAAGCCACCTCCGCCAAGGACAGCTTCGACCACAACGTCCCGCCCGCCGAGACCACAAACGCCGTCGCACCCAACGCCACCACCAGAGCCGATCCAGTCCCCGCCCCCACACCAATCACCACAATCATCAACAACATAAACAACTCGCCGATAACATCCGGCGCCCGCAAATCCCGAGCCCGCCTCTCCCGAAACGTCCGCATCATCGGATTAATCATGGCTCATTCCTCCCCTTTTTGCGAAGCAAAAGGGGGACGCGGATCCTTTCCCTCCCCTTTTCAAGGGGAGATACAGAGGGGTTCCGCAGGGGGGGCACACCAGCCTTTAGCAGACCACGCGAATTCAATCGTCCCTCTTCCCCCATGGAGCATGGCTCACCCCTCCCCTTTCCAAGGGGAGATACAGAGGGGTTCCACAAGGGGGTCATACCAGTCTTTAGCCTAGGAGAGGGCCTTCATCCCCCTTCGCGCCCAACAACAAAAACTGAATCCCACTAATCCCCTTAATCCCAGTTCAGACAACTTCACCTCTCTATCGGAACCGGTATCTGCGCCACTACATCTTCTACCACCGCCGACGCGTCCCTACGCCTCATCTGCATGCTCGACTCCAGCACGACCCGGTGCGATAACACCGGCGCGGCCAAAGCCTTAACATCATCCGGCATCACATAGTCACGACCATGGATCGCCGCCAATGCCTGCGACGCGTGTTGCAATGCCAGAGACGCCCGAGGGCTAGCTCCAAGCCTGATCTGCGCATTGTTTCGCGTAGCCCTAACAACCGACACCAGGTACTCGCGGACATGGTCCGCAACCCGCACATTGTCCACGATATCCCGCGCCTGCTCAACATCATCGCCTGACGCACACACATCCACCGATACCGCACCGTCGCCCGTCTGGAACCGCCGCAACATCCGCGCCTCTTCGTCGTCAGACGGATAACCGATCGAAAGTTTTAACAAGAACCGGTCCAGCTGAGCCTCTGGCAACATGAACGTCCCCTCCATCTCCACCGGATTCAGCGTCGCCAACACTAGGAACGGCGAACTCAACGTCATCGTAACCCCGTCGATCGACACTTGCCGCTCCTGCATCGCCTCCAGCAGCGCCGACTGCGTCCTAGGCGTCGCACGGTTGATCTCATCTGCCAACAATATCTGCGTGAAGATCGGACCCGCCTTGAACTCGAACTGCCCTAACCCCGCGTTGTAGATATTCACTCCCAACACATCCGAAGGCACCAGATCCGGCGTGAACTGCACCCGCTTGAAATCCAGCCCCAACGACGCCGCGATCGTCTTCGCCAACGTCGTCTTACCCGTACCCGGCACATCCTCCAGCAACACGTGACCCCGACCCAGCATTGCGATGATCGCCAGATCTATCGCCTCATCCTTACCCACGAAAACCCGCTGCACATTCTCCCTAACCTTCCGTGCGAATTCCTGCACGAAAGATGCACCAACATCCGTTTCCGTCGATTCCACTGCTATTTCTGCGGTCTGAGCCAAGACAACCTCGATATCCCGAAAGACTACGTCCCCAAACCCAACACATCGCAACCTCTAATCTTAACCGCAACCCGCCTCCTCCCCTTTGATGTCCAAAGGGGGACTAAATAGGGTTTAGAAGCCCCTCATTCCCGCATTCTTTCCGTCATTCCGGCGAAAACCGGAATCCAGAGGGGCCAGGTGCAGTTGCAGGCATCTCGTTGAACTGGATTCCGGCCTGCGCGGGAATGACTGTGGCTATGCACACATCCCATTTAGTGAGACGATATCGGTGCGAATCAACTCAGAGCAAGGAAAGCCCCATGTTCGTCCTGAGAGAAGGCAACCAGATCATCGTAACGTCCACGAAGTATCGATTCAATCTCTGATGTTGAACAGTTTCCCCTTCGAATCCACACCACTCTAGGCGGATACCCCGACGCGAAACTCAATTGTCGAAAGTCTGAATCCTTCGACACGATTATGAACCCGTGGACCTTGGCGTATTCCCAGACGTCAACGTCATTCGCAGCCTCTAGTCCGATATCCCGAACGTGAAGGGATTCGGGAAAAAGATCCATCAACGCTACTTTAAGGATGGGAGAAAGGTTCTGATCAAACAGCAATCTCATCCGAGCGGCAACGATACCAATCGGCGCTCTCTATCGGCAGCAAACGCGAGGCAAGCCCGAATGTCTGCCAACTCAAGATCGGGGAAATCCGACAATATGTCCTCTTCCGACATCCCGGATGCCAAATACTCCAAAACGTCGTAGACCGTGATGCGCAGGCCACGGATACAAGGCTTCCCGCCTCGCTTGCCGGGCTCCACGGTGATTATTTTCGTGTAGTCGTGGGCCATAGCAACCCCTATGGAATGGCAGTCATGATACTACATGCTTGGCAAATCCCACGATCTTCACGCCAAACAACCAATACCTCATAAAAGCTCATCCCATAGAATCACAGTTCAAACAACAACCACCGGATTAACCAACGTCCCGATCCCACCGATCGTTATCCTCACCACATCCCCCTCCACCAACGTGAACTCCGGCGGCGGAATCGTTCCCGTCCCAGTGCAGACCGTCGTCCCGTTCGGAACCCGGTTGTGACGCTGCAACCAATCAGCCAGATAGTTGCAGTCACGCTTCATCAGCGAAGTGTTTGCCGATCCCTCGAACGCAACCTCGCCGTCGCGCTCGATCTGCAACGCAACTTCCAACGCCTGGGCATCACCCACAACATCCGGCGTCGCAAAACTCGGACCTATCGAGCACGACCGGTCATAGACCTTCGCCTGCGGCAGATACAACGGATTCGCACCCTCAATCGACCGGCTGCTCATATCATTCCCGACCGTGTAACCCACGATCTCACCCCCGTAAAGCACAAACGCCAGCTCCGGCTCCGGGACATCCCACTCCGAATCCTCACGAATCCCCAACGCATCACCCGGGGAAACCAGCCGGGCCGCCGTCGACTTGAAAAACGCCTCCGGACGGTCCGCGTTGTACACCAGCGCGTAAACATCCGGCGACCCGCTCTCCGCCTGCCGCTCCCTCATACTGTCCATATACGTAACCCCGAACGCCCACACCTCCGGCGCAGATATCGGCGGCAAAATCGCATCGCTCGAACACAGCTCCTCAACCGAGACTTCATCCCCGCCCCCACGCTCTAAAATCCGTCCCGCAACATCATCGATCCCAACCCCACCAAGATGCGCAGCCTTCAACAGGCTCAGCGTCGAATCCGCCTCCGCCGTAATCGAAGTCAAATCAGTAACAACACCCTCATCCGCCTCAACACCGACATGCACTTTGTCTCCGCATAGAGACTGGTAGTAACGCATCGCATCGCCTTTCTTTCTCGGAACAACACCGAACCCCTCGGCGTCTATCCCTTATGCAACCGAATTCACTCTACAGCAACGAGAATAAAATCTGTCATGAACCCCAGAGCGTATTCAGATTTAGCGATCACTCGCGCGTCCGAACTCTTTTCAACCCTTCGACATCCCACGTCTTGATCCGAACCATCCCAAAATACCGAGCATTCACACTATCGCTGCTGTTCGCGGCGTTCGCTCTCGCGTTCCTCGTCCCACAATCATCCGAAGCCCAGTCGCCACGTCCCACCAACAGCGAGGTCGTAACCCACAACGTCGTCTTAGGAGACCGCATCGAAATCTACATCGAGACCGAAATCGACGACGACATCAAAGAAGCACAACTATGGGTGAGACCGCACGGCGAAGAAACCATTCCCAACTACTCCTACGTCGAGTTCACCCAAAACGGCAACATACGAGCAACCGCCGAGATCGACGTCCAATCGCCATCATACTTCCCTCCGGGTACCACCTTCGACGTCCGCTTCGAATTCACATCCGTTAACGGTCAGAAATACACCTCCAACACCTACCACATCGAACATCTCGGCACTGCGCACGATTGGCGGCGCGTCGGCGACGACCGACTCGAAATCGTCTACTACGACATAAACGATCGCTCGATCCAGAATCTCCACGCCCAGACCACCAAAATACTGCCCGAGATCATCACCGCGCTTGGCGTCACCGAAGTGCCGCGTTTCCGCGCCGTCATCTTCCCCAACCTCAGAGAACTCACCATCCACGGACCAACTATCAGCCAAGCCGCTACCGACGGACAATACTTCGGCGGATTCGCATACGACGAATACAACCTCACCATAATGTCGTCCCCATCCGCATCAATCCTCATCCACGAACTCACCCACCTCATCTTCGGACGCGCGCTAACATCGCCATACGCTGCCGCTGTCCCTGCATGGCTCAACGAAGGAAACGCTAGCTACTGGGAGACTAGAGACCGCCGTGACTCCGCCCGCCGCTTCCGCTCCGTCATTCGTTCCGGCACAATAACCGAATTTGCTGCCATGAATACCGTCCCCGGACTTCGCAGCGACATCAACAGCTTCTATATCCAATCCGAAAACTTTGTGGGTTATCTCATCGAAAACTACGGCCCCGACTCGATCGGCAGGCTGCTTGCCCAACTCAACGACGGCAAACGAATCGATGACGCTATGATCGCCGTCTACGGCGGCACACTCAAACAGATCGAAAACGACTGGCGACTAGAATGGGGACGAGAATGGGGACTCCCGTCCGTCGGATCGGTCGAAACCCCTGCCAATTTCCACAAAGACCTCGTGCCCACCATCCCCGGGCTCCCTACAATCGAAACCGGAACCCTCAAATCCGACACGCAACAACCGCGAACCGGCCCCGAAGATTCCGCACAACCAACACCCGCCCCCATCCCAACCTCTGCGCCACAACCCGAACCAGCCACGCCGCCACCCCCACAAGCGACCGTCGCTCCAGAACCAACCCTCGTCCCCCTAACCCTGACACCGACTCGAGAAGAGATCTACTTCGTCCCCGGACCCGACGACGAGTGGCCGCAAGTCAAACCCAGCGCCATTATCGTCTTCGTCCTACTAGCCCTCGGCGTCGCAGCCATGATGTACCGCCGCATGAGAGCCTAACCTTGATGTACCGCCGAATGCGGGCCTAACCTTCCCCTTCGCAAAGCGAGAGAGACAGCCTCTCCTCCTCCCCTTTTTGCGCAGCAAAAGGGGGACGCGTCAAGCGCAGCGAGACGCAGGGGGTTCATAACGTCACCCACCTAAAGCCCCTTCAACTCCCCCTCCCCAGCGGGAGATTAATAGACGGCCGGGCTCAGGGACAAATCCCCTCTCCCGCTCAGCGGGAGAGGGTTAGAGCCTGCCCTGGACTTGATCCGGGGGTGAGGGTGACCACCAATCGCGGTAACATCAACCCGTGATGCCAACCGCGAACCTACCCACCTACCTCATCTACTCGCACGAGCAATCCCAGCACGTGCTCAGCCCGACGCACCCCATGCGTCCCATCCGGCTCATGCACATGCACGAACTCATGCGAAGCGCCGGTCTACTCGACACCGACTTCATCGCTTCCGAGTCCCCCCGACTAGCCACGCACGAAGAAATCGCTCTTTACCACGATACCGACTACATAGACGTAGTCA
This sequence comes from Dehalococcoidia bacterium, assembly GCA_965204135.1. Lineage (GTDB taxonomy): Bacteria > Chloroflexota > Dehalococcoidia > Lucifugimonadales > Lucifugimonadaceae > Bin127. The sequence continues at coordinate 406,569 of CBDBDX010000001.1, read as the reverse complement.
AAGCGATCGACGCCGGCGCAATCGTCCCCGGAATGCACACTTTCGGCTTCGGCCCCGGCGACAACCCGCCACGCTCCGGCATGTTCCGACACGGCGCACTCGCCGCCGGAGGCGCAATGCTCGCCACCGAGCTGATCCTCGAAGGCAAGACCGACCGCGCCTTCTCCCCCGCCGGCGGCATGCACCACCACGCCATGAGCAACCGCGCTTCCGGCTTCGGCATCTTCAACGACGCCGTCATCGCCATCAAACACCTCATCGAAAAAGGACTCCGAGTCTTCTACGTCGACATCGACGTCCACCACGGCGACGGCGTCCAAGACGGACTCTACGACACCGACCAAGCCATGACCGTCTCCATCCACGAATCCGGACAATTCCTCTTCCCCGGAACCGGCTACCCGGGCGAAACCGGTTCCGGACAAGGCGACGGCTACAGCGTCAACATCCCCCTCGCCCCCTACACCGACGACGAACTCTGGCACGAAGCCTTCGACACCATCATCCCACCATTAGCCCGCGCCTTCGAACCCGACCTCATCTTCACCCAACTCGGCATCGACACCCACCGCAACGACCCCCTAGCCCACCTATCCCTAACAACCCAAGGCCACAACCAAGCTGTCCAGAAATTCGCCCACCTCGCCACCGAACTCGACACCCCATGGATCGCCGTAGGCGGCGGAGGCTACGACATGACCGCCGTAGCCCGAGCCTGGACCATGGACCTAGCAACCATGTCCAATCAAACCCTCCCCACCAACATCCCCCAAACCTACACCTCCCTCCCCAACCTGACCACATTCCAAGACCAACCCGACTACCGCCTAGACCCCAACCTCCGCACCGAAATTCAAACCCACAACAACACCGCCATCAACCAAATCCGCCACCAAATCTTCCCCCGCTTCGGGCTCTAACCCAATCCCTCCCCCTTTTGCTCCGCAAAAGGGGGACGCGTCAAGCGAAGCGAGACGCAGGGGGTTCATACCATTGCCCATCCAGCCCCGTTTTAGAGAGTGTGTGAGAACAGTTTCCCCCGATCGTGGGGGAAATGTCTGGGGCCTGCCCCGTACTCCGATACGGGGGACAAAGGGGGCGCGAACGAGCGATGCGAGCAGGGAATGCCTCTGCCACGCCATCGCAGAACCAACCCTAAGCCCAGTACTGCATCTCTTCTCCCGCTCGGCGGGAGAGGGCTAGGGTGAAACGGGTTTCGCCAAAAGCGATGAACGAGTCATTCGCAACGTGGTAAAACAACCTAGCGCGATCATGGCGTATGATGAAACGCGTAGAAGAAAACATTCATTGACAACTAACCAAGCACATCTAGCAACCAAAGTCGACATCGCCGATGTCAGAACCGAAATCGCCAACGTACGGACCGAGATCGCCCAGCTAGAGACCAGAATGGTCAAAATGCTCTACGGCACGCTCTTCGCCGCCGTAGCATCCGGCATCGCAGGCATCATCGGCATCCTCCTCCAACTCTTCTCAAACTAGCAGCACCTGTCTAACTCTTCGAGAACCCCGCTCAACCCTCCTCATTCCAAAGGAAGCACTCTTGTCATTCTGAACGGAGCGCAGCGGAGTGAAGAATCTCATACGCCAGCCCCCAAGCGAGGCGATCAGATTCCTCGCTCCCCTCGGAATGACATCTCGGCATCGCACATCCCATCTCTCTCTAGGAAAGGGCCCTAAACCTCCCTAAACCGCCCCTCCACGGTGTCATCACCAGGAGGCGCATCAGGACCAGCCCCACCTTCCGGCCCAGCTCCGGGCGCACCCGCCCCAGCTCCGGCATGTATATGCTGACCAGCCGCCATCATCGCTTGCTGCAAAGCATCCGATGACGCCTTCACCCGCTCGCCATCCGCATTCTCATCCGCAAGCACCGTTCTTACCTCCGATGCCTTTGCCTGAATATCCGACTTCACTTCGTCCGGAATCTTTTCCCCGTGCTCTTCGATCAGCTTGTCCGCCTGATACGCACTCGACTCCGCAAGGTTCCGCACATCCGCGGCCTCACGACGCAACCGATCAGACTCCGCGTTCTCTTCCGCCTCATTGACCTTCGCCTTGATGTCCTCGTCCGACATCCCTGACCTACCGGTTACCGTGATGTGCTGCTCCCGCTGCGTTGACTGGTCCTTCGCCTTAACCGTCAGAATCCCGTTCGCATCAATATCGAACGCCACCTCGATCTGCGGGATACCCCGCGGAGCGGGCGCGATCCCGTCCAAGGTGAATCTCCCGACCGACGTGTTGTCCCCGGCCATCGGACGCTCACCCTGCAAAACATGAATCTCGACCGATGACTGCCCATCCGCAGCCGTCGTGAAGGTGTCGGATTTCGACGTCGGAATCGTCGTGTTGCGCGGAATCAACTCCGTCCTCACTCCGCCGAGCGTCTCGATACCCCAAGTCAGTGGCGTAACGTCCAGCAACAAGATGCCAGAAACGTCGCCCTGCAAAACCCCAGCCTGCAAAGCCGCTCCGAGCGCAACAACCTCGTCCGGGTTGATCGTCCGGTTCGGCTCCTTGCCGAAGATCTCCTTGACCCGGTTGAACACCGCTGGCATCCGCGTCATGCCACCCGCCAATATCACGTCATCCACATCGTCCGGCGTAACGCCTGCATCACGCATCGCGTTCAAACACGGCTCGATCGTCTTCTCGACCAAGTCCGCGGTCAACGACTCCAGCTTCGCGCGCGTAAGCGTCTCGACGAGGTGCTTCGGACCGCTCTGGTCGGCCGAGATGAACGGCAGGTTGGTCTCCGCGCTCGTAACCGACGAAAGCTCGATCTTCGCCTCCTCAGCCGCCAATCGCAGACGCTGCGACGCCGACGGATCCGTGCTCGGATCCATGTACTCCTTCTTCTTGAACTCATCGACAAGGTACTCGACCAACCTCAAGTCGAAATCATCACCGCCAAGGTGAGTGTCGCCGTTGGTGCTCTTCACTTCGAACACACCGTCCCCGACATGCAGAATCGTGATGTCGAATGTCCCACCACCAAGATCGTAGACCGCTACCGTGCGGTCGCCCTCCTTGTCGAGACCGTACGCCAACGCCGCCGCAGTCGGCTCGTTCACGATCCGCAAAACATCCAAACCAGCGATCGTGCCCGCCACTTGAGTCGCCTCACGTTGCGCATCGTTGAAATACGCAGGAACCGTGATTACAGCCTGCGTAACCGGCTCCCCAAGTCGTTCCTCAGCGTCCTGTTTCAATCGCGCCAACAGCATCGACGATATCTCCGCCGGAGGACGAACCTGACCGTCGAATTCGATGCCAACGTCGCCGTTGTCCAGCCCCTTCAGATTGAACGGTACGCGTTCCTGATCCCCACGAACCAACTCGTCGTCGAATCGCCGGCCGATGAAACGCTTAGCCGAGTAGACGGTGTGCTCTGGATTCGTGACCGCCTGCCGGCGCGCCATCATACCGATCAGCCGTTCGCTCGTCTTCGTATTCACCGCAACCACCGACGGCGTGATTCGCTGACCTTCAGAGTTCTCGATGATCTCTGGCTCGCCAGCGCTCATGTACGCCATCGCCGAGTTCGTCGTTCCCAAGTCGATACCGATAGCCCTTGCCATTTCGTTTTCTTACCTTTCTATTCGCCTGTTCTTTAACCAGGTTCTCGATCGTTAATCACCATTCGGTTTCCCCCACTCGTGGGGGAAATGTCCGGGGCCTGCCCCGTACTCCGATACGAGGGACAAAGGGGGTGCGTCCAACCCGAGCGAGCCAAAACCGCCCCAAACGTAAATTGTGCAAAGAAACCCCATTTGTTCAGCAATCATCCATTCGCCGGCCCACCAACACCTTGGCCACGCGCACTACCTCAGACGTCTCAGCGTCTTCGTACCCAGCTTCGATCACTTGGATAATCTTGCCGACCCCGTCGTCGGATGTCGGCATCGTTGCCAACGCTTCGTGCCTCTTCGGGTCCATTTCCTCTCCTACCGACTCGAATCGTCGGTATCCAGCCGCCAACAAACAGTTTTCGATCTTTTCAGACATCGCCTTGAAGCCATCGAACCATTTCGGGTCCATGCCTTGGCTTTCCGCTATCTCGATAGCCGTCGAAAACTCGTCCGCAACCGTCATAACCCGCTTCGCAACGTCCATTCTCGCCTTATCCGCCGCTTGTTGCTCTTTCTCTACCACCTGGCGGCGATTTCTCTGAATGTCGCCGTGTGCCCGTAACAACTCAGATTGGAGGTGCCTAACCTGCGATTCCAATCTCTCGCTCTGTATACGAATATCGTCACGATCAGCCTCGATTTGTCGCATTGCCGCGCGAGTTTCGTCAAGATTCGACTGAAGTTCGTCGCATTTATCGACCAGTTGTCGCTGAGCCTTGGTAGACCGTACGTTTCGCACAACCGCGCGCGACGGACGCCACATCCTCCGCCCCCATCGATCATTGAACCTCGGTCCGTAAAACCGCATCATTCGACCCCCAGGTAACGAAGAATCACTTTGATCTCGTCCGCAACCGCCTTCGCTGACGTCGAATTCGCCAGGTCCTCGCTCTGCTCCAACACTTCCAACATCCCGCGCATGTGCTGCACTAGCTCAAGCACCAGACCCACGCCGTGCAGATTCAATCCTAGATCTTCCGACAACCGACGCACGATCTGCAACCGTTCAAGGTCTTCCTCTGAATAAAGACGCCTGCTGCCTTGACTCCGCGACGGACTCACCAAGCCTTCACGGTCGTACTTGCGCAACGTCTGCGGATGCATGTCCGCCAACTTCGCCGCGATGCTGATGATGTACAGCGCATCCGCCCGCCCGGCGAACCTCACCCGCATCCGCCTTCGGCTCCTAGCCTGCTGAGCCTCCTCAGCTTGGCGCGCCATTTCTCGTCGCGCCGCCTGTGCTGCAATCTTGTTCACAAGCCGAACGAACGCATCCGCGTTCGGGATCGACGCTCCTGCATCCGTTCTCTCTTGCTCTTCGTATCTCTGTGTCACACTCGCTCCAAGGAGATGATACGACGGCTAACACCGAAATCATGACCCACTCTCTGTTGATTCACATTGTAACTCATGATAATATATCTGATACGCTTCATATCAATGCCGACGAATTCCACCACTTGACAGGAGAAATTCCACTGATCGGAAAAGAATTTTACGAAATCTTACCAAAAACCCTTGACAAGCACGGCAGGAATGAGTTAAAAAGTTTGAAACTGGTAAATTTCGCCGTCGCAGCCGAGAAAACGACGGACCACAGACACAACGAGACGAAACACGCAACAAACAATCCGAAACGGAAACGAAAGGCATTCCGAAACCAGCATGTCAATAATCTACGAAAAGCGATGCCCGCATTGCCAAGGCGACATCCTGTTCGCAATCAGGCTCGAGGGACCGACACTCAAGTGTATGCAGTGTACGAGACTCATCGATCGCAATCAGGCACGCGAGCTACTCACTCGAATGGAGCAACCAGCCGCCTGACGACTGGGGTCATAGAGAGCAGAGTGATATACGAAACTCACTCCCAACTCAAGCCCCGGTCCAGAATCGGGGCTTTTTGATTAAAAGCTCTGACCAACAACCCAAACGCAATATCAAACCACAAACGGAGACACTGATATGAAACAGACAGCAATCTTCCCCCGGCGCTGCCCTGCATGCCAGGGCGACATTCAGTTCGGTCGCGGACTGGACGGTATCATGCTCAAATGCCTCCAGTGCACTCGCACCATCTCCCCGGCCCAAGCGCGAGAGATCCTCGTAGACCTTCAACGCGAACGAGCCGCAGCGATCGCCAAAGCAGCCTGACACAAAAACCACCGGTTTCCCCCGCTCGCGGGGGAAATGTCCGGGGCCTGCCCCGTACTCCGATACGGGGGACGAAGGGGCGCGGACAACACGCACAAACACAAAACGGCTCGGTAACCGCCCGGATTACCGAGCCGTTTTCATTTGTTGACACGTGGCATTCGTCATTCCCGCGAAGGCGGGAATCCAGCGGAACGCAAAACTACTCCTCCAACGACCACCCTCATTCCCGACTAGCAACCCTCATTCCGGCGAAAGCCGGGATCCAGAAGGGCAGGTAAGGGAGTGATCCCTCCCCTTTTTGCGCAGCAAAAGGGGGACACGTCGAGCGCAGCGAAACGCAGGGGGTTCATACAACCGCTACGACGCAGAGCAACTGCGAGATTCACCCTCTGCGCCTACACCCCTAATCAAACGCCATCACATCGGTAACCACATCCACCACCTCCGCCTCCGGCGCCGCCCTCTCGACAAACGCCGCTGCACGTTCAAGCAACCGATCCGCAGTCCGCCGATCCCCACTCACGACCGCGATCCCGATCGTCGCGGAATTCCAAGAATCGTTCGCACCAACCTCCGCCGCCGAAACCGAGTGCTGGTTCCGCAACTTCGAAACGACCGAATGTACCACCCGACGCTTGTCCTTCAATGACGACGACGCATGAATATGCAACGTAACCTCTGCCGCTGCGATGTACATTCAACTAAACCCACAACCTAACAACGTATTTCGTCGCGCAACAACGTTCCCTCCCCTTTTTGCGAAGCAAAAGGGGGACGCGTCGAGCGTAGCGAGACGCAGGGGGGTCATATCACCACCCATCTGAACCCCTTCAATTTCCTCTTGATGCTTAATGGGGATGTTTATGCTAACTTCCCGCTGAATCCGGAAACGTGATTCGTCGCGTAACCTCAAGCCCCCAAGTCGATTCACGTCCGCCAATCGAGACACAACTCAAAACTCCGTGTACGGCTCGCTCTCAACCGTCACATAATCACACGGCGGGAACTGCTCCAACGCCTCAACGTCGATCTCCGTCCCCCATCCCGGTCCCTCCGGCACCGTCGCATGACCATCCGAAATCGGAATCATATTCGTCAGCACCGCCTCGTACGCACCCAAGAAACTCACAAATATCTCCTGCATAAACGCATTTGGCATCACTAGATCCAGATGCAGACTCGCCACCGTCGATATCGGCCCGTTCGAGTTGTGCGGAGCAACCGAAACGTAGTATGTCTCCGCTGAAGACGCGATCTTCCGCAACTCCGTTATCCCGCCCGCATGGCAGATGTCCGGTTGGATGATGCTCGCGGCATTCGACTCGATCAACGGCCGGAAATCCCATCGGTTGTACAACTGCTCACCAGTAGAAATCGGGATGTTGACATCCCTCGCCAACGCCGCCAGCGCGTCGATATTATCCCAAAGAATCGGCTCCTCCAACCAAGCGATGTTGTACTCCTCGATCGCCCGCGCCGCCCGACGCGCGCTCCAGATATCCAACCGACCGCGCACATCCACCGCCACTTCCACCGATGGCCCGACCGATTCTCGAACCGCCGCCACCAGCTCCACCGCCTCCTCCATCCGTTCCGGCGTAATCACCTGCGCACCCTTGAACGGATAGAACTTCATCGCCCGCCATCCATCTTCCATCAGCTCCGCCGAACGACGACGATGATCATCCACAGTAACCGCCCCACCTCCGAGCCAATCCTGCTCCACCGGATCAAACCACCCATTCGCATAAGCCCGAATCTTGTCCCGAACCTTCCCGCCCAACAACTCGTAAACCGGCACCCCCAACACCTTAGCCTTCAAATCATTCAACGCCAGATCGATACCCGCGATCGCACTCATCGAAACCGCACCCCCCGTCCAAGTAACCCGACGATACAACGACGTCCAAATATGCTCGATCTGAAACGGATCCTTCCCCACCAGAAACTTCCCAAACTCCCCGATCTCCGACGCAACCCCCGCATCCTTGTACTGTGTACTCGCTTCACCCCAACCATAGTCCCCCGTATCCGCCGTAACCCTCACAAACATCCAATTCGTACCCGCCGTCTTATGTACCGGCGTACGCATCCGAAAAACTTCCACGTTGCTGATTTTCATGATGAGGCTGCTTCCTTATACATACGGTCAGTGGATCGATGCTTGCGCCGCGAAAAACGGACCGTTCTTGGGGTGTTGTAGCACGAAGACGCTGGTAGCGAGCTTTAGTTGCGTGTCGATTTCGTCGTAAGCCGCCTCTAAATTCGCGAAAGATTGGCTCTCTTCGATTACGCTCGGAACCGAATGCCAATCGGACGGATCAGTGAACTCATCGGCATCAGGCAAAGATTCGTCGTGCACCAGCAAGGTGAGTGTGTCGTCCCGAATCTGGGGGAATTGTCTATCCGAAAGCAGATTCGCTTGACCATCGGCCTCTATCATCACCCTGAACCGCACCTTCACCGACGCTCCCTCCACTTGACGTGTGGCGGCAAACACATTTTGCTTAACAACGAAGCTCTCAGGAATTCGCGGTTCGGACCCTGGGTCGCTTGCCGATTCTTTGGTCACCTGCTCAAATGCTCCCCTCAACACGTCGTCAATCGGTACCGTCTCGAAAAACCTACCGCTGACCAACACAGTTTTGGAAATCGGTGCCGGATTGACCCTCTTCCTTCCGCGTATCAAGTAGTAGACTTCGCGTTCCGGTAATCGATAGGGGGCTTCTCCCAACTCATGAAGTTGGTTGATAACACCCTCCTGCAACACATCGACGGATTTCATCGCGCTGGGCGGTGTTGAATTAAAGGATGCGATCTGCAAAGATTGTGTCTCCTTCAACTCGATGAACTCGCCACCCGTAAATGGACCGGCTTCATTGGACTTCAACACCAAGTCCGGAAAACCTTGGCGGCCGCCCCGTGCGGCGATCAATTGCTCCGGAAAATCAAAATCCTCCAGCTTGCCGTCCTGACCAAAATACCCGCGGCGCTCCATCAAGTGGGCGAAGAAGTGAAAAATCGATGAGACCGTCATTCCGGACGGTCCATCAGCGCAAACTGGTCTTCAGTCTCTAATCGTGTACTCGCAACTTCAAATTCATCTGCGAGCGTCCAGATATTGATCAGGTTCGGCGTAAAGGAATAGTCATCTCGGAAGCGCATGACAGAGTCGACGGGACGGCGGTAGGCCAGTCTTTCTTGGATCGACTGAGTATTCACCGCATCCTTTTCAACCCCGATCGAGATTCGTCCCAACTGCTCTGCCACGCATAACGTAGTTCCGGTACCAGCAAAAGGATCGAACACGCAATCGCCCGGAAGAGTTGATGACAAGATAATCCTCAGAAGCAACGCGATCGGGGATTGTTGCTTGTGGATTCGCTCACCTTCGTCGTCGCGCAGAGGCTCGTCGCCCGCAAAATACCCTGACGTCAACTCGCGGATATCGTCCCAAATGTCGGTGACGAACCTCCCGTTGTCGCGGGGATAGTATCCATCCGGGACCGGCGGATCGATTCTCAGTCGGTTGAAAACCCTAGGTCGAGGCCCCTTAGTTGCAAATCCGATCACCTGAAACGCCTTGCCAAAACGTTGCAAACCGGGAACCGCCGATGTCATCTTCTGCCAGACGATCAAATTCTGAAAAGACCATCCTGCCTCCCTCATGACCCGCAACACATGCTCCGCGTTCTTCTCGCGTTGCATGAAATACAGCGCCCCACCCGCCGAAGTGTGATCGAAAACCAAGCCACAGATCTCACGCATCCAACCCCAGTATTCAGCATCCGACATCCTGTCGTCATGCGATCGATAATCTTTGCCTTGGTTGAAAGGCGGATCCAAGAAAGTTAAGTCGAATTCGTTCTCGCCTTGGTCCAATGCTGTCAAGTACCGCAGGCAATCGCCTTCTACAATTCCCACTCGTCTTGAACTGTGCATGTGCGTTGGCATCTGATTGAATGTATCGTTAGCGGGACTTTTAACGTAATTTTGGTCGACCTTTTCCGTCGGCGATGAAAAGGAGGCACATGGCCTTGTCCCCTTCCGACATGCGACGGTTCACGCACTATGTTCAGAGTCGCGCCGTTTGACAAACGATGCTACTCCGCGGTTCAGCGCGAAGTGTATCATGATTGATTACAGCGATTATCAATGAATGTGAGGCAAACGATGGTGACGATGGAACAGCGAGTCTCAAGGTTGGAGGGCGGCTACGACCATCTCGCGACCAAGGGCGATCTGGAACGTCGAATCGGCGAATTGGAGAGCAAACTCACATGGCGGTTGTTGATTGGCCTGTTTCTCCAAGCCGGTCTAGTTATTACAGTGATGACTATAATCATCAGCATCATGAGCGAGTGACCCGAAACGGTGGTTCCGAGACCCGAACATCACGACAAGCGCGACGATTGATCGAGGGGATACCGGACACGCCTGAGAACGTGATGAGGGCGATAGTGCTGACGCTATCCAAGAAGGCTAGCAAGGGGAAATACGCTAAGCGCGAACGTTAACAGGAACATCGACTAGTTAAGGTATGTAGTTCCCGTTCAATTGATGATTTGAGCAGGATACCACGATTTTCAAAGGCTTTTATAAACACGATGCGCGAGGGTGTTCACGAGGACGTCAGGCATCGACGGCATTGGCCAGCCATCATCTCAATCATCCTAGGTTGTAGCATCCTCGCCTTTGGAACAGCGTTGATGATGGCGGTCAACGGTCGTGATGTTGGTGCCGATATAGCCTTGTCGCTCCATACCACCTGCGATGATTTCACTTCTTGGAGTGCGGCACAAGATCACTTTGCACATCTAGATCCCACCTCAGTCGAAGCCCACATCTTGGATTCCAACCGCAACAACATCCCCTGCGAAGGATCCAAGCCGCGCGACCATCAAACCCACGAGATCTTCGACGTAATCTGCGCCGATTTCCACCATCGCGACGAAGCGGAGAAGTTTTTTTGACGACTTCGATGAACCAAACGCGAACCTTTACGGTTTGGACCGCGACTTCGACAACCGTCCTTGCGAGACGCTACCACCGTTGGACGACTCCCTTCGAGTACTCAATCGATTGAACCGCAATTGGCGTCAAGACTTCGGATTCGGCGGCGACCTCAACTGTAACGACTTCGAAACTTGGATCGAGGCGAACAATCTCTTCGTTCAAGCAGGTGGCCCCGATTCAGATCCCCACAAGTTGGACGGCGACAGCGACGGAGTACCTTGCGAATCTCTACCAGGTGCGCCAAGTTAAGGGATAGCCCTTGCCCATTCGCCCAAAATACTGCCACGTTGCCAACTGATCGATCAAGACTCGATCGCAAGCAGGCAGGGATTCGTTCACCGCTCGCTGCGTCGCCGCGAGAACCGCAACCTGATCTGAGCTCGGCGCAAAGACGCCAGCGCACGTTCCATGTCGAGATCATCCCCGTGCGTCGCAATCCGCTCCTGCGCTCGCCTCACCGCGATCTCCGCACGCTCCTCATCGATCTCGTCTTCACGCTCGGCAGCGTCCGCAAGAACAGTAACGTTGTCCGCGAGCACTTCCATGAACCCGCCCGTGACAATGATCGCCTGTTCCTCACCATCAACGCCGAACCGCATCTCGCCCGGAACCAGCGTCGTCATCAACGCCGCGTGCGACGGCAGAACCGTCAACTCCCCGTCCGCGCCCGGTGCCGTAACGTAATCGACACCGCCCGAATACGTCTCGCGTTCGGCGGTTACTATGTTCAGATTCATCCGGGCCATGATTGTCGATTCTGCTCCAAGATCTGCGCGCTATCCTAGCTTCCTGCTAAGCCGCCGCCTGCTCCTGCATCGCAGTGCCCTTCTCAACCGCGTCCTCAATCGTTCCGACCATGTAGAACGCCTGCTCAGGCAGGTCGTCGTGCTTGCCGTCCAAGATCTCCAAGAAGCCCTTCACAGTGTCATCCAAACTCACGTACTTGCCGGGCAGACCCGTAAACACCTCACCCACGAAGAAAGGCTGAGTCAAGAAGCGCTGAATCTTCCGGGCCCGAGCGACCGTCAACTGGTCCTCGTCCGAAAGCTCCTCAATACCCAAAATCGCGATCACGTCCTGCAGGTCCTTGTACCTCTGTAACACCCGCTTCACACCGAACGCCGCATCGTAGTGGTCCTGCCCCACAACCGCCGGCTCCAGAATTCGCGAGTTCGATGCCAACGGGTCGACCGCCGGGAACAACGCCTGCGCCGCCAGCGATCGTTCCAGCGAAACGTTAGCATCCAAGTGTCCGAACGTCGTCACGATACCCGGGTCCGTGTAGTCGTCAGCAGGCACGTAGACCGCCTGGAACGACGTGATCGAACCCGCCGCCGTCGACGTGATACGCTCCATCAGGTCACCAATCTCGGTCGACAACGTCGGTTGATAACCAACCGCCGAAGGCATTCGACCTAACAGCGCCGACACTTCCATACCCGCCAAGATGTAGCGGTAAACGTTGTCGACGAAAAGCAGCACGTCCTGACCGCGCTCGTCGCGGAAATACTCCGCCATCGTCAAACCCGTCAAGGCGATCCGAGCACGCGTCCCCGGAGGCTCGTTCATCTGACCGAACACCAGTGCTGTCGATCCGACCACACCCGATTCGTGCATCTCATGCCAGAGGTCGTTACCCTCACGCGACCGCTCACCCACACCCGCGAACACCGAAACACCCGAGTGCTCCTGCGCGATGTTGCGAATCAGCTCAGTAATAATCACCGTCTTGCCAACACCCGCACCGCCGTAAGCCCCGACCTTTCCACCTCGCGGGAACGGCGTAATAAGGTCAAGAACCTTGATCCCCGTCTCGAGAATCTCAGTAGTTCCCGACTGCTCAGCGAAAGTAGGCGGCTGTCGGTGGATCGGCAATCGGTCTGCATCCGCCGGAACCTGATCGCCACCGTCAATCGCATCGCCTAGAACGTTAAAAATCCGCCCCAAGGAGTTTTCGCCAACCGGAACTGCGACCGGCTGCCCAGTGTCTACACACTCAACGCCCCGCGCCAACCCGTCCGTCGTTCCCAGCGCGAGACATCGCGCCCAGTTGTTGCCGACATGCTGCTCAACTTCCAACACCAACCGCTCACCATCAACATCCAGTTCTAGACCGTTATAGATCTCCGGCAGATCCTCCGGCGGAAACTCAACATCCACCACCGTGCCGATAACCTGCACCACTTTGCCTTTACTACCTTGTGCCATATTCCATCAGGCTCCTAATTTTTCGTTGCTAATACGCACGGTTTCCCCCGCTTGCGGGGGAAATGTCCGAAGGACAAAGGGGGCGCGAACCAAATCCCCTCTCCTTCGATGGCTTCTTTGCACAACCCCCGTCATTCCGGCGAAAGCCGGCCGCTCGCGGGACGGAACGTCCATCCAGAGGGGCGGAGTTGAGGGTTTCCCCCGCGAGCCACCTCCCCTCCCCCTCCCAGGGGGAGATTCAGAGGGGGTCCCGAAGGACAAAGGGGGCACGCCAACAGGCACCCCTCCCCTTTTTGCGTAGCAAAAGGGGGACGCGTCGAGCGTAGCGAGACGCAGGGGGTTCACACGAAGCCTCACCCCTGCACCCCCGCAACTCCACCAACAATATCCAGCAGTTCGCCAGTAATCGATTCCTGCCTAGCCTTGTTCAGATCGAGCGTCAACTCGTCGATCAACTCGTTCGCGTTATCCGTCGCGTTCTGCATCGCGATCATCCGCGCCGAGTGCTCACTAGCCTGCGACTCCAAAATCGCGTGGTAGACCTGCGTCTCTACATATCGCGGCGCGATTTCCGCAAGCACCTCCGCCGGCGACGGCTCGTAAATGTAATCGAGATACAACATCGGCCCGTCGTCATCCGCCACCGTCTCAGTCTCAATCGGCAAAAGCTGCAAATTGACCGGCCTCTGCACCGCAGTATTCACGAACTGCGCGTAGATCATCTTTACCGTATCCGCTTCCCCATCGCGGTAACGGTCGATCACAAACTGCGAAATGTCCAAAGTATCCGCCAGCGCCGGACGGTCGCCAACCGAAAACGTCGCGATCAACGATTGCCCGGTCCGAGCCACGAACCGCTCACCCTTGCGACCAATCCCGACCGTGTCAATCGGCACTTCCGCCGAGGTAAACTCAGTAGCCGCAGCCCGCAAGATGTTACCCACCAGTGCACCCGCCAGTCCGCGGTCCGGCGTAATCAACACCAGCAACTCGCGGTTATTCGGACGTCGCTGAAGCAACGGATCGAGCGTCTCATCGTCCTCAGCCAGCCGCATCGTCAGGTGCGAAAGCACCTCGCGCATCTGGTCCGCGTATGGACGCCCATTCCGTACCATCTGCTGCGCACGCTGCATCCGAGACGCCGCGATCAACTGCATCGCACTCGTGATCTTCGCTGTGTTGCTGACCGACCTAATGCGGTCCCGTATGTCCTTCAAGCTAGGCATATTCGCGCCGTAGTTTTCCTAACTTACAGTTATGCCGCCAAATCCGCAGTCTGCTTGAACGCCGCTACGGCATCCATCAACTGGTCCCCAGCCTCATCCGAAAGCTCGCCAGACTCGTTGATCTCCGCCAAAAGCTCCGGCATGTTCGCCGCCATGTAGTCGTACCACTGCGACTCGAAATCGCGCACCTTTTCGACCGGAACGTCGTCCAGCGCACCTTCGTTAGCGACGTGGAAAACCGCCACCATGTTCTCGTACGAAACCGGCGCGTTCTCGTCCTGCTTCAGCAACTCGCGGAACCGCTCGCCACGCGCCAGCTGACGCCGCGTGACCGGATCGAGGTCCTCAGCACCGAACTGCGCGAACGTCGCCAGCGAGTCGAACTGCGCCATCTCCGTCTTCAAGCTACCCGCCACATCTTTCATCCCGCGCCGCTGCGCCGACGAACCCACACGAGTAACCGAGATACCTGAGTTCACAGCCGGACGAATACCAGCGTTGAAAAGGTCCGGCTCCAAGAACAGCTGACCATCCGTAATCGAAATCACGTTCGTCGGGATGTAAGCCGACACGTCACCCGCCAGCGTCTCGATGATCGGCAACGCCGTAATCGAACCTCCGCCATATTCGGGAGCCATCCGAGCCGCCCGCTCCAGCAACCGCGAGTGCAGATAGAAAACGTCACCCGGATACGCCTCACGCCCGGGAGGCCGCCGCAGAAGCAACGACATCTGACGGTAAGCCCACGCATGCTTCGAAAGGTCGTCGTAAACGACCAGCACATCGCGACCCTGCGCCATGAAATACTCCGCCATCGCACATCCCGCGTACGGAGCCAAGAACTGCGTCGGCGCCGGATCAGACGCGTTAGCCGCAACAATGATCGTGTGTTCCAGCGCACCTTGATCGGCCAACCGCTGAACGATCTGCGCCACCTTCGACGCCTTCTGACCAATCGCCACATAAACCGCCAGCATGTCGTAGTCGCGCTGGTTAATAATCGCGTCGACGCACAACGAAGTCTTACCAGTAGATCGGTCCCCGATGATCAATTCCCGCTGACCACGCCCCACCGGCACCATCGCATCCACAACCTTCAAACCGAACTGCACCGGCTGGTTAACCGGCTGCCGAGTAATCACACCCGGCGCAATCTTCTCTACCGGCAACGTCTCTGTCGTATTCGGAGCCGGCTGACCATCCAACGCTCTCCCCAAAGGATCAACAACCCTACCCAGCAACGAGTCGCCAACAGGAACTTCCAAAATCCGCCCCGTCGAGCGAACCTCATCTCCCTCTCGGATCTGAAGATAGTCGCCCATAATCACCGCACCAACCGATTCCTCTTCCAAGTTGAGCGCCAAACCCAAAATATCGTTCGGGAACTGCAAAATCTCGTTCAACCGAACACCCGCCAGTCCGTGAATACGAGCGATACCATCACCCGCCTCAACAACAGTCCCGACGTCCACCATCGTGAGCTCACCACCGAACTCTTCGATCTGACGCTTAATCACCGAAGCAATATCTTGCCCTGCCGTAGTCATCGAATCACCTTTCCTTAGCCTGATCCTGTCAGCAGCTTATGCATTAACTCTGTTTGTCCCGTAACTCAACCTGTGCGCAACCCGCAATCCTCCCCTTTTTGCGCAGCAAAAGGGGGACGCGTCGAGCGCAGCGAGACGCAGGGGGTTCATACCATCGCTCATCTAAACCCCCTTTAATTCCCCCTTGAGCATCAAGGGGGAGGGTTATGCAAAGGGCCCTCATAGGGGCACACCCACCGTCATTCCGGCGAAAGCCGGAACCCAGGGGGCGGGAACCATATCCCCTCCCCTTTTTGCGCAGCAAAAGGGGGACGCGTCGAGCGCAGCGAGACGCAGGGGGTTCATACCATCGCTCATCTAAACCCCCTTTAATTCCCCCTTGGGCATCAAGGGGGAGGGTTATGTAAATGGCCCTCATCGGGGCACACCCACCGTCATTCCGGCGAAAGCCGGAACCCAGGTTTCCCCCACTCGTGGGGGAAATGTCCGAAGGACAAAGGGGGCTCGCCCCTTCCAATATCTCACTCCAAACAATCATGCCGACAACGGCCTCTGCGTCAGCGTCTCCTGCATCAACCGCAACCGCGACCGCGTACTACCATCAAACAATCGATCCCCAACCCGCGCCACAACTCCACCAATAATCTCCGCATCCACCGCCTCCGTAACCTCGATCCGCTCGTAACCCGTCATCTCCTGCAAACTGCTGACGATCCGCTCCCTCCGAGCCTCATCCAATGGCACCGCCGTCGTGATCTGAGCACGCCCAATCCCCAAATGCTCATCCATCAAATCCCGGAACGTGTCACAAACGCCACCAAACCGCTCAATATCACCATTAGTCGTCAACAGCGACACCAGATTCCGCACCAGCGGATCAACATCGCTCAACAGCGTATTCACGCCATCCAGCTTCACCGTCTCTGGAACCGATGGAGCAGCCAAAAACGCCGTAACGTCCGACTCGCCCACAATCCCACGCGCCGCCTCCAGATCCCGCGCCCAAACATCAAGCGCGTCCCGCTCAACCGCTATCGCAAACGCGGCCTGTGCGTACCTTCTTACCGAAGTCGATGCCATCTAACTAATTCCGCTCAGTTGTTCCGAGCGTCCAATCCCTCTTCCAATACCTGGTCGATCAGCTGACGATGCGAATCCTCGTCAAGCGACTGCTCAACGATCCGCTCGGCTGCCAGGATCGCAATCCCAGCAAACTCGCGCCGCACCTCTTCGACCGCAGCCTCACGCTCGCGCCGAATCTCTTCACGCGCCCGTTCGAGCATCTCGTCGACCTGAGCCCGAGTGCGCTCAGCTTCCTGCTCTCTTAACCGACCGGCCGCATCCCGAGCCTCGGCAATCAAGCTCTGACCCTCGCGCCGTGCATTCGCCAACTCCTGCTCGACCCGCTCAGCCGAAGACGCTGCCTCAGCCTGCGCCCGCTCAGCAGCCTCCAAGCTGTCCTTGATCCGGTCCGCACGCTGATCCAACATCCGCGTGATCGGACCGTACAGGAACACCCGCAATATGACCGCAATCACCGTGAAACCGACCAAGAAGGTCAATAGCCGGGAAAGATCTATTCCCAATGCATCCATGAGAATCTCCGTACCGTTTTACATCGCGCTTTTCGACGCGCCACCCGCGTCGGCGGGGTTTGCCAATGCGGTCGTAATATCTGACCGCTTGTCCCGCCGAATCGAAGGTGAGCAGCTGATTAAGCGAACAGCGTGATAATTGCCACGACCAAGGCGTAAATCGCGATGGCTTCCGTGAACGCGATGGCTAGAATCATGTTCTGGCGGATCGCGTCGGCGGCCTCGGGGTTGCGCCCAAGCGCTTCCATCGCCTTACCGGCTAGCATCCCGATGCCGAGGCCCGGGCCCAATGCCCCCGCCCCGATCGCAAGGCCAGCTCCGATTGGTACCCATTGATCTTCCATTGTCTTAGACCTCCTGGTCTCCGTTATTACCGTTCACGACGCACGTCATTCCCGCGTAGGCGGGAATCCATCAGCGCCGATACTTCACACGCATTCGACCCAGCCCTCACACGGCCCAGAGCCAAACGCAGCATGCCAAATTTAGTTACGCCCCCACATACGTCATTCCCGCGAAAGCCCGATCCATCCCCTTTTTGCCGAAGCAAAAGGGGGACGCGGCGAGCGAAGCGAGACGCAGGGGGGTCATACCACCGGAGGGGGAGCGCCCGGACTGAACCCCCTTCAATTCCCCCTTGCACATCAAGGAGGAGGGATACCCAAACCCCACCGTCATTCCGGCGAAAGCCGAAACCCAGAGGGGTAGCCGTTGGGTTTCCCCCGCTCGCGGGGGAAATGTCCGAAGGACAAAGGGGGCGCGTGTGCACAATCCTCATCCGATCAATGCCCCTCCGCCTCATGGTGCTCACCTTCCGGATGATGGTGCGGCATGATCGCAAACGCACCGAACATCAGCGTCAGCACCGAGAAGATGATCGCCTGAATAAACCCGACAAACAGCTCCAGCCCGATGAACGGAATCATTCCGATCAACGGGAACAGGAACCCCATCGCTATAAGCAGTATCTCCCCAGCGAACATGTTCCCGAAGAGGCGGAACGTAAAACTGATGACCTTGATGAACTCGCCAACCAATTCAAGCAATCCCACGAACAGGTCGATCGGATTACGCTTGAACGGATTCCCTATGAACTTGTCCCAGTAACCACCGATCCCCAACGTCTTGATCCCCCAGAACTGCACGCTGACCATCGCGAAGATCGCGATCGCCAGGGTCATGTTCAGGTCAGTGCTCGATCCTCTGAGATATGGGACTAGAATCCCTGCGCGTTTCCCGACGAGAGGCGCGTACTTATCCGGGTTTTCACTAAAAAACTCGGTGTTTGGCAATGAAGCCGGCGCAACGCTCTCATCCACGCGATGCGCGATTTTGACGACATCATCCGCGGTCGGGTGCATAGGATCGGCGATGTCGTATGCGACGACATCGATCAAGTTCAGTTTGTAATCGTTGCCGCGGCCTAGCGGCAGCCACCGAATGCCGTCCCCATCGAAAATCACAAAATCCTGTTCACCGTAAGTCTCAAAGGTTTTGCCGACAAGTTTCTGCACCTCTTCAACATCAGCGTGGGTCTCGAGGTAATGCCCCATCCCTTCGCCGCTCTTGCCGACGTGGTGGTGCAGCTCATCTAAAATTTCCTCAGCCTCCTCGCTCTCGGTCTTGTTCTCAAACTTGTGATAGAAATACTCCGCCGTCGTCTCAACCCGCCCGATGTTTCCAACCACCGGCAACACCCCTAGCCAGTTTGAGAAAAGCACCACCAAGAAGATCGCAGTGGCAACGGGTATGAATATGCGTCCCGCCTTCCCCGACGTCGATTCCGCCAATCCGATGAAGAACTCGTAAAGGATCTCCATCAACGATTGCCAACGCCCGGGCACCTCGGATATCTTGCGCGTCGCCAACCACGTCAACAACAGGAGCACCACGATAGCCGCGACGAACATCACCACAGTGTTGTAGAGCGCGTAATCGCCGATGTAGGTGACGAGTTCTGAAGCGACCTGGAGATGAGGAACCGAACCGCCTAAGAATCCACCACCAAATGCTGCACCAAGGGCACCGCCCAGAACTGAAATCACCGCCACAGCAAGCAACAAAACCGCTATGGCGACACCTTTAGGGGATGAGAGCAAGCTCTCCCCCCGCTACGTGGTTTGGCTCTATCGACATCTTTCGGCTAACGGCAACAAGGCTCCGGCACTCGACACCTAATCCTTCGCCCTCCCGAAGTCAGACAGCATCCGCATCATACCGACCAGCGCAACCGCGATCCCCAGAAGGACCCCCACGACCAGCAGCAACGGCGCACTGCCAAATCGTCCATCCAACCACCAACCGAGCAACGCACCGCCGGCGATACTAACACCGACGAACCACCCGATCATGGTCAACCGCGCCAAAGTCGGGATGATGCCAGGCACCCTCTTCGGAGACCGCTCATCAGGCATCAAAAACCCACCTTCACTCCCAACAATTATATGAACTCACCCTCCCCTTCGCGAAGCGAGGGGGACGCGAGAGCGAAGCGACCGCAGGGGGTGCTCCGTCAGACCGCGCGCCTAAAGACCGTCATTCCCGCGAAGGCGGGAATCCAGAGGGGCTAGGGTGCAGGGTGGTTTCCTCCGCTAGCGGGGGAAATGGCGAAGCCAAAGGGGGCGCGCCCCAACGACGAAATTCCGATTCTTAGCATTGCATCACCGATAATACATTGCTAAATATGCGAATCATTGATAAACTCTTATCACAATGCACCACCACGATTAACAACACCCCCATGCGTCAATTCACAACAACAACCACCCAACGCAACCAAGTCACCATCCCCGCCGAAGTCCGCCGCACCCTCGGCATCAAACCCCGGGACAAAGTCGCCTTCACCCTCGACGACGACGGCCAAGTCACCATCTCTGCCGCTGAGTTCTCCCTGGAAACCGCATACGGTTCCGTCAAACCGTTTTCGGACGACCGGGACCTCGACGACATCATCCGCGACGCCAAAGACGAAAAGGCTGAACAGACCGTCCAGAAACTCCGCGAACTATAACTCGGCGAACAATGAAATTCCTCGACACCAACGTCATCATCAGATACCTCACCAGAGACGACGAGAAGAAAGCCCAAGCCTGCTACCAACTCTTCCAGCGCACCAGCAGAAGCAACGAAACCCTCGTCACATCCGAAACCATCATCGCCGAAGTCACCTACGTCCTCTCATCCAATCGAGCCCCCTACCGCCTAAACCACCAAGAGATCCGCGCCCGACTCCTCCCCATACTCACCCTCCGCGGCCTGAGAATGCCCCAGAAACAGGTCTGCATAAACGCCCTAGACATCTACGCCTCAACCCCCACCCTCGACTTCGAAGACGCACTATCCGTCGCCCACATGCAACAACAAAACATCACCCAAATCATCAGCTACGACAAAGACTTCGACCAAATCCCCAACATCCAAAGACAAGAACCACCCCTAACCACCACCACCCGAAAACTGCCCAAGCCACTCCGTCATTGCTACGAAAGCGAAACGACACTATGAGCATCGAAAGCGAACTAACCGACTTCCTTGTCAGTCAAACGAGCGGAAGTGAAACCGCGAACCGCGACATTGAAGTAGTTCTACATCACTATGGTTTTCGTAACAAAGTTCGTCCGACTTACGAAGAAACTGCCCATTTCACAGGCCTAGAATCGAAGCAAAGAGCCGAACAGATCGTAAGCAAGTACTTTAAGTCGGTCGCGAAACCCTCCGACTTACCAGCACTGAAACGTTTCCAAAATATCCTGATTAGAAAACAATACTGGCAAATTGCTGAGCTTTACAAGCGATGCTCACGATATAAGTTATTCGACAACGATCCCAGAATTCAAACCATATTAGATTTGGCACTTCAAATCGAATTGAATCACAACTACGAAATTTATACAACCGACTTCAAAAAAGCAGCGAAGACTAAGGTCCATCCAGACTCATACTTTGTCGTTGATCGAACAGGAGTTTCTAAAATTCAACCTTTGATTCGTAAAGCGAAAAATCTACCAGGTCAAAATGGTATAGCTAACCTAAGACATCTCCGCAGAGGAAGCCGGACATTCCGAGAGTTCGAACCTTTGCTTCGGAACGTCTTGTCGAATATGAATCACGCTTGGACGAAAGATGAAGACGAGGATTTCTGGTACATAATCGAAGGGTTCGGCAGAAATCCTCTGCAACGTTATGGTAAGCGTGTGTTTAGCGTGATTGAATCCGCCGATCTCGACAAATTGGCTGAATCTTATCGGAAAGCATTGCATGAGCACACGGGCAAGCCTAAAGGAAAACTGAAGTACAGACACCCTCCGTTTCGTGTAATTCGAGATTATCTGCAAGGATCAAGCCTCTACGAAGTTCGCAATGGACGAATCACGTATCGGGGAACTACTGAGCCACCATTGGACTCAGAGATCATCGTAGTCGGATATTTGCACAATAATCCCGGCGCAACCTCCGCAGAATTGCGCGCATATTTGAGCAAAAAGGGTCATAAATATGCCAAAAACCTTAAGCGTGTGTTCAATTCACCTTTCGTTCACATATCAGGAACAAAGAAATCTTATGCGTACAACCTTGTCGGAAGTTTGAAGAACGACGCAATAAAAATTGTGAATGATATTGAACTCCATGATAGATATTTACACTTCAAAAATCTTTTACACGGACTCGAAGACACCGATAAGTTTGACGAACAAAATAGGCGTGTGGACCAACCGATTCTGCGAGATTGGTTGTTCCAAAGCAAAGAATTCGAACTGTGTGGGATATGTGGCAATAACTACGGCGTGAGCGCGCTAATCGCTGCCCACAAAAAGAATCGTAGCGAGTGTGACGACGACGAACGCCGAGATCCACACATCGTCATGCCCATGTGCGTCTTCGGATGCGATTTTCTCTATGAACGGGGATACGTCTACGTCGAGAATGGGACGATCACGGCTGGGACACCTATCGAACACGACGGTCCCGAGAAAGAACGCGTCGCCAATGTGATCAATCGAAAGGTTGATGAACGATGGTTGCAGGGACCAGAAGAGTACTTCAAGAAAAAGGCGACTCGTCGATAAATTACCCTGCGGCGGTCTATCGATTTGACCCTCAATGGTAAGGATACCTCACCGTCCCCGCGGCGGCGCAATCCGATCTGGCACCTGCCCAGCCCTGACTCGTCGCCAAGCTTCCATCAACTCCGCTTGATGCTCTCTCGCCCAAGCCAACAATCGCCTCTCAACGCTCGAAGGCATCCGCCCCTTCGTCACGGCAATAGTTACAATATCCACCTTCACCCTGAAATCCGCCCGCCGCGCGTGAAAATGAGGCGGATCGTGGTCGCCGGGATAGATGTAAACACGGATCCCGTCGAAACGGCAAACTTCAGGCATTAACTACTTGACGCTCGGTATCTCCAGCGACCTCTTCCCAACTCTTACCCGTCAACTCCAAATAAAGCGCATCCACGCAAAGCCCCATATCCGTCTCGTCATCGTCACCCCAAATCACCGCCTCATGCGGAATAATCCGAACACTCTCAAAAACACTGCGATCCTTCCACGGCTCAAACCACACCTGCTCAGCGAACCGAGCCAAGTCCAACTCGCCTTCAACGCCGTCGCTGAACTCGATCCAAATCTTGAATCCATCAAGCGCCTTGACCGAAACCGGCGTCAACTCCATCTCGACTCCAAACTCCTTATGCAACGAAACTCGTCTATCCCCACTTATAACATCCTCAAAACGCGATACATCCGGACGATTGTCTATTCAACGCGCATCCACCCCCTCCCCCCACATACCCCAACGCCGCCCGCGCCAGCAGCCCCGACCGCGTCTCCCCTTCCCGCTTCGCCGCTTCATCCACAATCGCCAACACCCGCTCCGGCAACGTGATATTCACCCGCACCCGCTTCCCCGACAGCTTCGACACGTCTGCATCGACCAGCGCCCACACCCCGCCACCAAAATCCTCGTTCGATTGATGCTCCTCAATCGGTCGCTGCTTCGGAATTGGATGCCCGTCCATGAGCAACACCTCGATATGGCTCAGGATCGCCTCTTGCGACGCAGCCAAAGCCTCTTCCAAAGTACCTCCACCTGAAAAACTATCCCGGAAGATCCAGAAGCACCGTAACACCGTATGAACTGCCCTCATCCTTGTGAATCACAATCGGATATCGCATCATCGATTCCTCCAGTTCCAACCGGCCTGCCGGAATATGTTCCGCAAAGTGCCAATCGGCAAATCTTTCAACGGATGCGTCACCGTTACCAATCCCGGCTTTGAAGGATGCGTGAAGTTGTGGTGGCTCCCCCTGATATTTCGGAGCAACCACCCATCACGTTCAAGTCGTCGAATGATCTCTCTACTATTCATGTGTATTATACACACTCCTTATCCCAGCCCATCCTTAAATCCCTGCAATCCGCGGTTCAGATACTTGTGTTACTATAACAGATGTATCACAACGCTACCCCTTTGAAGACGAAGCAGCCGCTGTGAGGTGAAAACCATTGGCAACACAAAAACCGACCACGCACGACTCGGCCCGGACTCAAACTCCTACCCCCGCGCCGAGGGCCCGACAACTACGCAAAATCCATGCAAGACCCCGTAGACTTCGCCCAGCTCTGGCTCAACGAGAATCCCTGGCAGAAACAGAGACAGATCCTGCGCGCCCTCCGCGACAACCGCCAAGTAGCCGTCCGATCATGCAACGCCTCCGGCAAGACCTTCACCGCCGCGCTGGCCGCCATCTGGTGGCTCATGATCCACGAGGAGGCGCTGGTCATCACGACCGCGCCATCCCAAAGGCAGGTCCAGCACACCCTCTGGCGCGAGATCCGAGACATCTGGGAGCGCAACAAAGAACTCATCGGCGGCAAGATGACTTCCACCCGCTTGGAACTCTCCAACAAACGCTACGCCTACGGCTTCTCCACCAACTCCCCCGACCGCTTCCAAGGCTTCCACAGCGAGAACGTCCTCATCGTCGTCGACGAAGCCGCCGGCGTCCGAGAGTTCGTATACGAAGCGATCCAAGGCCTAACAACCTCCCGCAACGCCAAGATCCTAATGATCGGCAACCCCTCATCCCTAGCCGGCACCTTCTACGACGCCTTCCACAAAAACCGAAGCCACTGGAAAACCATCCACATAGCCGCCAAAGACACCCCCAACTTCCAAAACGTGCCGGTTTCCCCCGCTCGCGGGGGAAATGTCCGAAGGACAAAGGGGGCCCGTAGGGGCAACCCTTGTGGTTGCCCTGCCACGCAAGGAGCGCACCCCCATCCCTCCCCTTTTTGCGAAGCAAAAGGGGGACGCGGCAAGCGCAGCGAGACGCAGGGGGTTCATACCGCGCATAGCTACATCCCCGGCCTAGCCACCCCAGAATGGGCCGAAAACATTCTCGAAACCAGAGGCGAACGCTCATCCTCCTACCAGGTCCGCGTCCTCGGCGAATTCCCGGACGAAGCCGACGACGCCCTGATCCCCCTCAAACACATCGAGAAAGCCGTCGAAAAGCTCTTCGAAGACATCGACAGCCACCAACCCGTCATGGGTCTAGACGTCGCCCGCTTCGGAGACGATCAGACCGTCGCCATCGTCCGACAGGGCAACGCCGTCGTCGACCTAGCGTCCCACCGCAAGTCCGACCTCATGAACACCACCGGCATCGCACTAGACATCGCCCGCACCCGAAACATCAACACCATCAACATCGACGAAGTCGGACTCGGCTCTGCCGTAGTAGACCGCATCGCGGAACTCAACAAATCCGGCGAAGCCGAAGACATCAAAGCAGTCGGCGTCAACGGCGGCAAGAAGGCCTGCAACACCGAAAAGTTCGCAAACCTCAGAGCCGAGATGTTCGACGGACTCCGACAACGCTTCGCCGACGAAGAGATCAGCATCCCCCAACGACCCCGAACTCGTCTCCCAGCTAGCATCCATCACCTACGCCTACAACTCCCGCGGCCAGCTCCGCATCGAATCCAAACAGCACATCCGAGACTCCGGCCGCCAGTCCCCCGACAAAGCCGACGCCCTGGCCCTAGCCTTCCACACCACCCGCGAACCCGAACTCCGCATGTGGATCGGCACCAAAGAACGCACCGAACAACTCCTAAACCTCCACCGCAAAACCCGCCGCCGCCAATGGCTATAACCCGATCAGGAGCCATCCCTCCCCCTTTTGTTTCGCAAAAGGGGGACGCGCCAAGCGCAGCGAGACGCAGGGGGTTCATACACCCACCCACCATCATTCCGGCGAAAGCCGGAATCCAGAGGGGACAGGCGGCGGCCCAGCCCCTTTCGCTTTGCGAAAGGGGCGCGAGCGAGCGAAGCGAGATCGCGGGGTATGCCTGCCACCTCATCGCAGAAGAATCTCCTCCAACAACCACCCATCATGCCCATCATTCCAAATCATGCCCATCCTAGTTCAAACCCCACCCAAAAACAGATTCCCAAACCGATCAACCTCAACCCGATACCCCGGATGCACAACCGTAGTCGAATCAACCTCCTCCACAACCGCCGGCCCCTCAACCACATCCCCCGAACCCAACCCATACCGGTCATAAATTCCACACTCCACAAACCCACCAACCTCCGCAAAATAGACCTCCCGAACCGCTTTGACTCCCCTTCGCGAAGCGACATCGCAGGGGGTGCCCGCACCAGCCCCAACCTCCCGAACCTCAGGCTTAGCAATCACGCCCACAGCACTCAACCGAAGCGCCACGAACTCCACCGGCTCCCCCTCCGCCTTAAACCCATACGCCCGCTCATGCTCCCGATGAAACCGCTCCAAAACCCTCGCCACCTCATCCGAATCCAAACTACCCGCCAGCGGAATCGTCAACTCATAGCTCTGCCCCACATAGCGCATATCCGCCTGATACACGAACCGCATGTCCGATTCCCGCACATCCTCCCGCGCCAGAGCGTCGAATCCCTCCAACCTCATCCGCTCGAAATGCCCATTCGCAACCGCCAAATCCACCCGATCAACCCGCTCGATCAACGCCACCGAGTAGTCGTGCTTGATGTCCGTAACCAGCAGTCCCATCGCCGAGATCGTCCCCGGACTCATCGGCACCAGCACCCTCGGCATCTCCAACTCCGCCGCCAAACGATTCGCATGGACCGGACCCGCTCCCCCGAACGCCACCAGCACGAACTCCCGCGGATCATATCCCCGCTGCACCGACACCCGCCGCAACGCACCCACCATCGCACTGTTAGCAATCTCCACGATCCCCAGCGCAACCTCCTCAACACTCATCCCAAGCGGCTCCGCACACTTTTCAGCGATCGCTCGGCGCGCCGCCTCTACATCCAACCTCATCTCCCCTCCCAGGAAATACTCCGCCGAAATCCGACCCAGCACCAGATTCGCATCCGTGATCGTCGGCTCCGTACCACCCTGCCCATAGCAGACCGGACCGGGATCGGCGCCCGCGCTGCGTGGCCCGACGCGCAAGATACCACCCGAATCGATCCACGCTATCGAGCCGCCACCCGCTCCTATTTCGACCAGATCGACGACCGGCGTCCGAATCGGGTAACCAGATCCCCTCGAACCATGCTCAGTAGCCGACGCGGTGCCGCCGACCTCGTAGTCCTTCGTGACGCGCGGCGTCCCATCCTCGATCAAACCCACCTTAGCCGTCGTCCCACCCATGTCGAACGAAATCACATTCTCGTAACCGAGGTTGGCACCGAGATTGCTCGCCGCGATTACTCCGGCCGCCGGACCCGATTCCACCATGAACACTGGACGCTCCATCGCCGCTTCGAACGTGAGGACACCGCCGCTGCTCTGCATCACCAGCAACTCGCCATCGACACCCGCGCCGCGAACCCGTTGTTGGATATTGCCCAGATACCGCGAAACTACCGGGCGCACCGCCGCGTTGATCACCGTCGTGCTCGCCCGGAAATACTCTCGGAACTCCGGCGCCACATCCGACGACAGCGAAACCAGAACATCCGGCAACTCGTCAGCGAGTATCTTCCCGATCCGCCGCTCATGCTCCGGGTTGATATACGAGTGCAACAGACACACCGCGACCGCCTCAACGGAATCGTCCTCCAACTGTCCGACAACCCGTCTCACCGCCTCCTCATCCAGCGGCACGAGCACATCACCTCGGAAGTCCAAACGCTCCGGCACCCCGAAACTCAGATACCGAGGCACCAGCGGCTTCAACTTCTCGAACTGCAAGTCGTACAGAACCGGACGTATACCCGTCTGTATCTCCAGCAAGTCGCGGAAACCATCCGTAGTGATGAAAGCGGTCCTTGCCAGATTCCCCTCAATGATCGCATTGGTCGCCACCGTCGTGCCATGCACCACGTATCTCACCGCTTCCGGCGATACCGCCCCCTGTGCGAGCATCCGGTCGACTACGTTCAGAAAACCTACCGATGGATCGCTGGGCGTGGACGGAACTTTGCCGGTCTGCACCTCCCCGGTCGATTCGTTCAGAAGGATGGCGTCGGTGAACGTGCCGCCGATGTCCACGCCGAGCCGGAATTGATCACTCATCGCTCACATCCTCGGATGCTGCTGATCGAAGCCGCTCCGTCGCATCGAGGTCCACACTCCAATCCTCCGTATCCACCGCTACTCGATATACGCTCCGCGCCCGATCCGCACTCACTCTTCCATCGCGAACATCCCGAAGCACGTCCCTCAGGATCACGCTCCTCAGGCGGGCCGTATCCGCCGCCGCCACACGTACGGTAACTCACGACATCGTTTTCGTTCAGCTGCACGGTCACCTTCGAGCCCAACTCCCGCGCTTCCGCGTCAGGGTTCAGGACGTAGTGGGCCCGTTCGCCAGGTAAACCTCCGAATAGACCGTGGGGGACCCCATCGCTCGCGGTCGGCGAGGATCGTGAAAGAGGCTTCATGGTCTGGGAAGAGATAGTCGCGGCGGAGGCCGAGGCCGCCTCGGTATTTGCCCGGCCCTTCGGAGTCGTCTACCAACTCGTAGCGGATGATCTGGACGGGGTAGTTGAGTTCCGTTTCTTCGATGGGGGCGTTGGCGGTGTTCTTGCCGTGGGGCTGGACCGCGTCGGGGCCGTCTTTAGTTGCCCGGCCACCGAAACCGCCGGCGATCGTTTCGAGGAAGCAGTAGGTCTCGTCGCGGTAGGGGTCGACGCCGCCGAAGCCGGAGTGGCAGATCATGCCTTCGGTTCCAGCCGGAATCTTGTGGGGGATGGCTTCTGCGAGCGCGTGGAAGATGACCTCGGTGAGGCGGAGCTGCGTCTCCCATCCTCCGACCACCGGGAACGGCTCGGTAACGTTCACGACCGTCCCTTCAGGCGCGATCATCTTCACGTTGCGGTAGAAGCCGGCGTTCACCGGGACATCGGGATCGATCAGGCATTTGAGGACGAATGCCACGCCGGAGTGGGTTTGGGCGTAGGTGGAGTTGATTGGTGCTGGCCGCTGGGCGTCGGTGCCGGTGAAGTCGAAGAGTATGCCGTCGCCATCGGCGGTGATCTTGACTTTGAGCTTGACGGGATCGGGCGAGTAGCCGTCGCTGTCCATGACGCCCTCGGCTTCAAATGTGCCTTTGGGCAGTTTTGCGAGTTCGGATCTCGTGCGACGGTCGGTGTATTCGATGAGTTCGTCGATGTAGCGTGCGACGGTGTCCTTGCCCATGCGGTCGAGGAGCGCCGTGAAACGTCGGATGCCGGTGTTGTTGGATGCGATCTGGGCGCGGAAATCGCCTGCGGTTTCGCGCTTGGCGCGGACTTGGGCGAGGACGAGATCGAAGACGTCGCGGTTGATTTCGCCGCCGCTCACCAGCTTTACTCCGGGGATGATTATTCCCTCTTGGAAAATCTCGCGGAACGCGCCGATACTGGCTGGAGCACCTCCGCCAACATCTACATGGTGGGCGAGGCTGGCGACGTATCCGACTGGGGAGCCTTCGTAGTACACAGGCGATATCAGGGTGATGTCGTTGAGATGTACGCCACCGGTGTAGGGGAGATTGACGAGGATCCCGTCGCCCTCGCGGACGTTTTCGAGGCCGTAGTTGTTGAGTGCTCGCGGGATCGTCTCGACCAGCGATCCGAGGTGGTTGGGCTGGCTGAAAGACTGGGCGACGGTACGCAGTTTCAGATCGAAGATGGCGCAGGAGAAGTCGTGGCGAGTCTTGATGTTGGTGGAGTACGCGCTGCGTCGGAGGGCCGACGCCATCTCCTCGGTCGCTTCGACCAAGGCGTTGCGGATGACCTCGAAGCGGATGGGGTCTATGGGGGATGGGGGTTGCATGTTGGCTAAGGTACGTGGTAGACGATGGAAATGATAGCGGTTGTTGTCTGAACCGCGGATTACAAGGATTTAAGGATGGGCTGG
Source organism: Dehalococcoidia bacterium (assembly GCA_965204135.1). Taxonomy (GTDB): domain Bacteria; phylum Chloroflexota; class Dehalococcoidia; order Lucifugimonadales; family Lucifugimonadaceae; genus Bin127. The sequence continues at coordinate 376,790 of CBDBDX010000001.1, read as the reverse complement.
GATGGGGTGGTGGTTTGGGGGTGTTGCGGTGGTGTATGAACCCCCTGCGTCTCGCGGTGCTCGACGCGTCCCCCTTTTGCTTCGCAAAAGGGGGAGGGGGAAAGGGCTACACAAAAGGGGGAGGGGCTGTTGATTGTTTAGAGGTGGGCAGGATGTTGGAATATCTGTGTGATACGCTTTTCGCAATCCGTCATTGACATTCTATAAGATAGAACATATGATTGATTATCAGATCGTGGAGTTGTCAGAGAAGGAGTAACAGAAATGGGAGCCACTTACGTAACGGCTACCGTCCGTAATCCTGCGGATCCGGATAGGTCGTGGGAAGGGCTTTTCCTAGTTGACACGGGTGCGACGGATTGTCTCGTGCCAAGGGAACATTTGGAGGCGATAGGGCTGGAGGCTGACGGGGAGCGCATATACGCACTTGCGGACGGTAGTGAGCATCGGATGCCGATCACTCTCGGCAGGATCGAGTTCATGGGTGAGTGGGTCGGTGCGACGATTGTGATGGGAGATAAGGATTCGGAGCCGTTGCTGGGGGTGACGGCGTTGGAGTCGGTGGGTATCGAGGTTGATCCTCGGAATCAGGAGTTGAAGCGGCTGCCTTATGTGCGGTTGAGGTAGGGGTCTGAACTGGGATTTTGGGGATTGATGGGATTTGGTGTTGGTTGTTTGAGCATACCCCGCTCGCTTCGCTCGAAACCCCCATCGCCTTCGGCACTTCCCCCAGAGGGGGAAGGAGAGAAATGAGCGAAAGGGGCTGGTAGTGGCTGTTTAGGTTTCTGCGGTGGGTTTGAGGGTGATTTGTGTGGTTGGCTAGAATTGGAGTGAATAGGGGGTGTTGCAATGGTGATGGATATGGTGCAGATGGAAAACGATTTGAGCAACGAAGAGCGCGAGCTTCTCGAACTAGCAGATCGTGGCGAGTTGGTGCGAGTTCCTAACGTTGAGCAGGAAATCGAATACGCCCGGCGAGCGGCGCGCAACACGCTCAATAAAACTAAGCGCGTGAACCTACGCATGACCGAACGCGACTTCCGTCTCGCACATGCCAGAGCGAACGAAGAGGGAATTCCTTACCAAACCCTCCTGTCAAGCGTCATACACAAGTACCTCTCTGGACGCATGACAGAGAAGAGATAGAACTCGGTCAGAAGCTCGGGAGTCGCGATCCACCGGCCTGCATCGCCTATCCATGTGATCGGATGCGCTAAGCGGAGGCAAAGGCAGCAATACAATTTGGTACTGGAGACCTTTGAGTTATGGCAACTACGACAATGTCGCCGAGGGAACACCGGCAGACAGCCCTTGATTTCCTCGCGGCGTCGGATGAGGAGTTTGCGCGTGGGGATGTTTTGCAGGGTGCGGAGAAGCTTTGGGGCGCCGCGGCTCACTCCATCATGTCCATCGCAATGGAACGCGACTGGTCCCACCAGAGCCACCGCGCCTTGAAAAACGCCGCAATACGACTAGCCGCCGAGCGTGAAGACCCTTCTATTGAACACCTATTCGCAGTCGCTGAGAAATTCCACGTCTACTTCTACCACCGCACTATGGAAGACTGGGAACGCGACGCCGACCGTCCGCTAGTGCACGGTTTTGTGCGGCGGGTGTTGGGTATCTGAACTGGGGTTGATGGGATTTGGTGTTGGTTGTTTGGTGGTTGGCTGTTAACGTGGGCCTCCTCCCGTCCGCCCCGGGCATACCCCGCTCGCTTCGCTCGAAACCCCCATCGCCTTCGGCACTTCCCCCAGAGGGGGAAGGGGAGAAATGAGCGAAAGGGGCGTGTATAAACCCCCTGCGTCTCGCGGTGCTCGACGCGTCCCCCTTTTGCTTTGCAAAAGGGGGAGGGGGAAGGGGCTGCGCAAAGGGGGAGGGGGGTTTTTGCCATTTGAGGATTTGGGGTGGGGGTTGTTTGGTAGTGTGGATGGAGGTGGTTGGGGTGTGGATGGATTTTCTGAGTGATGGCGATTAATGAGACGCAGTTGAATGGGCGTGTTGCCACGCTGTTGGACCGCATGAATGTGCGGTGGGATGTGCACGCCGAGATGAAGGGTGCGTTTGTGGGTGGTCAGGGGCAGCCGGATATTTTGGTGCTGCCCACGGGTGGTCGTCCGGTGGTGATCGAGAATGAGTATCTTCCGGCTCGGACGTTGGAGGATGAGGCGATCGATAGGTTGGGCGAGGAATTGGATGAGGACGTTACTGGTGTGGATGGTGAGGTGAACGCGGTGGTGGCTTTGAAGACTCCGAGGGAGCTGCGTCGGATTCGGGGTTTTGACAAGTTGGATGAGGAGTTGCGGAGCAAGACGCGGTTCGAGTATTGCGTGTACAACGGTTCGGGGCGTGACGATTATTCGCGTTTCCCGGAGAGCGGTTTTGTTTCGGGGAATATTCGGGACTTGGCGGGATTCATCACTTATGCGTCGACACCTGAGGAAGTGGTGCAGGAATCAGTGGAGATTCTGGAGCGTGCTATTTCGGCGACGGCGGCGATCATTGGGAGTCGACGGATATGTGGCCGAATCTGAAGCAGAACTACGCAGATCTGTTGAAGCAGGAGTACAGCGAGCAGACGGAGCGTATGGCGGCGACGATCATGATCAACGCGCTGCTATTCCACACGAATCTGAACGGACATCCGAATCTGAAGGGATTCGACGAACTGCGTCCCGATGGGACATTGCTGCGAGGCATGGTAGTTCAAGAGTGGCGTGAAATTCTCAAGATCAACTACTGGTCGATCTTCAAAATCGCAGTCGATTTGCTGATGACGGTCCGGCCGGGCAGATTAGCGTCGCGGGCGCTGGATAGGATGGCACGTGCTGCTGATCGGATTCACACGTTGGGTGCGGCGGATTCGAGCGACCTGATTGGCACGGTGTTTCAGCGGCTGATAGCGGACCGGAAGTTTCTGGCGACGTTCTACACGCGTCCGGAGTCGGCGACGTTGTTGGCGCATCTGGCGATGCCGGATGATGGTGCATGGGACGATCCAGAGCGGGTGAAGGATTTCAAGATTGCGGACTACGCGTGCGGCACCGGGACGTTGATACATGCGGCGTATCGTCGGTTGAACCAGCTTCATCTGTTCTCCGGCGGCGACCCGTCAAAGCTGCATTCGCACATGATGGGCGAGTCCTTGACGGCGCTCGACGTGTTGCCGTCTGCGGTACACCTGACGGCGTCGATGCTGTCGTCGTCGCATCCGATGGAGCAGTATCAAGACACTCGCACGATAGTCACGCAGTACGGCAAGACGAATAGCGGTGGAGTATCGATAGGGTCGTTGGATCTGCTGGCGAGCAACGGAGAGGTGAGGCCGTTGATTTCGCTGCACAGCGGCACGGCGGTTACGGGAACGGGGTCGGCACAGGCAGCAGATGCGGTGGATATGCCGCAGTTCAGCCAGGACTTGGTGATCATGAATCCGCCGTTTACGCGTGCGGGATCGGATTGGGAGGGGGCCAACCGAGCGTCGGATTACATCAAGCAGTTCCGAGGACTTGACAACGACCTGGAAACACAGCGCAAGATGTCAGCTTTGGAGAGGAAATACGGTGCCGGTACTTGTGCGCACGGATACGCTGGTATCGCGTCTTGGTTCGTGGCATTGGCTGATCGGATGGTTAAACCAGAGGGTGCAATCGCTTTGGTATTACCTTTGACCGTCTTGCAAGGATCGAGTTGGCAAAAGGTACGGCAACTGATCACGAAAAAGTACCGCGATGTGATCGTGATTACTATCGCGGCGGCGCAATCCCAAGATCAATCGTTTTCAGCGGATACCGGGATGGCAGAGACGTTGATCGTCTGTAGGCAGTCGTCGAATGGAGGAGATGGACGCGGGTTGTTTGTGTCTTTGTACCAACGTCCAAACAACGAGATGGAGTCGCTTGAGCTCGCCAAGGCTATCTCTACTCTCGCGGCGGATCCAAACATCAGACAGTTCGAAAGCGGGCCGATCGGCGGCGAACCGCTGGTGATTGGTGACGCGCAACTTGGCGAAGTCATCAATGCACCATTGAGTTCAAACCTGCCCTGGTCCGCGGCCGGTGTCTCAGATTTTGCGGTCATACAGACCGCGCACCAGTTGACGCGGGGACATTTATGGTTGCCGCAGATGGACAAGCAGAGCAGATTGCCGATCGCGATGTCGGTGATTGGGCAGATCAGTCAAGTGGGGCTACATGACATGAATGTTGCCGGTGAATCTCCGCAAGCGGGGTTTGACCGTATCAACACGCGTCGCGGTGTTCCCACCTATCCGATGTTGTGGGGCCACGACGCGAAAAAAGAAACGAAATTAGTTGTCCAACCAGACAGTGAGGGCAGGATAAAACCAAACATGCACACGCGTGCCGCTGAAATCTGGGCGACCAGAAGCCACACTCATCATAATCGGCTCTTTCGATTCAACTCTCAGCCTTTAGCAGTAGCATTCACCCAACAGCAAACGCTTGGGGGCAGTGCTTGGCCTAACGTCCGATTCAATTCACGGTCCTTAGAGATCGCATACTCTCTTTGGGGCAACTCAACGTTAGGACTCTTGATGTATTGGTGGCATTCGAGTCGTCAGCAAGCGGGCCGAGGAATTATGCCGATAACCGCGCTCCGCACGATGCCGACGTTGGATGTGACTGCGTTGTCGGATGCTCAGTTGAAGGTGGCGGAGTCGATCTTCGACGATATGCGAGATCGGGAGTTCCTGCCGGCGAATGAGGCGTATCGGGATGATAGTCGGAAGGAGCTGGACCGTCGGGTGCTGGTGGAGATGCTGGGGTTGCCGGAGGACAAGGTGGTGGATCCGTTGGAGCTGCTGCGGTTGAAGTGGTGCTCGGAGCCTAGCGTGCATGGGGGTAAGGGGACGAAAGTCTGAACCGGGATTTGAAGGATTGGAAGGATGGAAGAATGTTGATTAGGCGTGGTGGCGTTGATTTGGCCGGGGCGACGCATGTTACGGGTACGGTTCGGAACATGGGTGAGCCGGAGAGGTATTGGACGGGGCGGTTTCGGATTGATCCAAGGATGGTTGATTGTGTTGTGCCGCGGCGGGTTCTTGAGGAGATTGGGCTTGAGGCGGTTGGTCAGTGGGTTTACGAGTTGGAGGATGGGGAGTTTGAGCGGGTGGATGTTACTACTGGGCAGATTGAGGTTATGGGTGAGGTTGTTGGTGCGAGGATTGTGATGGGGGATGAGGCAGTTTTGGGGCGGGTGGTTTTGGAGGGGGTGGGGAGTTACTGATTTAGGATTTACTAAACTTGAAACGATGTCGATACTGTGTGAAGATGCAACTTCTAATCGAATAATCGAGTGAACGGAAAGGAGGATCAACGATGCAGACTTTATTATTGGTAGTGGTTATTTTGGCGACGATAATCGCAGTTTTGATAACGTGGGTGGAGAAAAACTTGAAGCCCGAAATCAAAAAGTGGAAAGAATGGCTAGAGCACCGACGGCTGTCTAAGTTAAGCCACCTTTGCACGCATACCTCCCTTTCATTTAGAGAAGACGGCACGACCACATTTTTGACACGGTTTATTTGGTACCTGAATTTACCGGAGGGTGCTTTTGTCCGTTGCATCCGTTGTCGAAAGTTGGCTTACGATCCAAATTTGCCGTCCGTGATCGGTCAATATTGGTCGACGAATCCGCAGGCTTGGCGCGAAGCTGAAGAGGAGCACTTTCGGCAATTTGCGCGCAACAATCGTGGGCGTCTTTGATGTGTCCTAGCGGTTACCCCCTCAGTGATCGTATTGCTGAGCCGACGTCCCCGCTAGGGGGCGTCTTCTTTTTGTGCGCGATAGCGTAGATGGCGACGGGCATACCCCGCTCGCTTCGCTTGCTCGCGCCCCTTTCGCTCTGCGAAAGGGGCTGCCCTACCACATCATCCCTCTGGATTCCCGCCTGCGCGGGAATGACGCGGGGGTGGCCGGGATGACGGTGGTTGCGCGGAAATGACGTGGGGGCGCGGTGATGATGGGAATTTGTTCGGTATGAACCCTCTGCGTCTCGCTGCGCTCGGCGCGTCCCCCTTTTGCTTTGCAAAAGGGGGAGGTGTGAGGGCGTGTGGGATTTAGGTTACGGTCTAGGTCCAAGATGGCGGGCGTCTCAGCATGAAGCCGTCGGGTCTGGTTACTTGGTCTGGGAGTTGGCTGTCTCGGAGTTTGTTGCGGCCGATTGTGAATGATGCGTTTACGACTTGGCGGAGATGTTTCGATTTTCTGTCTGGTGGGAAGGCTGCTATCACTCGTTTGTTTGGATGGCGGTCCAAAACGGCTTGGACTGGTCCGACGAGGTCGCTGTCTGCGGAGATGATCATTGCGGTGTCGAAGAGGTTGTCGTGAGCGTCGTTGAGTAGGGCGACTGAGATGTTGACGTCGGTCATCTTCTCCTCGTAGGTTTGCCAGATGTTTCCGCATTTGCGGCACTTGACCTCCTGCGGTTGGAAGTATCCGTGGTGAATAGACAGACAAGAAAGCGTTTGAAGTGCTTCAAGATATGTCGCCTGCCTGCTCGCTTTGCCAGCATCACCTGAAACGTCGAATAGGCTGGCAGTGAAATATCTGATTGTCTCTAGGGTTTGGTTAGAACGCAACAGGTTTTCAACTAGCTTTTGGAGATCGAGCCAGTAGTAGCGTCGCCATCCCTTTGACCTCATGCCGTAGAAGAGATTGAAGCCGTCGACGTACACTGCTACTCTTTCTTTAGGCAAGGTGACTCCTAGAGGGTTGCTAGCGCTGGGTGGAGTTGCACTCGTAGTAAAACCTGATATATCATAACGACTAACCCCCCCAGTGATCGTATCGCTGGCCCGACGTCCCCGCGAGGGGGCGTCTCTTTTTGTTGGGGGCTTCGCTCTGCCAGGGCATCCCCTGCGTTCGCTGCGCTCCGCGTCCCCTTCGCTTTGCGAAAGGGACGGGTGGATTCCGGCTTTCGCCGGAATGACGGGGAGTTTGCCTCTGTATGAACCCCCTGCGTCTTGCTGTGCTCGATGCGTCCCCCTTTTGCAAAAGGGGGAGGGAAACGGTGTGCTTTGCTTTTCTATGGATTCCGGCCTTCGCCGGAATGACGGTATGTTGCGCGGGAATGACGTGGGTTGCGCGCCCCCTTTGTCCCCCGTATCGGAGTACGGGGCAGGCCTCGGACATTTCCCCCGCCGAGCGGAGGAAACCTGCTACTTGTCCGCCTTGAGACCCCCCTCGTCTCGCGGTGCTCGACGCGTCCCCCTTTTGCTTTGCAAAAGGGGGAGGGTACGACAAGCAAATTCTGCGTGTACGCGATAACGTTAGCGCAGCGATTGGTTTGGAAACGATGTACGGGGTTGTCCGATGAGATACGACTTCATTGTTATTGGTGCTGGGTCGGCGGGGGCGATTGTTGCTACTCGGTTGAGTGAGGATCCGAGTGTGTCGGTGCTGCTGCTGGAGGCGGGGCCGGATTATCCGACGGTGGATGATCTGCCGATGGAGATCAAGTTGGGGTACGGGTTCGATCGGAACATCTGGGCGCGGGCGTTCGGGAAGGACAGCAAGCACAACTGGAATTTTGTGGCTAAGTCGAATGATCTGTTTCCGGACATGCTGGTGCCTCGGGGTAAGCTGGTCGGGGGTTCGAGTTCGGTGAATGCGCAGATTTTCTTGCGGGGGATGCCGGAGGACTATGACGATTGGGCGTCTTGGGGGAATGACGAGTGGTCGTTCCAGAAGCTGATGCCGTATTTCCGGCGGATCGAGACGGATCAGGATTTTTCGGACGACTACCACGGGACTGAGGGTCCGATAGTGGCGCGTCGGTTCAAGCGCGAGGAGTGGAACGCGGACCAGGAGGCGTTCGTGGAGGCGTGTCAGATGTTGGGTTATCCGTATTACGAGGATGCGAACAATCCTGACACGACGGGTGTGGGGCCGCCGCCGTTCAACAACCCGAACGGGGTGCGATGGAGCACGAATATCGGGTATTTGTCGCAGTCGCGGCATCGGTTGAATCTGACGCTGCGAGGTGACTGCCATGTGCACAGGTTGCTTTTCGATGGGAAGAAGGTGATTGGCGCTAAGGTGGAATCAGGTGGGGAGCTGTTCGACGTGTATGCCAACCAAGTCGTGTTGTCGGCGGGTGCGATTTGTTCGCCGCAGATATTGATGCTGTCGGGTATTGGGCCTGCGGACCATATCAATGAGATGGGGATACCGCTGGTGCTGGATTCGCCGGGGGTGGGTCAGAACTTGCGCGACCATCCGCAGGTGTCGACGATCTTCCGCACCTATGAGAGTTTCCGGCAGGACCCACTGGCGTCGAAGATTCAGATCAACCTGAAGTTCACGTGCAAGGGTTCGAAGTGGCGGAACGACATGTTCATCCATCCGCTTTCGTGCACGACGCAGGAGGGGGTGTATCTGATCTCGAACACGCAGCCGATCGGGATTTCGATGATCTCGGCGCTGTATCTGGCGGAGGCGGCTGGGGAGATCAAGCTGCAATCGACGGATCCGCATGAGCAGCCGTTCCTGGACTACAACCTGCTGGGTACGGATTTCGACAAGGAGCGGATGCGAGAGGCGGTTAGGAAGTGCATCGAGATCGGTGAGCAGTCGCCGTACGACGACATCATCGAGGAGCTAGTGGCACCGACGCCGGAAGAGGCGACTGACGATGAGCTTCTCAACACGTACATGATGAAATGTGTGGGTACCAGCCACCACGTGTCGGGGACCGCCAAGATGGGACCGGACAGCGACGAGATGGCGGTTCTGGATCAGTACGGGAATGTGAAGGGGTTGGAGAATTTGAAGGTGGCGGACGCTTCGAATATGCCGGACTGCATACGTGCGAACACCAACGTGACGTCGATGGTTATCGGGGAGCGGGTGGCGGACTTTATTGTGGAGGGTAAGTAGGTTGGGCTTGGTATACTAACGCGTGAGAGTGGCGAATGCCCTTTCTCGTGAGGCCGGAGGGAGGATCACATCGTGTATTGGGTTTAGGCCTAGTGGACTCTTGATGTGACACCAATTACGCTTGCTAGGCGACCTCCGGCCAATCCATTATCGCAAGCCAAGAGTTTGGCCCCCTTTGCCGCTTCGCGATATCTCACAGTTGGGTCAGACAGGGATCAACACTCTGCCGCCAGCCGCTTGAGATCGGAGCACGCCCCCTTTGTCCCCCTATCGGAGTACGGGGCTGGCCCCGGACATTTCCTCCAGATGGGGGACCCTTCCGCCTCGGGCATACCCCGCTCGCGTCGCTGCGCTTGCTCGCGCCCCTTTCGCTCTGCGAAAGGGGCTGTGGGTTTTATGGTTGTATTAACCCCCTGCGTCGCTTCGCTCCGCGTCCCCCTTTTGCTGCGCAAAAGGGGGAGGAGGTTGTTACTTGTTGGCTGTCTCTTCGCCTTCGTCGTCCATGCTTAGGGATTCCATGAACTCGGAGAATGCGCTGAGTTTTTCGCGTTGTTCGGGGGTGACTGGGGATGCGGCTTCTTCGTATTCCGGTTCTCGTTGGGCGCGTCGAGGTTCCTCTGCGGAGCGTCTGCCTTGCAGGTCGCTGTCGACTTGTTCGAGAACTTCTTCTGCCATGTATATCGGGACGCGCGCGCGGACTGCTAGGGCGATCGAATCGGACGGGCGCGCATCCAAAACGACGGTATCTTCGCCCACTTTTACGCTGATGTCGGCGTAAAACGTGGATTTGTTTAGACCGCGGACGTAGACGTGCTGCACAGTGCCGCCGAGTTCGGTGATGGAGTTGAGCAGCAGGTCGTGCGTCATCGGGCGGGAAGGTGCGACCTCGCCGGAAGAAGCGGCGATGGCGGATGCCTCGTTGGCTCCGATGATGATCGGGCACAAGCGTCGATCTTCTTGGTCTTTGGGCCTGAGAATCAGGCACCGCTCGCTGGAACCGTCGCGCCCCATCGTGATCTGGTGAATTTCCACCTCCAGCATGACGGATATCTCCCTTTACTAGCAGCGGTAATCGACATCGATGCCCTATCGCGTCGCGCGCATCCGAGCCGTCGCGTGGAACACCTCATTCCATACTCTACTACGAATCGCGCATGGCAAATCGGCGGGTGTCTGAACCGCGGATTGCAGGGATTGAAGGATGGGCTGGGATTTCGGTGGTGGTTGTCGGGGGTTTCTGCGGTGAGGGGGTGTTGGTGGTTTGGCTCCGCTTTGTTCTTCGGGAACCCCCTGCGTCTCGCTACGCTCGACGCGTCCCCCTTTTGCTGCGCAAAAAGGGGAGGGATAGGGGTTATGGCTCATTCGCGTTGTGCGCGCCCCCTTTGTCCTTCGGACATTTCCCCCGCCGAGCGGGGGAAACCACCCTCACCCCCGGATCAAGTCCGGGGCAGGCTCTGGCCCTCTCCCATCAAGGGAGAGGGGATGGATTCCGGCTTCCGCCGGAATGACAGTAGTTGCGCAGACAGCACGATGGTGCTAAGCAGGCTCTTTAGTTTTCTCGCCGACTGGGGTTCGGGATTTCATGCGGCGTTGGACGAGTGGTCTTTCGAGCATTACTCGGCGTGCGCATCCTGAGCAGGTGAGGCCGATGTCGGCGCCGATGCGGTAGACCTTCCAGGTGTTGGAGCCGCAAGGGTGTGGTTTTCGCAGAACGACTGTATCCCCGACTTCGAAGGGGACGACCTCACGGTCTTTGCGCGGGGGTGACACGGGGTTCAGGTCTGTCCGAGCGCGATCTCGGCGCGTAGGTCTTCGACTGCTTGACGCGCTGCGATGTCGAAATCGGAAATGGATTGCGAGGCGTAGATTATGCCGCGAGAGGAGTTGATGAGGATGTTTTTGCCGCCTAGTCTCGCGGTTTCCGTCGCGTCGCCGCCTTGTGCGCCCACGCCGGGTATCAGAAACGGTGTGTCGGGAAACGAAGCGCGCAACGATGCGAGTTCCCGAGGATATGTCGCGCCGACGACCAAACCGACGTTGCCACGATTAGACAGTGAAACCGCAAGTTTGGCCACTTTTTCGAATACCATCTCGCCGGTTTGGTCGTCAATTATGTCTTGCACTTCGACCGAACTTGGGTTCGACGTGCGACAGACTACGAATACGCCTCGGTCTCGATATTCCAAGAACGGCTGCAACGTCTCAGAGCCTTGATAGGCGTAGACGGTTACGGCGTCCACGTCCCAGACTTCGAACATTGCTTTGGCGTAAGCCTCCGCCGTGTTTCCGATGTCGCCGCGTTTGGCGTCCATCAACACGAACACTTCGGGGGCTACATCGCGGATATGCTGGATGGTTTTCTCCAACGCATTTAATCCCGGCAATCCCATCGCCTCGTAGAACGCGATTTGCGGTTTGTAGGCCGCGACCAAGTCGTGAGTCGAGTCGATGATGGCGCGATTGAACTCGAATACGTCGCCAATGGGCATCTTTGCCGAATCGGGGTCAAGTCCGACGCAGACGCGGCTTCCTGAGACTGAGCGCGAGCGGTCGATCTTTTCGTTCATCGATATTGTCGTAATGGTCATTGGCGCGTGTCAGAATATGTTCGATGCCGGCACTACCGAAAATTATCCACGACTTTAGCCATGTCCGTTCCGATCCGAGCGTAAAAGGGCCGGTTGAACCTACGCGCGAAGACATCGAGTGGTTGTTCACGGCGCTTTTCGATGCTTATGGACCGCGGCATTGGTGGCCGACGGTGCATGGCGGAGCGTTCGAGATGGTGATCGGTGCGATTCTGGTGCAGAACATCTCGTGGTCGAATGTGGAACGCGCTCTGGTCAATCTGCGTGGCGGCGATGTTTGGTCGTTCAAGGCGATATTGGATGCGCCGGACGAGGAGATGCACGTTTTGATCCGTCCTTCGGGGTACTACATAACGAAGACGCGGAAGTTGAAAGAGTTCGCGAGGTTCATTCTGGAGAGGCACGGGGGCGATCTTGAAAGGCTATTTGCGTTGCCGGTCGTGGAGATGCGTGAACAGCTTCTATCCGTTTGGGGTATCGGCGAGGAGACGGCAGACGACATTATTCTGTACGGAGCGAAGAAGCCGTCGTTCGTGGTGGATTCGTACACGAAGCGTCTGCTGGCGAGGTTGGGCTGGGAAATTGAGCGGAAGAGTTACGGAGATTACCAGCGGCTTTTCCATGAGAGTCTGCCGGATGACGAATATCTATTCAACGAGTACCATGCGTTGATTGATTACCACGTGGCGCGGGTCTGCAAGAAGAAGCCGCTGTGTGACAGGTGCGTGTTGGCAGAGCAGTGTCCGGTAGGGCTCGGGGTTAGCCAGCCGTGACGGTGATGCTGCTGGTTTTGAAGACGAGGTAGACGTCTTGGCCGCGTCTGATGTTCAGGGCTTCTACCGCCTCTGGGGTTAGTTCGACAACGAACTCGGGGCCGGCATCTACGAATGCGAAGGCTGCGAAGTCGCCTACTTCGACCCTCTGCACTGCGCCGTGGAGGATGTTTCGGGCGCTGATACCTTCGGGGCGGTTGAGGGCTAGGATGATGTCGGAAGCGCTGATGGAGGCGGCGACCTGTTGTCCGGGTTGGTAGTCGCTGATCTGGCTGACTATCTCGACATCGCCGATGCGGATTGCGCCTGATTCGGCTACTGCGCCGACGAGGAGGTTGTCGATATCGTCTCGTCCGACACGGGTTGTTGAGGCCATTTCGGCGACTAGATCTACTACTGGGGCGAAGGATTTGACGCTGCCGTGCTCTAGAACTAGGGCTTTGGGTGCGAGAGCCATGACGTCGGAGAGGGAGTGGGAGACGTAGACCATTGGGATGGCGTAGCGTTCGTGAAGTCTTTTGAGGTAGGAGACGACTTCGTTGCGCAATCGGATGTCGAGGGAGGCGACGGGTTCGTCGAGGAGGAGGAGTCGGGGCGATGTGGCTACGCCGCGGGCTAATGCTACTCGTTGGCGTTCGCCGCCGGATAATGTCGCCGGATAGCGATCCGTGAGGTTGGCGATTTCCAAGAAGTCGCAGAGTTCGTCGGGATCGATGACGCGGATGTCAGGGTTTGTCAGATGATAGCCGTATTCGATGTTTTCGCGGACGGTTTTGTGGGGGAACAGCATACCGTCTTGGAAGACGATGACGGTGCGCAGCGATTGCGGGGTTCTGTGTATGCCTTCGGAGGATGAGTATAGGGTTTCTGACCGCAACATGACGTGTCCGGAATCGGGTGCGATCATGCCTGCTAGACATGCCAATAGAGTTGATTTGCCTGCGCCGGACGGGCCGAAGACGGCTGTGATGCCGTCGGAAAACTGAGCCGCCACGTCAAGGTTGAAATCGCCTAGGCGGAGATTGAGGTCGAAATCAAGGATCGGTGCTTGAGGATCAGCCATCGGATGCGCTCCTCGCGCGCGTGCGGTTGCGTTGGTGTGCAACCAGACGGTTGTGGATGGCTAACGCGATGCCTCCGATGGTGATTGAGACCGCGGCGAGCATCCATGCGCCTGAGAAGTCACCCGCGGAGATACGTGAGAAGATGGCGCTCGGGACGCCTTGTGTGCTGCCGGGGATGTTTCCGGCGAAGACGATTGTTGCGCCAAACTCTGCGAAAGATCGGACGAAGCCGAGGAGCAGTCCTGCCGCGATGCCTCGGCGGGCGAGGGGTAGAGTGATGTCCCAAGCGGCTCTTAGTCGGCTGGCGCCGAGGTTTTGGGCGGCGAAAACGAGTTTGGGGTCTACTTCGGCTAAACCGGCGACGAATGCTCTGACCACGAGCGGGAATGCGACGACGGCGGAGGCTATCGACATTGCGAGCCAGCTGAAGGCCAAGCCCTCGGTGAGCGATCCTAATAGGCCTGTCGCGCCGAAGAGCCACAGAAGGATGAAGCCGACTGCGACGGGGGGCAGTGCCAATGGCATCGAGACTAGGAGGTCTACAGCGAAGGCGACGCGTCCGTTGTTTCGGACCAAGTAGCTTGCGATCAGCAACGCGGGCACTAACATGCCAAGTGTGGCGATCAGCGCGGTTCGGAGCGATAGGAGGGTTACTTCCAGCATTGGTGTCAGCGCGGCGAAGTACTAAGGTGTGAAGCCGTGTTTTTTGAATATCGTGATCGCCGGGGGCGATGACAGATAGTCGATGAAGCGTTTGGTTTTGGCATCGTCATCCAGCGCGGCGGCGTAGTAACGGGGCGTTGACGCCTCGGAATCGCTGTCGATGGTGAAGGCGACCTCGACATCGTCGGTTGAAATGGCGTCGGTCTCATATACGAAAGCGTACGCAACATTTTTCGAAGAGACTGCGGCTAGTGCGGCTCGGACGTCTAGCGTTGGGATGAGTTGGGGTTCGAGTCCGATCCACAGTCCCATTTCTCGCAGCGCTGCTTCTATGTATTCGCCGGCCGGGGCTGTTTGCGGGTCGGGTATGGCTATTCTGCCGGTGCCGATCAATTCTCGCAGGGTAGTATGAGTTGATTTGGATCCGGACGGACGGACGGCGACGAGGCGATTGGTGAATATCTCGATAGCATTTGGATCGTTGATTTTGCCGTCGTTTACTAGCTTGTTGATGGGAGTTTTGCCGGCGACGATTATCGCGTCGGCTTTGGCGCCTGTGATTATCTGGTTCGCGAGGAGGTTAGAGCCGCCGAAGTTGAAACGGACCGATTCTCCAGTGTCTGCTTCGTACTGTTTGGCAACATCATCCATGACGTCTACGAGGGAGGCCGCGGCGAAGATCAACGGCGGGTTTGCATCGTTGGAGCACGCTGAGAATGCCGCTACAGCGAGTATCAGCACGGCGGCGAAACTTATAATCCTCCTCTCTGTCATCGATTCGATTTCCCTGATAAAATCTGGATGTGCCCATACCAAGGCTAACCTCACTCCAATCCACCCAGTCTCGTTGAGGTTCAGATGCCGAGTCCAACTACTACTCCTGAAGCGGATGAATACTCGTTCGACGAGTTTTCAACGCAACCGTTTTACCGCAAAGTGAACTCCCGACTCGTCGATATGTCGGGGGTGTTCAACCAACATAAGATCATCGATTTGGGTTGTGGCACTGGCGGTATAACGAAGCTCATCCTAGATCGTCTCACAGGGACTAAGGAGACGGTCATTTACGCGGTGGATCACTCCGCGACGGCTTTGAGGTCGGCGGTGGAAGAGCTCGGTGGACGTAAGGAAGCGGCGATCAGGTTTGTTCACGCCGAAGTCCAGAACTTGACGTCTTCGGTGAACGAGCAGGTCGACGCGGTGATCTACTGCAACTCGATCCACTACGTGAACGACAAGCTCGCATTGCTCAAGCAGATCCGGGAACGGCTTAAGCCCGGTGGCATGCTTGCGTTTAACACCTCGTTTTTCGAAGGGTCACATCCGCCGGAATCGCATGATTTCTATCGCCGATGGATGATGCGGTCGTTGCGGACGTTGCGCCGGGACCATGGTCTTCTGCCGGATAAGAATGCCGACAAGACGGGGGCGCGGCGGCAACTCACTGCGGAGGAGTATGAGGATCTGCTGAAGGAAGCGGGCTTCGAAATCGTCAGGCTCGAAAACACCCGAGTCCAGGTCCCAGAGTCTGGTTTTCACCACATCAGCGGCTTCCGAGATTGGATTGAAGGAGTGATGCCGGGGGTGCCGCTGGGCAAGGGGCGCGACGCATTGCAGAAATCGCTTAAGCAGGTCTTCAAGGAGATGGAGCTTGAGACGGTGCCGAGGATCTGGTTGGGGGTGACTGCCAAGAAGGCGAGGTAGTGCTGGGCGGAGTTGATCTCTGAGCCCGCGAACTCGGGTTCATCGGTTCCGGGTTTGGGCTCGCTTTACGCGCGGATTGATGTGCTTTGTCGTTCGCATATGATCAACAAATTTCGTTGTAGATCGTTTTTACGTTAAAATGATTGTCAACACTCGGCAAGTTGGTTGCCGGTGGACATTTTTCTCGAGGACCTCTCAAGTTGCCTCTCCCCGTCTACTATCACGACGGTAGATTCCCGCCCGAAAACTTGGATTGGGAGGTTTTGGCGCCGCTGATCGGACCTGCTCACGCCGAGTTGGGACGCTACGATGTGATGCTATCGGCTGTTCCTAACGCCAGCTTGTTCATCGCTCCTTTGACGAACCACGAAGCGGTTTTGTCGTCTCGCATCGAAGGAACGCAGGCGACGCTCGGAGAAGTTTATCAACATGAAGCTGGTGAGTCGCCTGCTTCACCAGAGCGTCGCGATGATATCGACGAGATCATCAACTACCGCAATGCCATGCGCAAAGCGGAAGAAATGCTTGAAGAATTACCCCTTTCTCAACGCGTCATCAGAGAAGCACATAAGGTTTTGCTATCGGGAGTGCGCGGTCGCGACAAATCGCCAGGCGAGTACCGACGGATTCCGAATTGGATCGGCAAGCCCGGCAGCGTTATAGAAGACGCTAGATTCGTGCCTGTGGGAGCGGAACGCCTAAACGAAGCATTGGGCAAGTGGGAAGACTACATTCACGACAAGACACCTGACGCATTGGTACAAGCGGCTTTGATCCACGCGGAGTTCGAGGCTATGCACCCGTTTTTAGACGGAAACGGCCGGCTCGGGCGAATGTTGGTGCCGTTATTTTTGTGGCAACGAGGTCTCATAAAACGCCCGACGTTCTACATCAGTGCCTATTTCGAACGTCATCGGGACGAGTACTACGAACGGTTGCTCACGGTGTCGAGTGATGACGATTGGACGGGTTGGTGCGAGTTTTTTCTCAACGCAGTACGGACCCAAGCAGAGGAAAATCTATCCAAGGTCAACGGGATCTTGGATTTGTACGAGAATATGAAGGCACCTGTGAGAGAGGCAACTAATTCAAGTTACGCGATCAACGCGTTGGATTGGATTTTCCAGAACCCACTGTTCTCTAGTTCTGATTTTGTGAGAAAATCGGACATTCCCCCGCCAACAGCTCGACGAGTGCTGAAAGGGCTGACCGAGAACAAGATTCTTAAGACATTGAGAACAGGAAGTGGACGTCGGCCGGCGTTGCTGTTATTCCCTGATGTCTTGAACATCGCGGAAGGTCATGAGGTCTTTTGATTATTGCGTGCGAGAGATAAAACGCTGTTGTTCATTTCTAGCCGAAGATGAGCGACAAAGAAGTTTGTTGATCATGGATGAACAACAAAATCTTTTGTTTTTCATTTCTAGCCGAAGATGAGCGACAAAGAAGTTTGTTGATCATGGGTGAGCGACAACACAGACCTCTTCACTGCGCGGTCAACTATAGCCGGGGTTTTAGCCGTTGACGTATTCGGTGAGGGTCATTACGTTTAGGGCACTGTTTGCGTTGGCGGATGTGGAGGGAGCGTATACGGCTTCTACGGCGCAACGTGCGGTGTCGATGGAGGTGAAGCAGGGGATTCGGCGTTCGACGGCGGCTCGGCGGATGTAGAAGCCGTCTTGTTCGGCGGCGCGGCCACCTGTGGGGACGTTTACTACGGCTTGGACTGTGCCGTCGTTGATGACGGTCACGACGTTGGTGCCGCGTGTCGACAGTAAGCGTTCCACCTCGGTTACTTCGTAGCCCAAGTTGCGTACGAAATGGGCGGTGCCGGATGTGGCGTAGATGAGGTGTCCGTTGTTGCCCAATGTGCGTATGAGGCGTTCGGCGTCGGGTTTGGCGGAATCGGCGATGCTGAGGAGGACGCCGTCGCCGCGGTTTATCGAGTGCGATGATGCGATGAGGGCTTTGGTGATCGCTGGGACGTATGTACGGTCGATGCCCATGACCTCGCCGGTTGACTTCATCTCTGGGCCTAGGAAGGTGTCGACGCTGGTGAGCTTCGACATTGAGAAGACGGGTGCCTTGACTGCGACTAGGTCGCGTCTGGGCATAAGTCCAGTGCCCCACTCCATGTCTCGCAGACGCTTGCCGAGCATCACCTGGGTTGCGATGCGGATCATGGGGATTCCGGTGACTTTGGAGATGAAGGGGATGGTGCGGGACGACCGCGGATTTACTTCGATGATGTAGGTTTCGGTTTTTGGGGCCCCCATTGCCTTCGGCGTTTCGTCCGCGATGGGGCATCCCCCTGCGTCTCGCTTCGCTCGCCGCGTCCCCCTTCGATTCTCGAAAGGGGACGGAGTTAGATTGCTGCGGTAGGTTCCGCCGCCGGTGATTACGTATTGGATGTTCATGAGTCCGCGGACGTTTAGCATGCGTCCGATGCGGCGGGTGTATTCGACGATGGTTTCTACTTCGTCGCCGGTGAGCCAGATCGCGGGATATACGGCGAAGGAGTCGCCGGAGTGAACGCCAGCGCGTTCGATGTGTTGCATAATGCCGGGAACTAGTACGTCTTCACCGTCGCAAACGGCGTCGACTTCGACTTCGATGCCTTGGAAGTAGCGGTCAACGAGGATGGTCTGACCGGGGGCGGCTTGGAGCGCGCGGTCGAAGTAACGTTCGAGTTCGTGAGAGTTGTCGACGATCTCCATGGCGCGTCCGCCAAGGACATAGCTGGGTCGCACAAGGACTGGATAACCGAGGTTTTCGGCGAGGGCTAAGGCGGTTGACGTCTCGGTGGCGGTGCCTCCCGGGGGCAATGGCAATCCATTGGAAATCGCCATCTGTTCAAAGCGGCCGCGGTCGGTGGCGTTGTCGATGACTTGAGGGTCGGAGCCTAGTACTAGGTCTTGGAGGCCGGCCGCGTTTAGGGACTGCGAGAGGTTGATGGCTGTTTGCCCGCCGAACTGTACGACGATGTTGGGCGGCGTTACGCCGTTGGAACGGGTGGCGCCGTCGCCCATTTCGTTGTCGATGATGTCGCGGACGCTTTCTTCATCGAGGGGTTCGAAGTAGAGGCGATCGGAGGTGTCGAAGTCGGTGGAAACGGTCTCCGGGTTGGAGTTGATCATTACAGCACGGATGCCTTCGCTCTGGAGGGCCCATGCGGCGTGGACGGAGCAGTAGTCGAACTCGATGCCTTGTCCGATGCGTATGGGTCCGGAGCCGATGACGACGGCGGCCCCCTTTGCCTTCGGCATTTCCCCCGCTCGCGGGGGAAACCCTAATGGCAGAGCTTCGTTTTCGTCTTCGTAGGTGCTGTAGAAGTAGGGGGTTGATGCTTCGAACTCTCCGGCGCAGGTGTCGACCATCTTGTAGACGGGGATGATGCCGAGGTCTTTGCGCATTTCGCGGACGCGTTCGGCGAGGCCAAGGTCGGAGAATTCTGCGATGTCTTCGTCGCTGAGACCGATGCGCTTGGCTTCCCGCATCAGGTCGGTGCTGAGGAAGTCAGACTCTCTGAGTTTTCGCTCCATTCCGACAATGCGGGCGAGAGAGCGGGTGAACCATAGGTCAATGCCGGTAGTTAGGGTTAGGTCTTCGGGGGTTGTGCCGGTGCGCAGTTTGAAGGCGAGTTTCCATAGGCGGAGGTCATCGCCCGAAAGATCGATGTCGGGGAGTCCGTTGTTGCGCCATTCGGGGTCTTCCCAGCGGAGGGATCGCTTTCCGTCTTCAAGGGATCGAACGGCTTTCATGAGAGCGGCTTCGAAGCTGCGGTCGATGGCCATGACTTCACCGGTTGCCTTCATCTGGGTGCCGAGGGATCGGTCGCCGGAGCCGAATTTGTCGAAGGGCCAGCGGGGGATTTTGGCGACGCAGTAGTCGAGTGCGGGCTCGAAGGCGGCTCGGGTTTTTCCGGTTACGACGTTGCTGATCTCGTCAAGGCGCAGACCGAGGGCGACTTTTGCCGCCACGCGTGCAATGGGATATCCGGTGGCTTTGCTGGCAAGTGCGGATGAACGTGAAACTCTGGGATTTACCTCGATGACGTAGTACATCGGTCCGTCGTCGTCGTATCGTGAACCTTGACCGAGTTTTTCGCCGACTTCTTTGCCGGGACGATATGCGAATTGGACGTTGCAACCGCCTTCGATTTTGAGGCCATCAATGATGTGGAGGGCGGCGGTTCGTAGGCGCTGGTAGTCCTTGTCGGTGAGGGTTTGGCTGGGGGCGACGACGATGGAGTCGCCGGTGTGGACGCCCATCGGGTCGAAGTTCTCCATGTTGCAGACGGTGATGACGTTGCCAGCGCTGTCGCGCATCACCTCGTATTCGATCTCTTTCCAGCCGAGGAGGGATTTTTCGATGAGGACTTGTCCGACGAGGGATGCTGCTAGACCGGAATCGACGATCTCGTGGAGTTCATCGACGTTGTTTGCGACACCGCCTCCAGTTCCTCCGAGGGTGTATGCGGGTCTGACGACGATTGGGTATCCGATCTCTTCGGCGGCTTTCTCGGCGTCAGGGATATTGGTGACGGCGATGCCGTATGAGATGGGCTCGCCGATCTCTTCCATGAAAGATGCGAAAAGTTCGCGGTCTTCGGCCTTGCGGATGCTCTCGGTCTTGGTGCCCATTACGACGACGTCTTTGAGGGCACCGGCTTCTTCGAGTTCGACGGTGAGGTTGAGGCCGGTCTGACCGCCGAGGGTTCCGAGTATGCCGTCGGGTTTTTCGCGATCGATGACGCGCTGGACAACGGGGACGGTCAAGGGTTCGATGTAGACGCGGTCCGCGACGTCTTCATCGGTCATGATGGTTGCGGGATTGGAGTTTACGAGGACGACCTCGACGCCCTCCTCACGCAGGGATTTACAGGCTTGGGTGCCTGCGTAGTCGAATTCGGCGGCTTGACCGATGACGATGGGGCCGGAACCGATGACCAGGACCTTTTTGAGGTTTTCGTTGCGGGGCATGTGTTTACTACTGGTCAACCACGAGAGTTGCCCCTACGGTGGCGTGTTGTTTTACTTCGTTAATGAATTGATCGAAGATCATCTCGCTGTCGTGTGGGCCGGGTGATGCTTCGGAGTGGAATTGGATCGTCATGATGCCGTGGGTCTCGTCGGCGAGGCCTTCGACGGTGTTGTCGTTGAGGTTTATGTGGGTTACTTTGACGCCGGGGCGTTTGGGGAGTTTGTCTGGATCGACGGCGTATCCGTGGTTGTGTGCGGTTACGTAGACGCGTCCGGTTCTGACATCTTGGACGGGTTGGTTTCCGCCGCGGTGTCCGAAGTGGAGCATGAAGGTGTCGGCGCCGAGTGCACGGGCCACTAGCTGGTGTCCGAGGCAGATGCCGAGTGTGGGGATGGAGTTTGATCCGTCGCCAGTCAGGTCGGAGAGTTGGCTGATGGTTTCTACGGGACCGTCTAGGACCGCGGGGTCGCCGGGGCCCGGGGAGAGGACGATGCCGTCGGGGTTGAAGGCTCTGACTTCGGGTGCGGTCACATCGCATGGGAAGACTTTGACTTGGCAGTTGCGCGCCATCATGCTTCGCAAGATGTTCCATTTGACACCGAAGTCGATGACAGCGATGCGGAGAGGGCGATCGGTAGTTTCGGCTGGGTGGTCGATGCCCGCGCGGTCGGATCGGATGATTAGTTCTTCTGCGGGGCGTGTGCCGTCGGTGCCGTCGCCGTGCCATTCGAACTCTTCTTTGGTGGCGACTTCTTCGACCCAGTCTTGGTCGCCGTACCAGGCGGCGGCATCAAGTGCGGCGGTCGCGGTATCGGGATTGTCTCCTTGGACAATTGCGCCCATCATTACGCCGGCTGAGCGGATGCGTCGGGTGATGGCCCTCGTGTCCACACCAGAAACGCCGGGGATGCCGTTCTCCTCCAGATATTCGTGTACGGTCATTTCGGCGTGAGGGTGCGAGGGAGCGTCGCAGTCGTCTCGGACGACGAAGCCTTTGACTTGGATCTGCCTTGATTCGGCGTCCTTCAGGTTGATACCGTAGTTGCCGATAAGTGGGTAGGTGGGGACTAGGATCTGGCCGCCGTATGAGGGGTCGGTGAGCATCTCCTCGTAGCCGGTCATGGACGTGTTGAAGACGACGAGCCCTACGGAATCGACTGCGGCTCCGAGCCTCCGACCGCGGAATACGGAGCCGTCGTTCAGGGCCAGGAGTGCGGGTCCACGCATCTCGCTAGACATCGGCTGCTCCGTTTTCGTTGGCGTCCCAGACCTTAGCTCCGGCGACGAAGGTGGCGATCACGCGGGGTTTGACGTTTGAGTTTAGGAGCGGTGTGTTACGGCTTTTGGATCCAAGGGTGGCTTGGGAGACTCGCCATTCGGCGTAGGGGTCAATGATGGTGATATCGGCTTCGGAGCCGGGTCGGAGAGTGCCGATAGTGGCGTCGTTCAGGATTGCACTTGGGCCGACGGTTAGACGTTCGATGACGGTTTTGATGTCGATATTTGCTATGCCGACGGTGAGTGAGATAGCGGTTTCGAGGCCAATGATTCCGTTAGCGGCTTCGGTGAAGGTGCAGATCTTATCGGTGTCGGCGTGGGGGGCGTGGTCGGTGCCGATGGCGTCGATGGTGCCGTCGATCAAGCCATCGATTAGGGCTTGGCGATCGGCTTCAGTCCGAAGTGGCGGTGCCATCTTTGCGTTGGTGTTGTAGGTATTCGGGGAGAGGATGGTCGGGACGCAGCCGTGTTCGCCGTAGACCCAGTGTTCGTTGAGAGCGAGGTGATGGGGGGCGGCTTCGGCGGTGATGTCCATGCCATCGTCTTTGGCACGGCGGATGATTTCGACCGATTCGGCGGCTGAGACGTGGGGGATGTGGAGCCTGCCGTCGGTTATTCGAGTGAGGACGATGTCACGTGCAATCATCATCGACTCGGCGCTGTTTGGGATGCCGCGTAAACCTAGGTGAGTGGCTACTGCGCCCTCGTTCATGTCCCATTCGGAGACTAGGCCGCGATCTTCGGCATGGTTGATTATGGGTAGGTCGAGCTCGGATGAGTACGCGAGGGCTTGTCGCATCAGGTGAGGCGAATCGAGGGGGTCCCCGTCATCGGAGAACCCGATCACGCCGGCGTCGGCGAGTTCGTGCATAGGTGCGAGTTGATGGCCCTCGCGGGCTTTGGTGATGGCGCCTATCGGACGGACGCGAACGGTGGCTTCGGATGCGCAGCGCTTCATCAGCTCGCCGACTACCGAGGCGTTGTCTTGCGCCGGATAAGTGTTGGGCATTGCGCAGATGGTTGTGAATCCGCCTCGGGCCGCGGCGTGGGAGGCGGTCTTGGGATCTTCCTTCCACTCTTGGCCTGGTGTTCGCAGGTGAGTGTGGAGGTCGATCAGACCGGGAGATACGACGCAGTTGGAGGCGTCGAACTCGGTCCAGTCGTTCGAGATTTGGGTTGTTCCTGGTGATTCGATGGACGCAACTACGCCGTCTATAAGGACGAGATCGGAGAGGGAATCGATTCGTTGCGACGGGTCGATTACGCGACCGTTTCGGATGACGATTGGCTGCGTTTGCTGTTTCACTCGATATAGGTTGTGTCGCAGTATTGTTCGAGGATCGCCATTCGCATCGCGACGCCGTTCTGGACCTGTGTTTCGACGAGGCTGGATGCGCCGTGAGCGATATCGGTGCTGATTTCCAAGCCTTCGTTCATCGGGCCCGGGTGCATCACGGGTGCGCCAGGTTTTGCAAGGGTCAAGCGTTTCGCGTTAAGCCCCCAGACGCGTGAGTATTCGTTGACGTCGGGGAGCAGTCCTGCTGTTTGGCGTTCGAGTTGGAGCCGGAGGCACATTACGGCATCGGCGTTGTGGACTGCTTCTTCGACGGATTCGTGGACTGTGACTTCGGTACCCTCGGGACCCAGAGTGTTTGTGCCTAGGGACCAGTGTGGCGGAAGGAGCGTCGGAGGCGCAGCGATAGCGATAGCGATGCCCATCTTGCGAAAGGCGATGATGTTGGAGCGGGCTACTCGCGAGTAGAGAATGTCGCCGATGATGGCGAGTTTTGCGCCGTGAAGATCTCCGATAGCGTCCTGTAGCGTCATCACGTCAAGTAGCGCTTGCGTGGGGTGTGCATGGCTACCATCACCAGCGTTTATGACCGCGGCGTTGACATGGCGAGCGACGAAGTGCGGTGCGCCGGAGTGCGGGTGGCGGATGATGAGTGCGTCGACACCCATTGCGTCGAGTGTCAACGCGGTGTTGAGGAGGGATTCACCTTTTTTTACGCTGCTGGTGTCTGCGGCGATATTGATGACATCGGCGCCGAGCGCTTTGCCGGCGTGCTCGAATGACGCTCGTGTGCGGGTGCTGTTTTCGAAGAACAGGGTGTAGATCGCGCCACCGCGCAGGATGTCGGATTTATAGGGTCCGGTGGCTCGGAGGTCTCGGTATTCGCGGGCGGGATCGATGAGGTTTTGGATCTGTTCTCTGGATAGTGAATCGACATCTAAAAAGTCTTTGGCAAAAGCCATAGTCGGTCCGATGGCGTCGGCGATCGATGTCGGCAGTGTCGTGGTCAATTGACAGCACCTCGATCGCGAGCAGCGTGGTTCATTCGGGTTATCGCGACGCGATCTTCGCCGTCGACCTCGGTCAATCGGACGTATACGCGTTCGGAGCGCGATGTCGGCACGTTTCGGCCTACGAAGTCGGGATTGATGGGAAGTTCGCGGTGCCCGCGGTTTATCAATACCGCGAGGTGGACGTATGCGGGGCGACCAGACTGCATCAGAGCGTCTAGTGCGGCACGGGCGGTCCTGCCGGTGTGGAAGACGTCGTCTACGACGATGACGCGCATTCCTGATACGTCGATGTCTTCCATGCCGTTGGAAGGTGCGGCACCATTGGTGCCGTTCGCGTGTCTCCGCTGAGTGTCGTCGCGGAAAGACGAAGGGTCCAGCTTCGCTGTCAACGGGCGTATGGACTCGAATCGCTCGATGAGGTCGGCAAGCCTAATCGAGAGGTGTTTGCCGCGTGTGGGGATGCCGGCGATCAAGAGGTTTTCGGCGCCGTGGTTGCGCTCGATGATCTCGTGCGCCATGCGGGCGAGAGCGCGCCGCATCTCTGCGCCAGTCATCAGATTGCGTTCCGAGCTTTGATCGCTACCTGTCATTCGCGTTGGTCGTTCACCCTACCGAGGGTTGCCTAATGAATACGCCCTCGTCGCGGACCGACGAGGGCGTTTCAAATTTGCTCGCGTAATCGCGCCTGTGGGTGGGCGCCTACGACCAGCGCGTTGCAATGTTCGCACCTTGTCAGCCACACGGGACTGAATTAAAGGCTTTGCTGTTTGGCTCTAAGAATCGATGCTATCACGCGAAGCGCGCGGGGCTGAAGCCGCTATATTTCGCGGTGGTCTCGGTTTGGGCAGTTGCGATATCAGCGGCTAATTTCCCAATTGCGGGGCCCAGCTCGATGCCGATTGGGCCGCCGCCAGTCGCGACAATTAGTCCTTCGATGCCCGGAATCCGGCCTACGATGGGTAGTCCATCGGGGGTCACGGGTCTTAGACAGGCGGTGTGGTGGGCGATTTTTGCCTCGGCGAGGAATGGCAGGGCGCGCTCTGCTGAACGTCGGATTTGCTCTCGTCCCGCTTCGGATGGCTTTTCGTTGAAGCCGGCATCGGCGTGGGTTGTGCCGACATATAGCAACCCATCTGGTTTCGATGACGCGTAGTCGGAACCCCACCACAGAGATACCGGCACGGGCGGTTCATCGCCCAAGTCGTAGCGCAGCATCTCACCTTTCAACGGCGTGACGGGGAGATTCACACGAGAGGTCGATGATCCGCGATTCAGGAGAGATTCGCTCCAGGGACCAGCGGCGAGCACAACGACGCTTCCCTGGAAGGTGTCTTGAGCAGTGACGACCCCAGTCGCCTTGCCGTCGACGATTTCAATGGATGACACTTCGGAGTTGATCATTACAGCGTCATTGCGTTCGGCAGCCGTCCAAAGGGCGTTCGTCAAACCGCTGGGCGAGATTTCGGTCATGCCACCGAGGTACAGCGCGCCGATGACATCGGTGGAGACCCGGGCATCGATGTGGCTGAGCTCGCCGTAGGCTAGCCATCTGACATCTTGCCGATCAATGGGCCAAGTGTCTCGCAGGAATGCGGCGGCGCCAGTGGGTTTCAGATAAGCTACATCAGCTTCGTCGAATGCCAAAACTAGGCCGGCTTTTTCCTTGAAGTGGTAGTCGACCCCAGACGTTTCGGGAAGGGACTTTGCCAGTTCGTGGTGCAGATCGATAGATTCGGCGCGGAACCACTCTATCGGGGGGCCAGCAGACGGTGGTTGGAACTGGGTATGAAGCGAACCGAACGCGAAGCCGGAGGCGTGAGCGGCCGGGGAATCTTTTTCGATTAGGGCTACGCTTTGGCCGGCAGATGAGAGATAGTAGGCAGCGGCGCATCCGCTGATGCCGCCGCCTATCACTATCGCGTCGTAGTTCATGGATCAGGAAGTGGTAGTTGGTGCTTTGTGGGACTTTTGCGCAGCTGTGTTTGGGTGGGGAACTGGTCCGCTCGCTTACTACGCGCCCCCTTTGTCCTTCGGGACCCCCTCTTAATCTCCCCTGGGAGGGGAAATTCTAGAGTTGCGCAAAGGGCCCTATATACCTAACTTTAACGCGAACGCATGGTTGCGTAGACTTCGTCGGTCTGCCTTCGGCGTCGGCGCGCTACGCCGGAATCTTGGGCGGCGATGGCGACGCGTTGGGCGACGTTGCGTGCGACGTTGCGATCGAAGACGCTGGGGATGATGAAGTCGGGATCGAGGTGTTCGTCCGGGATGACTTCGGCAATTGCTTGTGCGGCGGCGATCTTCATCTCCTCGGTGATGTCAGAGGCGCGAACATCGAGGACGCCTCGGAAGAGGCCTGGGAAGCAGAGGGAGTTATTTATCTGGTTAGGGTAGTCAGTGCGTCCGGTTGCCATGATGCGGACGTTGTCGGGGATGTTTTCGGGCCAGATTTCGGGGTTTGGGTTGGAGAGTGCGAAAACGATGGCGTCTTCAGCGGCTGTTGCGACTTGCTCGCGGGTGAGCAGGCCGGGGCCGGCGAGCCCGAGGACGAAATCGGCTCCTTTTATGCACTCGGACAGGGTGCCGTTGACGTTTTTGGGGTTGGTGTTGTCGGCGAACCACTGCTTCATGACGTTGCCCTCGTAGTCGCGGTCGCGTGACAGTGCGCCTGTGCGGTCGAATCCGACGATGTCTTTGACGCCGTAGGAGAGGAGTATCTTGGTACAGGCGGTGCCGGAGGCTCCAGCTCCGAGGACGACGGTTTTGAGGGATTCGGGTGATTTGCCGACGATCTTTAGGGCGTTGATGAGGCCTGCTAGGACTACAACGGCGGTACCGTGCTGGTCGTCGTGGAAGATGGGGATGTCGAGGCGTTCTTTCAACTGGTCCTCGATGTAGAAGCAGCGTGGTGCGCTGATGTCTTCGAGGTTGATGCCGCCGAAACCAGGGGCGATGGCAGTGACGATTGCGACGATCTCGTCGGGGTCTTTGGTATCGAGGCAGATGGGCCAAGCGTCGACGCGTCCGAACTCTTTGAAGAGGAGTGCTTTGCCTTCCATCACTGGCAATGCGGCGGCGGCTCCTATATCGCCTAGGCCGAGAACGGCTGAGCCGTCAGTAACGACGGCGACGGTGTGGCCTTTGCCGGTGAGGGCCCAGACTGCGTCTGGGTCATCGTGGATTGCCATGCAGACGCGACCGACGCCGGGGGTGTAGGCCTTTGACATGTCGTCGCGCGTGTTGACGGGGACTGTGGATCGCATTTCGATCTTGCCGCCGACGTGCATGAGGAAGGTGGCATCTGAGACGCTGTTTACGGTGACCGATTCGATTGATCCGATAGCCTCGATGACCCGACGCGAGTGGTCTTCGCCGGAGGTGTTTATGGTGAAGTCGCGGATCATCCTGCCGCCATTGGTAGAGACGACGTCGATCGCTGCGGCATCGCCGCCACACTTCCCGATGGCGGAGGTGATCAATCCCAACATTCCAGGCCGGTTCGGGTACTCGGCCCGAACGGTGATGCTGTATGCAACTCCAGGCGTTGGTCCTGCCATTTGGATCTCCCTAATCGATAGCGACGGGCGGATGTGATATCGCGACGAACCAAACGTAAAGATATTCGCCGTCGAAATCGTGCAATCATGGTATCACCAGCGGGTGGGGGCGTCACCCTTACCCCCGGATCAAGTCCGGGGCAGGCTCTAACCCTCTCCCATCAAGGGAGGGGGACGCGCGTGGCGCCCCCTTTGTCCCCCGTATCGGAGTACGGGGCAGGGTCCGGACATTTCCCCCGCAAGCGGGGGAACCCTTGGTTCGGATGGCGTTGTTATAACCTTTTTCACGCAGCGCGTTAAACCTGAAAGGCGATATGACTCAACAACAGACGCAAAGGCCGACGATACGAGGACGATTCACGACGTGCGAGATAACGCGACGGGAAGATTTGACTGAGGACCTATGGAAGATCTGGCTGAAGCCGGCGCAGCCGTTCATGTTTAAACCTGGGCAGTACTGCACTATCGGCGCTGAGGGTATCGAACGTCCTTATTCGATCGTGTCGTCGCCGGATGAGCCTGAGATCGAGTTGTTCATTGAGCTGGTGCCACCCCCGGATGGGAATCTGACGCCGGTGCTGTACGACCTGTCAGTGGGTACCGAGTTGACGTTGCGGCCGCGGGCTAAGGGGATATTTGTATTCAAGCCTGAGTTCAAGAATCATGTGATGGTGGGGACGGTTACGGGGGTCGCTCCGTATGTCTCGATTCCTTAGGAAGTTTCTGAACGATCCTGAGTGGAACGCTGACGGGCCGATCGCTCGCGAGGAGTTCAAGTTCTATGTGCTCGAGGGCGCGAGCTATCTCGATGAGTTCGGGTATGACGACGAGTTGGCGGGGCTTGCCGATTCGCACGAAAATATCGAGTTTTATCACTCGGTGAGTCGACCGGATGAGGATCGCAACCTAGGATGGCACGGGCCGAAGGGCCGGATCAACACCTTGGTCGAGGATTTTGTGCGGGAGCGCGATTTGGATCCGGCTGAGACGGTCATCTACGCTTGCGGGCATCCCGGAATGATCGAAGATGTCAAAGCTCGCTACTTGGACACGGGCTACCACTTCGAAGAGGAGCGGTTCTGGAAGGACGACGACTAGAAGGAGCGGCGTGATGCCGTTGTACCATCGATTGGTGCAGTAGATGATCCGCCCTATGCGAAGATATCGGGCGACCAACACGTACGCTGATTTCGAGAGGAGCAGCAATATGGCAGAGAAGATCGGTTTCATCGGACTCGGGATCATGGGCAAGCCCATGGCTAAGAATCTGATCAATGCGGGATACGATGTAACCGTTTACGACATATTCCCGGATCCCGTTAAGGAGGTCGTGGCGGCCGGAGCGACGGGTGCGGGCTCTTGCGCGGAGGTTGCCAGTTCAGCCGATGTGGTGATAACGATGGTCCAGGATGGCCCTCAGGCTAAACAGGCGATCCTCGGGGAAGGTGGAGTTGCGGACGGGGCATCAGAGGGCGACTTGGTTATCGATATGTCGTCAATCGCGCCGGGAGTATCTCAGGAGATCGGCTCTGGTTTGTCCGAGAAGAACATCAACTTTTTGGATGCTCCGGTTTCGGGTGGCGAGCCTTTCGCCATCTCCGGCGACCTCGCCATCATGGTCGGTGGCGGCGCAGGTGATTTCGAACGTGCCAAGCCGCTGTTCGATGTGCTTGGTAAATCGGCGGTTCTATGTGGCGCACATGGCGCAGGTAACGTTACGAAGCTGGCGAACCAGATTGTCGTTGGCGCGAACATACATGGGTTGGCAGAGGCTCTGGTATTGGCGACGGCTGCGGGTGTGAACCCTCAGACGGTGTTCGAGGCTATACAGGGCGGGCTCGCGGGTTCAAACGTGATGAACGCGAAGGCTCCGATGATGATTAGTCGGAACTTCGACCCTGGCTTCCGGATTGAGCTTCACTACAAGGACATCAACAACGCGATGGAGACGGCGCGGGCGTTGAATGTGCCGCTCCAGGTCACGTCGAACTTGCAGCAAGTGTTGACATCGCTTGTGGTCGGCGGCGACGGCCGGAACGACCACTCAGGCATTCTTCGATACGTCGAGCAGCTGGCGGGCGTTGAGGTTAGGGAGCTTTAGGCGGGGGCTTGGAGGCGGGACGTGCCTCCTTGTTGCGACGGTATGAACCCCCTGCGCCTCGCTGCGCTCGACGCGTCCCCCTTTTGCTGCGCAAAAAGGGGAGGGAAAGCGGTTGTGCAAAGGTACTTTTAAGAGTGGGGATGTACGCCTGTCGTTGTGCCCCCTTTGTCCCTCGTATCGGGGTACGGGGCAGGCCCCGGACATTTCCCCCGCAAGCGGGGGAACCCTTGCTCAACCTCACCCTAGCCCTCTTCCATCATGGGACGTTTGCATAACCCTCCCCCTTGATGTCCAAGGGGGAATAAAAGGGGGTTAAGGTGAGCAACGGTATGAACCCCCTGCGTCTCGCTACGCTCGGCGCGTCCCCCTTTTGCTGCGCAAAAGGGGGAAGGAACGGTGCGGAACTATCGCCGGCCTTCTTCGTCATCCCAGCCGCGGGAGAGGTCTTGTAGGAATTCCTCTACCTCTGGGGAGAGTTCTACTTCTTCCTCTTCGACAGGTTCGGCATCTTCTGCGTCGTATTCGAGTTCGAGGCGTGCGACTAACTGGGCGAGGCGAGGATTGTCGGTGCTTGAGATCTGGACTTGGGAGTATTGGGTTTCGCCCATGCGTACCTCAGGCATTCGGTCTAGCGGCACGTCGTAGATCTCTGACAGTACCGACAGTATCCGTGCTGACCCAACGTAGTCGTTGTCGAGTTTGAGATACAGCGGCAGATGGACGATCATCGATAGCGTCTGGAGGTCGAGTTGAGTGCGGGCGAGTTCGGTGAGTTGAGAGACCATTGAGGTTGGGCCTTCATATCGGCTTCTTCCCAGACGGATACCGGTCTTGAACTCCGTCGGAGGTTCCCAACCGCGCGCTGAGCCCGTTACTTTCAATGGTCGGGTGTGGGGTACGGAGTCGTACATCGAACCGACCAAGACGTATCGCTCGGCGTTGAAAGTTTGAAGGAGTTCCATGACCGAGTCGTTGAAATCCTCGGCCCATGCATGTGGTTCCAGCAGTTTTAGGATGACGAGATCGCGGCCGTCGGGGACGCGCGCTGCCATTACTTCGGTGTTCGGGATGCGGAATGTGCGCTCGCCGCGTCTCATGCGAATGCGTGGCCGGTATCGGGTGTGGTCGTAGAACTTGCCGGGACGCATCAACTCACCGACTTTTTTGGCGTTGTAGACCCTGCCGAGACGATTTACGACGATCCTGCCGACGTTGCCGACGTTCACCCAGGGTCGCAACGTGACGATGCAGTGGGGGGAATCGAAGGTCGAAGGATCGACGTCTATCTGGAAATCACCTATCTTCATATGGATCGTCCCGATATCTCCTGAAACGGCGACATCATTTGCTCCATGATGGCGACGGCACCTAGTTCCACTTCGCATGAACCTAGCAACCGTATTTACAGGTTAATCCAATCTTGTAAACATTGCTCTGTATCATTGCGGTAAGCGAAATCTGGGCGATCGTTGCAGAGATCTGAGCAGCGATTTTGCCCGAATGTAACCCTCAAAAAAGAAAAGGTGAAGCGTCCACATGTCGTTCAAAATGGTCTTCCTACCGCCGAACTCGCAACCCAACCTCGACTTTGTGGCGAGGTTGCAGGATTCGGTTCCCGACGCGAACTTAGTTGCGGCGATGGATGAGGATGAGGCGGTAAGGGAGCTTGCGGACGCAGATGCGGCGTTTGGGACGATGAATCCGAGGCTGGTCGCGGCGGCACCGAAACTTCGGTGGCTTCAGGCACCTGCAGCGGCACCGCCGGCGGGGTACTACTTCGATGAGTTGATCGCGCATCCAACTCAGGTGACGAATTTCCGGGAGATCTACAACGACCATATCTCGGTGCATATCGTTGCGATGATGCTGTCGTTTGTGAAGCACCTGAACGTCTATCGGGACCATCAACGGGACCGGAGCTGGCACAAGCTGGTCGGCGATCAGTACAACAACATCTTCCTGCCGGATTCGACGGTTGTGATCGTTGGTGTGGGCGGCATCGGCACGGAGACGGCGCGTCTTTGCAAGGCGTTGGGTTGTAAGGTTGTAGGTGTCGATCCTCGGTGGGAAGCGCCTGGTGCGAGAGATTACGTGGACGAGATGCGCGATCCTTTGGAACTCGACGATGCTCTGCCGGAGGGAGACTTCGTTGTCCTCACGATTCCGCACACGCCTCAAACTGAAGGCCTGTTCGACGCTGGCAAGTTTGCGCTGATGAAGAATTCGGCGATCTTCATCAACATCGGACGGGGAATGACGACGAAGCTTGATGACCTCAACGACGCTTTGAGGAACGGGGAGATCGGCGGTGCTGGTCTGGATGTCTATGAAATCGAGCCGCTACCTGACGACCATCCGCTTTGGGACGCTCCGAACACGATCTTGACGCCTCATATTGCTGCTGATGAAGGTCGGTACTTGGGCGAGCGAAGGTACGAGGTGGTTTCCGACAACATGAGGCGCTTCGCGGCGGGCGAGCCGCTAAGAAACTTGGTCGATAAGGAGAACTGGTTCTAGTTCGGTCATTGGAACCGTTCATCCCCGCAAGGAGAGAATCCCATGCAAGACTCACGATTGACCCCTGACACGGTTGACTTTATGGAGAAGGCAGCGACATTGGATTTGCCTGCTTTCGGTGAAGTGCCTGCGCCAGAGCTGCGTGTTGCGTTGGAACGACGGAACGAGACGATGCCTCCGGCGATCGAGCCGGTGAAGAAGGTGATCCGGCGCAAGATCGATGGGCCGGGTGGTGAGATACCGCTGCGGATTTATGTGCCGGCCGACGCGGAGCCGCCTTACCCGGTGGTCATGGTCTTCCATGGCGGAGGATGGACGATTCGGAGCTTCGAGTTGGAGGGTCCAACTTCAAGGGGTTTGGCAAATCGGGTGGGAGCCTTGGTGGTTTCAGTGCAGTACCGTTTGGCGCCGGAGACGCGTTTTCCGGGTGCCGCGGATGACTGCTACGCGGCTACGTTGTGGGCGGTGGAGAATGTGGAGGAGTTTGGAGGTGATGCGTCGATCATGGCGGTCGCGGGGACATCGGCGGGCGGTAATTTGTCGGCGGTGATCTCACAGATGGCGCGCGACCGGGGTGGTCCGAGGATTTTGCATCAAGTGCTGTTCTCGCCGGTGATCGACCATGATTTCACGCGTGCTTCGTACGACGAGTTCGCGGATGGGTACGGTCTAACGAAGGTTGGAATGCAGTGGTTCTGGGATAACTACCTGGGACCGGGTGGCGATGGTAAGCATCCGTATGCATCGCCGATTCAAGCTGAGGATTTAACTGGCTTGCCGGATGCGACGGTAATTACGGCGGAGTGCGATGTGTTGCGTGACGAAGGTGAAGATTACGCTGCGGCGCTGCAAAAATCTGGTGTCGACACTAGATTGACCCGTTACGAAGGGGTTTTGCACGGTTTCAACGTGCAACCGGGACACATAAACGCGGCTGAATCAGCGCTAGACGAAGCCGCGGACAGGATCAAACGATCGTTCGCAAAAGTGGCCTCGTAAGTCGCGTAAATCGCTGGAGAATAACGTTAAACACGTTTTCACGTGTCCGAACGTGTGCGGTGTTTCCCAACAAAAAGGGCGATTCCTATAATTTAAGCGCGAAATCGAGTTTGTATGAACTCGGCAGGTTTACCGCAATAGGAATTGAGGTAGTACATGGAAATCACCGCATACTCGGTAAAAGAAAAGGCAACGGTGCCGGTACAGAACCCGGAGATAATCACCATGAAGAATGGTCGTAAGGCCGTTCAAGGCATGTCTCCCGCGGGCAACAAGGTGTTCAGGATCTTGTCGAAGGCCGACGCCGACGCGTTGGCGAAGCAGCTAGCCTAGGTTCTGGAACCACATCGCGTCACGGACGCAGTCGGTATCCATAATTGCTTTTGGATGCGCGGTTGCGTCCGTTATAATTAGCGTGCCGGTGAGCCCAACCTTGAGGCTTGCCGCGGCGGTGGCAACCGTGCCACGAGCCGGACACTAAACGAAAGGAGGGACGTCTAGGTAATGGCATATAGCCGTATGAGAGGTGTCTCGACTTAGGCGAGATCCCCCAAACGACGATCCCTGGCGCTAAGGTTCCTCCTAGTGCTATGGAATTGAAAACGCGGGGTGTTCTCTGATCTAGGTCGAGGCACCTCCCGGCGGGTGGCATCACTCGGATAGGCGAAAAGAGCCTGTCCCGGTGGTGTCACCCGCCTCTTTTTGTTGTTTTTTGAGTTTGGGTGCTTTGCATAAACCCTCCCTCTTGATAATCAAGGGGGAATTGAAGGGGGTTTCAAGCCATGCGCTCCCCCTCTGCGACGGTATGAACCCCCTGCGTCTCGCTGCGCTCGACGCGTCCCCCTTTTGCTGCGCAAAAAGGGGAGGGATAGAGGTTGCTGATAGGGTTAGTTGGAACGCTCTCAACTTTACCCGCGAGTTTTCACATGTCCCCCATGATGTTCGGCTTCGGCCGGCAACGCCGTCAGATGCTTGAAGGCGAGATGCAGCGTTTCGTCCAAGATATGCCGCAGCTGGGGGCGACGCGTCTGATACTTGTTGGGGATCTGGTGCGTGGCGAGCCGACCCTGCCGGACACGACACTCGAGCTATTACTTGTGCAAGAAACGGATGAGCCGTTCCACCGGAGGTCGGATTTTTGGGTAACGCACCTTCGGCCGTCCGTCGGCACGATATTTCATGTGTTCACCGAATCTGAGTTTTTCGAACTTGCGGACGCCGACCCGCTACTGATCCATGCTCAGCAGTATGGCGACCAGTTGTTTTGAGGTCTGCGCTCGTTGGCCGCTCATCAGTCCATCCCTAACCCGCAAGGATCGTCATGACTGACTACTCGTCTCTGAAACGCGTGCCCCGTAGCTGGCTAACGCAATCGAAACATGACCTCGAAGCCGCGCAAGCCAATGCCGAGAGCGGGAGGCACGATCTCGCCTGTTTCCTATCTCACCAGTCCGCCGAGAAGGCGGTCGTGGCTTTCCTTTACAACCATGGGGTTGAGCATGTATGGGGGCACGCCTTAGCGGATCTTTGTGCGGACGCGAATGCGTTCGATCAGTCTTTCGAGTTCGTGAAGTCGATCGCGGGGCTTTTGGACAAGCACTACGATGGGGCGCGGTATCCTCAAGGCCTCGTAGGGGGTGCGCCGTGCGAATCATATGAGGCTCTGGATTCTGATCGCGCGCTAGAGATCGCGGGCGATGTGCTGGAGGGTGTGGAGAGCAGGCTAGGATTGCGTTGAACACAATCCCAGCCTAAAAGGACGAACCCTTCAGTCCACTACCCTTTTGGATTCCCCCTTCGCGGGAATGACGAGGTCGGCGCGCGGTGAGCATTAAGGCGCGCCCCATTTGTCCCCGTATCGGGGTACGGGGCAGGCCCCGAACATTTCCCCTGCTCGCGGGGGAACCCTGCGCCGGCCGTCTGGATTCCGGCTTCCGCCGGAATGACGAAAATAGCCGCTAGACGGTGTAGAGGGTAGGGGCGGTTGGGATTGGGGCGATTTGCTCCGGGGTGAGTTCGTAGGCTTCTTTGCGGTAGACCTGGATGCGGTGGCAGCCGAAGTCGGCGACGTACATGAGGTCGCCGCGCTTAGGGTCGTTGTGGAAACGCATCATCGCCGGGCCGCGGAGGCGTCGTGTGATCTCCAGTTCGGCTGATTCACGGTTTCGCAGCACGGTAGTGCTTGAGAGGATGTAGATTCTTCCGCTCTTGGAGAGGACGCTGTCGCCGATGAAGCGGTCGACGTAGCGGCCGTTCAGGTCGAACTGCTGGACGCGGTGGTTACCTCGGTCGCAGACGTAGACGTCGCCGTGGCGGTCGACTGTGACGCCGGCTGGTCGGTTGAATTCGCCGAGGCCGTCGCCGCTGGAACCGACGCTCCAGATGTGTTCGCCGTCGGAGTCTAACTTCTGCAGTCGGTCGTTGCGCCAGTCGGAGACGTAGATCGCGCCGTCGTGCGGGTCTACGCCGACGCCCCATGGGTAGTTGAACTGGCCGTCGTCAGTGCCGAACTCGCCGAAGCCGCTGATGTACTCGCCGGAAGCGGTGAACTTCTGGATGCGATGGTTCTGCGTATCGACGACGAGCATGTTGCCATCATTGTCCCATTCGATGCCGGACGGGCGGTTGAGTTGGCCGGGTTCGCTGCCGTGCGTGCCCCAGGTGTCGAGCAATTCGCCGTCGGATGGTCGCCATACGGTGATGGTGTGGTTGCCTTCGTCGGAGACGTAGCAGTTCTCGTCGGCGTCTCGGATCATCTGGACGGGCCAGACGAATTCAGAGCCGAAGATGTCGAGGTCATCGTCGTTCCAGTTGATGCGTCGGATCTGTCCGCCTTGTCCATCAGTGCGGTTTAGGACGTACAGGCGGTCCTCATTCCCGATGACAATGTCCATCGGGTATGTGGTTACTCGGCGCATTCCGAGCGTCGTGTAGAACGGGAAGCCGGCGCGCAGAAGCGCATGCGGTCTGCCGTTTGATCCGTTCATGGAGCCATTACCGTTTTCGCTCACGGTTCAACCCTCCCGGTGTTTGGTTGAATTGCTATTTTTTGCCCCTCACCCTAACCCTCTCCCACAGGGGAGAGGGGAATTTTGTTAGACCAACGTCTTCTCGTACGGCTGAAGCTGTTCGAAAGAGCCGCCTACGATCGGGACGGGGTCGAGGCCGAACCATTGTTCGAGGATCGTGCCGTACATCCCGCGGAAGTCGAAGGTGTGTCGCAGGTCTTCGTCGTTCAGCCAGTTTGGGCGGTCGAGAGGCGGGTACTCGGAGTAGAGGCCGCCCTTGACGTGTTCGCCGATGAGGAACGCACCGCCGCCAGAGCCGTGGTCAGTTCCAGAGCCGTTGTCCTTGATGCGTCGACCGAATTCGGTGAAGACCAAGATCGTGACTTCATCCGCGGCGTCGTGGTCTCGGAGGTCTTGCAAGAAGTCGCGGATGGCTTCCGACAGCTCGCCGATGAGCTTGTTGTGGGCCGGGACTTCCTGTGCGTGGTGGTCGTATCCCAGATGGTTGGTGTAGAAGATGCGAGTGCCGAGATTTGCGGTGTGGACACGGACGACATCTCGCAGCGATTGCGCGATCGGGTTGTCGGCGTACTCGACGTTGGACTTGTACATGCCCGGAGCGACGGCGAGCATGTCGGCGCCCTTGAGCACGTCTCGACCGGTCTGCCCCATGTAATCCATCACGAGACCAGAGCCGACAGCGGGTGTGTACATCCGCTTGAAGATCTCGAGGTTTTCGTCGCGCTCTTCGGCGACTTCGATGCTGGACATCAGGCCGTAGTTGTCAAGGTCGCCTACGGATGTCGCGGTGATGCCCGGAGCGGCCAAGGCTCGTGGCAGTCCCCTGCCGAAGTTGACCGCGGTTACGGGGTTCTCGCCGTTCGGGTCGATTTCGCGGATGACCCTGGCGAGCCATCCTTCGGTGGCGATGGTTTCCGGTTCGCATGTGTGCCAGATGTCCATCGCTCGGAAGTGGGACCGGCTGGAGTTCTCGTATCCGATGCCTTGGATGATCGCTACCTTGCCCTCGTCCCAAATTTCCTTGAGCGCTCCCGCATTGGGGTGGAACGCCAGCGTATCGGTGATCGGGATTACCTTGTCTTCCGGCATTCCGACAAGGGGTCGGACATCGTA
Source organism: Dehalococcoidia bacterium (assembly GCA_965204135.1). Classification (GTDB taxonomy): domain Bacteria; phylum Chloroflexota; class Dehalococcoidia; order Lucifugimonadales; family Lucifugimonadaceae; genus Bin127. The sequence goes on along the minus strand of CBDBDX010000001.1, from coordinate 339,214 downwards.
GTAGACGCCTTCGGTGTACGGGATGACCGTGTTCATGAAGTCGTTTCCGCCGGACAGCTGGATTACGACCAGCACGGGGTCCTTGTGCTTTCCGTTGATCCCGTTTCCGTTACCGTTCAGTGCCATTTCAGTTGCTCCGATTTACTCGTTTCTCCGACTCGTCTGAGCCAGCGTTTTGTTTACTCAAACTGGAACTCGCGAGTCGAAACTGCGAGCGTGATCAATCTCAGGATGCGCTCTTCGCTTTCTTCTTTGTTCTCGAAGTCGATATCGCCGCCTTCGTAGGCGTGCTCGACGAGGGCTTCGCGAGTCGCTTCGTCAACGTCCAAGCGACAGAGGTGTTCTAGGACGACATCCATGACATTTTCACCGGTGCGTGGTACGTCCAAGTCGCGTATGGCTTCGATGATGTTGCGGACGCCCGGTTTTGAGGCGTCGTTCAGGGTGTCAACCGCGAAGTTGACGCGTTCGGTGAGGGTACCGCCATCAATCCATTCCTTGCCGGTGTGCCAGCCTTCGACCGATGGCGGGTCCATCAGCGTCTGGCCCATCGCGACGAGCGTGAACTGGAAAGTCTCCAATCCGACGTCGACCTCGCGGTAGTCGCCTGAGATTTTGAGGACGTTCGACACGAAGTTGGTCGGAGATTTGACGCGTTTCATGCGTGCGTTCTTGAAGAAGTCGGATTTGAACATCGTGCTGACGACGTGGCGGATGTCAGCATCCGATTCGAACCACGCATCGACCAAGATCTGGATGGCTTCAGGATCGTTCGGCGGCTGGATGCTCCATGCCGGGACCTGGGGTTCGTCTGCTATGAAGAAGGTGTAGAGATGCCGGGCGATGAATCGGGCGGTCGCTTCTTGCGTTGCGATGATGTCGATGATGTCCTCGCCGTTGAAGTTGCCCTTGTGACCGAGGAACTCCTTCTCGCCCGCGTCGTGGTCGTCTTCGCGGTAGATGAACTCGGCTTCGAAGTGACCGAAGGGGTAGAGCGGGAGCGGCTGTTTGAAGGTCCAGCCGGTGAAGGCGCGGGCGGCGTTCTTGATGTCGTCCTCGGTGTAGTTTCCGATGCCCATGGAGAAGAGTTCGAGGATCTCACGGCCGTAGTTCTCGTTGATCGAGTAGCCGTGGTTCTCGTTGTTGTCGAGCCAGTAGATCATGGCTGGGTCTCTGGATAGCTCGAGCAGGATGGTCCGGAAGTTTGCCATACAGTTGTCGCGGAGCATCTGGATGTGGTTGACCATGCTCGGCGTGTGCTCGCTCTTGGTCCAGCCAGTCGCGAGGATGCCGTGCCAGAATAGCGCCATCTTTTCCTGCAAGGGCCGCTCGGTGTTGACCATCCTGAACATCCACCGTCCATTCCAGACCGCGCCGTTGTCTTTGTTGGCGGCAAGGTGAGGGTAGAACCGCCCCAGCAGGTCGTCTTCCACTTCGGGGAAGCGCTCGGGATGCACCAGATCATCTACGATTTCATCGTAGGATTTCTGGGCGTAACGTTCTATTTCGGCCCGGTCGGCGCCGAAACCGGCGCGGCGCAGCAGGTGGGCGACCAGGTCCAAGTCGGTCTTGGTTTGGGCAAGTACCATCTCTTTACCTCTTGGATTTCCAATCACATATGGATAGTGTGCACTTTAACAGCGAATCTTAACGAACGCGAGTTGCCAGCGCAACAATCGCGCCGAATTCCCGCGACGTTTCGCGTTCTCGAAAGCGATTGTCTGCCGATCGTTCAGCTGGCGCTTTGGTTGACGTAGATCGTTTTGGTTTCGGTAAAGAACTCGATCGCGGCTTTGCCCTGCTCACGCGATCCGCTACTCGATGATTTCATGCCTCCAAACGGGACTTGGGGTTCTACGCCGGCGGTTTCTCCGTTGATTTTGACGATGCCGGCTTCGATGCGGTCTGCGAACTGCATGGCAGCGTTGAGATTGCGGGTGAAGATACCTGCGCTCAAACCGTAGCGCACGTCATTGGCGATGTCGATGGCGTCGTCGATATCGGCAGCGGGGATGATGCCTAGGACGGGGCCAAAGATCTCCTCGCAGGCTACGAAGTCGTTTGGGGAGACTTTCGAGAGGACTGTCGGTTGGACGTATGTCCCGTTGTTGTAATTGCTGCCTGAGGGTACTCCGCCGCCGGTGAGGACGTTTCCGCCATCGCTGACGCCGCGTTCGACTGATTGGACGATGTTCTGGCGCGACGGCTCGTCAATGACTGGGACGACGACCGATGCTTCTTCTGCGCCGGGGCCGACGGCGAGGGCTTCGGTTTTCTCGACGACGAGATCGGTGAAGTCTTCGATGACGTTGCCGATGACGATTGCGCGTGAGGTTGCGGTGCATTTCTGGCCGGAGTACTTCATCGCTCCGTCTACCGTGACTTGAGCCGCTTGTTCGAGGTCGGCGTCGGGCATGACGATGACGGGGTTTTTGCCGCCCATTTCGAGCTGGAATTTCACTCCGCGACTGGCCGCCGTTGACGCGATGCCCATGCCGATGGATGTTGAACCGGTGAAGGAAACGGCGGCTACGCCGTCGGATGAGATCAACGAATCACCAATTGCGCCACCAGAGCCGGTTACTAAATTGAAGACACCGGGGGGCAGTCCGACGGCGTCCCACATTTCAGCTATGAGGACTCCGAGGTGCGGTGTTGCTGATGCGGGTTTGAGAACGATGGTGTTGCCGTAGACCATCGCCGGTGCCATCTTCCAGATCGGGATGGCTAGCGGAAAGTTCCAAGGGGTGATGAGCGAAACTACGCCGATCGGGACACGCTTCGTGTAGAGGAGGATGTTGGGATCGACGGATGGGACAACGTCGCCGACGGGGTTGGAGCCTTCGACGCCGAAGTATTGGAGGAGCGCGACTGCCCTGCCGACTTCGCCTCTTGCTTCGATGATGGCTTTTCCGCATTCGCGAGTGATGGCTTGGGCGTAGCGTTCAGTGTTGTCGTTGAGGTAGTTAGCAGCTGCGAGGAGGTATCCGCCGCGTGCCAATGCCGATATCGAGCCCCAGGCACGGCCCGCGTCCGATGCCAACGCCGCTGTAGCTTCCACATCGGCGGAGTTGGATGCTTGGAACTCGCCGATCACGTCGTCCAAGTCTGCCGGGTTGGTGCTTTGAGAGACTTCGCCCGTCGACGCTGCGGCCCATTGGCCGTTCACGTAGTTCAGAAACAGGTCATTTCCTGCCATTAATGTTCTCCTCTTTGATTGTTGCAGCGGGAAACTCCCGCTTCGAGCTCAGTTCAGGTATGTGCAGACTTCGGCGACGGGCATGCGCTCTGCATGCGGCATATCCGTAGGAAATCCGATATAGAACGCGCCAACGACGGCCCAATCGGGTTCAGCACCGACGATCTTGTGGACTTCTTCGGCCTTGCAGAGTCGTCCGGTGGACCATCCGACTGCGAGACCGATCGCGTGTGCCATCAACTGCATATTCTGTGCAGCGCAGCAGGTTGCGGAGAAGTTCTCTTCGGTGATCTCCTCGTTGGAGCCGGGGATGGCGTAGACGAGCATCAGAACTGGCGTCTCCAAAACCTCATCACGTGCATCCGCGGAGCTCCTGGCTCTTCGCTCTGGATTGGGGTTCTTGACGTAGTTCCAAGTCCACTCGTATATGGCGTCAGCTACTTTTTTGCGTGCTGCGCCATCTTTTTCGAGGACGATGAAGCGCCATGGTTCGGTGTGCCGGTGGTTGGGTGCCCAAGTGCCTGCTTCAACGATCTGGTCGATCATCACGCGCGGCACGGGTTGGTCGCTGAAGTCGCGGATGGTTCTACGGGTGCGTATTACTTCCATCACCGCGCCGGCGACATTGGTGGGAATAGAATTTTGTTGCGCTATGACGGGTCTCCTTTGGTCTATCGTTGCTTGAGGCGATTGACCCGCTCATGAAGCGATTGTATGCCAATGTGAGGTGTGCATAGCTGCAAAACTAAGATTGACGATGAGCCGTTATTCGAGAGCACGCAAAGTTCATGCCAATACCGTTGAGGGACGGCGGGCGGTGTTGGAGGCGTTGCGAGCCGAACGATTCATTGAACGTCTTCTGATCGCTGAAGGTATCGAGGTCGGTTCGCAGATGCGAGAGATCTTCTCGCTTGCCGAATCGGCTGGGATCCAGATCGAGCAACTGGATCGCCGCGCTCTGGATCGCCAATCTCGTACCAAGAAGAGCCAAGGCGTTGTCGCGGTGCTGCCGGACACTCGATATGTGAATGTGGAAGACATCATGTTCGAAGCCGACCGACGTTCGCAAGCACCGCTGATTGCGATTCTCGACGGTATCGTGGACCCTCACAATCTAGGCGCGATCGCCCGAACGTTGGATGCCGCGGGTGGTCACGGCATCGTGATCCCGCAACGCCGTGCGGCGGGAATTTCGCCCGGTGCGATCCGCGCCTCGGCTGGGGCGTTGATGCACGTACTTGTCGCCCGAGTCGTGAACATCCCGCGCACTATCGAGTATCTGAATCAGCTGGGTTTGCAGACGCTTGCGTTGTCCGCCGACGCGGAGGTTGACTATACTCGCGCCGATTTCACGATCCCAACGGCGCTGGTCGTCGGTTCAGAAGAGAAAGGTGTCTCCCGTCTTTCGTTGGCGAACTGTTCGGGTACTATCTCGATTCCGATGTTCGGTCAGTTGGCATCATTAAACGCTTCAGTCAGCGCTGGGATCGCTTTGTACGAGGCGGTTAGGCAGAGGGCAGAAAAATGAAGAATTGAGCTGAGTTGCCTTCACTCGACTTCCGATAACCGCGAAACCGTCATCAACTCCTGCGGCTCGGATCGTTTCCTCGAGCCGCTGCCTCGAATGAACTCAATGAATTTGTCCAAAATCTTCAGTGCAGAATGAGCAATGTTTCTTTCTGGCATCTTCGAATTCACGGCGTGAGTTATAATCCTCGCTTGCCACAGGCGGTTTAGCCAACCCGAAATCCGTAAACAATCGACAATCCGAAACTGGCTCGGGACTCGTTTCCGCGCCTCCTTGTTTCGGCTTGTTTACGGACTGCCGCCTGTGGCAAGAACGCAGTTCAGAGCCCGAGGAGGCATCAAAGTGTCGAGGTTTTCATTTCTGTTCGTCATAGGACTCATGACGGATTCACACGCAATGCATCCGCCCAACTACCGCAATGCATTTCGATTCCTAACCGTAGTAGGCGTCGCCATCTCAATCGCGCTATTTGCCTTCAACACCACCAGCGCACAAGTGCCTACTTCCGGTTTAGTCATAGATGACATCTCGATAACCGAAACGGGTGAAGCGGCTGAAGGGATTGTGTACCAAGCCCAAGTGGCGGTCAGAAACTCCAGTGAATCCGATTTCTCGGGCGTGCAGCGACTGGACTACGTGATCGATGACGGAGAGTCGCGGCTCGCGTATATCGTCACTGACTTGCCGAAAGACGAAACAGTGAGCTTCACGTTCAGTTTCGTACTGGTACCTGGCGACCACACGGTAACGGTAGTCATGGGCGAAGAGGAGGCTTCGCGAACCGTGTCGGTTGCTGGTGCCGATATCGCTTTGGAAATCACGGGGCATCGTTTCAAGCGCGGCAGAACCGTCGAATTCGATGTCGAGGTTGTCAATCTTGGAGATCTTGCCGCAGAAGGTCTGACTCTTTCATCAACTTGGCAGGATTCGACCGGGGAGATTTCCGGCGAACAGAGTTATGAAGGCGAACTTCCAGATCTTGCTATCGGCTCATCGACTTCGTTGTCCATGCTGATCCAAGTCCAACCCGGTTCGTACGATTTCTCGTTCGTAGCCGATACCTCGACCGTCGAAGGTGAATTCGACAATAATTCGACCGATCTTTTGCTGGATGTCGAGTTTGTAGATTTGAGAGTTGGAGTTTTGTCTACGGAGAGTCTTGGGTGGGACGGCGAAGGGAACGCGTTTATGGCGGTCATCGTGGAGGTCGAAAACGTAGGTGTGGACGACACCAACACGTTTGACATTGAGATCGATTGCAACGGGGAGAGGTCATCAGAGTGCTCGTCGTCGACTCAGTCGGAACAGATCCTTGCTGGTGAAAAGTCGACTTCAGAACTACGCGTTTGGTTGCCGATTGGCGAGGCTGCGACACGCATCTTTGCGGTTGAAAACGAAGCTACTTTCCGTTGGGGTGATTCCAATGCCATCAACGAAACGATCACTGTGCCGATAGAGCCAGAGTTGGTTTGGACGCTAGCTCGTGTTTCGGAGCCTAGTGTCGTTAGCTACTGGAGCGATGGTTCCGCGAACGTCGAACTCGATCTGACGTTGGTGAACAACGGAACAGACGAAGCCGCGACGGTCACGACTCGATGCGTTGATGGCGATGCAGTCATTGAAGGATGCGGAGGACAGGTCGCGGTAAACCTTGAACTCGACGTCTACCCTACCGTAGTGCGTCAGACCGTCCGATTGCCGCGAGGCGAAACCGACCTTTCGTTCGACTACGGCGCTGAGGAACCGAAATCGTTGGTTGCGAACGTGCCGGGGCGCATCATCGGTGTCGAACGCGACGTTTGGGACTGCTTCAGAGACACGTCGAATTTGGATCCTGAGACGGGAGAGCATGCGGCGGGGAGCGATAACGGCATTGGGTGTGCGGGTTGGATCTCGGAGGATGTCACCAAGTGGCCAGTGGATGAAGCGATAAAGCTTTGGTCGCATGGCGACTCGCATTACCTTGAGATTCTCGACGACGTCCTTGAGGATATAGGGCCGTTTCTGAACCTTGAGTTTGAACACGTTGCGACAATAGAGGAAGCGCAGCTCAAGGTTCACACTGGGGTTGCGAGGGAAGACGCGGATCTGACTGGACTGGACTGCATCGACTTCGGCGGTTGCGCTCAGACCTCGGTTGATGACGATGGACGGATTACTGCGAGCACGATCGCGATATGGCTGAACGATCTGGAAAACGAACGTTGGCGCAGCCATTCTATCCGTGCCACGACTCTCCATGAACTTTTACATGCATTGACAAACATTCAGCATCGGCATCACGACCGTACGAGCGTGATGAGCTACGATGCGTTGAACTACACGATGATCGAGGGGATGGATCGTGGATTGTTTGAGCTGTTGGCGCATCCACTTGTGCAACCGGGTATGAGTTTCGACGATGTGCGCGAACTAATCGTGTTTTCGGACGAATTGAATGATCCGCCCGAAACCGAGGAGCTATCTGCTCATGCTCTGCTTCGACGTGCCCACGCTGCGCTGATGGATGCTGGAGCTATGAGTTTCGAGGTGAGAGGCGGCTGGCCTGGATGCACTGGGGTCCCAACGTTTGGTTGGGCTGAATATGAGTTGGGCAACCTTCTTCCGTATTTCGCGCTTTGGTACCACTTTCACGACGGCAACGATCGTTACTACTTCGTGGGGAATCCACTGGATTATTGGTCGGGGAGCGAGTGGTGGTTGAGGCGCGGTCGGCAGTGGAGTGATGTGGGTGTTGAGAGGGTGTCGGATGCGATGACGTTTAGGAGCGAGTTGTCGTCGGTGCTGCAGATGCTCTCGGAAATCAACGTTTTTGCGAATGCGTCGGATTACTCGGTGGTCTATCGGACGGACAAGCGGGTTGAGATTGAAGTTTCGCTGGATGAGCCGAATCCTTCTTGGAGCCGAGGGTTGGAGCGCGAGGTCAGGATCGTGTTGGATGCTAAGTCGTTCTTGGTTTTGGAGTATGAGATGACTTGGGATTTCAATCCTAGGGACCGGAATAGTTGCGACTCCTATGAGGTGAAGGCACGGTCTCCGGAGTATGGGATCGAGTTCAATTTTCCCGACGCGATTCTCGAGAGGTCGGCATTATTGTCTGCGGAGGATGAAGCGGACGATGAGGTGATAGAAGAGTCGGCTGCGCGGTGAGTAAGAGATGAGTCGCAACCTACCCCTTCCCTGTTGATGGGAGGGGTAGGTTGCGGTTGGTGAGTGCGAAGGGTTTAGTTCTCGCAGTCGGGGTGACCGTCTTCCCAGCGGCCGAACGGGATGTCGTGCTGTCCGCCTTGGTTGATCTTCGACATCCGCTTGCGGCAGTCCATCCACATGTCGTTCCACTTGACGGGGTCGCGGAGCTCGGAGTCGGGGTTTGACCGGCTTCGGGCTACGAACTCGGGGAATGCAACGCGTCCGGAGTGTGCGCCGGTGTTGTGGTAGCGGAGGTCGAACGACCAGCGCATGTTCTCGCTGAGGTTAGCCAACGAGCCGTGGACGGTTCGCTTGTGCATGAAGATGACATCGCCGCGCTCGGTGGGCAGCGGAGTCGCGTTCATGTACGGGAAGAGTTTTTCCGGGATTTGTCGGCCCTGCACCATCATCGTGTTGTAGGCGTAGTTGTTGCAGTGGGTCAGCAGATCGCCGCGGTGGGTGCCGGGGACGACGTTCAGCGGGCCTGACTCGACCGGAGTGTCGGTGAGCGAGAACCATACGGTGACCATGTTGGTTTCGTCTGCTTCCGGTACGACAACGCCGTGGTCCTGGTGCCAGAGCGTGGCGCCGATGATCGGCTGTCCCTCGTCGGTCTTTGGCAGGTATTTTTCCGGCGGCTTGATGCGGACGTGCTGGACCGGGTTGGAAGAGATTTCCGGTCCGATCAGCTGCTCTAGGACGTCAAGCAGGTTCTCGTTCACGAAGGCGTTGAAGACGGCTGGGCCGAACCAGCACGGGGTGTCTTCTTTGACGTCTTGGAACGGGAGGGAGAAGTCGAAGTACTGGGCGTGCTGTCGACCAGTGACCTGGTAGATCTTCAGGATGCGCTGGTCAAACGGCAGGTCCGCGTACTCGGACTCGATCTCGCCGTCCTCGTAAAGGTCTCGTGCGAGATTATCGAGAACGCCTTCGTATTCCTCGATGATCGGGTCGAGCACGGTCTTGGGGTCGAGTACACCTTTGACCCTTACGAACCCCTGCTCTTGGAAATCGCTTACGACGGATTTCGTCGCGACAGCCATGTCAATCCTCCGTTTTTGGATTCACGTTGTTTAATGGCAACCGATTTTACACCAAATGGGAGTGTGATTTGGGGGTTGCGATGACATTTGGTGGCGAGGTTGTCTGAACTGGGATTTGTGGGATTTCGGGGATTATTGGGATTAGGTGTTGGTTGTTTGGGTGTGCTTCGTTGATGGTGTGGTAGGGCACCCCCTGCGGTATCGCTTCGCTCCCGCGTCCCCCTCGCTTCGCGAAGGGGAGGCCTCCTTTGTCCTTCGGACATTTCCCTCGCTAGCGTGGGGAAGGAGAGTTGCGGGCAGTCTCTAGCCCTCTTCCATTGAGGGGTATTTGCAGAACCCTCCCCCTTGATGTTCAAGGGGGAATTGAAGGGGGTTTAGATGGGCGGCGGCATGACCCCCCTGCGTCTCCCTTTTGCTTCGCAAAAAGGGGAGGGAAACTAGAACTCGGCGCGGATGCAGGCTACTTGGTGGCGTTGGGTTAGGGATGGTAGCGGATCAGGCGAATATGTCAGAGACGGAAACTCGCCATCCGGGAACTGCATCGCCACCATCTAAGGTATCGCCAGGTCCGAGATTCAATGTCGATCGGGCGGGCGTATGAACTTCGACTCGGCGATGGCCGGGGTGCACCACTATCACCATCTTGCATCCATATGCGATGTAGTCCGCCACCTTCTGCGCAGCATGCACTTCTCTCTCGCTGGGTGATACCACTTCAACCGCCAAATCGGGAGCACCAGGGAAGTAGCCCACCGGTAATCCGGACTCAGGAATCCGCGCGTTGGCTATAAACGAGACATCAGGTGCTAATACGTGATCGTCTGCGAGACGGTAACCGGTATCAGACGAAAGCACTTTCCCCAACTGTTCGTTACGGACGTACCATCCTAGATCAACGTGGATCGTGCCGCTTACATCACCGTGTTCACTTCCAGCTGGCGGCATCTTCACCAACTCTCCTCTCACGAGTTCGTAACGGAATCCGTCGTCGTGCATGGCGTAAAGCTGATCCGCCGTCATATAAGTCTGTTGGATTGCAGACATAGGGCTTTATCGTCTTCCATTAGGCGTCAACCAGTGAGGACAATGTTAAACGACATCAATTCTGGGCACCTGAATTGAGCTGCCGCGTTTGACGCTTGTACGAAACTATCGCATCCGTCTTCTTGGCTCCGCCTCGGCATACCCCGCTTGCTTCGCTCGATGCCCCTATCGCCTTCGGCACTTCCCCCGCCGAGCGGGGGAAGGAGAGTTGCGGGCAGTCTCTAGCCCTCTTCCATTGAGGGGTGTTTGCAGAACCCTCCTCCTTGATGTTCAAGAGGGAATTGAAGGGGGTTTAGATGGGCGGCGGCATGAACCCCCTGCGTCTCGCTACGCTCGACGCGTCCCCCTTTTTGCTTCGCAAAAAGGGGAGGGAAAGCAACGGTTAAAGTTCGGCGCGGATGCAGGCTACTTGGTGGCGTTGGGTTAGGGATGGGGTGCTGCGCATTTCGGGGACTATGTGGGCGCAGTCGTCGATGGCGATGGGGCAGCGGGTGCGGAAGACGCAGCCGGAGGGTGGGTTTGCGGGACTGGGTATGTCGCCGGTGAGGACGATGCGTTCGCGTTTTCGTTCCATCACGGGGTCGGGCATCGGGGCTGCTGAGAGGAGGGCTTGGGTGTAGGGATGGAGGGGGTTGTCGTAGATCTCGTCGCCGTCGGCGATCTCGACGATCTTGCCGAGGTACATGACCGCGGTGCGGTGCGCGGTGTGTCTGACAACGGAGAGGTCGTGGGCGACGAAGATGTAGGCGATATCGTGTTCGTCTTGAAGGTCTTCGAGGAGGTTGATTACTTGGGCTTGGATCGAGACGTCGAGGGCGGATACGGGTTCGTCGAGGAGGATGAGGTTGGGGTTTGCGGCCAACGCGCGGGCGATGGCGATGCGCTGGCGTTGTCCGCCGGAGAACTGGTGCGGGTAACGGCTCGCCACGCCGGGGTGCATTCCGACCATCTGTAAGAGTTCTGCCACTCGTTCTAGGTATTCATTCCTGGACTCGAAGACGTGGTGCGCGCGGAGCGGTTCGCCGACGATATTTCCGGCGCGCATACGGGGGTTGAGAGAGCCGTATGGGTCTTGGAAGACCATGCTCATGTTGCGTCGGGCGTCGCGTAGGACGTCTGACGGTGCATCAACGAGTTGCTGTCCTTGAAAGATAACGCTGCCGGAGGTTGGTCTTTCGAGCTGGATGACGGCGCGGGCGACGGTGGTTTTGCCGGAGCCGCTCTCCCCTACTATTCCCAGCGTCTCGCCGGGGTTGACATCGAATCCAACGCCGTTGACGGCTCGGATGTGTCCGACGGTTCGCTGGATGATGAAGCCGCGGTTTATGGGAAAGTGGACGTGGAGGTCGCGGACGGATAGGAGGGGTACGGCGGCGAGGTTTGCGACGGCGAGTTCGCCGACGGAGGCAAGCGCGCCGAGCCTGTCAGGCGCGGTTGCTACGGCGGTGGCGGGGGAGGTGGACTCCGCTACTGGGGGCAGCGAGCGTCCATCAGGGCCAAATCGAACATTCTGGATTGCCATGTATTGCTAACGAATCCAACCGTCTTCACCGCGCTGCTCAAGATATACGTCGACAGAGGCCGGATCGATCTCAAACAGCTCTAACAGCATCACAGTGCGGTCTAGAACCAATTGCGAATTACCGCCGCCTTCCAACCACATCCCATTTGGCAACTCGAAACTGCGATCAAACCTCTCATAATCATGCTGTGGGAAAAGATTTACAAGATAGCGAGACGAATTCACCGGCATCGGGATAGGTTCATTGATCTTCCCCTGCAACACGAGCCAAGATGCCACTTGGGCATACATGTCATGCCATGTGCCGGCCTCACGTTTGTCTCCGTTCGGAAATCGGATCACCGTCGGTTCGGGCCCAAGTAACTCGGGGTACACCGAAACCAGCGACGACCACTCATTCGCAGGTGCTCCATTGGCATTCGCCTGCTCGCGACGTTCTTGACCAATCGTCATGGTTGACTCCGCTCAACTCAAACTTAGTTGATATTCATTTTCAGGCCGATTCAGCTCTGGGTATCCGTAAGAACAATTCCGATTCCAACTGTCGGAACGATATCTTGTCCAGTTCCTCCGCGCACTTATACAGATTATCAGCCCTGATCTCGGTTTCGCCGATATTGGCTACCGCATGCGTCCAATGTCTCGAAGTATCGAACATCTCCCAGCGGTTTCCGTTCGTCACGACTGCATATTTCGATCCGCTTAGCCGCGCATAGCCGTAAGCCTGATCCCGCATTCCGCCTGTCAACTCTACCCCGTACCGTTTAGCTTCGACGGCAACCCGCAACCGACCTGCCACGATAAGCGCGTAATCCATGCGTCCGCGACCGGATGGATGCTCCAAGCTCACTCGATCTGTATCTTCAAAATCCCAACCCAACGCTCGCAATAGCGGATCGATCAGCATCTGCCGCGTCGGTACCTCATTACGTGCCAGATAGTCACCACGGATCTCGATTCGCTGCTTCAGCATCGTAACGGTTTCGATAAGGAGTTCAGAAGGCATGGGGATGTTTTGGCCGTTAGACGACGATCCCTAAGGTTGTGCACCTTTCACAAAGAGACTCGGAAGCTCACGAACTCTCGGCGGCGACCGACTTAGCGGAGGATTTCGCGTAGTTGGTGTATTGTCCGGTAGCTGCCCAACGGATCATCGCAACGATCGCCGCTGCTTGTTCCTCGATGAGTCCGGCCTTCTTGAGGTCCTGAACTGCCTTGTAGGTGTCGAACATGATCGTAGACAAGGTTTTGATGCTCCGTGGTTGAGGGTTTGCTCAATCGCGGAGTCGGATTATAGGGGGCGTTGGACACCTCGTTTGAGTGGGATGGCAGAGATGCTGCCTCTTGATAGAGATGGTTCTAAATCGAATTTCGATTACGGGTTGTTGTTGAACTTGAACCGAACTGTGTTCATGTCAACGCCGCAGTGTTCTAATAACGCGCGTGAGCACCGCCTTATATTCCTTGTGTTAACAGTACCCCCGATTACCCATAGGCCGTTGCTCAATTGCTCGCCAAATCCTGTCCAAAAGCCCACATTCTCTGTCCGAATTGCCATGTAATTCGGGTTTTTACCGAATAGCATTTCGCCATCGACGGGGTGTCTCTCGGTTATCCACTCAGCTATCGTGAGCCAGATAGCTTTCCAAGATCTGATCGGCACTTGCTTTCCATCTGGGAGCATCATGAGATTTGGCGATCTACCTTTGAATTCGACCTCATCGAATGTGAGCCAACCTTCACTCGGATCGTCTGGTTTGGTGGCTTTTTTCGCCCGATCCTCATCAGAATGAGGTTTTTGGCTACTACTGGCCGTTCCAGATTGTGCTTTTGCACTCATAACCGCGTCGGAAAGCATGCGCTGCAAAAGTCGCATTATGATCTGCGCACCAACGAATGGGTCCTGTTTCGAGATCGAGAGGTTTAGCGGGTCCTCGGTAACGGGTTTCAGAGGAAAGATCAACCAACGATCACCGTCGGTCTTCACGAAAATTCTTAGGTCAGGAATATTTTTGTCGATACCGTATTTGATCACTTGCGAAGGGTCGTTTTCGAGATTTTTGCCTAGAGTTTTTGCTTCGATCACTGCTACTACCACGCCGTTTGACCACAAGGCGTAATCTGGCCTTCCCGATTCGATTTTGAATTCGAGATGTACCTGTCCCGGGTCCTCCAAATCCCATCCGAGTTCGCGAAGCAAAGGATCGATCAAGAGTTGACGGGTACGAGTTTCGTGACCACCAATGTATTCACGGTGAGTTTCGATACGAGACCGTATTGCTTGGATTTTCGACGCCAATCGGTTTTGGGTGTCGAATATTTGCTGCGTGTCCATGGACAATTCCCGCCTCGCAAATGTATGCTATCACCCGCCGTCTGCGAGGCGACCACTTATCCCACCCTCGCGTTTTCCCAGCAGGCGGTTATGTGGTTTTGGGCTACTTGCTCCATCCATGGGTCTTGTTCGATGCAGCGGTCTACGGCGTAGTCACAGCGGGGGTGGAAGGCGCAGCCGGTGGGCATTCTGGTGGGGTCGGGGACGTCGCCGGGGATCTGGGTGAGTTTGCCGGTCTCTCGTTTGGTGTCAAGGCGGGGGACGGAGCCGAGGAGGCCGAGGGTGTAGGGGTGTTTGGGGTTGCCGTAGAGGTCTTCGGAGGGTGCCATCTCTCGGATCTTGCCGGCGTACATGACGCAGACTCGGTCGGCGTAGCGGGCGACGACTCCGAGGTTATGGGTAATCATGAGGAGGGCGGTGCCGAACTGCTCAGTGAGGTCTTTCATGAGCTCGAGGATCTGGGCTTGGATGGTTACGTCTAGGGCGGTGGTGGCTTCGTCGGCGATGAGTAGTCTGGGGTTGCAGCTGAGGGCGATGGCGATCATGATGCGTTGGCGCTGTCCGCCGCTGAGCATGTGGGGGTAATCGCGAATACGGGCAGATGGATCTGGGATGCCGACCATGTCTACGAGTTCGGTGGCTCGTGATGACGCTTGTCGCCGGGTCATGCCGAGATGCTCTTGGAGGGGCTCGACGATCTGGCGCTCAATGGAAAGGACGGGGTTGAGAGATGTGAGGGGTTCTTGGAAAATGATGCCGATCTTGCCTCCTCTGACATGTCGCATCTCTCGGATGCTGAGTTGGAGGAGATCGGTGCCTTCGAAGATGACTTCTCCGCCGACGATGCGGCCGGGGGGATCGGGTACGAGTCGGGTTATGGAGAGTGCGCATACGCTCTTGCCGCATCCGGATTCGCCGACTAGTCCGACGGTCTCGCCTTCGTCGATGTGGAGGTCGACGCCGTCGACGGCTCTGACGATGCCGAAATCGGTGTGGAACTCGGTTTCGAGGCCTTTGACATCGAGGAGGTGTTGGTTTGGGGATGTTGCTAGCATCTGCTCGTTTCAGTCGGATGTGCGCGGTGAGGTGCAGGCCGCCGGTTGGTGTTAGTTACGTGCAATCTTATCGAAGGGGTTGCGAAATTTGAGATGGCCTTCTGAACTATGATTTGTGTGATTTGAATGATGAACTGAGATTTTGCGCGCTTCCTTTGCCCCCGGATCAAGTCGGGGGCAGGCCCCGCGTTGCTCCGTCGATGCCCCCTTTGTCCTTCGGACATTTCCCCCGCTAGCGGGGGAAACCATGCGCCCTGGTGGATTCCCGTCTGCGCGGGAATGACGGAGGAGGCGCGGGAGTGGCTGGGGCAACATGGCCGAATCGTTACAATCCTTCGAATCCCGGTTCAGCCCCCACTCTTCCCCGGGCATACCCCGCTCGCATCGCTTCGCTCGCTCGCGCCCCTTTCGCTTTGCGAAAGGGGCCGCATGCATTTTGGCAGGTGTTACATTGCATACAATGTTGACGACTTCGGATGAACTTCTCTATGTTGGCGTGTCGCAGGCGGCGATTACTCCGCCGGTTGGGTTTACCATTTGCGGGCCGGAGTTTTCGGATCGTGCGTCGCGCGGTGTGGACGACGACTTGTCGGTGAGGTGCGTCGTCTTTAAGTCATACGGAGAGACGGCCGCTGTTGTTTCTCTTGATGTTTGGGGGATTGCCGATTGGCTGAGAGAGGGTGTCGTAAAGGCGGTTGAGGAGATTTCGGGGATACCGAGTGGGAATGTAGTGGTTGTCTGTACTGGCAATGGGACATCGCCTCCGCTCTGGCGAGATGAGGTGGATTTGGCGGGCGGTTACAAGAAGTACGTCGGTTATTTGTCGGACGTAGTCGCGGGGGTTGTGCTTGATGCGGCGTTGTCGCTGGAGCCGGCCGCGGTTGGAACAGTGTCGGGGACACTGCCGAATCTGAGTTGCTTCGCAGATCGTGTTGATGACGAGGAATTGGAAGAGGAAAGGGAGCGGTTGATGCTCACGGTCGTGCAGGACGCCGAGGGCGATGTTGTCTGCCTTTTGTACAGCTTTGCTTGTCCGGCAACGATCGTGGGTGATACTGGCTTGTGGACGGCAGATTATCCGGGGATAGCGTCGGGGACGCTGGAGCAGGCCGGGATCAGGTCGGCGATCTTCGTGCAGGGTGCGTCGGCGGATGTGAGGCCGTTCGATTGGTGGGAAGGGAATGAGGATGTTTCGCACGCGGGCAGGACGTGGGAGGATGCGCAGGCATTTGGGATTTTGTTGGCGACGCAGGCGATGCGGGCGGCTTCGAACGTGGTGGCGCGCCGGAATGCAGTAATTAAAACGGCGATGTCGGATGACGGCGAGGGTGTCGCGTTGCGTATCGGTGACGCGATCCTTGTGAGTTCGCGTGATCCTCGACCGACTAGGTTTGCTTCTGAACTTCGGCGAACGGTGCCCGAAGCCAAATTGCTGGTGAGTGCGAATACGCGAGGTTGCGTTTCGACTTTGGCTGCCAAGAGAACGCCTAGAGTGGGCATCGAGCAGATCAGGGCTTTACTGAGCCGAATATATCCTTGAAATCAGGTCTGATCCCAGGTCGTCTAATGGTAGGACAGAGGACTTTGAATCCTCCAATCCAGGTTCGAATCCTGGCCTGGGAGCCATTCATGTAGGCAACAGTCTAGTTCATCGCAGTATACTTGGAAGCGTGGACCGGAGGGAGGTCGTCGCATGGTCGCAATGTTGCTTGAGGCCTAGCGACTTTTGCGCCGACCAATTACCCTCGCTACAGGGACCTCCGGTCACGCTCTATGCTATTTGGGCCGTGTACCGACGCGTCTGAAAGTCCGGCTACTAGGCAGGGAGCCATTACTCTAACGTTCTCCTGAGAATCCAAAAGGGGCGTGTGCTTGATGCGGCACACGCCCCTTTTCTTCGCGTCTAAGGCTTGCGATCAGTTCATAGCGGCTAGGCGCTGGCGTTCCTCTTCGCTCCTGCGGATCTCGGCTTCTTCGTCGTAGATCGAGGCTTGGAGGGCTTCGTCGGTTGCCAAGCTCCACGGCGTTTCGACGACCCAGTGGTCAGTTTCCTTCTCGACGAGCGGGGGACGCTCGTTGGCGTAGCGGTGTTCCTGATCGACTTCGATAGGGGTGCGTGTCATGAAGACGTCGCCCGGCGGCGGGTCGATCGGCGATACAACCTCACCGGGTAGGATGATCTCGTCGCGCTGGATGTCTGGGTGCGACGGCAGGGCGGCTGAAATCAATGCGTTCGTGTAGAGGTGGAGCGGGTTGTTGAAGATGGCTTCGGTATCGCCCATCTCCTGCACTACGCCGAGGTACATGACGGCCATCTCGTGGCACATGTAGCGGACGGTTGCGAGGTTGTGTGCGACCAGCAGGTATGCGAGACCGTGCTCGTTCTGGAGGTCGACGAGCAGGTTCATGATCTGGGCACGAATCGAGACATCGAGCGCGGAAACGGGCTCGTCCAAGCAGATGAGCTTGGGGTTGAGCGCCAAAGCTCGTGCGATACCGATGCGTTGCCTTTGCCCGCCGGAGAATTCGTGGGGGTAGAGGTTCATCTGGTAGGGGTTAAGTCCCACTTCGACGAGGAGGTCTCCGACGCGTTCACGGATTTCTTGGCGAGTCATGGTGGTGGCGATCTCGAGGGGTTCGCCGACGATTGCTTGAACCCTCATTCGGGGGTTCAACGACGACCACGGGTCTTGGAAGACCGCTTGCACCGAGCGTCGGAATTCGCGGCGGCCGGCGCGGTCCATCAGTGCGACGTCTTCGCCTTGCCAGTAGATCGTGCCTTCGGTAGGCTCTTCTAGGCCCAAGATGACCTTCAACGTGGTGGTCTTACCGCAACCGGATTCGCCCACTAGTCCGAAGGTCCTGCCTTCGCGAACGTCAAAGCTGACATCGTCGATAGCCTTTAGCCAGCTTCTCTGACCGATTCCTAGGAAGCGTCCACCGACGTCGAACCATTTTCGCAGGTGACGTACCTGCAATATGGAGTCGGATGGGTTGGATGCTCCCGGCACGACCGGGATCTCAACTGGGGCGGTGGTTTCTGTAGCCATCTATGGATTACCTCTTGGAGTGGACTGTCCTTAAATTCGCTCCGGTTCGGATCACGCGTATGAAACTAGATGCGCGTACTTGTCGAAATCTGCGACCGACGCGCGTGATAGCTGTACTTGGTGTCCGGGCGAAACTTCGACGAGTTCGGGGCGGATCGTGGCGTCTTCCTCGTCGAATTCGAGCGGCGAACGCGGCGCGAATGCGTCGCCTTCGGGCAAGTTGTATAGCAATGGAGGCTGGCCTTCGATCTGGGGCAGCCGGCCCGTCTTTTCCTCGAGCTTCGGTACGGAGTTGATCAGTGCCTTGGTGTACTCGTGCAATGGCGAGTTGAAGATGGTGCGCACATCGGCGGATTCGACGATGCGTCCTGCGTACATGACGGCGACACGGTCGCACATCTTGGCGACGATGCCGAAGTCATGGGTGATGAAGATGATGCCGACGCCAGCTTCTCGCTGGATCTGGCGGAGAAGTCGGAGGTAGGCCGCCTGGATCGTGACGTCGAGCGATGTCGTGGGTTCGTCGGCGATGATGACGTCGGGGCTGGTCGAGATGCCGATAGCACCGACCACGCGCTGTCGCATTCCGCCTGATAGCTGGTGCGGGTAGTCCTTGGCTCGGGTCTCTGGCGCTGGGATCCGGACCTTGCGAAGGGCGTCGACGATGGAGTCCCAGAGGTCTTTGCCGCGTAGCTTCTGGTGGATGCGGATAGCCTCGCCGACTTGGTTCTCGACGGTGAAGACGGGGTTAAGCGCGGTCATTGGGTCCTGCAGGATCATCGAAACCTCGCCGCCCCGCACCTGCGTCATCTCCCGCTCGGAGAGTTCAAGGAGGTTGCGGCCGTTCAGTGTGACCTCACCACCGACGATGTGGCCGGGGGGCGATGGGACCAAGCGCATGATCGATAGGGCGGTAACCGACTTTCCGGAACCGGATTCTCCCACGACGCCGAGCGTCTCGCCGCGGCGTACGCTGTATGTAACGCCGTCGACGGCTTTGACCGTGCCCCAGCGGGTTGCGAAGTGGGTCTGCAAGTCGTTGACGTCCAGCACTATTTCCGATGTCGCCGCCGAGGGGCCGAACCCGTCGCTGTCGACCTCAGCTGCGTCTTCGAGCATGTGCTCGCGCTCTTGGACTTGAGCAGTTGTCATTTCTGCCATATCAATACTTCTCCCTAGCTTCGTCTAAGCCGCTATAGGCGTTTAGATGCTCTTCGGAGTTCCGTTGAAACTAATTCTTGCTCGTGAGGTGGAAGCTGTGCGTTCCGTCGTTCTTTCTGCGCACGCATCCGATGCGCGCAATGGGCTCGCGTTGCGCGTGTGTATGCACGATATCAGATATTAACCGTTGGTGCAAAATCAATCGCCTGATTTCAGCGATGTCTGCTCTAGGCGACGCCTAAATCCCGACTGAGGGTCTCTAGGGAGCGGTCGACTGCGTCGACGATGTAGTCGATTTCGTCTTTGTCTACGACTAGCGGCGGGCAAAGCGCGATGACATCGCCGGCCCTGAAAGAGACCAATCCGTTGTCGGAGAGGATCGCTGGCAGACGCTTCGCCAACTCGGCACTCGGCGGGAACGAGGTCTTGTTGTCGCGGTCCTGAACCAGCTCTACGGCGGCGAGCAGACCGAGACCGCCTCGGATATCACCGACGATCTCGTGCTCGCGAAGTCGTTGCAACTGGTCGTAGAGGTATTCGCCCATGCGCTTGCTGTTGCCGGGCAGGTCTTCGTCTTCGAAGATGTCGAGGTTGGCTAAAGCTGCCGCGGCGCTGACTGGGTGACCACCGAACGTCACGAGATGCCGGAATGTCTCTTCTGGGCCGCCGAGGAAGGCGTCGGCGATGTTCTTGGTCGCGATGGTTGCACCGAGGGGGGAGTAGCCGCTGGTCAACGATTTCGCTACGGTCGTAATGTCGGGGGTGACGTCCCAGTTCATGGGAGCGAAGTACTCGCCGGTGCGGCCGAAACCAGTAATCACCTCGTCGGCGATGAGGACGACGTCGTATTCGTCGGCGATTTCGCGGAGCCGTTGCCAGTATTCGGCTGGAGGAATGTGGATGCCGGCGGCGGCTGAGATCGGCTCGGCGATCATTGCTGCTACGGATTCGGGGCCGTTGTGCTTGATGGCGACTTCGAACTCGTTGGCGCAGCGTATCGCGACGTCAACGGGATCTCCGTCGAAAGGAAGTCGATATGAATCCCAGTTGGTGACGTGTATCGCGCCGGGCATCTCTGGGCCGCAAGGGTCGGCCGCAGGGCTGCGCCCGAGGCTGACGGCCATCGCGGTGGCACCGTGGTAGGAATAGCGTCGCGAGATGACTTTGAAGGCCCCGGCCTTGCCGTTGAGTGCCTGATACTTCTTCGCCATCTTCACGGCTGTCTCGACTGCTTCGGAGCCGCCGGACAGGAAGAATGTGCGGGCATCTTTGTCGTGGTATAGCGAAGCGATCCGGCCTGCCAATTCGACCTGTGAAGGAGTTGCGGAGCCTGCGGGCGGCGTCTCGATGCCGGTCAGCTGCTCGTACATGGCGTCGGCGATCTCGGTTCGACCGTAACCCGCGGCTTTGTACCAGAGTCCGCCCATGGCATCCAGCAGCCGGTTCCCCTCGATATCCTCGACCCATGCGCCCTCGCCTTTGACGAAAATCTTTAGGTTGCCTCGCCAATCCTCGACCTGTTGCGCGTGCATGAAGAGGTGGTCGCCAGCGATGCTCTGCAACTCTTCGATGCGCTCGCCAGAAATTGATGCTTCGGTCATCGTTGCCATGAACGAGGTCCTCTGAATTTGGCGTTTACGCCATACTGCTAGACGGGTGTTGTTCATTCTAAACCTGAACGGCTGAGCGTACCGAGACACGCGCGAGAACCGCGAGATATAATGACGTGTGGCATGTCCATCCGACGTATGCGGTCTCGAACCGCCGAGTGTTCTTGTATCAGCCCCTCGCAGGGGTTAGATGCAGTATCTGACGCGTAGCGCAAATCGCAGTTTGACGCGGCACGAACGCCCCTGCCACTTGGTGCAGGGGTCTTTTTTTGCCTGAATCCCGACCACATACTGATCTGACGACGGAGAACCACGAATTGACGATTGCCAAAGCACAGATCGTGCCCTTTGAAGCGGCTGAGCCCGAAGTTGAAGAGAGGCGCGTCCTCGATCGGTTCTCCGATGCAGAGTTGTCGGAGATCAACGCACAGCTTGAGGATACCCACCCGATGGAGATCCTCCGCTGGACCGATGAAACCTTCGGCGACCGCGCCATCCAGATGTCTTCCTTCGCGATCGACGGCATGGCGATCTTCGACATGTATTGGAGAATCAACCCGAAGGCTCGTTTGGCGACGCTGGACACGATGCGGCTCTTCGAGGAGACCTACGACCTGATGGACCGTATTGCGCGGCGATACAACACCGAGGTTGAGGTGCATTATCCCGATATCCGTGAGGTGGGTCGGATGATTCGGCAGCACGGGATGAACCTGTTTTACAAGGGTGTGCAGAACCGGAAGCTGTGCTGCGAGATTCGGAAGGTCAATCCGTTGAATAAGGCGCTCAGCGAAGCCGACGCTTGGCTGACTGGTCTCCGTCGCGATCAAGGTATGAAGCGTGGCGAGATCGAGATCGTGCAGAAGGATTTTGCGCACGACGCGTACAAGATCAATCCGATGGCGAACTGGACTGCGGAGATGATCCGGGATTACGTTTTGGAGAACAACGTCCCTTACAACATCCTGCACGACAAGGGCTTTCCGTCCATCGGTTGCGCACCATGCACTCGGGCTGTGAAGCCGGGTGAAGATGAGCGGTCGGGTAGATGGTGGTGGGAATCGGATCCTGACGCTAAGGAGTGCGGGATTCATGTGGTCGGGCCGACCGATTAACCTATAAAAACGTCATTCCAGCGATATTTCTCCACCGTGGAAACGTGGTTCCAGTGCTCTGGTTGGCTGGACGCCGCCTAGCTCGCATGCCGAAACCGTGGAGACACCCCTGAAGCTACGGTGAGGGCGCGAGGGTCGCGGACCAGTCGCTTTGCGGTGTGCAGTCCTCCCTCGTGGCATCCGTGCAGACGCGGACGCGGGCGACGCGGACGCGGGCCTTGTAGTAGGCGCTCGGGTTCAGGCGGTTGAACGTCACCGTAGTCTCGCCGCCCTCCGGCAGGTCCGACACCTCCACCTCCTTCGTCCGAACGTTGCGGTATCTACCGTCCTCGGAATCGGCGCTGCGCAGGTTCACCACGTACGTCCCCGTCCTCGGAACTGTGAACGTCACGTCGATCGAACGCGGCGCGTCCGATTTTCTCACGATTGAGATTATCTCTGGAGCGTCGGATGTCGCCGCTTCAGGCTCCGGCGCCAGTGTCGGAGTTGCGGTTGGAGTGGGAGTGGCTGTTGGAGTCGGTGTAGGGGTGGGCTCCGGCGCGGCGGCAGGCTCCGGAACAGGTGTGGGAGTTGCGGTTGGGGTTGGTGTAGGCGTTTGGGTTGGCGTGGGAGTCGGAGTGACGGTAGGGGTAGGTGTCGGGGTTTCGGTGGCAGAAGCCTCGACCGTCGGTGTAGGGGTGTCGGTAGAACCGGGTATTGGCAGGGGCAACGAGGGCGTCGCCGTGCGATTGTTGTACGCTCCGAGATGATCTTTGTAATACGTGTGTAGTTGTCCCACGTCGGTCATCAGAATTTCGCCACTCGCGCCTCTGGGGGCACTCTTGCGTTCCTTGTCCAGCGCGATGATTTCCCTTTCGAACTCCTTGATAGAGTACTCCGTCAACGACAGCAGCCCTCTGTACTTCGTCGCTTCGGCTTCGTCGTCGTACAACTCTTCATACGCCCAGACGAGGTCTTCTACAGCAGCCTTATCTCTTGAAACAACGACGACTTCGCTACTCTCGGATCGCTGAACATCCCATGTGATGATTCCCAGCCATGCTTCGAGAAACTCTGTGTACACCTCTCCTAGGAAGAAAATCCGTTCGTCGCCCTCTATTTGCGGTGCTGTGTTCTGCTCAAGTCTTGCAAGTAGCTCGGGGGCAATCGCGGTCGCGTCGTAATTCTCGCCCATCTGGAGGTACGGTTCTGGGTCTACTCCCAAAGGTTCACGATGCCCAACCAACGTGATGCGGCTAGGACCAGAGCCCACGATGTAATGCTTGACGTCGACATCGACGAAACACGCCATCTCAAATGTCTCGTTGGGCGGTCCCACATAGAAAGAGGGAACCGGCATGATCGAGGGGTAGGCACCACATCTTGTAGTGCCAGGTAGAACCACCCCTCGCAACACTAAATGCGTGAAACCTCCCATATACCTTTTTAATGCCAGGTTGTCAGCATCCGGCGGGATCATTGAAGCAGATGATGACAAGGTTGTCCATTCGATATGTCCGAAGTCTTTTATTGCACACGGGTCCATCGTTGAACCTGGCACCGGTTCACAGGGAGGTTTTCTATCGTTCGCATCTGAGAACGCGCATGCTGCCGCCACAACCGCCAGCGAGATCGCCAACGCGATCAATGGTAATGAAATGAACAATCTTGCTGACATCAATAGTGCTTTCACCTTCCTACGGATTGGAAGCGCGCGGTGACTGCCGCGATGTCGAAGGGACCTGGAGCGCAACCAGTTGCAATGTTCTCACTCATGATCGATCTGTTCTTCAGCTTGTTGTGGTTGACGATGCCGAGAACGTGCCCTGCCTCGTGCAGGATCGCTCTGTAAAGTTCGTTGCAGGCCGTTCTTGAACTTCTGGTAGTGTTCCAGAGTTCTGTCGACCCGCGTCTCAAATAGATCTGGACCCCTTGCAGCGGTGGATCGGGGTTTGTGCTGGCCTTCAGCCAAGGCTTTGCGCAGCCATGGACTAGGTGAACGTTATCCGCAAAGACATCTTCGCAGTCACGGATCAAGATCCTGTCGCGAACAGCTATGACTACAGAATCTCTTGTCCCCACCCCGCAACTGTGGGTTGCAGTATGGGTGATTGACACCATACCCACGGATGTATCCCACCGCTCAAGAGCGTCATCTATCTCGTCCTCGGTCGTGGCAGAATACCCCGACGGGAAGGAGTTTTTGCATATCCGGTACTTGTATTGCCTGTTCACCCAAATCGGATCCTCGATGTCGTCGCCCAATTCAAGTTTGGCCACGAATCCCGAATATGGCGCGTTGGTCGAAAAAACGTGCACCGGGTCCGACCACGCCGTCCTAAACCCATATGCGACCGCTCGTACCCTGACACGATAGAGTCTTTTAATCCCTATCTTTTCGTCGATTGTGATCTGCCGGGTGGCACTTGCTTTAGTGATCGGTGTGAGCCATGTGTCAGGAATGGGTCTACAAAGATAACTGTTCCTTTCTCGCGCGCATTCATCGGCATAAACGACTTCATATAACAGCGCCGGGTTGTCGCCTTTCCAACTAATCACGGCCTGTCCCTTCGTTGCACTCGTGCTATGACCGTTGGCGCGCAGATCGTATGGCACGGGCGGCGGTACGATAACATTAAACGTGACTGGAGTGGTTTTGGCGATCCGCACGTTGCCGTCGAACAGTTCCGCCGACACCGAGCTGCTGCCTTGGGCGCACCCGTGAACATGAGACTTTATGTTCGACGCCCTGCCCGCGCTGTCCGCAGTGACATTTATCGTCTTCGAATCTTTGCCCTTGCAGGAACCGAACTTCAGGACTGAGCTGGATCCGGCTACAAACTTGACTTTGTAACTCTTCGAAGCCACGAGGTTTTGTAGCGTCGCCACGAGCTCTGTCTTGGTCTCGCCCGCCACTAGATTCTTCAACCCTGTAACGTCGAAATTCATCGACGGCTGAACCGCACCGGCGACGCCGCCCTCTTCTTCGGACCATGCGCCGTACAGTCCAGCAGAGTTCCTGGATCTGATCTGCACCCTGTACGTGGTTCCGTTCTCCAGCCCCGATATCGTGTAGCTGGTGTCGGCATCCGAGAGCCACTCCGTCCTCGACCACTGCGCGCCTCTCGTCGTCGCTCGGTACTGGATGCGGTAGCCCGTGATCGACAAGTTCCCGCCGCTCGCCTCGTTCCAAGTGACGGTGAGGCTGCGGTCGCCGGGCGTGAGCGTCGGCTTTTCCATCTTGCCGGGAGGCAGACAGGTCAGATCCTGCGGGAGCACTGGAGGTCGAACATCGCTGCCTCTCGGCGGCCCCGAGGATTCCTGACACATGGGAACGGCCAGCGCGTCGGACCAATCGCTGGGGGTTCCGCAGTCTTCGTCGGTGTTGAGCGTGCAAACCCTGACTCGCGCCTTGTAGTACCTCGCCTGCGTCACATCGTTGAACGTCACGGACGATTTGCTTGTAGCAGGAACGGTGGAGATGTCTACGTTCGACGAGGCGCCGGCAGTGTAGGTGCCGCTTTTCGTCGTGGCGGAACTGATGCCGACCTTGTAGCGACCTATCTTCGGCACCGTGAATTCGACGACTATGTCGTCGGTCGAGCCAGATCTCAAAGACATGCTCGACACCTCGGGTGACGAGTCGCTCGGAGGGTTGACGATCGGTGTAGGCGTCGGTGTGGGAGTATTCGTCGCGTTAGGCGGGGGAGTGGGCGTCGGGGTTGGAGTCGGCGTGACCGTGGGGGTGGGTGTCGGAGTGGGCGTCGCAGTCGGAGTGTGGGTGGGCGTGATCGTCGGGGTAGGTGTGATCGTAGGCGTCGGAGTGAACGTCGGCGTATGAGTAGGCGTGTGCGTCGGTGTTGCCGTGTTCGTGGGCGTAGGTGTAAACGTCGGGGTGTGCGTCGGCGTGTGAGTAGGGGGCGGGGTAGGCGTAGGCGGACGGGCGAGATACAGAGAATCGGAATAGTCAGTCCACTCGCTGCAGATCGAACCGCTGAAAGTCGTGCAGCGCTGGCCGCGGGCGCGATACCAGTATCCACCGTCAAGACTGGTGAATCTCGCCGGCGGGAACGAATCTTTGACCGTCTCTTGGTAGGTGTATGTCCCATTCTCGGTGCTCGAGCGTTCCAGTTCGAACCGGTAGTAATGGGCGCGGCTCCGCGACCATGTGCTGCGCGTGTAGTCGAGGCTCAACACGTCGTCCCCAGCTTTCTCCAGTTCCAGCCCCGTCGGTGGCGGGGGCGTGGGGATCGGCGTAGGGGTGGGCGTCGGCGTAGGAGTAGGCGTGTCAGTCGGTGCGGGCGTCGGGGTGGGCGTCGCCGTGGCGGCTCTCGATATCCAGGTCGCCGATGAAAGAGACGACCATGCTCCGCATCCGGTTCCGGAATAGGTTTTGCAACGCTTGCCACGCACGCGGTACCAGTAGCCGCCGTCGAGGTTCGAGAAGTTCGCCGGGGAGACGGAGTCGCTGATCGTCTTGTGCGAGCTGTACGGGCCGCCCAGCCTGGTCGAACGCAGCAGCTCGAAGCGGTAGTAGTGCGAGCGGCTCCCGCTCCAGGTGCTGCGTGTGTAGGTGACTTCGATGTCGTCGTCGGTGCGCTTCAGTTTGAGGCTGGTCGGGGGCGGAGGCAGGGACACTACTTCCACCGCCGACGTAAACACGGACCAGTCTCCGCAGACAGAACGGCGGTATGTTCTGCATCTTTTGCCCCGGGCCTTGTATTCGTATCCCTCGTCGACGGAGCCGAAACTCACTGGCGGTAGAGAGTCGTCCCTAGTCCTGTAACTGCTGAACGCGCCTGTGCCGCCGATCGTGCGACGATGCAGTTCGAACCGGTACCCCCGTTGTGCGCCCTGCTCCCATTCCACATGCTTCGACTGTAGCTCAGACTCAGCGACGTGCCACTCTTCGAGAGAGACAATCCGGATGGCGGAGGCGGCGGACAGTCTGCGCGCTGAGGGTCGTCCTCGCACTCGTGCTGAGACGCCCCGCGGATAGCGTCCTCCGTAGGAGTCGGCGTCGGCCCGTCCTGCGTCTGCGCCGCGCTCTCTGGCGCGTCCAGCGAGACGAAAAACACCGCAACGATCAGCGCGACGACGGATATGAGAACAACTGACGGAAATCGGTTCAAAGATGACACCCCTGCAGAAACGCAACCTTTCGACTGTATCACACAGCCAGAATCGCATTCGCAATCCACAGGGCAGGCCGCAAGAGGGTGCCCATAACTGCTCCTTTATCCCGACTCCGGGGAAGAAGACACCATGCTCAGGGCCAAATCTCGGTTCAAATCAACGCGCCGTTACTCGCGCACTCGATCACCGAGCGGTATGCATCGTCGCGCATCTGGACTGGGGGCGATTTCATAAAGTACGCCGACACCAGCGCAACCAAGCTACAACGAACCGTCCAAGCGATTCGTTGTTCTAGTACATGATGAGGTGGGTTGGGACTAATCGCTGCTCGATTGGGTCAACGGCCAATGCCAGACCTTCAAGAGTGTAAGCACCCAGGAGAGCTGGAGCGTCGTCTTCCCCAAAAACCACCACGGTGACCTCACTCTCACCATCTATCGTTATCCACGTCCGACCGTAATCCATATATATCCTCCGACCATCTGCAAGCAGAAAACGCCGTTGGCCAATCGGCTCCACACCTATCTCATGTAACAGGCTAGTTGGCAACGTGGTATAAGCGGCGCCGGTGTCAACCGTCGCCTCAATCTCCCGGGACCGTTCACCATCCATGCTGGAGATACGGATCAGACAGTTGAATGTACCCATATTAGAAACCTCTCTAAGCCCTCTGTGTAGGCGATTCTAAACAACCGTCCGCTCTATCCTCATAAATCTCCACAACTGCGGCGAACGCATCCTCGGCATTCGCCAGCGCCTCGGAAACCGTGTCACCCTCGGTTATCAACTCCGGAAGAAGCGGAGACGTAACCGTGTAACCACCTTCTGGTTGTGGCATCAAAACCAGCGGTATTTTGGCCTTCATCTGGTTGAAGTCCTGCGTCTCTTATGTACGCAACGGCTTCGCGTTCTTCAGATCATGTCCATTGCACGCAACGCGTGTCACACTACTGCTCCGTTGCTAGCAAAGTCGATGACGGCCTTGCGGGCATCATCGTCGCGCATCTGCACCGGCGGAGACTTCATGAAGTATGCCGATGCCGGTTCGATCGCACCGGCTACACCCTTGTCCAGCGCAATCTTCGCCGACCGAATCGCATCGATGGCGACGCCTGCGGAGTTTGGGCTGTCTTCGACCTCGAGTTTCAACTCGACGTTGAGAGGTACGTCGCCCCAGGAGGTGCCTTCGAGGCGGATGTATGCCCACTTGCGGTCTTCTAGCCACGGGACGTGGTCGCTGGGGCCGATGTGGACGTCGTCGGTGGGTAGCTCTTTTTCGAGCTGGGACTGAACCGATTGCGTTTTTGAGATCTTCTTCGTCACGAGTCGAGCGCGCTCGAGCATGTTGTAGAAGTCTGTGTTGCCGCCGAAGTTGAGCTGGTAGGTGCGATCAAGACGAACGCCGCGGTCTTCGAAGAGCCTTGCGAGTACCCGGTGGATGATGGTTGCGCCGACCTGCGATTTGATGTCGTCGCCGACGACTGGCAGGCCCTTGTCTTCGAAACGTTTCTGCCAATACGGCTGGTTGGCAATGAAGACGGGGATGCAGTTGACAAAAGCACAACCAGCAGCTAGGACTTGCTCGACGTACCACTTTGTGGCTTGCTCGGATCCGACGGGGAGATAGTTGATGACGACATCGACTTCGCGGTCGCGTAGGATGCCTACGATATCGGCTGTCGAGCCGGGGGCCTTTTCGACCACATCTTCTAGATACTGCCCGATCCCGTCGTGAGTCATGCCACGGTCGACGGTGATGCCAGCCCGTGGAACGTCGTGGAATTGGAGCGCGTTGTTGGTCTTGGCGAAGATCGCCTCGTTGATGTCGACCCCTACCTTTTCCTTATCGACGTCGAAAGCTGCGACGACGTTCACATCGCCGAGGGTGTAGCCGCCTAGGACGTTGTGCATGACACCTGGCACTGGCGCGGAGTTTTCGTCCACCTCGCTGTACTTGTGTATGCCTTGGATCAGCGATGAGGCGCAGTTGCCCAATCCGATGACTGCAACATTGATACGACCCACAGGGGTTCTCCTTTCAACAGGTCTTACCGAAACAATCGGTTCATCGTCACGAGATCGTGAAGCTTGCGATGGAATGTCAGTGGAACTTGCTGTTGGCGCATCCGCGCCTTGATTGACGACCGCGCTGGCCAGTGGTCGGTTGGACCCGGGAGCTAGAGCCGCTTGTAGCGCCTCTTCCGAGATGATCCAACTCTTGCCCAATCGGCTCGCCGGGATCAGCCCTTCATGCAGCCACTTGTAGACGGTCTTACTGCTGACGTCCAAGCGTTCAGCAACGTCGCGGACCTTCAAATTGGCCATGCTTTAACTCCTTTTCGTCGTTCATGCCGCGTCGTCACCGAACCAGTGTTCGATGACCGTCACCTTGGAAGTTCCACTAAACACCATCAACTTCCATTATTTTCTAATAAACGCCATAAAAGTGCAAATGGATCGTTGAAGTTTTGCAATTTGGGCCAATACACGAATCCCAATAATCCTCCATTCAGTCTTCTCACGTAACCTATCCCCATACGGGACGTATGCATAACTCCGCGCATAGCAAGGGGCGGGTGTGGTTTGGGTATCACACCGCGATTAGACACCCCGCTGGATTCCCGCCTTCGCGGGAATGACGGTAGTTTTCGGAAATGACGGGAGTTATGCACACATCCCCATATCCGACAACGAGAACCCGTACCATGCCCGATCAACAACTCGCCTATTCCTCCGCCACCGAACTCGTAGCTCTCATCAAGTCGAAACAGGTCTCTCCTGTGGAATTGGCGGAGCTTTTCCTCGATCGGATCGATCGGATCGACCCGCAACTGAACTCCTACCTCCTAGTCGCTGATGACATCGTCATTGAGCAGTCGAAGGCCGCGGAGGCAGCCGTCATGCGCGGTGAAGATCTCGGTCCGTTGCACGGCCTGCCGATTCCGATCAAAGATACGCATATGACGGGGGGCATCCGAACTACCAGCGGATCGGTCATATTCAAAGATCGTGTACCAAAGAACGACTCTGCGGTCGTCGAACGCGTCCGCGGTGCCGGAGCATCCATACTGGGGAAAACCAACGCTTGCGAACTTGGGTTTGTGGGAACGTGCGAAAACTCGCTCGGGATTTTGGGTAAGAATCCTTGGGATACGGATCGTACGCCCGGCGGTTCGAGCGGTGGCGCCGCGGCGGCGGTTGCGGCATATCTAGCACCGATCGCCCAAGGAAGTGACGGCGGCGGGTCTTTACGCATTCCTTCAAACTTCTGCGGCGTTTATACCATCAAGCCCACTCTCGGCAGGGTATCGGGCTACACGGGATTGGGAGGCCCGCCGGCTCCGAACTTCTTCGGGCAACCAGGACCGATCGCTCGTAGCGTCAAAGATGCCGCGTTACTGCTCCAGGTTCTCGCCGGGTTTGACCGCCGAGACCCGTCTACACTCCGGACCGATCCGCCCGATTTCGTTGGAGCCACGGAGCGGCCGATTGACGGTCTGCGCATCGCGTGGAGCCCGGACTTCAGGTTCGCTGAGGTTGATCCTGACGTTGCGCGCATCACTCGCGGCGCTGCGTTAGTTTTCGAAGATCTCGGATGCACTGTGGAAGAGGTCGATATCTCGCTCCTTGAGCCTTACGATTCTTTTGGACCTATCCAATCCTCAGGTGCGTTTAACAACTACGGCAGGTACATCGACCGATATGGCGCTCAGATGACCGATTTTGCCCGTTTCTTCATCGAAAAGGGTTCGCAGGTCACTGTGGCGGATTATGCAGCCGCTTTGGGGCGTATAGACGAATTGAAGGCCATCTTTGACGATGTTTTCGCCACTTATGATCTCGTGCTGTCGCCAGTCGCCCGTTTCCCTGCCTTCGTCAACGAAC
Organism: Dehalococcoidia bacterium; assembly: GCA_965204135.1. Classification (GTDB taxonomy): domain Bacteria; phylum Chloroflexota; class Dehalococcoidia; order Lucifugimonadales; family Lucifugimonadaceae; genus Bin127. The sequence continues at coordinate 308,363 of CBDBDX010000001.1, read as the reverse complement.
CTTTTCCGGGGAGCATTACGGGCACGTCGTCCTATCCTGAGCAATTCTGGAACGGCGCGTTCACAATGCACTCCAACGCGACTGGTTGCCCGGCGGCATCAATACCTGCGGGTTTCACGCCTAACGGCCTACCTGTCGGCCTCCAAATCATCGGGCGCAAGTTCGACGAGGAGACGGTACTAGCGGCTTCTGCGGCTTTTGAGGAGGCGCGTCCATGGATTCAAGATCGTCCTCCCGTTTCATGAACTGAACCAAACGCTTTCGCCACGTTAGCCAACGGCTTCAAATTGCTTGGTATGATGTAATTCCAGCGACCATCTTGCGAAACATAGTTGACGTTCCTGCTTGCTAGATAACCGATGCGAATCGCTCAAGTATCGCCATACGACCTTTCTTACCACGGCGGCGTCGTGGCTCACATGGCCAGTCTCAGTAGGGAATTGTCCCGGCGCGGCAATGAAGTCGTTCTATTCGCGCCACGGTCCCGGCCGCAGACTGCGCCGGATGTTGGAGACCTCGAAGTAGTTCCCCTCGGAGGCAGCGTTCCTTTCACGGCTAGCGGCTCCGTCTCACGGATCTCGATGAGCGTGAGAGCCGCCCGCCAGATGCGTCGGATACTCACGACGGAACGCTTCGACGTTGTCCATATCCACGAGCCGCTCATGCCTTTCCTTGGGACCGCGGCGAGCTGGTTCTCACCGTGGCCTACGGTCGGCACATTTCACGCATACAGCGAGAACATTCACCCCGGTTACCTGAGCTTTAAACCGCTGTTTACCTTAGTCGCGGACAAACTTGATGGACGCATCGCGGTTTCGAACGCGGCCAAAGAATATGCCGACAGATACTTCCCTGACCGCTACACCATCATCCCTAACGGAATCGATGTCCCGCGTTTCGAACAACCCCGGCCCAAGCCAAGCGAATTCAGGTCAGACGCAATCAACATTGTGTTCGTTGGACGGGTAGGTGAGAAGCGCAAAGGGTTGCGGTTCCTTCTCGGCGCGTACAGCACTCTACGGTGGCGCTACCCTGACCTTCGCCTGATCGTCGTCGGAGCCGGTGTCCCTGACCGCGAATCTTGGAGAATGATGGGCGAGCGCGGTATCGACGATGTCATATTTGCCGGTCCCGTCACCGATGAAGAGCTTCCGGCTTATTACCAGCACGCCGACGTTTTCTGTGCGCCTAACACTGGGCACGAGAGCTTCGGTCTCGTGCTGGTCGAAGCGATGGCATCAGGTGCGCCGATCGTGGCCAGTGGAATACTGGGTTTCGAAGGCGTGGCCGACCACGAGCAGGACGCGCTCTTGGTCGATGTCGGCGACGAATACGCCATCGCCAACGCGATCCAGCGGATTATTGAAGAACCGCACCTTAGAAACCGTTTGGTGGCTAATGGTCACGAAAAGGTGCAACGCTTCGGATGGTCCAGGGTCGCCGACGACGTGATTGACTATTACCAAGAGGTTACGGCGCGCGCACCGTTGCCCTTCTTGCCCCAGCAACGGCGAACCAGCAGTGGCTGATTCGGAGAGCGGACTCCAGAAGCTCCGCAAATCTGCCCGGGGCGCCATCGCTCGATGGTTCGAAGAACCAGTGTCTGCGGCTCTCGTCGCTATTGGCTTTAACGCCAACGCGGCAACTATCGCTGGATTCCTAATTGCTGTTGTTGCCGCGGGTTTTGCGGCAGTTGGGGAGTTCGTGATCGCCGGGCTCATCAGCATCCCTGCCGCGCTATTCGACATGATCGACGGTGCGATTGCCCGTCGGACTGGCAAAGTTTCGGACCGTGGCGCACTCCTCGACTCGACCTTTGACCGGCTGTCGGAGGCGGCACTTCTTCTCGGGCTTCTAATCTACTACTCGTCCGCCGACTCGTTACGCCGCGACGCGGTTATCCTCGCATTCATCGCGTTTGTCGGATCGATCATGGTCAGCTACATCCGCGCTCGCGCCGAGGGACTTGGCTATAAGGGGACATCAGGCTTTCTGACGCGTCCCGAACGCGTTGTCATCATGACCGTTGCACTGATCATCGGGCAACCTATCTGGGGTCTGTGGATCTTGGCGGTCGGGACGCCGCTGAGCGCCTTTTACCGCTTCTGGTCCGAATGGCGCAATGCTGGCTGATCTCTGACGGTCGATGCGTCCAAACCACGTAGCGGTTGCGTAGATCATAAAGCGGGCGCGCATGCACATCGCGATTTACGATTCAATATATGTCGACGGAAATGGAGTTGCACTGCATCCAGTCGAATATGCCTACCAACACAAAACTCACATCAACGACCAAGCTGACCATTGTCGTCTTGCTAATGACCGCGCTTGCGGCGGCTGCGATATTCATCGGCGTTGGCACCGCGGTGGGGCAATCGGAACCCGTCCGCTTCCTCGACGGTGGCATGGAGAGCAACTTCCCGGAGAGCATCCGTTTTTATGTCAGTTTCGAGACAGACGTAGAGGTTGAAGACGTGAGAGTTCGATTCTCAACAGGACCGGAAACGACCGGTCAATATGACTACCTAGACATTGAGGAGCGTTCGGGAGCACTCATGGATGGTGAGCTCGAATGGCGGGTGAACACCAGCCCTCGTTATATGCCGCCGGGAACCACGATCGACTTCGTGTTCGAAGCGATCGACGTGGAAGGCAACGAGTACGTCTCAAAGCAGTACAGCCAGATGATGCTGGACTCCCGATTCGAATGGGATGTCGTGAGCCGCGGTCCGATTTTCGTCTACTACCACGGTCCCGTGCAAGTTAGGGCCGAACGCTTGGCTGAAGCGGCGAAGGAATCGATGGAGTTGATGGGCCCGATCACCGGCAGTGAGATAGAGACTCCGATCATCGTAACGCTTTACAACAACAACGCCGAAATGATTGGGGCTGTGAGCGCGCGCAGTGCGACGATAAGCCGGGAACTGATCACGGAGGGTCAAGCCTTCTATGACCACAGCGTCGTCCTAGTCCTATCGGGCAACCGCGACATAGGTACGCTCACTCATGAACTCACCCACATCCTTGTCGGAAGAGCCGCGCAAGGCAGCAACGCGCTGGTGCCGCTCTGGCTCAACGAAGGTTTGGCCGAATACGGAAACCTCGACAAGGGACTATCTTACGTCTACTACCTTGATTGGGCGGTCGACACCAACCGGTTGATCCCTTTCTCACGGTTGCAGACGTTCCCTGGCGAACCGAACATGGTGATCGTCTCATACGGCCAGAGCCGTAACTTCGTCGAGTACCTAATCGAGACGTACGGAGCCGAAAAGATCGCTGAGACGCTGGCGTCAATCGCCGAGGGGCGCAGTGGCGACATCGCAATCCGAAACATCTACGGCAAGACCGTGCAGCAACTCGACAACGAATGGCGCGAATCGATCGGTGCCGATCCATACGTGCCACCCACTCCGACACCTACGCCGGAAGGTTCGGACTCTGGAGCGACTTCTGAATACAAGCTGCTAACGCTAACGCCAGTTAAAGGCGGCATAACAGTCGGCGATGCCGGCACTTCACCGACACCAGAGCCGACTAATACGCCGATCCCGGCGACTCCCACGACGGAACCTACCGAGGAACCTGAAGTCGAAGTCATTGTCAAGGCTACGGCGACCGAGGAACCGGCGCGAGAGGCGGAAGCGGCTGGAGAGAAACCTCCAGAAGAACCGACGAGTTCGGGTGGCCTGTGCAACTCCAACGGTGATGGACCGCTCGAAGCTTCGGCGTTGCTGATCGCCGGGCTTCTAGGGGCGTTTCTGCTAGCTCGCCGCGTCCGCAGGTAGGTGTCTTGCCCTACCAACCGAGTGCGGAACCGTCTTTCCGTGGCTCTGTGCCGGCGCAGAGAACGCCTGTCTCGGCGTTGCGAGACACAACCTGCCCGCCGCCAAAACCGGTGCGGTCGTAGCCTCGTTGCATGACGACGTTGTGTCCGCGGCTTTGCAGGTCAGTGACGACCGATTCGTCTAGGTCTTCCTCAACGCGCACGCTCTTGTCGCCCAGCACGTCGATGCTGAAGCGCAGCGCATCTAGGGCTTTTTGCGAGTCCATGCCGAAGTCGACCATGTTGGAGATGACTTGCAGGTGTCCCTGTGGCTGTTGGAAACCGCCCATCACGCCAAACGACAACCACATTTCATCTTCCTTCGTCGCCATTGCCGGGATGATCGTCTGGTAAGGGCGCTTGCGACCTTCCAGATAGTTGGGATGGTCGGGGTCGAACGAGAATAGCGATCCGCGGTTCTGTAGGGCGATTCCGGTGCCAGGAACGACTAGGCCCGATCCGAAACCTGCGAACAGGCTGTTGATCAGGGAGCAGGCATTGCCGTCGCCGTCGACTGCGGTGCAGTAGATCGTGTCGCCGCCACCCATCGGGTCGCCGTAGGAGACGTTCGGGTGCGCACGCATGGAATTGATGGTAGATCGACGTCGGTCGCCATATTGCTTGGAGAGCAACGGTCCTATCGGGACTTCTGCAACGCGGGGATCGGCGACGTACTGCAAGGCATCCTCGTATCCCAGACGCATCGATTCGATGAGGTGGTGATAGGCGTCAGCGGATTGGCTTCCCATTTCAGGGATGTCGAAGCCTTCAGCGATGTTGAGCGCCATTAGCGCGGCGATCCCCTGCCCGTTAGGCGGGCATTCCCAGACCTCGACGCCGCGGTAGTTGATGTGTATCGCTTCGTCCCAGTCCGAGTGGTGAGAGGCGACATCGTCCTCGGTTAGCCATCCGCCCTCCTGCTGGACATATGCGGCGATCTTCTTGCCGATGTCGCCCTTGTAATATGCTTCGCTGCCGCCTTCGGCGATCGTTTGGAGTGACCCGCCCAATTCGGGCAACGATACGACTTCTCCGCACTTGGGCGCGCGTCCACCTACCGGCAGCATCTCCGCGCCGGAAGGTCGGTGCCTGAGCTTTGTTTCGCAGCCTTGCCAGCCTCGTGCAATGACCTCCGAGACCGCGTAGCCGTTCAGGGCGTAGTCGATCGCCGGGCGCAACACCTCAGAGAGCGACATCCGTCCGTAGTTTGCCAGCGCGGTTTCCCAGCCGTGCACCGTGCCCGGTACGCTGACCGAGAATGCGCAGCCGTCTAGTTCGTTGGGTATCGCATCGAAGCCTGCTTTGCGAACGTCGTCCGGATTTGCGGCGGCACCTGATCGGCCGCTGCCGTTCAACGCCACGACCTTTCGTTCATCTTTATTCCAGATGAGCGCGAACATGTCGCCGCCGATGCCCGTTGAGCCGGGTTCGACGACGTTGAGGGCGGCGGCCATTGCGACAGCAGCGTCAACGGCGTTCCCACCGTCTAGCAATATGCGTAATCCGGCCTGGGCCGCCAGCGGTTGGCTGGTTGCGACCGCTCCATTACGTGCCATCACAGCGGAGCGGCGGGATTGGAAATACGTAGAAGAATAAGGATCGACCTTCGACATGGGGTTCACCTGCTAACTACAAGGCGGGTTCAGTTCGCCTTCCATGTTAGCAAGCAAGGCGTTGAGGGGTTCGGCTCAGCGGACGGCGTCGAGGTCGCCTGGATTCTCGCCGCGGCGGTTGGCGAGGGTGCGGACCATGAGGTCGTGCTTGGTGTCGTGACCAAGATGGAAGCGTTCCAACTCGTCGATCATCTCGCCAAAGAAAGATATACCCGTTCCGTCCACGGTGCTGGCGATGTGCGGCGTCAGGAAGACGTTCCACAGCCCTCGGACCGGGGAATCTGTGGGAACCGGCTCAGGGTCGAAGACGTCGAGGCAGGCGTATATGTCGTTTTTTTGCAAGCGTTCGATCAGCGCGTCGGACTGGACGACTTGCCCGCGCGAGACGTTGACGAAGACCGCGCCGGGCCGTATCCAACTCAGCTCTTTGGCACCTAACATACCTTCTGTCGCTGGGGTGTGCGGTACGAGGCACACGACCACGTCTGGCATGCTCATGACGTTCTTGAGCGATGTCATGGTGAAGTTCAATGCCGATGCTAGCTCGCGTGGCAGGTATGGATCGTGGAGCAGGATATCGACACGGAACGGTACCAGGAGCTCGATCAGTCGGCGGGCGATGTTGCCACCTCCGATGAGTCCTACTGTGCGGCCGGTCAAGTCGCCCATCATCTGGAAATCGGGCTCGGTAGCTCGCTGTTCGCCTGTTCCCCACTCTTGGTCGGTGATCAGGCGTCGATAGTGTGCTCCGACCTTCTTCAATCCCATCATCATCATTGCCAGTGCCCACTCGGAGACTGGGAGACTGGAGGCGTGGGTAGTGTCAACCGCTTTGACGCCGCGGTCGACGCAGGCGGTGACATCGATGCGTTGAGCGAACCTGTCGCCTTCTAGCTCACCAATGAGTCGCACGTTCGGCGCTGCGTCAAGGATTTCGCCGGTAACCCGAGGTGAGCCATGGCAGACGATCATTGCGTCAACAGTGGAGGCGAAGTCGATGAAGTCGGCTATGACTGCTGGTGTGGAGATCGGCGGAGAATACCAGTCGGTTGTTTCGTCGAACTCTCGCCATTCGAAGGTGGCGAACTCCTCAAGTCGCTCGACCTCGTTCTGCTTGATGCCGCGTTCTCGGTAGTGCGCGTTGCAGGCCAACCCGACCTTTAACTTCTCAGCCATGGAAAGAACCTCCGATCAGCGTGCGCGGGGGTTGAGGATGTCGTTGAGCGCGTCGCCGAGTATGTTCCAGCAGAATATCATCAGCCAGACGACGACAATCGGGGACAGGAGCTGCTCAGGGTGGCTGCGTAGCGTCTCTACCGCCGCGCTGCCCGTCCGGGCCGTAACGTCTCCGATCATGACGCCCAAGCTGGGGCGAGGGGGTTGCACACCGATGCCGAAGAAGCTGATGATCGCTTCGCCCAGCGCGACGCCACCCATGCCGAAGCTGACGCTCACGATCAACGGCGTGATGACGTTGGGCAGGATGTGCCTTAGGAGTATCGTGGGTGTTCCGACGCCCATCGAACGTGCGGCATCCACGTAGGGTGCCTCTCTGATAGACAGGGTTTGTCCTCGAATGAGACGCATCGCCCCGAACCACGACAGCGGCAGGAAAGCAACGCCCAAAACTATGTAGTCGATGGCACCAGACGATATGACGCCAGAGATAAAGGTGTTGTCTTCGATCCAGTACCCGAACTCTTTGAACTGGGGCCGAACGGTGGCGACGATGATCAGCACTAACAGAATATCTGGAAACACGGACACTACTTCTCCGGTCCTCGTAGTGATGATGTCCACGACGCCTCGCAGATAACCGGCAGCCATCCCCGCGGCCAGACCCAATAAAAAGCTCGCTGTCAAACTGGTGATGACGGTGAGTATCACTGTAGTCTGGATACCCCAGACGACGCGCGAAAAAATGTCTCTTCCCAACCGGTCAGTGCCTAGCCAGTTTTCGAGATCCGGCGCCGCTTGAGTCTTCGCAAGATTCGTCTCCGTGTAGTCGTGGGTCGCTACCAGAGGCGCCAAGATGCCGATCGTGTATAAGACAAGGAGGATACAAACCGACATGAGGGCGAGTTTGCGTTTTCTGAGTTCTTTCCAGGCGTGGCTGAAAAAACCGTCGGCCCCCTCAACCTCCAACAACTCAGTAAGCTCAACGCTATTGGGACTCATCGACCGCGCGTCTTTCATCTCATGCTCGCAATCTAATCCGGGGATCGATCACCGAGTACAAAATGTCGGCTATCAGATTCGCGATGGCCAGCATCGTAGCGCCCAAAAGAGTCATCGCCATGATTACCGGGTAATCCCGCTGGAAAACGGCTTCCAATAACAGCCTCGAAACACCTGGGATGCCATAAATTAACTCGACGACTAGGGAACCGCCGAAAAGTCCGGCCAGCGAGAACCCAAGGATCGTGATGATGGGCAAAAGCGCGTTGCGGGCGATGTGCCGCCTGTTGACCGTCATGTGGCCCATGCCTTTGCCATGGGCCGTACGTACGTATTCCTGTCCGAGCACATCCAGCGTAGATGCCCTCATAAACCGCATGAATACGAATGCCCCTGGCACGCCAAGAGTGAACGCCGGCAATATCGCCTGCGTAGAGAACATGCCCGACCATCCCGAAACAGGGATCCAATCCAACCACAGAGCGAATACTAGGATCAGGAACGGGGCGGTAAAGAAGACCGGCAGCGCGTACAAGAGCAACATGAACGTCGTCGATGTGGGATCTTTCCACGTCCCTTGGCGCATTGCCGCCCAGAATCCCATAGGCAGCCCGATCAGCAAGGTGACGACGTATGAAACGATGTTCAGCTCCAACGAAACCCTGAGCTTAGGTCCGAGCAGTTCGAGGACGTCGCGCCCCCGGTATCGATAGCTCTCGCCGAAATCGCCTTTCAACGCGTCGGCGATGTAGCGCGTGTATTGCAACATGAACGGGTCGTCCAACCCGAGACGATCGCGGATACGTGCGATCGCTTCGGGATCGGCACGTTGACCGGCCATAAGCTCGGCGGGGTCTCCTGGTGTGCATGAAGCAAGCCAGAAGACGAACAGCCCCGCGATGAACATCAAAACGGGCGTCCAGAGCAGTCGTCGAGAGATGTAGATCAGCATCGCGCTTCACATGCTAGCATTCGATGCTGTTTCTCTCAACGTTTGTTACTGTTCGTCATTCCCGTGAAGGCGGGAACCCAGTTCAATAGGATGGCATCCAACCGTCCGCCGCACCTCTGGACCCCCGCCTTCGCGGGGATGACGGAGGTTTCGTCGGAATGACGATGAGTTTGCTAGAAGTCGATTTCCTTATCGAGCCATACGTCGCGGAAGAAGTATCCGCCGAGGGGTGGAAGCCTGAATTCGTTCACATTTGGCTTTACCAGGATCTTGCCCGATGCGCCCCACCACATCGGGATCCATGCTGCTTCATCGACGATGATCTGTTCCGCCTGCTGATACAGCTGGACACGCCGAATAGGGTCTTGTTCGGTTGTCGCCTCGTTGAGCAACGCGTCTACCTCATCGTTGGCGTACTGCGTCTGGTTTATCGTGCTGTCGCTACGAAACAGGACGTCCACGAACGTGTGCGGGTCGGGGTAGTCGGGACTCCATGCGAGCGAGAACATCTGCAGGCGATAGTTGTCGATCTCTTGCAGGAACGTGGCCCATTCGACCTCTTGGAACTCTACTGTGACTCCTAGGGTTCGGTCCCACATGTCGGCAACGGCTTGGAGCCATGTAGGCGGCGATCCACCTGTTCCAGACACGGTCAAGATGATACGTGGACGTGTCTCGGAATCTGCATAAGCGGACAAGCTCAACTCTTCTATCGCCTTGTCGGGATCGAAAGCCAGCGGTTCCAGATCAGGATTGAATCCGATGAATCCCTGTGGTATCGGACCGTTCGCCGGAATGACTCGCCCTTGGAGTACCGCTTCCGCGATCAGGGTCTTGTCGACGGCGTAGTTCAAAGCGCGTCGGAAGTGGACGTCGTCGAACGGCGGCATTTCGACGTTAAAGCCGATGTAATGGGTGACGAACGACGGTGGAACTTCGACTACTTGCTCTGAAAGCGGATCCGCTGGATCGGTGACGCGTTCGAATGCGGCAAAGGGGATACCTGACATATCGATTTCGTCGTTCTCATACATCGCCATTGAGGAACCGCCGACCAGATTGAACTGCACTTCGTCCAAGAACGCCTTTGTGCCCCAGTAGTTGTCGTTCCGGGCGAGAACTAAGCTGACGCCGATCTCATACGACTTGAGCACGAACGGACCGGTTCCGACCGGCGTGTCGGTCCAATTCTCACCGCCAGATTCGATGTTGTCTCGACTGACTACGAAGGTCACCGGGTATGTCAGCTTCGCGATGAAGTAGGGCTTGGGAGCATCGATCTTCACTTCCAATGTGTGATCATCGATCACGGTGATTCCTTCGGTGGAAGTCGCGTTGCCTTCGATGATGTCGTTGATACCTACGATGTCGCCGAGGAACTCTTTAACGACCGTTGATCCCGTCTCCGGGGATGCTGCTCTTTCCCACGACCACTTGAAGTCCTCTGCCGTTACCGGCGTACCATCGCTGAACATGCCGTTTTCGCGGAGCTTGAACCGGTACAAGGTGCCGTCCTCGCTCACGGTGAAGCTCTCGGCCAAGTCATTCACTATCGGCTGGTTTGGATCATCGGTCAGTCTCACCAACCCGCCAAAAATCTCCACAACGATGTCGAAAGAGGTACTGTCTGTGGTCAACGCTGGGTCCAACGTCGTCGGGTCGGTGCCCAACAGGCGGAAAACACCGCCCTGCCGTGCGTCAAAGGCTTGGTCCTCAGGTTGTTCGGCCTCTTTGGCTTCTGCCATCGCCTCGTCCGCCTCTGCAGTCACTTCTGATGCTGCCTTCTCCTCAGCTTCCGCTGTTGCATCGGCTCTAGCCTGCGCTGTAGCCTCTGCGATCGCGGTCGCGGTTGGAGCGACACCCGAACTTGTCGTGTCCCTAGTGGGTTCCGGCGCTTCGGTAGGGACTGAAGTCGCGGTAGGTGGCACTGAAGTCGCGGTAGGAGGTACGGGCGTCGCGGTCGGATCCTCGGATGCGCATCCGATCGCCAACGCCACTGCGGTGAGCGCAACACCTCCGATCAGCAGTCTATGGACGAATTTCATGTCTCTCACCTTTCGAACTTTGGACTGCGATTTTGATCCCTAGACACAACGTATCAAAATCGCATACACATTTTGAAAAATTCCAAGCGAATCTTCGGTTGATAGGTGATTTTCACGCAATCACCTATCGGATGATCGCCCGGAATTAAGCTTCCGGTTAATATCAACCGTCTATGTAGACGTATTGATAGATCGGCACGGACAATGGCGGGAAGGTCAATCCGCCGACGTGTTGCTTGACTAAGACTTTTCCTTCCACCCCCCACCACAGCGGCAGCCAAGCGGCATCTTCGACGATCATCTCTTCCGCTTCTTGGTAGAGTTCGATCCGACGCACCGGATCCGCCTCTACGTTCGCTTGTTCGAGCAATGCATCGACGTCTGGGTTCGAGTAGTTCGTGTTGTTGATCGAACTGCCGGTTCGGAACAGCACGTCCACGAACGTGTGCGGGTCGGGATAGTCAGCTTGCCATGCCAGCGAGAACGCTTGCAGCCGGTTTCGATGCAAGTCCTGCAAGAACGTTGCCCACTCGACTTGCTGGATCTCAACCTCCACACCTAGTTCCCGGCTCCACATGTCGGCAACGACCTCGATGGTCAAACTAGGCGAACCGCCTGTGCCAGGGTTAGTGATCACGATCCGCGGCCGGGTGTCAGGGTCTGCATACTTCGACATCGCAAGCTCTTCCTTGGCGCGTTCGATATCAAACTCCAAGCCCTTCAATTCGGGGTTGAAACCTACGAACCCGGGTGGAATCACCCCGGTAGCCGGTCTAACGAGGTCAGAAAAGACGGCGTTTGCCACCAGCTGCTTGTCGACCGCGAAGTTGAGAGCCCTCCGGAAATGTACATCGTCGAACGGCGGTTCTTCGATGTTGAATCCGACATAGCTGGTACTGAACGAAGGCGGAACTTCGACGACATCCTTCGAGATCTCATTGGACGGATCCGTGACTCTCTCCAAGTCGGAGAGGCCGATACCTGTGATGTCGATCTCGTCGTTCTCGTACATAGCCATGGCGGAACCACCTGCGAGTAGCAAATGCACTTCATCGATGTACGCAGGATCGCCCCAGTAATGCGGGTTCTTGGACAATACCATCCGTTCCCCGATGCTGTAGCTCTTCAACACGAACGGCCCGGTTCCCACAAGTTCGTCCGTCCAGTTCTCGCCACCTGAAGTCACATTGTCGGCGTTCACTACGAACGCTATCGGATAGGTCATCTTGGCGATGAAATACGGCTTGGGCGCGTCGATCGTGACTTGCAACGTGTGGTCGTCGATCACTTCGATGCCTTCCGCGGTTGTCGCCTCACCGTCGATGATCTCCTGTACGCCGATGATGTCGCCTAAGAACTCATCTACGATCGGCGACTCCGTCTCTGGTCTAGCCGCCCTTTCCCAAGACCATTTGAAATCCGACGCTGTCAAAGGCGAGCCATCGTTGAACTTCAAGCCGTCTTTAAGAACGAACTTGTAGGTCTTGCCACCGTTGCTGACGGTGTAGCTTTCAGCTAGATCCATTGCTATCGGATCTTCTGATTCCCCGGTCAATTTGACAAGACCGCTGAACAGCTCGATCACGATACCGTACGAAGTGCCGTCCGTCACCAAAGCGGGGTCTAGGGTCGGCGGGTCACTCCACAGTCTTCGGAATACTCCGCCTGTCGGTTTTTCGTCTCCCACACGCTCGGGTGTCTGGAGCAATTCCGGTGCGATCTTGGCTTGATTCGCGCTTGGAGTCGGGCGTTCAGACCTCGCCGGCGGAGGAGTCGAAACGACGGTCGGGACTTGGGTCGCCGTGGGCTCGGGTACCGGTGTGGACGTCGGTTCCTCTTCACTCGTGCACGCCACGACAAACAGGGCTATCGCGGCTAACATCGATATCCCTAAGAAACGCGCTATCTTCATCAGTTGTCTCCAGTTATCTCCGGATTTTGTTCGTGCCTGTTATTAGTTACGATTTATCCACTCGGTACGGATTGCGTATGCGCGATGCGGTCAAGCATCCGTTTCCCCACTGGTGGGGGAAATGGTGTAGCCAAGGGGTTCATGGCGCGCGGGGATGCCCCCTTTGTCCCCCGTATCGGAGTACGGGGCAGGCCTCGGACATTTCCCCCGCAAGCGGGGGAAACCCTGGTTCTTTCGCACTCATTCCACAAATCAATCACCGATCGATGATTCGAGATACGCCTTTAGGAAACCGTCCAAATCACCCTCCAAAACTCCACGGGCATCAGAAACTTCGTGATTCGTGCGGTGGTCTTTCACCATCTGATATGGGTGCAGGACGTAGCTGCGCACTTGTCTGCCGAACTCCGCGGATACGTGATCGCCTTTCAGTTTCGCCTGCTCCGCCGCCCGTCGTTGGTTCTCGAGATCGGTTAACCGCGCATGAAGGATCTTCATCGCGACCTGGCGGTTCTGCACCTGTGAGCGTTCGTTTTGGACCGACACTACTATCCCGGTAGGTTCATGTGTCAATCGGACTGCGGTGGAGTTCTTCTGCACGCTCTGGCCGCCGTGCCCGCTCGCACGAAACGCCTCCATCTTGACCTCGGACGGGTCGATCTCGACTTCGTCCGCGTCATCCGGCTCTGGATAGACTTCGACGAGGGAAAAGCTCGTGTGTCGCCGATGACCGGAGTCGAAAGGAGACAACCTGACCAATCGGTGCACGCCGCGCTCAGACTTCAAATACCCGTATGCGTGGTCTCCGTCCACTCGTAGCGCCGCGGATTTGATTCCCGCTTCCTCGCCCGGTGTGAAGTCGAGAACATCGGATGCGTAACCCGCCTGCTCGCTCCAACGCAGATACATCCGCAACAGCATCTCCGACCAGTCTTGAGCATCTACACCGCCTGCGCCTTGCTTAACCGAAACGATTGCGGGACGAGCATCGTGCTCACCGTTCAGCTGAAGCCGGAACTCATTTTCTACGACCTCCGACCGCAACTGTGCGGCATCAAGCACCAACTGCTCCAACATCGATTCATCCGCCTCGTCGCCGGCCAGTTCCACGAATTCCACCAGCTCCTCGCACCGCTGCAACAGACTCTCCCATGTCGTCACATCGTCCTTCAAAGCCGTAAGCGTCTGCATGTGTGCTTGGGCTTTTTTGTGATTCGACCAGAATCCCGGATCCAACGCCTGCTTTTCCAATTTGGCTATCTCAGACCGTCTTTCGGGCAGGTCAAAGATGCCCCACAATCTGCGCGACTCGTCCGCGCAACTCTTCGGCGTCAGTCTGAAGTTGGGAATCCATAACAGGAATCAAGTATATGAACGACAGTTCAATGCTGGGCCGTCTAACCGCCCACCGCCCCTCTGGATTCCCGCCTGCGCGGGAATGACGGTGGTTTTGCGATGGCCTCGCTTTCGCCGGAATGACGTGAGGTTTGCAATGGTCTCGCGAAAGTGAAAAACTACGAGCCGGGCGTGGCGGTTATTGAAAGATGTCTGTGATCGGGAGTTGCCAGCCGGGGACGGCTATCCCGCCATCCAAGACATCACCCGGTTCAAGGATTTGCGTTTCACGGCTTGGCAGGTGAACTTCGACTCGGCGGGTCCGAGGACGTACCACTACAACCATCTTGCATCCGTAGCGCAGATAATCAGCAACCTTCTGGGTAATGTGTTGCTCTCGTTCACTCGGCGAGATCACCTCGACGGCCAAGTCTGGTGCACCTTGGAAGAAGCCTTCAGGCGGTCCAGATGCAGGCAATCTCGACTCTGATACGAAAGACACATCAGGTGCCAACACATGGTCCGCGGCTAACTGATATCCAGTGTCGGCGGATACTACTCGTCCCAACCGCATACTTCTGACGTGACTATGCAAATGCGAAGCCACCGCTACTCCGACTTCGCCATGCTCAAAACCAGCCGGGGGCATCTTCACCAATTCTCCTCGCACGAGCTCATACTTGAATCCGTCTTCCGGCATGGCATAAAGCTCATCCGCCGTCACGTAAATCTGTTGTATCGCCGACATCTAGCGCGCCTTAAATCCCATCACATTTCGGTCTAGGGTCTATCCACCGGATCATTGATTATCTTAATCCATGCATAACGTCATTCACCAGCAGCCCCTTTCGCTCTGCGAAAGGGGCGCGCACGAGCGTAGCGAGTGAGCGGGGTATGCGGGCCGGGAGGTGTGCGGGACGTGCGCTCGCATCGCGCGGTTGCCTGCCTGCCTCCACGCCCCGGGCATACCCCGCTCGCTACGCTCGCGCCCCTTTCGTTTGGACGAAAGGGGCGTACGTACGCAAAACGCCCCCGTGTCTCCACGGGGGCGTTTTCCTCTCTGGTTTCCCGCCTGCGCGGGAATGACGCAGGGTGAGGCTCCTTTACGGCGCGATGTCGTGGTCTTTGGTGTAGTAGACCCAGACGCCGGTGCCGATGGTGATGCCTTCGTCCTTCTTGACGACGTCCCACTTGTTGTTGACGTGATCCCAGGTGTAGGCACGGGTGTAGTTGCCGAGGTATTCAGCAGCAGTGATCGGGTCGTTGTCGCTGTTGCGCAGCGTCTCGCCCGCGTCGTCCTGCGTCTGATCGCCGTCGACGTCCACCACGCCTACGAAGTTCCAGCCTTCGTCGGTCGGGATGTCAGCCGGGGATGGTTGACCATCGGTTGCACGGTCGCCCTTGCCGGACAGCTTCACCGACTGCGTTACGAAGCCGGAGGAGTGTACCCAGTAACCGTAGCGTGCCTCGATGTCGTTCAACGTTGCGTACTCGTCGTTGGTCGTCCATACGCCGTCGACGCGTGTCGCCATCCGCCACGGGCTAACTGGCTCGGTCTGGTTCCAACCGATTACCTGGTCGATCTCCGCGTTTGTGAACACGGCGTGCAATGCACTGTCGATCGGGTTAGCCGGGAACGAGATCGAGTTCCAACCCGCCAGCAGGCTGAGCGTGAACGGTGCCCGTTCCTTGACCGTGAAGGAGTAGGTGTGGTCGCCGGTGTTGTTGGCAGCGTCGTTGGCTTCGACGTATACGGTGTACTTGCCGTATGCCAGCGGGTCTGGCCACCATACGAACTCGTTGTCATCAAGGATCTGGAGGTCGGCTGTGTGGTCGACCTTGTCGACCTCGAACTTGGTGACGTTGACTGTGGTCTCCTCATCGCCGAAGTCGAGCAATACGAACGGACGCGGTTCGAAGACATTGTTACCGTTGTCGGGTACCAACTCACTGCCGTCGGTACCGCCCCAAGCCTCCATCAATTCGGTGTCGTAGTTGAAGGTTGCGGTGGCTGACGAGTAGTTGTAGAGCTTCGTGCCCTTGTCATCCTTGTCGTAGGAACTGCGGTCGCGGCCCCATACGATGACTGAGAGCTTGCCGTCTGCCTTTATTTCTTGGTCGCCAGACAGGTTCGCCCACAGGTACTCCCAGCGGTTGCCTGGGCGGGCCAGAGCGGAAGTCGTGGCGACGTTGAAGAACGTTCGCGTCGCCTTGGGCGGAGTGGCGTCTGGTTTTTCAGGATCGCACGTTGTTCGCAAGTCTGGATCAGTTCCAGTCGGATCATCGCCAGCACGCTGGGCCTCGGTCGGGCCTGCCATGTTGAGGTTCTCTTTCGCGCCCTTGCGGTTCTTAGCGAACGCTGCGACATCGTTTTCATCGTCGAGTTTGCCCCAAGTGAGGTTGGAGCATACGACTGAGAACTGCGGCGCACCTTGGATGTCCTCATCCGACTCTATCGAGATCGTCATCTGGTTCCTGGTGAGCTCGCTAGGTCCTTCGCCGTCGATATCTTCGTTGAGTCCGGAGCCGCCGCTGAGCGTAATCGTGAAGCTCGGCAGGATGCCATCGTTCAATTCGATGCCATCGAGCCGGCGATCGGTCGATTCGTTGCCAGCGAGGTCTAGGATCGACGATCCAGTGGCGAGGTCCACCTCAGGCGTGGCGTCTGGCGGTAGCGTCTCTTCGAGCATCAGGTAGACGTTCCTACCGTCAACATCGACACCGGTGACGGTGGCAGTGCTGCCGCTGTCGAGTTTCACGACGAAAGTATCGTTGCCGACGGATGCTGCATCGATGGCGCCGTCGAACACGATCTTCAATCCTGATTTCGAGGTCGTTTCATCGCCGTCTTCATTGGTGAAGAATCCGGTCGCCGACTGCTTCTGCATGTACTTCGGGTCTACGTCGTCGAGACGGTACTGGTGGCGTGAGTACCAGCCGAGAACGTTGTGAATGTCTCCTTTGCGGTCTTTCTTCTCGGTGCCGTAGTCGTGGATGAAGGTGGGATCGCTGGGTTGGCTGTCGGAGAAGCCGTAGTTGCCTGCGATATCAAGAACCACCGCCTGAATGTCGATGGTGTTGTTGTACCGATTGTCGTTTTCCTCGCGAGGCGGGAAGTCGATACGCACCACGCTGTCGAACAGGCCAGAAGTGTCTCCGTCTTCGTAATCCTCGGCACTCGCGGTCTTGTAGTCGTCGGCATCGTCGGTGTCATCAGTAGTGTCATCGGTAGACAGATATACGTCCACGCTCTGGATGATTCCGAACGTCTCCGCTTTGTCTGATGTGTCGTCGGCATCGTCTGCGTAACCGGCGTAGTGTCCGCGTAACGCAACGGTGTCGGCGTCATCGCAACCTGCTTCATCATCGACATCGATGCAGACGTAGCCGTAAGCACCGCCCATCTCATCAACGCCGAAGTCCCACACGGGATCGGTGTCGTCGGTGTCGTCTTTGTTGTCGGCGTAGACTTTGAAAGAGTTTGCGCGCAGTCCAGCGCCGCCGCCATCGGTGAATGTGCCTAGCAGGTCGGGCGAGTCGTCCTTGCTGCTGGTGTCGTGCGCTGGCGCATCGATCTGGATGGCTGGCGGATCCTTGTCGATGAGGATCGTGGCGGTCCGCGTGTCGCCGTTCGAGTTCTTGTATCTGATCGTCACCGGTCCGCTCTCAACGCCGAGCACTGCGGCTCCATCCATCATGCTCGAGCTCGCGTTCATCACGTCGAGTCCCCAGTTGTCGCGCTGGTTGCCCTCTGTAGTGCCATCGGCATCACCGACGCCGTCGGCATCGGTCAATCGCAGGTAGCCTTCGTAGACGCCGCTGAAATCGCCGGTCTCTTTGAGCCAGAGGTTCTGTTCGACCTCATCGCCGTCGGATCCCGCGCCGAGAACTAGCGCATCTGGATTGGCGTTGTTAGTCTCGTGGTAAACCTCGTCGCCTTCAAACATCGGCGCCTTGGCGTTCATCAAATCACCGGCACCATATTCGACATCGTTTTCGGCTTTGGATTTTTCCCTTGCGCCACCTACCAGATCCTCTCTGTCGCTGGTCTGGTAGTAGATGTAGAGGATGTTCACTTGTTGGCCGGACGGCACAGATGCTTCTACACGCATCCACGGTGCGATCGAACCTCTAGTGCCGGAAGCCAAGTCCTCGTCCAGCTTTAAGTGGTTCTTCAAATCCATGAAGTTCGCAGTGTCGCCAGTAGTTATACAGGTGCCGGTACCGCTGGCAGCCAAGCACCCGAACCAGACGATCTTGCCGTCGCCTCTGGGCGCCATGGGATGCGACGTACTTCCATCCCCAGTCAGATTGAGACGATAGATGCCGGAAGAATCAATGGTGGCATCAGTCGTACCTGTGCCTTGTCTCACCACGAAGTTCGCGCCATTGCCATCAGAATCGACAGACAGTTCAACCGTGTCGTCAGAGGGATCGGCTGGGTCATCAACGTCGCGAACCAATTCGTCGGCGAGCGTGTCCTTGAGCACGCTCCTGATTTCTGTCCTGTGATCATCGTCCAGTGGCGTAACGGTAGCGCCTACGCCGTAGAGTATTCCGGTGCGCTTGTCTCTCCCTTCGTCCTCGATGCTGATATGTATGAGATCGGAGTATTTGAGGATTGCGCGCGGTGCCTCGCCCGAAGTCTTGGGGTCGATGGCATAGGTGGCGTATATTGAAGATCCGGTGTCCACTTCAGTGATGGTGGTGCGCCCGGCGACGCTGTAGACCGCATCGTCGATGTTGTCCTCATGCCCGTCCCTGCAGTCACCGACTGCGAAGACGTCGTCGTTCGTCGTGTAGCACGTCCCGACGTTCAGAACGTCGATCGTACCGGTAGCCGCTTCTACCGTCACACCCGGCGAGCCCGCTCGAACCGCCACCACCGCAACGGCCAGTATCAGCACGGCCAGAGCCGTCAAGATTCTCGATGAAAGCTGCACAGCTGCAGTCCTCCTCTATCTATATCTCTACCGGTTCGATACCCGACACATCCAACACCGCACCAGCAGCGCGGCGGAGGAAGCGGTCTTGCCCGGATGTTTCCATAGCACTCTCAAGACGCGCAAACAACCATGACGGTCGGCACGCCCTGAAATCTATATGATACCGAATATATGCCACCGCGCGCGGCATGTCAATCAATTTTCTGCGAACTATGACCGGCGCGACGTCGAATGACGGGCCGGGGAGGGCTTTGAACCATGATCGCCATGATTTCGAATGATGGGCCGTGATGGGCTGTGACGGGGCGGGGGGACGCCCGCGGCTGTCTGAACCGGGATTGAAAGGATTCAAGGATGGGCGGTGGCGACAGCCCCTTTCGCTCTGCGAAAGGGGCGCGCACGAGCGGAGCGAGTGGGCGGGGTATGCCTCTGCGTTTTTTGAACTATGATGGCCATGATTTCGAATGATGGGCATGATGTTGGGCGGCCATGTCATTCCGAGCGCAGCCGAGGAATCTCCCGAGAGACGCCTCGACCATGCTCAGTACGGCAGCCGCCCCGCCCCGCCTCCCGCATACCCCGCTCGCTGCGCTCGCGCCCCTTTCGTCCAACGAAAGGGGCATGCCTACATCGTTCCCGCGGGCCTGCCCCTGCGTTCTTTGAACTATGATGGGCCGTGATGGGGCGTCGCTGCTCAGGGGGTTCTTCGATGAAGGCGGGACGCAGGGATGTCAGAGGCAATGAATTTTCGTCCTATCACCGCCCGTCGCCCGCATCAGTCGAAATCGTGGCGATCGTGGTTCGGAAACCCTACCGCCCGGGGCGTCGGGCCGGGGCGTATCGGTTGTTGATCAGACGCTTGAACTCCAGGCGCGGCGCGCCGAAGTTGAGCAGCAGCCCGATCTCCACGTTGTACGCCTCGACGTAGTTCATGGCTTGCGCCAGGTGCACCTTTTCGAGTCTCCCCACGGCTTTCAGCTCCACCGCCACGACGCCACCCACCAGGAAATCGACGCGCCGCGTCCCCACTTGCAGACCCTTGTAGTCGATCGGCATCTCAACCTCACGGCCGAAATCGAGCCCCGCCCGCCTCATCTCAAAATCGAGCGCGCGCTGGTAGACGACCTCCTGGAAGCCGGAGCCCAGCACCGAATGCACCTCCATCGCGCAGCCGATCACGCGACCCGTAAGATCCGAATGCTCGTAGCCCCTTTTCGACACGTCCGGTTGATCCCGCAGAAAACGTCCATACGACGCGCCCATCATAGCCCATCATTCGAAATCATCGAAATCATAGTTCAAAAAACGCAGGGGCATACCCCGCTCACTCGCTTCGCTTGTGCGCGCCCCTTTCGCTTTGCGAAAGGGGCTGTGGCCGCCAACCGTCCTTGAATCCTTTCAATCCTTCAAATCACGGTTCAGACAGCTGCGCCGGGCGTTTCCCCTCTGGATTCCCGCCTGCGCGGGAATGACGGTGGTTTTGCGCGGCGATGACGGCCCTTCTGCCCCTTTCGTGCGGACGAAAGGGGCGCGAGCGCAGCGAGCGGGGTATGCGGGAGGTGGGGGGGGGGATTGCGCGTGTGACCGCCCCCCTCCCCGGGCATACCCCGCGCACTCGCTTCGCTCGTGCGCGCCCCTTTCGCTTTGCGAAAGGGGCTGGGGCCGCCAACCGTCCTTGAATCCTTTCAATCCTTCAAATCCGGGTTCAGACGGCCGTGGCGGGCGTTCCCCTCTGGATTCCCGCCTGCGCGGGGATGACGCAGGCAATGCCCCTTTCGTATGGACGAAAGGGGCGCGAGCGCAGCGAGCGGGGTATGCGGGGGGTGGGGGGTGCGCGTGTGACCGCCCCCTACCCCTCCCCGGGCATACCCCGCTCACTCGCTTCGCTTGTGCGCGCCCCTTTCGCTTTGCGAAAGGGGCTGGGGCCACCACCGCCCTTCCTTGAATCCTTTCAATTCTTCAAATCACGATTCAGACAGCTGCGCCACGCGCCCCCTTTGCCCTTCGGGCATTTCCCCCGCGAGCGGGGGAAACCGGACCGGAAACGTCAATCACGGTTCAGACGAAACAAAAACGCAGGGGCAGGTTTTAGGCCTGCCCCTGCGCGGGTGAACCCTCTTTGGTTCCCCCTTTTCGCGGGGTGCGAAAAGGGGGAGGAGGCGGTGAGTGTGCCCTTACGGTGCGACGCTGAAGCCGTCGGGGTAGTAGACCCAGATGCCGTCGCCGATCTTCATGTGCTCGTCGCCTGCGAGGACGTCGAATCGGCTGCGGATGGCATCCCATCGGTAGGCACGGGCGTGCTTGCCGAGGTAGCTGTCGGCGGTGACCTCGGTGTCGCCGGTCTTGAGCACTTGACCGTAGTTGTTCTGCGTCTGATCGCCGTCTTGGTCAACGACGCCGACGAAGTTCCAACCTGGGTTGGTCGGGATTTCGACCAAGTCCGGCGGGACTACGTCTGGAGATTCACGGTTCAACTTGCCGACGAGGGCTACCGACTGGGTAACGAAGCCTTGAGCATGCACCCAGTAGCCGTAGCGGGCCATTATCTTGTTCAGGGTCGCGAAGTCGCTGTGCGTGGACCACTCGCCTTCCATGCGGGTTGCGATGCTCCACGGCGCCTCCGGCTTCTCGCCGTTCCATGCCGCCACCATGTCCACTATCGGCTCGGTGAATACCGATGCGACGTCTGGATCGATGGGGTTGGCAGGCAGTGAGACTGCGTTCCATCCTGCGATGAGCTTGATGTTGAACGTGGCACGCTCTGCGACCTTGAAACTGCGCTCGATTGCACCGCTCTTGTTGCCGGCAGCGTCGACCGCTTCGATCGCAACATCGTGCGAGCCGAGGGCCAAAGTCTCCGGCCAGTAGAGGAAGCGTTTCGCGCCAAGTGTCTGCACCTGCTCGGTCTGCTCAGTCCCGTTGATGGTCAACTTGGTTACCGACACCGTCGTCTTGTCGTCGTAATTGAGCAATACGAACGGTCGAGGATCGGTTACCGTGGCACCATCGTCAGGCTTGGAACTGGCATCGAGCTTCGGCTTAGTCGTGTCGTAGTTGAACTCAACCGTTGCGACGCCCCAGTTGTAGCTGTCGTTTGGAGCTGGGGTACCGTTGACTCTCTCGGCTCCGAGGCTGGCGTAGGATTGGCGATCGCGTCCGTATGCGACAACCGTCAACTTGCCGTCAGGCAACATCTTCTTGTCGCTGAAGTTCTGCCACTGGTACTCCCACTCAAGGCCCGGGCGTGAGAAGGTCTGGACTTGCTGCACTACCCTGTCTTTTGTGTCACCGCAATCGAAATTCGGTTGCGTGAAGAGAGCAGTAGGACGGTCTTTGATCGGCCCGCTGCGCGCACTTGTGAAGTCCGCAAGAAGCTTGTCATTCTCGGTGTCGTCGTCATCGCTATCCCAAGCGATGTTGGAGCAGACCACGGTGATCGACGGCGTGCTCTGAATGTTTTCGTCAGACGCGACGGTAATCGTCATCGCTTTTCCGGTCAGTTTGTCCGAGGCTTCGTTTCCTTCACCGGTTCCGGAACCGCCGCTCAAAGTCACGGTGAGTTTCGGTGCGATACCGTCCTTCACCTCGACCGCGGTGGTCAATCCTCCGCGCGTCAATCGGTTGCCGGCGGGGTCTGATACCGACTCACCGGCGGCGATGTGAACCGACGGTGTGGCATCGGACGCCAGCTCTTCGCTGAGCAGCAGATAGACCTGTTGGCCTTCTACATCGACATCCTCCACCGTCGCCGCGGCTGGCGATGTGTCTTGCGCATCGGCGGGGTCGAGCATGACTTCGAACGTGTCGGTGCTGATGGTATCGGCATCAACAGCGGAGTCGAAGGCGATCAGGATACCTGAACGGTTCACTACCGGCTTCTTACTGTCGCTGTTGTATCCGTAGAAGCCCGTCACGGACTGCTCTCGGTAGATCTCGGGGTCCTTCTCGTCGAGGAAGAAGATGTGCCGTGCGTACCAGCCGAGAACGTTGTATCGACCAGTCTTACGGTCCTTCTCCTTGCCGTAGTCGTAGATGAAGCGCGGTCCGGCCTCGTCGCTGTCGGAGAAGCCGATGTTGCCGGCTACGTCGGCTACCAGCGCGTGGAAGTCGATGGTGTTGTTGTACGGATTGACTTCGGTATCGTCAGTTGCCGACTCTTCGATTCTGATGCGAACGGAATCGGCGAAGGTACCGTTGTTAGCGCCATCGCTGAAGCGATCGCCGTTAACTTTCAACAGCTTGTCATCAGCATCGTTGGCATCATCGGCAAGGCCGTACAAATTGGTGTGTTCGAGGACACCGAATTGGGCTTCCGCGCTGTAACCCATGTAGTCCTCGATGGACCGCACGGACTTCTCCGGCTCCGCCACATATCCGTATGACGGGGTATCCATGCTATTGACTGCCAACTCCAACGCGAAGGTGCCTGTGAGGTTGTCGCCATTCTCACTGGTGTCGTTGTCATTGTCGACGTAGAGCTGGAACGAATCTTGTCGGAGACCGGAATCGCCATCGTTGAATGATCCTGCGAACTCTGGGGAAGTGTCTTGATCCCTAGATTTGTGGGCAGGAGTGTCGATCTGGATCTCCGGTGGGACGTTGTCGATAGTGATCGACAAAGTCTGCACGTCGCCATCAGTGTCTCTGTATTCGACGACTACGGGACCGCTTTCTACGCCGATGACTGCGGCACCATCCATGTCATGCCCGGTTGCGGCCATCACTTCTAGGCCCCAGTTGTTGGATGTCCTCGTGCCATCTGCAGCGGTGGTTCCAGCATCGCCGTCCGCGTCGGTCAGTCGCGCGTAGCCCTCGTAACGTCCGGTGAAGCGGCCAGTCTCGTAGAGCCATAGGTTCTGCATTGCGGCATCGCCATCGGACTTTATGCTGACTGCCAAATCGGTATTGCCGTCCATCTCAGATTTGGTGAAGTCCGGCAGGTTGATGTCAACTTCGTCTTCGCCCGTGCCGGATTCCGTCTCGTCATCGATTCCGCCGACCAACGATTCTCGTTCGCTCGTGTAGTAGACGATGTACTGTAGAACGGCATTGGCGTTGCGTACCTGGATGTTCAGCCAAGGTGCGACGGCACTGGCACCCTCTATATCATCGTCGGTTCGTCCAGAGCCACGGTCTTCGTCAGGCCACAGTGCGGCGCTCTTCAATTCTTGGAAGGATCCATCACTATCCTGGTCACCGCAGGCATTGGTTGGGGCTGTAATAGGTGGAGTAGCATCAGCGTCCGCAGCCGGCTCAATGCATCCGAAGAACTTGATGGCCGTGTCATCGGCGTCGAACATCGGCAGATACTCAACATCATCGTCCGTGTCGGCAGTATCATCAGCGCCATCAGCGTCAATCAGTACGGTGAATCCGTCCATGACACCTGTTGTGAGATCAATTGCTGTACGACCAGTTGGAGCATAGGCACCTGTGCCCCAATACATGTCGGTTGCCAAGTGGTAGGTAACCGTACCGGCTGCAACAGGAGGAGTAGCACTTGTTTCTCCGTCTGTATCGGTAAATGCGATAACGTTTTGCGCTGTCAGACCGACACGGTTAACGCCTTCGCCATCGGTCGTAACATCCGTATTACTTGTTCCGGATCGTTTCGTTTCTTCGATCCCCCCGAACACGTCCTTGATAACTTTGTACTCAGCCGCTGAGAGCACCGTGTCATCAATAGAGAACGGCAACACCACGGGTGTCCGCTTGTCGCGTCCAGTGTCTTGGATGCTGATCTTTACGAGATCGGAGTTTGTGAGGATTGCGCGCGGGTTGTCGGCCGCGGTCTTGGGGTCGTGGGAGTAGGTTGCGTAGACCGTCCCGACTTCGCTTATGCTGGCATCTCCGCTAGTGGCGGCACCAATGAAGTTGTAGGCACCATCTCCATCGTTGCAGTCACCGACTGCGAAGACGTCGTCGTTCGTCGTGTAGCACGTCCCGACGTTCAGAACGTCGATCGTACCGGTAGCCGCTTCTACCGTCACACCCGGCGAGCCCGCTCGAACCGCCACCACCGCAACGGCCAGTATCAGCACGGCCAGAGCCGTCAAGATTCTCGATGAAAGCTGCACAGCTGCAGTCCTCCTCTATCTATATCTCTACCGGTTCGATACCCGACACATCCAACACCGCACCAGCAGCGCGGCGGAGGAAGCGGTCTTGCCCGGATGTTTCCATAGCACTCTCAAGACGCGCAAACAACCATGACGGTCGGCACGCCCTGAAATCTATATGATACCGAATATATGCCACCGCGCGCGGCATGTCAATCAATTTTCTTGGCCGAACCGGGATTGAAAGGATTCAAAGGATCGAAGGATCCGCGCAGAGGCCGCTGACGCAGCCCCTTTCGCAACGCGAAAGGGGCGCGCACGAGCGGAGCGAGGGCGCGGGGTATGCCCGGGGAGGAAGGGCGGGGGACGCCCGCGCAAGCCGACGACGCGCACCGCACCCCCTCCCGCATACCCCGCTCGCTGCGCTCGCGCCCCTTTCGTCCGCACGAAAGGGGCAGGTCTACATCGTTCCCGCGGGCATGCCCCTGCGTTTTTTGAACTATGATGGCCATGATTTTGAATGATGGGGCGGGGAGAGGCGTCGGTTTCCCCCGCTCGCGGGGGAAATGCCCGAAGGGCAAAGGGGGCGTGGCGCGAGCATCATCCCCATCGCTTCTCGAGCCTCGCGGCGGTCCGGAGAATCGCCCCCGAGACGCCGTCGACTTCGTCGAGCACTTCGGAGTTCCAGAAACGCAGCACCCGGTAGCCGCTCTTCAGAAGCTCCTCGGTGCGACGTTCGTCCTTCGCACGATCGGCGTCGTGCTGCGATCCGTCGACCTCGATCGCCAGCCGGAGCTGCGGACACGCGAAATCGACGATGTAAGGACCGACCGGGTGTTGACGCCGGAAGCGGAACCCTCCCAGCCTGCGGCGGCGGAGACGGGTCCACAGGACGCGCTCGGCGTCTGTGAGACCCTTGCGCAGCACGCGGGCGCGGCGGCGATGGGTGCGGTCCCGGTAAGGCATGGGGCGATGTTAACCCGTCCGTCCGCGCTCGTTCAATCGCGATGGCACAGACGCGATGGCACACACGCCGACGCCTTCTACGCGCCCCCTTTGCCCTTCGGGCATTTCCCCCGCGAGCGGGGGAAACCGACGCCTCCCGCCGCCCCTCTGGATTCCCGCCTGCGCGGGGATGACGGGGCCTGCCCCTTTCGTGCGGACGAAAGGGGCGCGAGCGCAGCGAGCGGGGTATGCGGGGGGCGGGGCGGATTGCGCGTGTGACCGCCCCTCCGCCTCCCCGGGCATACCCCGCTCACTCGCTTCGCTTGTGCGCGCCCCTTTCGCTTTGCGAAAGGGGCTGGGGTCGTCGCCCTTCCTTGAATCCTTTCAATCCTTCAAATCACGGTTCAGACGGCTGCGCCGGGCGTTTCCCCTCTGGATTCCCGCCTGCGCGGGAATGACGGTGGTTTTGCGCGGGGATGATGGAGGCAATGCCCCTTTCGTGCGGACGAAAGGGGCGCGAGCGCAGCGAGCGGGGTATGCGGGAGGCGGGGGGGGGGGGGGGGGGGGCGTCATGCCAAGCATGGTCGAAGCGGCTCTCGAGAGATTCCTCGGCTGCGCTCGGAATGACATGGCCGCCTCGGAATGACAGGCCATCCAACATCATGCCCATCATTCGAAATCATGGAAATCATAGTTCAAAAAACGCCGCGCGCCGCCCCTCTGGATTCCCGCCTGCGCGGGAATGACGCCCCTCTGCCTCCCCCGGGCATACCCCGCGCACTCGCTTCGCTCGTGCGCGCCCCTTTCGCTTTGCGAAAGGGGCTGGGGGCGTCGCCTGTCCTCGGATCCTTTCAATCCTTCAAATCCGGGTTCAGATAAAAACAAAAACGCAGGGGCAGGTTTGTGGCCTGCCCCTGCTGGGTGAACCCTCTTTGGTTCCCCCTTTTCGCGAGGTGCGAAAAGGGGGAGGAGGGGGTGGCTGTTGACCTTACGGTGCTATGCCGGCGCCGGGGAAGTAGACCCAGATGCCGTCGCCGATTTTTACTCCGGTGTCGCCTGCGAGGACTTTGTAGCCGTTGCCGATGGCGTCCCAAGTGTAGGCACGCACGTAGCCAGGCATGTAGTCCTTGGCGGTTACGACCTTATCTTCGCTGTCCTTCAGGTCTTCGCCGAAGTGTCCCTCGGTCTGATCGCCGTCCTGGTCGACGACGCCGACGAAGTTCCATCCCGGAATGGTCGGGATGCCTCTTGGCGTCGGGCTGCCGCCGGTCTCGCGGTTGATCGGGCCGGTGAGGTCGACGTTCTGTAGGACGAACGCGGACGAGTGCACCCAGTATCCGTAGCGGGCGGTGACGTCGGTCAGCGGAGCGAAGCTTTCGCTCGTGGTCCATACGCCATCGACCCTAGAGGCGATGCTCCACGGTCCTGTAGAGCTCATCGGGTTCCAACCGACGACGCGATCGATTGAGGTCTCGGTAAAGACGCTGTCGAGCGCGCTGTCGACCGGGTCGGCCGGGAAGGATATTGCGTTCCATCCCGCCGCGATGTCGAGCACGAACGGTTTGCGCGCAGTCACGTCGAATGAGAACTTCGCGCCGTCAACCTTGTTGTCCGCGGCGTCGCGGGCGTCGAATACGATCGTGTGTTCGCCGTACTCCAGCGTCTCGGGCCAGTATAGGAATCGGTTCTCGCCGATGTTGTCCAAGGAGCCCAAAACATCGGTTCCGTCGATCGTCATCTTCGTCACGTTGACGTTTGTGCGCTCGCCTGCGAAGTCGAGGAGGACGAACGGGCGTGGCTCGCCGACGTCTTCATTCGGATCTGGCTGCACATCACCGCCAGCGGGGGTCAACGGGCTGTGGAAGATCGTGTCGAGCGTGAACGCTACGGTCTCCGACCCGAAGTTGTGGCGTGTGTCGGTCATTTCAGGCTTGACATTGTAGTACTGGAAATCGCTACGATCGCGTCCCCATACGACGACTGTTATGCCTCCATCAGGAAGTTTGCTGGTATCGCTCTCCGGCTTGCGCCATGCATAGACCCAGTTGTTGCCAGGACGCGACAGCGAGGACGATTCGACGAATTCAGTTCCGTCTTCTGCGTCCGCGGCGCCACAGTCGAGGTTCACCTCGAGGTCCGTGTCAGCATCGTATCCGTCCCTGTTGGCTTCGTATCTCGCCAGGCCGTATTCGACCGTCATCTTGTCGTCGTCGACCTTCAGGTCTGAGTCTTTATCCGACTTCTCTTCGTTGAATTTGATGTTCGAGCATACGACTGCCACCTTCGGCGCGCCATTGATGTCTTCGTCCGACTCGATTGCGATGTCGATCGCTTCCCTCGTCAACATCGTCGGGCCTTCAGCCCCGTTGCCGGTGCCGGAACCGCCGCTCAAGGTCAATGTGAAGACCGGTCGGATGCCGTCTCTCACCTTGATGGAGGTCATTCTGTCACCGTCGGTCTGGAGAAGATGCTCTGCGCTGCCGAGGATATTGCCTGCCATGTCTTCGACTTCGCGGCCTTCCGTGATGCTCAACGTCGGTCTGGCATCGGACGCCAACTCCTCGTCGAGCTTCAGGAAGACGAGCTGGTCTTTGACCAACACATCTGCGATGCCGATCTCCGATCCGTCGTCATACTCGAGCATGAAAGTGCCGACATCGATCAGCGAGCCGTTGACGGCGTTGTCGAATACGACCATTACCGAGCTGCGGTCTCTGATCGGTGCCTTGTCGTCGTTCAAGCCGTAGAAACCGGTAACGGTGCGATCGGCGTGGATGTATGGATCGACCTCGTCGAGCCATACCGCGTGCTGCGAGAAGACACCGAGCACGTTCGGGACCGTGCGTTCGCCGGCCTTGGTGCCCAAGTCGTTGATGAAGCGCGGCTTTGCCGGGTCACTGTCAGAGAACCCGACGTTACCAGCCAGGTCGCGCACTAATGCCTGGAACTCGATCTTGTGGTTGAAAGCACCATCCGGGAATGTGTATCCAGCCTGTTCATCGAAGTCGATCTCGATCTCGTCGGCAAATTCGCCGTCCGGTGCGCCATTGGCGTATGCGTCAGCCTCGACTGATTTGTGCTGCTTCTCACCGCGTCCAGTCGCAGAGTCTTCAGCCATCCATGTTTCAGGCGGGACGACTCCGTACTTAGAACCGGTGTCAGTGTCGTAGCCCATGTATTCCAAGCGTCGGTTGAGTCCATCATCCTCGTCTGTAGTAACACCGCCCGCCTTAAGATCCGACAGCACCATGTAACCTTCCCCAGTTCCTGGGGTCGGATTGTTATCGACGTAGAGCTGGAAGGTGTCGGCTGCCAATCCGGCATCGCCGTCATTGATGGTGCCGATGAACGACGGCTTTTCGTCGTCGCTACGGCTGTTGTGAGCCGGTGAGTCGATAGAGATCACTGGCGGTTCGATGTCGATCTGTATCGTGAGCGATTGGCTCTGCCCGCTGCTGTCGCGGTAGTTGATGATCACCGGTCCGCTTCCGACACCGAGAACCGCGGCCTTATTCGCGTCGGCACTCCCGGCATCGGCGACCATCTCGCCCCAGTTCATGGGGGCATCTCCGTCACCTCGGCCATCGCCGTCGGCATCGGTCAGGCGTACGAAGCCCTCGTAGACGCCGTCGAAACGCCCGGTCTCGGTCAAGAACAGGTTGGCGTCGGCATCGTTGCCGTCCGACGCCGCCTGCACGAGCAAAGCGGTGTTGTTCTTCTTCTCGTTTGCGGTGTAGACGACATTCTCTGGCTCGTCGTTAGCCATGTCGTCATCACTCGTCGCGCCCGGGCAATCGCCGTCGGTGTCGAGGCCGCCAGCTCCCTCGCCGGTGCAATACATCTCTCCGCCGACCAAGTTCTCGACAGCGCTCGTCTCGTAGTAGACGACCTGCAACTGGACTTCGCCGCCGGTCGGCACGCTGACGTTCAATACCATCGCCGGAGCGACGTTGCTTTCACCAGAAATCACGTCCTCGTCAAGTTTGACATTGCCGCCAATATCCTTGAAATTGTTGCCTTCGCCGTTGTCGCACCCGCCAGTGGTGTCGGTGCTATCCACGCATCCGAAGAACTTAACCACGCCTTTCGGCGCGATCGGCTGGAATGGATTGTCGTCATCACTGCCTTGGAAAAGGATTGTGTACGACCCAGAAGATGTAAAGTTAGCAGCCGCCGTGCCAACGCCGAAATGTGGAGTCTGCAACTCTAACGCTGACAATTCTTCTGGCTTCACGCCAACTGAATCGGCCACTATCTTCAGGGAGCCGCCGTCCTTGTCGGTGCTGGCCTCGTCATATTCGTCGTCCAACACAAACATAGGATCTCCAGCATCCCCGGCATCCTTGAACACATTAATAGGAGCGGTTGTGGGAGGAGTGGCAGAGGGATCACTGGTAGCGGCACCGTCCTCGTCGTGGTCCGTCGTTATTGCCGGCACCGTGGCGGGATCAGTGTTGTCGAGCGCAATCAACACCGGGTCTCTTCGGTCTCGTCCGGTGTCTTTGATGCTTATCTTCAAGAGGTCGCCGTTTGCGATGATGCTGCGTGGTGCTTCGGCGGCGGTCTTGGGGTCATGCGAGTAGGTGGCGTAGAGTTCGTCCACTTCAATCGCCTCGCCGAGGGGTCCGCCCTCGAAGAATGCTTCGGTGTTGCCATCGCCTGCGGTGCCATCTGCGTCGATTTTGCAGTCGCCGAGGCTCAACACATCAGCGTTGGTGGTGGTGCACGCTCCGACGTTCATGGCATCGATCGTTCCGGTAGCTGCGCTGACTTCGTCGTTCGCATTGTTGGCACCGGCAACGACGCCGACGACGAATGCGAGCACTGCCAGTGCTGTCAAGATTCTCGCTGAAAGCTGCACGCTTCAGTCCTCCTGCTTACTTTCCCGGCACGATCGTGCGCGGCACCGCTCGACGATGACAGTCATGCCAAGCGAACTCCGCAACGCCCTCTGTCCGGATCTGTGCGATGTTTGCATAATACTTGCAAGCGCGCCAACGCGCAACGCGCGCGACGTGCCATGAAAAGTATATGATACCCAATCCTGTCTGCGCGCGTAAACCCCCAATTAATCGATTCGCAGATTTTGTTTGAACTGAGATGGGAAAGATGAGGGGTTTGAACTATGATTGCCATGATTTTGAATGATGTGAATGATGGGTCGGAGTTGTTTGGAGTTTCTTCTGCGAAGTCGGGGTTGAGTGCTGGGAGCGATCTGCCCCTTTCGCTCAGCGAAAGGGGCGCGAACGAGCGAAGCGAAGTGAGCGGGGTATGCACGGCGGGGATCGGGAGGGACATCATAGCCATCGTTCCGAAATCATGGCAATCATAGTTCAGAAGCATGATAATCTGTTGATCAAATGGTGAGCCTCACTTTCGACACCCACAAAGTCGTCAAAGACCTGCAAGATGCGGGCTTCGACGAAGCGCAGGCCGAAGCCGTGGTGAACGCGCTCGGCAACGCCATCGATCGCGACATCGTCAAACCCGAAGATATTAAAGACTTCGCGACAAAGGCTGACCTCAAAGACTTCGCCACGAAGGCGGACATCGCAGAGCTGCGACAAGACATGGCCGAGTTTCGTGGCGAGATGTATACCGAGATGAAGGCGCTTGAGTTGCGCTTGACCGTCAGGCTTACCGGCGTCATGTTAGCCACTGGCGGGCTCATCGTCGCCATACTTAAACTCTTTCCCTGACGTTTTTTGAACTGTGATGCCCATGATTTGAGATGATGGGCCATGATGCCCCGCCCTGCCTCCCCGGGCATACCCCGCGCACTCGCTTCGCTCGTGCGCGCCCCTTTCGCTGAGCGAAAGGGGCAGATTGTTCGCAGTGGTCAACCCCGACTTCGCAGAAGAGACCCCAAACAACTTGCGCCCATCATTCACATCATTCCGAAATCATGGCGATCATAGTTCAGAAGCGTGATAATCTGTTGATCAAATGGTGAGCCTCACTTTCGACACCCACAAAGTCGTCAAAGACCTGCAAGATGCGGGCTTCGACGAAGCGCAGGCCGAAGCCGTGGTGAACGCGCTCGGCAACGCCATCGATCGCGACATCGTCAAACCCGAAGATATTAAAGACTTTGCGACAAAGGCTGACCTCAAAGACTTCGCCACGAAGGCGGACATCGCGGAACTGCGCACCGAGATGAAGGCGCTTGAGTTGCGTTTGACCGTCAGGTTGACCGGCGCAATGATCGCCGTGGTAGGGCTCGCCGTCGCCATACTTAAACTCTTTCCCTGACGTTTTTTGAACTGTGATGCCCATGATTGTGGAATGATGGGCCATGATGCCCCGCCCTTGCCTCCCCCGGGCATACCCCGCGCACTCGCTTCGCTTGTGCGCGCCCCTTTCGCCCTGCGAAAGGGGCAGATTGTTCGCAGTGGTCAACCCCGACTTCGCAGAAGAGACCCTAAATAACTTGCACCCATCATCATTCACATCATTCAAAATCATGGCAATCATAGTTCAAAACGCACGCGGCAACTGATGTAAACTCGCGTTATGGCTACTAGCACACACACGCACGAAGAACTCGCCACCAAGAGAGACGTCGACGCACGTTTCGACCGCGTGGAGGAACGTCTCGATCGCTTGGAAACGACAATCGCGCAGATCAATAGTTCCATCGCATCCATACTGAACGTTTTGGTCAACCTGAACGAGCGAGTCACCAAGCTCGAAGAAAATCAGCGCACGATGCTACAGATTCTGGAACGCATCGAGAACTCTACGAACCGCCAGATCGGTTTCTAAGAAGCGCCGCTGCTCATCACTAAACCCCCTTCAATTCCCCCTTGGACATCAAGGGGGAGGGTTGTGCAGCCTCCCCTCCGCGGGAGGGTTGCGCAGCCTACCCTTCGCGGGAGGGGTGTGTAGCCTCCCCCTCCCCTTCGCGAAGCGAGGGGGACGCGTGCAAGCGTAGCGAGCACGCAGGGGGTGCATACCGCCGCAAGAGTGAACCCCCTTCAATTCCCCCTTGGACATCAAGGGGGAGGGTTGTGCAGCCTCCCCTTTTTGCGTGAGCAAAAGGGGGACGCGAGTGAAGCGCAGCGAAACTCGCAGGGGGTTCATACCGCCGCAAGAGTGAACCCCTGCGGCTCGCTTCGCTCGACGCGTCCCCCTTTTCGCAGGGCGAAAAAGGGGAGGTGGGCTTGGAATGACATGACCGGAGCCCCCCTCCCCGGGCATACCCCGCGCACTCGCTTCGCTTGTGCGCGCCCCTTTCGCGGAGCGAAAGGGGCGGAAGATATTGCTCCTAGTGCTTAACGCCGACTTCGCAGAAGAAACCCTAAGCAACTTGCACCCATCATCATTCACATCATTCCAAAATCATGGCAATCATAGTTCAAAAAGTAGGGGCAGGCACATGGCCTGCCCCTACGTGGTTACTGTGAAGGCGCTCTCGCACTACGGCGCGATGCCGCCTCCGTAGTAGACCCATACGCCGTCGCCGATGGTCATGCCGTTGTCCGGGCGTACCACGTCGAAGCGGCTGAAGGTGGCGTCCCACTTGTAGGCTCGCACGTAGTTCTGGCCGAGGTACTCGCTCGCGGTGACCAAGTTATCTTGGCTGTCCTGCAACGTCGTGCCGAAGTGGTCCTCGGTCTGGTCGCCGTCTTGGTCGATCACGCCGACGAAGTTCCAGCCGGGTTCCGTGGGGATCGAGGGCAAGACTGGTGCTCCGCTGCGGTCGCGGCCAGTGCC
Organism: Dehalococcoidia bacterium; assembly: GCA_965204135.1. Taxonomy (GTDB): domain Bacteria; phylum Chloroflexota; class Dehalococcoidia; order Lucifugimonadales; family Lucifugimonadaceae; genus Bin127. Next base: position 274,836 of record CBDBDX010000001.1, on the reverse strand, counting down.
GCCTCTGAGCGCCACGGGCTGCCGCACGAAGCTGTCTGACTTCACCCAGTAGCCGTACTTGGCGCGGATATCGTTGAGCGCGCCGTACTGCTGGTTCGATTCCCAGACGCCGTCGCGTTTCATCGCGATGCGCCAGCCTTGCGTGTCCCAGCCGATGACTGTGGTGACCGCCGGGTCGGTGAAGACCGCGCCGATCGCCGTGTCTACCGGGTCCGCAGGTACCGAGATGGCGTTCCAGCCTGCAAGCAGGTTGATAAGGAAGTCGCCTCGGTCCGCAACCTTGAAGCTGTACTCGAACGACTCTTCGTTGCCGGCGGCGTCCATCGCTACGACCTCGACATCGTGGTCGCCTTGCGAGATGCTCTCCGGCCAGTAGACGAAGCGGTTGTCCTCCGACTCTTCAAACTGGTCCTTGATCTCGGTGTTGTCAAGTTCGACCGATTCGAGGGTCACGGAAGTGTTTTCGTTGAACTCGATCAGCACGAACGGACGCGTTTCCTTGACCGTGTCGCCGTCCCCGGGCTGCAAGTCGCCGCCCTTGGCATCCGTCGGAGCAAGGAGAGCAGTGTCCAGCATGAACTCTGCCGAGGCAGCGCCCCAGTTCTGAACCGTTGCATCGTCAATGTTGCTGTACCGAGAGCGGTCACGGGCGTACGCCACCACTGTCAGCATCCCATCGTTCAGTGAACTGACGCCAGTGGATTGCGACTTCCGCCACGTGTACTCCCAGTTCTCGCCTGGACGCGACAGTGCCGCGAACTTGGCAGGAACGAAGTCTTTGCCGAAGTTGACGTTGTCGGGGTCGTAGCCGCACGTGTACTGGTAAGTAACGTCTCCAGCTTTGGTATTGCTCGACCGCGGCTTTGTCATCACCGGAGTCTCAAACGACGGTCCGGCGCCAGGTTCGGCCACGTTTCGGTTGGAGACGTAGTCGTCGATGTCGTGCCGGCTGCCGACCTCGTTTTCAGCCACCTTACCGGAGGCATCTTTCTTATCATCGCCTTCGTTCCAGCGCAGAGTGCTACACACCACCTCGATCTGAGGCGTGCCTTGCAGAGGCTCGTCTGACATCACGTGAACCGTGATCTGGTCTCTGGTCAGCTTCTCCGGGCCTTCATTGCCGGAGCCGCTGCCGGAACCGCCGCTCAACGTTACCGTCAGCTTCGGAGTGATACCGTCTTTGGCCTCGAACTCGTCGACCTCACGGCCGTACGTCTCGTTGCCGGCCATGTCTTCGACCTTCTCGCCTTGGGCGATGTCGACCTTCGGAGTGGCGTCAGAAGCCAGCTCCGATCCGAGCTTCAAGAAGACGTAGTTCTTGGAGACCTTGTGATCTACCACGCTCGCATCGGTCTCGTCATCCAACTCCACTGAGAAAGTGTCGTTGGACACCGAGTTCGCCGCGATCGGGCCGTCGAAGACGACCATCACGCTCGAGCGGTCCGGGTCCAGCATCGGCTTGCCGTCCGAGTTGACGCCGTAGTAGCCGGTAACCGACTGCGCGGCGTTGATCACGGGATCCTTCTCGTCCAGATTGATGATGTGCGCCGAGTAGTAGCCGAGAACGTTCGGCGCCTTGCGGTCTTTCTTGGCACCCAAGTCGTTGATGAAGCGCGGGTTCACCGGATCGGAGTCCGAGAAACCGATGTTCCCTGCCATGTCCATCACGAACGCCTGGTAGTCGATCGCGTACTCCATGTCGCGGATGACCGCGTCTTTGGTGTCGCTTTCACGCAGGTCCAATCGGATCGTGTCGTCGAACGAGCCGCGGTTGGCACCGTCGTCATACGCCTCAGACTCGATCCAGCACTGATCCTGACCGCTGCAAGAATCGTCCTCCAAGTTGTAGAGGTCTGCCGCCGTCGTGATCCCGAAAGTTGGGGTGTCACTGTATCCGGTGTAGTCGCGCCTCTGCTCAACTGCACCCGTACCATCGGTGCCCGTGCCTTCGACGCCCATCGCGTTTGGAACGGTCAACGCGTAGTCATTGTTCTTGCCGTCGGTGCCATCGACTTTGTTGTCGACGACTAGTCGGAACGACTTGTCTACCAGACCGGAGTCTAGGTCTTCGATAGTGCCGACAAAGTCCGGTGTCTGGTCGTCGCTCGACGAGTTGTGCGCCGGGCTGGTTACTTGAATCGCCGGCGGCTGGCTGTCGATCTCGATACGCAACGTGCGCGTGCGACCATCGGTGTCCTTGTACTCGATAGTTACCGGACCGCTCTCGACGCCGAGCACTGCGACATCGGCATCACTATCGGTCGCTCCAGTAGCGTTCTGAACTTCACGGCCCCAGTCGTCACGCTGGTTGCCGTCGGCATCGGCATCGCTGTCGCCGATATCGTTGGCATCGGTCAATCGCAAGAAGCCCTCGTAGACGCCGTCGAAACGCCCAGTCTCATTCAAAAAGAGGTTCACCGATTGCTGGTCGCCGTCGGACTTCGCTCGAACCACCAGCGCGCTGTTGCCATCCTTTTCGTTATCGGTGTAGACGACGTTCTCCGGCTCGTCGCGCATCATCACGTCGGCGTCGGTTTCGGAATCTGGATCATCACACTTCCAGCCAGTGTCTCCGCCCCTGTTAACTACTGTGTGGTCATCAGCTGCGCAATGGCGGTACGCCTCGTTGCCGATCAGGTTCTCCTCAGAGCTCGTCCGGTAGTAGATGGCCTCAATGATGACAGACATTCCCGAAGGAACACTCGCGTTCACTCCGAGCCAAGGCGCCGTATCACCGGATGCCTCACCGTTTGACGCGTCTTCATCGACAGTAAGATACTCCTTAAGGTTCTTTCTCGCGTCACCACCTGTACAGGCCGTAGCGGTTGTACCGTCAGTTAGACAACCGTAGAACCTCACGATAGCGCCGTCATCCACCTTGAAATCACCAGGATGGAAATCTTCTGTGGAAGCGCCTCGAGTGAAGTTCAGCGTGTGGTTGCCGCTGCTTCCGATGGAGGATGACGCTGTATTTAACTCGACAGCGTTGGTATGAGTTAACTTGACATCTTGATCGTCAGTCGTATCGCTTAGATCAGGATCCACAGTATCGTAGTGGTAATCTTCTCCCAGGTCATCCTTAATTGCCTTTCCGATCCCCTCGACATCATCGTCTAGAGTAAAGATGGTCGTAGAAGTTTCTCCGGCCGCGTTAACATGTGCAATGCCGTCCACAGAATCCCCAGCTATCAACACACCCGACCGCATATCGCGTCCGGTGTCTTTGATGCTGATCCTGAGCAGATCGGAGTTCTCAAGGATCGCCCTCGGTTCGTCGGAAGCCGTCTTCGGGTCATGCGCGTACGTGGCGTAAAGGGTAGAGACCTCGGTGTTCTTGGTCCGGATATCCTCACCGTCTGCGCCGGTGCCTTCTGCGCCTTCTGACAACACTGTGCAGTCGCCCTTGAACACGGTTGCATCAGTGGTCAGGCATGTGCCCACGTTTAGGGCTGCGATGCTGCCGGTTGCGGCATCAGCCGTCGGCGTACTGCGGTCTGCGGACTGCATGACGTACAACGCGCCGATAAGTGTTAGGAGTGCCAGCGCACCCAGCATCTTCGATTTCATGCTTATTCTCTCTCTCATGCGGTTCTCACTCACTGTCTTGTGGATCACCGTATTGTCGATAGAACCTTGCCTGCGGCTGCCATCTGCAAGCAAGCGAATACTCGCTCACATACGCAAAGACGCGCCACTTGGCGTTCATGTTCCCGAATATACGAATCCCAACGAAATCGATTCAATGCACCACAACGCGTTTAGTGGGGGATTTGAGAACTATGAACTATGATGCGAAAGATTTGAAATGATGGGCATGATGCCGCCCTCCCCGCCGCGGCTATCTGAACCGGGATTTGAAGGATTGGAAGGATTTAAGGATGGGGTGGTGACCACAGCCCCTTTCGCAACGTGAAAGGGGCGCGCACGAGCGCAGCGAGTGGGCGGGGTATGCTCGGGGGGATTTGAACTATGATGTGAATGATTTGGAATGATGGGCATGATATTGGGTGGCCCGTCATTCCGAGCGCACACCCCTGTCATTCCGAGCGTAGCCGAGGAATCTCCCCGCTTCCCACTTTGGCCGCGGCTGTCTGAACCGGGATTTGAAGGATTGGAAGGATTTAAGGATGGGGTGGTGATCACAGCCCCTTTCGCAACGTGAAAGGGGCGCGCACGAGCGAAGCGAGTGAGCGGGGTATGCCCGGGGCGAGAGAGGGACGCCCGCGCAAGCCGACGACGCGCCCCATACCCCTCACGCATACCCCGCTCGCTGCGCTCGCGCCCCTTTCGTCCACACGAAAGGGGCGGGCCCTCCTGTCATTCCCGCGCAAAACCACCGTCATTCCCGCGGGGCCTGCCCCGTACGCCGATACGGGGGCGGGAATCCAGAGGGGGTGAGGATAGGCGCAAGCTTCCCTTTCTCGATGTGCGTCCTCCGCCAAAACGCATCTCGCCGCACTTCATAGAACGTAACAAGTTTTTAGGCTGATAAGATAAGCCTGCTACGAAGGACGTGCAGGGAAAGAACAATGGCAGACCGAGATGCCTGTAGAGATAACTCAGGTCAATACCGCCAACCTCGTCATCGCCAACTTCGAGGCGTTGAACAACGAGCCGGGCATATACCGATTTCATGAAGGAGTCGGAGCCTTTGTGTCAACGGGCCCACCAGCGGACGGAACAGTCAGCTTAGACATCAACGCAGAGCGTATCAGCGTTGTTCGTGGTCCCGGAGGGCACACTATGATTAAGAGGGATTTTCCCGCTGAACTCGATGACCTCGGTCGTCTCGCGGAAGTAGCCGCTCTAGTCATCACGAACACAGACACAAACTTTGAACTGCACACTTACGGATTCAACGTGGAAGCAGTCTGCACACAGCAAGCGGGAGTGCCTACTTCGCGTTATCTTGCGGAACGATTCTTCGACCTCCGCGGATTGTCGGACGGCGAATTCGGTGAGTTCGGTTCGGCATCGTGGGATCTGGAATTTTCAGACGATGAGGCGAGATGGCGGATCAGCGTACGAAGAATGGAAAACGTGTTTGATGCACCGAATCTGTTCGTAACCCTGAATCGCCACCACCAAAACCAACCGTTGCCCGACAAGCGCGCGATCAAAAAGATGCTGCGCGAAACATGGAACGGAATACCGAAGTTCATTGAGAAGCTGGAGCGTACGTCATGACGATGGAAGCAACCCGTACCGACACAGATACCCGCACCGAAGATGTGGCGCGCCCGACGTTTGGCGTACCCACATTGGAGCCGTGGATTGGAGGCAGTAATAGGATTGCAGCGGTCACGGCGTCCACCGAAACATCCAATCGGTATTTCGGACACACCAACGCGTGGCTATCACCTGAAACCATCGCTGAGGCCAAACGCCGGTTCAAAGATGCGCTAGAGGATGCGGAAGAGGAAGAGATACCAACTCCAAGCGATTCGGTTCTATCGAACGCGCTACGAGCAGTGCAGATGATCGATGATCATTGCCCGCAAGGGCTATCGAGCGTGGCCGTCCTAGAGGAAGGAATGATGGCAACCGCCCGAGGCGCAGCTCTCAACTACGTCTCGGTCGAGTGTGAGGAAAACGGCGAAGTGTTGGTGATGTTCAATGTCAGATCATACGCGCGGTACAAGGATATGGGCCAAGTAGAGCGCGCAGGGTTCTTGAAGGCTCTGTTGGAAACTGTCAGATACTGAAGGGTATGATTCGTTTGGGGCCGGTCAAACCGGATGAAGATGTGGGGCACGATATAACCCGTTCATCTGAAGCAAGAGCGCGTACTGCCGAGGCGATCTACGACTCGATACGTCAAAACATCAAGGACGGCCCCGAGTTATCTGTGAACCGCGTAAGTGCAGCTGAGGAACGAGGCGAAATCACCTACCTTGTAAACATCATCCTTCAGCGCGGTACATCGGGGAAACGTAGATTCCAAGGCTGGGGAATGCTCTCGGTTAAGGAGATAACGGACAAGGGGTTCAAAGTACAAGCCGACCCGGCACCGGCTATCGGTCAGATGTCTGAAAACCCATATCATGCGCTCGTCATCCTCCCAGAAACAGCATTGCGCGACCCATCCGAACGATCCCAGCACATCAGGTATCTTTCGGAGCTGGCGACTCGAAATTGGAAGCCTCGACCGAGTTTTTGACCCAAAACTCCTCTCCTGGCAACTGGTAAGGTCAAATCCTTCAAATCACAGCCCATCATTCAAATCACAGTTCAGACGATGCCTCTCAACCCCATCCGCTAGATTCCCGCCTACGCGGGAATGACATCGAACGAGTAGCAGCGTGTCATGGTGTGCTGAGCGTCACTTCGCCCGTCGGCCCCCGGTACTCCAATATAAGTCTGCTTAGTAGCGTCCGTCCGATGAGCGCACGGTATGGCGATCGGATGTGAACCGCCGCGAATTGTCCGTAAGCCGTGAGTCCCAAGTCGGGAACGGAGATTTGTGCCAGATAAAAATCGAACTCTCCAATACCTCCAACACCACCCAACGTGCGCCTGTCCGCGACCTTAGGTAACTTCAGACCCGTCGCCAAGTCGACGTCGATGCAACAATCGTCGGCACCTGTGTCGATCAGAGCCGGCAACAATTCGGAAGAAATCTCCGCTACGCCGCCGCTACGATATTCGGGGTCAAAGCCGATTCGAACCCACAACCTCGGCCCGGTCTGCACGAGTTCGAATGGATCCCCGTCATAGCCGCAGTCGACTGAAGGCATCAACTCACTCTGAAAACGGATGGAACATGCGAAACTTTTTCACGCCCGACTTGGCGTATCAAGAACACATCTTCGCCGAATCTGTCCAACGCTTCGTCGGCGGCATCATCAAGAGATGGATAGGCTCCGATCAACTCGCGGTCATGGAACACTACCCACTTCCCCCAATATCTGGATTCCAAAAGCTCTCTATCGCGCTCAAATGCGGCGATCTCTTTATCTAACTGATCCATGATTAGTACAGATTAACACCCAAACGACTGACACCCATCATTCCAAATCCCTTAGATTCCCGCCCCCGTATCGGGGTACGGGGCAGGCCCCGCGGGAATGACGGAAGGGGTGCGGGAAGGACGAGTAGCGCGCGGCAATGACGTAGTCTCGGCGGGAAGGACGTTGGGCCTACGGCGCGATGCCTGTTCCGTCGCTGTAGTAGACCCAGACGCCGTCGCCGATGGTCATGGTGTCGGTGGGGCGGAGGACGGTGAAGCGGCTGAATGTGGCGTCCCAGGTGTAGGCGCGGATGTAGCTCTCGCCGAGGTAATCTTCCGCGGTAACGGGGACGTCTTGGCTGTCCAGCAGCGTGGCTCCGAAATGGTCTTCGGTCTGGTCGCCGTCGGTGTCGATGACGCCCACGAAATTCCAGCCTGAAATCGTCCCTATATCTATAAGGTTAGGAAACGCGCCTTCCACGCGGAAAATCGGGCCCCGCAATTTCACTCGTTGCAGGACGAATCCGGACGACTTCACCCAGTAGCCGTAACGCGCTCGAATCGATGGCAATGTCGCGAACGACTCGTTAGATTCCCAAACGCCGTCTCGACGCACCGCGACCCGCCAACCGTCGGTGTCCCAACCGATCACCGCCTGTATCGCCGGATCCGTGAAGACCGCATCGATGTTGGCATCGATCGGATCGGACGGAACCGATATCGCGTTCCATCCGCTCGCCAGATTCAAGACGAAGTCGCCGCGCTCCGTCGACTCGAACTCGAAGTCGAACTCCACCGAGTTCCCGGCCGCGTCCGTCGCTTCAACTTCGACCTCGTGCTCGCCCCGCGACATGCTCAACGGCCAATACACGAACCGATTCACGTCCGGATTCTGGAACTCCCCGGCAACCTCCTCGCCATCCAGCGTTACCGAGTCCAAAGTAACAGACGTAGACTCTGCAAACTCGATGAAGATGAACGGCCTCGGCTCGCTGGTCTCAGACGCGTCCCTCGGTTGCACCTCGCCGCCCCTCGGCTTCAGCGGAGACTCGAACATTGTATCGAGCCTGAACGACGCCGATGCCGCGCCCCAGCTCTGCACATTTTGACCGTCTCGGACATGACGAGAACGATCACGACCGAATGCTACGACTCGAAGGCGACCGTCGTCCAGCCGACCGCTTGCGCTCCGAGAGTTCGACCATTCAAACTCCCACACCTCGCCCGGACGTGCGTTGCCATTCACCTCTTGGAACTGGAACGGGGCGACGCCATCTTCACTATCGTCATCGCACATGTACCTTGTGCCCGAATCCTCCCGCGGCCGGCCATTGAACGCGCCGTGGCGATTGGCTATGAAATCGTCAATGTCATACTCGATCTTCCGCCCGCGCACCGTCTCCTCCCAACTGAGACTCTCGCACACCACGACGATCCTCGGCGCACCTTGCAAAGGCTCATCCGATTCGATTCGGATATTGATGTTGCTGTTGGTCAACTGGCCCGGCCCTTCGGCGCCTTCGCCTGTGCCTGAACCGCCGCTCAACGAAACCGTCAGATTCGGCGATATCCCGTCGTTCGCCTCGAAACGCCGCAGCTCTCGACCCGACGTGATGTTGCCTGCTTTGTCTCGAACGCTCTCCCCTGCCGCGATGCTGACGTAAGGAGTGGCATCCGAAGCCAACTCGTGCCGCAATTTGAGGAACACGTACTGCTCATAGACCGTCACATCGACGATTTCCGCCTCTGACCCATCGTCCAGTTCCACATAGAACGTGTCGAGCGAGATCGATGACGCCGAGATCGGCCCGTCGAAGACCAGCATGATCCCCCTGCGGTCACGAATCGGATCGTCATCAGAGTCCAATCCGTAGTACCCCGTCGCTGATCTATTCGTGCTGATCTCCGGGTCCTTCTCGTCCAGCCCGAAGATGTGCGCGGAGTAGTAGCCCAGAACGTTTGGTACGAACCTTTTCGATTCGCCCAAATCGTTTATGAAATACGGATTATCGGGATCCGAGTCGGAGAAACCTACGTTTCCCGCCAAGTCCGCCACAAACGCTTGGAAATCGACCCCGAACTCCACGTCGTCGCCGTCAAATCGCAACCTCACCGAATCGTCGAACCGCCCTGAGCTCGCGCCATCGCGGAACCGATCCGCCGTGATGTAGCACGTATTCTGGTTGCTTCGGCACGAATCGTCGCCGAGATTGTAGAGCCGCCTCGGATCGACCACCCCGAAAGGATCGTCGTCCGAGGTGCTGTAGCCGACGTAATCGGCTCGGCGGGAAACGCTTCCACTCGTTCCGGTGCCCCTGACTCTCGCCTGCGGAGCTATTCCATCCAATGCGAAGTCGGAGTTGCGCGAGGCATCCGCGTCGTTGTCGACCACTAGCCGGAACGAGTCTTCAGCAAGACCTGAATCGTAGTCCTCAAACGACCCGATAAAGTCCGGCGACTGGTCATCGCTCGCCGACAAGTGCCTCGGTGTATCGATAGTGATGCGAGGAGGTTCGTAATCGATCGCGATCCGCAACGATCGACGGCGACCACCGGAATCTCGATACTCGATAGTTACCGGTCCACTTGCCACGCCGATCACCGCGGCATCCGACTCTCTGCTACCGGACCTGCCGTGTCGAACCTTAGCGCCCCAGTCGGTGCTTTGTCCGGACCCATCAATGCCTGTCCCGTCCCCATTAGCATCCGTTAACCGTACGTACCCCTCATATCGACCGCTGAAAAGCCCGGTCTCTTCAAGGTGAAGATTCACGTAAGGCTCGTCTCCGTCCGAACTGACTCTTAGCAGCAACTCATCGTTCCCGGCAACCTCGTCATCGGTGAAAACAACATCGCTGGAGCCGTCGCGCTCATTCGCTGGGCTGCTGCCGCATCGCCAAACATCGTTCCGCTCGCGGTCCGGTTCCCTCGAACCGCTGCCGCAGTGGTAGTAGGTAGAGTCACCCGCCATCTCCTCGAGACCGCTGGTCTCGTAATACATCGCGTAGACCACAACGTCCTTATCGGCCGGCACACTAGCGTTGACTACTAGCCACGGTGCGATCGACGGGCTAGTGCTGCCCGAGCTCCTGTCCTCATCAACCTGCAACGATGACGTTACGTCCGTCAACTCATCGTCGCCCCCGCTGTCCAGAGCGCAACTTCCAGCGCCTGTCACGCAGCCGAAGAAACGGATATTGCCATCAACGTCCATCGGACGATACGAACTGGCGCCGTCCATATTCAATGTGTGACTGCCTGAGGTGTCGATCTGAGCAGAACCTGGGGAGCCGCTGAGGGTTAATCGCACTCCAGACTCGAAACCGATGCTGTCGTCGCTCTCGATCAGGTCGCGGCTGATAAGGAGCCGCTTGATCTCGGACAAGCCGTCCGTGATCTCGGCGTGCCCATCGCCTCGCACGAGCACAGCCGACCGCTTGTCGCGCCCCGGATCGGAGATGCTTATCTTGAGAAGATCGGAGTCACGGAGTATCGCCCTAGGCTCATCCCAACCAGTCTTCGGATCATGGGCGTAGGTGGCGTAGAGCGTCGAAACTTGCTCCACTTCGTCGCGTATCTCCCAATCCCGATCGAACAGCCCGCACGGCTCATCCTCGAAAACCCGATCGTTAGTCGCGAGACACGTCCCGACGTTCAGCGCGTCAATGACACCTGTGGCAGCGTACATGCGCTGCGATCCGTTTCCCGACAACTGCAACCCAAACAACACGACAGCCGCGGCAATAACCGCCAAAACGCCTGACGCTTTCCATTTGATATTGCCTGTCGATCTCATTGGTGCCTCGACGGCGGCGCGAATTATGAATGGTCCGCGTTGAACGAACATCATAAACAACTTGCTGACGTCACCAAACACTCACTTATACAGATAGACGTCTAAGCAAGGGGTATTGTTCCCTGCGCTTGAGAATTTCTCGCGAGAATCGACGAGTATGAAATGCCGGGCGCAAACGCGCCGATGACGACGGTGTCGAACTACTTCTCCGTGATGCTCCGCAAGAAGGAGTCATTGTCTTTCGATCGCGCCAGCCGCTCGATGATGCGTTCGGTCGCTTCGGTCGGGTTTCCGCTCGAAGACTGTTGCTGAAGCAAAGCGAGCATCCGTCGCAACAGCCAGACCTGACGCAGCGTATCCGGGCTCTGAAGCAACTCTTCGTGCCGGGTTCCGCTCTTGTCCATCGCGACTGCGGGGAAGATTCGCCGCTCCGCCATCGTGCGGTCGAGATGCAGCTCCATGTTTCCGGTGCCCTTGAACTCTTCGTAGATCAAGTCGTCCAATCGGCTGCCGGTGTCGATGAGCGCGGTGGCAACGATAGTCAAGCTACCGCCCTCTTCGCAGTTGCGCGCGGCGCCGAAGAACTGCTTGGGCGGGTATAGCGCCAGCGGGTCCATACCGCCTGACAGCGTCTTGCCGCTACTGGGCAGCTTCACGTTGAAAGCGCGCGCCAGACGCGTCAAACTGTCAAGAACCAGCAACACGTCCTCGCCCGATTCCACCAATCGCTTCGCCCGGTCCAGCGCCCGATCAGAAGTCTCGCACTGGTGCTCGACCTGCTCGTCGAAGGTCGAAGAGTAGACCTCGCCTTTTATGGAGCGGCGCATGTCCGTAACTTCTTCGGGACGTTCACCGATGAGCGCTACGACGATGTGGATCGCGGGATAGTTCTCCGCCACTGCGTGAGCGATGTCTTTAAGGAATACAGTCTTGCCAGCTTTCGGCGGCGCAACGATGAGTGCGCGCTGCCCTTTGCCGATCGGCGCGATGATGTCGATGATTCGGGTGTTCATCCGGGTAGGGGCCGTCTCGAGCGTCAGCTGTTTGTCCGGATAAACGACAGTCAAATGCTCAAAACGCGGCCTGCGCTGGGAGAATGCAACATCGCGTCCATTCACCAGTTCCGGCCAGAGCAACGGGTTATTCCCTCGACCTCTCGTGCGCTCGCCTTGGGGCCGCACCGGACCCGCCACGAAATCGCCTTGGCGCAGGCTGTTCTTGCGGATCAGTCCGTTGGGTACATAGATGTCCTCGTCGCCGCCGTTGCCACCTGGGGAACGCAGAAATCCGTATCCCTTGTCGTGGATATCGAGGATGCCTGCCCCGATCGCGATGCCCGTGTCCTGAGATCTGTGTAGCAAGACCTGCACCGCCAGCTCGGTTCGACGCTCTGGGATGTCGACGAGGCCGATCTGCCTCGCTTCAGCCATCAACTCGGCGTTCGTCATGGCCCCCAAATTGCCGAGGGCATCTGGGGATAAGCGTTCCGAGTGTTGTTGTGGTTGCCTAGGGCCAACTGCGACTTGCCGCCGCTGACCGTTCTGTTCAACCGCAATCGACGCATCAATAGGCGTACGTGTCATGAACCATCCTCGCGTTAAGGATTTGCGAATACTGAGGTGAGGTATCGCTACTCTGCGATCTATCTCCGAGTGGAGCGGCAGCCAGCCCGTCGAACGTCCACGTCCACACTTTTCTCACAACGACACCGCTTAGGGCATACCGCGTGTCTGCGCACAAAGTTTATATAACTCCGCGATTGCGTGTCAAATAATCACGCGCTCTTCGTTTCCCGTTTGACAAATCTAGTTCGATTCGCGATCTCAACTTCTCGGCGAACTCGCTCCTATAAAGAACTGTTGCTGGGTTCCTTCGGGACGGAACTGGCGCGCATAGCTTACGAACAGATCAAACAGGGGATGTGGACGTTCCGGACGCGACCTGAACTCAGGATGGAACTGACTGCCTAGCATGAACGGATGGTCGGCGATCTCTGCGATCTCAACCAAAGATAGCTCCGGGTTCAACCCGCTGCTCGACAGCCCCAACTCCTCCAACCGAACCCGATACGCATTGTTGTACTCGTACCGGTGGCGGTGACGCTCTTTGATCTTGAGGTCACCGTTTCCTAACTCTTCACCGTCGCCTGCCATTGAATATGCTTCGTGAGCCCTGCTTCCCTGCTTCAGCACGCACGTGTACTCACCAAGCCGCATCGTGCCGCCCATCTCAGTCACGTTCTTCTGCTCCTCCATCAACGCGATCACTGGTTCGACCGCATCAGGATCGAACTCCGTGGAATCAGCCTCTTCGATCCCCGCGACGTGACGTGCGAACTCAAGGATCATCATCTGAAGCCCCAAGCAGAGCCCAAGGTAAGGAATGCCGCGCTCGCGCGCGTAACGAGCCGTTTGGATCATGCCCTCAGTGCCGCGCTTGTCGAAACCTCCCGGAACAATGATTCCCTGCGCTTTCGAAAGGTATTTGTCGGCACCGTCCAGCTCAACCAGCTCAGAGGGTGTCCATTGGAGATCGATACGGATGCCTTGGTTCAACTCCGCATGCCGCAACGCCTCAACTACCGAAAGGTAGGAATCTTGGAGGCTCGTGTACTTCCCTACAATCGAGATCGCAACTCGCGGAGTGCCGTTGTTGTCGCCATACGCGTCAACACCGTTGACCGCCAAGTTGGGTCGATCGGCCAAAGCGCGCCAGACCGGCGGGACTTCGGGCTCCGTGCGCTCGAATCCCAGTCTGTCCATGATCACGTCTGCCAACCCCTGCTTTTCCAACCAACCCGGCACAGCATAGACGTTTCCCAAGGTTGGCAGGTAGATGATCCCGTCCCGCGGAACTCCACAGTGGAGGCTTATTTTGTCCTTCAAACTCTCGGCCTCTTCCTCCGAGTCCGTCGGATCGTTAAGGCGGCAGAGTATCGCGTCGGGCTGAATGCCCAGCGCACGCAACGCGCGAACGCTATGTTGAGTCGGCTTCGTCTTGAGCTCGTTCGTCGGCTTCAAAAAAGGCACGAACGTAAGGTGTATGGAAAACGAGTTCTGGCGTCCTTCCATGTCCTGCATCCACCGCACCGCCTCTATGAACGCCTCCGCTTCCATGTCTCCCACCGTGCCACCAACTTCTACTATCACTACATCCGCATCCTCGGCCTCCCCCAACTTCCTGATGCGGCTCGCAACCGCGCTGACCAGATGCGGTACTACTTGAACGGTCTCGCCCAGAAACTCCGACCCGTGGCGTTCCTTGTCCAACAACTCGTTGTAGATCTGCCCGGCGGTCACATTCGACAGGATCGTAAAGTTTTGGTTCAAGAAACGCTCATAGTGCCCTAGATCTAGATCGGTCTCGGACCCATCCATCGTGACGAACACCTCGCCATGCTCCAATGGGGACATCGTACCCGGATCGACGTTTAGATAAGGGTCGAGTTTGAGGATCGTGACTTTAAGACCCCGGTTCTTCAACATCCTTCCGATAGATGCGCAGGCGATGCCCTTGCCTAGAGAGCTTGTCACGCCGCCCGTGACGAAGATGTATCGACGGCGTTTACTCAATGTGAATAGCGCGCATATTTACCCGGTCCGGCACATGAAAAGTGTACGCCAAACCATCGCCGTTTCGGGAGGCGAATAGGCTGAAACGACACGGATTAATCCCGGAGTTGAAGATTCGCCCAGATATAGAATCTTCGGTTGTGACAGTAGCCCGAATAGACGCGAAATGAACAGCGAAATCCTCTCGGCCGAAGACGTTAAACATATCTCGCGCCTCGCCGCGTTACGCATCGACGATGAAGAAATCGAGACCATGCGCGATCAACTTTCCAACATCCTCGCGCACTTCCAAACGCTCGCCGAACTCGACACCGAGGGAGTTTCGCCGACCGGGCACACTACCGATGCGCACTCGGTCATGCGCGACGACGAAGAGATGCCTGCCATGGATCGCGCGCAGATGCTGGCAAACGCGCCGTTCGTAGACGGTGAGTTCGTGCGTGTTAGGCCCGTGATCGAATGAGAGCCGCTACCACTGGCGCATCGATAAGACACCTTTCAAACCAGAGATGACTGTTTCCAAACCCGAACTCTACGCATCGGCGCGTGAACTACGCGCGCGGTTCAAAAGCGGAGAGACCACCGCACGCGAGGTCGCGCTAGGACACCTGCAACGCATTCGTGAAATCGAAGAACTGACTAACGCCTATCTCACGGTTTTGGATGAAGACGACGTGATCGCACAAGCCGATGCCGCAGACAAACGCATCCAAAACGGCAACGCGTCCCCACTCACCGGAATCCCATTCCTCATAAAAGACAATCTCTCAACGGAAGGTGTTCAAACTACCGCCGCGTCTCGCATCCTCGAAGGATACGTGCCGCCTTTCGATGCGACCGTCGTATCCCGACTTAAAGACGCGGGGGCGGTGATTCTGGGTAAGGGCAATCTCGACGAATTCGCCATGGGTTCATCAAACGAGAACTCGGCGTTCGGAGCGGTCGTCAATCCTTGGGGCAAGAACCGCGTTCCCGGAGGTTCTTCGGGTGGAGCCGCGGCCGCTGTCGCTGCGGGCGAAGCGACAATCGCTCTCGGATCGGACACTGGCGGCAGCATCCGACAACCGGCATCGCTGTGCGGTGTTGTCGGATTCAAACCCACCTACGGCACCGTAAGTCGATACGGACTCATCGCATTCGGCTCGTCGCTCGACCAGATCGGTCCTATCGCGCGCTCGGTGGCCGACTGCGCAGACACCGCCAACGCCATCTCCGGCCTCGATCCGCTCGATTCAACATCTCTCGATCTAGAAATCGATTTTACGGAGTACTTGGATCGCGACATCGAAGGCATGCGCATAGGAGTCCCGCGAGAGTACATCGTAGACGGGATCCAACCCGGCGTCAGGGATGCGTTCGAAAAATCGCTGAACGTTCTAGAGGGTCTCGGGGCAATAGTCGAGGAGACTAGCCTGCCGCTGACGGACCATGCTCTCGCGGTCTACTACATCATTGCCCCGTCTGAAGCGTCAGCAAACCTTTCCCGCTTCGATGGTGTCAAATACGGAATGTCGGTCGATGGCGAACCGAACGCGCGCGAATCGATTGAAGCGACAAGAGGCAACGGATTCGGCGCAGAAGTGAAACGGCGCATACTCATTGGGACGTATGCACTCTCAGCCGGATACTACGACGCCTACTACAAGAAAGCGCAGCAAGTCAGGACTCTCATCCGGCGGGAGTTCCATGACGCGTTCCAAAAGTTCGATGCTCTCGCGACGCCGACCTCACCAACGGTGGCCTTCGAATTAGGTGAGAAGACGCAGGATCCGTTCCAGATGTATCTCAGCGATGTCTGCACCATCCCGATAAACATCGCGGGTTTGCCCGGGATATCGGTTCCGTGCGGACTATCCGAAGGTCTGCCAGTTGGACTGCAGATCTTGGCACCGCAACTCGGCGACCGCACCGCGTTGCAGGTCGCGCACGCCTACGAGCAATCGGCAAATTGGAAACTGACACCACCCGCACTATGAAACACATCAACCTTTTCAAGCCGTCAATCCTAAGCATCGCCACGGCACTCTGCGTTATCGGTCTCGCTGCGATTTTGGCTTGTACTTCGGACCCAAGTGAAGAAACCGTAACCGAAGAACCAGAAGTTGCGGTCAGTACCGAAGATCTTGAATGCCCTGATCTGGTCAAGCAGCCCGGCACGGGGAAAGAACCTCTGGGTCCACCTCCGGCCCTTCCAAATCTTTTCACCGGAACCGTATACGTTAACGGCGAGCCAGTTCCCGCGGGCGAGTTGGTCTACGTGAAATTGACCACGTCTCGGTCTCACCCGGTGGAGATTCTTGAAAATGGGAAGTTCCGTGACATCATTCATGGGCCAGTGAGCGATCTGGATAGAGAAGTGCCGTTCGTTTTCTGCCTCGGAGATCCCGACGGCGTCGCCGTCAAAGCGGCTGAAACATTCGAGTTCAAAAACGAGCCTTTCCTAGTTCGTGAGGTCGAATTGAACTTCCCGATGTTGCCGAGTGAACTGAGTGCCCAATAATGCTCCTCGAACTCGATGGCAAAGACCCCCGAGTTGATGAGACGGCATTCGTGAGCGCTCAAGCGGTGCTGATAGGTGACGTTCGCGTAGGACCTAAATCAAGCGTTTGGCCCGGGGCTGTGATACGAGCGGATAGCGGCACTATCACCATCGGGACAGGATCGAACGTCCAAGACAACACGGTGATTCATGCCGATGATGATGCAACGATCGGCGATGGCGTTACCATCGGACACGGTGTCGTATGCCACGGTAAAACGATCGGTGACGGATGTCTCCTTGGCAACGGTTCAGTTCTGAACGACGGCGTGGTTTTGGGTAAGGGGTGTCTCGTGGCTGCGGGTTCCGTCATCCCTGAAAACGCGGTGTTCGAGGATTTCCAACTGATCCGCGGTGTTCCGGGCAAAGCGATCGGCAAGCTACGCGCTCGACACCAAGAACTACAGAAACGCGCCGCGCTCAGCTACGTCCGTCGCATCGAACGCTACAAGCAGGCTTCGTCTCCAGAAAACCCGCTCTAGCCCGTCGTCATTCCGGCGAAGGCCGGCGCTTCAGCGGGCGGAACGCCCATCCAAGCGGTGGGGCGCGGCGAGCAATTACATTCGCTCAGGTGCGTTCATCCCCATGATGTTCAACGTGCGGGCGAGAACGATTCGAGCCGCGTCAACCAGCAGCAATCGCGCCTTGGTCAGTTCAACGTCAGCCGGATCACTTGAAATAACTCGGCAGGCTTCGTAGAACCGCTGCAACTCGCGCGCCACCTCGTACGCGAAATGCGGCATGTGATGAGGTTCCAACATCTCGGCGGAGCGCGCAATTACATCGGGCAACTCGTTCAAACGTCGCATTAGGGCCAACTCCTGTGCCGTCGTCAGCAGCGACACATCGCCATCTTCAAATTGGATGCCCCGTTCCTTCGCGGCGCGCAGCACCGCGCACAGTCTTGCATGGGCATACTGCACATAGAAGACCGGGTTTTCGGAAGTCTCGGCTTTCGCCAACTCCAGATCGAACTCCATGTGCGTACCCGGAGTCCGCTCCAAGAAGATGTAGTGGCACGCATCCGGACCAACTGCGTCCAACAACTCGTCAGCAGCGATGAAGTTGTCTTTACGCTTGTTGAAGCGCACCATCTCGTCGCCCTTTTTGAAGTTCACGATCTGATTGATGATGATCGTCAATTTCTCTGGGGCGACTCCGAGCGAATCCACAACCGCCTTCATCCGTGCTATGTGTCCATGGTGGTCGGCACCCCAAACATTGATGACGCGGTCGAAACCACGTTTCACGAACTTGTTGTAGTGATAAGCGATGTCGGTTCCGAAGTACGACGGACCGCGCTCCTTGCTCCGAATGATCACACTGTCGCTCTCGAGACCTATCTTGGTGCCCAGGAACCACAGCGCTCCCTCGCGCTCTGAAACGTAGCCGCGTTCCTTCAATAGTTCAAGCGATTCTTCGAAATCATCACCTTCGATCAACGATTTCTCGCTGAACCACTCGTCATACTCGATTCCCATCCGCCCCAACGTGTCCCGGATATTCGCCAATGTGCGATCCAATGCTGGGGCTGATATGGCTTCTATAGCTTCGTCTGCATCCAAGTCAACTATGGGATCACCTAACTCGGAGTAAAGTTCGGCGCCGAGTTCAACAACATACTCGCCAGGATAGGACTCCGCACCGAGCTCAGCGTCCTTACCTGCCGCCTGCAAGAATCGCACATACGCAGATTCCGCAAATATGCGCATCTGATTGCCAGCATCGTTCACGTAGTACTCGCGCTGCACATCGTAGCCCGCGGCATCCAAGATGTTCGCCAACCCGTTGCCGATGGCAGCACCGCGCACATGTCCGATATGTAACGGACCTGTGGGGTTCACGCTCACAAACTCGACCTGAACGCTTTGTCCTGCTCCGATATCCAAATGCGCGAATTCGACGCCTGCTTCTCGAATCACATGAATCTGCGAACGCAGCCATTCATCATCCAGCTTGAAGTTGATAAACCCCGGACCAGCGATGCTCACGTCCTTAACCATCGAAGTCGGCGCGACGCTATCAACGATCTCAGTTGCGATCGCCCTCGGCGCCATTCGCATGCTCGACGCCAACGCCATCGCCACGCTAGTGCTGTAGTCTCCGTGCTCCGCGTGTTTTGGTCGCTCGACCGACGGCGCAACCTCGCCGATCTCCGGCAACGAATTTGATGCGATCGCCGACTGAAGAGCCGAAACAACCATCTCTGCTATCTGTTTTTGCGGGTGCATCGCAACCCCATCTCATTCACGAAATACGCACGACAGAACTTGCCGATGCGCATGTATCCTGCTATCACACCACCTCACGTATATATAAGGATAAGAAATCGCAATCCTAGCACGCCTGCAAACCCTCGAACAATCGCCATGCCTAACACCGAAAATTCTCAGTTAGACGAACACATCACCAACGCCGGCCAACGCGTTGGCATACCAATATCCGAGGACCACGCCAAATTGGTTGCGAAATCCAGCGATTCGCTGTTCGACGCCATCGATGCCGTGCGGTCCATGGATTACCAAGACCACGAGCCGTGCAACGTGTTCAACCCAGTAGTGTTGGCAGACGCTTCTGACAAAGGAGATGACCAATGAGCGACAGACGCGAAGACTTGGCATTCGCTTCGATCCACGAGCTGGCTCCAAGGATCAAAGACGGCTCCGTCTCACCAGTCGAACTGACACAAATCGCACTTGAGCGCATTGGAAATCTCGACTCGAAACTGAACTCATTCCTCGACGTTTGGACAGACGAATCGCTCGCAACTGCTGCAAAAGCCGAACGAGAGATCGCAAACGGCGATTACAAGGGACCCATGCACGGGATCCCCATCGGCCTCAAAGACCTCGTAGACGTCGAAGGAAAACCGACCACCGGCGGCTCCAAGGTCCTGCAGTCCAACATCGCCACATCGAACGCGGCAGTTGCCAACCGTTTGAACTGCGCCGGCGCGGTCACCCTCGGCAAAACCAACCTCGTCGAAATGGCGTTAGGTTCCGCAGGTGTAAACCCATACACCGGCGACGCCCGCAACCCGTGGGATACCAACAAAATCACCGGCGGTTCCAGTAGCGGATCCGGAGCCGCTGTCGCCGGCGGACTGGTATACGGCGCGCTCGGCTCCGACACCGGCGGGAGCATACGCATGCCAGCATCGCTCTGCGGAATCGCCGGATTAAAGCCGACCTACGGGCGAGTGCCGCGCTCGGGCGTGCTCGATCTATCGTGGAGCAAAGACCACGTGGGGCCAATGACGCGACGAACCGCAGACTGCGCACACATGCTAAACGTCATCGCTGGACACGACCCGCGCGACATCGCATCCTCCACTCGACACGTTCCCGACTTCGCAGCCGACCTCGACAAGGGTTTAGACGGATTACGCATAGGGATACCCGAACACTACTTCTTCGACCCTGACGTCGTCAATCCCGAAGTGTTGTCAAGCGTTAATTCCGCGATCGAGTTGTTGGGGAACAACGGTGCCGAACTTGTCCCCATACCGATGGAGTGGGTCGCGCACGGCCGCGCCATAAACATCATCATCTCCGTCGCGGAATCCCTCGCTGTGCACGAGAAGCTGATCGCGGAACATGCGGACGACTACACGCCAGCCGTCCGCACCCGAATCCTGACCGCTCTCAATTTGCCAGCAGTCGACTACATTCGAGCCCAACGCGCCAGGCAGGCGTTCAGCGTCCGAATGGCAGAAGCGACGAAAGACATCGACGTTCTCGCAACCCCGTCAATACCCGTACGCGCCCACACGATAGAGGAATGTACCGTCCCACCCGGTGAAGCACTCGCGGAAAAGAGTCACGAAATCCCGCTCTTCACATCAATCTTCGACGTCACCGGCGAGCCGTCACACTCCGTACTCTGCGGTTTCGACTCCACAGGAATGCCGATCGGCCTCATGATTTCCGGTCACGCCTTCGATGAAACAACCATCCTCCGCGTCGGTCACGCCTACGAAGAACTAGTCGGTTGGCACAAGAAAAGACCGCCAATCTCCGCTTAGCAACGCCATTGAAGTGCACGCCGAAAGCGAACATGCGCACCCCAAAAAGCGCACACGATACGATCGATACGTCAATCGACCGTCGATGCGCACGGAACGCGGATTCGCATGCATCGGTCTCGACCGACCTACTGACCCGGTCAACGTCGGTCATGCACTACGCGCCGCTTTCTGCTTCGACGCCAGATTAGTCATCATCGGCGGCAATCCGTCAGGGATCCGACTCCCAAAACTCCACACTGACCCGATGCGGTCATTCCGCCACGTCCCGGTCATAAAATCCACCAATCTCCTCGACGCCGTCCCTGAAAGCACCACCATTGTAGGCATCGAACTCTCCGACGACGCATCCACACTCATGGACTTCAATCATCCCGAACGCGCCTGCTACGTCTTCGGACCCGAAAACGGCTCCATCTCCGACGACATCCTCGACCGTTGCACCCACAAGGTCATGATCCCCACGATGGCATCCCTCAACCTCGGCATGACCGTCAACATCGTCATGTACGACCGACTCTCCAAGGCGTGGCCGAAGCTGCAATCTAGGCTCGAAAGAATCGACGCATCATCGCCCGAAACCGAGTCCGGGCCGAATTCGTGATCCGATCCCTGTCACCACGCCGTTCGCGCATGCAAGGCGTCGCCCGAAGGCCCCTCCCCCTTGATGCCCAAGGGGGAATTGAAGGGGGTTTAGAAACATTGCCGTCGCCTACTCTAAACTCGAGAAATTCCTGTCCAACGCGTAGTTGTGCTCATCCTGACGAGAACGCCTAGTGATTTCCCGAAAATCTCGCTTCCAAGGCGTCTACTTCGGTTGGTATATGCTGGCCGGCGCATCGATGATGAACGCACTCGGCGGCACCATCGTTTGGCAGGGCTTCGCCGTCTTCTTCATCCCCGTCGCCGAATCTCTGGGAATCGCTTACTGGCAGACCTCGCTTGCCTTTGCCCTCGCCAGGGCCGAAAACGGCGTCCTCGGACCAATAACTGGCTGGGCGCTCGACAAGTTCGGCTACATCCCGCTGATACTCGCCGGCACGCTGATCACTGGCTTCGGATACATCCTGCTTTCGAGGCAAAACACCTACATCGCCTTTCTCCTCGTCTACCTCTGCGTCGTATCGATCGGCTCATCCACATCCTTCATGCAGGCCACGACCGCAGCCTTAAACACATGGTTCGTCCGCTATCGCGGACTTGTGATGTCGATCAACAGCGCCGCGTTCCGG
Organism: Dehalococcoidia bacterium; assembly: GCA_965204135.1. GTDB lineage: Bacteria > Chloroflexota > Dehalococcoidia > Lucifugimonadales > Lucifugimonadaceae > Bin127. The sequence goes on along the minus strand of CBDBDX010000001.1, from coordinate 252,724 downwards.
CTCGGCGGTGCCATCGTGATTCCCCTCCTATCCGTCGGTGTGATCAACTTGGGTTGGCAAACCACCTCATGGATCGTGGGAACTATTCTCATCGTCGCAATCGCCCCAATTTCTTTCCTCTTTCGGCGCTCTCCTGAAAGCATGGGCCTCAAACCCGATGGAGGCGTTTCCTACACCCACATGCGCAGACGCATCCGCGAACGCGCCGCAACCGCAAAACGCCAGAAACAAACCGATGTCTCAGGTAGCTCCCAACTCGATACATCGAACGCCGCTTCCAACGGCGACTTCACCACAAAGCAGGCCCTCAAAACGCCGTCTTTCTGGATCCTAGTTACCGCGACCGCTCTACGAATATCGGTCCACGGCACTATCTTCCTCCACTTCATCCCGATACTCGTCTCGCGAGGTGAAGCCCAACAGACCGCGGCGAACCTCGTAGGAGCGATATCCCTCGCTGCCGTTCCCGTCATCATCTTCACCGGATACATCAGCGACCGCGTCGGCCGGCCCTTGATGCTCACCTTCCTCTATAGCGCATCCGCCGTCAGCCTGCTTCTGATCACTCTTGTCGAAGGCACTTGGCCCATCTTCCTAGCAATGCTCCTCTTCGTGGGCTCCGAAGCTGGCAGTTCTTTGAACTGGGCCATCATCGGAGACCTCTTCGGACGAGCCCGATACGCCACAATCCGCGGCATGATGGCACCCATCTACAACTTCGCTCTCATCATCGCGCCCGTGGCCGCCGGCTACACCTTCGACCGCCTCGGCACCTATCAACCAGTCCTGATCACCGGCACTATCCTGATGTTCATCGCGGCCGGCGTTTTCTTCATCCTCCAACCGGCCGTCAAACGCGCTAGGATGATCGCTTGAGTCGAGCAGAGCCCGTTACAAAATGCGGCGCGAGGAAAACCCTAAAGCGGGGTTTGAAGGAAATCAGGGTACGGAAATCGCCCCCTAGAGTGGTCGGGGCAACAGGATTTGAACCTGTGACCTCTTGACCCCCAGTCAAGTGCGCTACCAGGCTGCGCCATGCCCCGACTTCGTATTCCACAGTCTATCAAAGGGCGCCTTTTAGCCCATTCGATGCGTTTCCCAGTTGACGGAGCGTAGAATCGTGATGAATGGCTGAACAACAAAACTATCGAGCGCCGCGCGGAGTAGCCGACATCTTGCCGGATGATCAAATCCTCTGGGACGCGGTGCGTACCACCGCGATTCAGACCGCGCGCCAGTTCGGTTACCAGCAGATCGACACGCCGGTGTTCGAGCACACGGGCCTCTTCCGACGCGGCGTCGGCGATGAGACCGACATTGTCCAAAAGGAGATGTACTCGTTCGACGACCTCGGCGGAGAGTCCCTCACTTTGAGACCCGAAGGCACCGCGCCAGTCTGCCGTTCTTACATCGAGCACGGGATGCACAACATGCCTCAGCCGGTGCGCGTTTTTTACATCGCTCCGATGTTCCGGTACGACCGTCCACAGGCGGGCCGATATCGCCAACACCACCAGTTCGGTTGTGAAGCGATTGGGGACCCATCACCGGTGATCGATGCCGAAATTATCGAAATCGGCTTGCGATACATCACTGCACTCGGATTATCCGATGTTTCGGTCCGGATCAACTCAATAGGTGACCCCGAAACCCGCAGCGGGTACGCAGGTGATCTGCGTAACCACTACGCCAAATATGCAAACGACCTACCCAAAGTCGACCGCGACCGTCTGCAACGTGCGCCCCTTCGACTGCTCGACTCTAAAGAACCCGCTACACGCGAACTGAGCACTGACGCTCCAAAATCCTTGGACTATCTGTCTGACGAGGCACAACACCATTGGGAAACGCTCCTAGCGCTTCTTGATGGACTAAAAGCTGCGTATCCTGCTTTCCAGTACCACATCGACCACACTCTAGTCCGCGGTTTGGACTACTACAATCGCACCGTCTTCGAGTTCGAACCATCCACCGAAGGCAGCCAAACATCGCTTTTCGGCGGCGGAAGATACGATCCGCTCATCGGCATCCTCGGCGGCAATGAAACTCCGGGCGTCGGATTCGGCTCCGGCATTGAGCGCATCATCCTCGAAATCCAACGCCAAGAATCACTCGAAGTTGTCGAACCGGCTCGCAACGCCGTCATGGTCCACGTCGGCGACAACGCGACCAACCGCGCGGTATCTCTAGCCGCCGAACTGCGTAACCACGGCATATCTGTCCTCATGGCACCTGCCGGCAAGTCGATGCGCGCACAGATGCGTTACGCCAACCGCGCCAACGCAAACTACGCCATCATTCTCGGCAACCGCGAGATCGAGCAAGGCGTCGCAGCAGTTAAACCCCTCCAATTCGACGGCGATCAAAAAATGCTCTCACTCGACTCCACCATGATCGCAAACTTCATCGCCTCCATCGAATAATGCCTGAATCACCAACAGTTGAAGATCGCCTTCGCGCCAGCCTGCAAGCCGCCGCAGACCGACAGTCCGAGCTCGAAGCCCAGATGTCCATGTCCGACATCCTCGCCGATCGCAACAGAATGCAAAGACTTGGCAGAGAATACTCGCGCATCTCCGCACTTGTGCGCCTTCGAGACGAGTTCGACTCGGTCATCGAAGAGATCAAGGATGCCGAAACCATCCTCGACGAGGAGTCAGATCAAGAGATGATCGAGATGGCGGGAGACATCATCAGAGACCAGCGACAACGATACAACGAACTCATCGAAGAGATACAGATCGCCCTCATTCCGCGCGACGAAACCGACGATGCCGACGCCGTACTCGAGATCCGTGCCGGAACCGGAGGGGACGAAGCCGGGCTCTTCGCAAACGAACTCTTCCGCATGTACCAGCGATTCGCCGAAAACCATGGTTGGAAAACCTCCGTCCTATCACTCAACGACACCGGCATCGGCGGAATCAAAGAGGTCATCTTCGAAATCGGGGGTGAAGGCGCCTACCCGCGCCTAAAACACGAGAGCGGAACACATCGCGTGCAACGTGTCCCTCAAACCGAATCGCAAGGACGCATCCACACTTCCGCAGCAACGGTCGCCGTACTTCCTAAAGCCGAAGACATCGACATCGAGATCGATGAAAAAGACCTGAAAATAGACATCTTCCACGCTGGCGGCCACGGCGGTCAAAACGTCAACAAAGTCGCCACCGCCGTCCGTATCACCCACGAACCTACCGGCATCGTCGCCCAATGCCAAAACGAGCGGTCGCAACTCCAGAACAAGATGCAGGCGATGGATATCCTGCGGGCGCGGCTTTGGGACATGGAGCTAAGACGCCGAGCATCCGAAGAAGCAGCGAACCGAAAAGCCCAGGTCGGATCCGGCGACCGCTCAGAAAAGATCCGCACCTACAACTTCCCTCAATCACGCGTCACCGACCACCGCATCAATCTCACCAGCCACAATTTGCCGAAGATCCTCGATGGAGAGATCGACGAATTCGTCGACGCGTTGCTCCAAGTCGAGCAGACACGCAAAATCCAAGCTGCTTCCGCCAACTAAACCCGCGAATCAATTGCCCACGATAGCGGAAGCGATCCGCGAAACCACCCTCAAACTCGTAAGTTTCGGTATCCCGTCAGACGAAGCCGCCATCGAAGCGCGAACTATGCTTCAACGCGCGTGCAGCTTTTCTCAAGAGCAACTCTTGGCGAATCACCGTGAAACACTTACAGAATCTACAGAAGTCCAACTGAATCGCCTGCTAACCAGACGCCAAACCCGTGAACCGCTCGCTTACATCCTCGGCGAAAAAGAGTTCTACGGCCGCACCTTCCGAGTCGATCGCAGTGTGCTCATACCCAGACCTGAAACCGAAATCCTCATCGATCGTTGCATCGAATTCGCTAAATACAACGACTTGCAAAACCCCAACATCATCGACATCGGCACAGGTTCCGGGATCATTGCCGCTACGATAGCCAAAGAGATTGACGGCACTCGAATCACCGCCACCGACATCAGTGCCGACGCGCTGGCAATCGCCCAGACCAATGCCGACGATCATAGTGCGAACGTTCGTTTCGTCCTCGAAGATGTGGCGCACTCACGGCAACAGCGGCGCTACGACATAGTCGTATCCAACCCTCCATACATCAAATCGAAGGCTTTAGAAACCCTCCAACCCGAAGTCCGAGATTGGGAACCTCGTCAAGCGCTTGACGGCGGAGCCGACGGGATGAACGTCCTACGACCGTTGATCCGCTCACTGCCGAACCTCCTAAGGAATGACGCGCCGAGCGCCGCATTCATCGAAATGGATCCTCCAGTCGCCGAGTCATGCATACGAACGGCCCACGCCTCGCTACCCGACGCAGACGTCCAGGTCCACCGGGATTACGGAGGACTGGAACGGGTCTTGGTAGTTCTCCGTATCTGAAACCTTGAAAAGATAAAATTCTCACAAACCCAACTCAAAGCGAAGTATCGGAGACCGAAGTGTCCGACACCAACACCCTGAATTCAATCCTCCAACCATCATCCAACTCCGACGTCGCCGTGATCGCGCCTGACATCGGCTCGTGGACATACGCTCAGCTAGATAACGAGGTCTTGCGTCTCGCCGATATGCTGGCTGCCAATGGCGTCGAACCAGGCATGGCCGTTTCGATCGTCCTAGTTAACGGATATGAATTCCTGGCCACATTCCTAGCCGTTGCCCGAGCCGGAGCGATCGCCGCGCCCCTAAACCCGGCGTATACCACGGACGAATTCAACTTCTACATGGAAGATGCTGGAGCGAGGGTGGCGATCCTGCCAGAAGGACCGCATCCTGCACGCGAAGCTGCCGTAAAACTCGGCATCAAAGCCATCGATGCGACGCTCACCTCATCTAATGGCCACCTTAAAGTCTCCCTATCGTCTAACGGCTCTGAACTCACCGCGACTGTCGACGCGACTGCGCCGAGAAGTTCCGATGTCGCGCTTTTCCTCCACACTTCCGGTACTACGAGTCGACCGAAAGGTGTTCCACTCCGACACCTCAACCTCATGAGGTCCGTCGAGAACATCAAGAACACCTACGCGCTTACACCGGACGATACATCGCTGATCGTGATGCCGCTCTTCCACGTCCATGGTCTCATCGGCGCGTGTCTGTCCACCCTAAACTCCGGCGGAACGCTCGTAGTCCCGCCGAGATTTTCCGCCAGCGCTTTCTGGCAACAGCAAGCAGATTCCGGTTCGACTTGGTACTCGGCAGTGCCGACAATCCATCAGATACTCCTCGCTCGTGCCGATGACGACGAGGCACCGTACGAGTCTTTTCGCTTCATCCGCTCATGTTCCGCCGCTTTAGCACCAACGGTTTTCGATGACCTCGAAAAACGCTTCGGTGCACCAGTCCTCGAGGCTTATGGCATGACTGAAGCCTCCCATCAGATGTCAAGTAGTCCTCTGCCCCCAGGTGCACGTATACCTGGCACCGTTGGCAAAGCCACGGGCGTCGAAGTCGCCATCATGGCTGATACCACTCCCTCCCCATTTTCACCGGGCGAAAAGGAGGAACAAAAGGGGGTTTTCGCATCGACTGGCGAACGAGGAGAAGTCGTCATCAAAGGCGAAAACGTCATGTGGGGCTACCACAACAACGAAGAGGCGAACGCCGACGCATTCGTCAACGGTTGGTTCCGCACTGGCGATCAAGGAATCTTGGGCGACGACGGCTATCTCACTCTTACCGGCCGACTCAAAGAGCTCATCAATCGTGGCGGCGAGAAAATCTCGCCACTAGAAGTCGACGCGGCATTACTCGAACACCCGGCCGTCGCAGAAGCAGTCTGCTTCGCCGCGCCTGACCAACACTATGGTGAAGCCGTGCAAGCGGCAGTAGTATTGAGCGGCGATTGCGAGCAAAAGGAAATCCAAGACTTCTGCCGTGGTCGTCTCGCCGATTTCAAAGTGCCCGACATCATCTACTTCGCTGACGAACTGCCGCGCACTGCAACAGGAAAAATCCAGCGTCGGCACGTCGCCGCCGCGTTTTTGGCAACGACTAAGGATTAACTGTCGGCCCGGCAATCAGTTGACCAGCAGCGATAAGAAGATGCTGGCTAAACCGAGGTACATCACGATTCCGCAGATATCGGTCGCTGTAGTCACGATCACGGCCGATGCCATCGCGGGGTCGATGCGGATCAACCGCATGAACATCGGCACTAACACACCACTCAACGCAGCCAACATCAAGTTCAACACTAGCGACATCGTCACCAATATCGTCAGAGCGATGTCGCCCTTCCACAGATGGACGATTACTCCGAGTATGCCTCCCACGGCGATGCTTTGAACTAAAGACAGGACTAATTCAAACACCAAAAGCTGCCAAACGTTGGCTATTGACCTCTCGCCGAGCGCCATCGAACGAACAATGATGGTGACTGTCTGAGTGCCAGCGATACCTGCCTGACCCATCACCACCGGCAGGAATGCTGCCAGCAACACCATGGCGTCAAGCGTCGGTTGGAAGAGACTCAACACGTACCCCGCTGACATCACGGTGAAGAGGTTCAAGACCAACCACGGCAGTCGGTTCCGGATGGATTCGCGGATGTTGTAGCCGGATGTTATGCTGCCTCCCACACCGAAAAGTCGGAACATGTCCTCCGTGGCCTCCTGTTCCGCTACTTCAACCAAGCTGTTCGACGTTATCACGCCTTGTAACTGACGACGCGCATTCGTGACCGGTATGCTTGGGAGCCGATATCTCTGCATCAACCGAACCGCGCTCTCTTGGTCTTCCGTCGCCGAGACCGAGATCACGTCCCGGTTCATGATCTCGCTTATCGTCGCGTTCGGCGGCGCGAATACCAGTTCCGACAACTCCATCCGTCCTGTCAACGTGTCGTGTGCATCCACTGCGAATAGTTCGCGCAGCATCTCCGGGTCCAGCTCCATCTGACGCAGCACTCGCAGAGCATGACGGACGGTCCAATACTCCCTCAACTTTCCGAACGTCGGCGACATTAGACCGCCTGCGTCGTCGTCATCGTGGATTAGCAGATCACCGATGACGTTCAGATTCCGCATCCTCACCAGCGTCTGCGCCGCCTCGTCCCAAGCGATGCGATGGAGCAGGTCGGTAGCCACCTCCGGTGAGGTCTCGTCCAACACCGTCGGACGTCGCGTCTCAGGAATCGAATCGAACACCCGCGCCCCTCGATCGACGTCTAGGTAGTCGAGCACCTCCGCGATCGCTCCGTTCGACATCCGCTCCAAGAGTTGCCGAAGGTGTCCCTCTGAAAGCTCCGCGACGACGGCCGCCATGTCCGCTGGACGGAGCGGCGAGAGCCGCTTGATCGCAACCGTTACTCCGCCGACCTCCAACAGATCGCTGACTTCAGAGAGGACGTCGCCCAGTTCCCAAGGCTCTGGAATTCTCGATGCCATCGGGTTGTTGCGATAACTTGACCATTCGGCCGCGAGACTCAGCAGGTCACGCGGCAAAGCCTTCGACAAGCGCGGATACCAACGGTATCGCGCGCCAAGGCTGCGACGCTATCTCAAATCGTAGACATGTCGGATCGATAGATTCAACACTTGGAACACCATCGTCGGGGATAACATGAGAAGATACCGGCGGGTTAATTCAGCCGCCATTAGGAATGAAAGGTGTCCACTCATGCTTCTCGGTGTAGCTGGATTCGTACGCGGCGATTGGCTTGAGGTTGATGCTGAACAGGTCCGAAAGGTCGCCGAAAACGGTTTCATCTCTGCCCTTCTCACTATCTCCGATCCGTCGGCGGGCGACGATTCCGACATAGCTAGGATCAAATCCCTCTATGGTGACCACGGACTGCTGATGCCGATGACCCGCGGCGCGTACGGTGGCGGCCTGTGCAGCGATGACGATGGTCAACGCTCATGGACGGTCAAATTCTTGGAAAACGCGATCCGTCTGTCGGCCAAAATGGGGTGTCCTACCACCTATTTCCGCCCCGGCAGTCTGAATCCAAACGGCCCTTGGCTGCCTCATCCAGAAAACCGTTCCGAAGCTACTTTCGAAAGGCTTGTTAACAGCGCCAAACAGGTCTGTGCTGTCGCCGATTCGGAAGGAATCAAGCTTGTGGTCGAGTCCGGCGTCGTCTGCCCCCTTTACACGCCTCAAAGAGTTCGCGACTTTTTCGACGCTGTGGAGATGCCAGCCCTTGGTTACAACATGGACCCTGTAAACCTCGTCGGATCCTTAGACATCGCTTACGACACGACATCACTAATTAACGAATGTGTCGACTTGATGGCTGACGAGATCGTCGGTTGCGACGCCAAAGACTTTTGCATCGTCGACGCACTGCTTCCACATTTCGAGGAAGAAGTCATCGGTGCGCCCAACGCGTTGCTCGACAACGTGACTCTGCTCAAACGCTTACAAGAAGTCGCACCTGACATCATCGTGACCGTAGAGCACTATCCCGATGAGAAGATCCCCGCGGCCGCGGCCGGTATCCGCAAAGCCGCGAAGATCGCCGGAGTCACTTGGGATTGAACCGAGCGCGACTAGAATCGGTAGTAATCGACTAGGAGTTTCAAATGCCAGCAGACCTAACCGGAAAGAGATGCATCGTTACTGGCGGAGCAACTGGTATCGGTCGCGCAACCGCAATCCGCATATCTGAACTTGGTGCTCAAGTGGCAATCTTTGACAACAATAACGAAGATGGCAACAACACCTCCAAAGAGATTAACGATGCTGGCGGCAACTCCAGGTTCTGGAGCGTAGACGTTCGTGACGAGGCCAATGTTGCTGGGACTGTAATCGCCGCAAAAGCTTGGCTCGAGGACATCGACGTGCTCCTGAATTTTGCCGGTGTCCTACACGGGGCATCTATACCGCTAGATCGGTTCGAGGAGAAAACCTGGGACACCGTCCTCGACATCAACCTGCGGGGGACCTATCTCATGGCGAAGTACGTCGTCATCGAGATGCTCAAGAAACCCGGTCCGCACCGCGGCACGATTATCCTCACCGCATCCGGTGCCGGTGTCAAAGGCGGATCATCTTCATACGCTTACGGCGCTAGCAAGGGCGGCGTGCACGGCTTCACGATGGTGATGCAGCAATATCTCGAAGCCCAAGGCATACGCGTCAACGACTTCGCACCCGGCGCCGTCGAAACGCCGCTCAAGATCGCCCAACTCAGGTCCACAGGTGAAATCACCGAACGGCCCGTAGCTGAAGTCGAGAATCAGGTCGCCAACCTGACAAACCCCCGGGATGTCGCGGAGATTGCCGCATTTATGGCGAGCGACGAGGCCAACGTGCTGCGCGGCATGGTCTTCACCGCATAATCGAAGACCGAGCGACCTGAACTGCCTCCTAATCCGTTTCAATGTCGGCAGATTCGTTAACGCGCGATGTGGCTAAGGCCTTTGCCCCCGGGAACATCTCCGGGCTCTTCAAAATCATCGCCCACGACGACCCGGCGAAAATGCACTCATTGGGATGGGGATTCACGGTCAGCGATGGCGTCAACGTTCAACTGACACGCTCGAACTCCGCAGAAACGAAAGTCTCCTTCAACGGCGATCCTATAGTTTTTCCGACCGTCACGAGCGCGTTACGAGCCCTTTCAGATCAACCGCTGAAGGTCGATATCGTTTCTAATCTCCCTCTAAGCAGTGGGTTTGGACTAAGCGGTGCTGCCACATTCGCGGCACTGATCGCGGCAAATCATCTCCTCGATCTTGGCGCATCCCGCCACGACCTGGCCATGATCGCACACATCGCTGAAGTCCGAAACCTGACCGGCCTAGGCGATGTCTGCGCGCAATACAACGGCGGTTGCTTAGTAAAAACCAAAGTCGGCCACCCGTTGGCAGCGACCAGTATCGACTTACCCTCGACGCCCGTCCACTGGCGCTACTTCGGGAAGATCCGCACCAGCGAGATCCTTGCCGATCACCAACGGCACCAACGAATAAATGATGCTGCGGACCGCGCGCTTGCGTCGATCCAAAACACCGTAAACAACGGTCCCGACATCACATTCCCGGAACTCATCACTTTGGCGCTGGGTTTCGCTGAATCAAGCGGACTGCTGATGGATGAACGTGTCAAAGACTCCATCGCCAAAGCCCAATCGAGCGGCGGCGCCGCCACAATGATCATGTTGGGCAACGCCGTCTTCAGCACTACTCCATTCCCCGGCAGCACCGAGACGATGCTGTCTAGCACCGCCGCTCACCTGATCGAGGGTTAACGAGGCTCGTTGATCGCTTCGATCAACTGATCGTGAATTCGAGGCCAGCCGATCGCCACTATCGGCAACTCGTCATCACGTGACCAGTCGATCGGTTTACCGACACCATCCGTAACTTTCGCACCTATCATTTCGGCTGCTAGTGCTCCAGCAGCCAGATGCATCGGCTCAATGCGATAAAAAACCACCGACGACATCCTTCCGGTGCAAACGAGCATTAATGGATACGCTGCCGACGAAAAACCGTTGGCTTGACCGACCTTTGTGACCCAGTTCAAACCACCCGTCGAAAGCAGCTTCCGCCACTGATCCTGGCCGTCGATCTCCAAGCCAACGATCACCTCTCCCAAGTCGCGTTCCGGGAACGATGCCTGCAACGGCTCGCCGTTCATCTTCACTCCTTCGTTCGCCCGCGCGGTAATGATCGTTCCGTTCGGCGGGGAGACGAGTGCAGACAGCACCAACTCGCCCCCAACTCGCATTGCAATGTTCACGCCCCAGTGGTTCATACCAGTGCTGAAAGGCACCGTACCGCACAACGGATCGATCAACCATTCGACGCGTTCGTTCCCGTGGGTACTCGCTCCTAAGTCGACGTTACTCTCCTCGGAGATAATCACACCTCCACACCCCGACTTCGCCAACACATCTGCAATCGCCCGATCCGATTCGATATCCGCCTCTGTCACCAGCGCCCCGGGCGACTTTTGCCAACTCGACAGATCATCCATCCCGGCCCGAAATCGAGCCATAAGCACGTTGCTGGCAGCGTTTGCAGCGGCAGTCGCCGCGTCCATGTGCCCGTGGTAACTATCAGTTCCCATGTGATCCCCAAGTTCGCTTATCGGTCTGTAGTACCATTCTCACTGAATTTATCCTCAATTCCCAACGGACGACTAGGAGCAGATCAGGATCATGTTCGCGACTATCGGTCATACCTTCGAACTGATGAAAATGAGTTGGAACGTCCTGATGAAGGACCGCGAACTCATCCTCTTTCCCATCCTTTCCGGTTTGGGACTCCTAATCCTGGGCTTTGCAGGCCTCGCGGCTGGCGTTGCGGACACCGGTACTACGGAGACGGGCAGTGCCGGATCAGGTAATTTAATCGCCTTCCTGGTGATGATCCTCTTGGCATACTTCATCACCACATTCTTCAACGCTGCTCTTATCTCCGCCGCACTCGAAAGACTCCGCGGCGGCGACCCGAACGTGATGTCAGGTCTCAGCCACGCCACCAAACACATCCACCACATCTTCCTCTGGTCCGTCATCTCCGCGATCGTCGGCACTCTCTTCCGCGTCCTCAGATCGCAGACCGACAATTTCATCGTCCAGATGATCTACAGCCTGATCGAAGGTGTCTGGGAATTCATGACCTTCTTCGTCATCCCGGTCATGGTCTCCGAAAACGAAGGACCGATCACGTCTATCAAGCGCTCCGCGAGCATCATTCGGCAGACTTGGGGACGCCAAATCACTGCCACCTTCGGCTTCTTCATCGTCTACTTGATTGCAGTCATAGGAGCCGCCGTCCCGGCGATCCTGCTCTTCCTAATCGCACCCGCGATCGGCATCATCGTCGGTATACTGCTCGTCGGACTTGCGATAGCAGTCGTCCAAACCCTTGAAGGCATCTTCAAGGCTGCGCTCTACGACTTCGCCGTCGGTGAACAGCCCGAAGGTTTCGACCTCCGAACCCTTCAAACAGCGTATCGGCCCGACTACGCCAGGGCCTGATGCAACACAACATTCCGGGCGGAGTCCAACTGAATCGACAGTGACGTTGCCAGTCAAACGAGAACCGCAGTTGGAGTAGTTGCGTATTGATTGTCGCGGCTCTCCAATCCCGGTTATCAGAATGAGAACAACACGCCAACCCGCGACTCGATCTCATACCCTAGCCATTTTGATCGTGGCGTTGATTGGGATACTGTCGACATCCTTAAGCTCCCCGGCATCGGCACATGAAGGTCGCCAAGTCGGAGATTACAACTTCGTCGTCGGCTTCCTACGCGAACCAGCCTACGAAGGCCAACTCAACGCCGTTTCGCTCATTGTGACCAGAATCGCAGGCGAAGAACAGGTAACCAGCGACGCGTTGGCGATGGATGCGGAAAGTCCAGCGGCCGCCCATGACCACGATCACGATGATCATTCTCACAGTCACGGCGACGAAGAAGCCCAATCCTCTTCAACCGTTGGCGACGAAATGGATGTCCTAGCCCACGGCGCCATTTTTATATCTCAGGGACTTAGACGCGACCAATCGTTTGCGTTCGAAATCTCCGAAGAGTTGAGAGGTTTGGGCGTCCCATACCACATCCATCCCGGCGACCATCAAGGCGTCATCATCGTTGCTGAAGAAGACGCACACGGTGCGGTTGAAAAAAACGTCTCCCTCTCCAACGACGGCATAGATCCGAAAAGTATCGAAGTAAATGTTGGCGATACGGTGGTTTGGATCAATCAAGAGTTTCAAAACACGGTGTTGATGAGCGGTCCAATCTCATCTATGACGCCTGCGATTAAGAGCATGGTAGAAGCGGGGATTTCCGGAGCGACCGGCCAAACCGCGACTCCGGCTAATCGCGTAACCGGGCTGGGAACAACCCTCGAGGTGGAATTGACGCATCTCTCAACATCCACATCCAAATCGATGCCGTTGACCGAAATGTTCGATGATCCGGGTCACTACGTGGCTGAGTTCATCCCGACCGCGCCCGGCGACTACCGAGTGCGATTCTTCGGGTCTATCGAAGGAAATCCCATCGACGAGACGTTCGACTCTGGTCCCGACACATTTGACACCGTCGTCGCATCCGACGCTATCCAGTTCCCCGTGGTATTGGAAAGTAACCGCGAGATCCAAAACGCTGCACAAGGCGCGCTAGACGCTGCACAAATACTCGAAGATGATTTGGCCACGACATCATCAACCGCGTCGCTCGGCATGGTTATCGGTATCGTGGGCGTCGCGTTCGGTGTCATCGCATTAGCGTTGAGCATCCTCGCCATTACCATTTCGAGAAGACGCAATTGACCTATTCTGGTCTGCCCCCGGCATCATTTGAAGAGGATTCAACCCACAGCCGCAGGGTAACTCCATGATCACAGTTCTCCTACACGGTGCAGTTGGCTACTGGGACGAAATAGGCACTGTGGTCGCAATCGTCTCATTCGTAATCCTGATGAGCTTTTTGGCGTGGTCAAGCGGAAACAAACGCCGAAAAGCGCAGCGCGAACGTCGGATGCGACGAATGAGGCAACAGGCCGAAATGGGTAACGACGAGGCATGACGCTGACGTGATGATCTCGCGACTGCGGGCCTACCCAATTCTGATCGTCATTGTCGTTCTATTTGTCTTTGTCGTCTTAACCCTTACGCCACTTCCGGCCGCCGCACACGCCAATCTCGTCGAATCCTCGCCCCAGGCTTCGGCAGAACTTGACGCACCGCCCGAACGAGTAATCATCTGGTTCACAGAACCGATTGAACCCGCGTTCAGCGCCATCTCGGTTCGAGACGGTTCCGGTGCGGAAGTCACAGATGGTGAGACCGAGTTCGATACCACAGAGCCGACGGCGATGTGGGTGCGTCTTGCGGAACTTGGAAACGGAACCTACACGGTAGCATGGCGCAACGTTTCATCGATCGACGGCCATAAAGTCACCGGATCGTTCCTCTTCGCCGTAGGAGAACCTCTTGGCGCAGAATCGGAAGCCGCGTCCGACCAACAGCCAATACTTCTGTCACCTTTCGACCCTCTCGTTCGTTGGTTCATATACATCGGCATCGCCGTGTTCGCCGGCGGTCTTGCCTTCGAGCTTTTTGTCGTCACCCGCGCCGCTCGGTCAGAAGATCAATCTGGCTCCATCACTTTCGCCCGAACAACGTCCATCCGCTTCACTACCGTCGCGCTCGGGGCGATTGTTATCGTCCTGCTAGCCCAATTCGGTCAACTGATTCTGCAAACATATCTGGCTTTCGACGACGCATTTGCGGCATTCGATCCGTCCCGCCTAGCAAAAGTTGCAACCGAGAGCGAATGGGGCAGCTTCTGGTCATGGCGCTTCACTGCCGCGATCCTCGCCGCTATCGCACTGTTCGGTGCCCGACATGTGGTCGGTCGCGCCCACCGCGAATCAGACCCCGACGAATTTGACGACCCTCCACTGTCAACCGAAACTCCGTGGGGGGTAGCCGCAATCGCGCTCGGAGGCGCCTACCTTCTTCTCATCGCGCTCACCAGCCACAACGCTGCGACCCCGCAAGACATTCGGTGGTTCGCAATCGCCACCGATCTTGTGCACGTCATCTCCGCAACCATCTGGGTTGGCGGCATCGCATATCTCGCAGTCGCATCATTCCAAGCACTCCGAGCCCAAGAACCTCTGCCGCGCGCGATGCTCCTCCACCTCGCGTCTCGTTTCGCTCCTATAGCCATCTTCGCCACCACCATCCTCGTCGCCTCCGGCATCGTCTCGTCTCTGATGCAGGTCACCATCCCTGAAGCTTTGAATTCTCCATACGGCAGAGTCCTCGGAATCAAAGTCATTCTCTTAGCTGTCCTCATCGCACTTGCCGTGAAAAACAACCGATCCGTTGCAAGGCACACCCGAAACGACACCATCGACACCAAATCTCTAAGCCGTTACATCACCATCGAACTCGGTGTTGCGTTTGCCGTTCTCCTGGCAACTGCGGGTTTGGCGAGTATCGAACCCGCCAGACAGTACGCCGAGCGCACAGGCATCGGCATCGAAGATTATGTTAGCTACGCTGATACGATTTCCGGCGCCAGCATAAACGTCACACTCGATCCCGGCAACACCGGGCCTAACGCACTCACAGTCGATATCACCGACAGCGAAGGGAACCCATTCCAACATGCCGATGAAGTACGCGCCCGTGTCAAATACCTCGACGACGACTTCGGCGAGTATTTCGTGCCGCTAGAAAATCCTTCGCCCGGCCGTTGGAAACTCAACGACATCATCATCGGCGTAACCGGCGCTTACCAACTAGATGTCAACGTAGTCCGTTCAGACGCATTCGACTCCCACGTTTCGACTAGATTTGCCGCAAAATCATCGACCTATGCTTCAGATCTGATCCGCCCTTCCATACAAACCGTGACGTCTGCCTTCGGTGTCCTCATCGCCGTCGCCGGTATCGCCTACCTCGTCATCGCAACACTCTCGAGCCGATCAGATCGGACCGATTTCGGAATCCGTCATGGAGTAGGTGGGTTCATCGCCCTATTGGGCATACTGGTAACCCTCAACGTCTTCACTATCGGCATCGGACTGCCTACCGAAAGCGAAGGTAATCCGTTCCCTCTAAACCAAGAATCAGTCGAGATGGGTCTCGCCACTTACACCGCTTCATGCGCCTCGTGCCACGGCGACACCGGGCGGGGCGATGGACCGGCGGGATTAGCCCTCAACCCGCCACCCGCTGACTTAGCCATCCACGTCCCGATCCACACCGACGATGAACTCTACGGATTCATAGCCGAAGGCATCGAAGGCACATCCATGGTCGCCCAACTAGGAAACTTGACCAGCGACGAGATGTGGCACCTCGTCAACTACATTCGAACGATATCGGAGTAGGACGTCGGCCGTTAAGCCGTTTCCGCCGCCCCCGAAGCGATCAACTCTTCGATTTCCGCCCCACTGAATCCCGCCTCCATCAACACCTCACGCGTGTGTTGACCCATCAACGGTGCCGGACTGTGAATTCGACCGGGTGATCCGTACAGCTTCGCGGCAAGCCCTATATTCCGCGTGCCGCCCACTTTCGGATGCTCCAACGGCACATCCATCTCCCGCGCCTGCACTTGTTCATCATCCCAGACCTGCGCCATGTTGTAGATCGGGCCCGCTGGAACACCTGCTTCCTCCAACACATCACACCACTCAGCCGTCGTACGCGTCCCGAACGTCTTCTCCAAATCCTTCTCCAACGCTGGGCGGTTCAACAACCGCCCAGCGTTGTCCGAATACATCTCGACTTCCAACAGATCCTTACGGCCAATCGAGCGACACATCCGTTCCCAGTTCGATTGGTTTGGCGCACCGATAGTTATGTGCCCATCCGATGTCCGCAACGCCTGATAAGGAGCCGACAACCGATGCGAGGATCCCAAGGGTGGCGGCACTTGCCCCGTCGCGAAGTAACTCGCCGATTCCCAAACCGTGTACGCGAGCGCGGCCTCCATGATGCTCACTTCGAGATACTGCCCCTCGCCCGACTTCAACCGATGGATGTACGCCGACAATATCCCGTACGCCGAATACAGCCCCGCATTCAAATCCGCCATCGGCACACCCACCTTCACCGGCGGCGACCCAGGTATCCCCGTGAAGCTCATCACACCACTCATCCCCTGCGCAATCAAGTCGAAACCCGCGCGCGCCGCATACGGACCCGTTCTGCCGAAACCGGATATCGAGCAGTAGATGATGCCCGGGTTCAACTCCCGCACCGTGTCGTAATCCAACCCCAGCCTACCCATCACGCCAGCCCGGTAGTTCTCAATAATCACATCCGCGTCGGCCAACATCCGCTTCATCGCCACAACGCCGTCCGGATTCTTGAAATCGAGAACGATGCTTCGCTTGTTGCGGTTCATGGCGAGAAACGCAGCAGATTCCCCCTCGATGAACGGTGGTCCCATCCGCCTCGTGTCGTCACCACCGCCCGGCTTCTCGATCTTGACTACATCCGCGCCCATATCCGCCAACAACATCGAGCAGTACGGACCCGCCAAGATCTGCGAGCAGTCCAGCACTTTGATCCCGTCGAGAGGTGTCGGCAACGCGCTCGGATCAGGCAGTTCCATCGCTATCTTCTCCCCTAGCTGCTACCAGCCGAACGCTAGCGCCTGGATGCATCCCAAGCGGTTATGCCCCCGCCATCTGATAGATCTTGCCTTCGGTCTTGATCGCTGGAGCGTACACCATCCGCGCGCCGTGCATCTCTCTAACCGTCTCAGCACCGACGTATCCCATGCACACCCTCAGCGCGCCAACCAAGTTCAACGTCCCGTCCGACGTTGATGACGGTCCGAAAAGCAACTCGTCGAGCGTGTATTTGACACCGAGATCGATCCGCGTTCCTCGCGGCAGCGAATCGTGCCAAGTCGCCATGCCCCAATGCATCCCCTTCGCCGGTGCCTCCTCCGTCTGCGCAAACGGACTTCCGATCATCACCGCATCAGCACCACACGCAACCGACTTGCAAACATCGCCACCCGTACGAATCCCCCCATCCGTAACTATCGAAACATACCGCCCAGTCTCTTTCAGGTAATCATTCCGAGCCGCTACACACTCCATCGTCGCCGTAACCTGCGGGACGCCAATACCGAGCACCTCGCGGCTCGTACAAGCCGAACCCGGTCCGACACCTACCAATATCCCGTGCACTCCCTCTTCCGCCAGCTCCTTGGTTACTGAGTAACTCACCGTGTTTCCAACCACTACGGGCACATCCACATCCTCGACCAACTCGGAAAGCCTCAAACCTACCGGACTGTTCCTCGATCGATGCCGCTTAGTTATGACGGTCCCCTGCACCACGATTACGTCCGCGCCCGCCTCCGCAGCCAACGGTGCATGCCGCTTCGCCGTCTGCGGTACGAAAGACACCGCGGCCTTTCCGCCACCCTCCTTGATCTCGATTACCCGTTGACCAACTAGATTCGGGTCCAACGGCTTCGAGTAAACCTTCTGCAACAACTCCGTCGCTTCGGCCTTCGGTGCCGCCGCAATATCCTCGTAGATCTCCTCCGTATCCTCGTACCGGGTCTGCAAACCATCCATATTCATCACACCAACCCCGCCACGATCCGACATCTTGACAGCGAAGTTCGTGTCCACAACGCTGTCCATCGCCGACGCCATGAACGGGATATCAACGCTGAAACCGTCGAAACTCGACGAGACATCCGTCATGTCCGGGTTTATCGTCTCATCGCCCGGAACGATCGCGACATCGTCATATCCATACGCCGGCGGGAGAGTTTGCATGCCGATGGGAAGATCCATATCTTCAGAGACTCCTCTGCTGGTGGCCAGATCGCACCCTAGCTTCCATACTCTTCCTGCGCCTCAACTCGATTCGCGCGCTCAACGCTGAAGACGTCGATGAACGCCCGACGAACCGACTATGACCGAAGCGACCCAAATCAAATGCGATACTTGATTCACTCTATTATCGCAGAAATACAACCTCTCCGCGACCCCATCGTTTCCTGAATCCAAACCCGTAGCCGTGGCGCAAGAAACCCCAAGAATCGGCATCATCGGTGCTGGCAGACTGGGTTCATCCTTCGCAGCATTACAACACATCCAGAAGCGACTCGTCGCCGTCTCATCCCGCCGCGCCAGCCACCGCGCGTGGCTTGAAACCCTGCTTCCCGGAGTTCAAGTCGTCGAAGACCCTACCAAAGTTGCCGAAAAGGCAGACGTCGTATTCATCACAACATCCGACTCCGCCATCGAAGATGTCTGCGACAGCATAGATTGGCGACCTGACCACTGGGTGGTCCATTGCTCAGGCGTTCTCACCCTCGACGTCTTGGGATCAGCAAAAAACGCAGGCGCATCAGTCGCGGGTTTTCACCCGCTCCAAACATTTCCCGACTACGGCCGTCCGGATCTGTTGAACCAGATCGCATTCGCCATCGATTGCCACGACGCAGACCTTAACCATTGGCTCCGAGATTTCGCGAATACGCATAACAGCCGCACCTTCGCCATTGAAGGCGAAACTGCCCACACCGCCTACCACGCATCCGCCGTCCTCGCCTGCGGTCTCCTCGCCGGATTAGTCGGCATCTCCGCCGAACTATGGAAAGCCGCCGGAATCGAACGCGAATATGCCCTCAAAATGCTCACCCCCATGCTCAAATCGACCGTCCAAGCGATCGCTGAAGACGGGTTGCCCGATGCCATCTCTGGTCCATACGTCCGCGGCGACCTCGACACGATCTGGAAACACCTCGAAACCACTGCCAACTTCAATCCCGACATCTCACGCGCATACGCCGCTCTAGCCCTTGCCCAACTCCACATCGCCAACGAAAAAGGAAACCTAGACCAAAACTCGATCGACCAAATCAGACGCACCCTGACGGATCATTTGGAGTCGCTATGAGCGAATACGACCTCTCGTTCACCATCCGCGACATCCGAACCGCGCATCTAGCTTTTCCCGACACTCCGGGTTATTGGGAGCAATACCGACGCCAAAACGAAGAGGCTTCAACCGTGCCGACTCTCGCCCGATACGAGTTCAAACCCGGCTGGCAAACCGTCTACGCCACGATGGTTGAAACCCCGTTGGTCCGCGTCGAGCTGGCCGACGGCCAAATCGGGTGGGGCGAATCAAACACGCCCATCGCTCCCGAGATCGTATGCGTCATGCTCGATGCCGCAATCGCCGAAATGGTGATCAATCGCGAATTCGAATCCCCGACCGAACTCTGGGACTTCGTCTACGACTCCCAACGCGGCAGAGGCGTCAACTCCGGCTACTGGATGGACGCCCTAGCCGCGCTCGATATCGCCATCTGGGACGCCATCGGTAAACGCAACGATGTCCCTGTTGCAAAACTCCTCGATACCAACTATCGGACCCGCATCCCCGTCTACCTCTCTGGCCTGCGCCGCGCAACAGTCGAAGAACGCATCGCACAAGCCAACTCCATAGCCGACCAAGGCATTCGAGGCGCCAAAATCTTCCAATCCGGCGACATCAACGCCGCGCTCCAAGAACTCGACGCGCTGATGAACGGCGCACCTGACATCGACCAATGGATGGTCGACACCCTCTGGATGTGCAACCTCAAAGACGCAATCGAAGCCAAACGCGAGTTTGGTCAACGCGAACTACGCTTTTTCGAATGTCCCCTCCAACCCGAAGACATCTCCAGCCACCGCACTCTTTTCCGTGCCGAAGGTTCACCGATCGCTATTGGCGAACATTTCCGCACCACATACCAACTCAACGACTGGCTCACTCCCGAACCGGTCTTCGACATCTACCAACCAGATATCGGCCGGACCAGCATCAGCGACTTCATCCGCCAGCGCGACCTATCCTACGTCGCCAACATCCCCGTAACTCCACACATGGGCAACGGTATCTCCGTCTTTCAAGCCGCTACGCTCCAATGCGCCGCCGTATCGTCGCTTGATCTACTCCAAGAGTTCCAAGGCGGACTCTCAAACCTCCTCCAAGATGCATCCGACACTGCTTGGCAACTCCAAAACGGTGAATTTCACCTGCCAGACCGCGCCGGATTGGGCGTTTCGATCGACGAAGACGGCATCGAACCCTACATCGTCCGCAAACAGTGACGCGGGTTGTGTGAGGGGATTGGCGGGGCGTCCCCTTTCGTGACGAAAGGGGACGCGAGCACCCCTTCACCCTCCCCTTTCCAAGGGGAGATACAGAGGGGTTTCGCAGGGGTATGCTCCCCGGCGGCGCAGCCGCCCAGCATAGACCAACCCAAACAACCAGCAACATCACCCCCATCATTCCAAATCATGCACATCATAGTTCAAAATACTCATCCCCCGTCATTCCGGTGAAACACACTGATTGCGCCGCTTATCAATGATTCGCTAGCGGCCATTGTTGCAATCTGAAATTATTCGTGTGATTTCATCTATTCAGACACAGACCTCCAACTGACGAACCACCGCGCCACCCACCATTGCGCCAACCGGCACAAACCCCCTACCGTCCCTTTCACAGCAGCGTCCACAAACGCCGCACCGTCCTGATCCATCAACTCTTCGACCGCGGCTTCAACTGGGTCGTGGCATCTGAAGCCGTCGTCGACATCGGAGTCCTGGCTCGCGTCGCCGCACAGTCCTGGGTCGCATACGACCTCACCGGATCGAGCCTTTGGGTCGGCGCAGTCGCCGCCTTTCGCGCAGTCCCATCCTTCTTCAGCCCCGCCATCGCCGCATACATCGGCAACCACGTCAACCATCGACTGCTTGTCGCAACCATGCGAGCATTCATCGGCATTCTCGCCATTGTCCAAGCCATCCTGATCGGCACCGGCACAATGCGGCCATGGCACCAAGCGGTCCTCACTCTATTGACAGGATGCGCAATCGCCTTCGCATGGCCATCCTTCGTCGCATTTCTCCAAGACATCGTCCAGCCCCGCATGGCGACGCGAGCCAACGCGATACTCGCCTTCTCGCACAACCTCGGCGAACTCATTGGACCTTTAGCCGTCGGCATCATCATCGCCCTCGTGGGTGCCGATTGGTCATTCGTCTTCATCGCCATCCTCTACTTCGCCGGCGCTTACCTCATCCTCAACGTCCCAATGCCCGACCACGACTCCCGAGTCGGCAACTACCACCACCCCTACATCTGGACCCTCAGGATCGGACTCCGCAACATCGGCCGCTCTCAACCGCTGCCGTGGCTCCTCGCCATGCTTCTCACCACAAACCTCTTCGGCCTGGCAGTATTCCCACTAATCCCCGAATACGCCATCGCAGTCTTCGACAGCGGGGGACTCGGATTCGGACTGATGACCGGCATCTTGGGCGGAGGGTTAGCAATCGGTGCCGCCGGTGCCGCCCTATTCGGCATCCGCGAACGCGCCCCAACCGCTACCGTCATCGCCAGCATCGTGTGGGCTTCTGGCTCCATCGCATTCGCATATTCGCCGAACCTGCCGACCACGCTCCTCATCCTCTTCATCATGGGTATCGCCAGCATGATCTGGGCTAACGCCATACTCACCATGATCCGATCCGACCCTTACACCGTCCATCATCCGAACATCATGAGCCTATATACCATCGCCATGGCATGATCCCAATCGGCTGGACCATCGGAGGCGCCATCGCCCACTTCACAACCAACGAAACCGCCCTAATCACATCCGCCATCGCCAGCATCACCATTCCCCTCATCGCCTTCATCGCATCCCCAGCGTTTCGGAGGGCGTGAACCAGGAGGCGAAGGCGGCGGCAACCCCTTTCGCTGGGCGAAAGGGGCGCGAGCAAAGCGAGCGGGGTATGCCCGGGACGCCGCTTCCGCACCGCCATTCCCACTTGGCACAAGTCATTTCCACGCTCACCCCACGCGTCATTCCCGCGAAGGCGGGAATCCAAGGGAAAGAAAAGCACGCCGCCCTCTGTCCCCTTCGCGCTGCGTAAGGGGACGCAGTAGGAACAGGTTCTAACCTGTCCGCTCGGCAGGGGACGTCCAACGCCAGAGGCTAACGGTCAAACCAAACAACGGAACACCCCATTTCAGACTTTGCACTTTCGATAATCAAAACTGAACACTGCCAACCTCACGAGATCACGTCAGCCTCCCATTCGTGACCACCCAACCCCAAACCAGTCCCGCGCGCCACCGACGCCCTCCACGCGTTCTCCGCGTCCTCGCTATCCCCGGCTTCGCGCGCCTCCTAGCATCCGAAGCGCTCTTCGACATCGGCGCTGTTGCTCGCACCGCCGCCCAGTCATGGGTCATGTACGACCTCACCGGCTCAAACCTATGGGTCGGCCTAGTCTCCGGTATGCGCTCCATACCGATCCTCGTCCTCCCCATCTTCGCCGGAGCCATCGCCGACCGCTTCGACAAGCGCAAACTCCTCGCCGTCGTACGCGTTGGGCTCGCCATCGTATCGATCATCCAAGCCATCCTCATCGCCCTCAACATCATCGAGCCGTGGCACATGCTGGCACTCGCACTCGCCGCCGGAACCGTCGTCTCATTCGCAATGCCCACATTCTGGGCCTATCTTGCCGACCTGATACCGGCTCGTTCGCTGTCAAGGGCTACCGCCCTCGTCATGATGGGCCAAAACGCCGGTGAGATGGCTGGACCCGTCATCGTCGGCTGGATCATCGCATCCGCCGGTGCCGATTGGGCTTACGGAATCATCGCCGGAATCTACCTGCTAGGAGCCATATTCATTCTCAACGCTCCAAGAGGCAGATACGCCGCTTCAGAATCCGAAGACAAACCCTCCTATTACGAGAGTCTCAAACAAGGCATCGCGTATGCGCGCAAATCTCCCGTCCTACCGTGGCTATTCATCATGAACGCCTCCGTGAATATCACCGGAGTTGCAATCTTCCCCCTCATGCCCGAATACGCCACCAAGATCCTCGACGTCGGAGCCGTCGGCTTCGGCGTCATGTCGACCGTTCTCGGCGTTGGACTCGCCATCGGCAGCATTATCATCGCGATTTTCGGACTGCCGCGACGCGTCATGCCGATCATCATCGTCTCCAGTTTCATCTGGGACTTCGGCATGATCGGGTTCGGATTCTCACGCATCTACCCCTTGACCCTCTTCCTGCTCTTCGCCATGGGCATCGCCGCAATGTTCTGGGTAAACGCCATCACCAACCTCTTCCAACGGGAAGCCACCGGCGAAATGCGAGGCCGCGTAATGTCGCTCTACACCATCGGCATGGGCCTCTTCCCCCTCGGCTGGACATTCGGCGGCACCCTCTCCGCCCTCATCGGCAACGAACTAACCCTAATCGTCAGCGCCCTAGGCGGCACACCCCTAGTTCTCATAGCAATGCTCCTAACACCCGGCCTAAGACGCTCATGAGCGAACCCGTCCCTTCGCAAAGCGAGGGGGACGCGCAAGTGAACTTAAACACGTATTAAAAGAGAGCTCGTTTTGCTACTCACGACTCAGTGCGTTAAACTGCGCACAGATTGGCAAGCTATAGGAGTTGAATAGTCGTGTTGGAACAATTCCACGTACCAGAAGAGGATCGGGTTTATGTAGAACCCGACAGAATGCGAGCCGCCACTGAAGCCTTGTTCGTGCACTGCGGCCTTGACGAAGCTGGCGCACAAGCCTGTACCGATGTCTTGCTCACCAATGACCTCCGGGCCGTCGAAACCCACGGCGTCTCGAACATGATGCGCAACTACATCGCACAATACATGGCTGGAAACCTGAACCCCCGACCCGAGCTCAAGACCGTCCGTGAAACCGCTACCACTGCAAACATAGATGGCGACGGTGCCCTCGGCATCCACATCG
This sequence comes from Dehalococcoidia bacterium, assembly GCA_965204135.1. Taxonomy (GTDB): domain Bacteria; phylum Chloroflexota; class Dehalococcoidia; order Lucifugimonadales; family Lucifugimonadaceae; genus Bin127. Next base: position 228,434 of record CBDBDX010000001.1, on the reverse strand, counting down.
GTGCCGACATGATGCAGATCGCCATCGACAAAGCATCACAGTACGGAACTGGAGCGGTAACCGTCTTCGACTCCGGACATCTTGGCGGATGCGGATACTACGCCGCCCAAGCTGCTCAACAGGGCATGGTCGGCCTCTGCATGACTGGCGGTCACGGCACCCGCGCCTCTGGCGGCATGCTACCGACATTCGCCGCTGAATCCCGCCTCGGCACAAACCCCATCGCGTGGGCGGCCCCCGCACGGAACCAGCACCCATTTCTGTTCGATGTCGCTTGCACCCAGATCGCTAACAACAAGGTCGGCCTCGCCCGACGCATCGGTGTACCTCTCGAACCCGGATGGATCACCGACACCGAAGGCAACCCCTTCAACGAACCCGTAACCCCTCCCGACGAATACTTCCTCCTGCCTTTCGGCGGCACCCGCGAAAACGGCTCTCACAAAGGCTACGGCTTCGCCGCCGTATGCGCCATCATGTGCCAAACCCTCGCCGGAGTCGGAATGGCAGGTACTGGCAACCAGTACCAAGGCGGGTACCACTTCTTCGCCGCATTCCAGATCGAGGCCTTCTGCGACCACGACGAGTTCCTCGACAACATGGACGACGCCCTCGCCCACCTCGCATCCACCAAACCCGCACCCGGACACGACCGCGTCCTGTACCCCGGACTGATCGAAGGCGAAGAGACCGAACAGCGCATGAAAGAAGGCATCCCCTACCACCAAGAAGTAATCGACTGGTACCAATCAATAGGAGCCGAATTGAGCGTGGAAATAAACCTGCCCTGACTCCAGTGGTGTGGACCCCACCGGTAATTTGAAGAAAAGGACAACCAACTAGATGGAACGAGAGTACGTCAATTTCGGCAGAGGCGGCGTGATGGTTACCCCTATGGCCCTGGGCCTCGGGTTCAGAGGCCAACACGACGCTGACGAAGCGAAGAAAACGATCTCTGCCGCATTGGACGGCGGTTTGAACCTAATTGACTGCGCAAACATATACGGGCTTGGCGATAACCGCCGAAACGCCGGGACATCCGAGATAATCCTCGGCGAACTGATGAAGGAGCGCGGCGACAGAGATGACATCGTCATCACTTCGAAGGTGTCCAGCCCTGTTGCGCCCGGAGTCAACGACCGCAACACCTCCCGATGGCACATTATGCGTGAGGTAGAACGATCCCTCAAACGACTCCAGACCGACCGCATCGACGTCTACCTCATCCACGGTTTCGACGATACCGTCCGCTACGAAGAGCGCACCCGAGCCCTCGAGGACCTCGTACAAGACGGCAAGATCCGCTACACCGGCGTCTGCAACTATCAAGCATGGCAGGTCGTCCAAACCCTCCGCGTCCAAGATCGCATCAATGCGGGGAGCTTGATCACGGTACAAAATCCGTACAGCATGTTGAATCGAGAACTTGAGGATGAGATGTTTCCTATGGTTCGCACAACTGGTCTGGGTATTATGGCTTACAGCCCGCTCGCTGTCGGTCTGCTGTCCGGCGATTACGACCCTGACCGAATGCCATCAAGTACATCAATCTGGGGCAGCCGACGGTCCCACGCTTTCAACCGCGTCGTCCAAGGAGCCGCCGCCAACGTCATCCGCACCAACGCCGAAGTCGCCAAGCGTGTCGGGGCCACACTGGCACAGGTAGCTCAAGCATGGGTTCTCTCCCATCCCGAAATCACCGTCGCGATATCAGGAGCCGACACCTCTGAACAGATGCAAGACAACCTAGGTGCGCTCGAAATCGAACTGCCCGAACAGGAACTCGCCGAACTGAACGCCGCATCCGACCGTCTCCGTATCGTCCTTGACGGCGCGGGATTCGAAGACGACAGATGACCGTGTCAAGAAGCAGAGTTAGCGAATGTTACAATCTACGTTTGCGACTGAAAAGCCATGCCAAAGCGAACGTATCAACCCAAAAAGCGCCGACGAGCGCGCGTCCACGGCTTCCGATCACGAATGTCGACCCGTGGCGGGCGCGCGATTCTGGCGCGCCGACGCGCTCGAGGTCGCAAGCGCCTGACTGTTTGAGTTCGTTGCTTCGCTTGGCCAACGCCGCCTTAACGGCACCCAAATATGAACACAGATGGGGCTCTCCAAGCATCGACGGCTGCGTCGTCGCGAAGAGTTCCGTAGAGCATTAAGAGACGGCAACCGGGCACGAGACGATCTCCTTTCGATCACCGCGATTGAATCGGACAACCCCGACGCCGACCCGCGATACGGGTTCGCCATACCGAAACGCGTCGGCGGTGCGGTGGTACGAAACCGCGTCAAACGGCGGCTCAGGGCGATTGTCGCAAAATCGGACCGCCCCAAAGGATGGGACTACGTAATATACGCCTTCCCGGCATCGGCAAGGGCGACGTCAGCGCAGCTGGCAGCATCGGTGAAGAGGTTGGTGACACGCCTCGAGACTGGCAAAGGCACTCGTCCGAAACGTTTCCGATCTCAACGAACCGCGGAGTGAGCGCATGATAACCAAATCCGCGCTGGCACTCCTGAGGCTTTACAAACTCGCCGTATCCCCGTACCTGCTCAGCACCTGTATCTACGAACCAACCTGCTCCGAGTACGCCTCGGAAGCGATTCAGATCCACGGACCAGCCAGAGGCATGTGGATGGGCATAAAGCGCATCGCTCGCTGCAACCCCTTCACGACCGGCGGTCTCGATCCTGTGCCCGCGGTCAACGAAGAGGTCCATCGGACTAAACGCGAAACGGAGACGTTCTCCTGATGGGTCTGAATCTCCGAGCGCACAACCTCCGACGCAGCATCATCGCGTTAGCCCTGACACTCTTGAGCGCAGTTTCGTTAACCGCTTGCCTGAACGATCTAACGCCCCAAGGACGCTGGTCAGCACCAGTTTCCGACGGAGATTTCATCTACGTGGGCAATCTCGAAGGCGTATTGGTGCGGTTAGACGCGGTTAGCCACGCATACGACGTGAACTGGCTGTACCCGTACGAGTTGGACGGCGTTCGAAAGAAACCAAATGGCCTTGGAGCCATTTACGGTGCTCCGACACTCCAAAACGGTACCGTTTACGCCGCCGGTTACAACTGCCGGGGAAGCGAATGTGACGGTGAGGTTTTCGCGCTTTCCACAGATAGCGGCGCGATCGCTTGGAACTCTGGAGGCTTCCCGCTACGCACCAAACTGATCGGCCAGATCAAACCTACCGATAACGGTCTACTGTTGCTCGGTACGGGGCCAGTGGACGACCAGCGAGATCCACCAGGGTATCTCTACGCCTTCAACGCCGAACCCAACGCGGGCCGTCGAGTATCGTGGCGAGTTCCGTTGGACGGAGAGGTCTGGGGCGATGTCGCGGTTGACAATACTTCCAACACCGCCTATGTAGGCACGGACGCTGGCACTCTCTACGCAGTCGATATTTCAGACGGTGAGTTAAGCGATCGAGTGAGGTGGACCTACTCGGCTAAGGGAGCAATCACTGGATCCGTGCTTTTCCACGAAGGGTTGATCTACTTCGGCGACCTCTCCAGCCGGTTCTACCGCCTGAACCCGCGATCGCAAAGCACAGATTGGGAGTTTGACGCCGGCGCTTGGGTCTGGGCGAAACCGACGCCGGATGATCAAAACGGGGCGATCTATGTCTCCACATTGGGCGGTCATGTGCATGCCTTAGATATCTCGACGGGCGTACCGATCTGGGACCAGGTTATCGACGGGCAGATAGTCGGTACCCCTCTTCTTTTCGATCGTGAGCGCAACGAATTCACACAACGAGTATTAGCGATTCCCTCTGGCGGGCAGGACGTTCACGTCTTGAACGTCAACGATGGACAAATCCTCGGAACTTTTCCTACTGACAGCGCGGTCAAATCTTCGCCTGTCCTGATCAACGGTTTCGTCTACATCCACACCCTCGACGGCGAACTCAAGTGGTACTCCCCGAGCGACCAAACCCTCCAAGGCTGCGTCGCGTTGAAGGATGGTGGACGATGCGGATAATCGCCCAAACTGAGGAAGGGTCCCGCTGATGGAATTCCTCGGACTCATATGGGACCAGGGCATCATGCGACCCATGATCAACTCGCTAGCCCTGCTGTATCACTATCTCTTCCTCAACTACGGTCTCAGCATCATTGCCTTCACCGTCGTCGTGCGGGTATTAATGATCCCACTCACGATACGCCAAACAAACCAGATGAAGAAGCTGCAAGCGCTGCAACCGCGCATGAAGGCGATTCAGGACAAATACCGTGACAAGAAAGACTCCGAGAGCCGCCGGGCCCAGTCGAGCGAATCGATGGCCCTGTACCGAGAAGCCGGGGTCAATCCGATCGGATGTCTCGGACCAATGGTCATTCAAATGCCGATCTGGATCGGCTTCTATCGCGCCATAATTCGTACAATGCCTACAACTCCGGAGGGTATGGCTAACCTGTCGGCGTCGTTCTACGCATGGAATCCTGCTGCTGCTGATGTGCCATTGAGCCGCCTATTCCTGGGTATCGACCTTGCAGACACCGTGTCGCAGGTGTACCTCCCGCTGAATTTCGTGTTGCCGGTGCTGGTGGGCGCCTCAATGTTCATAACCACCAAGATGACCGCAACAGTTGCTGTCGATGAACGTCAACAATCCCAGCAACGAATCATGATGTGGATGATGCCGGTGATGATCGGCGTGTTCACATACCAATTCCCAGCTGGACTGGGGATCTACATTTTGCTATCTAACATCGTCGGCGTGGTGATCCAGTACTTCGTCGGCGGAAAACAGCCGATCGAGCTGTTCGGCAAGCTGTATCTAGGCACAGCTGAGACGCGGGCACAAGCGATAGCAGCCAAAGCCGAGCTCGCGGAGAAGAACCAAACCAACGATGAGTCGGACGAGGAGGAGAACCAAGATGACGATTCGACGGGTGTTCACAGGCAAGAACGTACAAGAGGCAACCGCCGTCGCGCTCGAAACTCTCGACGCAGAGCTCGAAGACGTCGACATTAGGGTGCTGAACCCGGGGCGCTCCGGGATTTTCGGACTCGGCGGCGCGCTCGCGGAGATAGAAGTTGCGAAGCTGTCGGACGTGTTGGCCGAAGAGGCCAAGGAGGCGGCTGAACGGCAAGCGCAGATGGACGAGGCGACAGGGGTCGCTGAACCCTCACGTCCTCGGCGGTCCCGCCAACCGCGACAGAACCGGAATCGCCAACGACGAGAACATTCACCCCGTCAAGAGTCCGGCGCTAGAGGGGAAAACCGAGAGGATCGAACCTCTACAACCGCACGAGAGCGCCCGGCACCTCGCGGGAATCGCCAACCTGCGTCGAATCGTCAGCGGCGTCAACGCAGATCTGATCAAAGACCTCGCGCAGAAGCGCGGAGGCCAGAACAATCTCGAGAGAACCTTCCCGATGTCGAGAACGATTCGGCCGATTCAACCCGTACGCAATCTCAGCCAGAGCAAGAAGCTCCTCGACGCCAGCAACCTACGATCGAGCCAATCGAAAATCGCGAAGAGCTTGAGGCGGTGACTAGCGAGGTGTTGGGTTACCTGATCGCGGCGATGAACGTCGATGTGGAGGCCTACGTGTTGGACGACCTCCGAGACGGGTCGCTAGTGTTCGAAATAGAGGGTGCAGACGCTGGCCTTTTGATCGGACGGCGCGGTGAGACGTTGCGAGATGTTCAGTTCATTGTCCGTATGCTGGTCAACCGTCAGTTGAAACAGCGCGCCAACATCATCATCGATGTCGAACGATATCAACTACGGCGTACCCAAAAACTCCACACAATTGCCGAGAACGCTGCTCGAGCAGCGTCGCGAGGCAGGGCGCGGGCACTTGACCCGATGACACCGGAAGAGCGTCGGATCGTCCATATGGCCTTGTCTGACAACCCGCGAGTGATCACAGAAAGCGAGGGGCAGGGAGTCGAGAGGCACGTGGTTGTCAAACCTCGTTGAACCCTGCATCGCCCCATGTTGACCGCGTCCGATGACGCGTCAACACGCCATTGCTTCAGTTTTCAACGCGCCAGATGCAACTTTCGACGATCTCTGACATACTGTAGGAACTTGATCGCCAGAGATCGATACTGCTTCTCAGTCGTCGCTTCACGCGATGCCTTTTGGGAGCCTGTTGGACATGATCGCGATGAATGAAACTGGGGTTTTAGGCGCGGGCATCGGTGGACTGACTCGCCTTGGAATTAGAGCCCGCCGCTTAGTCGGACGCGTTCCAATGGCTTCGTTGGGCGGCTTCCTAGTGGTACCCGCCTTGATGGTTGGCGAGCCGAATATCGACTTTGCGGGCACAGACAGTGAAACCGCGTTCGTTTTGAACACGTTTTCGTTCCTGATCTGGGGCGCATTGGTGATGTGGATGTGTGCCGGGTTCACCATGCTCGAGTCTGGGTCAGTGCGGACCAAGAACGCGTCGATGATCTGCATGAAGAACATCGGCATCTACTCGATCGCTGGGTTAGCGTTCTATTTCGTCGGATACAACCTTATGTACGTCGACGTCGGGGACTTTATCGGGACGTTCAAGTTGCTGTACGGACCGTCCGCGCAAGACATAGCCATCATCGACGGAGACGCGGGAGCAGACGTGAACCTAGCTGATCCGGGTTACTCCACGATGTCGGACTGGTTCTTCCAGATGGTCTTCGTGGCGACGGCAGCGTCTATCGTATCCGGAGCTCTCGCGGAACGCGTCAAGATGTGGCCGTTCTTCCTGTTCACGCTGATTCTGACGGCGCTGCTGTACCCGGTGGTTGGTGCATGGACATGGGGTGGTGGTTGGCTCAACCAGCTCGGTTTCGAAGATTTCGCAGGTTCGACCATTGTTCACAGCACAGGTGGTTGGGCTGCGCTTGCCGGGATATTGGTGCTGGGGCCCAGACTTGGCAAATTCAGGCGAGATGGTACGGTGAGGCCGACACCGCCGTCGAACATTGTTGCAGTTACGTTGGGTGTTTTCATTCTTTGGTTCGGCTGGTTCGGATTTAATGCCGGGTCACAACTGGCGCTCGGTTCGGCTTCTGATGCAATCGAGATGAGCCATGTGATGGTGAACACCAACCTGGCGGCAGCAGCAGGAGTTATGGCTGCATTGGCGGTATCACGGTTCATACTCGGACGCATGGATCTGATCGCAGGATTGAACGGTGCCATCGCGGGTTTGGTATCTATCACCGCCGGACCCAACTTCGTGGAGCATTACTGGGCGGTCATAATCGGGGCGATTGGGGGCGTGTTGTGTACCGCTGGCATCAAACTATTTGAGAAACTCAAATTGGACGATGTAGTTGGCGCGATTCCCGCGCACCTGATTGCAGGGATTTGGGGCACTTTGGCAGTATGCATCGTGGCGGGCGGCGACTTCTTGGTTCAGTTAATCGGGATCGTGGCGGTCGGCATATTCGCGTTTATCCTCTCGTGGATCGTTTGGAAAGGACTGGCTTTGTCGCCGATCGGCATTCGAGTTGCACGCGATGTTGAGGAACTCGGGCAAGATGCTGGCGAGTTGGGTATCGAAGCGTATCCCGAATTCGTCGTTGTCCCGGAAACTTATGACGATTAACGCTGCGAGATTCTCGGGCGTGGGGATAGTAGGGAAATTTCCAATGCGGCGTTAGATCGTCGCCATGACTCTGAAGTCAGTTGGCTCCCAAGGCTTCAGATGCAGCTCCTACGCTAGCGGCTGGATTGACCTTAGGCAAATGGATGATGAATTCGGTGAATTCTCCTGGTTCGGATTCGACCGCGATAGTTCCGCCGTGGCTACGGATGATGTCGTTCGACAAAGACAGTCCCAGCCCAGTACCACGGTTGGTTGCTTTAGTGGTGAAGAAGGGGTTGAATATCCTTTCCACGACATCAGCGGGCATGCCAGTGCCGTTGTCTCGGAATCGGATCTCAATCTGGTCGCCTATCAGTTTGGTAGAGATTCGCAGACCCGGCATGTAGGATTTTGCGGCATCGGCATCCTCCTCCCTGAGAGCGTTGCGCTTGTCTTCGGTGGCGTGCCAAGAGTTGGTGACCATGTTCAGGAATACACGCCCGAGGTCTTGAGAGACTGCTTGAATTATCGGCACGCCGGGATCGAAATCGGTTTTGATCTCTATATTCATATCTGGATCGGTGGCACGTCCGCTGTGATAGGCGAGTTGCGAATACTCTTGGACGAGGGCGTTGAGATCGGTTTCTTGGAGGTCGGTAGATTCTCTTCCCATGTCGAGCATCCCGTGGACGATGCGGTTGGCGCGATCGCCGTGAGACTTGATGCGGGCCATATTTCCGACAAGGTCGCCGGTGACCTCTTCGATGTATTCCATCTGCTCTTCGTCAATCTCCTCGGCTACTTCCTCGAGAATCTCCTTAAGTTCTTCAAGCAATTCGGTCGATGCTTCGGAGAAGTTGTTGACGAAGTTGAGCGGGTTCCTGATTTCGTGGGCGACACCTGCGGTCAGTTCGCCCAGTGCGGCTAATTTGCCTTGCATGACGATTTGGTCCTGGGCGTTTTGCAAATCGTCCAATACACGTTCCAACTCGTCGTTTTTACCTTGCAGTTCGTTTGCAAGTTGCTCGACTAGGTTCAACCGTTGCACCTCTAGAGCGTGTTGGCGGAAGACTTCTAGAGCATCGGCCATCTCAGCTACTTCATCGCGACCGCTTATCTCAACCTCCGTCTCTAGGTCGCCGCCTGCCATCCTGAGCATGCGGTTGGAAAGCGTTTGAATGCGGCGCAGCAGCACCTTCCCAACGAACAGCCAAGTGATGAGGAAGGCACCGACAACGCTCACCGCGCTAATGGCCAAGAGAAAGAGCCGTCCCTGCAGTATCGATTGCTCAGATGCGTCCGACTCGACCGCGACGCTGATTTCGGCGGCATCGACCAATCCGTCGACCTCTTCGACAAGTTTGATGGCTAACTCGCGGTTCAAATCGAGCAATTCGTGTTGACGACTGGTGAGTTCGTGTTCCCGAGCCAAAAGATCGAAACCGCCGTCTTCGCCCAAGGACACCTCGAACAGCCGGTCGAAAAACTGAGCAATTATCGGTGCGTAGTGGGTCCCTTGTAGCACAGACAAGCTGCGCTCGATACGGCTGCGGGCGGCTTCGGCGCGCTCGCGCAGCGGTTCGATAAATGCTGAATCTGAAACTGTGAACGCGCTGGCCAACAACTGAGTTGCCGTGTTAGATGCCGCCTGCAAGTCAGCGACGTTGCGGTATCTGTAAAACTCGGCTTCAGAAAAGTGTTCTGATGCTGAGACTGGCGACTCACCTAGTTGGCTATATCCCGTCATCGTGTAGAAGAGTTGATCGTCGATGGCAGGCACTAGGATGTCGTCGAGCTGCTCCTGCAAAATGGACAATTCGATGCTGATTGACGTCGTGCGTGCGTCCAGTTCCAAAAGTTCTCTTTTGTCGGATTTGATCGTCTCGATGCTTTGCGTGAGTTGATCCGCGTATTGGCGGATGAGGTCCAGTCGCTGTCCACCTTCACCTGCGGTGGCCAACGATGCCAACTGTTGCTCGAACAGACGCTCAGTCTCTTCGATTTCGCCTGATACTTGCTCGAATTCTGAGGTCGTCACCGCTGAGGTCAAACGTGGCGCAGCGGCGGCAAGGACACCCGTGTATTGGGCGATACCGAATGACGCCACCATTTCCGGGACGCTTTCTTCTTTCACGCGGTTCGTAGCATCGCCGATTTGGTTGAAGGAGAGCCACGCTACGAGACTCGCAGATAAAGTGAGCGCGACCGCGCCTCCGATCCCGACGTACATCTGGGCAGACAGACGGAATCGGCCTTCCAACAACGATCTTGCTTTCGTGATCACTGAGTTTCTCGGGTCATCACGTCAGTTGGATGGTAATTGCCATCGGAGCCAATTACCGTCAGGAAAACTTCGTTAGATCCTTGACTATCCCCTGCTCCGAATTGAAGCTCAAATCCTCCCAGATCGATCAAGTGGCCGTCGCGAAGATTTTGGAGGAAGCATTCACGATCGATCTCTCGGCCGCACCGGTCGGCGACTTCAATGACGAACCGACCGGCGATGTAACCCTCCAGAGATACGAAACCGGGGGTTACTTCTGGGTCGTACTCCTGAAGTGCTTGGTGGTAATCCGCAACTATGGGGATCGAATCATCCCAAGGGAAAGGGACCACCTGGGTCACGTAAACGCCTTCGCCAAATTCGCCGAGTTCACGTGCCAATGCGTTGCTACCCACGAATGATACGGTCATGAATTTGGGATTGAAGTTGGTGTGGCGCGCCCAGGAAATCAAGTGGGCAACGGGTTCGTACGCGCCGATCATGATCACCGCATCTGGCTCCCCTTGCTTCAGGTCTAGGAGAGCGGTCTTTATTGCCTTGGTGTTCCGGGGGTAGATGCCTATCGCCACGGGTTCCATGCCGAGGCGCTCAAGAGCGATCTTCACACCTTGGTATCCGGCTCGTCCGAATGAGTCGTCCTGATACATCACGCCGATGCGGGTGATTCCGAGATCGTCCATTAGGCGTTCAACCATCTCAGCGGTTTCTTGGTAGTAGGAAGCGCGCACGTTCAATATGTGCTGGTAGTCAGGACTGCGAAGAAACTCGGCGCCGGTGAACGGTGCCACGTATGGTACTCCGGTAGCCCCTGCAACCGGCACGGCAGACCTCGACGTGGGAGTTCCCACGGCACCGACCAAAGCGAAAACCTTGTCCTGCTCTATGAGCCCGGCGGTGTTGGCGATAGCGGCTTCTGGTTCATACGCGTCGTCTTTGAATTTGAGTTCAAATTGACGACCATGCACTCCGCCTTTCTTATTTATTTCGTGGAACGCGGCTAGGATGCCCGCCCGCATCCCAACCCCAAGCTCCGCGGCGGGACCGCTGAATGCCGCAGACTGCCCGAAAACGATCCTATCTTCTAGGATCCCGTTGCGATTATTTTGGGCCTCTACCCTGTTGTCGGCAACCGAACCGGGGATTTCGGATCCTGACTTCGGCGCGTCGTCAACTGGTGTGCCTCCGCCTAGTTCTCCGTCAGAGCAGGAGAAGGTCAGGGAAAGCGAGGCGATTGCGACCGCCGCCCCAAACGCGGCCAACCCTGGGACAGCGATGCCAGGGGGGACGAGTCTCAACCATCCCTCCGTTTAACGAGGGTCAGACAATTCATTCCGTCGATTCGCTGGTAGTGCATCTCATCCGAAAAGGTGTGTGCTAGATGGACGCCCCAACCACCAACTGCGGCACTTTCGATTTCAGTGATCGGGAGAGGCGTTTTAACGTTTTTGGTGGGATTAAACGCCTTGCCATTATCCAAGATCTCGATGGTGATGGTGTCGCTATCGGATTCAATCGCCACTTTGATCGGTTGAGTGCCGTCGGTCTCGCCGTGGTTGATGACGTTGATGCATAGTTCTTCGACGATCAGTTCGATCTGATAAGTCAGATCTGGCGCCCAGTCCTCTTGCTCGGAAACGGAACTGACGATTTTTTGGATCGCGGCGAGTTCGCCGATCACCGGCATGAACTCAACTGATGCTTTTAGGCTCATGGAGTGTTACGTTCGTCTGAATACTAAGCAGGCCTGATCATCCGATTGCGGTTCGTCGCCGGCGAATTTGTTTACCTCGTCGAATACGATTGCACTGGCTTCTTCGGCGTTGCTTGGCTGTCTTTCTCGGAAAATCTCGCAGAGCTGGTCCAAGCCGAAGAGCTCGCCTTCAGCGTTGAATGCCTCTGTGATGCCGTCGGTATAGAGGATCACTGTGTCGCCCGGTTCAAGCTTTATCGAATCCTCTTTGTATTGAATGCCCGGTATGATGCCGAGAGCAGTGCCGCCTGTCGGTCGTATCACGGTGGTGCTTCCGTCCGGATGCACAACGATCGGTTCGTTGTGCCCTCCGTTTGCGTAACGGAACTGCGAAGTGCCGGTGTCGTAAATCGCGTAGAAGAGCGTGACAAACATCGCGGCTTCATTTTCGGCATCCAATAGGTTGTTGACCTCTTCCAAAGCTTCGCCGGGCTGTTCGAATCGCTGCCCGGCGCCTTTCAGCAGCATTCTGCTCGACATCATGAACAATGCTGCCGGCATCCCTTTGTCTGAAACGTCCGCTATGGCCAGTCCGATCTTGCCGTTTCTGAGAATCTGGACGTCGAAGAAGTCTCCGCCCACGTTACGAGCCGGTTGCATCGATCCATAGATCTCGTAGTCGGCGTGCTCTGGAAAACTCGCGGGAAGGACCGATTGTTGAATGTTGTTGGCGACATCGAGTTCATTTTGAAGTGCGACTAGCTTGTCTCTAGACTGGAGAGCCTCTCGCCACTCTTCGAGGTGTTGCAATGTCCTTTCAATTGTCAGTTGCAGATCTTGGAAATCTAGCGGTTTGGTAACGAAATCAAAGGCGCCGCGGTTCATTGCGGTTCGGATGTTCTCCATGTCGCCGTAGGCGGAGATGATTATTGCGCGTATGTCAGGGCTGACATCTTTTATCTGATCCAGGAGCGTCAGACCGTCCATTCGAGGCATGTTGATATCGGAGACGACCATGTCGATCTCCTTGTCCTCCATCAGCATCTCTAGCGCCTCGACGCCGTCGTGAGCGAACACGAATTCGAACTCGCCGCGACGGATGCGACGTCGCATCCTCTGGAGTATGAGGGGCTCCAGATCCGGCTCGTCATCTACGACCAAGATTTTTTTGGTGGCTTTGCGCATTGCGGACTAAGCGAAATCCGCCAGACTCTTTGGAAGGTTTTACGCCGTGTCTACCGCGTGCGCGGTTCTAACCGGCAACGGCTGGATCAATTTTTCACAGCAGATATCGCGTCATCCCGGGTCGATTCGATTGGGATGATGTTATCGAAACCGCTGATGGAGAAGATCTCACGGATCGGATCAGACAAGGAGCAGACGGCGAATTTTCCACCTTGCCGATTGATCGACTTGACGACAAGGAGTATGGCTCTCAAACCGGCGCTGCTGATGTAAGTCAACGTTTCGGCATCGAAAATGACGGCTCGGTCCGTCTCTTCGATCGCCGCTTCCAAACCGACTTGGAACTCACGAGCGTTTGTTCCATCTACGCGATTTTCGCTGGGCATTACGATCAGAGCGTTGCCCACTCGTTCTGTGTTGATTTCCATCAGTGAAACACCCCTTTCACGTTAGGGTACTTTAATTCACATCGATTTAATTTACATCGGCGCACGACTCAACGGTTAATGCACGTCTAATTCTACAGTCGCGTTGTCATCTCTCCTGTCCGATCGACAGCTATCCTTCTTTGTCGTACTTTCCGACGAAGCTGTCCTCAGTCCGCGGGGGACGCGGCATCCTGGCCATCGATATTGATTCGGGCAAGACGATTCCTCCGGAAAAGATGAGTTTCATCGCATCTTCAACTGTCATGTCGGTTTCCACAACATCGTCTTCCAACACGAACGCCATATTGCCTGAGGTAGGGTTCGGCACAGTTGGAATGTAGACGGATACCAAGTCCTCTTCCTTTCCCGGAGCCCGTGCGCGTCCGGTAACGAAGCCCATCGCCACCATCCCGTCTCGCGGCCATTCAATGAACACGACTCGGCTGAAGTTTGCACTAGATCCGACGGACCTCATGGCTTGCTGGGTAACTCCGTAAAGGGTCCGTACCACCGGAATTAAGTTCATCACCTTGCTCACGGAACTCATAAGCCCCTGCCCAAACCTAGATAGGGCTATAAGACCGATGAGATAGAACACAACCGCTAGGGCAACTAGACCGATACCAGGGAAATCCCAAGGCTGATCTTTGACGAAGGCCAGGCTCCTAATATTGGGGTCGATAGAGTTGTAAAGCCAGACCAACACAATGATCGTCACGATCAGCGGAACTAACTCAAACAGCCCCGAGAGCACTCGACGCTGAACGTGAGTCTCTATCCGTTTGAAGATGTTGGGCTGATCTTCGCTTTCGGCTTCTGGTTCAAGCGTCTCTTTGCTCGCCAAAGAATGAACCTCCGTAGTCGTTTTGGTTTGGCAAAGCTGGAGTTGGTCGCGCGCCACACAGTTTACACCAAAGCCTTATCCGAGGTGGTAGCGTAAACTCCCAATGGCGCGCCATGGCGGGTGTACTGCGAATCAAACCTTGGGGTTTTCTCAGGTTCTCGAGTTTCGAGGTTGCGACGCTCTTGCAAAACTCGTTTCGTATCCGAAAATGTTGATTGATGATCCAGCGCGTGATCCGATCTTTTTGAAATGCCGCAGCAACTCACTCACCTGCCTGAGAACTCTGTCCAATGCGAGACTCGCGCCGAGTGGCGCGCTTGGCTGGTGCGGCACCACCGGCGTGACGAGGGTGTTTGGCTCGTGACGTTTAAGAAGGCGAGCAGCAGGCCGTCTGTTGGATACGATGCGTCGGTTGAAGAGGCGTTGTGTTTTGGTTGGGTAGATAGTCGGGTACGGGCATTGGATGAGGAGCGTTCGATGCTGTGGTTTGGGCCGCGGCGAACGGGATCGGGTTGGTCGCGGTCGAACAAGGAGCGTGTCGCGAGGTTGATGGCGGCGGGGTCGATGATGCCTGCGGGTTTGGCCACGGTGGATGCTGCGAAGGCTGATGGCAGTTGGGCGGCGATGGATGCGGTCGAGAACCTAGAGGTGCCGAATGATCTGGCGGATGCGTTCGCGAAGCACGCTGGCTCTGGAGACCATTTCGAGGGGTTTCCGCGCCGGGTCAAATGGGGGATTCTGCATTGGATATGGAGTGCGAAGCGGCCTGCGACAAGGGCTAAGAGGATCGAGGAGACGGCTCGTTTGGCGCAGGCGAATGAACGTCCGAAGCAGTTCAGGTGATAGTGATTGGGTGTGGACGACGAGCGGTCAGATGGCCTCTGTAATGCACTCTTCCAGTAGGTCAAGGGCGGCTTTTGTGAACACCCACATGTTTGCTTCGCGGTCGTTGTCGCGGGTTTCGAGTGTTTTTGTTCGTTCGATCGGACCTGAGACAGCGATGCAGGTGTGGCCAGCTGCGTCGCCGTAGCGATTTCCGGTGGGTCCGCTGGCGCCGGTCTCTGCGAGGCCCCATGTGGTTCCGAGGGCTTGGCGAGCGGCACGCGCGTTGAGGAGAGCGTAGTCTTCGGTGGCGGATCGGGTGCCTTCGAGCGCTTCATCGGGTACGTTTAGGAAGGCTTTGTGGGATGTTCGGGTGTAGGTTACGGCGCCGCCGAGGAAGTATGCGGATGCTCCGGGGACGGCGAGTAGGGACGCAGAGATCAGCCCGCCGCCGGAGGATTCGGAGACGGCGATGGTGTGGCCGTTGGATTTGAGGAGTTGGGCGGCGGGGTCTGCGAGGTTAGCTAGTTCACTCATGTTCCAGTTCTTGTGGGGCGGTTGGCTGTGTTTGGTCTCTTGTTTGGAGATATGTTAATTGGAGACGCGCGTGTTCCTCCCTTTCGGGGGCATACCCCGCGCACTCGCTTCGCTTGTGCGCGCCCCTTTCGCAGAGCGAAAGGGGCTGGACTTCCCCCTGCCCCTCTTGAAGGAGGGGGTGTGTAGGTGTTGATGGGAAACGTTGGATTATGAGGAGGGGTTGATGTGGTAAGGCTTTCGGTGATATTGTCGCCGAAATATTGCGGGTAACGTTATGAATATGAGTTGATGCGGCGAAAAATAGAGGATCGGTCAATAATCGTGCGCGGTGGTAGAGTTTTGACAGGTTGGCCGATTGGGTCTTGCCGAATGTCGTTATCCGGGCTTCGGTTGGATTCGTTACTCAACAGGAGGATGACATGAACGATGACTATCCGGTGCAGTTCAGCATCGATTATGGTGATGGCTCACGCAATCGGCTGACGACCTTCTTCAGGTTGATCATGATGATTCCCATCCTCGTGGTCTTGGCTGCCGTTTCATACAGCTCAGCAGGGTTTGCAGCGTTCCTCATGATCCTGTTCCGCAAAAAGTACCCGAAGTGGGTGTTCGACTTTCAGCTCGAGGTGCTTAGGTTCAACGCTCGTGTCGCCGCTTACATCTCTCTGTTGACAGATGAATACCCGTCGACAGACGAAGAACAGTCGGTGCATCTAGATATCGCTTATCCGGATGCTGACGCGGATCTGAACAGGTTCATGCCGCTGATCAAATGGTTGCTGGCGATTCCGCACTACATTGTGCTGATCGTCTTGGAAATCATCGCCTTTGTAGTAACGGTTATTGCTTGGTTCGCGATCATCATCACGGGCAAGTATCCGAGCGGTTTGTTCAACTATGTTGTGGGAGTGGCTCGTTGGTCGAATCGAGTAACCGCCTACGCGTTCACACTCGCGACGGATCGCTACCCGCCCTTCCGGCTTAGCCCGTAGATTTGCCGAGGTTTTAAACTCCCTTCAATTCCCCCTTCGATGAAGGGGAAGGGATGGTGCTTCCACCGCGTTCCAGCTTGGGGCACGGGTTGATAGTGCGGCGCATGCGGAGGCGTAGGTTGCTGCCTGCAGAGCGTCGCCAGTTGCAGCGTAGCGGATGAGCATGGCGGCGGCGAAGACGTCGCCTGCGCCGGTGGTGTCGGTGCCTGCGCCTTCGATTTGGTTTGCGAAGGATGGCACTTCGAATGGGTGGCTCGCGTCGCCGATGTATAGATCTGCGCCTCTGCTGCCTTTGGTTACGACTAGGTTTGTCGTCGTTTCGCGCCACGCGGTGAGGGTGTCTGGTTCGGCCTCGGATTCGGATATCACGCAGATGTCCCATCCGCGGCTCATCGCTTTGGGCGGTAACCTCGATACTTCGACGATCGAGGGTAGCGGTTGCGTCCATGAGCGTAGCCAGCCTTGTGGGACTACGCAGGAGAGTCGAGGGTTGAACCAGTCCAGGCAGTCGACGGGTAGTTCTTGGGTGAGGGGCCCGACGAAGAGCATGTCTGGGTTCAGCCACGCTTTGGGGATGTGATCGCGGATGATGTCGTCGGCTCGTTGGTGGAGTGTTTGGACGCGGTCGCCGCGCTGGTTGTAGCGGTTTTCGAAGGTTGAGGTATACGGGGCTGGGATTCGGGTGAAATGCTCGGGGTTGTCAATGACACGTTGGGAGGGGTAGTCGTCGGCGCAGGAGGTGACGATGACGGGTTGGATGCCGAGGCGGGATGCGGTGATGGAAGCGAAGGCTACGGCACCGCCGGGGTGATGAGTTTCGAGGTCGTCGGGTGAGACGTCGAAGGTTACGTGACCGATGGCTAGGAGTTGTGGCTGCTTTGTTGAACTGTGATTGCCGTGATTTTGAATGATTGGCATGATTTGATGGTTGCGGTATTGTCTGAACCGGGATTGGAAGGATTTTAAGGATTTAGGGATGGGGGTGTTGCGGTGATGCGGGGGAGGGAATTAAAGGAGGTTTACACGATGCTGTGAACCCCCTGCGTCTCGCTGTGGTCGACGCGTCCCCCTTTTGCTGCGCAAAAAGGGGAGGGATCGCGGTTGGGGTTTGTTCACAACTGGCGGAGTTTGGGGTCCCAGCGGTCTCGTAGCCAGTCTCCAGTGAAGTTGAGGGAGAGGACGAGGAGGAATATGGCGATGCCGGGCATTGTGGAGATCCACCATGCGGTGTCGAGGTAGTCGCGGCCGTCGGCGACCATGTTGCCCCATGTGGGTGTTGGTTGCGGGATGCCGACGCCGAGGTATGAGAGGGTGGATTCGGCGAGCACTAGTCCTCCGGCGCCAAGTGTTGCGAGAACGATGACGGTGCTGCTGACGCCGGGGAGTATGTGGCGAATGGCGATTCTGAAGCCTGAAGCACCAGCGACGCGGGCTGATGCGACGTAGTCGCGTTCGCGTAGGGACAGTACCTCACCTCGGACGGGGCGTACGAATCCGACCCATGATATGAGCACAAGTATCAGGAACATGATCGTGAAGGAGGTGCCGAGGACGATTTTGATGACGAGTGCGATCATGATGAAGGGCAACGCGATCCAAGCGTCGACAAGGCGCATGATGATTTCATCGACGATTCCGCCGATGAATCCGGCGGCGAGTCCGAGGGTTGTGCCGATGATCATGCCGCTGGTCATGCCGACTGCGACGACCATCAGGGATGCCCGTCCGCCGTATAGCAGGCGGCTCCAAAGGTCGCGTCCGACCTGGTCGGTTCCGAGCCAGAACTCGGAGGCTCCGCCTTCGAGCCATATCGGTGGATTGCGGACGCGTGTGAAGTCGGCATCTCGGATGGGGTCGTGCGCGGCGATCATAGGTGCGAATGCGGCGAGGACGACGAGGAGTGTAAATACAGCCGCCCAGACAACGGGGTATCTTCGGAGAAAGTCGTAGACGGTGATCGGGCCGCTGAGAACGGACCTCACTGGATCGGGCAGGGATGCGCCGGTGCGGGCGTATTCGGGTAGCTGGTAATCGGTCGCCATGGGGTTTCAACTGAGTCTGATTCTTGGATCAACGATGACGTAAAGCAAGTCGGCGACGAGGTTTGCGGCGATCAATACGACAGCGACGAGCAGTGTGGTGCCGACGACGAGGTTCAAATTGTTGTTGACGACGGCTTCGAGTGCGAGGAGTCCGATTCCTGGCCATGCGAAGACTGCCTCGATCACTACGGTCCCAGTAACAAAGTTCCAGAGGAGCAACGCCGAGACGGTGATGGGCACGATTAGTGAGTTGCGGAAAGCGTGTTTCCAGATGACCTTTGGGCCAGCGACTCCTTTGGCTCTCGCAAGTTTGATGTACTCCGAATCGAGGACTTCGAGCATTGCAGAACGCATTAAACGCATGTATCCGGCGGCTGCACCCCATGCGAGGGTCAAAACCGGGAGGATCATCGCCTTTACTTGGTCCAAAGGGTCATCGGATCCGATGGTTCCGATGACGGTTACTGGGACCCATTCGAGTCTGACGGCGAAGATGAGGATCGCGATGATCGCTACGTAGAACGCGGGCAGGGTGATTCCCAGATTTGCGACGAGTCGCACGAAATAGTCGAATAGTGAGCCGCGTTTGACGGCGGAGATCATTCCGAAGGAAAGGCCGGAGATGGTTGCCAGGATCCATGCGGAGACTCCCAGCTGGACGGTGGGAGCGATCTTTTCTCGGATTTTCTGAGTGACGGGGAACCCGTCAGACAGGTCGTGTCCGAGATCGCCGCGCAGCACGTCGGTGAGCCAGAAGAAGTATTGGAGCGGAACTGGTTTATCGAGATGGAGTTTTTCGCGTTGAACCTGTAAGGCGCTGTCGGATATTCCGTAACCGCCTTCGGAAACTAGCATTGCCAATGGGTCACCGACCATCCGTGACAACACAAACATGATGATGGTTACGAGAAACAGCGCGATGAACGACGCCCATATCCGCCTTATTATGAAGCGCTGCATTTGATCTCGTTCAATCGCACGGATTGCGGATGCATTGAAGCAGGGGCGGTTTGGACACCGCCCCTGCTTTGTCTCGACTTGGTCGGCTTTTCAGCCGGTGTTCAAGGTCAGTTTGCTAAACGGACCCACTCGAGGCTGTTCATGCGGCCGAGCACGCCTTTCCCCTCGGGCAACATCTGCCACTCCGAAATCAGGCTAGGGTTGTACAGGGCTGCGACGGGGCTCTGGTAGACGCCGACCCAGACCATGAAATCTCGGTTCCAGTCGAACATCTTGGAGACGAGTTCGCGGAGCACTTCAGGGTCTGCTTCGCCGGCCATCGCGAGGTGCGTCTCAGCGAAGATGGGGATCTCCATGGCTCGGTTGTAACCACCTGGTCGTGAGAGCGATGTAGCGTTCAAGTCTTGTGGCCAGGTTGGCGGGAACTGGGCACCGCCTCCGCTGAAGAATATCTTCTTGTTAGTGCGGTTGACCAGCGATGGCCTGAACGATGAGTAGTTCTGCTTGTCGAATGTACTGTTGATGTTCAGGTTTGCGAGCCACTCGATGCCGATCGCCTCTTGCAGGGTTTCGCCGGAGCCTGCTGCGGGTCCGGCCCACCACTCGACGTCGAAACCGTCGGCGTATCCGGCTTCAGCCAGCAGCGCCTGAGCACCGGCGACATCGTACGGGATGTCCCATTCGCTCTTGTAGTACGGGTGGTTCGTGTCCCAACCAGGGGCGTAGGAGACGCGTCCGAAACCGTCGGTGAGAGCGTTCATGAGCTTCTCACGATCAATGGCCATAGCCATGGCGGTGCGTACCTTCTTAGAGCTCTCCATCGTAGCGGGGTCGGCAGGATCGCCGATCCAGGGGAGCGAAGTGTCGAGCGGCGGCTTGAATAGAAGGTCGCCGGGCTCATCGCTGGTGAAAGGCTGACCGTCGATGGCGAGTTTGTCTTCCCAGTAGTTACCGGAGTAGACGTATGATGAGTCTCCCCAGTAGCCTTCAGGAGCCTGTGCGAATCCTTCTTCGAACATCTCGTTCCAGTCGGTGAGAGCGAGTTCCCCGATCTGTGCCTGCCCAGTCTTGAGCATGGCTTTACGGACGCTGGCCTCGGTCACTTGGAGGACGTTGGCGGCGGCGACGTATGGACGCTTGCGCCAGTGGTTGTCGACGGCTTCGAGGAAGACGCCTTTGTGTTGGGTCCACTCGGTTACTTCGAAAGGTCCGGTGCCGATCATCTTGGTGCGCATACCCTCGGCCCCGACCTCGTCGAAGAAGTCCTTCGAGAAGACGGAAATGCCCTCCCAGAAGTTGGTGACGTACTGCAGGAGGTTGTGTCCGCCAAAGGCTACCCAGTGGAAACGAACTTTGTAGTCGTCGATGACTTCGACTTCCTGGACCAGGTTGGCGAGGTCGCCACCGGTGTCGTGGATGCTGTCAGGCTGGAGCTTGGGGTTTGCGTCGTTCCAAGAGAAGGCGACGTCAGCAGCGGTCATTTCGCCGTAACCGCCGTGGAACTGGACACCTTCACGGAGCGTGAAGTCGGTGTATGAGGTGCCGTCTGCCGACATCTCCCAGTCACTCGCAAGCAACGGGCCTAGTGCCACCGTGCCATCGTCAGCGCGTACCGCCTCGAGCAAAGTCTCTGTCGATCCGGTTCGGGCTGTTACCGAACATGCCGGGCAGTAGCGCGGGCTCGAGTTCATGAAGTAAGAGTTGCCGATCGCGGCGATCAAGACGCCTTGAGGTTCGACATCGTCGCCAGCGCCGCGAGAGACGCCCTCGATGTCAACCTTTTTGATCGGTGCATCGATGGCTGTGATCTGAGGCGTTGCGGTAACGACGACTTCGACGGCGACTTCTTTGACGACTTCCTTGACAACTTCCTTCTCGACCTCGACCGGGACTTCCTTGACGACTTCTCGGACGACTTCCTTCGCGACTTCAACCTCGACGGGGACTTCCTTGACGACTTCTCGAACGACCTCCCTCTCGACCTCGACTGGGACCTCGACTTCGACGGTGCGGATGACTTCCGTTTCGACCGTGACTTCGACTATTCTCTCGCTGCCGCATGCTACGGCTGTCAGGCTCATGACACCGAGCAGTAGCAACGCGAGATTGCGGATACGTAACATCGTGACTCCTCCTTATGAAGTCTGATTGCGTTGCGATATTGTAGCACTGCGTTGTGAATTCATGTAAGGATTGCAGAGAGTTTGTCGAAATTCGACAGGCTAGGTGGTCGGAGGGTGAGAAAAATGGGCTGTTTATACTTGCGGTGAGGTTTGAGTCAGGGTGATTTCACGCTCATGAGATTGAAGGCAACAAGATCGGGTAGCTGATGGCAGAGGTTCGTCCATTTCGGGGGATCCGGTTCAGTGCGGCATCGCAGGGGCGTGATCTGGGGGACTATCTTTCGCCTCCGTTCGACACGATAACGGCCGAGTTGGAGCGGGAGCTTTTGGCACGGTCGGAGCACAACATCGTGCGTCTGGAGCTGGCGCCGAGGGAGGGGCCGGACCGGTACGGATACGTTGCGGAGACGCAGGCCCGGTGGGAGCGGGATGGGGTGTTGATGAGGGATGGAGAGCCGTCGGTTTATGTAACCGAAGAGGCGTTCGAGTATGGAGGGTTGAAGCAGACGCGGAGAGGGTTTATCGCAGCGGTGCGTTTGGAGGAGTATGACCGGGGGATCATTTTTCCGCATGAGCAGACGCGCGGGCCGTGGGTCGAAGATCGCGTGCGGATGATGGAGGCGACGCGGTCGGCGTTGAGTCCGTTGCTAGTGGTGTTTCAGGATGATATCCGGCACTCGGTGGGGGGGATTATCCGAGCGGTTACGGGTGGTCCGCCGTTGGAGGTGGCGACGATGTCGGGCGGGTATTCGTTGAAGATGTGGCAGTTGAAGGATCCGGGGACGTTGGAGGTGTTAAGCGGGTTGATGCGGGATTCGCAGATCTTCATCGCGGATGGGCATCATCGTTACGAGGCTGCGATGCGCTATAGAAGCGCGATCAGAGCAAGGCGGGAGATCGGGTCGGATGAGGCGGTGAATTATCGGATGATGCATATAGTGTCGATCGACGAGCCGGGGTTGATAACTAGGGGTTATCACCGCGTGATCCATGGCGCGACGCGCGATGAGATGCGACGATTGGTCGATCGGATACAGGAGGTGTGCGAAGTGAAAAAGGTTTCGCTAACGGATCGCGTCGATATGGCGTGGCGACCGGGTGACATGCTCAAAGCCGTCGGCAAACGCGTTGATGGCGAGTTCGTGTTTGGGATTCATGGATTGGATGGTGGGTTTCACATCGCGATGATGCGTAACGGAAGTTCGGTTGATCAGTTCGGTGCTGATGCGGCCGAGCGGTCGGACTACCGTCGTTTGCATCGGGAGATCTTGGATGTGGTGTTCGGGGATGAGCGTGTCGATGCGACGGTGGATTTTGAGTATGAGGTGGAGAACGTTGTTGCGCGGGTGGATTCTGGAGATGCGCAGATGGGTATCGTGATGCGATCGATTCCGATGCACGAATTCGTGGATATTGTGACGCGCGGGGACCGATTACCGCCTAAGGCTACGAATTTCTATCCGAAGCCGCCGGCGGGGGCGGTGATACAGGCGTTAGAGGGGGAGTTGTAGGAGATTTGAACTATGATGGGCATGATTTGGAATGATGGGGTGGTGGTTGGGGGAGGTACTTCTGCGATGGCGGGGTGTGCATGCCCCTGCGCAACCCCTCTGTATCTCCCCTTCGAAAGGGGAGGGTTAAGGGGACGGCCCTTCCCCCGGGCCCTCACCCTAGCCCTCTCCCCTCTGGATTCCCGCCCCCGTATCGGGGTACGGGGCAGGCCTCGCGGGAATGACGGGGCCGCTCGCATCTCTACGCTCGCTCGCGCCCCTTTCGCTCTGCGAAAGGGGCGGGCTTCATTAGCTGTTGAGCTTTTGGAGTTCTTCTAGGATGATGGCGGTCTCGGGGCGGTCGGCGATGTCTTTGCCGATGTATTTGAAGGCGATATTGCCGTTTTTGTCGATGATGAAGACGGCGGGAGCGGCTACGCCGTCGTTGTGGAGGTCGTAGACGCTGTAGGACTCGGGGATGTCTTCGCTCTGACTGGTGTATAGGACGGGGAATGTTGCGCCGGAGTTGACAATCATGGTCCCGGCGCCGCGGAAATCGTCCATGCTTAATGCGAGGATTTCCGCGTCAAGTTGCTTGATGCGTGGATAGTGGCCCTGCAACTCGACGAGTTGCCCGAGGCAGATGCCTCAGAAGAAACCGCGGTAGAAGACCAGGACGACGTTTTTGTCGTTCTGGAAGTCAGAGAGGGTGATGTCGAAGGAACGGTTGGCGACGGGGAGGCTGAAGTCGGGGGCGGTTGCGCCGGTGTCAGAAGATGACGATGAGCCGCAGGCGATAGCGACGGTGCTTACGAGCAGAGTGGCTGCTATGGCGGAGAGCCGTAGAGGTAGATACAGCATCAATGGAGGATGAGGTTCAGCCTTTGAGTCCGGCTAAGGCGTCTAGCACTTCTTCGCCAGAGACTTGGTGCCTGTAGTTGGAGCCGATGTTTTCGTAGGCGATGTTGCCGTCCTTATCGACTATAAAGACGGATGCTGAGGCGAGGCCGTCGCCGAAAAGATCGAAGACGTTGTAGCTGATAGGCACGTCGTTGTTTTTGCTTGAGTACAGGATGGGGAATTCTGGTCCAGCTTTGGCGACGATGGATTCGGCACCGCTGAGGTCGTCGGTACTGATCGCCAAGATTTCGGCTCCAGCGTCGGTGATTTTCGCGTAGTGGTCCTGCAACTCACCTAGTTGCCTAGTGCAGAAACCTCACCAAAAGGCGCGATAGAAGACGAGGACGACGGGTTTTTCGCCTTGGAAATCCGAGAGTGTGATGTTGGTGCCTTTATTGGCAGCAGGGAGGGTGAAGTCGGGTGCTTCAGGGAAAACCTCAACTGCAACGTCCTCAGGCAGCATGGGCGATACATCAGATGTTGCCAGTTCCGCTGGTTCGGGTGCTTGAGTGGGCGCTGATTCTTGTCCGCACGCGACGGCTACGAACGCGAAGGCCCCGATCAACATGGTCGCGGCAAAAAAGTTGACGATTTTCGAGATGTTCCTCACGGAATGTTCTTCAATACCCTTTCAGGGAGCACTCTTTGGGTGTAGTTTGGGCTGATGAACTTCCATGCTATCTCGCCTTGCGGATTGATTACGAAGACGGATGGTATGGCGAGGTCACCGCTGTAAACGTCGTAGGCCCTCATAACCGAGGAATCACCAGACGTGTAGAGCACGGGGAACGTTATGCCGACCCGACTAGCGATGGTATCGGCACCTGTCAGATCGTCCACACTGATGGCCAGAATTTCGGCGTCCTTCGCTTTGAACTCGTCGTATTTTCGTTGCAGATCACCTAGCTGCGCGCGGCAGTACGGTCACCAGAAACCGCGGTAGAAGACGAGAACAACCGATTTTTCGCCTTGGAATTGGGATAAGGAGTAGTTTCCGCCAGTTGTGATCGAAGGCAGGAAGAAGTCGGGTGCGGGCGGGCCCGAAGCAACGGGTACTGGGGTCGGCGTTGGAGTAGGTGTGGGTTCTGGAGTGTCTGTGGGCGTTGGTTCTGGCGTGTCAGTGGGTGTTGGTTCTGGAGTGTCTGTGGGCGTTGGTTCTGGCGTGTCAGTGGGTGTTGGTTCTGGAGTGTCTGTGGGCGTTGGTTCTGGCGTGTCAGTGGGTGTTGGTTCTGGAGTTGGCGTGTCTGTTGGAGGAACAGGAGTGTCAGTGGGAGTTGGTTCCGGCGTATCAGTAGGCGGGATGGGTGTGTCGGTCGGCTCAGGTGTTGGAGTGTCAGTTGGTGGAACTGGCGTCGGAGTGTCCTGTTGCTGCTGGTTGTTACCCGGTGCTGGCTCAGTGGTAGGAGGCACGGGCGTGTCGGTTGGAGGGACGGGCGTATCTGTGGGAGTTGGTTCCGGCGTGTCTGTCGGCGGTACGGGGGTGGCGGTCGGGGGTACCGGAGTGTCTGTGGGAGCGGTCGTTGGAGGAACTGGCGTATCGGTCGGTTCCGGTTCGGATGTGTTGGTTGGTTCGGGTTTGGGCGTGTCGGTAGGATCTGGTTCAGGCGTGTTGGTGGGTTCAGGCTCGACAGCTTTGACTTCGGGTGCCGGTGTCGAAGTCGGTTCCGGGGCCGTGGTTGCGGTAGGAGCCGGTTCAGCCGTCGGTGGTTGGGAAGTTGCAGTCGGGACAGGCGTCGGCGTTTCAGTCTCGCAAGCGATCAACAGGAGTATCGTCGAAAGTCCGGCGACCAAGGTGCCTAGGACGTTTAGGGAGAGTGTCTTGCGTTTAGTTTTCGTGGAGAGTTTCATCGGGGTCGGCTCCCGATGGGTATCTACGCGGTCATCTCTTTGAGGGTCGCTTCGGCAGCGGAGAGCGCTTCATCGATGTGGTCTATTTCGACCCATCCCATATGACCTATACGAAAGATCTTGCCGGTGAGTTCACCTTGTCCGCCGCCGAGGACAACGTTGTGGTCTTTTAGGACTTTGGATACGAAGGCTTTTCCGTCGAGGCCTTCGGGGAGTTTGATGGCAGTGACGGTATCTGAGGCGATTCGACGTTCGGGGAGGATTTGCAGGCCGAGCTTTTCGGAGCCGTTGCGTGTGTGTTCGGCGACTGCGTGGTGTCGCCCAAAGACGTTTTCGATGCCTTCGTCGACCATCGACTGGAGGCCGATGTCGAGCGCGAACATGGCTGGTTCGCAGGGAGTGAAGGGCGGTTGTCCGATCTGCAGGAAGTCCTCGTACTGTTGCATGTCGAAGTAGTAGCGAGGTGTGGTGCATGTCTCGTATGCTTGCCAAGCTTTTTGACTGAACGAGACCATGGCGATTCCGGGCGGGGCGACCCATGATTTTTGGGCTGCGGTTGCTAGGACGTCGATGCCCCATCCATCGACGGCGATGGGCATGCCGCCGGCCGAGGATACGGCATCGACGAGGATAAGGGCGTCGGACTCTTGGTGGATGGTGTTGCAGATTTCTTCGAGGGGGTTGGAGACACCGCTGGAGGACTCGTTGTGGGTGAGGATTACGGCTTTGTAGTCGAGTTCGGCGCGTAGAGCATCACGAAGGATGTCGATGTCGGCGGCTTGTCCGAGGGGGAATTCGAGCTTGGTAACGTCGGCTCCGACGGCTTCAACGATCTCAGCGAAGCGGATGCCGAAGAAGCCGATGATGATGGCAAGGACTTTGTCGCCGGGGGAGATGGTGTTGAATACCGCGGTCTCCATGCCTCCGGTGCCGGACGACGTGATGAAGTAGACGTCGTTCTTTGTCATGAGGACGGTGCGGAGGTTTTCGCTCATGCGCTCTAGCATGTCGGCGTATTCCGGCCCGCGGTGATTGATCATCTGACGCGCGGCGGCTTGTAGGGCCTCCTCGGGTAGAGGTACGGGGCCAGGGATACGGAGATTTGGTTCGGCGGATGGGGTCATTTCTGCTCGGTCGGTCCTGGAGCTAAGTTTGTTGTTTCCTGTTTCGATTCTAGATTGCAGAACATCAGACGATGCGGATCAGACGGTGTTCGCGGCGGCCTCGGCGGAGGACGATCAGGTTGCCAGGCAAGAGGTCTTCAGGGGTGATGGCGCGGGATGCGTCTTCGACTCGGTCGGAGTTTAGGTACATGCCACCTTGCTGTACCGTGCGGCGGGCGTCGCCTAAGGAGCTTGCGAGGATAGTTGCGACAGCAAGCTCTTCAAACGTTACGGATCGGGTGTCGATGTCGCATTTGAGGACCTCGGTTGAATCGGATCCAGCGAAGACGTCGTTGAGTTCGTCTGCTGAGAGAGTGTCGAATTCGCCTCGGAAGAAGGCGCGGGTGACGCGTCTTGCCTGTTCCAGTCCAGAGTGGCCGTGAACGATCTGGGTGATTTGTTCAGCGAGTGCTTGTTGGGCTTCGCGTCTTCCGGGATGTTCGCGGACGGCTTCTTCGAGCGGGGCGATGTCTTCGGGGCCGAGCCATGTGAAGAGTTTTATGTAGCGGATGACGTCGGCGTCGTCAGTGTTGAAGAAGAACTGGTAGAGGCGGAATGGCGAGAATTTGTTGGGGTCGAGGGCTGGAGCGCCGCCGATGGATTTGCCGAGTTTGTCGCCTTTGGAGTCGGTTATAAGTGGGAATACGATGCCGTGCGCGAGGGACCGTCCGTTGGTGGCGTTTCCGTGTTTGCGTCGGATGAGGTCGATGCCGTCGAGTATGTTGCCCCATTGGTCGGTACCGCCCGATTGGAATGTGCAGTTTTCGCGCTCGTATAGCACGAGGAAGTCGTATGCCTGGAGGAGGGCGTAGGAAAATTCTGTGTAGGAGATGCCTTCGCCTTCGCGTTCCATGCGAGATCGAACCGAGTCGCGGCGGATCATCGTATTGACGGTGAAGTTTTTACCGATGTCTCGGAGAAAGTCTAGGTAGTTGATCGAACGCAGCCAATCGGCGTTGTTGATGAGTTTGGCCGGGTTGGATTTGACTTTGAAGTCCAAGAACTGCTCGAGTTGGACGCGAATTTTTTCGCCGTTGGCTTCGATCTCTTCAAGGGTCAGCAGATTGCGTTCGTCGGATCGTCCACTGGGGTCCCCAATCATTCCGGTCCCGCCGCCGAGGATCGCGATGGGGGTGTGCCCGCAGCGTTGGAGGCGGGCGAGGGAGATCAGGGGCAGGAGGTGGCCGATATGCAGTGAGTCGGAAGTCGGGTCGAAGCCGTTGTAGCAGGTGATCTTATCGTTGATCAAGATCTCTTCGGCACCTGAGGTCGCGTTGGAGAGAGCGCCTCGCCATTTGAGGTCTTCGACTACGTTGATGAAGTGGTTGGAGGTCATTGGGTGTTGTTGGGAATTTGGGTCAGTCTTCGGTTGCGAGGTCTGCAAAGACCTCGGCGATGCGTTTCACATCGCCTTGGATGGCTTGATTAAGTTCGTCTGGGGTTTCGAAGGCTTGGTCGGGGCGGATGAATTCGATGAACTCCACGCTGATGTGCTGTCCGTATAGGTTCTCGTCGAAGTTATTGATATGAACCTCGAAGGTTCCGACATTGCCACCGAGCGTGGGGTTGTCGCCGATGTAGGTGGCGGATGGGAGGGTTCGTCCATCGGGCAGTTTAGCCCATGTGGCGTAGATGCCTTTGGCGGGCATCACGAGTTCACGTGACCACTCCATGTTGGCAGTAGGCACTCCCATCTCGCGTGCGCGTGCGGAGCCGCGGTATACGTGACCTCCGCGCTCGTATAGCCTCCCTAGCATGCCGGCGGCGAGTTTGACATCGCCGTCTGCCAAGGCGGAGCGGATCGAAGAGCTTGAGACGACTACGTCGTTTCGCAGGACCGGTGACACGGTATGGAGTTCAAAGCCGAGGCGTCGGGCGATTTTCTCGAGTTGACCGACGTTCATCAGGTCGTGTCCCAAGATTGCTCGTTCGCCGATGACGATGTGGGTCATGCCGAGGGAGGATTGAAGCGTTGCCAAGAACTCCTCGGCGGACATGATGCGGATGTCGTCGTCGAAGTCAATCAGACGGATCGTATCGATTCCTTGTCCGCGCAGGAGTGCCTCGCGGGTGGTTGCGCCGTAGAGGTGCGGAGTCAAGCGCGTTGGGTCGATGATGGAGCGCGGCGGCTGGCGGAAGCTTAACGCCACACTCCCGAGTCCGTTTTTTCGAGCGGTCTCGACTAATCGTCGCAGAAGCGCCTGATGGCCTTTGTGGACGCCGTCGAAGGTTCCTACGGTTACGCAGGCGCTTCTATCCAAATTCGCGATGGGTGCGATCTGTTCCTGCAACCCCATGTCTTCATGCCGTCGGGTTACTTGAGGGCTGGATCAGGCCGCTACAGCGATACGGCCGGCGAGTACGTCGGCGGTTTCTCGGAGCAGCTCCTCGGTCGTCTGCCAGCCGATGCACGGGTCGGTGATGGATACGCCGTATTTCAGGGTTGAGGCGTCGCCGTTCAAGGACTGGTTGCCGGCGTTGAGGTGACTCTCGAGCATTAGACCCACGATGCCATGGTTTCCGTCGGCGCGTTGCTGGACGACGTCGCGGAAGGCGACTGGCTGCAAGGTATGGTCCTTGTTGCAGTTGCCATGCGAGCAGTCGATGACAAGGTTAGGCGACATGCCGTTGTCCGTGAGGGCTTTCTGTGCGAAGGCGACGTGTTCGGAGCCGTAGTTGGGACCGGTCGAACCTCCCCGAAGGATGATGTGACAATTCTCGTTGCCGGTTGTCTGGACAACTGCTGCCGCGCCAGCATCGTCGATGCCGAGGAAGGCGTGTTGGGTCTGGGCGGCGATCATGCCATCAACGGCGAGTTGGATGCTTCCGCCGGTGCCGTTCTTGAAACCGATGGGCATCGAGAGACCGCTGGCGAGTTGCCGGTGGGTCTGACTCTCGGCGGTGCGCGCTCCTATCGCGCCCCAGGACACGAGGTCAGCGATGTATTGCGGAGTGAAGGGATCGAGGAACTCTGTAGCGCATGGGAGGCCGATTTCGCAGACATCCATCAGGAACCGCCGAGCGCGGCGCAATCCTTCGGCCATGTTGCAGGTGCCGTCAAGGTTCGGGTCGTTTATCAGTCCCTTCCATCCGACGGTGGTACGCGGTTTTTCGAAGTAGACGCGCATGACGACCATGACGTTTTCGCTGACTTCGTCGGCGAGTTTGGCGAGTCGTTCGGCGTATTCGCGTCCAGCCTCTTCGTCGTGTATGGAGCATGGGCCGGTGACGACGAGGATGCGGTCGTCTCTTCCCGCGACGATATCTGCGACCTCGCTACGAGATTTGAAGACGAGTTCTTCAATTTCCTTAGAGATCGGGATCTCGGCGAGGTATTCGGAGGGCGGTTCTAGTGGGCTGATGGAAGCCACATTCAGGTTTTTGATTCGAGAGGCCATCGTTTCTCCGTTGGTGTCTAGCGTTTCTTGTGTTGTTGTTTGATTGGTTCGAGATTTGGACGCGCGGAACTTATGGGCACATCGGGATTTGCTTTATCGGGCTGCTCCGCGCAGGGTGCAAATTCGCGGTGTCACGACGTCGCGCGGGCAGAGTGCCATTGCTTCTATGCGCGGCGCCGGCAGATATAGGACCAGCGATAACCGCCGCTGGTAAAGGTGAAGAAGTCGGTCGAGTTGAGGGATTGAACGCGCGCAAGCACGGCCCCTGCGGATGGACCGTCGACAAGTTGATTTGCGCGTTTACTGTGCATCTGTAATGTCGGCTCTCAAAACAACCGCTTCTCTCAAGTATATGTGTCGGATTTTCTCTTGGGATTTGGAGGTGTTTAGGAAGAGCATGACCCGGATACATTTGGGCATGGATCCGGGGCGTTGGATTTCGATAGAGTTGATCAGCGGCACGAGCCGCCATCCCAATCGTTCGCGCGCCGCGACGGCGGGAAATTCGGCGTTAAGGTCGGCGGTGAGGGTGAAGTAGACGGCGGCGATGTCCTCGGATTCGATGGCGTTGACGGCGACCATCTCGTTTAGAAGCTCCTCGGTGGCGTCCATGATGGCGTCACGGGAGTTTTCGGGAACGGTGGTGGCGCCTCTAACGCCGCGTACTGCTGTCATGATTTCCTTTGCCGTCGGATTGGTTGAGATTTGCGTCGCAGTGATTCTAAAGGCGATTGGTTCAGTTGCGAACGGAGCGTAGGAAGCGAGCGGCGGTTTCGGGCGCATGGGCGTGGTCGTTTTCCTGAATCAAGTTGATCAAGGCGCTGCCGATGACCGCGCCATCGGCGTATTTGCCCACTTGTCGTACGTGCTCGGCGGTTGAGATACCGAAGCCGACGCCGATCGGCAGCTCGGTGTGTGACCGGACCTTCCGAACCAATGCTTCGACCCGTTGCGATACGGCGGCGCGTGCGCCGGTTACGCCGAGCAAGGAGACGCAGTAGACGAAGCCCGAGGCCTGTTTGCAGGCGTGCGCGATTGTCTGTTCGGTTGAGGTTAGTGCGAGGAGGGGAACGAGTGATATCTCTGCTTTGTTGCAGGCGTCGAGGAGAGGACCGGCTTCAACCGCGGGTAGATCTGCGGCGATAATGCCATCGACACCAGCGTCGCGCGTCCGTTTGCAGAACTCGTCTAGCCCGATCTGGATTATCGGGTTGTAGTAACCCATGAAGATCAATGGGGTATCGACGCCTCGGCGTCTGATCTCAGCAGCGTTTTCGAAGCAGGCCGCGGGAGTTATGCCGTTCTGGAGGGCTTGAAAGCTGGATTTCTGTATTACCGGGCCTTCGGCGAGCGGATCGCTGAAGGGAATGCCTAGTTCGATGGCGTCGGCTCCAGCGTCGGAGAGTGCCTCGACGACATCGGGGGTGCTGTCGCGGAGCGGATGTCCGACCGTTACGAACGGCACGACCGCGGTGCGACCAGCGTCCGCGGCGCGTCGAAATGCCTCTTGGATGGGTTCGTTCATGTCAACGGTTCACAACTTATCAATGTTATTCATCGCTGATAGGCGGAATGATGAGAGTCACAGCAAGATCGACTGTAGAGACACGAGAGCGTTGTTCATTGCGTGGAGAACAATTCCAGGCCATATCGATCGGGTGACCGCCACAGCGGTGGCGAGCAAGACGCCGAGACAGGAGATGAAGATGACTTGGTTGATAGAAAAATAGTGAGGATCGATATGAAACAGCGCAAACACTAGGGCGGACACGAGCACAGCCATCGCGATATTTGTGGCTTTGCCCAAGTAAGTGACGATCAATCCCCGAAACATGATCTCCTCCCCTATCGGCACTAAAACAGCTAAGTATGCGATGGTCAGCAATGGGTAGCCGCCAAGCGCGGTATGGATGTTGGTGACGGGGTCAGGTGCGTCGGGGTGAATGACCGGATTGAAGGGCGTAAACCGCCACGCGACGACGAGCGCTGTCCAAGCGGCTATGGGTATCACGAACGCCAATACTCGCCGCCGTTCGGGTAGTCGAAGTCTGAGGTTTTCGATCAATGCGTCGGGTACTGCCGCGGCGAAGGTGGTTGCGGCTGCGACCAACGCGAACACCGCGACGACAGCGACGACACCGCTCCGCAGGGTGGTCTGCGTTTCGTCACCGATGAATTGAACGTTTAACTGTGTCGCGACTGCAAGGATCGATGCACCAGCTATGACGTAAAGGATCAGGTAGCGCGAAGCGGATTTTCCGGCGATCAGCATCGCGATCACGATCGCGGACGACGCAAAAGCAACGCTCAAGAAAACCCGCAGTAGCGATGGCGCAGTGGTCGGAAACCCCGGCGGATACTCGGGGTAGGCCAGCACGAGTGCAGTTTCGAGGCAGATCCACGTTAACACCGCGCCGACGGCCAACGCGAGGTATCTGAGCCTGGGTTTGGCGGTTAGCAGGGCCGGTCTACGCGGTTGGGGAGCGCTCTCATTTCCATGCGACATCGCCGAATAATCCGGCATCGCGCGGTTTCGAGGCGAACACGGCGTACTCTTCGGCAGACTCCGCGATCGTTGTGAAGTCGCCATGCCCAGGCATCACGACGGTTTCCGCGGGCAGGACATGAAGCTGGGAGGTGATGCTGTCGATGATCTGATCCAGATCCGCAGGTCTTTGTGTCTTGCCGGGACCTCCGGGAAAGAGAGTGTCGCCGGCGAAGACGTGGGGATTGGAGCCGGGACTATCGCCGGGCAACAGGTAGGAGGTCGATCCTGGGGTATGGCCGGGGGTTTCGATGCATCGGATCGAGATTTCGCCGATCTGCAAGATGCTGTCTTGGGAAACATCGATGGGATCGCGATAACCATCGCGATCGGCAACGGCATGGGCATCGTTAGCGCCAATGCCGACAGGCACCGGAAAGCGACTAGTGACCATGTCGAAACCTTCGAGGTGGTCCCAGTGGTTGTGGGTGATCAGGATCGCCTGAACGTCGGTCTCTGTAGCAGCGGCTATCATTTCATTCGGTTTGTCGGGCGTGTCGATGATGAGGCTTTTGTTGGTGGCGCGACACGTCACCAGATATGCGTTGTTGTAGAAGCCAGAGACCCATCGACCAATGGTCCATAGGTCGCCTTGGTATTCGATTGCCATGGTTCAGGTTGATATTCGCTGAGGTTTTTCTGAATTGTATTTCAGCGAAAACTCTGTACGGCATCCTCGTACGAATCGACTATTTCTACTACTTGATCGAAAGCGGTGACTCTAAGGAGCGTGCCTAGATTGTTGCCGATGCCGCACAAGACGAGTTTGCCGTGTTTGACGACTAGGCGGGCAGCGATGGAGAGAAGGGATCGGATGCCAGCGGAATCGATGGCTTCGACGTCGGCGAAATCGATTATGATGTTCAAATCCCCGCTCACGATGCGTTCGTGAATGGAGTCTTCGAACTCTTCGATGTCAGGCGCTTCAATCCGCCCCTTGGGGAGCAGGACGAGAATCGCCCCATCGCGCCTCTGTATGGCTTCTATAGTCAAGTCGCATTTCGCGACCGATCGCGGATCGGTCAGAGTTCTCGACGCGCACCTGATTTCGCGCGGATGCACAAATCGGCATTATATGTCATTAATCGAATTTCGTGGTATGACGCGTTGCGGGGAAGGTGTCGACCGCTGGCGATTCACTGTTCTGGTCGATGTGTTGGAAGTCTTCCGCGACAGTGCTCCGGTCGCCGGAAATGAGGCAGCGCTATGGTGGTGATCGATCTCCGACGCGAGCCAGACTATACTACTGACGAACTGACTGAACGCTGATGGACTAAAGAGCTGACTATGAGCTATGAAGACATTGTCGTGTCCAAAGATGATGGCGTGGGCATTATTCGTCTGAACAGACCGAAGGTTTTGAACGCGCTGAGCAGGCGGATGTTCTGCGAGGTTGATTCGGCGATAAGCGACATGGAGGCGGACGCCGACATCAAGGCGGTGATATTCACCGGGACGGGCGAGCGCGCCTTCTCCGCGGGCGCGGACATCCACGAGCAGGTGCGCAATGTGGAGAATCCGCCGCCGCCAGACCCGAAGCGTTCGGAGTACTCGTGGCATGTAGCCGCCTGCGCCAAGCCGACAATTGGCGCGCTCAACGGACTTGCGTACGGCGGGGCTGCGGTGATGGCTTCTAGTTTCGATATTCGGGTCGGCTGCGAACGTTCGAGCTTCCGCTTTCTCGCTGCGTCTTACGGGCGTGTGAACTCCACATGGAGCCTGCCGATGCAGATCGGCTGGCCGAAGGCAAAAGAGCTTTTGTTGACCGCGCGCGTTGTGGAGGCGGAAGAGGCCTATCGGATCGGGCTGCTGAACCACCTCGTGAGCACGGACGCGCTTATGCCGAAGTCGATGGAGATCGCGCAGCAGATCGCCGCCAACGACCCGCGCATGGTGCAGGGCATCAAGGAGCTGATGGTGGATGCTGTAGGCGAGGGCTGGCGCTGGATGTACGACAACGAGACGGCGGCGCAGAAGGGCAAACTCAGCCCGACGCCCGTCGAAGAGGGTTTCGCCGAGTTTCTCGCGCGCAAAGGGAGAAAGGATTCGTAGCCCATGGCATCTGACAACGGCAAATTGAATACACCACTCGAAGGGATTCGGGTGCTGGATTTGGGACGATATCAGGCAGGGCCCCGGTGTGCGTTGATGTTCGCTCGCATGGGCGCCGATGTGATCAAGGTCGAAGCGGTGCACGGCGACGAGAGCCGAGCCAACGGGCCGCATGTCCGGGGCCAGTCCGCTTACTGGGTGCAGTACAACAGCGGCAAGAAGAGCCTCGCCATCAACCTCCGCACCGACAAGGGCAAAGAAGTGCTGCGGGACCTCGTGAAGGTGTCCGACATCTTCTTGCAGAATTTCCGTCCTGGGACCATCGACGTAATGGGCTTCGGATACGACAAGCTCAAAGAGTTGAATCCCAAGATAATCATGATCAATGTCTCGGCTTACGGGCAGTACGGTCCTAACCGGGACAAGGTGGGGTTCGATCCCATCGGGCAGGCGATGGGCGGTCTGATGTCTTTGACCGGTTACGGTGACCTGCCTCCGATCAAGACGTATTTCCCGCTGATCGACCGTATCACGGCCCTTCATGCCTGCATCGGCGCGCTTGCAGCGTTGCGCGAACGCGAAATCTCAGGCGAGGGCCAGGCGCTTGAAGTTTGCCTCGCGGATACTGGTTTCACGACCAATGAAATACCCATCTCTGCCTATCTGGGCGGAGGTGTGGAGACGACTCGGCCGGACACTGCGATTGGCGGTGGGGGGACGCCGTTCGGCGGCATGTACGAAACAGAAGACGGTCATGTGATCCTCGCGGCGGGCAACGACAACATGTGGCCTCGTGTTTGCGAGGCGTTGGAGCATCCGGAATGGCTGGACGACCCGCGTTTCGCGACGCGCGACGGCCGCACCGAAAACGTGGATGTTTTGGAAGAAGGGATAAGTGAGTGGCTAAAGCTGCGCAGCACCGAACAAGCAGTTGAGGACCTTTCGGCGCACAGCATACCTTGTGCGCCTGTCAACACCACGGAGCAGGCGGCGAACGAGCCGCAGTTGCACGAGCGCGAGATCATGATGGAAGTGCCGGATCCGGTCGCCGGGACGATGTGGGTAAGCGGCAAGTCGATCAAGTTCAGCCGCACACCGATGGTCGTCGGCTCTGCGCCCAAGGTAGGACAACACACGCGCGAGCTACTTACCGACCTTCTCGGCTACTCAGATGAGCGAGTGCAGGAACTAGTAGATGAGGAAGTGGTTGGGTGTTGATGAATAGGACCTGCTGACCGGCCTCGCTGAAGGATGCGCGGCGGAGAGGATTTAGACCGCTGGCGAAGGGTCGACCGCTGACGATCCTTTGGGTTGGCCGGCGGGTTCCAGGTCTTCGGCCACAGCGCCACCTTCATCGGAATCGGGCGACTCAGTGCCGATCCTGTTTGGATCACGGCCTTCCATGATGGCTTCGAACTGCTCTGAATCTATCGTTTCGTTTTCGAGCAGAAAGTTAGACACGTCTTCCAAACGGTCTTCGTGTTCGGTGAGGATCTGCTTGGCAGTTTCGACACCTTCTCTCAGGAGCCGATCGATCTCGCGATCGATTATGGCTTCGGTTTTGAGGCTGTAGTCGCGCTCTTCGGAGATTTCGCGTCCGAGGAAGATGGCTTCTTGGCGCTTGCCAAAGGAGCGGTAGGTGAGTTCGTCGCTCATGCCGTAGCGCATGATCATTTCTCGGGCGATCCGGGTGGCCTGTTCGAAATCGTGGGATGCGCCAGTGGTTATTTTTCCGAGTTTGAGCTCTTCGGCGGCTCGTCCGCCCATGGCTCCTGCGATGCGCGAGAGGAGATAGGGCTTGGTGAGGTAGGACTTGTCTTCCTGCTCCCAGCGAGTGAACCCGCCGGCGTGTCCGCGCGCGATGATCGAGATCTTACCGACGCGATCGCCTTCGGGCATGAAGTAGGGCACGACGGCATGTCCGGCTTCGTGATAGGCGGTCAAACGGCGCTCGTCCGCAGTGATGACCTTGCTCTTGCGGGCCGGGCCGATCGATACGCGGTCGATAGATTCGAGCAGTTCGTCGAGGCCGATCGATTTCTTGTTCTTGCGGGCGGCGAGGAGCGCGGCTTCGTTGATGAGGTTGGCGAGGTCGGCCCCGGAGAAGCCGGGAGTCTGTTTGGCGACCGACTGCATCTCGATACCCTTGTCGAAGGGTTTGCCTTTGGCGTGCACGTCGAGTATGGCGGTACGGCCGCGGATGTCTGGATTGTCGAGGGTGACGCGGCGGTCGAAACGTCCCGGACGCAGGAGCGCGGGATCGAGAATGTCGGGACGGTTGGTAGCGGCGATGACGATCACGGACGAGCTGGTGTCGAAGCCGTCCATCTCGACGAGGATCTGGTTGAGGGTCTGTTCGCGTTCGTCGTGGCCTCCTCCCAGACCAGCGCCGCGGTGGCGTCCAACGGCATCGATCTCATCGACGAAGACGATGCATGGCGCGTGGCGCTTGGCCTGCTGAAAGAGGTCGCGGACTCGTGAGGCACCGACGCCGACGAACATCTCGACGAATTCTGAACCGGAGATCGAGAAGAAGGGGACGCCAGCTTCGCCCGCGACGGCGCGTGCGAGGAGCGTCTTGCCAGTTCCGGGAGGACCTACGAGCAGGACGCCGCGCGGGATGCGGGCGCCTAGGGCCTGGAAGCGTTCGGGGAATTTGAGGAACTCTACGATCTCTTCTAGCTCCTCTTTGGCTTCGGGGACGCCGGCGACGTCGAAGAACGTGACGGTCGCCTTCGCGCCGACGAACATGCGGGCTCGGGTGCGTCCGAAGTTCATGGTCTGGCTGTTGCCGGCTTGCGCCTGACGAAGCATAAAGATGAGGAGGCCGGCGAAGAGGATGAGGGGCAGGAACCCGATGAGGGCTTGGAGGAGGGTGGCGAGACCGCTCTGGCCGCGCACGTCGAGACGGTAGTTGTTGAGATCGGCTCCGGCGTCGGAGAGGGCTTCGAAGACGCTGGTGGAGGTCTCTTTGCGGGAGGAGAAGATCTGCGATCCGTTGTCGATCTTGACGGTGTCGCCGTTTACTTCGATGCTGAGGGCTGGGCCGGTGTTGTCGCGCGCCATCTCGACAACGCGGTTGAAGGGTATGGTCTGCGCTCCATCGCCCTGCCTGAACAAAAGCAGTATCAAAGCGATCGCGGCTACGGCGATCAAGACGTAGATCAATGAGTTGCGCATTCTCACAGCTTGGATTCTAAATCACGATCAATCGGCGGCAGTGCATTCCCTGCACTCTTAGATACGTTCGGCTACGGTGGTCGGGTTCACCAGCGCGCGGCGCCGGAAACTGGGTTTTCGTTTTCGGCAATCATCGGGCATCATTCGGGCTTGTAGGGTTTGGTGCGGTTCTCTTCGCAGAACTCGCGCGCCTGGCCGAGCATTAGTTCGCGCACTCCGAGGCCGAAAGTGTTGATGCCGATCGATTTGCCGGCGGCCACGGCTCTCCGTTCGATGTCTTGGGTCGCGGCGACGCGGTCGGGGTGCTGCGGTTGTCCGGCTAGGCCCATGCTGGCGGCGAAGTCGTTGGGGCCGCCGGCGACGCCGGTCAGGCCGGGAACGGCGAGGATGTCGTCGAGGTTGTCATGTGCCTTCTTCGACTCGATCTGGGCGTAGACGATCATGTTTTCGTTGGCCCACTTCATAAAGGCGCGCTGGCCGCCGTATTCTGCGATTTTCTCGGGGTCGCCGTACTCGGTGCCGCGTCCGCCGCCCCAGGACCGCCAGCCGTCCTCGGGGAACAGGCAAGCGTCGGCAAGAGCCTGCGCCTGGGCGCCGGTCTCGACGTGGGGGCCAGTTACGCCTTGGACGCCGCGATCGAGATATAGATTGACCCAGTAGGAGGCGATGTTGGGCACACGGGCGGTCACGGACATGCCGAGTGCGTTCGACAGTCGGCAGATGTCGTCCACATTCTCGACGGAGTAGGCGCCGTGCTCGCCATCGATCGAGATGGCGTCGAAGCCGACATGGGCGGCAAGTTCGATCAGCTGGGGCGAAGGGAACGGGAGGGCGAATACGAGGGCGTAGCGCCCCTCACGGTTGGCTTTGAGGATGGAGTTCTCGATCATCTTTTCTCTCTGGTTGATTCGTTTGCGGGGGTTGTCGCTGGTTGCATGCATTCTAGCAAGACGCCACGCACGGCGGGCATGTGACGCGGCTGTGCCGCCTTAGATGCGGCGGTTGGTTCCACCTCGTGCGGTTGGTCGTTTGAACGGCGGGTGGGCGGCTATCTCGTCGAGGTTCAGTTCTATGCCGAGGCCGGGAGCGTCGCTCAGGGTTACGTAGCCGTCTTTCTGACGCGGGAGACCGCGGCAGACGGTGAAGTACCAGGGGGAGTAGAACTCGGCGTGGTACTCCTGGATCTCGAAGTTGACTAGGGAGGCGTCGAGATGCATCTCGGCGATCGCTCCGATCGGCGAGCAGACGTTGTGCGGGGCCATCGTGATGTGCTTGGCTTCGGCCATGATGGCGATCTTCTTGAGCTCGGTGATGCCTCCGGCGTTGGCGATATCTGGCTGAAGAACGTCCACGGCGTGCGCGTCGACGATGTCGGCGAAAGGGAATTTCGAATAGAGGCGTTCGCCGGTGGCGATCGGAATGTTGACTTTGCGGCGGACTTCGAGGAGCTCGCACACGCGCTCCTCGGAGACGGGTTCTTCGTAGAAGAGGGGATGGTATTTTTCGAGCCTCTGGCCTAGTTTGATGGCGTTCATGACGTCGAACTTGGCGTGGGCCTCGACCAGGATGTCGATCTCGTCGCCGACGGCCTCGCGCACAGCGGCGACGCGGGCTTCGGCGATGGATGCTTCGCGTTCTGAGATCTTGTAGTAGTTGGTCTGAGCGAAGGGGTCGAACTTCATGGCGGTGTATCCCATGTCGACGACGACTTTCGACTCCTCGGCGTTCTGTTCCGGGCTGCCGGGGTTGGCGTACCATCCGTTCGCGTAGACGCGGATTCTTTCTCTTTGGGAGCCGCCGAGGAGCTGGTAGACGGGGCGTCCGAGGATCTTGCCCTTGAGATCCCAGAGCGCGATGTCGATGCCGCTGATAGCGGTCATGGCGAGGCGTCCGCGCTTGCCGGGGGCGTTGTGGTACATGTCGGTCCAGATCGCCTCAGTGTCGAGTGGATCACGGCCGATGACCCACTTTTCGACGAGGTGGTTGGCGAGGAGCTTGACCGCGTCGTCGGCTTCCATCGGGCTCGCGTCACCCAAACCGTAAAGGCGGGGCTGGTCGGTGTGCAGTTGGACGACGAGCCAGTTACGATCGGCATTATGGTGCTTGGCTGAAAATTGGTGGAACTGGATTCCGGTTACCGCAGGCATGCTCTTCTCCGAGAATGGAACTCGCTTAGTACGATGTTGAGGGGCACCTGCCAAGGATACTAACCACAGCTCCCGTTACCCGACGAAAATCGCCTGTGGGGATGCGATAAACTTTGCAGATTATGAGTGTGTGTGTTTCAGAGAAGGCGCTGCACGAGGCTTGGCGACGGTGCGATGAGAGGCGGGCAGCGGTTGCGACGTTTGATGGTCGGCGGCTCAAAGTGCTGTACG
This sequence comes from Dehalococcoidia bacterium, assembly GCA_965204135.1. Lineage (GTDB taxonomy): Bacteria > Chloroflexota > Dehalococcoidia > Lucifugimonadales > Lucifugimonadaceae > Bin127. The sequence goes on along the minus strand of CBDBDX010000001.1, from coordinate 188,021 downwards.
CGGGCATGCCGGGTGGTTCGTATGGACCCGATTTTCGCGATGCGGTGCTGGAGGCTGAAGATGGTGCCGAGGTGGTTGGCGATGTCGAGATTCATCGCCACGCGGCGGAGTGGTACGTGCATGGCCACGATTCTGATCCGAACTACGGGCGGGTTGCGTTCCACGCGATCGGCGCGCCGGAAAGCACACGCATTAAGGCCGTGAATTCGATGGGGATGCGAGTCCCGGAACTCGATATGGGGAAACTTGTAGGCGTTGCGGAAGAAGATTCGCTTGCGGTTGATCGTTCCGACGCGTCCAGGGCGGAGGACGCCCGCGGTTCTGCGGATTGGTGCGATGCCGCGGGCGACGAGCGTTTCGCGTTGAAGATCAGGGGACGACGGGCAGATATCGAGCGGTTCGGCGCGGATCTGACGATGCAGATGGCGGTTTTCGAGTGCCTGGGATATCCTCGCAACCCGGTTGCGTTCAGGCATCTCGCGAGACGATTGCCTTGGGCATTTATCGTTAGGCCGGCGATTGGCCAGCGGCAGGAAAAAGAAACAGGCGACGGTGTCGCCTTGGCGATGTTGCGCTGGGCGGCCGGTTTTGGCGAGAGGCCGGCTTGGTCGCCGGTGCCGCGTCTAGCCAGGGAGGCGCCACAGTGGGCGTCGGTTGCGGGTCGACCGGCGAATCGGCCTGAGGCTCGTCTGAAAGCGGCGGCGATGCTAGTCGAGGTTTGGCTGCGGGCCGGTGGTCCGATGCGGCACGCGTTGGATGCTATGCGGAGGGCTGAACGCAGTTCAGGGGTCAGGGAAGCGTATCGCTTCCGTGGCGGAGTTTTAGGGACGGGACGTGCAGGCGAGATCGTGGTCAACGGGGTTTTGCCGACGATCGCGGCTTGGGCTGAGATCGGTCGCGACGCGGCGTTGTACGCAGACGCGATGCGACTTTACCGCGCACATCCTTCGTTGCCCTCGAACTCGGTTCTCGAGGAGGCGAAGAGGGTTTTGGAGCGGCGCGGAGTGTCTGTCGGCAGAGTGCGTGGCGCGCGCCGTCAACAGGGGTTGATGCATATCTACAAGTCGATGCTGCGGCGGCCGCGGGCGTCGCGCCAGATGGGATTCGGTTGCCGGGCGCTGTCGTCGTGACGGATGCGCGGCATGGAAGGCGGTTCTGCTCGTGCTCGGAGTTACCTCCGCACTTGAGGGGCATGGCGTTGAGCGGGCTTGCCGACACTGGGGATGCGATCGATGAGTCGTGCGGGGTTGAGGATGAGGCGATCGGTTCGGGAGCGGCGGGCACAGCAAGGGGGGGGCAATTCTGCAACTGCGCGAAGGTTCCTGCTCATATTTCGAATCGTGGTGCAACTGGTTCCTCGGACCAGGTGCAAACCGAGGAATTGGAAGAAACGCCGCGGGGAGCGGCTGAAACCTCGAGCGAACCGCTGGAGGCATCCTGGTTCGCGTCCCAGACGGATCGGAGAAGGTCGACGGACGAATATCCGGATTTGGGAAGCGTTTCAGATCTGATGCCGGACGAGAGTTCGGTCAGTTCGGCCTTCACCCACGGCGAGGATGGTTCTGAAGTGGTTCTGACGGAGCGGCGAGTCCTGCTGCGAGGTGCGCCGGACGCTGCGGTGCTGCACGCTTCGATGCGGTTGGACGAGATAGATTCGGTGGTCATCTCGCGAGCGCGCCCTAGACGCCGGTCGTTGATATGGGGATTGGTCGGGATCGGCGCTTCGATCGGGATGTGGCAGGCGTTGGACGGCGTCGGGAATCTGCGGTTGATTATCGCCGCGGTAGTCCTGATGACGAGTTGCGTGCTGTTGGCCGACTATTTTCTCCGGCCTCCGGGCCTGGATGTAGTGATGCGAGCTCGTTCGGGCAAGGAGATGAGGGTGGAGTTTGCGCCATCGAATGCAGACGAAGCCGATCGTTTCGCGGCGCGGGTGGTGTCGAGACTTGAGGCTGCCGGTTGATCCCTAGGCGCGCGCCTAGGGTTGGTCAGCCGATCCGCAGGGACGGCGTGACGTCCAAGTCGTAACCGTCGCGATCCCGGCTCAGGTAACTATCCAATCCGGCGCGGGCGATCATGGCTCCGTTGTCGGTGCAGAGCGGGATGGGCGGTGTAACGACGGGAAGCGGCGAGGTCTGGTGCATCGTCTCGCGGAGCGGTCGGTTGGCGGCGACACCTCCGACGAGGACGATGGCGGAGCAATCGGAATCTAGCGCCGCTTGGATCGTTTTGGTGACGAGGACATCGATGACGGAATCCTGAAACGCTTTGGCGATATTCGCCACGGTTGTGGCGTCGGGTTGCGCATCGCTTTCGGATCGAGGATAGATTCCTTCACGTCGGGCGCGGTTCAAAACCGCGGTCTTCAGCCCGCTGAACGAGAACTCCAGAGAACCGCGGAGCCATGCGCGCGGCAATGGTTCGACATCGGTGTCGGCAGATTCGGCCGCGTTCTGTATGGCTGGTCCGCCGGGATAAGGCAACCCGATGGCGCGTGCGGCCTTGTCAAATGCTTCGCCTGCAGCGTCGTCACGAGTCTCGCCGACGAGGCTGAAGTTGAGCGATAGGCCAACTTTTTGGGCTTTGACGAGTTCGGTGTGGCCCCCGGATACGATGAGGCACATCGCCGACGAATCGTCTAAATCGGTTAAGGGTGCGGAGACCGGCAGGTGGGTTTCGGTACCGAGGAGCGATCCTTCTCCCGACGTTCCGATCGGCAGGCGGATGAATGCAGCCATGACGTGCCCAACGAGATGATTTACACCGACGAGGGGTTTAGACGCAGCGGCGGAGGCTCCTTTGGCGTAGTTGACGCCGACCATGAGAGAGCCGGCGAGCCCGGGCCCGTTGGTCACGGCTACAGCGTCGATCTGAGGCCAGTCGAGGTCGGCGATTTCGAGTGCGGTCTCGACGACGGCTGAGATGTCTCGGATGTGCTGCCTCGAAGCGACTTCGGGCACGATTCCGCCGTATCGGGCGTGTGTGTCAGCCTGGCTCGCGACGACGTTTGCGAGCAATCTGCCTTCAGCGTCGACGATTCCGGCCGCGGTTTCGTCGCAGGATGTTTCGATTCCTAGGATCATGGCCGAGGGTGGCGAGTGTCGGTATTTGCCATTCACGACGGTCCGGGTATGAACCGCGCCAACGATTCAAGCGTATCGAAGATAAGACACTTGGCGACAGCTCAAGCTCAGAATGTTGTCCGCTTTCCATTTTTCTCGACTAGCCGCGATGCGAGGTTGTTGCGACGGATATGTGGAAGGTGGTAAACTAACGGAAAATTGGAATCCGTTAAAAGATGCCTCGTTACGGGGTGTCTGCGGGCCTGGGCGACGGGGTGAGGAAACGCCTTTGCGCCGGGTGATGATGAGAAGCAGAAGCAGCGTAGGCGGAGGTTAGGACGTTGGAAGCGATAAGTAGTTGGCCAGAATGCCTGGCCTGCGAGCAGGGCGTATTGGTGCCGTTGTCCGATTTCGGAGGGCAAGGCGCGGCTGTGCACTACAAAGCGTGGGTTTGCACCAGTCCGAATTGCGACTATAACATCAAGATTCGCAATGGCGATATACACCTCAACGAGCCGATTTTCGAGGGGCCGCGAAGCCGCTGATACGAAGTTTCGCTGCGCGGCGGTCCTATCGATGATCCGCCTGTGACAGCGAAATGACTCGAATATCGAAATTGGCGAGGCCGGCCGGCTTCGTGATGGCGATCGTCGGAGCCGCGATGATCGCCGTATCAGGCTACTATCTCTACGCGTATTCGCGTTCGGGCTCGGACGCGGATCTCTTCAACGTCGATGCTGCGGCCCCGGAGGACCACCTAACGTTGCTCGGGCAAGCGATGCCCAGGCCGAGCCAGGGTAACCTTACGGCACTCCCGATCAACTCGGAACGGCCGTTGCCCGAAGAATCGGCCGCTTACGCGGCAGAGGCGGCTCTTGGCGCCTCGCGAGGATCGGTTGAGATCGACCGGGCCAAGACGGTGTCGATCACCTCGAAGCTGCCTGGAGCGGGGTTGGGCGCTTCTGAAGACATTGTCGCCCCACCTCCACCTCGCTCTAACACAATCGTCTCCGAGCCGGTCACGGGAGACGAGCCTTTGTTGATGGCGGTACCTAGGGGCGATACCGAAGCTACGAGTTCGCGCGAGGTTCCAGAGGCGTCGAACATCTCATCGAAGGAGTTGATCGATACGTTCGCGTCGATCTATCCGGGCGGCAACATGAACCCTCGTTACTGGTCGGACCCGTATTGGGCGGGAAATTTGCCGTTCGGCGGGCAAACGATCCCGGAAGGATTCGTGCCAGTGCATGCGGACGCATCGGTTCGCGCGGCTGCCAGCGGAGAACGAGGGGTGAGGATGCGGATCCCGGCGATCGACTTGGATGCGACGGTGGCGGAGTTGGAGATTCGTGACCTCGGCGATTCGCGGGAGTGGAGCACGCCTGACAAGGTTGTCGGGCATATACCTTCGACGGCCAATCCCGGCGAATCAGCGAACGGCTGGTACTTCGGTCATCTGGAGGATTTCCTCGCCAACGAGGGCGATATCTTCCGCAGGTTGCCGGAAATCTCGAAGATGATCAAAAACGACCCGGTCGATATCTTCATCTCGACGTCGGAGGCGGAGTATATGTACCGGGTCACTGGAACGCGTCAGCTTCATCGTGACGAGTTGCACTTGACGGATACCAGCAACGCTCAGATCACGCTGGTGACGTGCTGGCCGTTCCGGGTCTATGACCATCGAATAGTGGTTTCTGCGGTGTTGATAGCGGTCAAGCCGCTTCAAGAGGCGTAATCTCAACTTTTGCCTCTTATCGAATTAGAACCCCCAGGTGCGTCGGATCAACTCGCATGTCGGCCTCGACGCGGTCAGCCAACTCAATGACGCTTCTATGACGCCTCGCATTAAATGGTCCGGCGACGGCGGTGAGATTTGGGGAGACCGCTTGCTGCTGGTGCTGCTGGCGCTCTCGCTGGTGGGCGCGCTGATCCAGATAACGATGGGGGGCGCGGTAAGGGTTACCGGTTCAGGTGACGGGTGTCCGGATTGGCCGACGTGTTTCGGCAGTTGGATACCGCCGTTCGAGTATCACGCATTGATGGAGTATAGCCATCGCATGATCGGGGTGTTGGTCGGATTGACGATCATCGCAGCGGTTCTGCGAGTCTGGTTGAAGCATCGCGGGCAGACTACGGTGCTAACATCGGCGACGGCTGGTCTAATCGCGGTTTCGATCACGGGCGGAATAGGCGGTGCGGTGGTGCTCAGCGAACTCGATCCGGCTTTGCGGACGCTCCATCTGATGCTTGCGGAGAGCGTATTGCTGTTGATGGCACATGCGCTGGTGGCTGCGATCTATGTTCGTTCGGGACCGGTTGATGCCGGCTTTCCAAAGGCGCTGGTTTTGATGGCCTTGGCTGGTTCTGCGATGACGTTGATCGCTTTGCTGTCAGGGTCGTATGCGGTTTGGCGGGGAGCAGGCGCGGTGTGTCCGTCCTGGCCGCTATGCGGCGGCTCGATCATTCCGCAGTACGAGTTGGTGTGGATTCATGTGACGCACCGAGTATTGGCGTTGATTTCGGTGGTGCCGGCGATGGCGGCTGCGCATATGGCGATGAAGACGAAGGGTCCGCAGGGATCATCGGCGCATGTGTTGCGAGTATTGGGGATCGCGGTGTCAGCGATCATCGTGACTCAGGTGTTGCTGGGTGCCGCGAATCCATGGACCGGATTTGCGGATTGGGCCAGAGTTTCGCACTTGACCGTCGCTTCGTTGCAATGGGTCTGCATGTGCCTGCTGACGCTTCTGGTTCTGTTGCCGGTGACGAGGCGCAGTTCAGCTGAAGATCCGGAGCGCGAAGGGCTCGGCGAAACTTCGATGACGGGAGTTACGGCGTGATGGCTGCGACGGTAGCGAACCGGCAATGGATGCGGACGTTGTCGAGGACTTTTCTCGACTACTTGGCCCTTACCAAGCCGCGCGTCATGTCGCTACTGCTCTTCACGGCGGTTGGTGGATCATTCCTGGCAGCGCGAGGTCTGCCGCCGTGGCAGTACATTGTGGTAGTACTGGTCGGCGGGGCCTTGGCGTCGGGCGGCGCGAGCGCGTTGAACATGTGGTACGAGGAGGACATCGACCGCGATATGCACCGCACCGACCACCGCCCGGTGGCGGGTGGACGGATTCGGCCGATCAACGCCTTGGTGTTCGGTATCGCGTTGAACGTTGCATCGTTTGCGGTGTTCTACTTTTTCGCGAACGTGCTGGCTGCCGCACTCGCATTGGCTGGATCTGCGCTTTACGTCGTCCTGTACACCGCTATATTGAAGCGGACTACGACGCAGAACATAGTCATCGGCGGCGCAGCGGGCGCGATTCCTCCGCTTGTAGGTTACGCGGCGGTTCTGGGAGTCTTGGAACTCGAGGCATGGTATCTGTTCGCGATCGTGTTTTTCTGGACTCCGCCGCATTTCTGGGCGTTGTCGCTGCTGATCAAGGACGACTACGAGCGGGCCGGGGTGCCGATGATGCCGGTGGTGGCCGGCGAGTCGGCGACACGGCTACAGATACTTCTCTACACGGTCCTGATGATGCCGCTCACCATCATGTACTACTTCGCGACGTCGAAGTTGGGACTGCTCTATCTGATATCGGTGATCGTACTGGGGCTGGTGTTTTTCGGGCTGGCTTTTAGAGTTTGGAGGACGGGTGAGCGACGTGACACCGCGAGGCTGTACAAATTTTCGCTGCTCTATCTGTTCCTGTTGTTCGTCGCGGTGATGGTGGACACGACTGCGTTTTGACCTACGCGCACGGACAGTATCTAACCGAGTAAACGAGATGAGCTGGTTGAACCGAACAGCGATGTTGGCGGGCGCGATGACGTCCGCGTATCTCGGCGCGTCAGCAGCGCTGGCGCTGAACATGTCGCGGCGTGCTCGCAGGATACCGTTGCACGACGATCCATCATCGGTCGGGCTCCCGTACCGTGACGTTTCGTTCAACAGTCGGCGAGATTTCGACGATCCTGAGCATGTGCTGAAGGGTTGGCTGGTGTTGCCGCAAGGTGTCGAGACAACTCCGGTGGCCAGAGACACTCGGTGGTTGGTGACCGTGCATGGCGACAGCTCGCATCGTGCCGATCCCCAAGCTGGTGCGATGGCGTTGGCGAAGGCGATGTGGGAGCTGGGCTACGGGGTGTTGATGTTTGATATGCGAGGTTGCGGCGAATCGGCTGATGGAGAGTTTACGGGTGGTTGGAACGAGCGGCTGGATGTTCTTGGAGCTCTGGACTATCTGGTGTGGCTCGGTGCGGACCGTAGTCGTATCGGAGTGTTGGGATTTTCGCTAGGGGGTGTGGCGGCAACTTTAGCGTGCTCGAATCCGGGTGTAGCAGGCGCGGTCGTTTCGGACAGTGCTTACAGCGATTTATGGTCGATCATCAAACACCGTTCCAGTATGAGGTCTGAAGTTGCGGAGCTGTTCAAGCCGGGATTGGATCTGATGCTTCAGATGCTGGTGGGCTATCGGTTGGGGGAGGTTTCGCCGGAGCAGCATGTATCGGAGTGCGACGCGCCGATGCTGGTTATTCATGGCGCGCTGGACGATTATGTGCCGGTGATTCACGCTCAGCGGTTGGCGCGGGCGCGGGGGCTGAGTCAGACGGAGATCGACGGGGGCGACTGTGAGGAGCTTTGGATCGCGCCAGAGGCGGGCCATGCGCAGGCGTTCAGGACGGATCCGAAGGGGTATGTGGCGCGGGTTGCGGCGTTTTTGGATCGCCACCTCGCAGACTGATTGGGCGGATTAGTTGGGCGACCTGGCGTAAGTCGGGTTTAGAGTTCGGCTTTGGCGGTCTCGACGACTTTGGTAAAGGCTGCAGGCTCGCGGATTGCGAGTTCGGCGAGGGACTTGCGGTCGAGAGCGATGTCGGCTTTTTTGAGGGCGTTGATCAGAGTGGAGTAAGAGAGGCCGTGTTGCCTTGCGGCGGCGTTGATGCGGGTGATCGCCAAGGCGCGGTTCTGGCGCTTCTTGAGCTTGCGGTGCCGCGTGGCGTAGTCGAGTGCATGGATCATCGACTCTTTTGCGACGCGGTAGCGCCGGCTGCGAGCTGCGCGGTGACCTTTGGTCTGGGCGAGGACGGCCTTGTGGCGTCGTCGTCGGGTGGTTCCTGCTGTGACTCTGGGCACGTTGTTCCTCTAGACGCTATCGGGATGAGCCGACGAGGGATTGCTTGACCCACTTCGCCATGGGTTTGGAGTCGATGCCGACTTTACCGCCGAGAAGACGCTTCATGCGCTTGGCTTTACGTCTTCGGAAGTGGCTTTTGGGTCCCTTGGTTCGGAGGACCTTGCCGGTTCCCGAGATGTGGAAGCGCTTCTTGGCGCCTTTGTGGGTTTTCAGTTTGGGCATTGTTCAATTATGCAATACGCGCTCATGCCTAACTCGCATGAGCGCGTAGAACTTAGGTCGGATGGATGTTTTTGGAGTGCTGGACTGAGTTCAGACGGTCTGCGCGACGCGTTCAGACGGCTCTGCTTCGATAGCTACGCCGTTGGCTCGCCGTTGGCGATGACGACGGCTCGCTGCGGGTGCGTCGTTGGCCGGTTTGGAGGCGGGACGACTGGATTTGGGCGCAAGCATCATACTGAGCACGCGGCCTTCCATGACCGGTTTTTGTTCAAGCCGGGCGTGCTCGGCGACGCCTTTGGCAACGCGTCGCAACACATCCATAGCGATCTCAGGGTGTGCCTGTTCGCGTCCTCGGAATCGTACGAAGACCTGCACTTTGGCGCCGTCCTGGAGGAATTGGAGGACGCGCTTGGTCTTCTGCGCGATGTCGTTATCGGCGATCTTGGCGGTGAGCCGGACTTTTTTGAGCTGGCTGGGTCGCCCGCGACGCTTTTCGGGCCTCCTTGGCCCGTTTGGACTGGTCGAATTTGAACTTGCCGTAGTCCATGAGTCGGACGACGGGCGGGTTCTGGTCAGGGCCGACCTCGACGAGATCAAGCCCCACGTCTTGAGCGAGGTTTAGGGCCTCGTTCCTCCTCATCACTCTGGACGAGGCAGCACCATTGCTCGAACGTTGCACCAATAGGACTTCCGGTGCGCGGATTCGATGGTTGATGCGATAGTTCCTTGCTATGTCAGTTTCCTTTCTTGCAGGTCTATGTTGTCCGGGGTCTAGCCCCGCAGGCTTGCGCCGTGTTGCAAATATAACAAAGTTGAGCAGTTTGGTTCCGTTTGGTGTCAAACATGATTCGGCGCTGTTGGCTCACTGGTCAATTACGGAGCCGTCGAAGTGAAGCCGGGTTTCGACTTCGCGCGGCGTCGGCGGACATTTCTGGACAGCGTCGGGTTTGAGCTCGATGCCGATGCCGGGACGATCGGAGATGATGAGGTAGCCGTTGCCGTCGTGTTCGGGAGTGCTGTCGACCATGTCGGATTTTGGCGGGACATCTTCGCCAATGGGGTACTCCTGGAGCGCGAAGTTCGGTGCAGTCGCGGCGATCTGCAAGCATGCGGCGGTGCTGACCGGCGACAGCGGGTTGTGGGGCACGACACCGACGTGGTGTGCTTCTGCGAGGGCTGCTATCTTCTTGGCTCCTGAGATGCCTCCTACTAGACATACGTCGGGGCGCACATACTGGACTGCGCAGCGGGATAGTGCCATCTGGAACTCCCAGAGCGATGTGTAGCGTTCGCCGGTTGCGATTGGTATGTTGATCTTGTCGGCTACGTATGCCATCTCGTCGAAGTTGTCGGGAGTTACCGGGTCTTCGTAGAAGTAGGGGTGGAACTCTTCGATGCCGAGGCCGAGCTGGACGGCTTCGGTGGGTGTGAGGCGGCGATGGATCTCGATGCAGAGGTCGACGGAGTCGCCGACGGTCTCGCGGTATAGGCGGACGGTTTCGATTGCGTCGCGTATCTTTTCGGCGTGTGTCTTGAAGTATGGCATGTCGCGTTCTTCGTCGAGGAAGGGAGTGAGATGACCGACGGCTGTGAAGCCCATGTCTTTGGCTTCGGCGATGCCAGTCACGAGTTTGTCAGTGGTGTCGCCGAAGACGTGGTAGTAGACGCGGGGCGCGGTCTCGCACCTTGCCTCCGAGAAGCTGATGGACGGACGTGTCGAAATGTTTGCCCATGATGTCCCACAGGGCGATGTCGATGGCGCTGAGAGCGCCCATCACTGCGGACCCGCGGAAGTGTGAGAAGCGGTACATGTATTGCCAGTGGTGTTCGATGCGGAGCGGGTCCTCGCCGACGAGGTATCTGCCAAACTTCTCGATGGCTGCTTGAGACGCTTCGAGGAATCCCCAGGCTCCGGACTCGCCGATGCCTGAGATTCCGGCATCGGTGTCGACCTGCACGAGCAGGTATCGGTCGAGCATGAGGGGGTGTTACTTTGGTGATTTTCATTTAGTCGGTTCTCGAGGTTGCGTTGCGGGATTGTGGTTTTGATGATTATGGACGAGAGTGGCGATACTTCTGTTGAGTTGCGATTTTCATAGCGCTAATCAGGATTGCGATGCCGATGGTTAGCAGGACTAGGAGAGTTGACACAGGTGGCGTGCGTCCGCCAGTTTCGGGAGGTGCTGGTTGGTCTTCAGGATCGATTTTGGGTTTGGGCAGCGAGCTTGGCGCACCTCTTTTGGCGGCGGCTATGTCCGCGGGGATTGCGCTGAAATCGGCGCAGAGGTTAGGGTGCCATCGGGTTGGAGGCGGACGCGGCTTGATAGGACAGTGAAGCTGTCGTCGCCTTGGTTCGAGGCGACGATGGCTACGTTGTGAATGTTAGTTCGTAGTTGTCGTGGCAGCGGGAGGCAGACTTGCGCTGATTGGTTTAGTTGGTAGCTGGTGATCGGTTGGTTGTCACTGTCTAAAGCTGTGATCTGGTACCAGTTGCCGGCGAGAGTGAAGCGATGGTGGGTCTGGCCGGCGTTTGAAGCAGGTTCGCCTTTCTGGATGCTGATGCCGATGTACTCGCCGTTCTGAACCGCGCCGGCCGATGCAGTTAGGTTGAAACCGTCGCCCGATGTACTTGCCGCCATCGACCGGCGTAAAGACCTCGTACGCGGTTCCCCCGGAGTCGGTCAAAATCTCGGGTATTTGCCCTTGCGGATTCACCGGTTCCCGTGACGCCTCTTCAACGTTGGCCCTGCGCTTCACAACAAACTTGAACCGCGCGGTGCATTGCTCGAAGTCGCCATAGCACTGTTCGGTACTAATCCGCGCGGTGATCGTGAAGTTGCCCGGCGTCTCGGGCGCGGTGTACTCGACCAGTCGGCCGATTCCGGAGAAGGAACCACCAACATGTGTGTCGTCCCAGACGATGATCACCGAGTCGGCGAGTGAGTTGTCTAAGAGATCTTGCCTGCCATAGACGTTGACCTCAAGCCTGACGATACGTCCCGGATTAATGACGATTTCTTTGATTGTGGGTTCGATGCGCAAGACTTTTGAGATACTCTTCGGGACGCTGTAGTTGGAGTGTTGACAATCACCTGAAGCAATCAAGTGAAAATGTTCCAAATTCGGCAAAACATCGTGAAACTCGTCTCTATCCATCGTCGAACTCAAAGGATTATCACTCAGAATCAGCGTTTCAAGGTGTCGTGAGACCGGGATAAACCATTCCGGTTTCACCGTCGTCAGTTCGTTGCAGGAGAGGTCGAGCGTGTTCAAGAACTCCCAGTTTCTCAACCATCCCGATCCGAAACGCGAAAGGTAGTTATTGGACAAGTCGAGTGTCACGCCGCCGTGGAACCTGGCTTCGCGCACCTCTTCAACTAACTCTTCTGGGACTCCTTCGTGCGTCCGCTCGATATGTGGAACGATCGAGTCGGCGGCCCTGGAATCGATCGCCGTGTTCGACAAGTCGATGAGGTTCCAATTCTGTGAGAAGCGTTGGAAAGCAGGTGCCAAGTCGTGTGCCAAGTCAGGATGGTTCCAATCCGCGAGGTTGTTGTCCGCAAGCGAAAACTCTTTGATGTTTGGATTGACATTCTGAACAATTACGAGCGCCGTATCAGCATCGATCTTGGTACTGGCTAGATACAACTCCTCGAGCCTGTGCAATCGCGCGACTACCACTCCCAACGCGGCCCGCTGAGCAAGATCGTTCAATCCGCTGAGATCATTGTTCGATAGGTCCAGGCTCTTCAGGGTGACGAGGTCTTGTCCTCTGCGAACGTTTATCGCCTGCTCGGCTGTGATGCCAGTGTTCGCCAGCGACAACGTTTCTACCACTTGGTAGTGTTCGATCGCATCCAAGTCGGCTTGCGTCAAAGGAATATCGTCCATATGCAGGTGTCTGATGCCCTGATCAGTTCCGCATCCATTCACGCCGGGTTGCGGCAGCGTACTCAAGATGCTGACCTCAACCCCATTGACTACAGCGTTAGGAACCTCTGTCAAGCTCAGACCGCTAATGTCGAGCGTTTCGAGTGAACAAGGAGGCGAGGTAACAAATCCCGTCGGTAGTCCCCTGAGCGGGTTGTCGCTGAGGTCGATCTCTTCCAACATCGTCAAATCGCGGAATACTTCGTGTGGAAGAGACATGATCTTGTTGTCGTTCAACCACAACAGTCTCAAGTTGGTTAAACCGTTGAAGGCACCGCGTTCAACCCTCCTGATATTGCCGGCATCGTCAAAATAAAGCAGCTCCAACGTATTCAACCCGTCAAAATAGTTCGCTTTCAACGTCGTGATGCTTTTATCCCAAACGTCGATAGCCACCACTCCAGCCAACTCGCTCAGCACGGCCGATTCGAAAATCTCCTTCCCGCCTCGATCAAGGCGTAAAGTCCGTAACTCGGAAGGCAGTTCATCGAACACGCCGGATTGCACGGAAGCAATCTTGCCGCCGTCAAGGTAAAGGACCTCGAGACTCGTCAGGCCGTTGAACACATCAGGCTCTAGCGTGCTGAGCATGTCGCCAGAAAGCGCGAGCCGCTCGAGATTGCCCAAGCCTGAAAACGTGTTCGCTTGGAGTGTCTCGATCCGCGTTTAACTCCAAAAATATGACGCGAAGTCCTCGTCTTCATTCCTTGTGGTGTCATCGACTGTTTCACCAACGCCGGCAAACGCTCCAGGCGAGATGGTAGTAACGCTTCCCCCGTCCAAAATCAGCCATGTCAGGTTACCTAGTCCGTTGAAGATGCCGGACTGGATAGTGATTAGCGCGCCAGCTTGCACGTAGAGGAAATCGAGGTTGGACAAGTCGTCGAAAGCGTTTACCGCGATGGTTGCAATGGCGCCGCCAGTAATCGCGAGACGTTCGAATTGCGGCGATCCGCCTAACACGCTAAACGTGTCCTCGTCGATCGCTGGCAGTTTGCCGACCCTGAGGTCAAGACGTTTTAGCCCGACCAATCCGTTGAAAGCTCCCGAATCAATACTTAAAACCTCCGGGCCGATTAAGAACAAGGTTTCTAAGTTGGTCAAACCGCTGAAATGGTCCGCACCGATTGTCGTCGCTCTGATGTCACGTACATACAGAGTTTTCAAGTTGGCGAGGTCTGCAGACTGGCCTTGCGGGAACGGACCAATGTTCAATCCCAACAGAACAAGGAACTCAAGGCTTGTAAGTCCGTCGAAATCACCGCGCTCTAGAGCGGGAGAGGTCGAGGAATTGAACACCCGAACAAACAGAAAGTCGATCGAAGCAAGGTCGGCACTCGTCACGTCTTCGCATTGGACGCGTCCAAGTTCGCCTAGGATCGCAGATTGAACCCAAGACGATCGATCGCAGATGCCGGATGTTTGCGCTTCTACAGTTTGACGATGATCGATTGAGATTTTATACGCAAAAACGATGGCGATTGAGGATAAGGCGATTAACGAGGATTTAGCGATGTTGCGGTTCACTTTGGCGACGCCAATTCGCTTGTTCAAGCGTTTCTATCCTGCAAATCCATGGTCAATTGTTGTCTCGACATCGCGGACGTGCGCTCTTTTCAGGGGACTGAAACCAAGCGTAAACCTAAAAGGCCATGCCAACACCTAACCATAACCAAAACGCTTCATTCAAGGATCGCTATCGTTACGCCGTTGCCGCCGTTGTTTTGCGGTGCGGGTTGGAATGTATCGACGTGTGGTTCGCGGGAGAGGATGTCGCGTACGGCTTGTCGGAGTGCGCCGGTGCCTTCGCCGTGGATGATGCGGACGCTGGTGAGGCCTTGCATGAATGCTTTGTCGATGAACTGGGGAATGACAGACTCGATCATGTGGACACGGGATCCGCGAACATCAAGGTCGGCGGCGGCATCGGCGAGGCGGGGCATTCTTGATGGTTGCGAAGGGGGTGATTTGTCGGGTGGTATGAACCCCCTGCGTCTCGCTGCGCTCGATGCGTCCCCCTTTTGCTGCGCAAAAAGGGGAGGGGCGGGTTTGACGAGTGTCATCATGTGTGAGCGGGCTTGGAAGCGCATGTTTCCGGAGAGGATGATGGCGCGGTCGTTGCGGTCCAGTTCGATGATCTCGCCGGTGAGGCCTAAGCTTTCGACGCGGACGGTGTCGCCGATGGAGAATTTGGGTGTGCGCATGCCTCGCGGGCGCTGAGAGCCCCCATCGCCTTCGGCACTTCCCCCGCTCGCGGGGGAAGACGTCTCGCGCGGTCTTGTGTAGGATTTTTGGGCTTCCGCACCCCCTCCACTTCGTGAAAGGGGCGAAGCAAGTTCGTTCATCCATTCTTCGCGGTTGACGTGGCGTATGATGCTTGCGGCGGATTGTCGGGCTTCTTCCCAAGTTTTATTGCGGTCTGCTTCGCGCATTAGGCGTCGGAGTTGACGTCGGACGCGCTGGGCTTCTTGTTTGAGCTGGTCACGAGCTTCCTCGATGGATCTGTGCCGTTCTTGCTCCGCGTGTTCTAGATGTGTTTCGGCTTCGGAGTGAAGGCGCTGGGCCTCGGCGCGATCTTGTACGGTTTGAGTCTGGACCTCTTGGATTTGGTCGCGTTCGCGCTGGAGAGATTTCAGAAGGCTTTCGGTCTGGGATCGAAGTGGATCGAGCATGGTCTCGGCGTGGTCGATGATCGGGTTTTCGAGTCCGAGTCTTTTTGCGACCTGCATGGCGTAGCTCTGTCCGGGGAGTCCCATGATGAGTCGGTAGTTCGGGAGCATGGTGTCGGGATCGAGTTCGACGGATGCGTTTTGGAGATGGTCGTGGTTGGCGGCGAATTCTGAGACTTGGCGGTGGTGCGTGGTTACGCAGGTCCAGATGTTGCGGTTGACGAGATGTTCGAGGATGGCGCGGGCGAGTGCGGAGCCTTCTTCGGGGTCGGTGCCGGTTCCGAGTTCGTCGAGGAGAACGAGGGAGTGGTCGGTGGCGTGGTCGATGATTTTGATGACTCGTTGCATGTGCGACGAGAAAGTGGAGACGGAGCGATCAATGCTCTGTGCGTCGCCGATGTCTGCGTAGACGCCGTCGAAGATTGGAAGAGTTGAAGCTTCTCGCGCTGGGATCTGTATTCCGGACTGGTGCATGAGTGCCATGAGTCCGAGAGTTTTGAGGGCGACGGTCTTTCCGCCGGTGTTGGGACCGGTGATGACGAGGCCGCGCCGGTCGGCGTCGAGGTGCATGGAGATGGGGACTGCCTCTTCGCCGATGAGGGGATGGCGGGCCTCGATCAGAGTCAGTCCCGTAGGGTTGTTTGCGGCGGGGTCAAGTTCAGAATTGGGTCTGATGCCACCTATTTTTAACGACAAACGGCCTCTTGCGACAGCGGCGTCGAGGTTGGCGGCGGCCTGCAGGGATGCCATGGCGTCTTCGCCGTGGGCGGCGATGGATCGGGAGAGTTTTCGAAGGACTCGCTCCTCTTCTTTCTCGGCTTCGTATGCGGCGTTTCGCCACTCGTTGACGGCGTCGACAACGGGGAATGGCTCGATAAATGCGGTCTGCCCGGTGGATGAGACGTCGTGGATGATTCCGCGCACGAACTCTCGTTGGTTGGACTTGACTTCGAGGACGAGTCGGTCGCCGCGAGAAGCGACGGCGTTGGACTGGAGGTAAGGTCGGATGTTTTCGCTGGACGCCAGACGCTCCATGATTCGCATGGCTCGGCGGTATGCGTTTCGTGAGCGTTCGCGCAGCTGGCCGAGGCGCGGAGTTGCGCTGTCGAGGACATCGCCTGCTTCTGAGAGGGCCTCGACTATGTCGTTGCGGACTTCTCGCAGGTCGCGTATCTGGGATGCCATGTCGGCGAGGAGCGGCGCATCGTATTGGATGGCCATGACGGTGGATCGGGCTACCCACATCGACTGGAAGATGCCGGCGAGTAGTAGGAGTTCTGATCCGTTTAACATGCCGCCGAGCATGGCGCGTTGCAGGGGGGCGCGGGGGTCGCGCATTCCGGCAAGGCCGATGTCTCCTTTGCTGTTTAGGAGAGTGATGGCCTGTGCGGTCTCGTCCTGGAGGCGTGCGACGTCTTCGGGGTGGCGCGCTGGTCGCGATTCGCGGACGATCTCGCGCGACATGTAGAAACGGGCTTCTTGCGCAAGAATTTCGCGCACGCGGTCGAACTCGAGGAGGCTTTCCGCTTCTTGGAGCATCGGGTCGTAAGGGGGAGCCGATCCGGGGTACGACTGATCGGTCTCAGTTGTCGTATCGGATAATGTCATCGAACCCAATTCTAGACCTGAGGTGATTTCGGCCTTGAGGCCCCCTTTGCCCTTTGGGCATTTCCCCCGCTCGCGGGGAAACCGTAGGGATTTGCGAAGATGCTATGACGAAGTTGTCAGATCGAAGCGATGAGAGCCTGAGGTGTGTTCATGCGGCTGGCGATCGGTTGATGTCGTTGTCGGGGCTACGATATGAGGGGAAGTTCTTGTCGGTGGGTGAGTATCGACGGGTTCATGTGATGGAGTTTGGATCGGGTCCGGCGGTGGTGTTGGTGCATGGCGCGGGAAGCGGAGGTCCGGCTTGGCATAGGCAGATCGCTGCGCTGGCTGGAGATCATCGCGTGATAGTTTTAGACATTCCTATGTTTGGATTGTCGGGGATGCCGGAGCGGGTTTATGCGCCGAGGTTGCAGGTGAGCGATGTGATTTTGGGCGTGATGGATGAGATGGGCATCGACGTTGCGGATATTGGAGGTCATTCGATGGGTGCGTTGGGGTCGATTGGTGCATTGGCGCGCGCGCCTGATCGGTTCAATCGGGCGATGTTGATAGCTTCGCCCGGGTTCGGACGTGGGTTGAATGTTTTCTTGCGTGTGGCATCGGTTCGTTTTTTGCAGAGGTTCATCGATTACAGTTCTCGTAGCGCAAGATACTTCTTTTTCGATCATGTCGAGGCTCAGAAATCGGGGCCTTCTGAGGAGCGCGAGATGTGGAAGGAGTTGCATTTTCAAGTGGGCAATCGCGACAGCGGAGTTGAGACGTTTAACGAAGGGTTGCGGAGTTTCGCGGGGGTGTTTGGTCAACGAGATGTTTTAAGCGGGGAGTTGGCGTCTGAGATCAAGTCACCGACATTGCTGGTGTGGGGCGACTCGGATCTGATCATCCCGACGCGACATTCGCGACGGGCGCTCGATTCGATACCGGATGCGCGGTTGGAAGTGATCGAGAACTGCGGCCACATCGTTCAGTTAGAGTCGCCGGGGCGGGTTACTGAACTGATGGTTGATTGGTTTGGGGTTTAGAGAGGGGTATCCAGCCGCCCATCGCCCCTCTGGATTCCGGCTTTCGCCGGAATGACGTAGGTTTTGGGAAGGTCCGGGTTTAGGTGAAGCGGTCTCCAGTTGCAGCGCTGGATTCGTGGGCTGGGATTTTGGAGGCGCGTTCGACGCGGACGCGTTTGATCTTCAACGTGCCGCGGTTAACGGCGATGGTCATACCGGTTTCATCAATGTTGACGATGGTGCCGGGGTCCACCGGTGGGTTATCGCGTGATGCGATGGTGCTGCCGTAGAACGCCACTTTCTCGTCTTTCAGCGTTGACCACGCGCCGGGTTGTGGGTCGCATCCTCGGATGAGGTTGTGGATGGTGCTGACGTCGAGTGTCCAGTCGATGTGTGCGTCGTTTGAACCGCACCATCCTTCGTATGAGGCGGCGGATTCGTCTTGTGCGATGCGTGGGGCATTTCCGCTGCCGACTAGATCGATGGATTCGAGAAGTGCGTCGACGCCCATTGGGAAGAGCTTGCGGAAGTAGAGTGAGCCGACGGTATCGTCTTCGCCAATGTCGATGCGTTTCTGGAGGAGTATCGGGCCGGTATCTAGGCCCTCGTCGGGCCAGAAGATGGAGAGGCCTGTTTCGGAGTCGCCTTGGATTACAGCCCAGTTTATGGAGCTGGGACCGCGATGGAGCGGGAGGAGGGAGGGATGGTATTGGATGGTGCCTTGGGTTGGCGCGTCGATGATTTCGTTGGGGACGATGTCGGTGACGTAGGCCATAACGCAGAGATCGGCGTCTAGGGACCTGAATACATCGATGCACTTCTGGTCGCGCATTTGATTGAACTGCCAGAGGGGGGTGGCGAGGTTCTCGGCTGCGGTGGCGAGGGGTTCTCGGCTGCGGCGTCTGTCGGGAGCGGCGAAGACGCCGACGATTTCGTGTTCGTCGCGGTCTGCCAACGCTTCGAGGACCGCTTTACCGAATGCTGACTGACCGATGAGGGCGATTTTCATTCCATGGATCCCATCTGGGCGACGCTTATCCTTAGTCAAGAATGTCGTGTTACCTGTTGAGAGGCGAGCATTGATGCTCAGTGTCTGAACCTACCACATCTGAAGAGTATTTCGCACGAGGATTGAAGTCGGCGCAGCTAGGTCAGCCTGATGCGGCAGCTCGTGATTTCGAGGAGGCGGCATGGCTGGATCATGACAACGCTACGATCCAGTTCAATCTGGGTACAGCGTATCTGAGCATGGGGATGTTCGAGCAGGCCGTGATGAATCTTGACCGCGCGCTCGATATGGAGCCTGACAACTCTGATGCTTTGGGGAACCGTGCGGTGGCGAGGACGGCGCTGGGGCAGGATGAGCTGGCCGAGGCGGATATCAGACGGGCAATCGAACTGGGGGCACCGCCGGATGGGATTCATGCCGTGGTGGAGTATGTGAAGCAGCGCCGGAAACCGGCGGGGTAGGCCCCCGGTTGGTTATCCGCCAATCATGCGTATGAAGCGGTTTTTCGCCACCTCACGAGCAGGTGATGGCCTCCGCGGCGGCGTAGGGCGTTGTTGATGACGGTGATGTATTGGCGGTCGGTGATGATTTTGGACTTTTGCAGTAGTTGGGCTTCGGCTTCTTTGGAGTGGAGGAATGTTTGGGCTAGTTCGGTGACGTCGCGTCGCAGTTCGACCTCGAGACCGTAAGCGTCAGCGACCTCTTCGGGAGATTGAGCGTCTAGGCGGAATAGAGCACTCAGGAGGAAGCGCCCGCCTGGTTTAAGGACGCGGACGACCTCGTCCATGTCGTAGACATCGGTTGAGACTACTAGGTCTACGGATTCGGGTTTGAGGCCGGTGTTTTCGACGGGTGCGACGATGAAGTTGCATCGCTGGTCGACGCCTTCGATGCGGGCGAGGTCGGAAGCGGCTTTGATGGCGTCTTCGTCAATGTCGTTTCCGTAGACGGTGCAGTCGTATAGCGACGCGAGCCACCGAGCGTTTCCACCGACGGCGCACGCCATGTCAAGGACCACTGAATCGATGTCGGGTTCTACGCCGAGGAGCCCGACCTGTAGGATGGTCTGGTTTGCACCGAGGTGCATGAACTCGCCGAAGAGGAGGCTGTCGGCAGTTGCGTTCTCGTCGTACCAGCGTTGGAGGCGTTGAGTTTTATTCATCATCTGATTCGTGGCGTTTCCGATGGCGTCGTTTGCTTGAGCGTCAAGCGAGCAGAACTTGAAGTTCTTCTAAAGAAGTGATGCGGGGATGTTCGTTGAAGCGGGGATGGTTGTTGTTGCGGTCTAGAAGGACTGGTTGGATGCCAGCGCCAATGGCTCCGTTGACATCAGATTCGAGTTGGTCGCCGACCATTAGGGCTTGATTCGGCGCGATGTCGTTGGCTCTTCGCAGTGCTTCGACGAATATGCGATGATCGGGTTTCTCGCATCCGACTTCACTGCTGGTGACTGCGAAGTCGATGCTGCCCGCAAGGCCGAGTTGATCGGTCAGCGCGTCTCCGGAACTTGGGACGTTCGAAACGATGCCGACGATGTAGCCGCTTTCTCGAAGCGCGTCGAGGTTGGTTAGGACATCGTCGTACAGGACGAGTTCGTACTCTTGCTTCGCGACTTCTTGCCAGATCTTGTCGGCTAGCTCGAGATCGACCTCGATTCCGCACCCTTGGAGGACGAGTTGTTCGAACTTGGCAAAGAACTGATCGCGCTCGGTACTCGTCATCTGTCGGATCGGC
Organism: Dehalococcoidia bacterium; assembly: GCA_965204135.1. Taxonomy (GTDB): domain Bacteria; phylum Chloroflexota; class Dehalococcoidia; order Lucifugimonadales; family Lucifugimonadaceae; genus Bin127. The sequence continues at coordinate 167,651 of CBDBDX010000001.1, read as the reverse complement.
GTCTTGGTGTTTTGGTGTGTCATGTAGGCTTCGGCGACTGCGTAACCGGCATCGACGCCCTCTTTGGTCACGCTGATGTCGAACTTCGCTGCGGCACGGGAGTGGAGGACGTACCGGTCTGGAGACCAGGTGGCAAGTGTGCCGTAGACGTCGAAGAGTATTGCCCTGACATTTTTCATTTCGTTGGTCATCGGCTTCGTCAGTTCCCGATATCTTCATTATCGAATGCGGGTTCGAGAGTTTCTTTGGCGAAGACGATAGCCGAGACGCGCCTGGCTCCAGCGATCTTGAGTGCGGCGGCGCAGTTCATGAGGGTGTTTCCGGTTGTGCAGACATCGTCGATGAGTAACACGTGCGCGTCGTCGAAGCTGAAGTTGGCTTTGAAAGCGTTTCTGAGCGACATGGCGCGTTGCTGGCGAGTCAGGTCTACTTGGGACTGTGTGTCTCGAGTTTTGGTCAACGCGTTTTCGACGAATTGCAAATGAAGGTTTTCGGCGACGTGGCGGGCCAAGAGGGATGCTTGGTTGTAGCCGCGCTCGCGGAGGCGGTTGCTGTGCATCGGCACTGGGGCGACGCAATCGAGTTTCGCCCTGCGTATGAAGGGCTGGTCGGACATGGTACGGGCCATGATGGGCGCGATCGCGGTGACCTGGCGATACTTCAGGGCGTGCACCGCGCTTCTGACCGGTCCGCCGTAGCGATATGCTGGCACCAATCGATCGAGCGGCGGCGGAAGCGCTACACAGTCGCCACAGAGTTTGACGAACTCGGCGGTTCTCTCGCCGCACTTCAAGCATGTGTTTTTGGCCATGATTGGCGAGTTGGCTACGCATTGATTGCAGAGTAGCGAACCCTCAGTCCCGCAGTGGACGCATGCAATGGGCATGAAGAAATCGACCGCGGCTTTGAGCGCTCTGGAAGCGGCTTCGATTACGGGAGGTCGCATGGTTGAGGATTGAAGATAGTTCAACCCCTATATTCGTATATGGTTACTGGGCCTTCGTGGAATACCGGATGGAGGTTGAGTTCAGGTGACTCGGCGAATTTAGCGATGCCACTTGCCGGGTATGCGCCTCGTTCCAGTTCGCCAACGTATACATACCGTACGTTGAATTCGTCGAGGAATTGTTTCGCTTTGGTGATGTCCCTCGTCGTGTAGAAGTCGTTAACTGCGGCGCGACGGCGTTGAACTTCCCAGCGGTAGTCGTGTCTCTGCTGGGTCTGGTGCCAGTCCCAACCGAGTACCGTGGGCAGTCCTGTGTAGATAGAGATACGATTCGCCCATGTGTAGAGGTCCCACTGGGCTTCTACGACTACTGGGGATCCTTTGACGTTTTCGCGAAGCCACTCAATGCCTGGTCGATCAGTTGCGAATTCGACGGTTATGCCTTTGGCTCTGTAGACGGCGTCGTCCATGTATGCCTCGCCATCAACGCCGGGCCCGATGTAGTTGAACCGATCATCGAGCCGGACGTCGGTGCCCATGATGGGGTAGATGAAAATGCCGACGGCGAGCACCGCGAAGGTCGCGAGCCAGACCGCCTTGACTCCGCTCATCTGCTTGGTCACGAATGCGCCGACGTCCCAGAGTCGCCATATCGCGTATGTGGCGGCGATGGCGAGCAGCCACCACGCTTGGATGTAGAACTTGAAGATCGTGTTTTGACGCCCGATGTCGTTCTTGACGGTTATGACGTCGACACCTGCGGCGAGTAAGAGCGCCATCATCGTCAATGCGACTGTGATGATGATGTAACGCTGGCCGGGGTGTCTTCGGAGGTACGCCATCAATCCGGTCAGTCCGAGTACCGCGGCGGCGGTCAGCGTTGCGAAGACGGTTAAGTAGTGCGGGTAAGCGAATATGACGGCGATCCCGACGAAGACGAACGCGCCTATGACCAATGAGGGTGTCCATTTGGGGTATCCGTATTCGAGGGTTAGTTTGGAGATTATCGAGTCGAAACGGAAAGTTCCACGTTGCCATTCGATCCATAGCCACGATCCCAGGGCGAACACGAAGATGGCGTGTATGACGAGGTAGCGCCATATAGCGGTCTGGAACCTACTGGGTTCGACGCCGTTGTTGAAGAGTTCGAAGTTGGCGTGGAATGGGATGTAAACGACGTACCCGATGATGGCTACGATCGCGGTCTTGCCGATCGCGTGGGCGATGCCGACTAGCTTGCCTTTGTGTCCATAGAGAAACTCGCCAGCGAAGATGAAACCAGCGGCGAGCAACAGTTGCGTCGGGTAGTCCCAAGAGTTGATCAGACGTAGCGAGCCGACGGCGATGCCCAACAAGGCGAGTGAAATCAATGTTTCGAATCTAGAAAGACGTTCCATACCAGCGCGCAGGAAGGCGACGATGGCCAATCCCAATGCCAGGATGGCGAAGGGTATGGCGATCATATGCGCGTGTAAGTCGGCGTAGAGGAAGGTGAAGAACGGGAACTCCGTTATCTCGTTACCGCCGGTTTCGCGATCGAACAGTCTTGTGCTTCGCCAATAGTCAAATTTCGGGAAGTCATGACCGTTGATGTAGGAGTCGTAGAGTCCGGTGACGACTTGTGCCAACCCGTCGATGTTGGCTGCTACGACTGCCAGCAACGCGGCGATGATGCCGAAGGCGATGGGGACGTAACCCAATCGAATCGCGCCGCGGGCACGCATTGCCATGGCTATCAGGTTGTAAGCGATCGTGTAAACGGAGGTTGCAGTTAGAGCGAATATGAGGGGGACTGCTAGGTTGTATGCAACTGATGGGATGATTCCGGTTATACGGATCAGGGATGCAATGATGAATTGTCCGAAGTAGTAGTAGTTGAGGTATCCGCCAGCGAACCACGGATCGTATGGCGGCATGATGGTTGATCGGGTGATGGCGTTGAGATAGGCGAAGTCCATCGGTTTCTCGCCGCCTCGCCACGCGTGCCAGAGGTCAGGGTTAGCAAGACGGATTGCGAGGAACAGCAGGAAGGCGCCGATGAAGATCAGTTCGCCGATCGCGATGGTTTTCAGATGAGCCCGGACGAAGATGACGATTTCTTCTCCGAGTCTCCAGAAGATTACGAGTGAAACGGCGGTCAACAGGAGCATCGAGATGCCGACGCTGAGCATGCTGAATCCGATGATGCCGAAGCTGGCGAGCAGCCATGCAAGAGTTGCGACGATGAGCAGTCCCAAAGGCTTGCTGAAGAGATACCCGCGATCGGTCAGGGGGCGGAACACGACGTAGGTCAATGGGAACGCGGCGAGCGATATCAACTGCACCGCGACAAGCCAGATCAACCAGGCGTATTCGTTGGGCAAGTCTTTTAGGAAGTAGATGGTGCTCCAGTCGTCGCCTGATCGTTGAGTTTCTGCTTGGCCATCGTCGTAGACCAAGCCGACATCGCGGATGATGGCGCGGTCGAGATCATCGGGTGGTTCGCCCTGGTACAGCCGGCCGAGAAGCTCTTCTTGGTCCAGCTTTTCGACGTTTTGAAAGACGATGGCATGGGGATGCTCGTAGACGGTGAAACTCTCGTCGGCCCATCCGAACCAGTCCCAGTTGTAGATGGAGCCGCGAGGTTTTTCGTATCCGTCAGGAACATCGAACGGGACGCGGGCGTAGGGATCGTCCCAATAGACGACGCCTAGGAATTGGGGCGCTCTGACAGAGGAGTAGACGGCTTTGTAACCGAGTCCTTTGTTGAATAAAAGGTCGTAGAAACGGGACGATATCGGGTATCGCTCGGGCAACCGAGGTATCGTCGCGGCGAGGCGGTTGCTATAGAGCACTAGATAGTCGGCATTTTCCATCAATCGGGCTACATCGGTGAATTTCGCACTGGTGTCGGCTTCATACATCGGGAGCTTCTGATGCATCGTGAAACCCCGGATATTGGGGATACCTTCTTCCCAGTGCTCTTGGATGACCACCGTTCCAGGACTCGCGTTTTCTCGCAACCATTTCGAGACATCTTGTGCCGGGTGCGGGCCGCTGAAGACGTTCAAATATGCGATCGTGTAGTGTGCGAAGAACAGGAATGCGACGACTCCGAAGGCATGCATGCCAACGCGGACGACCATGCGGAATCTAGGGAGAAACGATGTGTAAAGCCACCAGATAGCGCAGCCAGCAAATGCGATCAGCAGCGGGGTTGCTGGCAGCATGTAGCGCAGGAACTTGACTTCGAACTGTCCGTTGACTGCTAGATAAGGAATCAGGAATGCCAGTACGACGATGAAGGCGAGGTTCTTGGTTATGAAGGTGCGGGCGATCGCCCCAGATCAGGCCGAGCCACACGGCGATGCCGAGCGAGATTCCGAGGCCCCAAGTTGAGAGCTGGCGGATCTGGTAGAGGTAGGCCGGGGTGTCGATGTACTGGCGAGTAAACGTGAAGTCGACGACTCGCCTAACCATTTCAGATTGTCGGAAGATGTTTCCGAAGTAGGTCTCCCAGTCGATGATCATGTAGGGCTGGGTTACCAATAGAGCGATGATGGCCGCTGCACCTGTCAAGACGGCGTAGTTGATGAATAACTTGATATCTTTAGGGCTCAGGTTTGGCGCGCCCCGGGACGTCAGGCTTGGTCGGATAAGTAATAGAAGAAGAGCGGTGCCGACCGCCAATGCCACTGGCGCGGCCGTGACTTTGGTCGCGATTGCAAAGCCCAACATCAATCCGGCCACCAGAGCGTCCGACTGCTTTCTCGTTTGGACGAGTCGCGTCGAGAAGTAGATCGTTGCGACGATAAACATCGTCATCGGCGCATCGACAGCGGTGTAGTGGGCGTTCTGGATGTGGATGACCGCCATCGCGGTAAGCAATGCGGCTATGAGCCCGGCGCGACGATCGCCGATGAGGGCGGGTCGCAAGTAGGTAAACGAACAGAACAGTTATCGTGTCTGCGATCGCCGACAAGTTTCGGCCGGGGAAGCGGAGGTCGAAGAGGTTCCAGTCCTTGTCGGCGAATGGCGATGCCAATGATTTCAGGCCAGCCAACGCATATAAAGGCAGGCTGCCGTAGTTGAACCATTTGGGGTTGAGCCGCGAATCGACGCTCAACAGTCCCGGTTCGGTCAACTGCGAAAAGTCGAGTTTCTCGGCACGGCCGAGAAAATCTCTCTCGTCCGGGTGGTAAAGTCCGCCCTGATCCCAATCGGTGCCGAACATTCGCAGGGCGAGGGCGAGGACTAGGATCGCGATTAGGGCGAGATTGATGAGATCGAAACGGAACGGGGACACAGTGCCGGTCTTTCCGCTTTGATCGCCGTTTTCGCTCGCGCGACTTCCAAGATGGATGTCGAGACGCGGATTCCACTCACTTACCGGAGCGGCGTGATCCTCAGATGTCGATTGTTGGCCGACACCATTCGGCATTAGTTCGGTATCGCCTAGTTGCCCGTCGTCGGCTTTAGAGGGGTTCGGTTGATGTTGCATCAAAGGTTGAGATTTTAATGAACACAACGCGCCCGTCTAAACCGATTCATGGCACGGGCTATAAGATAACTCTAGACTATCGACCTAACGGAAAGGCTTAGAGAGATGCCTTCAACTCGCCAAACCGAACGTGTAGCATATTTCAACGGCGAGATCGTGCCGGAGAGCCAAGCGGTCGTGCCCTTCAGGGATCGCGGTTTCAAGTACGGCGATGCGGTGTTCGACATGACGCGCACCTTCGGTCATCGTATTTTCAAGCTTGACGAGCATTTGGATCGCTTTTACAACTCGCTCGAATACGTCAGGATCGATCCAGGCATCAGCAAGGAAGAGATGAAAGACGCGACGATGCGAGTGGTTGAGGAGAATTTGAAGCTTCTCGACGATGACGATGACTATTGGGTTGGACAGCGAGTGTCTCGCGGCATCGATCTAGTGGGCGGAGACATGTGGGCCACCGACGGCGGTCCGACGGTGATCATCGAGTGCACGCCATTGCCGCTTGGACCGCGCGCTCGTTTGTATCGGGATGGGATTGATGTTTGGATTCCGTCTACGCGAAGGATCGGACCGGAAGCGCTCAGCCCGCGGGCGAAGTCTCACAACTACCTGAACCTGATCATGGCGGATCTGGAGGCGAAGGAGTACGACGAAGAGGCTTGGGCCATTCTGCTTGATGGTCGTGGATTTTTGACGGAGGGAATCGGGTCGAACATCTTCGTTGTGAAAGACGGCGTCGCCTACACACCGAAAGCGCAGTTCGTGCTCGGCGGGATCTCGCGTGAGACCGCGATCGAGTTGGCAGACGTGATCGACTTGGATGTCGTGGAAGCTGATCTCGACATGTTCGATGCGACGACCTCGGATGAGGTATTTCTCACTTCTACGTCGCTGTGCATATGTCCGGTTCGCAAGGTGCAAGGTTCTGTGGTGGGCGACGGGGAATGTTCCGGGGCCGGTGACGAAAGCGCTGATGGACGCTTATGTCGATCTCGTCGATTTCGATTGGGTCGGTCAGTACTTGAAACGGTTGGAAGACTGACCACGTCATCTGAATCTGAAGGTCGCCGCGTCAGTAGGAACGGCACCGCGGACTATCGATCGTCGCAAACCGTTAACGTTCGGCGCGGGCACGCTCGCGTTTGTGTTGGCATCGCTCTGGGGCGGCCTACCAATCGCTGTCAAGGCGGGTTTGGAGGATTCACCGCCTCTACGCTTGGGGTTCTTGCGATTCGTGCTAGGCATGGTCGTAGTTCTCGTTTGGGCGATCATCAACGCGCCAAAGTTTTCAGAGTTTCCCGCGCCGAGTTGTGGCCGTTGTTCGTGCTTGGTGTGCTGTTCTCTGTGCAGACGGCTTTCATGAATCTTGGCCAGTACAACACCACGGCTGGACACACCGGCGTGTTGATAACTACGTTTCCACTGTGGGCAAGCGTGTTCGCGCAGTCATTTCTTGGTCCCGAACGATAGGTTGTCGAAACGCCGTGTGCTCGGCGCGATGATCGCCTACCATAGGCGGCGGCGGCGTTGTTTGTGCGCAGCGTCTTCGGCGGTGCGGAAGCCATTGACGCCTTGAATCCTTGGTTGGGCGACTTACTGATCATGTGCTCTGCCGTTCTTCTCGGTTTGCGCCAGGTCTATCTTTCTCAGCTGGGTCAGAACATCACAGTAGTCAAGATGTTGACCGCTCAGGGTATTTTCGGGATAGCGACGTTCCTAGCTGGTTCGCTGGTATTCGAAACCGAACCGATTCGTATCACGCTAGTCCTCGCGATGTCGCTGATTTACCAAGGCGTGGTGATAGCGGGGATCGCGTTTCTGGCTCAGACATGGCTATTGAGCAACTATCTCCCGAGCCGCGTGACGCTGATATCGTTATGCGGGCCAGTTGTGACAGCGGCGCTGTCTTGGTTGATCCTGGGCGAACAGATCGGACCCGAGTTGTGGGTTTGGTGCCGTGTTGGTCGTGGTAGGTTCCTACATCGCTCAGACCAAATAGTTAGACACAAAAACTGGAGACAAAATCACATGTCGAATGTTCCTGACAGGTTCAAGGTGGGATCGAGCGCCTCGGTGAGGCGCGTGATAAAACCGATGAGACGGTTCGCGAGTTCGCGGCTTTGAGTGGCGACACGCAGCCGCTACATCTGGACGATGGCTATGCGGTCGGGAACCCGTTTCGGGCAGCGGATCGCGCACGGCGCGCTTCTGGTCGGGATGGTGTCGGCGGTGCTAGGCGTCGAGATGGCTGGAAAAGGGAGCGACGATCATCTTCCTTGGCTTGAAACGTCAGTTTCGTGGCTCCAGTTCACATCGGCGATGAGGTTACCGTGATATGCGAGGTTCAATCTGTGCGCGAAGACAAGCCGATTGTGAAGTTGGGTGTTTCATGCAGGAATCAAGACGATCTGGATGTAATGACGGGGCGATGTTGCGGTTTATTTCGACCGGCATCCGATTGGTGGTTGATCGTCCCGCTATAAAGTGGTTTTGCAATGGTTTGCCCGCTCTCGTACACTAGAAATTAGCACCTCTTCTCGGTTTTGGCGTACGCGCGTAAGAGTCGATGCCAAAGCGGAGGGTTAATAGCCATCATTGAGGGAAAAATCTTGGTATCACAGACCGACGACTCCGCAATCGCAACCGCATCAGACGATTTGACCGTCCAAGACGCAATAACCGAGTACGTCATCACGATACTGGACGAAAAGAAACGGATAATTCATCCAGAGCTGTCAAAATTCGCCCGGTGGATCGGAGCAAGCAAAAGTCTCACCTCGTTGCGGCCTTCGGACATTAGTCCGTATTCCGAGACTTTCGGCGCAAGCGCATCCGAGACGAACAAGCAGCGCGTCGCCGCGGTCAAGGACTTCCTCAACTACGCCAAGAAAAAGGGTTACATCGACGTAAGTCTTGCCCCTCATATCCGCGTCCGCAAGCCCACGCTCAATGCTCCTCGCGGCAGCGCGATGCGACGCCGCAATAACGAGGTGCAGATAACGCAGCAAGGCTATAACGAAATGGTCAATCGGTTAGAGCAGCTGCAGGTCGAAACCGTGCGCTTGGCTGACGAGATCGAACGCGCCGCAGCTAGCGGTGACGTTCGCGAAAACTCTCCTCTCGAGGCAGCCAGAGAAAATCAAGGCATGGTGCTGGCCCAGATCAACCGTCTCGAGTCTACGCTCAAAGTCGCCACTATCATCGATGAATCGGAGCGCGTAAGCGACCATGTTCAGATCGGATCTTGGGTTAGTCTCGCGAAAGAAGGCGCAGACATCACGGTTGACTATCAGGTCGTTGCGGCGAATGAAGCGAACCCGCTTCAACACAAAATCTCGGACATCTCCCCTCTTGGCAGTGCGATCCTAGGCGGCAAACTAGGTGACGAAGTGATTGTCAATGCACCTGCCGGCGCGCAGAAGTTCACAATTAGCGCCATTTTCTAGCTCGAACTTACCTTCGCGACGCCTTACTGGCAAACTTGCCTGAATTGAGCAAAGCGACTGCGACGATCTAGGAACCGCTGCCGTGGAAGGATATTTCGACAGTTACACGATCCCTGGTCGCGTTCTCAATCGGGGTTGTGGTGCTGCTGCTCTTGGACCTCATTCTCCTTAGCGGCAAAGACCACCACGTCGGGATGAAGGAGGCCACGCTGCTGACCATCCTTTGGACATTGGTCGCGGGAGCAGTTGGCGTCTGGGTATTCATCGCAGGCGGCAGCGAACTCGGCATCGAATACACCACCGCATATGTCGCCGAACGAGCGCTCAGCATCGACAAACCTCTTTCGTATTCCTCGTCATCTTCAACTACTTCGCGCTTCCAGACCTTTTCCGGTCCCGGGCTCTCCTCTTCGGCATCATCGGCGCCCTCATCGCCAGAGCCGTCTTCATCTTCTTCGCCATCGGCATCATCTCCGTCTTCGAACCGATCCTCTATCTCCTCGCCGCAATCCTCATCTACACCGCCTACAAACTCATCACGTCGCACGATGAAGATGTCGACCCTTCGAAGAACATCCTCCTCCGAGGATTCAGGAGAATCTACCCGGTATCGGAAGAGTACGACGGCCACAACTTCTTCACCATCAAAAACAGCATCCGAATGGCTACCCCATTCGCCCTCGTCGTAATCGTCCTAGCCTCCACCGACGTAGTCTTCGCCATCGATTCCATACCGACAGTCGTCGGCATCAGCAAGAACCAGTTCATAATCTGGTCATCCAACGCCATGGCCGTCTTAGGAATGCGGCCTCTCTTCTTCCTTCTCGAAGGACTTGTTAATCTGTTCCGCTTCCTCTCCTACGGTCTCGCGGCCATCCTCGGGTTCATCGGCGTGAAAATCATCGTCGAAACCGCCATCCACGACCAGTTCCACAACTTCATCCATGACATCGGCGTCCCCGGCGACTCAGTTTCCATCGCCATCACTTTGGGTTCATTGGCGATAGTCATAGGCATTCTCGTCGTCAGCGTCATCGCTTCCGTCATTCTGCCGCAGTCACAGGACGACCACAAAGGGCACGACGAGGCGGCGGCGTGACGATTGCGCGTGCGTCTCGACGTTCGCAACTCGCTGAAGAGCTTAAACGCGCAGTTGCCGGCGAGGTCCGGTTCGATCGTTACGCGAGGCAGATGTATTCCACGGATGCCTCGATCTACAAAATGACGCCTCTCGGCGTTGTGTTACCGAGAGACGCGGACGATGTGAGCGCGGTGATAGAGACATGCTCCAACGCAGGTGTGTCCGTGCTTCCTAGGGGCGGCGGGACCGGGCTGTCGGGCCAAACCGTCAATCGTGGCGTCGTGGTTGATTTCTCAAAGTACATGCACGACGTCATCGAGATAAACGGCGAAGAAGGATGGGTACACACGCAACCGGGGATCACGATCGACGAACTTAACCGGCAGGTCTCACACACCGGCAAGTATTTCACTCCCGATCCGAGCACATCGTCGCGCGCCAATATCGGTGGTGCGATGGGCAACAACTCGTGTGGTTCGCACTCGATCATCTACGGAAAAACGGTCGATCAGGTGCAGCAGATGTCGGTCGTGCTCGCCGACGGGTCGAGCGCCACATTTGAGGCTATCTCTGCATCGCAGTTGGAGAGCAAGATGGGGCTCTCGAGCTTGGAGGGTGAGATTTACCGGGGTGTCCCTGTTATTGCGGATCGAGCGGCGGGGGAAGTGGATCGGCGATTTCCCAAAATCTTGAGGCGGGTCGGTGGTTACAACATCGACCGCGTGTACTCGGCGCAGCCGCCCAGCGATGGCCCGATCATCGACCTCACGCAAGTGATGGTCGGATCCGAAGGCACCTTGGCTGCGGTTACTGATGCCCGGCTCAAGCTGTGGGAAATCCCGAAGGCAAAAGGTCTGGCGGTCCTCCATTTCCACACCTTGCGTGAATCGATGGAGGCCACGGTCGCCACACTTGAGCATGATGTCAGCGCGGTGGAGCATATCGGCGAGATCATCATCAATCAAGCACGGCAATCGCTGGGGTTCTCTCGCAACATCGGGTTCTTGCAAGGGGAGCCGACCGACATCCTTGTCGTCGAGATGACGGGTGAGAACACGGCCGAGGTGCGCTCGAAACTGGAGTCGTTCCAAGACGCGATTCAACGCAGCACCGCGACCTACGCCATCACTTTGTTGCTCGAACACGCCGAACAGCGTCAGGTCTGGGCGATGCGAGAGGCCGGGCTAGGTCTAATGATGAACGTCGAGGGCGACACGAAGCCGTTGCCGTTCGTCGAAGACACCGCGGTTTCGCCCGAACGGTTGCCGGAGTACGTTGAGAGATTCGATGAGATAGTCAAGCGGCACGATACTGAAGCTGGCTACTACGGTCACGCCAGCGTGGGATGTCTGCACATCCGTCCGTTGGTCAATCTGAAAAAATCGACCGGCATTGACGTGATGTACGCCATTGCGGACGAGATATCGGATCTCGTCTTGGAATTCGGTGGTTCGTTGAGCGGAGAGCACGGCGATGGCATCGTGCGAGGCGCGTGGGCCGAGAAGATGTTTGGTGCCGAGTTGGTGGGGCACTTCAGAGACGTTAAGGAGCTATTCGATCCGAACGGCATCATGAACCCGGGCAAGGTCTTTGATACGCCGGATATGCGTGAGAACTTGCGATATGGCGTGGAGTATTCGACGGCCCCGATCCCGACGAAACTTGATTGGCGGGCAGATGGAGGTTTCGCCGGAGCTATCGAACGCTGCAATGGTGTGGGAGCGTGTCGCAAGGTGAACGCTGGGGCGATGTGCCCGTCTTACATGGCGACGCGGGAAGAGGAGCACTCGACGCGGGGCCGGGCAAACGCGTTGCGCGCCGCGTTGTCGGGAGCGTTGCCGCTCGACGAGATCAGATCGGAGCGGATGTTCGAGGTGCTGGATCTTTGCTTGGAGTGCAAATCCTGTAAGTCCGAGTGTCCGTCGAACGTGGATATGGCGAAGATCAAGTACGAATTTCTTGATCTCTATTATCAGACACACTCGGTTCCGTTGCGCTCCCGGGTCGTGGCAAACATTCATCGCTTGAATTCACTGGCGCCCGGGCCCCTCGCACCTTTGGCTAACTTGGTGAACAGGTCGGCTCCCGCGAGATGGGCTTCGGAGAAGCTTCTCGGTATCGACCGACGACGAATGTTGCCGAAAATCGTCAGCCAGACTTTCGAACAGTGGTTTAGAAACCGAATGCCGAACACCACTGGTTCCCGCGGCGACATCGTCTTATTCCACGACACGTTCATGAACTTCAACCATCCAGAATCCGGCAAAGCGGCGGTCAGATTGCTGGAGGCTCTCGGGTATCGTGTCAATTTGGCGGAGAGAGTGTGTTGCGGACGTCCGATGGTCTCTTCCGGATTGCTCGACCGGGCGGTTGAGAACGCTCGAAGGAACGTGGAGGCGTTGAAGCCGCATGTCGATGCGGGTGCCAAGGTGGTGGGTTGCGAGAGTAGCTGCATCTTGACTTTGCGGGATGAGTATCCGGATCTGCTTGGTGCTGATCCTGATGCGAAGGCGGTGGCTGAGGCGTCGGTGATGCTAGAGGAGGTGTTGGTGGATGCGCCGGAGGATGGAGGGCAGCAGATTGAGTGGAACGATCAGTCTGAGGAGATCCTGTTGCACGTCCATTGCCACGAGCGCGCGTTGGTTGGGACTGGGCAAGCGGTGGCTGCACTTAATCAACCTCCGAACTATCGTGCTGAATTGATTGACGCAGGATGCTGCGGCATGGCGGGTTCGTTCGGGTACGCCAAAGAGCACTACGATGTATCGTTGCAAGTCGGCGAGGACAGGCTATTCCCGGCGTTGAGGAGAGCGAGCGCTGACACGCGATTCGCGATCACCGGTGTTTCGTGCAAGCAGCAGATCGAAGATGAGTTAAAACGGCCCGCGTTGTTCTTGGCTGAGGTGTTGTCCGAGGCCGTGGCTGATCGATAGCGAGCGCGTATCCACTTTGCCTACAGTAGGCGTAATAGCAAATCCCGCGGCCGGCAAGGACATTCGCCGACTCGTCGCGCAGGGGCGGGTTGTGTCGAACCAAGAGAAGTCGAACATCTTGCGCCGGGTGTTCGCAGGACTGCAATCGCACGGTGTGACTAAAGTGATCGTGATGCCGGACATGGCCGGGTTGGCGCGCAACGCGATGTCTGATACACGCGACCGAATGCACTCCGAGTTCATAGAGCAGACGCCCACCGGCAGCCAGCATGACTCCACCGTTGCGGCGCGTATGATGCGTGACGCAGGCGCCGACTGCATCGTAACCCTCGGCGGCGACGGCACCAACCGGCTCGTCGCCAAAGGATGCGGCGAAGTGCCTTTGGCCCCGATTTCGACCGGTACCAACAACGTGTTTCCGAAGGAGATCGAAGGCACACTCGCTGGCATTGCCGCGGCGACCATCGCTGGCAGACCCGGACTGCGAGAACAGGTCTGTCGGAAGTCCAAGAAAATCGACATCGTCGTTGATGGAAAAGACAGGGATATCGCGCTCGTAGATGCGGCGGTTTCGCGGCAGACGATGGTAGGCGCGCGTGCACTATGGGATGTTGGTACATTGCACTCTGTGTTCTTGACAAGGGCCGAGGCATCTAGCATCGGCATCGCATCGATCGGTGCGAGGCTAGCGCTGATCGCCATAGACGAGCCACGCGGGCTTCATATTCGATTTCCTGAACCTGGGCAAACCGGAGCGTCGTCAGTAGCAGCGCCTATCGCGCCGGGGGATGGTTCGACAGGTGCAGATTACGGGATGGGGGATCGTTGAACCGGGTCAAACTGTCGAGATTAAGGCGGATCGCGGAACCATCGCTCTAGACGGCGAGAGGGAGATCGAGCTGCTGCAGGGAACGCGAGCATCGGTACGGATCAATACCGATGGCCCGTGGGTCGTCGATTTCGACCAAGCCTTGGAAGCGGCTTGTGCGTAGCAGAGACTTATGCACTGCGTATTTCGCGGATCAGGGCCACAACGTCGCGACTTCTAGCTTCCAAAGTTGGCCAATCATTGTTGGCTACAACGTCGCTCGAGACTAGCCTTGAGCCCATCCCGACGGCGCACACTCCAGCTTCGAACCATGGCCGTAGCGATGCCTCGGTGATGTCAACTCCCCCCGTTGGCATGATCGATGACCATGGCATGGGAGCCAAAACGTCTTTGACGAAGCCGGGGCCGCCGACAGCTGATCCGGGGAATATCTTCACGATGTCGGCGCCCGAGTTCCTCGGCGGCGGATATCTCCGACGCCGTGCCGCAGCCCGGGATGTAAGGGATTTTGCGTCGATTGCAGACTTTCGCCACATCGGGGTTGGTAACTGGCCCGACGATGAAGCTGGCACCGTTGCTTATGTATAGGGACGCGGTTCCGGCGTCTAACACGGATCCGGCACCCAAAATTGCGTCGGGTAGCTCTTCGGCACAGAACTTGTCCAAGCTCGAAAAAACCTCCCATGCGTGATCGCCGCGGTTGGTGAATTCCAACACGCGGATACCACCCGCAACACATGCCCGGGCGATGTTCTCAGCCTTCTCGATATCGCCGTTGTAGAAGACCGGGACTACTCCGATTTCGTGCATCGCGTTGAGAACTTCGAGCTTCGAGTGCCGTGCCATTCGATATCTCCTGAGACCGTCTAGACTTTTGACTTAACCGAGTCTACCGCTTGCCGATTAGTCTGCCACGAAGTTGGTGTGTTAATCTCTGTTTGCGTACGATTATGGGCGTGCGATCTTCAGAGGTTTGAGGACATGGATGTCAACCCGGTAAAGGCGAAACTGGCCGAAGGTATGCCCTCTTTGGGCACTTGGTCGGCGAGCGGCGATCCGACGGTGATCGAGACGTTGCTTCACACGACCGATTTTGACTGGGTAACGCTGGATTTCGAGCACAACCCCATCGACGTATCGACCGCGGTGAACTGCTTGCGCGCGGGCAACGGTTCTGGCAAGCCGATGTTCGCGCGGATTCCCAGCAACGATCCGATCTGGGTCAAACGCGTGCTCGACATCGGCTTTACGGGGATCGTGGTGCCGGACGTGAAGGACGAGGAAGAGGCCGAGCGCGCAGTTCAAGCCGCCAAATATCGCCCGCGCGGTCTTAGAGGGATTGGCTCAACTCGCGGTCAGCTCGTCTACGGCAGCGATTACTACGAGAAGGCGAACGACATCATCATGGTCGTTTGCATGATCGAAGACTGGCGCGCCGTAGATCGCATCGACAAGATCATGGAGGTTCCGGACCTCGATGTGTGCTTCGTCGGTCCGAACGATTTGGCGAGTTCGCTAGGCGTGCCGACCGGACTGGACAACAAACATCCCGACCACGTCAAATCAGTCGAAACCGTCGTAGCGGCCGGCAAGAAGCACGGCGTCGCGACGGGAATTCACTGCATTGATGGCAACGAGGCGTCGCGTCGGATTCAACAAGGCATGACCTGGTTCCCCATAGCCTCTGATGTCCGGCTGCTGAAATCGGCGGTCGATGCCGAACTCGCAAACGTGGAGTCGGGTCCCGGCGACGACGAGGATGCCGAAAACGCGTCGTTCTACTAAATCATCGACCACATCACAAGCAGAGTAACCCGAGGAGATTAGATTCATGCCATCAGTCGTCACGTTCGGCGAGATAATGTTGCGACTCGCGACCAATCGTCGTGAACGGTTCACCCAAGCGCGTGAGTTCGAGGTCACGTATGGCGGGGGAGAGTGCAACGTCGCGGTCTCGCTCGCCAACTTCGGCTTCGAATCGATCTACGTGACTGCCGTGCCTGACAACGACATCGGTCAGGCCTGTGTCAACTACGTGCGGCAGTGGGGAGTCGACACGTCGGAGGTGTTGCGGCAGGGCAAACGACTCGGAACCTACTATCTTGAGAACGGTGCCGCGATGCGGGCATCGAAGGTGATCTACGACCGTGCCGCGTCGTCGATCGCTGAGTTAGGCCCAGGCGAGGTCGAGTGGGAGCGGATATTCGACGGTAAGGACTGGTACCACTTCACGGGCATCACACCCGCCATCTCTGAGTCGGCCGCTGCGGCCTGTGAAGAGTCGGCGGCGATCGCGAAGTCGATGGGCCTGACCGTCTCCGCGGACATGAACTACCGCAAGAATCTCTGGTCGCCGGCCGAGGCGCAGGCGGTGATGAAGCCGATGATGAAGCACGTTGACGTGGCGATAGGCAATGAGGAGGACGCCGAGATGTCGTTGGGCGTCGCGGCTGAGGGGGTTGACGTGGAGAGTGGGGAGATCGATGCGACGGCGTACGAGCCGGTGGTGAACCGCCTCGTCGATGAGTTCGATTTCAAGCAGGTGGGAATCACTTTGCGCGAGTCGCAGTCCGCGGACGACAACGACTGGTCCGCGATCTTCTACGACGGCAACGAGATCCTCACCGCGCCGAAGTACGCCGTTCGGATCGTGGATCGCGTGGGTGGAGGCGACGCCTTTTCCGCCGGTCTGATCTACGGCAACCTACAGAAGGGTTGGACATCGAGTCAGACGCTCGATTTCGCAGCAGCCGCTTCCGCTCTGGCGCACACCTTCCATGGCGACTTCAACCTCGTGTCAGTGAGCGAAGTAATGGGCGTTGCGGGTGGCAACATCAGCGGACGGGTGCAGCGATGAGCATGGAACTGCGCGGCCGCGTTGCTCTAATAACTGGTGGATCGAAGGGCATCGGTCGAGCCTGCGCCATCGCCTTCGCGCGGGAAGGCGTGAATATCGCGGTAACTGGTCGGACGTTGTCTCAACTCGAGGCTACAGCAGAGAGCGTTCGCGAATTGGGTTGCGAGGCACTAGTTTGCAAGTCCGACTTCGTCGACCGGGACCAGGTCGCGGGGATCGCGCCCGCGGTGATGTCTGAATTCGGCCGCATCGACATTCTGGTGAACAATGCCGCCATCATCCATCCGCGGATCGATCTCGTGGATCTCGGCGATGAGACTTGGTACGACGTGATCGAGGTCAATTTGAATGCGGCGGCGATGCTGACGAAGTCGGTCGTGCCCACCATGATCGAGCAGAAAAGCGGATCGATTATCAACATCTCGAGTATCGGAGGTCGGACTGGAGGGCGTGGTCGCAGCGCGTATCGAGTTACGAAGGCTGCTCTCATCAGTCTGACGCAGACCCTGGCTGCGGAGCTTCACGAACACGGCATCAATGTCAACGCGATCTGTCCAGGCGGCACGGACACGGAAGGTTATCGGGAAGCGTTTAACAATCGCGGTCGGGAAGACAATCCAGGTCTGATGCTTCCGGTAGAGATCGCAAATGTCGCGGTATTTTTAGCGTCGCAAAAATCCTCGGCGATTACTGGGACTGCGATCGACGCTTTTGGTGGAAACAACCCGCTGTTCGGGTAGAGATGCCCTCCGGCTCGTTGATCCTCGCTATTGATCAAGGCACGACATCGACTCGTGCGATCGTTTTCGACGAGGCTGCGGAGCCAATAGGGTCGGCACAGGCGGAATTGCAGCAGATATTCCCGCGGCCGGGATGGGTGGAGCACGACCCGGTTGAGATCGCCGAAGCGGTCGTCAATGTGGCACGGCAGGCGCTCAGGACGGCGAGGGCGTCAGCTGACGATGTCGTTGCGATAGGTATCACTAACCAGCGGGAGACGACTGTCATCTGGGAGAGCGGTACCGGACGTCCCTTGTCGAACGCGATCGTTTGGCAGGATCATAGGACTGCCGATTTTTGCAACGAGTTGAGCGACGCGGGACTAGCGGACGACATCTGGTCGCGGACGGGGTTGATCGTTGATCCCTATTTTTCGGCGACGAAGATGCGGTGGATGCTTCATCACCTGCCGATACCTAACCTCCTCGCACGCGCCGAGAATGGGGATGTCCGATTTGGGACTGTGGACGCATGGTTGATCGATCGACTGGCTCGCGGTGATGGCAACTCGGTGCAGGATGATGTCCCGCATCTGACGGATGTGACTAATGCGTCGCGGACCATGCTCCTGAACATTCATGACTTGGCGTGGGATCCTGATTTGCTGGAGATATTTGGGATACCGGAAGCTGCATTGCCGACTCCGTTACCGTCGGCGGGTGCTTTCGGTACGACGCACCCTTCGATTTTCGGTCGTGAGATACCGATTGCGGGTGTGGCTGGCGATCAACATGCTGCACTCTACGGCCAAGCATGTTTCACGCGCGGCGACATGAAGTGCACTTACGGCACCGGAGCGTTCCTGCTCGCAAACAACGGACCCGCCGTGGAGCTTTTCACAGGTTCATCGAGGGCCAGCGATATGTCAACGGATGATCTTGATCAGGCGAACGCAGGGCTGCTGTACACGCTCGGATGGCAGGTTGGCGGTTCGAAGAGTTACGCGCTTGAGGCATCGATATTCAACACTGGTTCGACGATGCAGTGGCTGCGCGACGGCCTCGACATCATCTCGGACGTCTCCGAATCGTCGGACATTGCGGTGATGCTGGGCGACAACGATGGCGTTTATCTTGTTCCGGCCTTCTCGGGTCTGGGATCGCCGCACTGGGACCCGCATGCGCGGGCATCGATTTCAGGGATCAGCCGCGGGACCACCAAGGAACACGTCATTCGCGCCGCCCTTGAATCGACGGCGTTCCAAGTTAAAGAAGTAGTTGACATTATGGACACGCAACTCAGATTGCCAAGACGAGGCAATCGGCGCGAGCGAGTGTTGCGCGTTGATGGTGGTCAGACGCGGAATGCGTTCCTGATGCAGTTCCAAGCGGATCTTCTGGACCGTCCGATCGAGGTTTCGGCGATTGATGAGACTACTGCGCTTGGCGCGGCGTTCCTAGCGGGTCGTGCCGCTGGCATCTGGCGATCAGAGCGCGAATTGTCCGAACTTTGGCAGTGCGCTCGGCGTTACGAGCCAGATATGTCAGAAAGTCAACGCGTCAACTTGATGGCGGGTTGGAACGAGGCGCTGCGTCGCACGAAAACTGATTTCCGCGGGTAGTGGTGTTAAGTGGGTTAATATACCCGCATGGCTAAGCAGAACATCTCCGAATCGTTGCGCTCTGAACGGACGCGCTATGTGGCTTCGAATGCGGGATCGAACGCTAAACACGAGCAGGCTAAACGTTTTCTGCCGGGTGGCGACACTCGGAACTCGATCTTCTGGAATCCGTTCCCGATCTACGTTTCAAAGGCGAACGGTTCGCGGATAACAGACGTTGACGGTAACGAGCGGGTGGATTTCATCAACAACATGACGACGTTGATTCTGGGGCATCGTCATCCGGCGGTAATCGACGCACTGCGAGAGCAGTTGGAGCGCGGAGTATCGTATCCGGCTCCGACGCCTTTAGTCGTGGAGTGGGGTGAGTTGATGTGCGAGAGGGTGCCGTCGCTGGACAAGGTTCGGTTTGTGAATTCGGGCACTGAGGCGACGTTGAACGCGGTACGTGCAGCGCGGGCTTTTTCTGGCAAGAATCTTCTGGCGAAGTGTGAGGGGGCGTATCACGGGAATCATGATGCGGTTCAGATCAGCGTGACGCCGGATGTGGGATTGGCCGGTGATGGGGAGTCTCCGGATGCGGTATTGATGACACGTGGGATGACGCCGCGGTCCGCGGATGAGATCGTGATCATGCCGTACAACGATCTCGAAAACGCGGAGCGGATCATTCGAGCGCATAAAGACGAGTTAGCGGCGGTGTTAGTGGAGCCGATCAACGGCCAATGCGGCATGGTACCGTCCGATCCCGGATTCCTAGAAGGCTTGCGCCGAATCACGTCGGAGTTGGGCATACTGCTTATCTTCGACGAGGTGATCGCGTTCCGGGCATCTCGTGGCGGTGCGCAGGAGTATTACGGTGTTACGCCTGATTTGACGTGTTTCGGGAAGGTTATCGGCGGTGGGATGCCAGTCGGTGCTTTTGGTGGGCGAGAGGACATCATGTCGTTGTGGGATCCGAGCGGTCCGGGTGGTCCTCAGGTGTCACATGCGGGCACATTCAACGGGAATCCGATGACGGCGGCGGCGGGAGTTGCGACGTTGCGGGAGTTGTCGGTGGATGTTTACGAGGAATTGGAGGAGAAGGGAGAGTACCTGCGGGAGAAGCTAAGGAGCGTGATCTCAGAGATGGAGGCGCCGATGGGAGTGACGGGAGCCGCATCGCTGTTCGCGATTCAGGCGACGTCTGAGGTTGTGCGCGACTATCGCTCTTACGCGACGAACGACGGTGATCTGCTGGAGATGGTGTTCATGGGGATGATGAACGAGGGATATCTGTTGTCGAGCAAGTGCGCCGGGAATGTGTCGGCTGCGCACAGCTATGAGGAGTTGGACGGGTTTGTGGAGGCTTTCGAGCGGGTGTTGAAGCGGGCTTGGGGTGAGTGAATGATACGAAGTATCGATTTTTGGGATGATGCGATGGCACGCCGCCTTTTTGTTTGAGCCCCTCCCCCGAAACTTGCTTGTTTCTGCCCCTAGATTGCTACAAATTGCCTCTGTGGTAGCAATTTCGTAGCAAGATGAGTTTTTGATGAAGTTTAAAAAGTGAGGTGGGGGTTGGGGGCTTCCGCTTGCTGATGTGGATCGTCGTGGATGTGCTGTTCGAGATCGTGGACGTTATTGTTGGGACTTATCTGCTGGGAGGATGACTTGGTAGCAGACTACGCCTAGGTCGTTGGGGGTGATGGGTTTTGGTGGAGTTGGCGGGGCGACTGGGGCTAGGCCGAAGTCATTGACGATTTCCAGGATTTGGGCGGCAGTTTCGGTGATGGTCATGGCTTGTGCAGATTCTTTGCGTAGATCTGACAACGCGTATCGGACGCGTTGGTTTCTGCCGATGCTTAGAGCGGCGTGGGCGTCGTCGTATTGCTGGCCTTCGGGGGCATCCGGGGATGTGAGGATTTCAAGAGCCCACCTTTGGCTTGCGGGGACAGTGCCTTCGAGAGCGGTTGGATCGGTGAGTTGGTTGTGTGCCTCAACGATGTGATCTGCGGCGATATTGAATAGTCGGCTGTAGTCGATGTCGGCCGGGATGTCACATCCGGGTTGGCCGTTTGGGTTGATATGGAACATCATCTCAAGGTCTTCGACGTCAAGAATGTTGCCGGATTTCGACACCATGCGCCAGTACCGTTCTTCATTACGGGTGCGGCAAGCGAAAAAGACGGCGGGTTCGGTGAGGGAAGTCGAGGCAGGAACGAACGCTGCACCAATGCCCCAGGGCAGATCCCTGATACGCTGAAGTTCACCCTCACGGTGGGCGCGCATGAGTTCGGCACGGAAGAATTCGCCGGCGTAGGCAGCGTTCATTTCCTCGTCTAGGAGGGATTTATCTCCGGCTGCGAGTCGGTTGGTGAAGTTTTGCAGATCGGCGTAGATGCGAGATTCGGCGTTGGTTTGTCGGAGAACGGGGCTTTCCATTCCGATTGAGGCGTTGGCGGCTTCGATTTTGGCTTGGATGTTTGATTCGAGGTTGAGCAGTTTTTCAAGGTCGCCTTGAACAGGGAGCAAGGTGTATAGCAAAGCAGTATCGTGAGGGCTTCGAAGACGGATGACACGACCGTTGCGTTGAACAACGCGTTGAGGGTTCCACGGCATGTCGTATGAGAGTACGGCTTGTGCTTGCTGAAGGTTTTGACCTTCGGAAAGGACGTCGGTGCTGATGAGCACGTCGACTTCGTCGTCGGGACGTGTCGTATTGCCGTTTTGGGCCTCGGATTCTGATGCGGGACAGAATCGTTCGACGGCGTGTGCGCGCTGGTTGGGATCGGTGTCACCTCCTACGACGGAAGTCCATGCCCGACCATTGAGGATCGCAGGATCGATTTCGATGCGGTCAACCAAGTATTCGACCGTATCGCCGAAGGACGAGAAGATCGCGACCTTTTCGGAAGGCGTTTTTGCCATCACGCGTTTGAGAGTTTCGAGTTTGGGGTCGGGGTGGTGCTCCAGACTACTCAGTCGAGTTTCCATGTCGCCGAGTTTGCTCAAATCGTTTTCTAGGTCTTTGACGAAAGTGTCGATGAACTCACTCGCGTCGATGAAGTCGCCTAGAGATTCGTTTTCTACGAATAGTTCGTCTTGGATGATGATGCCTTGGTCGGCATCGACTTTGACGTCGTCAATGGCGCTGCCGATTGGGACAACTCCGTGTTGTCTGATTGAAGCGAGGATCCGTTCGATGGCATCGATCATGCGCTCGACGGTTCGCAATGCGGCGTACCATGACGACTCGAATCGTTTGAGGAGCATCGACTGCATGAACGCAGCGATAGTTTCCTGAGACGCGCTTTCTTGTCCACCTTTCAGGTATGCCTCGTGGCGATAACGCGCCATGGTGAGTGCGCCGATGTCATTCGAGATGTTTTTGACTAGCTTGGGGTATACCGTGTCGAGGTCGTAGCGCTCTTCTTCCAGTTGCGGTTCAGGGAATTGGACCTTCGTGCCGTCTTGGAATCGTTCGTTCGGGTATTGCTTTACTACGAAGTTGCGATCTCGACGTACTGTGAGCGAATCGATGAGGGGGAAGAGTTGAGATTCCGAGACTTCTTCGGGGTTGTTGGCTCCGGCCGAGGCGAAGAATTTGCGTAGGCTGGGGATACGGAGCGGAGCGTCTGCGAATGCACCGTCGTGCCGTCCGAAGAGCAGAAAAAGGTTGTGGAGATCCCAGAGCGAGTTGTTGACTGGCGTGGCGGTCAGCATCAAAAGGCGTTTGCGTGTACCGCTCATCAAACGGTCAAGAGCGATGTACCAAGAATTGTCGGCATTGCGATAGGCGTGTGCCTCGTCGATGACTACCAGACGATAGACATCTTTGTCGACAGGTAAGATGCGCTGGATGGAGTCGTTGGAAAGTTGACGGTCGTTGGCAAGTTGCTGAAAGGAGACGATATCAGTTCGCAGGTTGGCTTCGGCCAGACGATGCGTCCAAAGGCTATCGCGGAGTTGGGCGGGCGCGATTACTAGGACCTGTTGTCCTTGGTTCTGCATGAATTCGCGCACGAATTCGACGCCGATTTCAGTTTTGCCCATTCCGACGCCGTCTGCGTACAGGACGCCGCCGTGGTTTTCTAGGATGCGTCGGGCGCGAGCGTACCCGTCGCGTTGGAATGATGTCAGAGACGGTGTGTCTGTGGGCGTCTCGTCGTCGAAATCGTCTCCGTAGTAGTCGTAAAGGGCGCGAAGGAAGATGGTGTACGGGTCGGATTCGGGGATTTCGGGTTCGAGTAGGTCCAGGAGTTCATCTTTGAAGTCTTGGGCGTCTTCCCACAGGCCGTGATACCACTCCAGCGTCATCCCCACGACGTTAGGTTGGTAGTGGACCATGCCGAGTTCAAGGTTTGAGGTCAGACCGGCACCGGTGAGATTTGCTGAAGATACGAGCGCGGCACCTAAGGGGAAGTCGATCTCGGGTTCTCCGAAAATGTAGGCTTTGCCGTGGAGGAAACGCGAGACGTATCGGCGGACATCAACTTGGTCGGACTGGATAAATTGGGCTACCCGATCAAGTTTTTCTCGGCGTTCCTGCGGGAAGGCTTCGAAATTTCGCTCGCCGCGTAGGTTCTTGACGGATGCGGTGAAGTGGTCGATGACGCGGGCGTCAGGTTGGCCGGCGAGTTCGCCGGGCTGAGGTGTTGCGCCGATCATCAACCGGATCGGGACATCGACGGATTGTGCGGTTACGGCTAAGGAGTTGAGACCGTCGAGGTTGATGAACCCGGTAGCGACGCTGATAGGCAGGTTGTGTTGCGAGGCGAGGGCATCGAAGGCATCGCGGTGACGACCGAATCGGTTGTTGTCTACGAGTTCGTATGCTTGGCTGGGCATGATGGTGGTACTTGATTGTTCGGCGACCATCAGGGCGTGTTCTACGATTGGGTTGTTGGTATTACGATATAGCTACAGCAATGGACATCGTAACTGGCGCTTCAACCGAGGGAGAACGCGATGGAACTTGTGACTCAGTGGGCAGGGCCGGTGATCACCTTCTTGGGTTTGATTGGGATCGTAATTTCGATCATGGGCTTGGCGGGAGTTTTCAGGCCGCGAGAGAACAGGGACTGAATCGGCTAAGGTTCTAAGAGTTCGTTGATAACGGAGGAATAGGTCGACGCTGATGTGATTGTGCGTCGCTGGTATTAGCCGGCATCGATCTGGGAGAGTCGGTCTAGGAGTTCGCCGACTTGGCCCGCCAGACTCCGTATTTGCCACTCGTTCATCCAGTGTTCGTAAAAGTTGCCGTGCAACTGATTTGCGGCACGGAAGAGATCGAACAATTCTCTGTCGTCTGTCTCTTCAATCAGGTCTTGAACGATCCGATAAAAGTGTGCGTGCGAACCGTGCTCCCAGCCTCGATCTTGTGCGATCGCTTTTAGAGCCTGGGCGGTTGAGCCCCAGAACTTCTCTGAGGCTTGGATGAGGTCTCCGCTCTCAAGTTCGACATGTGCCTGTTCAAATAGTTGGGCAGAGACGGATTGATATCGTTCGACTGTAGTCATGGGAATGATTTTACAGCCGGTCGAACTTTTCGAGGACGAGTTGGCGGTAGGCGGGGGTTACGGCGCGCTCGGTGAAGTCGGTGAAGACAAAGCTGAGTTCGTCCTCGGTAAGGTCGTAAGCGCGGGCTACTAGAGCGTCGATTTCGGCTCGCATGTCGTCGCGTTCAGCGTCGGTTTGTGGGCCGTAGTCGACACCCGCTTCGGAGGCGAAGTCGGCGAAGCGTTCGTCGACACAGGAGAGACGGGCGGCTAGTTGGCCGATTTGTTGCCACGGGGTGTTGTCCGATGGCGGGAAGGTGAGCATGTTGAGGATGAAATAACTCAGGTGAGATCCGACATATCGCCTGCTGAGCCAGTCAAAACATAGGCTGTTCATGACGCCCAACACGGCCAACCATTTGGGTTGTTCCCAATTCAAAAAAGTCAAAAACGGCGCGGTGTGGGTTAGAGGCGTACGAGGGGGGATCAAACAAGCGATGACAGTACGAGAGTTCGTGCTGTTCGTGACGTCGCGAAATGCAATTCTCACGTTATTCACGGCGATTCTCTTGGATAATTCTTCGAGGACAAATCCTCTCAGGTGCTTGAACGCCGTTGATCCGAGGTTGTCCTTGCAAATGAATTCATATAGGTCATCCCACACTCCAGTACCTGCCGGGTCCTCTCCATGCGGATCATACTGATTGAATGATCGCCCCTTCCAAACATAGGTATCTCCATCCCCATCGGAAAGGTTCCACATCCTCCGTTGCGCGGACTCGTGCAACTCCGTATAGGGAATGGGGCGAGCCGGCGCAACAGGAGGCTCGTGAGAATCGTTGTCTTGGTGCAAATGCAAATTTATGAAAGCTGGACCACGCCTTAGTTTTAAGAGGAGGTCGGCGTGCAGTTGGGTTTCGACTGAAGCCACCAAGTATGATTCTTCCTCGGTGGGGATAGGCATTGATATTCCACTAGATGTAGATAGTTCGTTAAAACGATCTTCGTCGAGCGCTGGGCCAGATACATTGATCCGTACGATTGAATCGGGTTTGGTCCGTCGTCCAGACAATAACGCGATCGCGAACTGCGGATGTATATCGAACGCCCATCGCTTTCGATTCAAAATGAAATCAATCCTGCGAACGTCGCAGGTTGAGAACAACCATTCCCGGAACCTTTGACTGCCTTGATTTATGAAAGTGGCACGCGGAAGAACGACACTTATATAGCCGCAGGGATTCGCCAATGAAACGTAGCGATCGCAAAACAGTTTGTAAAGGTCGGTATCGCCTGCACCCTGCCGAGAGTAACCGTTTTCAGGATTGAAAAATGCTCGACGCTTTGCGATGTCTTGGATCAAAGACTCCATTTCATGCTGGAGGTTGGGGTTTGCGGAGAACAGTTTCGCTTCTCGAGCATCTCTGTCAATTCCGAATTTCAACCCCTTGTACCCAGGGTCGTTTATTGCTAGGAAATTCGGTTTTTCGAACTTAATCTTGTCCCATGGAGGATTTCCGGCCACCACATCAAATCCCGGTTGATCCCCGTAGAAGACGCTCGGAAACTCCAAGGGCCAGTGAAAGAATCGATACCGATTAGCGAGTAATTCTGACTGTTCGGTGATGTCGGTCAATCCGTCGCTGGAATTGTGTTCGCCGTTCAAGATTTTCGAAGCAGAAGTTTCGAGCTCATGGCGCGCGCCTTTCAGACCGAGTGGTTCAGCGGTCCACAAATCGAACGCTCGGCGGAGTCCGGCGGTCGCCACATTCATCTTGTCGTGCCGCTCTTGTGATCGTTTCACTTGGTCGGGAGTGAGGTCGGACATCTCGCTTATCTCCCGCTGGAGCTCGGCTGCCTTTTCCATGGCACTTCCGACGTTTGTTCCAGTGAAGAGAGGACTGTCGCTGCTCCCGACGACTTCAGGGTCAGCGACGCCGATCAAGGCGTCGCCGCATTTGAGGTTACTACCGAGATAGGAGAGAGCAAGTCCGGGAACGAATGAAGCGAGCCAAAGAGTGACGTTTGCGACTTCGACCGCCATCGGCGAGATGTCTACGCCATAGATGCAGCGTTTGAGGATCAGACGGCGCAGGAGGTCGACGTCTTCGATCGTTGCTAGGTCTTGTTCTTCGCCTCTTTTCAGTTCGTCAAGTTGGTCGCGTATTGTGGGCAGTCCACCGATGTCGGCAAGAAAAAGCTCGATGCGGTCGGCCATCATGTCTAGAGCGGTGGTGAGGAAATGTCCGCTACCCATTGCAGGATCGACGATTGAGAAGTCGAAGAGGTTACGAGCGGCTGATTTGGGATCGGTTTTAACGAGCCTTTCGATGCGTCCGAGATGTTCGTCAAGTGCCGGAACTAATGAGTTTCGGAGGAGGTGTTGGACAAATTCTTCGCGGGTGTAGTAGACGCCACCGGCTTTGCGTCCACCCTTCTCGGTCTGGTAGAAAAGCTCTGACGCGGTAATTTCGGCTTCTTCGCCGGCTTGCATGGGACGGAATACGTCGCGTTTGGCGTCGTATTTGAGGTCTTCGTTGGCGCGGGTCAATGTCAGGGCTAGTAGTGCTTCGTAGATAGCGCCGAGGTGTCCGACTTGTAGACCGGCGTAGTCTAGTCCGGCGTCGGATTGATCTGGATCGAAGGTGATTGCGCGGATTGCAGGGGCGATGAATGTGTCTGGGATTTCGATGTTTTCGAGGGTTTCGGCCCCGGGGAATCGGTCTGGTGCGAATAGGCTGCCGTTGTATGCGGGGACGCCAACTGATGTATCGCCGTGTCGGATCATTCTGGTGAGCTTGCGGAGGCTGTCCCATAGGCGCGTGGAATTGGAGTCGTATTCCCACTGCTCTTTTCGGCATTGATCGGCAAGTTTGCGGGCGCTGTCTTGATAGTAGGCGTCGGACTGCACGGGGAGGTATCCGCGGGCTTCGACATGAAGGAGGAACATGAACCGGAAGACGAGAGTTAGAACGGCTTCTTCGATTTCGCGGAGTTTTTCGCGGTCTTTGAGGTCGACGTCTTTGGTTAGTTCGAGGTGCCGTCCGATGCCTGTGGCGAGACTTGGGAGGGCGATGGTGCGTAGTCGGTCTTCGAGGCCTTTACGAAGTTATTCGCCGAAGTCGCGAGCGTCGTTTGCCCATCGGGTGAGCGAACCGTTTTGTTTGAGTGCGTCGGGAGCGAGGAGTCCGAGATAGAGTCGGTCTTGCGCATCGAGTTCGCGTGCGTCGATCTCGATGTATCGGGCAGTGGCAGAGCCGAAGTTAGGGTTTGCTTGGAAGATTCGGAAGCGGAGGTCGGCGGCGAGGATTCCCCAGTGTGCGCCGTTGCTTTGACAGTCTTTGAGGACGAGTCCGTCGGGTAGTTCGCCGTTTTCGTTCATGTGGTTGAACTCGTCGGCGTTGGTCATGGGATGGACGACAGCGACGGGGGAGTCTTGGTATCGGAGGATGTAGCCGCGAGGCTGTAGGGATTCGATCTGGTATCCGAGTTGGCTGAATAACGTGCGCCAAGTACTTGACGACGTGATGCGCTTGATATTTCCGGTCGCGGCTTCGAGGTGCTCGCGGTTGGACGGGCGATTCCGGATACGTGAACCTATGTAGTGCGGGGTCAAAAGCTCTTTGACTCGGATACCGGGTAGAACGGATTCGTCGAGACGTCGGAATTCTCGTTCAAGGAATCTTGCGGCTTGGGGCGTGGAAAGGGTCCGCGCGTGGTCAATGAGGTTAAAAACTGCGTTCGTGTTGAGCTCTCGGACGATGTATGGTTCGTGGGGGCCGACGACGCGGATTTTGGTGGTGTCGTCGGAATCTGCGAGGAGGATTACAGGTACGGTACGGAGGTGCCGTCGATCTTCTAAGGTGCGGCGGATGTGGACACGGTTGCCGCCGTCGTGGGGGAAGATGATCTCGAAGGGGAGATTGGCAGTCCAGAGAGCGCAGTTGGCACCGGTCTTGGAATTCCAGTTGGCAACTGCGCCGAAGTTGTCGGTTAGACGGGGTAGGAGGTCGGATTGGGTGGATGTGAGCATGATCGAAGATAGGCGTAAACGTTGGTCTATGTGATTGTAATGATGGCCTGGTGATGTTTGGTTATTTGGGTTTTCCCGCCTCGGCGGGCATACCCCGCTCACTTCGCTTCGCTCGGTCCCCGTCGCCTTAGGCCCTTCCCCCTGAGGGGAGGTAGAGCGAAAAAGGCGTTGTTGGTCATGCGTCGTACAATGTCCTACAGCGACGGTTGGTGAGACGGAGGAGCAGCGATGGTTCAATCGGTGAAAGCAACTTACAAGGATGGGGTTCTCGAACCTTCGGAGGAGCTTGATCTTGAGGATGGGCAAGAGGTCGGATTGTCGATTTCCGAAGCAGGTGACGCTTCTAATGCGACAAAGGAGCGAGTGGAGACGGCAGGCAGTTGGAAGGGGCTGGTGGATGCTGAGCAGCTGAAGCGCGACATCTATGAGAGTCGTCAGATAGTTACACGCGCTGATCCGAAGCTCTGATGCGATGATGTACCTGATCGACACCGACTGGGTGATCGACTATTTGGACGGCGATGACGACGTTGTGAGGCGAGTAAAGCAACTCCTACCTAGTGGCATTGGTATAAGTGTGGTATCGCTTGCCGAGCTCTTCGAAGGGATCGCCTATTCAAGGGATCCAGTGGCCAGCGAGAGTCTTCTTCGGATATTTTTGGATGACCTCGATGTGGTTCCGTTGGATGAAGATGTCTGTAGGTTGTTTGGTGTAGAGAGAGGGCGCTTGCGATCTTCGGGAACGCTGATTGGGGATTTCGATCTTCTGATCGGTTGCACGGCCAAGCTTCACGGTCTGACGGTGTTAACGAACAATCTTCGTCATTTCACTCGGATACCGGAACTGGGCGTGGAGTCGATTTAAGGCCTTCAGACATCTGAGGTGGTGGTTGTTCGGGTATGCTCGTCTCGGCAGGCATACCCCGCTCGCATCGCTTCGCTCGCTCGCGCCCCTTTCGCTCTGCGAAAGGGGCGGGGGAAGAGTCTCTCTAGCCCCGCCCCTCTGGATTCCCGCCCCCATATCGGAGTACGGGGCAGGCCTCGCGGGGATGACGGGAGGCGTTCGCGGGGTGGTGGGCGATGGAGGACTCGAACCTCCGACCTCATGCGTGTGAAGCATGCGCTCTAACCAGCTGAGCTAACCGCCCCTAAACAGATGTATCGGCGCAGACTATGTCGGACAATAAGGCGTGGGTACTAGGCGAGGAAGTGTGGTGGCGATGACAAGACTCGAACTTGTGACCTAGCGCTTATGAAGCGCTCGCTCTAACCTGCTGAGCTACATCGCCCCCGTTTCAAAGACCCAATCTGCACCCGTGCACCGATAACCATTATGGTATCGCCACCAACATGCTCGGTCAACAACTGACCGATCAGGCCCCGCGTCCTAGAGACCTGTGCACAAGTGAGCTCCCCTCCCATTTTTGCGAAGCAAAAGGGGGACGCGGCGAGCGCAGCGAGACGCAGGGGGTTCACAGTGCTGGTCATCTAAACCCCCTTCAATTCCCCCTTGGGCATCAAGGGGGAGGGTGGACGTATCCCCTTGATGCCGAAGGGGAGGGCACGTAAGCATCAAATACCAGGGGAAGGCACGTAAGCATCAAATACCAGAGGGAAGGCATATAAACACCTGTAAATGCCTCTAATCCGCGGTGTATTCGCCGCTTTTCCCTCCGCTCTTGCGCAGCAGCCGAAGGTCGGTCACTCGAATGCCTCGCTCCGCAGACTTGCACATGTCATATATCGTCAACGCCGCTATCGAAGCCGCGGTCATCGCCTCCATCTCTACGCCCGTCCTCCACGTCGCTCGTGCCGTAGCCTCCACCTTCAATCCGGATTCATCATCCAACTCTTCGATATCGACCTCGATCTGAGAGATCGGGATGTTGTGGCACATCGGAATCAGTTCCGCTGTCCGCTTGGCGCCCATCACTCCCGCCAACTTCGCGGTCGAAATCACATCCCCCTTGCCAATCCTCCCAGAGCGGACCAGCGACAACGTCTCAGTTGACATCAAAACCTCGCATCCTGCCGTAGCCACCCTTTCCGTAATCGCTTTACCGCCTACATCAACCATCCGCGCCTCGCCCGACGAATCGACGTGCGTAAGCTTCGGCATCGACTCAGTATCGAACTCCGCTCCGTCCGGCTCAACCGTCGCGACCAGGCTCTCGAATGGGCCGCTCGCGACTGTCAGCGCACCTGTCGGCGATTCGTATCCGGCATCTATGACCTGCTGGCTCCGCGGCAGTGAAGACACTTCGCGAACCATGGCGTCGCAACGCTCGTTCTGTGGATGCCCCGAATGGCCCTTCACCCACAGGAACGACACATCTCGTCCCTCAACCGCATCGAGCAATCGCCCCCACAAATCCGGATTCAACGCCATATCACCCTGTTTGTTGCGTCTCCAACCATTGGCACGCCATCGCTTAGCCCATCCCTTAGACATCCCATCGACCACATAACGCGAATCGGTGACCACCTCCGTCCTTCGCCCTTTACCAATTTCCGTCGTGCTCTCCAATCCCGCGATGACGCCCATCAGCTCCATCCGATTATTGGTGGTCCGCCGATAACCTCTGGACAGATTGAAACTCCGCGCGTCCGCTTCAACGATCACGCCGAAACCACCCGGCCCAGGATTCCCTATCGCGCCACCGTCGGAGTAGATAACCAGATTTTCTTGTGACATCTTCAGCTAGCCCGACTCGTCAGTTTGGCGAAACTCTATTCCGAGCAATGCAGGCCTCGATCGGCGCTAAAGCCGAGCATCCAACGACATAAACGCCAACATCAACGCTCATACCCCTCATCAACCAATAACTCCCCATCGGGTCGCCCCGCAGCCTGTTTCGCCAATCGATCACACATATCGTTCTCAGCGCTGAACGCCTCCTTGAACCTTGAGTGACCGCGAACCCAGCGGAACTCTACCTTCTTCAAACGGTCGGTCGCGTGCAATACCCTCTTCCAAAGGTCTGTGTTCCCCGCCTTTTCGCCGTCCTGTTTGATCCACTGGTTCTTGCGCCAGCGCTTCGCCCAACCCCGTGTCATCGCGCTCACCAGATACTCCGAGTCTGTGATCACGATAACTCTGGTTTCCGCGTCAATCTTTTTTTCTTCCTCAAGCTTCACGAGGAAGTCCAGCGACACCGCGGCACCCATCAACTCCATTCGGTTATTCGTAGTCCGCTTGTAACCCTGCGACTGGCTTGCACGCTTGCCCTTGACCTCCATGATCGCCGCCCATCCGCCCGGACCCGGATTTTCCAATGCTGAACCGTCTGTGAAGATCCGAATGAGCGTTCCATCCTTGACAGCCGCTTCCTCTTGTTCCTTGAACTCTGTATCCTCTCGGACCCGCTCAACCTCGCGCCTCGCCAAATCTTGTGCGTGGCCTAACATGACATCGGAATTGGCCGAATCGATGGTCAGACGAACTTCTACGTCGTGCCTCTGCATCAACCGCCGGAACTCTTGCCATAGATCGGCGTTTCGGACACGGTCCCCTTCTCGGCGGTTCCACTTGTTTTGGCTCCACGCCTCCAGCCATCCCCGATTGACCGCGTTGGCAGTCAATTCGTGCGGCGTATCCAAGACGATACGCAAACCATCTTTCCGCAACAATCTACGAGTTTCGCGGAGCGCGTCGATGCACGCCGTCAGGTGCATTCGCGCATAATTCGTCGTCTGGAACTTGCTCGAGACCTTCTCAAGCCGACCTGGTATATCCAACTCGATGTAATAAGCTCCGACACCGGAGTTTCCGATGGTTGCCGCGGCGTATGAGATATGACAGTCAGGGGCTAACTGCTCACCGTCATCATCTTCCTCGGCGGGCTTCTTCAGTTCTTTCTTGCGGCCCACATCCTCGGCAAGCACCCAACTGACTTTGTCTTGGCGATCAAGACAATCCGCGAGACGCTTCAGCAGGTCGACATGAACGATCTCGTTGCCGTCGTCTTTTATCCACTGGTTCGAACGAAGTTTGGCAAAGTTTTTGCCATCGCCCACGGTTTCGGCGACCCAAGTCGATGGCATCACGATCTCAACAGACTCGCCACTTGAATCGACTGCCTCCAACCCTTTAACTGCCGCCATCAAGCAGCAACGAATAAACGTTGCGCCTTCGTCAACGACACCAGCGATCGGTTCTAACTGCTCGTCCCCGACCTTGACCATCGCGGAGTACGCTCCGAACCCTTGGTGGGATTTGTAGTCGACACCGCAGTTTATGCGTACCGTCGCCTGTGTGTCGGTTTTAGTTTTCGTCGTTTGAGCCATATATTTCTGATACGGGCCGTGCTAGCGCGGTTCAATCCTTTGATTGAAACATCGTAAATCAAAGACGTTTAAGAGGGATTCCTAATTCAACCTCCCAATCGAAACATCTCAATCTTCTCCCGGCCCGTAGCAACTCCAGCCAAATCTGTGTTGTTTGATCTCAGTTCTGAATATCGATCGCGCCTCGACAACCACACGTTCTCGATAATATCGCTCAGTTCTTGGTCTGATACGCCCGCTCGCATCGGTGTTTTCAAGTCCGTGCCTCGCGTCGCGAACAGACACGTCACCAGCCTTCCCTCTGTTGTCAGTCGCGCCCGCGTGCAATCTCCACAGAACGGTTGAGTCACCGAAGTTATAACGCCGATTTCGCCTTGACCATCCAGATAACGGTACCTCGAAGCAACCTCGCCCCGATAGTTGGCTCCCACCGGCTCGAGCGGATGCTCTGCGTCAATCAGATCAACGATCTCCTTGCCTGACACAACCTGCGACAATTCCCAATCGTTCAGATTCCCTACGTCCATGAATTCAATGAACCTCACAATGTCGCCCGTCCCCCGGAAAAACTCCGCCGTCTCAACTATGGTGTGCTCGTTAACTCCCCGCTGAACGACCGCATTGATCTTCAACGGCGAAAATCCAGCGTCTCGAGCTGCATCAATTCCCTCCAACACCTTTTCGGGCCCATACGGCCTCCCACTCATTTGCATGAAAACCTCATCATCCAACGCATCAAGGCTAATCGTCAACCGATCCAAACCGGCATGTCTCAACTCGTCGGCGTAGCGCGGCAACAAAAATCCGTTGGTAGTCATCGCCAAATCCGCGACACCATCGATCGCCGACAACTCGCCGATCAACTCGGTCACGTTCGATCGAACCAACGGCTCACCACCAGTGATTCGGATCTTCTGAACGCCGAAATCGACGAACAACCGCGTCAGCCTTGTAATTTCCTCAAACGTGAGGATCTCTTCGCGCTTCAGGAATTCGTATCGCTCACCGAAAATCTCCGCCGGCATGCAGTAAGGACACCGGAAATTACACCGGTCGGTGACCGAGATTCGGAGGTCGCGAACACCTCGACCGAGAGTGTCCAAGACTTGCTTCCCTGTGGCTGTACGTGTCACGCGTTGAACCATCTAGGCCCGTTAGTGATCGAATGGGATTGGTGTTGGAGATTGTACCTTTGCAACGACAACTGACCTGATTCGCCGTTAAAGACCTAGGAGCAAGTCAGACAACGCCGGTTCGATAGCTCGGATCGCACGTCCCCGGTGACTTAGCGCGTCCTTCTCGTCCGCGCTCATCTCCGCCGTAGTACGGGTTTCACCGTGCGGTACGAACACAGGATCGTAGCCAAAACCATTCGCCCCGCGCGGCTCAGAAATTATCGTGCCTTCCACCGTTCCTGATGCATGAATAATATCGCCTCTCGCTTTCGGCCCAGAAACTACCACTGCACATTCGAACCGCGCTGTTCGCCCATCCCACGGCACATCCGCCATATTGCTTAGCAGGAGCCGAGTGCGGTCTTCATCATCGAGTCCTTCGCCACCGTAACGCGCGGAGCGAACCCCTGGCTCGCCGTTCAACGCATCAACCACCAAGCCTGAATCGTCGGCCAGCGCGATCTCGCCGAAATGTTCGGAGTAGTAACACGCCTTGATTGCCGCGTTCATCAAGAACGTTGTTCCATCTTCGATCGGTGCCTCTACTTCAGGCAGCTCGTCCAATCCTACGAACTTCGCTGGAAGGGCTTTCAAAAGGCGACGAAACTCGCGCACCTTTCCAGCGTTCTGCGTCGCTATCAATACACGCTGAAGATTCGACGATTCCAATCTTGGAACCTCTCGTGCCCGCTACCCCGAAAATTCCCACCGCAAAGTCTCCGAAACCGATTGACGATTGGCTGCAAAGTTGTTAACTTTGCGACTTGCGGCGCGGAGTGATATTCTAATCTCTTGATTAAGCACGATGTCGAAATCCCCCGAGGGAACTCGCGCACACGTACGCGCGCAAAGCCGATTTAAAGAAGCAGACAGGCCGTCAAACCTTCAGGACAAGACCGCATCTAGATGCATCACTGGCTGACCCCCTCCAAACTCAATAAGCTCGCACTCACAGTGCTGGCTCTCGCCGCAACCCTTATCCTCGCGGCATGCTCGCCTGAACATCCACAGTCCACTTTCGGGTATGGCGGTCCCGTAGCTCGGGATCAAGGCGACCTGTTCCTCCTCATTTTCTGGATCGCCGTAGGCGTCTTCATCGTCGTTGAAGGCGTCATCGTCTACGCCGCCATCCGATACCGGCGTCGTGACGACAAAATCCCGCGACAGGTGCATGGGAACACCAAACTAGAGATAACTTGGACCGTTCTCCCTTCAATCGTCATCGCCGCCATCGCCGTCCCCACAATCATCGGCATCTGGGAACAACAGCGCGGCGCACCAACCGACATGGGGGAAGTCCTCGATGTCGAAGCCATCGGGCACAGATGGTGGTTCGAGTTCCGATATCCCAACCAAGAGGTCGTCACCGCCAACGAGATGCACGTCCCAATCGGACGACCTGTCAACGTACAGTTAGCTTCCCAAGACGTGATCCACAGCTTCTGGGTTCCGAAGCTCGCCGGCAAGATCGATATGGTGCCGCTAAACGACAACCTTCTTTGGTTCATCGCCGAAGAACCCGGCGTCTACGACGGTCAGTGTGCCGAGTTCTGTGGCGTAGCCCACGCTCACATGCGCTTTCGCGTCATCGCCCATACAGAGGAAGGCTTCCAGCAATGGGTAGCCGGCATGCGCACTCCGCCGAACGCGAATGAACCTGAAAGTGCCGAAGCGCAAGGCTCCACTCTCTTCGCAACCCACTGCAAGACCTGCCACACCGACAACTCGTGGCAAAAAGACGCCTACGCCCTCGAGATCCAACAACAAGATGCCCGATGGGCGACTTGGTTGGGTGACATCGAGAACTCCCGAATTGTTTCTGCGCCCAACATGACTCATTACGGCGAAAGACTTTTCCTCGGAGCAGGCATCAAAGAGAATTCGCGCGAAAATCTCATCAAATGGATCACCGACCCGGAATCGATCAAAATCGGCACTTCAATGCAGGCGCACGCCGCCGTCTACCAGGAGCGTGACGACAACAAGATCAACCTCTCGCAACAGGAAGTCGAAAACATCGCCGACTACCTGCTGTCGCTCAAACCCGGCGACATCGAACAGCTCGTCCCGCCGCCGATCACTGGAGGAACACCGGAAGAACGCGGTGAGCAGATCTTCGTCTCGATCGGCTGCAACGCCTGCCACTCGATCGAATCTGGAGATACCATCGTCGGACCAAGCCTAGTAGGCATCGCCGATCGAGCCGGGACCCGAACCAGTTTGTCTGCCGACGAGTACATGCGTCAGTCCATCAACGACCCCGGCGCCTTCATCGTCGAAGGCTTCACGAACTCGATGGTTGTTCCCAAGATCCCGCCCGATCAAGTCAACGATCTCATCGCATACATCTCGACCCTCAAGTGAGAGCCAACCATCTCGGATAGACTCAAAGCAGAACCAGCAACCAGCCACTCAACACTTCCCTGACTGTCGAAACTATGCAGACCACACATCCAGGAATAGACCGAGAGCCAATCTCTCTCGAGTTCCCGCGTATCTTCCCGAGGCCGAAGAGCGAATACGGCATCTGGAGCTGGATCAGCACGGTTGATCACAAGCGCATCGGGACGCTCTACGCTGTAACCTCATTCCTCTGGTTCCTCGTCGGTGGCATCGAAGCTCTTATCATGCGAGCGCAACTCTCGCAGGCCGACAACTCATTCGTCAGCCCGGAAGTATTCAACCAGCTCTTCACGATGCACGGGACTACCATGGTCTTCCTCGTCGTGATGCCATTGTCGGCAGCGTTTTTCAATTGGCTTGTACCACTCCAGATTGGCGCACGCGACGTCGCATTCCCGCGCCTGAACGCACTCAGCTATTGGATCTTCCTCTTCGGAAGTCTTCTCCTCAACTTCTCGTGGATCATCGGTGATGCCCCCAACGGCGGATGGTTCGGATACGCGCCTAACTCTCACGTCGCGTTTAACCCGACTGATGGCATGACCTACTGGGTCCTCGGTCTCAACGTCCTTGGTATCGCGTCGATCGCCGCCGGATTGAATTTCATCGTCACGATCCTCAACATGCGGGCGCCGGGCATGACGCTGACCAAGATGCCTGTCTTCACGTGGATGACCTTCGTCACCTCAGTCCTCATCGTCCTCGCACTTCCGGTACTTACCGTCGCCTTGATCCAGCTCCAGGTTGACCGCCTCTACGGCACCCACTTCTACAACACAGCCGCAGGCGGCGACCCCGTCCTCTGGCAACACGTCTTCTGGCTCTTCGGACACCCCGAGGTGTACATTCTCATCCTTCCGGCTATGGGCATCGTCTCCGAGGTCCTGCCAATCTTCTCGCGGAAGCCGCTCTTCGGCTACTCATTCCTCGTATTCGCCGGTGTCGCTATCGGCTTCATGGGATGGTTCGTATGGAGCCACCACATGTTCACAGTAGGCCTGGGGCCCGCCGCTAACTCCGCATTCGCCATCTCCACCATGGCCATCGCCATTCCCACGGGCATAAAGATTTTCAACTGGATCGGAACCATGTGGGGAGGCTCGATACGCTTCTCCACTGCGATGCTGTTCGCGATCTCTTTCATCGCCATGTTCACCATCGGCGGACTCTCTGGCGTGATGCACGCCGCCGTGCCGTCTGACGCCCAGCAGCAAGACACCTACTTCGTCGTCGCACACTTCCACTACGTCCTCTTCGGCGGAGCCATCATGGCCATTTTCGGCGGCATATACCTCTGGTGGCCCAAAGCCACCGGCTACCTGCTCAGCGAGAAACTAGGTTTTTGGAACTGGTTGATCATGCTGCTAGGTTTCAACCTTCAGTTCGCGCCTCAGCACTGGCTCGGACTTGACGGCATGCCGCGCCGCATCTTCACCTACGCCGAAAACATGGGATGGGAAAACACCAACATGTACGCCTCCGCCGGAGGCTTCCTCATGGCCTTCGGTGTGCTCCTATTCATCATCAATGTCTT
The DNA here is from genome assembly GCA_965204135.1 of Dehalococcoidia bacterium. Classification (GTDB taxonomy): domain Bacteria; phylum Chloroflexota; class Dehalococcoidia; order Lucifugimonadales; family Lucifugimonadaceae; genus Bin127. Next base: position 129,829 of record CBDBDX010000001.1, on the reverse strand, counting down.
CTACAGTGCACGAAAGCGCGTCCCTGCCGGCAACGACCCTTGGGACGGCCGTACGCTTGAGTGGTCAATCGCGTCTCCCCCGCCGCACTACAACTTCGAAAAGATCCCGACCGTCGAGCATCGAGACGACTTTTGGTTCCAGAAGCATCCTGAACTCATCGCCGAGTACTACCACGACGAACACGCTGGCGAGCTCACCGCCCCGTCAGGCGCACAGTTCGACGACGCTGAAGACGATGACTATCACGACGAGCATGCCGACGCCCACCACGGCGATGACGATCACGGTCATGGCGACATCCACATGCCCGACATGTCCTACTATCCCTTCATCCTTTCCCTGGGCCTCCTGATAGCAGCCGCTGGTTTGATGACCCACTTCGCCGTGATAATCGTCGGCGCGATTATCCTCATATGGGGCCTCCTCGGCTGGTCATACGAACCTGTCAACGATCCCGAACCCCATTCTTCGCACTGAGAACGCACAGTAGCCGACCATATACCCAACGCGATCTGAATTGGCAACCGCATCCGCGACATACGAAGTCAAGAGCGAACACGGCGAGGTTATCAACACCGCCACCGGGCTCAGCAACAAGAAGTTGCTAATGTGGTCGTTCCTCGGATCCGATGTAATGTTCTTCGGATCCTTCATCGCCACCTATCTCGTATACCGCAACCGCAGCCTTGTCGGTCCCTATCCCTCTGACATCCTCGACATCCCCATCACGTCGGTCTCGACCTTCGTGCTACTGATGAGCTCGCTGGCGATGGTGCTCGCCCTCGCCTACGTCCAACAAGGGCGTAAGCACATGGGCACCTTCTGGATCTTCGCAGTCGTCGTGCTCGGATCGATCTTCCTGCTCTTCCAGGTCTACGAGTTCAACCATTTCGTCCACGTGGGCCTCACACCGCGGACGAATCTGTTTGGCACGACATTCTTCATCCTCACAGGCCTGCACGGTGCCCATGTGACCCTCGGTGTCCTTTGGCTCATATTCCTCGGCTACGGCAACATCAAGGGGACGTTGCGCGCCGACAACGCCATCGATCTCGAGATCGCAGGCCTCTACTGGCACTTCGTCGACATCGTCTGGATCGTCATCTTTACTGTCATATACCTGATCTCCGCAAGGGATGGTGTACCGCCCGGTGGCGTACCTTGGGGCGGACATTGAGGTCAAAAGTAACTAATCCGAGCTCCTGCTAGACCAAACCACGAATCGAACAATGGCGAACCTCTGGAACAAGCTCCTATACCACGACGGACGCGGCTGGTGGGACCTGCCACGAACGCAATGGCAGGAACCCAACCCGCAAATGGAAGGCCCGTTCGGTGACGGCATCGTTCCGATCAAGAGATTTTGGGACATCATCACCGCCGCCAACCTCCATCACGGAACTCCCGCCTTCTACGTCGTTGTAGGCGTCGCCCTCAGCATCATCACCATCGTTGAAGTCTGGGCCTTCAGCTGGCAATGGCTCGGCGGAATGCTTATCCCATTGATGCTAGTCCTGTCCCTCGGCAAGTTCGTACTCGTCGTCGGATTCTTCATGCACCTGAAGTTCGACCGAAAGTACTACGCGTGGATATTCACGTCCTGTATGCTCATCGGAATCGGTATATTCGTCGCGCTGTTGCTACTCCTCAACTTCGGTGGCCAGACGCAGCAGTAGCGCTCTTGGGTCTCTGAAATTGAGACCAACTAAAAGCATCTTCCTATCTCGACGGACAAAGGTTCGGAGCACATGAACGCTTCAACCGAAGTCGCCAACTCCATCGGCGATTTCATCTCCGCGTGGTCGCTGTCCGGTTCACAGTTCATCATCGTGGCGTTCCTCGCTCTGACCTACGTCGTGGGCATGCTCCGCCTCCAGATCCGATCCGGATGGCAGGCGATCCCCCTCCGCAAAGTCTTTTACGCCATCGGCGGATACGCCATCCTTTTCTTCGCCGTCGCCGGACCGCCCGAAGCCTTATCCGACGACATGTTTTTCGCCCACATGACACAGCACATCCTCATCGCAATGGTCGCATCCGTCCTACTGCTCGCCGCATCTCCCATGGCCGCATATCTCTGGGCCATGCCTGAAGGTGTCCGAGCTGGCCTCGCACCGTCCTTAGCTGAAAGGGGATGGCTACGGCGCATCAACGCGACGCTTACCAGCCCGAGGTTTGCTTTGCCGGCGTTCGTCCTAACCCTCTGGGGTTGGCACATACCCGAACTCTACGCACTCGCCATCTCAAACGAACTCGTCCACCTCGGAATGCACCTCTCCATGTTCGCCACATCCCTCCTTTTCTGGTGGCCCATAATCGGACCACCACCGGTCAGATCGCAACTCACCGACCCGCAACGCATCATCTACCTCGTCCTCGTCGTAACTCCCACCGCCGTGCTCGCCGCCATCATCACACTCTCCAACGCCGTCATCTACACGCCATACCTAGACACCCCCCATCACTTCACATTGACACCCGCAGAAGATCAGCGCATCGGCGGACTATTGATGTGGATACCCGGTAACATCATCTACCTCGCCACACTCACAACACTCTTCCTCCGCTGGTTCTCCAACGAAGACCGCAAGAACCGGAGGTACCGCCTAACCCGCAAGCAAATCGAAGCCACTCGTCGACGCATTCGAGAACTCAACCGAGAAGACCCAGATTGAAAGAGTCGATTGACCTTCTCGCGCAACAGGTAAAATCCTATAAATCGGGCGGTTAGCTCAGAGGCCTAGAGCGCTTGCCTTACAAGCAAGAAGTCGGAGGTTCGAATCCTCCACCGCCCACCATCCCCCACGTCTGTCGCAACAGGATTCTACGAAGGCCGTGCAAGTGAGACTCTCCGTTATCAAATCGGTCGGCATACGGAACACTTGCGACCTGATCGCGAGGATCGCTCTCCCAGGCGCAGCAATCGCAACCGCGCTATCGGCGTGTAGCGACCAACCCGAAGCCACGCCCACGTCGCATCTCGCAACGACTCCCACCCCCTCGGTTGCCGAAATTCCCGCTCCGGAATCCGCAACCAACGGCATACTCGATCCTACGCCTGTCCCAACGATTGCCTACACGCCGACGGTGGTACTTCCAGCCACACCTACACCGACGAGCATAACGATAGCCGCAACTGCATCAGATCCGGCCCAAACGCCTACAACCACTCCAACGTCGGCACTGACCCACACGCCGGCTGCCCCGCCAACTCCCGAGTCACCGACCACGCAACGCCAGGTGCTCATCGATCCAGAGGTCATTACTGGGGGCTACCACATCGGAGTCGAAACGCTCTGGCCGGAAGTCTTGTCCATCGTACCCCTCTCTGAAGACGAGCGGTCCTGCGTCCTACGTACCTTCGCGCCTGATGTCGAGGGCTCTATGGACCGTACCTTCTGGCCGGAATTACCTGAGGAACAGGATGTTGAGGCCCTGGGGTGCCTAGCACCCGAGACCTTCGCCAACATCTATCTCTCACTCATCATCACGGTAATACCCCTGAATGACGAGCATGTCAAATGTCTTCGAGGCCTCTTCAGCGTGACGGATTTCTCGGTCATCATTGCCGCGATGCTTCCTGAGGGCTACGACGCCAATGAGGTCGAAGTCGAAGGCTTCTGGGACGGCTTCTTGGGCTGCGTGCCTGAGGAGCTGCTGAACGAAGCGTCTGATAATCCGACCCCGACCCCGGTTCCGAGCCCCGTTCCGCCACCTGAGCCGACACCCACGCGGACCCCTGTGGCTTCGCCGACCTCGGTCTCTATTCCGACACCAGCCCAGTCCTGCGGCCTCGCCGTGCCCGACCAATCCGCCAACCCCGACCTCATGCGCGACTGCAATACTCTCCTCGCAGCTAAGGACACCCTCAGAGGCTCCGCAACCCTCAACTGGAGTGTCGACGTTCCCATCGCCGACTGGGACGGCGTGTGGGTGCAGGGCACCCCCGGCCGGGTCACCGGACTGGTTCTGACATCCAAAAGCCTCACCGGTACCATACCGCCGGATCTCGGACGGCTCGACGCCTTGGAGCATCTGCGGCTCGACGAGAACCGACTGACAGGCGAGTTGCCGGCGGAGCTGGGCGGTCTCCGCGATTTGAGAAGCCTGTTACTCAACGACAATCAGCTCACAGGCGAGGTGTCGGCAGAGATTGGCAACTTGCACAATCTTTGGCACTTGCAACTGGGCAATAACCAGCTGACCGGCTGCGTACCGCCGATTCTCCGGAAAGTCGACACCAACGACCTGCGAGACCTCCGGCTCAAGGACTGCGTCCTCTTCGACGACGCGCCGGTGACCGCAAAAAGCGAAGGTCGTTCCTCCGATGACGGGTGCCTAGACCGTTACGACATCAGGTCTGTCGGCGGCGGCACCGTATGGATGAGTCCATCTCCAGACATTGGGGAGGGTGTGCTTGAGCAGCGAGTGCTTGAGAACGACGTGGTCGTTGTCGGACAAGTCCTCCGTGTCAACCCAGAAGTAGTAACTGTCGACAGTGTCAAGTCCAAGTTCTTGAAACCTTCGATTTACGAAGGCTTTCAACGCACGCTGATCGTCGAAGTCCACGTGCTGGTCAGCGAGTACTTGAAAGGTAACGGCCCGGGCGAAATAACTGCTGTGGTTGAAGGTCAGAGCGTGTTCAACACAGAGGAAGAAGGGGTTTGTGCCTCGGCAGTTTTCGAGCACAAGTACGGTCGGTTGATCGAGACGGGGCCGGCAATCGCGTTCTTGACTGCCACGCGTCACCCTGGCTCCTACAATCTCGGGTACGCGGACGAGATTATTGCTGGCTCTCAATGGGACCACGGCACTTGGCTGGTCGGCGAGCATGGGATGTTTTACGACGCAACCCGGGATCGATGGATCGGTCTAGACGAGGCGAGGCAGAAGGTGTCAAGCGTCGTCGAAGAGCACGACCGACGCGACGACCAGAGATGGCGAGACTGTGTCTACTACAAGTACCGCAACAAAGGCAGAGACCCTTGGCGCTATCGGGGTGGTCCAATAACGGACGACGACAACCGTGACCACGACATCATATTCAATGGCGAACGAGTGCCCGTGGACGCTGGCACAACGATCTGGAGTTACGCGGACTATTACGGGCTCACAAGCGAATCCCGATTGTGGCTGCGAGGGACGGATGCCGGCCTGTTCGAAGTCGCATATCACTCACGATACGAGATAACCCACAACGAATGGAGGGCCGCTAGCGGAGGGGACGACCAGCGCTTGGCGATCTGGCACTTAGCTCCAGAAGGATCAGTTGAGAAATGGCAACAGACCGTTTCCGGATTTGTCATTACCGCGGTTGAAGACTTGCCGGAAGGGGTGTACGAGTTCTACCTGTTCGTCGAAGACCAGAGCGAGGATCACGTCGATTGCGGGCAAGCCCACCCCGAACCGAACAGGTTCAGGGTCTTCGTGGATGGTGATAAGGCCACCGTTCCTCCCGCACCGACAAACGTAGAGATTTTCGATGACGCCGAAGGTTGGACGATCGTCTGGGACCCAGAGGACGGCGTCGACGATTACTACGTCTATGTCTATCGTCTGGAGGACGACGGTGAGGAGAGAGGGGCGTACTTGGGCGACGAGACGGAGGATCCAGGATACCGTATCAGGTTTGACGAATTGAATGGATGCGATGACCTGATCTACGTCCGAATCACGCCGGAGGGTGACGGCGAGACTTATCTCAAAGACTTCGGCGCGAGCGCCGGACCGATCGAGTTACGAACAGACCCGTGTGGGTAGTGACGCCTATCGTTGGCAGGTGTCAATCGATGGGAATCGTTACCGACTGGTCATTGGAAAGGAGGCGAATCACGGCGGAAACGCAAGTTCGAAGACGGTTCTACCCAACGTCAACTTTGGCCCGCCAGACTTGACGAAATCAAGAATTTTCATGTCGAGGTTCAGGATAGCGGTGTAAAGAAGTGCGCCGACAGCCTGGCCTTGCCCGAAGGGTGCGAGGCAGGTATAAGCGCCCACCGTACCCGACTTCCTCGCCTGGTCTTGAGACACTGGCTCATCCCCTTGGCGAGAGTAGCGATGGTATCGGTTCTATCCAATAGTTTCCATCGCTCCACCAGCACTTCCGCGCTTCCCAGAGGCGATTTGCACCTGAAATCCAAGGCAAACAAAAAGGGAGCGTCCGGCATCGCCAGACGCTCCCGTGAATGGGGCTTACACCCCACAGCCTGCTCGGAGGCTATTAACACCCTAGTTCCCGATTCACCCTAGTTCCCGGTTGTGGTTACCGTCTCGACCTCGCTGAATGCGCTGTAGCAGCCAAAGATGGTGCGGGCGCGCATCCGCGCCTTGTAGGTCGTGCCGGGCTTCAGGCCGCTCACCACTTGAGAGTAGTCATGGGGATACCAGGCACTGGCGGTGACCATGGTCTCGGAGACGGGGGTTCCGTCGTCGGTGGTGAGGTAGATCATGAAGTCGGTGATGGCGCCGCCGCTATCCGCGGCACTGCCGTTGGCGGGGCTGCTCCAGGTGAAGGTGACGCTGGTCGCGGCCGGGGTGGCGCTGGTGAAGGCGGGCTTGCCCGGCGGGGTAAGGTCATCAAAGTGACACCAGCCGGAAGTGTCCGTATCCGACGCATCTCCGCTGTCGGCACGCGCAGAGTGGCCGGGGAAGATGAACAGGGCTGCCAGCAAGGCGACGCCGAGAGACAGGAGCGATGCTTTGGTGAGCATGAGGAACCTCCTAGATTGTCTTGAGTGGCTTTTTGTCGGTTGGTATCAAGGCTGCCATTGATACCACGTACTACGTTTCGAGTTACCCGTATAGATTTACCGTCGCCCAGCCTGCTCTCTGCGCGTCGAAACCAAGGTAGCGCCTAGGCGCGTCCCAACTCCCAAAAGTCTTGTGTTCTTCCGTCCTAAGCCCGTCATAATGGTCGGCTCAAGAGCTTGGACAGGCTCACAGTCTGTCCATCTAGGTATCGAAGACGGTTCTACCTACCATCAACCTAGGGCCAACATCTCCAATCGGATTCGAAGTTGATTCGTGGATTGGTATACGCTTATTAGTCATGCCATTAGCTAACCGGATGTTCAAGGAGTCGGCGATGGTCACCGTGAACGTGCATGAAGCGAAGACGCATCTTTCGCGACTGTTGGCACAAGTGGAAGCAGGCGAGGAGGTCGTCATCGCTCGCAATGGCAAACCAGTTGCCCGGCTCGTCGCCGTCGCTCAGCAGGGGAAGCGACAACCAGACGTCTTAAAGGGCAAGATCACCATCCCAGACAGCTTTTTCGACCCATTGCCTGAAGAGGAGTTGCGGTTGTGGGAAGGTGATTAACGGTGCGATGGATTGATGGGTTCAAAATTAGTCATATACTTAGCTAACGAATAGTTCAAGGAGGCTGTTGTGGTCACGGTCAACGTACATCATGCAAAAACGCACCTTTCTCGATTGTTAGCCCAAGTTGAGGCGGGTGAAGATGTTGTGATTGCTCGAAATGGGCAACCGGTTGCGAAGTTGGTGCCTTGTGTGCCTAAGGGAAAACGTCAATTTGGGACATTAAAGGGAAAAATTTCGATCGACGAACGATTCTTTGAGCCCCTCCCCGAAGATGAGTTGAAGTTGTGGGAAGGCGGATAACCTTTGCGGTTATTGCTGGATACCCACGCGTTCATATGGTGGTTCGCTGGCGATTCGCAGTTGTCTGAAATTGCTCGACGGGCGATCGAAGTCGAAACGAACGAAGTGTTGATTAGTGCTGCGGCCGCTTGGGAGATTGCAACGAAGTACCGTTTGGGCAAACTCCCAGAAGCTGAAGAATTAGCAAAAGATATTTCTGGATACATGGCGAGTCAAAATTTCGATGCTATTCCGATCACATTGGAATGCGCCATCCGCGCTGGTGCTTTGCCTGGCCCGCTTCGCGACCCGTTTGACAGGATGTTGATCGCTCAGGCGATATCCGAGGGCATGGTCCTGGTCTCCAACGAATCGCTGTTTGATCGCTACGGCGTCCGGCGGCTCTGGTGACAAGAAAAAGCGACGCGACGGCGTGGAACCGTCGCGTCGCTTTCGGAACGCGTTGGATGCGCTGGCAGTTACCGCGCGATCATGTCGAACTGTTCGTAGTTGCCGCCTAGGATCGGGTTCGGGTCGACGCCCATCCAGTCGTCTAGCAGCGTGGCGTAGAGGCCGCGGAAGTCGTTGTTGTAAGCCATGTCGCCTTCGACTTGGTCTACGGGTTCGAGCGACGGATATTCGCCGTAAAAGCCGCCTTTGACAGGGTTGCCCATGACGAATGCGACACCGCCAGAGCCATGGTCGGTTCCGGAACCGTTGTCGTCGATGCGTCGTCCGAACTCGCTGAAGACCATAACGACCGCGTCATCGCCGCGTCCGTGTTCTTCGAGGTCCGCGAAGAAGTCGCCGACGGCGGTAGACAATTCGTCCCACAAGGTGTAGTGGTTCAACAACTCGCCGGAATGAGTGTCGTAGCTGCCGTGCTGTGTGTAGAAGATGCGAGTGCCGACATCGGCTAACAGAACCTGGGCGATGTCCCTCATCTGCTGCGCGATCATGTTGTCCGCGTACTCCACCGAGGATCGGTATTTTTGCGGCGCGGCGCGCAGGATGTCAGCACCGAGGTAAGCGCTCATACCCGTGTCACCGATAGCTTCGAGGATGTAGTCCCTGCCTTCGCGCGGCCCGTACATGCGGGTGAAGATGTCCAAGGCGAGATCGCGAGTCGCAATGTCGTCAATGTCAGGCATCAACCCATAAGTTTCCAAGTTTCCGACGGAGGCAACCGGGACACCCTTGCAGTGGAGCGCCCTCGGCAACCCGCGGCCGAAGTTAACCCCGGCCACCACGTTCTGGTGCTCCGGATCGATCTCCCGGATCGTCCTCCCGATCCAACCATCAGGTGCCACGTCAACCGATTCAGCGGTATGCCAGATGTCCATAGACCGGAAGTGCGAGCGGTTGGGCTTCGGGTATCCGATGCCGTTTACGATGGCCACGTTACCTTCATCCCAAAGGCTCTTGATGGGCCCCATGGCGGGACTAAGGCCTAGTTTCCCGTTGAGGTCGAGGACTTCGTGTTCTTCAAGGCGGATGGCCTTTCTGGAATCTTGGTAGATGCCGTTCGTGTAGGGCACCACGGTGTTCAGGGCGTCGTTACCGCCTGAGAGTTGGACGACCACGAGGGCGGGGTCACGCTGGGAAGTCATTTTTGTTTCCTCCTGAGAACGGGCCGTATCGTGACCCTGGACGCGTTGCGGGGTGAGTTGTCTCCGTTAGGTTGAGTTGACGTCGAACACTTGGATCCTGTGACGGACGGTGTCTACGACATATACGTGGTCATCTATCAACTTGATGGACGACGGTCCCCAGAAGTATTTCTCGATATGAGACGACTCTTCGTTGGCGTCCCTTTCGAATAGATCTGGGTCTAGATCGAGATTGGCTTCAGCGCGCGCCGATGCCTCCTCTTTGTTCGTGTCTAGGAAGGCCTGCGCCCATTTAGATACGGTGGCCTGGCCTCGATTCATCTGGACGAATTCGCCATCCGGGTCGAAGACTTGGATACGGTGGTTGCCCCAGTCTGCGACATAGACGTAGCCGTCTTCATCCTCACAAGCGCTGGATGGGCGGTGGAGCTCACCTTCGCCTTCGCCCGAGATTCCCCACGAAGCGACGTATTCGCCGTCCGGCGTTACCTTCTGAATCCGGTCATTGCCCCAATCTCCTACGAGGACGTTGCCATCGTCACAAATCGAGACTCCCCACGGCATCGTGAATTGGCCTTCGCCGCTCCCCTGCTCGCCGAAAGAACCGACGAATTCGCCGTCGGCTGTGAACCGTTGGATCCGGTGATTGCGGTGGTCGACCACGAGCACGTCGTCGTCGGAGTTGACGTCCATGCCGTTGGGCCCATCGAGCTTCCCATCATCACCACCAGTCTCGCCCCATTTCTCGATGAAGTCGCCATCGGTAGACATCACGGTTATGCGATTGAGGTAATCGTCGCTGATGAACAACCGCCGTTCGCTATCGATCGTGATCGAGTTCGGCCAAATAAATTGACCATTCGCCTCACCCCAAGCACCGAATATTCCGAAATACTCCTCTTCGAGGTTCATGATGGTCACCCGGACGCCGCGCTTGTCGCCGTCCGACGAACGGTTCAGGACGTATAGGCGGTCATCGTCGCCGGCGACGATGTCGACGGGATAGTAGAACCCCCGGCCAAACATCGCCGTAACGCCGATCGTGCGGTTGTATGAAAGCCGCCCTGATTTTTCTTGCTTTTCGGCCATAGTCATGTCTCGGTTATCTCATCGCTGCACGCGTATCCTCGGCCGTGAGTTTGGTCAGATTGATCATGCCCTTTGGAACTCAGGGGTCGCCGCCACAAGTTTGATGGCGTTGGCTGCGCGCTCACGCGGAGTTTGACCGCCATTGCTGTCCACCATCTCGTCGTTTCGCTCGACGAATTCGATCAGGGATTCGCGTGTAACATCGGTGACCTGCGTCAGGGAGAGCTGTTCGAGCGCCCTGTCCACAAGTTCTGCCGGGTCAGCGCTTTCATCGTCCCCAAGGACGCTGTCGATCATCGACTGGACACCAGGGCTTTGCAGATTTCCGAGACGTTCCGATGCGAAGTTGACGCGTTCGACCAACGCGCCGGAATCGATCCATTCGGTGCCCCAATGCCAACCTTCAACCGAAGGCGGATTCATGAGGTGTTGCCCCATAAACATGGCATGCAGGTGCGTCTGGATCATCTCCTCTCGCGGGCGAGGGAATTCACCAGTCAGCTTGAGGACCCCGACCATCAACTCAGCCGGGCTCTTTACACGCTGGTACCAGACGCCTTCCGACTTGAAGAAGTCGGACTTGAACAGCACTCGCAGCATCTCCTTGATGCTGTAGCCGTTGTCGAAATAGGCCTGTACCAGTGTCTCTATCGCCTCCGGGTCGCGCGGCGGCTTGTAGGGCCACTCTGGAACTGGAGGCTCGTCCGCGACGAAGAAGCTGTACATGTGGCGCGCGATGAATCGGGCCGTCGCTTCCTGTTCGCAGATGATGTCGATGATGTCGTCCCCGTTGAAGTTGCCCTTGCGGCCGAGGAACTCCTTCTCGCCATCGTCATGGTCTTCTGGCTTGTACTCGAAGTGGAACGACAAACGTCCGTACGGCCAGATCGAGTCTCGCATCGACTTTAGTGTCATGTAGTCGGTGTTGCCGATCGTCCAACCTGTGAACGCCCTTGACGCCTCTTTGATGTCGTCCTCCGAGTAGTGACCCACACCCATTGAGAACAACTCGAGCAACTCGCGCCCGTAGTTCTCGTTGATCGCGCCGTAGTGGTTCTCGCAGTTGTCGAGCCATACGATCATCGCCGGGTCTTTAGATAGCTCGACTAGGAGGTTGTCAAACTTCCCTGTGCCATGTCGGGCGAACATTCTGATCTGGTCGTGGAGAACCTTGCCGTTGGCGAGTTTGGCGTAACCCGTGGCGAAGATCCCATGCCAGAACAGGGCCACCTTCTCGCGCAGAGGCGTATCGGTCGAGATCATCCGGTACATCCAGTGCGAGCCGATGTTGTTACCCATCATGCCCATGTGGTCTGGATGGTACCGCCGGATCATATCGATGTCCATCCAGTTCGGATCATCGACCTCCAAAAGCTTCTCCACCGTCTCGTCGTAACCCTGTTCCACAAGTGCTTCCAGTTCTTCCCTAGAAGCGCCGAAGCCGGCCCTCCGCATAAGGTGAGCCATCAATTGCAATTCTTTCGTGCTCATCGCATACCTACCGATAGATGTCGCGACAGTTTCAGTTGCGCTGGATTATACCAACAATCAGGTTTGAGGGTAAGAGATGAGTTGACGAGTTATGTCTTCAAGAATGTGTGCGCCTTCATAAGGCGTATTTCGTCGTATCGCTGCTCTGCAACGAACAGATTCGTTGAAACGAAGTTCGGTTGCTAAAGGCAGGCTCCCGCATGCCCTTTTTTAGCAGTTGTCCCGTTGTATTCGCTGGTCTCTTTCCTCGTATGCGCTGATCTCGCGGTTGTAGGGATGGCAGGCCAGCGCCTCCTCATCGATGTCTACGCCCCAGCCGGGTTTGTCGCTGATTTGTAGGTGTCCGTCTTGGATATTCAGGGGTTCGGTGATGATTTCGTCGCGCCAAGGCACATCAGGGTCGATGAACTCCATGTTCAGGAAGTTGGGGAGTGTCATCGCGATGTGGGCGTTGATGATGGAGGCTAACGGGCTGTTGCAGTTGTGAAGAGTTACCGGTAGGTACCTTGCTTCGGCGATCGCGGCGATCTTCTTCGCTTGCGACACGCCGCCGCACCACTGGACATCGACCATCAAGACATCGACAGCGCTGGTGTCGATTACTTCGGCGAACTCAGTGGCGGCGTGAAGTCGTTCGCTCATGGCGATAGGTATCGAGGTTTCAGTTCGCAGTTGTTTGAGTGCCGAGAGGTTGAAGGGGTGCACCGGCTCCTCGTACCAGAGCAGATCGAACGGTTCTAACGCTTTGGCGAGCCTCAATGCGGAGACTGCGTTGAGACCGTGAGCGTCGAAGGTTATCTCGACATCGTTGCCGACCTGCTCACGTATGAACTCGACCTTCTGTGCTGTGGCTTGAATGTCGGCCCTGTTCATGTGCATGTTCGGCCAGAAGTCGCCTAATCGGGCGGAGTTGTGTTCGGTGACGTTGTAGCGGCCGGCTTGAAACGTCTTGACACAGGTGAAGCCGCGCGATACGAGGTCTTGTGCGCGTTCGCGTATGGCGCCGAAATCGTCTGAGGCGACCGCACCGTCGTCGATGTTCATGCGGATGATCTGGCTACCGCCGCCAATGTGGGAGTAGAGCCGGACGCGGTCCCAGACTTTGCCACCGAGGAGTTCGTATACCGGCCTGCCGGTCGCTTTGCCCATGATGTCCCACAAAGCGGTCTCAATGGCAGTGATGGCGCAGCTGAAGATCGCGCCCCAGGTATAGTGGGTTGCCTTGAACATCGTCGTGTAGAGGGCTTCGACATCGAACGGATTTTTATCGACCACATGAGGTTCTAGCCATCGAATCGCCTCAGCGATTACCGGTCCAGCATGGCGAGTGCCCTCACCGTATCCCACGATTCCCACATCGGTCTCGACTTTGGCGAAGACCCAGCTGGCGCAGATATTGCCCTGCCCCAACATCGGCGTGACCTTGGTGATTTTCATAAGAACGACCTGCCAGCAGTGTGTCCGAATCCGTGATTTTATCTTAGTGGCGTGCGACGAGACCTTGACTTCTCGTCAAGGTGCGCGAGGGGGTAAGGTATCTTAATAGGTTGCGTCTGGGCTAGCCGCACCATCTCCTCGCGTTGCGACTATGACGACCGAAGCATTGAAAAGCCCTCGTTATGAAGCGCATGAAACCGCGCCGTTGCTTGCTTCGATAGGTTACGGTTTGCAGTTCAGCTTCATCGCGTCTGCAACCCTGCTCGTTACGCCAGTCATCGTCGCTCAGCAATCCGGCCTGGGCGAATCGTTTGTCGTCTGGATGGTCTTCGCGTCTCTACTGGTAGTCGGGGTATCCACGTTGATACAGGTGCGGCGCATCGGACCGATAGGCGCTGGGGCGGTGTTGCCGATGTTCACCGCCGCATTCGCGATCCCCTTCTGCATAACCGCGTTGGTCGACGGCGGCCCCGCTACACTGGGGGCGCTGATACTCGTTTCGGCCGTCGTCCTGCTCGCGATTTCCAAGTGGCTCTTCATACTTCGAAGAGTCGTCACGCCGACGGTTGGCGGAACCGTCATGATGATTCTCTCGTTGACGTTGGCTTCCGTCGTTTTCGGCATGTTGAACCGGGCTTCGGAGACTGAACCCGCCGCGACGTTCTTGACTGCATTGGTCACCTTAGTGGTGGTGGCGGCTCTCACGTTGCGCGGCTCAACGATACTCAGCCTATGGGGTCCGCTGATCGGTATTGTTGTCGGAAGCGTCGTAGCCGCTGCGTTTGGCGTCTACGATGTTGATCGGGTGTTGAACGCCCCATGGGTAGGGATACCAACAGAGTTGCCGGAATTCGGATTTGACTTCGGGGTGCCTTTCTGGACACTCTTGCCGGGGTTCTTGTTCCTCGGAGTGATCATCTCTATTCAAGCCAACGGTGCGTCGATTGCGATGCAGCGTGTAGCCCACCGCGAAGATCTGGCAGTGAACTTCCGAGAAGTGCAAGGCGCGCTCGCGGGCACTGGCGTCGCGAATGTGCTGGCGGGACTGGCCGGATCGGTTCCTCACATCATCAACCCAGGCGCGGTTTCTTTTACGCAATTGACCGGGTTCGCCGCCCGCCGAGTCGGATACGCGATCGGATGCATCTTCATAATCGTAGCGTTCATTCCGAAGATCTCTGGACTGCTCAGCACCATACCTAGCGCTGTCATGGCCGGATATCTGATGATGATCGTCGGATCGCTTTTCGTCGAAGGCGCGAGGATCGTCATTCAGACCGAAAAAGACCGGCAGAGGGTCGCCGTCGCGGGTGTATGTTTCTGGTTCGCAGCCCCGTTTCAGTTCGGGTTGTTGAAGCTGCCTGAGATCAATCCGGTGGTAGACGCGCTCCTAGACAGCGGCATAACGACCGGGGGAGTGGCTGCGATAGTGATGATCCTCTACTTGGAACTCACAAAGCCTCGACGGATGCGTTTCCAATCGAGACTGCACGTCGATTCTTTGCCTGAGCTCAACGACTTTATGGCCGAGTTCGCCGCCCGAAGACATTGGAACGATGCCATGAGAGACCGTCTAAGCGCAGTTGGCGAGGAGACGCTTTTGACCCTCGCTCCGCTGGACCTGACGTCGTTAAGTCTTGATGACGACGAAGAAGAGGGGGACGACAGACAACTCGTGGTGGTCGCGTCCAGCGACGGCGATGTAGCCGAATTGGAGTTCATCGGTGGCGCGAACGATGAACAGAACATCGAAGACCGCGTTCGACAGCTACAACAGCACAGCTCGGAAAACGTCATTGAGCAAGAACTGTCGCTGCAACTGCTCCGCAGCTACGCCTCATCGGTTGAACACCACCAGTACCACGACACTGACACCATCACGGTGAGGGTGGAGCAGCCGGTGTAGGGATTTGCTGGGAGGGGATAGCGAGCCCATCAAAGCGGCAAGTGCTTACCGATGTAGCCGATCTCAACCGCTTTAGTTTGCGCGTCGAATCGCAGGTGAATCCTGCCACTATTACCGAAGCGTGCGTGCCATTCGAATACTTTAGTAGGGCCACTACTGGAGCGAAAGCGGCGCGCGCCGATCAATGCTGGATTGTTCCGAACGGTGTTCGATTCCCGCGTGACATTACCGCTCCACTTAGGCATAGCTGAATCTGAACCTCGCCAGTCCGTAGCGTCGCGGTCGATCATCGACAGTTTCTTTACGATGGTCGACAGGTCGTCTTGATTAACGTCGTCTAGCTGAGCCTCTATGTCCGGGCTGAAAACGAGATTCGGGAACAGCGTGTGCTTTCTCTCCCACAAATCAATGAAACTTGAAATGTCAGTGCGCATGTTGGCGCGATGACGTTCAGATATCGCGTCCGCGTGTTCGGGACGCGTTAGGTTGTCAATCGACTCGGCGACCTCACCGAGTTCATCACCGTCCGTTGACAGTTCTTCAAAGTAGACCTCGATCTGGTCGTGCTGCCAAACCGGGTCAGACGGAAACCCAATAGCAATGCCGTCTGCTATCGCGCAGTAGAGCAACGGCGCGCCATCTTCTGGCGATAACTGCCTCGCATCAAGACCTGTAACCTCGCATCGCGTGAACTTGTCCTCGACATCTCCGCTGACAGATTCCAGTAACGGAGCCTTTGAGCTTAATCGAGATAGATACTGATACTCATCACGCGCTCCGCTCTTCCTGAGGCTGAACATCACGTCGTACATCGTGGCGCGGTCCGTGCATTCGATTTCGTGCAGATGTCGCCCCATTCTTAACTCAGACTTGCCAATTCCGAGCCGATTCAGGGATGCCATGCCGATTGCGAGTTGTTGCAACCATATAGTCGCAGTCTCAAGATCGCTCGTAGCAACGCTAGCATGGTTTAACACCAGTTCACGCACCGCGTGGACCCAACAATCTGACGGCGTTCATCTCGTGCTGATCGAAGAAACCAGCCGGCCACTCAGATAGGCGGCCATCCGAATCGATCACTGGCGACCGGACGACCGACTCGTTGTCTTGACGTTCAAAATAGTGGATCGCGACGTCGTCTGGTGTCAACAGCCCTTCCCTCACTGCTACTCTGACGCCATCGATGAAGTGGTCGCTGTGTGTTTCGACCAAAACTTGTACTCCAGATTTCGCAGCCCTTGCCGCTAAGTTTGCTAACGTCGACTGTCCGCGCGGATGTAGGTGAGCCTCCGGATTTTCTATCAGGCAAAGAGTGGATTTCGGCATCAACAATGCTGTGATGACCGGCAACGAGTACGATAGCCCAAAACCTACATTCACGGCCGGGAAATCCGTTCTACCGCGTCCTTCAAACGAAAAGTAAGCGCTAATCGGTTTCTCGTCTTCCCAATCTTCGATTCTTAAGTTGGCACTAGGACTCAATTCCTGAAGCCAAAAGTCAACAGTTTCACCAATCGACAAATACTCTCCCAGTGCTCGATAATCGCCTTGTGGCAAATCCTTGAAGTTCATGTTGCTCAGATAGTTGATCGTGAATTCGCCACGGGTTCCCAGATCCTTTTCTTGCGCTTTAAAGTCCGAGCGTTCGTAGGAACCTAAAGGACCGGTTCGATCTGCCGGGATGTACACCAAATCACCGCCCAGGGGAGGTAAGTCTCGCCAATTTCCCGGTATTGTGGGTAGCGAGGGTTCTTGCGCCAAAGGTTTGGGATTAACCACGGTAGTATCCACACTCCAATCTTTCCGGGTTCGATATGCTCTGCCCGCAGAAAGGGAAACTTCGCATGGGATTGGAATGCGGTCATCGTTCAATTCAAAATCGACAATTGAACTTGGAGTTCTGTGAATATCTAGATTCAGCGAAATAAACGGACCGTTTAGCGTCGCTTCCCCCGACTCCAAACGCCCTGATTGCGCCGTTTGTCGCAACATCAGAAGTGCTTGAAATACGCTACTTTTGCCGGTTCCGTTCATACCAGTAAGTAACGTCAGCGGTGCACACTTCAACTCGAGATCGATCAAGCTCTTGAAATTGTTCAGTTTGATGTTTGTGAGCATCGAGGTATACCTTAAAATGCCCTCCCCAACCCAATCTCCACCTCAACCCCATCGACGCTGTGCCGATCCATTGCGACTTCATCCGCAATGCCGCCATTGATGCCAACCGCCAGCGTTTCGTTGGCGATGTAGTCGGCGTGGTCTTGGATCGCTGTCGCCATTTCGCTGCCTTGGGGTGCGTTGATGGTTAGGTGGATGCGGTCTGAGATTTCCAGTCCAGCGTTTTTGCGCATGTTTTGGACGATGTGGGCGATGTCGCGGACGTATCCCTCGGCTCGAAGTTCGGGTGTGATTTCGGTGGAGATGCCGACGGTGTAGGTGCCGTCTGATTCGACGGCATAGCCTTCGGCGGCGATGTTGTCGACGAGGATTTCGTCGGGGGCGAGGTCGAAGTCGCCTAGTTGAACGTTCACACCCGCGCGCACAGCAGCCGCAACTGCCGAGGCCTCGGCTTCCGATAAAAGTGTTCGTACTTCGTTGACGCGTCGTCCGTATTTCGGGCCCAGTGCAGGCAAGTTGGGTCGAAGGCGGTAAGCCATCAGGCTGTCGGATTCAGAGGAGTCGCGTACGTCTTTGACGTTGAGTTCGTCCTTTAGCTGGTGCGCGATCATTTCCAAGGCTTCGCGCTCTTGTGGCGAGTTGAGTTCGACGATTAGGGCTTTGAGCGGTTGTCGAACTTTCAGACCCACCGAAGATCGTGCGGATCTGCCAAGAGAAGCGAGGCGCATGGCTAGGTTTGTGCGCAGAGCGAGATCTTCGTCGATGATGGTTTCGTCTGCAGTGGGCCAATCGGCGAGGTGCACGGATTGTGGAGCGTAGTCGCATCTCCGGCTCACGAGATTCGTATAGATCTCCTCCGAGATGAACGGCATGATGGGCGCGACTAGCCGACTAAGAGTGGTCAGGCAGGTGTAAAGGGTGTTGTACGCGTTCTGTTTGTCTTCGTCGTCTTCTGATTTCCAGAAACGGCGTCGAGAACGACGCACGTACCAGTTCGAGAGACGTTCAACGTAGGTTTCGATGGCTTCCGATGCGCGTTCGATGCGCCAATTCTCGAGGTCATCGGTTACGGACTGGACTAGCGCGTTCAGTTCGGAAATAGCCCATCGGTCAAGTTCGCCGAGGCCCCCATTGCCTGCGGCCTTCCCCCCAGAGGGGGAAAGGGAACAATGGGGATCGGTAGCCTTTCCGGGAGACCATCCGTCTAGCCGGGCGTATGTGGTGAAGAAGTAGTAGATGTTCCAGAGTGGGAGGACGAAGCGCCTGCGTGTCGCGTCACCAACTCCGTACCCGAAATTGAGGTTGTTCTGCGGGATGTGGCGCGCGAATACCCATCGCATGACGTCGGCGCCCATCTTGTCCGCCGCCTCTTCAAACGGGATCGCGTTACCTTTCGACTTGTGCATCTCCTCGCCTTTTTCGTCTCGCATCAAGCCGTAGGAGAAAACAGCTTTGGTGGGGGCGACACCTTCGAGCGCGGCGGACATGCAGATCAGGGAGTAGAACCAGTTACGGAATTGCCCGGGGAATGATTCAGATATCCAATCGGCGGGGAACCAGTCTCGCCAATATTCACGATCGTCGTTGTAGCCCAGCGTCGAGAAACTAACGATGCCCGCGTCCAACCACGCGTTGCCGACATCTGAGATCCGGTCAGTGAGTGCAGGGCATTTGGAGCAACGAATCTTGATGGCGTCGATCCAAGGTCGATGTGGCGAATGTCCGTCGAATTCGTTCCACCCTTCGACAGCCCGTTCGCGCAGTTCGCCGCGGGACCCGATGACATCCACGTTGTCGCAGTCGTCGCATTCGTAGATCGGAAGAGCGAGGCCGTAGTAGCGCTTTTTCGAGATCATCCAGTCTTGCATGTTGCGGAGCCAGTCGAGTTCTCTGGCTTCACCGAACGCGGGCACCCAGTTGATGGTCTTCGTGGCGTCCATCATCGTGTGGCGCAACTCATCCATCGAGATGAACCACTCGTCCACCAATCGGAATACGAGTTCGGAGTTGCAACGCCAACAGACCGGGTATCGGTGCGAGTATTTCTCGACTTTGTAGTAGACGCCGCTCTCGCGGAGCAAGTCGAAGATGATCGGATTGACTTCGTCGACGGATTTGCCGGTAAGCTGGCCGAATCCATCAACATAAACACCCGCGTCGTCTAGTGGAGCTATGACCGGCAAGCCGTACTCGCGTCCGAGTTGGAAGTCTTCGGAACCGGCGCCCGGGGCGATGTGGACAATGCCTGTTCCCTCTTCGTCGCCGACTTCTTGCCATTCGATGACGCGGTGGAGATCGCGGGCTTCCGATTGCGCTTCGAGGTCATCAAAGGGGCCGCGGTAGCGCCATCCGATCAGTCGATTGCCTTTGGCGTGTTCAACAACCTCGTGTTTGCCATCGAGAACGTGGCAGCGGTTGGCGCTTAGCCATAGGGTATGTTCGGTCTCGTCGAGAGTATTGAGGACTTTTACGTAATCATGTTCGGGGTTGACAGCGGCTGCGACGTTGGCAGCCAATGTCCAAGGTGTAGTTGTCCACACCAATAGAGACTCGCCGTCACGCTCTAGCAACGGCAGGCGGATGAAGAACCCGGGGTGGACGATCTCGGCGTATCCTTCCGTCGCGATTTCGTGTTGCGACATCCCGGTGCCACAACGCGGGCACCAAGGCATAACGTCTTTGCCCTTGTAAAGCCAACCGTTGTCGTGGCATCGCTTCAAGAACGCCCAAATTGTGTAGTTGTTCTCGTCCGACTTCGTGTGGTACGAATCGTCCCAGTCCATGAAGTAGCCGAGGCGCTTAGATTGCCGAGTAATGATGTCTGAGAAGTGATCAACCCGCGCCTTGCACTCTTCGACGAACTTGCCGACTCCGTAAGTCTCAATCTCGTGCTTCGACTTGAAGCCCTTCTCCTTTTCGACCTCTACCTCGATCCAGAGCCCTTGACCGTCGTATCCGTTCTGGAAGCGCTGGCGGTAGCCCTGCATGTTCCTGAAACGGAGGAACAGGTCCTTGTAAGTGCGGCCCCACGCGTGGTGGACTCCCATGGGGTTGTTCGCGGTTATCGGACCGTCGATGAAGGAGTAGTTTTTCTCAGCGTTGTCGTTGCGCGTGAGGTATCGGTCGATTAGGGTCTGCCCGTCGGCGTTAGGGATATTCCACCGCTCAAGCCACTTCTTCTCGGTCTCGACAAAGTCGACTTCGGCTTCGGGGAGTACGGGGTCGAATGTGTTGGTTGATTCGGGCATTTTGACGGGTTGAATCTTGATGTGACGCGCCACCTTCAATCTTAAGATAGGGGATTGGCTTTCTCGGAGATAGAATCGACGTATGACCACGGCGGAAGAATATCGGACGGCATCGACGACGCTTTACGATCAAGCGATGGTTGAGTTGGATGCTGGTGACCTGCGCCAGGCATCGGAAAAGCTTTGGGGTGCGAGCGCACAAGCGTTGAAATCGCTCGCTGAGCGGCGGGGCTGGCGACATGGGTCGCATGGAGAGTTTTATCGCATTATGGGGAGGCTGGAGGATGAAATCGATGAGCCCGAATTCAGATTGCAGTTCTCTGCGGCCAATGAACTGCACATCAACTTCTACGAGAACTGGCTAGACGAAAACCAAATCCGTAGCCGCGCTCCGCATATCAGGGAATTCATCGACATATTGGCACATGTCTAAATCGACCCTGATTTCCATAGAACAGGACGCTTGGCTCATCAACGGTCAGCGAACGTATCCCGGGCAACAATATCGTGGTTGGGATGTTGAGGGGCTGTTGATGAACAGCCGGATGACTAATGCGGTGTTTGATGATGAGAATGAGGTGACGCGGGGGTTGTGGGCTTATCCGAATACGGGAGTGTGGGATGCGGATAGGAATACGGATGAGTTTGTTGCGATGTTGCCGGTGTACAGATCGTACGGGTTGCTTGCAGTCACGGTGAATCTGCAAGGTGGGAGTCCGACTGGCTATTACCGAGAGGGGATGTTTCGGGAGAATATGGCGGAGCGGGGGATCGATGTGAATGATGATGTGGTTTGGGCGGGGTTGCCGAGTCCGGCATCTCAGCCTTGGCATAACTCGGCGTTTAACTCGGATGGTTCGTTGAAGACCGCTTTTTGCGATCGGGCTGAGCGGATCATTTCAGCTTGTGACAGATTGGGGATGGTGGTGATTTTGGGCTATTTCTACTTCGGGCAGGATGAGCGGTTGGTGGATGAGGCTGCGGTGTGTCGGGCGGTTGATGATGCGACGATGTGGGTGTTGGCGTCGGGGTTTGGGAATGTGTTGATCGAGATCAACAACGAGGCGAACGTACTGCGGTACGAGCATGAGATACTGCAGCCGCACCGCGTGACGGAGCTGATTGAAAGGGCGAAGTCGATCGAGTTGGATGGTAGACGGTTGCTGGTGGGGACGTCGTACGGTGGGGGGCGGGTGCCGGATGATGATGTGGCGGAGGTTTCGGACTACATCATGATGCACGGGAACGGGGTTACGGAGCCTGCGAGGATTGCGGAGATGGTTGAGGAGACGCGGGCGCTGCCGAGTTACACGCCGAAGCCGATCCTGTTTACAGAGGATGATCACTTCGATTTTGAGAAGGGGGATAACAACTTTTTGTCTGCGGTGTCGGCGTATTCGTCTTGGGGATATTTCGATCCGGGTGGTGCGGCTGGCGGTTCTTCTATGTTTGGGAATTATCGGGATGGGTATCAGAATGTTCCGGTGAATTGGGGGATCAACACTGCTAGGAAGCGGGGGTTCTTCAGGTTGTTGGGTGAGGTTACGGGCTGTGTGGGCTAGTCTTCGTTGAAGATTTCGTCGCCGCGTTGGAGGCGGACGGCGATGTTGTAGGTCTGGTTGACTGAGCGGGGTGTCGGGTAGTGTGCGGCGAGAAAACGTGCCATGGCTACTAGGGAGTGGCGAGCGGACGGTCTAGTCTTGCGGTGCTGGTATTGTTTGATGGCGGCGTCAACGATCTGGAAGTGGTGGAAGGATGAGTCCTCGCGGAGCATTGCGTGTGCGAGGGTCGGGACGATGGCATCGGGTTCGTTGGAGTTGCCAACGTAGTCCGTCACAAGTCGTGCCGATTCCTCGACCTGCTGTTGCGAGTTCATGGCTTCGAGGAGGTTTTGAGGGAGTTGATCAGTTGCGCCGTTGGACGAAGGTGCGGGGATGCGCTGGGGCGGCATGTTGAGAAAGCGGTCAAGATAGATGCTCATGGCGGTGTCGTAGACGGCGCGGAGGAGTTCGATGGACGGTGCTCGTTTGAGGGCTTGGTGGAGCGCGTTGGCGGCGGTAAGGGTGTTGTGGACGGTGTCCCAGTCGCCGAATTCGTTGGATGTGTGAAAGCGTGCCATGCGTAGGAACGCGGCGTATGCGACTTTGCCGCCTAGTTGCTCGGATGTTGCGCCGTTGCGTATAGCCTCGTTGATGGACGCGATAGTGACATAGGGATCGTCGGCGAGGATCGTTTCAGGCAGGTTGTCATGATCGGACCAGCTGCCGCGGACGTCGGCGGACTGTTCCCAGAGTCCGGGGAGTTGGTTTCGGGCTTCCCAGACTAGCGACACGAGGTCGATGGGGTTTCGCCAAGAGTTGAGCTCTTCACTGCGGCGCGCGGTTGCCATTCCGCGGACGAGGCTGGTGAGGATCTGGCCGGCTTGTTCCCAACCGATGTGGTCTAGGAGTTCGAAGGCTTTGTTGCAGAAGTCGACGACGTGACCGGCGTCGATGTAGATACGGTCGGTGGCAGCGGCGAAGATGATGTCGTGAATTTCGTTCGGCGGCAAGCCGAGATCGATGGCGGTGCGGAGGACTCGTTCGGCGCCGTCGGTGTCACGTACTTCGATGAAGTCGCGGAACCATTGTTTGAAGACTTCGGGTCGGGTTTCGCCGGTAGGTAGCGGCTCGACGATGAAGCGATGTGGTCGTCCGGCGCATTCGACGGCGACTTGGCGAAGGCCTTGGTAGAGGGCTAGAGGCTGGTCTTCGGGTTGGAGGAGGTGGAGAAAGTTTGCGGTGCAGGTGAGCATGCTGAGGGCAGGGCCCCAGCCATCGTTGGAGTATGTGGTGCCGAATTTGGCGCCGATAGTGAGCGGCGTGCGGTAGTCGGCGGGTGATGAATTGAGGCCAAGTACGGACTTGGCGATGACGAGTCGGATGTTGTCTTCCATGCCTTCTTGGAGACGTTTGGACCATCGTTCGACGGGGTCTTGTTCGGATGGGTCGGGGTCGACGTAGACGGTGTCATCGATGACGGTTACGGGGAATGAGCGGACATCGTCGGCGAAAGGGTCGAATGTGCCGCCGCTTGCGAGATCGAATCGAGCGTGGTGCCAGTGGCAGGTAAGGATGCCGTTCTTGACGGTGCCGCGGTCAAGTGGAAAGCCCATATGCGGGCAGCGATTATCCACGGCGGCGAAGGTGTCGTCTTTTGCGAAGATGGCAATGGTGTGTCCGGAGCCGGTGATTACGGAGCAGCCGCGTTTTCGTAGATCGGCAACGGTGCCGGCATTGAGGAGGCGGGTAGTGTCGATCATGGTTACGCTCCTCGAGTGAATTCAGGGGGTTGGTTGTTTATATGTTACGGGTGAGTTGGGTTTGTCAAGGCGCGTTTAACCCTCACCCCCGGATCAAATCCGGGACAGGCTCATCCCCTCTCCCGCCGATCGGGAGAGGGGATGCGTGGTGGCGGTTTGGGCGAGATTATTGGGATTGGGTGTTGGTTGTTTGGGGTGCTTCTTCGATATGGGTATGAACCCCCTGCGTCTCGCTTCGCTTGACGCGTCCCCCTTTTGCGGAGCAAAAGGGGGAGGGTGTGTGTGGTTGCGCGGAAGGGGGTAAGCGGTGAGCCCCCTTTGTCCCCGCATCGGAGTACGGGGCAGGCCCCGGACGTTTCCCCCGCTCGCGGGGGAAACCCTGTTGCCCGCCCTGCCCGGGCATACCCCGCGCACTCGCTTCGCTTGTGCGCGCCCCTTTCGCTCTGCGAAAGAGGCTGGGCTCCTCCTACCCCCTCCTGAAGAAAGGGGTAATAGAGGTTGGTGTTGTTAAGAATCTGGCATCATGTGGATTGAGGGTTTTACTTGAATGCGTGACGATTATGAATGGTTGAGTTTCGACTGCTACGGAACTCTGATCGACTGGGAGAGAGGCATCTGCAATACAGTTTCGGAGGTCTTGGATGCTCACGGTCTTCATAAAGAAGATGCGGAAATCCTAGAGCTGTTCGCCGAAGTTGAACCGCGGGTCCAAAACTCCTCCGGATTCATGGAGTATCGGTCAGTTCTGCACTGCGTTATGGAAGTGATGGGAAGGGAGTTTTCCCTTGACTTGAGTGAAGCCGAAAAGGGATGTCTGGCTGAATCTCTTCCAAATTGGCCGGTGTTCGAGGAAGTGTCAGGTGCGTTAGAGGAGCTGAAGAGCCGGCACAAATTGGCAATTATCTCCAACATCGACGACGATCTGTTTGCATCCACGGCAAGAGCTTTAGGTGTGGATTTCGATGTTGTGGTGACTGCGCAGCGGGCTCGAAGCTACAAACCCAACCTTAGGAACTTCCAAATCGCTCGGAAGCTCATGGGAGTCGATACGTCCAAGTGGCTACACGTAGCAGAGAGTTTGTATCACGACATCGCGCCAGCAAACCAGTTGGGCATTGCGAGTGTGTGGGTTGACCGCCCGGGTCGCGGCGGGGGTACGAGGATATCGGATGCGATACCGGACGTTGTAGTTCCCGATCTCGCGGCACTCGCAAAGATCATGCGTCCCGTAAAGAGTGCTGTGCATAACTACTGACATTCCGGCGGAAGCCGGAATCCAAAGGGGTTGGACGAGCGGATCCAAAGCAGAATGCGTCGTCTAAACCCCCTTCAATTCCCCCTTGGGCATCAAGGGGGAGGGTTTTGCAACAGCAACGCTTCATGCGGTTCCTTGATTTGGCTTCGTGCCGGCCATCTGGGCTGAAACGAGTTGGGCGTACAAACCTCCGCGCGATAGGAGCTGCTCGTGCGTTCCCTGCTCGACGACCATTCCTTCGTCGAGCACCAGTATGTTGTCCGCGCCTCGGATCGTCGAGAGTCTGTGTGCGATGACAATCGTTGTCCTTCCGATCATTAGCCGATCAAGCGCTTCTCGAACCGTCGCCTCGCTGATGGCATCTAGATGCGACGTGGCCTCGTCGAGTATCAGCAACGGCGCGTTCTTGAGTATGGCGCGTGCGATAGCGACCCTCTGCCTCTGGCCACCCGAAAGTTGCATGCCTCTCTCTCCGACTCGCGTGTCATAGCCGTCCGGGAACGACTCGATGAACTCCGCGGCGTTAGCTTGACGTGCGGCATCTTCTACCTCCGCGTCCGCGGCGTCTTGCCGTCCGAGCCGAATGTTCTCACGGATCGTGTTATTGAAGAGATAGGTGTCTTGGGCCACGAGCGCCATCCGACCGCGCAGGTCATCGAGGCGAAACTCGTCAAGTCTGTGGCCTTCAAGTCCTATTTCGCCTCTATCCGGATCCCAGAATCGCATCATGAGATATGCGATCGTGGTCTTGCCTGCGCCCGAACGTCCCACAATCGCCACAGTTTGCCCCGATCCGATCCCTAGAGAAACACCATCAAGCGCCTGCGGATCGCCCAGCGAGTAAGCGAACGCGACTTCGTCGAACTCGATAGTAGGCTGCGCGCGGCCCCCAGAGGGGGAAGGAGAGGGGTGCCGTTCTTCAGCAACTCCTGGCCCATCCCTGACGGGAACCGCCTCATCATGAATCGTCAATATCCGACGAGACGCGGCCAGCGTCTCCATCATCTGCTTCATCGTGCGCGCCAGCTCCGTCACTGGGCTGAACGATGCTAGAGCCAGCACGCTCACCAGCGGCAGGTGGGTCCGCTCGAGTTGTCCGTCTAGGACCAACCAGACACCTGTAGCCAAGACTGCCAGGCCTCCGATGCCCATCATGGCCTCGATGAATCCGATCTGGAAAGCCTGGGACTTCTGGAACCGGACCAGGTGACCGGAATATGCCCACCCCTTCTCGGTCAACTCCTCGTTACGGTCGGCGCCACGTCCGAAAGCCACGATTTCTCGCATTCCTTGGATGCTGTCGACCATGAAGGCGTGTATGTCGCCCATGCGACCGCGGATCTCGTCTCCGAGCCGCTCTATTCGGGTGTTGGCGAAGTAAGGACTGACAGCTACCGCCACAAGGAACGGTGCCAGCACTGCGGCGATCGGCCAAGCGATGATCGCCAGAGCGATGAGTAATCCCCCCGGTATCAGTATGGCGACGATCATTGGCGAAACTGCGTGACCGAAGAAGAACTCGACCGTCTCGACATCGCCTCCGACGACACTGACGAAGTCGCCCGATCGCCGTCGAACCATGTACGCGGGCGCTAACGGCTCCAGCTTCTCGTAAAGGTCGATGCGCATTCTCATCAACAGTCGGAAAGCCATGTCGTGTGCTTGCCAGGACTCGAGGTAGAAGAGAACCGCGCTGAGCGGGGCTAAGGCACCCACCAAAATGAGCAAAGTGGTCAAGGGCTCGTCGCGGAACACAGCTCCGACGAGTAACGCGCTGAACGCCGCCAAAGCGATAACGGAGCCGTGATTAAGAACGCCGAGCGCGACTGTAGCTATGAATTGGAACCTCACCGGCCGGACTAGTCCAATGAGCCGTAGCCAAACAGCAAGGGATCGGATGTTGACCTGTTCTTGATCAGAAGATGGACGCGATGGTGGCCCATGGTGGTGTCCTGAAGAAAGTTGCGGCAGTGCCGGAACATGATCGGCTGAAGTGTGCGGATGCGACGTTTCTGCGACGGGTACAACGTCGCCCAGGCCGGCTTGAGTCTGCTGACGCATGAGGCTGGCGTACGTGCCATCGGCGGTGATCAATTCATCGTGTGTACCGATCTCGACGGCGCGGCCGTCCTCAAGAACCAGAATGCGATCGGCGTTGATGATGCTCGAGAGCCGGTGAGCGATGACTAGCGTTGTCCGGTTCTCCATCAGTCTGTCCAGCGCCTCTTGGATCACCGATTCGTTCTCCGCGTCCACGCTGGAAAGCGCCTCATCCAGAAGAAGTATCGGAGCATCCTTCAACAGCGCTCTTGCGATCGCCAAGCGCTGACGCTGCCCTCCCGACAGTCGGACCGCCCGTTCGCCGACGATGGTGTCGTAGCCTTGCGGCAGGCGCGATATGAAATCGTGGGCATTGGCGGCGCGAGCGGCCTCCTCCAACTCCTGCTGAGTAGCGTCTGGTTTCCCGAAACGGAGATTGTCAGCGACTGTGCCGTGGAACAAGTAGGTATCTTGGTTGACTACCGATATGTTGTCTCGGATCACGCTCAACGGTAGTTCCCTCAGGTCGTGACCTCCGAGCTTGATCGAGCCTGTTTGGGGATCGTAGAACCGGTACATCAGCCAAACCAGAGTCGACTTTCCGGCTCCGCTCGCTCCGGCAACGCCAAGCGTCTCGCCCTTACGCAGTTCGAACGACACGTCTTGCAGCGCTGGCCGGTGTCCACTGTCGTACCCGAATGTGATGCCCTCGAATGACACCTCCGGCTCTATTTCGGACGCGTCGAGATCAGCGGCAGATTCCGGATCGAGAATCGCGACCGGTTCTTCCATGATGCCGAACACGCTGTGGGCGGAAGAGGCGACGTTCATCCCGATGTGGTAGAGGTTGGTGAGTTCGCGCATCGGTCTGAAGATCTCAACTCCGAGCATTAGCACGATCAGCAACGGCCGCAGCTCCATGTCTCCGTTGCTCACCCGCACTGCGCCTACGGCCAGAGCGATGGCGGCTCCAGTGGTCATACAGAAGATCGTTGCCGCGCTCGTGGTCTGATTGGCGGCGACGACACCCATCGTGCTCCGGTAGAGGTGATGAGCCCTCTGCGCCAACTCTTTCCCTCGTTGCTTGCTCTGTCCGAACGCTTTTAGCGTTGCGAGCCCCTGCACGCTGTCGAGGAAGTCCGAACCGAATTCGCCATAGGACCTGCGACGCCTAAAGCTGCTCTCTCGATTCCATCGCCGGAACATCTCGGGTGCCGCCAGCGTCAGCACGGAGAAGAGTAGGAATATCAGAGCGATGTAGAGATCGAGCGTCACCATGTAAGCGAATATGGCGATCGGAGCGATCGCCGAGACGATGAACTGTGAAAGGTATTGCCCGAAGAACGTTTCGAGCTGCTCGATGCCCTCGACCAGAGTCAGAACCACATCGCCCGTACGGTTTCGATCAGCGTACCCCGGACCCAGCTTCAACGCGTGCTCGTAGGCCTGGTGACGCAACTTGATCTTGACGATGTTCGCCGTGTGGTGACTGATCGCGTTCTGCCAGTACTGAAACAGACTGCGCACTACGATCAGGGCTGCGATCGTCAACAGCGGCCCGGCGAGCGCCGAGAAGCTCGCCTGCCCCGCAAGGACGCGGTAGATGATTACCCCTGAGACCGCCAAGCGGGATACGCCGGCGCCGATGGCGATCAAACCGAGAACGGCGGCAAACACGATGCGGAGTCGCACTCCGCGCGTCAGTTCGAACAGTCTCCAGTCGAAGTACATCGTTTATTCGTTATGCTGCGACGCCTGCTCCGCGAAGTGGCGTTTCAGCCGAGGGTAGAGCTTGCGGTAACGCTGATAAGCATACTCATAATAATCTGCAACCTTCGAGTTCGGTTCTAGGCGGTCAAGTGGTCGTATCCACGTTCGGCATGCTTCACTCACCGATTCGAAAGCCCCAGAGCCCGTTGCGGCGAGTATCGCGGCACCGTACGGTGCGCCACCGGATGGCCCGACTGTGACCACAGGCACGCCGAGAACATCGGCTTGCATCTGACGCCAGAACGCGCTGCGTGCGCCTCCGCCAACGGCCACGGCATCCTCGGCATCCGCTTTCAAACGTCGCATCAACTCGAGCGAGTCGCGCAACGCGAAAGTTACTCCCTCCATCACAGCACGGACCATGTGTCCCCGCTCGTGACCGGCGTGAATGCCGACGAACACTCCCCGTGCGTTGGAGTCGGCATGCGGCGTGCGCTCGCCAGTGAGGTACGGGAGGAACGTCAGGCCGTCTGTGCCCGGCAGAATGTTTGCGGCTTCGGCTGTCAACTCATCGTAGGTGGGTTCCCACGTTCGCGGGAATGACGCGGACTTCGGTCCTAACAGTGCGCGTCTGAACCACGCCAGCGCGGCACCCGCGGATAGAACGACGCCCATCAAGTACCAGGTGTCATCAACGGCGTGATTGAAAGAGTGTATCCTCATGCCGGGATCGACCCGCGGCAGTTCGATAGGCGCTACCACTGCGCCGGAGGTGCCGATCGAGGTCTGCATCGTGCCTTGTTCCACGACGCCGGAGCCGACTGATGCGGCCGCGTTGTCTGCGCCGCCGCCGACTACCGGTGTGCCCTCTCGTAAGCCCATAGCCTCTGCAGCATCCGACCTGAGTACGCCGGTCACGCTGGCTGATCCTTGTACCGACGGGAGAATCGACGAGTCGAGATCCAACGCGCCGATCATCTCCTCCGACCAGCAGTTGCGACGTATGTCGAACAGCAAGGTACCTGCGGCATCCGAAGGCTCAGTCGCCTTCTCGCCAGTCATCA
The DNA here is from genome assembly GCA_965204135.1 of Dehalococcoidia bacterium. Taxonomy (GTDB): domain Bacteria; phylum Chloroflexota; class Dehalococcoidia; order Lucifugimonadales; family Lucifugimonadaceae; genus Bin127. The sequence continues at coordinate 99,959 of CBDBDX010000001.1, read as the reverse complement.
ACAACCGCACATAGTCTTTCGGCAGCAACACTGTCCGCACACGTTCGAATACATCTGGTTCTTCGTCGCGCACCCATAGTAGCTTCGGCGACGTAAAGCCCTCTAGCGCCGGATTGCCTACCAGCCGACGCAAGCCTGTCTTACCCACGGTTTCCGTGATGTGACGGCATTGGGCAGTAGTGCGAACGTCGTTCCATAGAATCGCCGGCCTCAACACTTCATCCGCCTCGTCCAACAGGACCGAGCTGTGCATCTGTCCGGATAGCCCAATCGACGCGACCTCGCTAACGCCGGCTTGAACACACGCGGCGCGGACGGCATCAACTGTCCCTCGCCACCAGTCGGCCGGGGCCTGCTCTGACCATCCGGGCTGTTGCACCGATAGCTCCTGCGGGGATTCAGCCTCTCCCACGACCCAATCCCGCGTCATCCACGACCAGCGCCTTAATCGCGGTCGTCCCCAACGTCTATTCCAAGGTAATGCTGCGACACGATTCTCACCTGCCGATCAGCAAATATCATAGACGGTGCGCGATTGAGCAACCACGAAAAGGAAGTTTCGCAATGTACGTCGGCACTCAATACGGAGCACGCCACGAAACCGATATCAAAGTCCTCGCGCAGCTAGGCATCGAGCACGTCGACGTCTCGCCTAAGGAGCATTGGACCGAATGGACGACCGACCTCCTCGCTGGGTATCGCGAGAAATACGCCAAGTACGGCATCGAAGTTGAGACTATGCACTCGCCACTCGGCTCGCGTGACGCCTTTAACAACGACATGACCTACCTCTTCCTAGGCCCCAGCGACGAACGGGAACGGGAACTTGATTCGCTGTGCGAGATCATTCGAATGGCATCTGAGGCGGGTATCCGGGGCCTTCTCTACAACATCACAATCTTGGGGCACCTGCGCACAGAGCCGCGCTACGGCCGCGGCGGCGCGAGGTTGTCGTCGTTCAAGTATGCGAACCTCGACCAGACTTTGCCTGAGTTCGAAGGCGGCGCGGCGGACGCCGACACGATGTGGGAGCGCATCGACTACTTCCTCTCTCGCATAATGCCGGTAGCAGAGGAGTACAAGGTCCAAATGGCCTGCCACCCTCAAGACCCGGGTATCAAAGACAACGAATATCGCGGTGTAGCCCGCGTCATGGGCACCGTCGAAGGTCTCAAGAAGTTCGAAGCCATGCACGAAAGCCCGTATCACGGCTTCAACTTCTGCCAAGGAACGATCTCCGAGATGCTCGAAAATCCGGGCGAAGAGATCTACGACATCATCCGCTACTTCGGCACTAGGAAAAGGATCTTCAACGTCCACTTCCGCAACATCAAAGGCGGCGTTCTCGATTTCGTGGAGGTCTTTCCGGACGAGGGCGACGTCGACATGCTTAAAGCCGCCCGCACCTACAAAGAGGTCGACTATCCCTACATGCTCATGCCCGACCATGTCCCCCACATCGCCGGCGACGAAGCGGCCCAAGTCGGCTTCGCATACTGCTACGGCTACATCCACGCCATACTGCAAGCGGTGAATGAAGGCAATTAGGGTTTCCCCCGCTCGGCGGGGGAAATGTCCGAAGGACAAAGGGGGCACACCCAACCATGCAAAGCAACGCCAAATCCGTAGACGAATACTTAGATGAACTCGATGACGATCGCCGAGACGCTATCTCAACCGTCCGCAACGTTGTCCTCGATAGCCTCCCTGACGGCTACGAGGAGATAATGCTCTTTGGCATGATCTCGTACGTGGTGCCCCTGAGCGTCGTACCCGACACCTACAACAAACAACCTCTCATGTACGCCGCGCTGGCGTCGCAGAAGCGCCACATGGCACTATACCTTACCAACGTCTATGGCGACGAGTCGGTCGAAAACTGGTTCCGAGAACGCTACCTCGCGACCGGAAAACGGCTCGACATGGGCAAATCCTGCGTCCGCTTCCGAAAACTCGACGACCTGCCACTGGAACTCGTCGGTGAAGCTATCGCCAAAACCCCCGTCGACGAGTTCGTCGAGATATACAACCGGTCGCGGGAAAACACCAAGACTAGGAAGCGTAGCACTCGCAAAAAGTAGAGCACCAACATGCACTTCGATCACAAATCTCACCTCGCCTCAGCAACCCGCAAAGTCGCGTTCCAAGACCGCGACAATAAACCTGCCAGCGACGTCACCCTCTCGCGTACCTTCGAAACCACTGTTGACGACATCTGGGACGCCCTCGCCAACCCAGAACGACTCTCTCGCTGGTTCACCAACGTCACTGGCGACCTCCAACTAAACGGCCGTTATCACGTCGAAGCCAACGCCAGCGGCACCATCACCGAGTGCGAACCACAATCGCACTTTGCGCTGACATGGGAGTTCGCCGGCGACATCAGCTGGGGTCGAAGTCGACCTAGACACCGTATCCCCCGCCCAATCACGCCTAACCCTCACACACACTTCAGATCTTTTCCCGCACTGGAACACCTACGGACCCGGAGCCACCGGCGTCGGATGGGAGATGGCTTTCCTCGGGCTAGCCGTCTACACATCCGACCCCGACTTCGAAAAGCCCGATGAAATGGAGTTTGCAACCTCCTCCCGAAGGTATCGCATTCATCACCGGCAGGCAGCAACGCTTGGGGGCAGGCGGCTATTGCGGCCGGTGCTGATTCCGAGGCCGCCCAAGCCTCGGCAGATCGGACGACCGCGTTTTATACGGGTGAGACCGTTTAGACGGCAGGTCTGAGCGCCCCCTTTGTCCTTCGGACATTTCCCCCGCTCGCGGGGGAACCCTCTTGCGATGCATCGTTGGTGTTATCTCGGCAACCGTTCTTCAAGCGATGGGAACTTCGGGAAGGGTGCGTGCGGTGGGGATTGATACCAGTATGCGACTGATGCGATGTCGTCGGCGAGCGGTTGAAACTTGCTTTGCGGGATGGGCCACCAGCCCAAGGCTTGGATCGTGACGCGCAGGTCCTCGGCAAACCGGATCGGATCTAGGATGTGCCAGCGGTACAAACTCCACTTCGGAGGTCCCTCAGTACCTTTGTGGTCTAGGGTGTTGCCCACATACGCCGTCGTATACACCTCAGGGAAGCCGTAGCTGCCTAGGAAATAGTCCTCCGTGCCCGTTCCGCATATCGTCGGAAACTCCTCATCGCCATCCATGAAGAACTTGATCTCGCCCTCGCCGAACCATCCGTCCGACAGCTGCGTCCACGCTAAGAACGTGCCGACATACTGGCCTTGGCCCTTCACTCCGTCGAGGATGGTGTAATCGGGATTCGACCTGTCGGTGACGGCGCGCCGCCACTGTGCGTGGAAGTATCCCGCATTCTCGGGCACCTCGGTCTCTGCATAAGTGATCTGGTAGAAGAGCCGGACGTCCTCGGTCCACTCGTTCGTGATCGTGACCTTCGCATGGCTTCTGAACGGCATAGACCAGTAACAGTTCAGGGCTGACGTCGGATTGACTACTACGGGCAGTGAGTTCACCGGCGCGAATAGATCGTGTCCCACGGCGAAGAAATCGGTCAGCGGCACCTCCACCGACGGCGTCTCCTCACCGTCCCAATAGAACCGCAACACACAGCCACGACCGCTTCCACCCCACTCACGCATCGTGGTCATCCAGATGTGTTGGATGATGCCGGGGCCTTCCACGTCCATTAGGGTCGTTGTTTCACCTGACTTGATCCAGATGCAAGGCCGCACCTTCCAGCCTTGGCCCAAGTCCCTGGCCGGCGCGGACACCGACCATTCCTCACTGCTTGGATCGGGCACCGCCATGCCGCCTTTGCCCTTCTCTCCCGTCGGATTCTCCGCCGAAATCGACCTCGTCCGAGCACTCGTTATTAGAGGCAAGGCCCCCAAACCCATATTCAAACCAGCCAACGGATCCACGAAATCCAACCCTCCTCTAGATGCATTCCGAAACTGAGGCTACTCTACTACGGACATCCACCGTATTCGCCTTTTCGGAAACGATGGGCGCGTTCTGGTTTTGGCACCCCTTCTGTCTCCCGAAAATGACGCGCTTACGAACTGATCAAACGCATAACACGAGCAATCAAAAAGTACCCCGCGATGGCGACGAGAGCGACCAAAGCAAACAAAGCGAACAATATGACGAAATCCCTCATTAACTCCCAGTCGCTTGGATGACGGTTTATGTAGTCGGAAGAAGCCACCCAGAAATAAGCGCTGATAACGGCGAAAACCCCAGGAGCGAAATCTTGTAAGGGCATTTTCGCCTCTTTGTTGGCCGTGGCGGTGTTCGAAAGTACGGTAAGCGCCGCACATAACGCCAACAATGGTGCCCCAACCTCTGCCAAGGTTGAGGGATCGGTTTCAGTTCCTGTGTCGACCATGACGGCGTATACGATGGCCGATCCCAAGAAATACAGTGTCAGGTAGACCCACCTCCACAGCCAACTTGCAATTCGTTCCCTCACTTGAACGAAAACCTTAGGCGTTAAGGCCTGAGCAGCCCTGCGATGAAGCCCCCAAGGTCGAAACCAATCAGGTTGCTGACTAGAACTATCAGAATAGTTAGTCCCAAACCACCGACCATGCCCTGAGTATGATTGTTTTTCTTCAAGCTCTCAACGAGTCGATCTCGAAAACTCGTTGCTGGTGAGTCGGTGGTCGCCACGGTGCCCTCTCCTTGTGCAAACAATGCTACCACCCCAAGCGCGCTCGCCTTACCGCCCCCTCCCGCAAGAATCGCCCGCGCCATGCCGCCTTTCCCCTTCTCGCCGGTGGGGTTTTCGGCGGAGATGGAGCGAGTGCGGGCGGAGGTGATGAGGGGGAGGGCGCCTAGGCCGAAGTTGAGAGTTAGGGGTTGGTTCAACGTGGTTGCTCCTTCGTGAATCACAGCTCCGAATCTGACGGTACTCTACAACGAGCACTCATCCCTACCACGACAATCACAAACACGCGATACTATTCTTAAACCTGATGTCCACAGAGTCGAAAACACCCCAAACCCCCGAAGGCACGACTATCGCCCCCTGTCCCGGTTGTGGAAAAGACATCCCAACACGAAACTACATCCGAGTCCTCAACGACGACGGAACCTACGGCCGCGTCGTGGAGTCCGTTACTCGATGCGACGCCTGTGAAGCCAAACACAAAAAGCTAGTAGCCGCAAGTAAGGTCCGTGAGGCCGAGGCCAAAGCAAGATACGAGAAAAGCCTCGCCGATCTTCTCAACAGCATTCCAAAGAAGACCGAAAGGCAGATCGGTTTCGACATGGGGCTCGACTAAGACCCGCTCTCGTCATTCCGGCGCAGGCCGGAATCCACCGCCGGACAATCCGCCTCACTCCTCGGTGTTGATCACCAGTTTCGCGCCTTTTGGACGCGGTTTTCCACCGTGCACTGATGGTTCTGCACACCACTTGGCTGCCAAGCGACGCACAGCCTCGTAAATTTCGTTGTTGAACCCCAACAGATCGCAAATGACGAGTTGATCTAGCACTGCACGGTTGTGGTCGGCATCAGCGATGTATGCTGGCTTCAAATCTTTAACCCTGAACTCGTTGAAGATTTGTCGCGCGGTGGCATGTTGCTTGTCAGTAAGGGCGCGTAAGTCAAGGATTGGTAGGGTTTCAGCGAGGCGGATGCTGATCCTTGCCCTGCCGGTCTGTTGTCGGCTGGAGTGCCACCAGAAGCTCAGCAGTCCCAGTGTGGTATTGGCCCAGACCGCGAAGGTGTATTCGTATCGTTCGTCATAGAAAATCACATTCGGCCATGCTGTGCCGCCGATAGTGGGATTTTCGGTAAACGCAACTGTTAGAGGTTGTGAGTTGAGGCGGAAGTCGCGGTTCAGGTGGGAACGGCTCGCGGTTGTCCAGATAATTCCGGCTTTATCTTCCATACCTTGCCTGACAATCAGTTGCGAGTCTGGCTCGCAGACGATCCGCGTCTCTTTTTCGGCATTGTGATTCCACAAGGACGGATAGGTAGCAGTGGGACTAGGGGCTATGTTGTCGAAGGGACCTCGTGGCACAGGTCCGTTTATGTCAATGTGGTAATAACCCATCTTGCCGATTTGGTTCAGCGTTGCCGTATTTAGCTCTATTGCTTCTGCAATGCCCGGCAACCATAGCCGCGATTCTGCCAATGCGTGTGCAGCCTGAGCAACTGCCCCGTCCGACAAGCGCACCGCCGGCCACGCGTCACCGTTCGATTGGTGTGACGCGGACAGCATCTCGCCCATCAGTTCGTCGCCAACAGTCAAGTGAGTACCCCCGTAGGGTCCGTCTTCCACCGCTCTCACTGATCCAGATTTGGCACCGATCTCGTAGGCTGCAATAGCAGATTGAGCGAAACCTGACGGTCGGCGATTGAACGAGGTGAACTCACCGCGGTTGGACATAGACTCACGTTGCTCAACTTTTCGCGCTATCACCAGACACTCGGCAATACCGGTATCGGAAGAAAAGGCGATACCTCCATTGCCCGCCGAGATGCTCAATATCGATATGTCGTCATACTCTTTCGTCAGCAACTCACGGAATTTACTCCACGACGCCCCGGTTGCGACAGTCAAAGGCAAAACCAGCGCTAGGACACCTCTTGGCTTGAGTTTCAGATGTGCCAGCGAAGCGAACGCTGATGCGATGCCCGCGTTTCCATGCGCTTGTGTACCTCGTTGGAGCATTTTCAAGCGAGAACCCATTTCACGTTGATCTGCATCGGTCGCTTGGAATGCTGCGAATGCACGATTAGCGGTTCCGATATGCTCGCCTTCCTGCCCAGTGTTGCGCGTAAACGGCGGATTCATTATCACCACGTCGAAACCCTCATCGGGCACATCTACAACAATGCTCGATGCCGTCTCCTCTCCCGCACTGCCAGTTCTCAATGCCGGGTCGGTGGTGTTCATCAAAGTCATCACCGCCGACGATTGCAGCAACTCCAGCGAACCGATCGCCACCGAGCCGTCGCGCTGACGTCCGTAAGGAAGCGTGTATAGCCGCGAACCCCCAAAGCGGACATTCGGATGCACGCCTGACAATGTCGCGCTGGTGATGTGTATGGCGGAGGGCATTACATCTAAGCCGTATAGAACCTCTTCCATCATCATCTGATGCAGATCTTCGGACCTTCCACCAGCATTTTCGTGTCGTGTCGCGAACTGCTCGTACACCGCCGCCAGCAATGCTCCCGTGCCGCAGGCGAAATCTCCCACTCGTAGATTGCCGATGGCCTCCGTATCCGTCCAATCGACATCCTGCATCTTCGACACCGCCAGCCGTGCCAGTAACGCGGCGGAAGACGGCAACGTGTAAAACGTCGCGAGATACTTGCGGTCTGCGATTAGGCGTTGAAAGATGCGCCCGGTCAGATCGTGCGCGATGCTCGCTCCCGACGCCGAAACCTTGCCTGCCGTCTCGCGCAGCACTCGGAGAATCCGAGCGGCATCCTGAGGCGACATCCGACTGAGAATGTCTCGCGCAATCGCGAAGATCGGCCAGTAGTTGATCTCCAGAATCTGACGCCAAGACGCTAGGACTTCCATTTGGGGATCTGCGACTTCAGGACCACAGACCATGTGCAGATGTTTAACGCCATCGTGCATATCGGCGACGCGGTCGTGGAACACCATCGCGTTCGCCAATATCGCACAAGCCATCCGCCGCGTCTGGTGCACATTCGACATTCCAAGCAGGCCAGCGATATCACTCGCCACTCTCGGCCGCAAATCCGATATCTCGTTGAGACGATCGGCCGCGGTCTCGATGCCCAGTTCCAAGTGATCGGAAGCCTCGTTCACCGCGCTCTGCGGAACGGACAGTAATCGCACCATATCGGCAACATCTTCGCACGATCCGTCCAACCAACCGGATGCCGGGAAGCGTTCCACGCTTGCGTATAACACCGCGTATGACAGTGACGCGACTCGGATATCCGAATCAAGGTCATCTGCATACCTCAGAGCATCCGGATAACGCAGCGCGATCGCCGATTCGATGCGTCTGTGCCCGTCTGCAACGGTCAGTCCGAGACGCGAACGAGCATCATCCTCAACCGAATTCGCCGGATCGTACTCCGCCTCGATTACTACCGGGGCACGGTCAGACGCGGTGATCAAGATGTCTGGATGCAAACCAGCACCCCCTACGATCACCCCCGTGTCCTCGTGCCTCATCCTGTACGCTGGCATCATGCTTGCAAGCGTGCGTCCCAACGCGTTGTTCACCGTCGGTTCGGTATGTCTAGCCTGATCAATCATGTTCGCGTTTTCATTGAACGGCAACCATCGAATTGATGCAATATTCCCTTCACGTTAACATCGCGCCACAGCATTGGATGTGAAGTAAATCGACAGCTTACGTACTCCCGATACAATCACCTTCAACCATCCCAACAACACAATCCCTCGCCCCATGCCAACCTCAACCATCACTTCCCGCCCCGTCATCTATGGAACCCAAGGCGTCATCTCCAGCGGTCACTATCTGACTTCTATGGCCGGGATGCGCATGATGCTTTCCGGTGGCAACGCCTTCGACGCCATCGTCGCGGCCGGTTTTGCCGCAGCGGTTACCGAGCCGATTGCGTCGTATTCGTTAGGTGCCGAGGCCGTGTTTATGCTGTATCACGCCGATAGCGGGGATTTGTTGTCGTTGAGTGGTCAAGGGACGGCACCCAACCGGGCTACTGTTGATTGGTATCGCGATCAGGGGCATGAGGAGATTCCGACTGGTCCGGGGCCAAACGCGCATCTGTCTTTCACCGTGCCGGGTGTGGCGGCGGCGTTTCTGTCGATGCTTGAGAGGTATGGGACGAAGAGCGTCGAAGACGTGCTTGCGCCTTCGATCCAGTACGCCGGTGAGGGCATCCCGAACTACGAATACATGCTCAGGAGCATCGGCAACGAAAACACGAGGAAACAGTGGGCGCAGTATCCGCCCGGCGGCACCGATGTCTTCTACGACGATGGCGCAGTCCCTCAACCCGGTTCGCTTTTGATCCAGCCCGGGATGGCCGGCACTCTGAAAAAGCTTGTGGAAGCGGAGAAGTCGGCCGAGGGTGATCGTGAAGAAGGCGTCCGCGCAGCGCGTGAGTGTTTCTACGAGGGCGAGGTGGCGCGGACGATCGCGGAGTGCAGCGAACGGGTCGGCGGCATCCTCGACATGGACTCGCTCGCCGACTACGAAGCCAAATACGAGACGCCGATAAAGACCAGCTTCCTCGGTCACGAAGTGCACGGACAGCGGACGTGGACGCAGGGCGCGGTTCTGATGCAGTCGCTCAACATCCTCGAAAACTTTGACCTGCGGGCCATGGGGCACAACTCGACCGCATACATCCACACCGTAAGCCAGGCCATCAATCTTGCCTTCGCCGACCGCCAAACCTACTACGGCGATCCCGATTTCGCCGATATCCCCATCGACGGACTCTTGTCGAAGGACTACGCCCGCGAACGCGCCAAGCTGATCAATCCAGCCCGCGCATTCCCCGAAACCCCAGAGCCAGGAGACCCGTGGAAATACTCGTCCACGCCCCGTCCCTTTCGGAACGAAGGGGACGCGAAGGGAGCGAAGCGACATTCGCAGGGGATGTCCACCCCCTCCAATGGCGCGAGCAGCGACGAAGTCGGCACTACACACATCTCCGTCATCGACGGTGAAGGCAACATGGTCGCCGCTACTCCCTCCGGCGGTTCATTCGGAAAGTCTGTCTTCTTCCCCGAACTCGGATACGCGCTCAGCACTCGAATGGAGATGCTCAACTTCATCGACGGCCATCCCAACCGCTTAGAACCGGGCAAACGCCCCAGAACAACCCTCATCAACTTCATCGTCTCGAAAGACGGCGTGCCGGTGATGACCGTTGGATGTCCCGGTGGCGACCACCAAGCGCAGGCGAATTTGCAGCTGATCCTCAACAGTTTGCTTTGGGGCATGAACCCGCAGGCCGCGGTTGAGGCACCACGCTTTGCCAGTAACAACGTTGTCAACAGTTTTTACCCGCATTCCTACTTCCCTGGTCAGCTAGCCGTCGAACACGCGATCCCGCAGAGCACGCGGGACGAGTTAGCCGCGATGGGGCACGAGGTTATCGCCGTCGATGGTGCTGGGGTTGGTGCCACGGTCTCGACACGCGATCCTGATACCGGCGTGTTAGCATCCTCAGCCGATCCGCGACGGGCTTGCTACGCCCTATCCTGTTAAAGGACGCACAATATACGCGGCAGTCACCGCCACCCGGCCCCTCTGGATTCCGACTTTCGCCGGAATGACAAGGGTTGCGCAACGGAAGGACGAAGGTCGCGCACGAGTGAGGCACGCGAACTAGTCTGATTCAAATAACGCAAGGAACACCATGAAAATCCTCGGTATATGTGGGAGCCTCAGAAAAGAGTCCTGGAACCTGAAACTCCTCAAAAACATGCTGGCAGAAGTCGAAGATCAAGGAGCTGAAACTACTCTCTTCGACCTCAACCCCGTCCCAATGTACCAGCCGGACGCTGAAACGCAACACGGCATCCCACCCGACGCCGAAGCCCTCCGCGATGCTGTCCGCAATGCCGACGCGATCATCATCGCCTGTCCCGAATACAACGGCTCCATGACCGCCACGCTCAAAAACGCCATCGAATGGCTTTCCAGACGCGGCAACTTTCTCACGAACAAAATCTTCTTCATTATCGGCACCGGTCCCGGACGCTCCGGCTGTCCCCGAATGCACATGCACGCCTCCTACAGCATCGAGTCCGAAGGTGGCTACGTTCTACACCAGCCTCGCGTCCTCCTGCCCCATGTAGCCAACTTCATGGACGACACTGGTACCATCACTGACCCCGAAGTAACTACCCTCCTATCCCAAGCCGCCCAAACCCTAATCAAATACACCAACTGCCTAAACGACACCAGCTGACCCTCGGCAAGAGGGAGCGACATGCCCGATCCACCCAAAGGAAACCTGATAAGGCCGATCCAACCCATGCCGGACTTCGTGGAAGAGGCATTGAACAAACATGACCTCACAGACGCCTACCGCGCCCGACCCGCCTACCAGCAGAACGACTACATCGGCTGGATCAACCGCGCCAAACGCCCCGAAACAAAACTCAAACGCCTAAACCAAATGCTCCAAGAACTCCGAACCGGCGGCATCTACATGCGCATGGATCACCCCCCAAGCCGCCGCACATGATCTCTCCGTAATCCATACGAAAACCCGCCCCAAACGTTGATTTCGAGATCAATGGGCGTCGGTTACTGGCAACGCGATTCAACTAGGGTGCCATGTCGCCGCATCAAGATCGGATCTGCTTCAGGCCCGCCACATAGACATCAATAGTTCAACGGAAACGAGTACAGTAGTTGATGTGTCTAACCAGCCTCAACTTTTGCACGTTAACCAACCGCCTAAAGAGACTTTCCGTTATCTGAGGAATTTCTTGGCCGGTCGGTTCGTCGGTGCGACCCGAGACGAAACTCTCCTCGATGAGTTGCTGAAGTGCTTGTTCTGCAAACTTTATCTCGAGTCATCTTTCGCAAGTGATCACGAAAACGCTTCAAACAACTTTTCTCATTCAGCCCCGTTTTATCGCAGCACTTTCCGTCGTGTGAGTGCCGATTTTCCTGAAATATTCGGAGACTCGGAAGAACTACAGCTAGATTCCGAGCTTCTTGAACACGTCATGGATTCGCTTAACTTCTCCTTGACCGACGCTTCGAGTGATCCCATCGGGGATGCGTTTGAGGTGTTTGCGGGTTCCGAATCCAGAGCGCGTCATGGTCAATTCTTCACACCTCGCAACGCTACCGAGTTGCTTGTGGAAATGGTCGATCCACAACCGGGCGAAACCATAATTGATCCAGCGTGCGGCGCTGGAGGCTTCTTGGCATCGGTCGTTCGGCGTTTTCGGTTGGAAGGCCTCTCGGAGAGTGACCAGCGCATTTCGGCTAATACGCTGTATGGCGTAGAAAAAGACAATTATCTGTCGCGACTCGCGCTGCTTCATGTTGCGCTGTTGAGCGGAGGGCATCCTAACGTCTTATGCGGTGACAGCTTGGCGTTGGTGACCGAGACAGGAAGTGAACTCCAGCATTCAATACCCGTGTCAGGATACGATGTCGTACTGACGAATCCCCCCTTTGGTGCAAAGATCGTGGCTGCGTCTCTCGCAGTTCTAAGAAAATTTGATCTGGCCCGTCGCTGGAGAATGCGCAATGGTCGCATATATCCGACATCTGAAATCCGTAGTAAGGTTCCGCCACAGGTGCTGTTCGTCGAACGCTGCGTGTCGATGCTTCGCGAAGGCGGTCGACTTGGGATGGTAATCCCTGAAAGCTTGCTTTCAAACAAGTCCTATCGATACGTAGTTGAATACCTCAGGACAAAAGGATCGATCAATGCCGTGGTAGGGATGCCGGACGCGCTCTTCAAAACGTCAGGAAAGGGCGGAACACATACGAAAACATGCCTTATAGCATTCGAAAAGGGAGAGCGACGTGAATCTCATCAAAAGATATTCATGGCGGAGGCCAAGTGGTGTGGGAAAGATTCGCGGGCAAGAGAGATCCCACGGGATGAGTTGCCAGAGATCAGCGCGAGATTCAAGGCATTCCGCAATGGTGAACTCTTTCACCCAAGTCCACTCGCCTTTGAAGTCGACAAAAAAGCTATCGAAAACAACGTCCTGTGTCCTCGTTACTACGACCCAGAAATCGAAGCCGATCTTGAACGGCTTTCAAGGACGCACCGTCTCTTGCGATTCGGCGCGTTGGTTGAGCAAGGGTTTTTGACAGTTGCGACCGGCGACGAAGTCGGCAAACTGGCATATGGCACCGGTGACGTTCCGTTCGTTCGAACGTCAGATTTGAGCAATTGGGAGATCAAGGTCGATCCGAAACATCGATTGGACCGTCGGATTTTCGAAAAATTAAGGCATAAACAGGATGTGCAGACACACGACATACTGATGGTCAAAGACGGAACGTACTTGGTCGGAACTTGCGGGATCGTTACCGAGTATGACTTAGAGATGGTGTACCAAAGCCATCTCTATAAGATCAGAACGCACAAAAACCCATATGGCATCGACCATTTCTTGCTTCTGGCAGTATTAAGTAGTGACATCGTACGTCGGCAAGTACGAGCAAAACAATTCACCCAAGACATCATCGACAGCCTTGGCGAGCGAATCAACGAACTGGTATTACCTGTCCCGAAGGCTGCGGCTCAACGGAACAGAATAAGCGACATCGTTCGTCGAGTGGTCAAAGATAGAGTCGATGCCAGAGAACTGGCTCGTCAAGCAATCGTCGAAGTTATTCGATGATGCCTCAACTGCTGAATATCTGTTGTGCCATTGCGCGTCTCGCAGTTATTTGGTCTAGTAGTTGGTGCGTTTCTTCTACGCTCAAGTCACCTTGAATCCAATTACCGTCGGCCGACTGCCAACAAATGTTGGTGCCATCATGTTTACCACCCCGCTTCAAAGGACGTAGATGCCCAATTTGGTACTCCGACACGCCATGAGTTGCCTCTAGAACTGCTCGCGCCAAAGAGTGGAATTTGAGAGGTTCAAATGTGACTGGACATTTCGTCGTCGGAGTATCGGGTTCTACGAGGCACTGGCGCACGAACTCCTCTCGAAGTTGTGAGGGAAACTCAGTGAAGCTCACCAGATCAGCCGTTAATTTCCTTTCAGCGGACCAGCAGTCCTCTAATGGTGCATGCTGAAAATCCCCTGACAACACCTCCCATCTCCTAGCTCGATTGGTCTTGTCTTTACCTGTAAGTGCACGGTCAGTCTTGAACAGTTTGACGTTTAACTTCGAGTTCTCGATTTTTCGAATCGCATCGCTGTTTCTACCGCTGGCATTTTTGAGAATCCTTCGTGCTTTTAGCAGCCACTCTAAGTCTTCATTTACTATCCAACGGATGTTCGAACACTGATGTGCTGAAGATTGATCGTGTTGCCAATAGCTCAACGGGAATTCGTACGGAACGCGGTATAGCTGAACTAGGTCTTTGAGCAGGGATTTAACGGATGGATCTTGGTCCACAAGATCACATACCATGTTGATGGCGTCGATGAATATCTGAGTACACTCGTCGAAAGTCGCTGAGCGAGGATCATTGCCTGGCTCGAAATTTCCTTCAACTGGTTCGAAAGAACCTGGCTGGGACATTAAGATCTTGCCACTTAACCAACGGGTCTTCATTTTTGTCGAGCCGACTTTCAGATTAGTCAGCTCAATAAGAAAACTGAACCGGATGAGATCGGCGATGATTGCGCTAAACTCTCGCCTTGAAAACACGTCGCGCGCGCTCCGGAGCGCCAACTCGACTTCTGACGTCCCTTCATACGGCCAATCGGCCAGGATCCAATCTCGTATCCTCGCAATGGAGTAACTTTTCCTCAACCGCTGATCCGTGCCGCCAAACGCAGTACCTACGGTTTCACGCTCCTCGGTTTCAAGCAAGCTTCGCAGATTTTCCTGTGAAACCATTCTCAGGATCCGGCTAGTGCTTCATCTAACTCGGCGACAAAGCTTGTTAACGAAATACCAATGGCTTCACAAAACTCGCTGACCTCAACAATGTCCAACCGCCGTTCGCCACGCTCACATTTGCTAACAAATGACTGCGTCGTCCTCAGGTTGACAGCGATCTCCACTTGCGTCAACCCAGCGCTTTGTCGGGCGGCCCTCAAGTGCTGCACAAATAGCGCGTATTTCCGGGAGTGAATTGACTTTTCCATCGTTACTCCAACTCGCCAGTTGAATTGAACGGAGAATACAGTCGAAACTGGAATAGTCCAAAATAGGATATTCGAGCGCCACATGCAATGAACTTGTAATGTTGTAGATATGACTTTGGCGATAACGGGTCAGGGTTGAATGCTTCGAAAAATCTTGAAGAAGAGCTTCACAATACGGCTCTAACAATTCTCGCGACGAGATCAATCCCTAATGGGACCGTTTTGTAAGGAGCAAAGCTGAACGATTAGCGTGTACCACTGGTATCATGATCCCCTTGACTTCAGCATTCGCGGGGATCGATCGACACTAATGTTCAACACAACTTAGGACCCTCTCCACCGATCCCAATCACCTGCGTAACCTTATCCGAAACAACCCTCGCCAAACCCAAACATCCTCCGTGCAAATCCGCGAACTGACTAAGACCGATGCCGCCGAGTACCGAACCCTGCGGCTGAGAGCCCTCAAGGAGTACCCGACCATCTTCAGTTCCTCTTACGAGGTGGAACAAGAATGGCCGTTGGAGAGATTCGCCGATCGGTTGGCCGAGACTGCCGGATCTGGGGATTCGTTCATGCTCGGCTGTTTCGCCCGAGACAATCTCGTCGGATCGCTCGGTTTCTTTAGATACGAGGGTCCCAAACTAGAACACATCGGCAGGATCGTCGCTGTGCATGTGGCTGCTGAGCAGCAGGGCAATGGATATGGCCGGGCGATGGTTGAAGTCGCGCTGGAAAGGGCACGACGGATACTAGGGCTCTCGGCCATTCAGCTGACGGCTACGACCACCAACGAACGCGCGATCGCGCTGTATGAGTCTTTCGGATTTGAGATCTGCGGGACGACACCGCGCGCCATGCTCGTGGACGGTGAGTACATCGACGAACATCTGATGGTGCTGAAGTTGTAACTCCTTTTGTCCCCATATCGAGACCATTGCCAAAACCCCTGTCATTCCGGCGAAAGCCGGGATCCAGAGGGGGCGGTCAAGAGGGGCGCAGTTCCCAGATGATGCACGATCCGCGTCTAAACCCCCTTCAATTCCCCCTTGGGCATCAAGAGGGAGGTTTTTGCAATGGCCCCGTATCAGGGTACGGGGACAAAGGGTGTGCAAGATGACCGCGCTGCCCACCGCCCCTCTAGATTCCGGCTTTCGCCAAAATGACAAGGGTTTTGCGGGGATGCAAATTAACCGGGCAGTCCCTCGCCCTCATCGAATCCCAACATCAGGTTAAGGTTCTGGATGGCGACTCCGCAGGCGCCCTTGCCCAAGTTGTCCAACAGCGCGATGAGCAGGACATGGCCTGAGGGGTGGGGCACTACATGAAGCTGGATACGGTTGGTGTCGTTGCAGATCTGCGCGTCGAAGCTATATTCATCTACCACTCCCGAGCCGGACCAGCAGGTAACATCCACGTATTTTTCACCCCGGTACCGTTCTTTCAATGCCTCACTTACGGTTTCTCCAGTGGTTCCCGAGGTCAACATCGAGGCATGAAGAGGCACCCGCACCCGCATGCCGCAACGGAAGGGGCCGACAGCTGGCACGAATTGGGGTTCGACGCCGATTCCGGAGTATTTCATCATCTCCGGGATGTGTTTGTGCCGGCTGTCCAAGGAGTAAGGCGCCTCGTACGGAAGGTGGGCCAGCCCGTTTTCCGGGTCTTCCCATTTGGCAATCAAAGAGTTGCCGCCGCCGGAATAGCCGGATAGGGCGTTGACAGAGATAGGCGCATCTTCGATCAGCAAGCCAGCATCGATCAGGGGACGCACCAGCAGCAAAAATCCGCTTGGATAGCAACCCGGGTTGGATACATACTTAGCCTCACCGATGGCTTCGCGCTGCCCCGGCGCCAATTCGGGCAACCCGTAAACCCAGTCTTCAGCTACCCGGTGCGCGGTGCTGGCATCGATCAACCGGGTATCTGCTTCGCGGACCCATTCGGCGACCTCTTGAGCGGCATCGTCTGGAAGGCACAGTATCGAAACGTCAGACTCAAGTACTCGGGCCCGTCTTTCTTCCGGGTCCCGTCTCAATTCTTGGGGAAGGGTCAGCAACTCTACGTCTTCACGCCCCGCCATCCACTCGTAGATACGCAACCCTGTCGTCCCAGTGCGTCCGTCGATGTACACCTTGGGGATCACAATCAGCCTCGGTTCTTAGCCAGAAACTCCTAATTTGAAGTCTACATTTCCAGTTCATCTAAAAGAGTTCGGGGCGTTCCGATAGACTGATCTGACAAATGTTGCGGGAGCGATCATGAGCAGAAAACGGCTGTGTTGGCTCCCGTTTAGGAGTGTGAGGGGTGAAGCACAGAGGAAGGATGGAAACGGACTATGAGGCTTGAAGGCAAGGTGGCGGTGATAACTGGCGCCGCGAGCGGGATCGGAGCCGCCTCGGCAAGGCTCTTCGCTGAGGAGGGTGCCAAAGTCTGCATCGCCGACATTGACGAAGAAAAGGGTCGACAAGTCGCAGCCGATATCACCGAGTCTGGTGGTGAAGCGTTCTTCAAAAGGCTTGACATAACCAGCGAGCAGGACTGGGCCAATGGCGTGAACGAAGTCGTTGCCCGATATGGAAAAATCAACGTGCTGGTCAACAACGCGGCGGCGGCGCACTACGCCAAGGTGGAAGAGACGACCGTCGAAGACTGGGACCACGTGATGGCGGTCAACGGTAAGGGCACATTCCTCGGCACGAGGGAAGTTATCCCGCACATGAGACGCGCCGGCGGCGGGTCGATCATCAACATATCGTCTGGTGCCGGACTGGTGGGACAGGCGTGGTCCGCCGCGTACAACGCCTCCAAGGCCGCTGTCCACTTGCTGGCCAAATGCACCGCGATACAGTACGCCCGCGACGGCATCAGGGCAAACTCGGTCCATCCCGGTGCCATCGATACCCAGATGCTCCACGCCGGCTCCCAACAGATTGGCGACTCAGAAGCGGCCGATAGGCCCATGGGCCGAATGGGTACCCCGGAAGAGATCGGTTATGGTGTCCTCTTCCTAGCTTCCGATGAATCGAGCTACATGACCGGAACCGAGTTGATCATAGACGGCGGCAAACTCTCAGGCCAATGGCGCTTGGCAGACACCCCGTTTGGGCAGGCAGTGTTGGGGCGGTCTTGACCTGGGAGCACTCCTGTATTGGTTGTCAGATCGCGGATGCTCTGTCAGCCAGACTTACGTCCCATTAGCCTCCCTAACCGCTGAGGTGCCTTGTCGCCGCACACCTGATCGGTGCTGTAGCCATCCTCGCATCCAGCAAACTGCCTCCGATGCTGCTCTTAACCCGGACCGCCACACTACCGTCGCGTATTAACAGTCAGCGTCTTAGCGACCGTCGGAATTACCATAATCATCTTGTGCACGGCGCGCTAAACGCGCCGCTGCGGGATCACTAGCAAACCCTGAAGACGGTCAGAAGCGTAACTCTCAATCAGGGTTCAAGTCCAATATGTTGAACATCGAGAAAGGCGTCGCATGAGCGTCCATCTGAAGTTATCGGCTACCGCCATCTGTATCGCTTTGCTCTCGATGGCGATCATCGCCTGCGAATCCGAGCCAACTCCTACCGCGACGCCTCGGCCCGCGGCTACACCCGCTCCGAAAGTAGTCGCTCCAACCGCGCCTCCGGTACCAACGGCGACCCCCGAACTCCCGACGAGCACTCCGACTCCAAAACCGGATCCAACCGCAACTACGATTCCGCCAACTGACACTCCCGTTCCGACTCTGGAACCAACTGCGACACCAGTCCCACCAACGGAAACTCCAACTCCTGAACCGACTGCGACGCCGGTTCCACCAACCCCAACGGCGACCTCGACTCCAGAGCCCACGCCTACCGTTGCGCCAGAACCTGAGGCCGAAGCCGAAAACGCTCTGCCCTTTGATCCTTCAGTGACTGTAGGCAAGCTTTCCAACGGCATGACCTACTACGTCAGGCGTAACACAGAACCGCTTAACCGGGCCCAACTTTCTCTCGTCGTCAACGCCGGATCGGTCCTCGAAGAGGAGGATGAGCGCGGGCTCGCCCATTTCGTCGAGCACATGGCATTCAACGGAACCGAGCGATTCGAAAAGCAACAGATCATTGACTATCTAGAGTCGATCGGCAGCACTTTCGGCGCCGACCTAAACGCATACACCAGCTTCGACGAAACCGTCTACTGGCTGGAGATCCCTACCGACGATCCTGAAATCCTCGAAACCGCCTTCGAAATCCTAAGTGATTGGGCGTACGCAGTCTCCTTCACGCCTGAGGAAGTAGAACTGGAGCGCGACGTGATCCTGGAGGAATGGCGCCTTCGCCAAGGTTTCGGCTCACGTTTTCAGGAAAACTGGTTCCCGCCAATCTTCGGCGAATCGCGCTATACCGAGCGAAGCCCGATCGGTCTAACCGAGGTCATTGAAACCGCCCCGCGTGAGGACCTCGTCGGATTTTACGAGCGGTGGTACAGGCCCGATCTGATGGCCGTCGTCGCCGTCGGCGACTTCGATACCGAGTTGATCGAGGCGAAGATCAAACAACACTTCGCGCCGCCGCCAGAAGGCGAGGCTATGCAGGAGCGATCTGCAGTAAGTTCCGCCACAACTCGGCCTACCTTCGACGTCCCAGAACACAACGCCCCGCGCATCAATGTGTTCACCGATCCCGAGTCGCCCGTCAATCAAGTGATCCTGGTCCGAAAACTCGCTCCCGAAACCGGTCAAGACCTGCCGTCATTCCGTCGCAACGTGGTCGAAGCGCTCGCATTCATGATGCTTAACGCCCGGTTCTTCGAACGTGGACAGGCTGCTGATCCACCTTACTTAGGGGCGGGAGGCCAACGGGGAGCGTTTGTGACGCCTGTAGATCTCGTGCAGTTCTGGGCGTGGGTCGAACAGGACGGCATCGAGATCGGGTTCGCCGCGTTGCTCGAAGAGATGCAACGCGCTCGACAGCACGGCTTCACCGAAAGCGAACTCGCACGTGAGAAGGTGAATCTTTTGAGCTCGATCGAGAAAGCGTACAAAGAGCGCGATCAACGAAAGTCCGAAGATTTGGCAGGAGTGTACACCGACCACTTCCTCAATGGCACCTTGACCGTCGGCATAGAAGCGGAGTGGGAACTATACCAAGAACTACTGCCGCAGATCTCGTTGGCCGAGGTCGACGAACTAGCCGACGAGTGGGCCCGTACCGACAACACGGTTCTCCTGGTTATGCGCCCTGGCGAACCTGACCCGATCTCTGACGATGAATTGTCCGCTGAGGTCCAGGCACAACTCCAAACTTCCGACTCCTTGGAGGTCGAAGCCTACGTCGACGCCTTCGATGATGTTCCACTTATGGCCCAGTTGCCTTCGCCCGGAAGCATCGTCGATGAAGAGGCGCTCGAGTCGATCGATGTCCAAAAATGGGTGCTTTCCAACGGGGTCACAGTAATCGCCAAGCAAACTGACTTCCGCAACGACGAAGTCGTTTTCACCGCATTCAGTCCTGGCGGGCACTCGCTTGTCGACGATGCCGACCACGTTTCGGCAACCTACACCGCCCAAATCGTCGGTTCCAGCGGCGTAGGTGCGCATGACAATATCAGTCTCGAAAAACTGCTGGCAGGCAAGGTCGTTAGTGTCTATCCGTACATCAGTGAACTCTTTGAAGGCTTTGGAGGTAACGCATCTCCAGACGACCTAGAGACTTTGTTCCAACTCATCAACCTCTATGCGACCGCGCCGCGTCTAGACGAGAACGTTTACTCGAGATACTTCTCGAGTCTGCAAAGCACCGCTGAGACGCGTGACGAACAGCCAGACGCGGTCCTCTTCGACACCTTCGACACCGTGCTGAGCCAGAACCACTTCCGCCGCCGGCCGCTAACCCCGGAACTGCTCGATGAACTCAGCATGGAGCGTGCCTTGGCGGTCTACGCCGACCGGTTCGCAGACCTCGGCGACTCCACCTTCGTATTCGTCGGTGCTTTCGACTGGGATGAGTTGCGGTCGTTGACCACCACTTATCTCGCCAGCCTACCGACGACCGGACGTGTGGAGCAGTGGCGCGATGTGGGGATCGACCCGCCTACGGGGCTTGAAGACCACACCGTCCGCAGCGGCATCGAACCGCGCAGCATTTCAATCGTGGCATTCGTAGGAGATATAGATTGGAGCCGTCAAGAATCGCTGACGCTGCGCGTCGCTGGTGAGATCCTCCAGATCCGACTCCGCGAACAGCTACGTGAAGCATTAGGCGGGACGTATTTCGTCAACGTCGGGGCAGGCGGCAACCCGCTTCCCGATCCTGAATATCGAGTGTCGATCATCTATGGCAGCGACCCTAACCGTGCTGATGAGCTCCTGCAGGCGGTATTGGAGGAGGTTGACTGGCTCCAATCCGGTGCAGATCAGGAAGACCTCGACACCGTAAAAGAACTCCTGCGCACCCCTCGCGAGGAACAGTTGCGAGAAAACAACTTTTGGCTCAATCAGATCGAGACCATAATGCAACGCGGTGAGCCCTTCACAGTAATCAACGATTTCGAAGAATGGCTGGATGCCATCACTCTCGAGCAAGTCACCGCTGCTGCCCAGCGCTACCTCACCAACGACCATTACATCCGCGTTGTCGTGCTCCCGGAGGAGAATTAGCACTGGTAGGACAATCGTGGGACGCTGCGTGCAGCGGCTCCAAGACCGCAGTCCATCTGCACGGCAATCCAATACGCCAAAGACGGCATCAGAGCCAACTCAGTCTACCCTGGTGTCATCGACACCCAGATGTTCCACGCTGGTTCCCAACAGATGGGCGACTCCGAAGCCTTCAACCGCCCCATGGGTCGAATGGGCACCCCAGAAGAGATCAGGTACGGCGTACTCTTCCTAGCCTCCGACGAATCGAGCTACATGACTGGAACCGAACTCATCACAGACGGAAGCAAGCCAATGGCGCTTGGCGGACACCCCGTTTGGGTATGGAGTGTTGGGATGGGAGTGATCAAACTTCCTTCACAACACTGTACGGTATACCGTACAATACAATCATGTTCACGATCCTGCGAAGCGCTACGTTCGATCGGTGGTTGCGCAGGTTGCGGGATCGCCGCGCGGTGGCCAGCATCGTCGCCAGATTGCTGGCAGCCGAAGATGGACATCTCGGGGACGTCAGACCTGTCGGTAGCGGCGTGAATGAAATGAGGATTCAGCGCGGACCGGGATACCGGATCTACTACATCACGCGAGACGCTGAGGTTATCGTCCTATTATGTGGCGGCGACAAGGACAGTCAACGCCGAGATATTGAGCGAGCCAAGAGAATGGCTACGGAATGGAGGAGCTAATGCCTCAAGGGTATGAAAAGTTCAATGCAGCGGACTACGTCAAGACCGAGGCTGATGTCCGGGAGCTTCTCAGGGCGGCGATGGATGAGGACCTTGGGGACGGCACTGTGATCCGCGCTGTTCTGAAGCACGTCGCACGAACACAGAACATGAGCGCCCTCGCCCGCGACACCGGGCTGAACCGGGGCAACCTCTACGGAGCGCTGTCAGAAGACGGCAACCCAACCCTGGCAACCCTGCTGAAGATAACCCGCTCCTTGGGGCTGAGGCTACAACTTGAGCCCGTCGAGAATCCCGCACAGGGCACCCAACCGGCTAAACACCGCAATCTCCCAGCAGAGTCGACTTCGACGTAACTCCGCAATCCAGACCACCGGTGCCATCGACACCCAATGCTCTACGCCGGCACCCAACAGATAGGCGACTCCGAAGCCTTCAACAGGACCATGGGCCGAATGGGCACACCTGAATGGGTAGGCTGCGGATTGGTATTTCTGGCTTCGGACGAATCGAGCCACACGACTGGAACCGAGCTGGTAACCGCCGGGGGCAAGCTGTCAGGACAGTGGCGGTTGGCTGAAATCTCCCACGCCATGTGGGGACGTTTGCACAATCTCGGCGGCCGGCCCAGACGATCCGGGTTTCCCCCGCTCGCGGGGGAAATGTCCGAAGGACAAAGGGGGGCGCGAAGTGACCGCGTTGACCACCGCCCCTCTGGATTCCGGCTTTCGCCGGAATGACGCGGGTTTTGCAAAGGTCCCCATGCGGACCTAATCGTCTGGCGCCGTTCGCCCTGAGCTTGTCAAATGGAAACGCCGTCAACCGGGCCACTTGCAGCTATAGACTTCTTGCAGCTGGTCTATGGTGATAGTTCCGGAATGCCAGTCCTGCGCGGCGGCGACGCGTTCGCTCCGGTCTATGGCCCCGTCGCCATTCGCGTCGTAGTGCTGACACGGCGACCACTGCGGTTCGGGCGTGGCGGTCGGTGTCGGTGTCCCGGTGGCCGTCGGCGACGGCGTGGGTGTGGCAGCAGGTGCTCCCCGGCCAGGCGGCGTGGTGGCAGTAACTATCCCCGGTTTCCCCTCACCCCGAGCGTTCACCGCAGATACGCGTACCTCATAGGTGACTCCGTTCCTCAGCCCTTTTAAGGTAAGGGCGTAGGGTCCTCCGCCCGCGGGCCGGGTACCCTGCAGAGCTTCGGCTTTGCTGTTGGGTACTCCTAGCAGCTTCCAATAAATGATGTAGTGGTCGATGGGCTGAGCGCCATAGTAAGACGGATCGCTCCACGATATGGTTATCCCACCGGCTCTCCCTGGCTGGGACTCATGGTAGTTCGTGCCGACGACGGTGAGCGGGGGAACGCCGGGGAGAGGGTCCGATGACGGGTCCCAGGTTGGAGTCGGCGTCGGAGTCGGTATCGGCTCGCACCCGCCGTCCTTCCAAGGATTTTTGTAGTCACTGTAACGGGGGTGCAGCGGTCCCCCTTTTTGCGATGCGAACATCTCGCAGTATCCTCCGAAAGATTCGCTGAGATGGTACGCCGAGAGTATCCCCTGCCGCCGTTTGATGTTGGACCATATCTCTTCCAATTTCCAAGTGCCGTCTTCGTTTTGGTAAGTGTCGATGAACCACTGCGGCGTCTGTTTTTTCAGAACGCTTGCGGTAACGCTCCTTACCTCTTGAGATGAAAGCAGGTCTGTTATGCCGCACTTCTGCCAGTAATTTGTGTTTGCGCTCGAGCCCGTTACCGCGTATTCAATGGCATCGGCGTAAAGCTCTACTGCGTCGACACTGCAATTGTTTTCAGTTTTGATGTGGACGAAGTAGGTGTGCCCCATGGCTATCGCGGGCGTCGGACCGGAAACAACCCGAGGGTCCAGTGTCCACACATGCGCGAGTTCATGCGCATAAGTGGAATGACTATTGAGCAGTGCGAGACTGTGGACATTGAGACTGGTTATGTGACATATCCGCAAATTGGCGATATAGGCGCTGTCTGTGGTGCATGTTCGGGATACGCCCATGCCGGGTCTGGAACTCCCGTGGGGTTGCACACGCACCGGAATGTTCAGTCTCTTCATGCCGTCCCAAGCCTCGCGCAGCCAGGGATGATCCTTCTCCCATTTTTGCACCACGTCGGTTTCGATAATTCCAGTCGCCCGCCGCTCCGCTTCGGCAAGCTCGCTGGCGCCGGGCGTGCTGGTGGGCACAGCCGGCGGCATTGGCGGTGGCACGGGCGTGGGAGTGGGCGTGATAGTGGGCGTCGGTGTAACCGTGGGGGTGGGGGTGGGCGTGGGATGCGTATTGGCGGGCCTGCTCATGCTAAGTGTTTTTTGCGATGCCGGCCCCTCGCCCAACTCGTTTATCGCGGATACCCGCACCGTATAATGGCCGGGCGGCAACCCTTCAATATGGAAATAGAAGGGACCGCTGGTATGCCACGGCACCACCGGATACGGATACGAGTTCCATTCGCTCTCGCCCTGCCGCTTCCACCTCACTATGTATCTTTCTATGGGCGCGCCGCCGTGCCCCGGAGAGTCCCAGTTGAAGCTGAACCACCCACTATGCCCATCTAAATACACGTTTGGAAACCAGCCCGCCGGGGTGCATCCGCCGTCTTTCCAAGGGTTTGCTATCTTGCTTTCGGAGGACAGCCCTCGGTCCGCCTTGAAGCCCGAGCAGTAGCCGCCGAACATTTCGCTGAGGTGATACACCGCGCTCAGCCGCGCAAGCGCATCGTCCATGCTCTTGACGGCAGTCCATATCTTTGGCATGTTCCAAGTGCGGTTTCCGTTCTGGTAGGTGTCGATGAACCACTGCGGCGTCTGTTTTTTCAGAACGCTTGCGACGACGTCACTCACCTGTTTCGTGGGGACTTTAGACAACGCGCTGCAGGTATAGTCATTCAGCAGGTAGTTCAGACCGCCTCCCGTCGCGGCGTGCTGAATCGCGTCGGCTAAAAGCACGCTCGACGGCGCTTTGCAACCGTAATGCTCTTTGATGTGCGCGAAGTAGAGATGCCCCATGGCGATCGCGGGCGTGGGCCCAGAGACCATCCGAGGGTCGGTGGTCCAGATATGCGCCAAGATATGGGCGTGATACGCGGGAGAATCTGCGTACTGCTGATTGACGTCCAGCGCGGTTGCGCGGCATGTTGGGATATCGGAGTTGTGCCCGTAGTCGCATTCCGGGCTCAAGTCGTAGTAAGCGGACATGGGCTTCACATCCGGCAGAACCCCATGGCTCTTCAGCGTGTTCCAAGTGTCGCGCAGGTACGGATAGCCGCTTCCCCATTCCGCCACGACTTCGTCTTCGATAGTCTCGCGCGCCTGCCGGTTGAGCGGCGTGTCGGGCGGGGGCGTGTTGGTGGCGGTCGGCGTGTGGGTGGGCGTGGGCGTGAGTGTAGGAGTTGGCGTGGCGGTCGGCGTATGAGTTGCCGTAGGCGTGGGCGTGGCGGTAGGTGTGGGTGTAGGCGTCGGAGTAGGTGTGATGGTAGGTGTTGCCGTGAATGTGGGCGTCGGTATAGGAGTCGGCGTATGAGTTGCCGTAGGCGTGGGCGTGGGCGGATCAGTCGTCACGGTTCCTTCGTATGGCTGTCCCACACCTGACTCGTTCGTTGCGGCTACCCGCACGGTATAGGTGTTCCCGCCGCCCAGAGCGGCGATGTAGGCCCCTCTGGCCGATGCGTCGAAATCGGCCGTGAGCCATTCGCTCCCGTTCTGCGGCTTCCAATCCATTATGTATCCGTCGACGGGGGTGCTACCTTCGTCTGACGGAGGCTCCCACGACACGACGATCTGCCCTGGAACAGGTTGCAGACTGACGTTTGTGGGGCTGCTCGGAGCGCCCGGGGCGGGCAGCGTTATCTGCGAGTTCGAACGCGGTCCCTTGCCTGTCTCATTCTGTCCCCGCACCCAGACCTTGTATGTCGCGCCGGCTTTGAGGTTGCGGAAGGTGGTGGTCGTCTTGGGGGCCGCAACCTTGCGGTCCTTGCCATTTCCGCCCTTCTTCAGATGCACGATGTAGCGGTCCGGCGCGCCGCCGCTCTCGGGCTCCTCCCAGCTGACGGTTACGCTGTCCGCCTCACCCGACAGTTGCAGGTTTCCGACCGGGCCGGGCGTTGCCTCGACGTCGGACTGCGCGCCCGCGCCGCCCGCCTTCAGCAGAGCGAACAGCGCCAGCATAGCCGAAACCACGAGAATGACGAGAACAGACCTCGAATTCTCAGACTTGGAGGAATCTCGTTTCATTCCCGCGCGTACTTTCGTGTGAATGACGGTAGTTCGTGAACCCCCAGGGTGACGAGGATTAGGAATGCCAGCGCGGAGAGGGCTACGAGAAGCTGGCGAGTTAGTTTAGAACAAAAATGCGAATTATGCGAACGGGGGGGGGGGGGGGGGGAGGATAGACATCATTATGTGTGTCGCTCAAGACCATTCATGTAGAAAATCAATTTTTATCAGAATGCGGCGGCGGATGTCAAGTCTGGTGGCCCGGAAGGGGTCAGACTAGGACGGGTGCCGTGACGCGACTGTAGATCTGAACCCGATGCCGGCAGCTGTCGGCTATGCAGACCAGTCCATCGGAATTCGTGTCGATCCCTGCGGGCCGCCAGAACAGTTTCTCCTGCTCTTCCATGCCGGAATTGGCGCGCCAACCGGCCTGCTCGGGATTTACGTCCAGAAATTCCTGGCACCACTTTGACAACGTGGCGTGACCTACAAGGGTTTCGCGATGCCCGCCGTCCATATCGAACACCTGAACGCGATCGTTTCTCCAGTCGGACACGTACACAGTGCCGTCGCTGCTGACGTGAACGCTGGATGGTCGGTCGAACTCGCCGTCGCGGGTACCGCTTGATCCGAAGGCGAAGATAAACTCGCCGTCGGGCGTGAAACGCTGCACGCGGTCGTTGCGCCAATCGACGATCCAGATGCAATCTTCAGCGTCGATCGAGATGCCCCAGGGGTAATTGAATTCACCCGGTCCAGTGCCGAAAGAGCCGAACGAAGAGATGTACTGCCCATCTACGGTGTACTTCTGGACTCGGGCGTTGAGGTGATCCACAACGTGCAAGTCGCCTTGGGAATCGAACGCCAAACCCGACGGGCGGTTCCACTGGCCGTCCGAGGAACCAGTCTCGCCCCATCGGTGCGAAAAGGTTCCGTCCTTTTCGAACACGGACAGCAACTGCGTGTATTCGTCGGTCAGGTAGACATACCCGTCCGGACCGATGGCGATAGCAGTCGGTTGCGTCGACAGCCCCGGTTCGGTTCCCCAGTTGGCGAACTCGAAAAGGAACTCGGAGTCGAGGGTTACCGCGCTCACCCGCACGTTGCGGTTGGCGGCGTTCGACCGGCTCAGGACGTATAGATAACCGTCCGACGAAAAACGGACGTCGACCGGATTCATGAAGCCCCGTCCTTCAAACGAGGCGATCCCCAGAGTGTGGCTATACGAGTAGTCGCTCATATTGTTTCTTGCGGGTTGTACGCGCCCCCTTTGTCCTTCGGACATTTCCCCCGTGATCGGGGGAAACCTGATAGAGAAGATGCGCCGTCAGTTCGCTACCAACTCAGACATTCGGTTGAACTTCTTGTTCAGCACCCACTCGGAATCGACATGCATGAAGTCATCGAGGATGGTTGTGTAGACGTCCCGGTAGTCCGTGTTGTAGTGGACGTCTCCTTCCAGTTGATCGGCTGGCTTCAGGCTCGGATAATCACCATATAGTCCACCGTTGACCGGGTTGCCGATCATAAACGCGACCCCGCCAGAACCGTGGTCGGTGCCGGCGCCGTTGTCCTCGATCCGCCTGCCAAACTCGGAGAACATCCAGATCACCGTGTCATCCGCCTGGCCGAGCTCGTTCAGATCCGCCCAGAAGCACTCCACCGCCTCCGAAACCTCGTCCCACAGCTTGGCGTGATTCACCAATTCGTTGGTGTGCGTGTCGAAGCTGCCGTGTTGGGTGTAGAAGATGCGTGTCCCGAGGTCGGCCGACATCACCTGCGCGACGCCCTTGAGGCTCTGCGCGATCGGGTTCTCTGCGTTGTACTCCACGGTGGACGAATACTTTTCAGGGGCTGAGCGGAGGGTGTCAGCGCCGTCGAGCATGCCGCGCCCGGTCTGGAGCAGGCGCAGCGAGGGAAGACCGTCGTCCGACATGGGTTGGTAGATGCGACTGACCGTGTCAAGCAAAGCGTCGCGATTCGACGCACCTGCCAGACCCGTGTACAGGCCGTAGGACTCGAGTGCTCCGACCGATGCGACGGAAACGTCCGGGTATGCGAGGGCTCTCGGCAAGCCGCGGCCAAAGTTGACGGCTGTCACGGCGTTTTTGCCCTCGGGATCGATGGCTTTGGTGGTCTTTCCGAGCCAACCCTCGGAGGACGCTACCGCTGGCTCAGCGGTGTGCCAAATGTCCATCGAGCGAAAGTGAGACCGGTTCGGCTCAGGGTATCCAATGCCCATCAGAACTGCCATCTTGCCTGAGTCGTACAGATCCTTGAACGGACCCATATGGGAGTTGAACGCGACCCGGTCGTCCACCAGTATCACCTTTTCTCCGCTCAAGCCCATGGTCGGACGATAGTCGTAGTAAAGACCGTCCTCGTAGGGCACGACCGTGTTCAGGTAGTCGTTGCCTCCAGAGAGCTGGATGACAACCAGATTCTTGGCTCTCCCATTCCTGTTGTGGCCATTCGTTGCCATTTCTTATCTCCTGCGTATTTGTTTGCCGTTATTCGTATCAGCAGTACTGGTAATCGGGTGTTGATGCGATCAATTGGAATATCTCGATGGCCCGATCCGTTTCCTCGTCCTCATTCGTCGGTTCCAACTGACCTGATGCGTGGTCCGCAATTATTCCGAACGTTCGCTCCGAGATGTCTATGCAACCCATCGCGTCGAGGCAGGCAGCCACGTACGCCGAGGAACTCAGGTCACGCCCCGCCTCGCGCACACGGTCCACCATTCGCTGAATGCCGGGCGCGTCTCTGCGTTCCAGTTCGGTTGAGGCGTAGTTGATTCGCTCGACTAGTGCGCCGCTGTCGATCCACTCTTCGCCCTCGTGCCAACCCTCGACGCTGGGCGGGTTGAGCAGAAATTGTCCCATGAACATGGTGTGGGTGGCCAACTGTGACGCGTCCATATCAGGGAGATCGAATCGATCCGTTAATCGTGCGACACCGAACACCAACTCGGTCGGGCTCTTTACCTTGCGATAGCGCACCGCTTCAGACTTGAAGTGGTCGGACTTGAAGATCGCCCGTAGCACGGCGCGAATCTCGCCGTCGTTCGCCTGAAACACATCGGCCAGCCGTTGGACTTCACCCTCGTCCGCGTCGTCAGCTACGAAGAACTGGTAGAGCCTTCGGGAGATGAACTCCGCAGTTGCCCGCTGACGGACGGTTATATCGACGATGTCCTCGCCGTTCCAGTTGCCGACTTCGCCTAGGAATTCCTTCTCACCGTCATCGTGATCATTCGGGTCGAACCGGAACTCCATTGGGAACGGACCGAGGAAGAAAGGCGGCATCGTCGGCTTGGAGGCCCACCCGGTGAAAGCTCGCGCAGCCGCCTTGACGTCGTCTTCGGTGTACGCGCCCTCCCCCATCTCGTCGATGCCCATCGAGAATAGTTCGAGCAGTTCGCGACCATAGTTTTCGTTTGGCGCGTCTTTGTGGCTGTTCTGGTTGTCCAGCCAGTACATCATTCCCGGGTTGCGGGATATTTCGAGCAGGAGATCGCGGAACTTCCCGAGGCCGTAGCGGCGGAAGAGATCGATCTCCGTGAGCATCTCCATACCATGGTCGAGCTTGATGCCGCCGACCGCCAGCAAGCCGTGCCAGAAGAGGGCGATCTTCTCTTCGAGATGTTTGGTGCTGGTCGCCATGCGCCACGCCCACTGCGGATCGGCGTGACCGACCGATCTTGCCTCCACAGAAGCGATGAAGTAGCGGTCCAGCAAGTCTTGGTCTTCAGGTTCCGAGTATTCCGGATGGAGAAGCTCTTCGACGGTTTCGTCGTAGCCCTTGGCAACGTACTCGTCTATCTGGTCCCGCGTCGCTCCAAATCCTGCCCGGCGCAAGAGGTGGGCCATAAGTGCAGTGTCGGTATCTCTGCTAACAGCGGTAGCGGTGGTCATTGGAGGCCTCGCATGTACGTGGTGCTCGGAAGTAATCGGGGGTAACTGCGTTGACTATAAATTTAGCATGACTGTTGACAAATTGCGCGCGCGTATGTAAGGGCTATGGATACGATGCGACGCGAGACTTTTGCAAAAACCTCCCCCTTGATGCCCAAGGGGGAATTGAAGGGGGTTTAGACGCCGATCGGGCACTCTATCGCAAAACTCCCGTCATTCCGGCGAAAGCCGGCGCTTCAGCGGACGGAACGACCATCCAGAGGGGGAGGGGTTGGGTTTCCCCCACGAGTGGGGGAAATGTCCGAAGGACAAAGGGGGCGCGAGGTTGCTGTCAACGCCGTATCAGCGACCACCGCACCTAACCCGCTCATCCCCAAATCCAGAAGGAAACAAGCATGCAGACAGTAGGTTTCATAGGACTTGGCAACCTAGGCACTCCGATGGCGCAGAGCATCCAGAGGGCGGGGTTCTCTATGGCTGTCTATGATGTGCGAGAAGGCGCAACGAGACCACTCCTCGAAGGCGGTGCCCGATTGGCAACATCCCCGGGCGAGGTTGCCGAGGTAAGCGACGTGATCATGAGCTCCGTTCCGGGACCTACTGAGGTGGAGGAGATCGCTCTCGGTAGCGACGGCATTCTCAGCGGGATCAATCGCGGTGACGTGTACGTCGACCTCTCCACCAGCCGACCGTCTCTGATCCGCCGGATAGGAAAGGTATTCGAGGAAAAGGGTGCCCACGTGCTAGACGCCCCAGTGCTGGCAAGTCCTGCCACCGCGGCGAACCGCGAAGTTATCGTGATGCCCAGCGGCGATAAGGACGTCTATGAGCAGCTTCTTCCTGTGTTCGAGGCATTCGCCGACAAGATCGTCTACCAAGGCGACCTAGGCATGGGAAGCACCTGCAAGCTGGTCAACAACATGATCACGCTGGCCGTAAGACAGGTCGTAGCCGAGGGCCTCACCCTTGGCATGAAGGCCGGACTCGACCTCGACGCCCTGATGGAAGCCGGGAGCCGAAACATACTGGGCACCCAACAGGAAGGCTTAGAGCGCACCGTATTCCAAGGGAAATACCACCCACCCTCATTCCGCCAAGCACTAGCACGAAAAGACATCACCCTCGCAACCGAACTCGCCCGCGAACTAAACGTCCCGATGCCAGTGGCCAACATCGTCGAGCAGATCTCCATCCAGTGCGGCAACCGCGGCTGGGGAGACATGGACACGCACGTGATTTATCGGCTGCAAGAGGTGGTGGCGGGGGTGGAGATCAGGGCGTGATAATCCGAGGTGTTCAACCACTCCACACCCTGGGGAGACCCTTGCAAAACCCTCCACCTTGATGCCCAAGGGGGAATTGAAGGGGGTTTAGACGTCGATCAAGTATCACCTGCGAACTGTGCTGCGCTGCCCACCGCCTCCGGATTCCGGCTTTCGCCGGAATGACGGGAGTTTTGCAAAGGGCTCCCCTTGGGTCGAACAGACACGCCACCGTCCCTTTTCGTGTCGAAAGGGGACGCGAGCGCAGCGAGCAGGGGTATGTCCGGGCTTGCGGTATCCACCGATCTGCCATCACCAATACCGAGCACTCCTCAACATCGTTGACGATGACGATCACGAGAGGTTTTGATCGGGTTCGATCTCCCGAAGCATGACCTCTATGTCGGCGGTTGGAAACGCGTGACGAGACGCCTCGGCGATTACGCGCAACTTGGAATCCACAGTACCAGAACCAGAGGCATCACTCCTCGCCCTGCGGAGTGCCTGCCTGACCCACTCAGCAAGGGGCAGCCCCTGCCGGCGCGCAATCCCTTGGATCTCTAGGTACTCTTCATCGTCCAAAAGGACCTGTAGGCGTTTGGTCATACAAATAGTCTTATTGACTTAACATCCATTCGTCAATGGACCACAGGTGATGTTTAATGATTCGACACGAAACCGGGTCTACGTGTTCAGTGCTGATCAGAACTCGCCAGGAAGTTGATAGCATGATTGCCGTGCTATCATGTCATCATGATCGTCTCGTTCGATGATACAGGCACCGAAGACGTCTTCAACGGCAGAGACACCCGAAACGCGCGACGGGCTTGTCCCCAAGCGATTTGGAGCGTCGCTAGGCGAAAGTTGGACCTGTTAGATTCCGCGGCGGCTCTCGGCGACCTCCGTGTGCCTGTCGGCAACCGCTTGGAACGATTGAGCGGGGATCGAAGACGGCAACACAGCATTCGCATCAACGACCAGTATCGCATCTGCTTCGTTTGGACAGGTGCAGGTCCAGACGAAGTAGAGATTACCGATTACCACTGAACAATCAGGAGATCAGACATGGTTCGCATCCCCTCCGACCGTGAGCCCACACACCCAGGCGAGATGCTTTTGCAAGAGTTTCTGCTCCCCCTCGGCATGACGCAGATCCAATTGGCGACAGCGATCCAGGTGCCTTTTCAGCGCGTCAACGAGGTCGTCCGCGGGAGGCGCGGCGTCACTCCGAGCACGGCGCTGCGGCTTTCAAGATTCTTCGGTACGTCACCTGATTTCTGGATCAATTTGCAACTGCGCTGGGACCTCTACCACGCCCGCCGCGCCGAGGCGGAGCAGATCGAAAGCATTCAGCCCCTTGAAGTCGTCAATGCCCCGTAGCTGAAAGACGCAACACAATGAACGCTCCAGAACCTATCCACCCGGGCGAGCATCTTGCGGAGTTCCTCGATGAACTCGGCATAAGCCAGTACCGACTCGCCAAGACGATCGGCATACCACCGATCCGCATCAACGCAATTATCAAACGCCGCCGCTCCATAACTGCCGACACCCCCTCCGCATCGGCCGCGCCCTAGGCACCACTCCCGACTACTGGCTGAACCTCCAGCGAATGTATGACGTCGATGTGGCGCGCAACTCAACCGACGTCAGCAACATCGAACCGCTTGTAGACGTGTCCGCGGCAGTTTGAGATCTGCTTTTTGACGGCACAATGCAGGTGATGGTACGCAATTGGCGCGAGATCGCCGCGGGGTGCAAGCCAAGACACGTTTGCTACTGGATAGCCGTATCACTATTGACCATCTGCTTCAACCAGATCGTCGTCACGTCAGCGTCGCTCGTGGATCTAAGACGCGCTTGAATATCTGGCTCGCCTTCGCTCAAAAGCTTCAACTCCACCTTCGAGCGCCTGAACACCAACAGTAATGTGCCGCACTTCCAGTCCGCCTGAGTTCTGAATTTCACACACGTCGTCTCCCGGTCTCCTGGAGACACGCAATACCATCTCCGCGTCGCCTAAAACCGGGATATTCGGATTGTGGGTGGCGGCGATGATTTGACGCTCCGACTTAGCTTGGCGAATACCTTCAACGATCGAATCGATTATGAATGCATGATCGAGATCATCTTCTGGTTGATCGATAACCAACGGTTTGCCTTTGCTCAAAAGGGCGATCGATAATATCGCGGAACATTTTTCGCCGACTGAAAGCGACGAAAGATTCGTGTACGTGCTATCTCCTTCTTTTTTGATCCGTATCCGGGGCAACGGTGGGACATCGATTTTTTCGATCTCGTAAAGGTTAGCTTCGGTTAAGGTGTTTATCATTGTTAGTGCGCTGTTTTCAGTTATCCCAAGAGAGGTTAATTCACCTTTCGCACCAGTACGGATTATGTTCACGAATGTTTCCGGACTGAATCTGTTGCACGCTCGCAAAACCTGATCTTCGCGTCCGTGCATGCCAGATCCTCGCAACATACCGTCGATGCTCTCCACAAACAAAGACTTGTCACGCTCAGTTAGATCGATCACTACGTTGCCACCCAATCGAGCGTTCAGTTTGTCCGCGAATTCGGATCTCGACGCGTCAAGCTCAGTTCGAGCGTCTTTGAGTTCGGAAAGAAGTCGAATACGTTCCGCTTCAAGCGACGTGATTTCTGCTTTGATCCTATTGATTTCGGGAACAGTTATCGTTTCTATGCGCGTGAGTTTGCCTTCAATCTCCCGTTGTTCAGCAGCCGCTTGCGACAGGTCGGCAGCACCAAGTTCCGTGAGTCGTGAACGATACTCTCGATCAGCGATGCGGTATTTGGTGTCCCATTGTTTTCGATAAGTTGCCAATTCGGATTCGGCGTCCTGCATTCTCTTTTTGGTTCGCTCCAGAAGAAACTGACCGCGATCCGATATTCGGTCGGTAATCGCGCGGACGCGCTCTAGTAACGATTTCGATTGTGATTCCTCGGTGTCGATTTCGATTTTGGCGCGAACCGCAATCGAAACTGGCAAACTTTTTGATACCCGCTGTAGCCAGTCTTGTTGCTCGTCAAACCAACTCTTTTCTTGCTCCCACCTCTTACGTTCCGCGAATATCGGGTCGTCTAGCGATTCGGCGAGACTGTCCCGTCTTTCCTCTAAGTCAGAACGAGTTGCTTCGACC
This sequence comes from Dehalococcoidia bacterium, assembly GCA_965204135.1. Classification (GTDB taxonomy): domain Bacteria; phylum Chloroflexota; class Dehalococcoidia; order Lucifugimonadales; family Lucifugimonadaceae; genus Bin127. The sequence goes on along the minus strand of CBDBDX010000001.1, from coordinate 65,329 downwards.
ACAAGCAGATCTTCGAGTTCCCGTTTGCATTTGATTAATTCAGATGCGCCAGATACAAGTTTTGTCTCAGATTGGACAATAGTTGCTACTGCGTCGGCTCGATCAATGTTTTCATCGATGAGCCGCAATTGCTCTTCGACTCGATCAGCCAACTGAACTACCTCCCCCTGTCCGTAGAACTCGACATCCAAAAGATCCGTTGGCCGCAATTCACGCGGAATCAACTCTTCTCCGACGACTTGGTAGACTTGCGCTCGTTCTTTGAACGTCGCAGGAGTGCGTCCACTAGACGGATCGTATGCTCCCGATCGTACGATCACGTAAGTCTGTCCATCAGTGCCCACGAACGTCACTATGACATCACCTACACCTTTTAGAAAACCCATAATCCGGTCGGTCAAAACCTCGGATTTGCCCTCGTTTGCCCGAGGCGATGCCTCGAATGCGAAACGCAACAGGTCGATGGCAGCAGATTTGCCAGCTCCTCTACCTCCGATAAGCACGTTGAGATTCGGCGAAAACCTGAATCGTTCTTCGCCATAAATGCCTTCCGTGGACGTGAAACCAACGATTCGACCATGCTTTGGAGGGACTGGCTCGATTCGCGATACTCGCAAATCGGGTTCGAACGTCACTTGTCGTAGCGATGCCAATGTTGGCTCAGCCATCTTGACCCACATCCCCGTGTTTTCTAACGCACAGTCATGCGAATCGGATCCGAATACGAATGGTTTTGTCATGCCAAGCTCATTGTTTACATAATTGATAGTGTTGGTGATTTTGTTAATGTGTGCATCGGACCTGATCTCCAACGCATCGACTGCATGTAGCCATTCTTTTCGCGTTTGTCCCTCCAACTCCTGAACGATTCCCTTCGACGAATTGCAGTGAGCGCCGATCAAAAGTCCTTTTCGTTCGCTGACTTCCCGGGCGATTTCGACAACGGGTTGGGAAATCATCTTGTTTGTGTCACCATGGTGTCTGGACGGCAAACCTAGGCGAGATAGTAAATCCGAGATTCCACTTGATCCTCCGTCTGGGAGGATGACGAGCAAATGGATCCCGTGTGAAACATAGATCTCTGCACCCGGTAGGATCGTGAGTTTGCTCCCAGTATCGCTCTCAATTTCACGACTTGCTTCAATAGCCTTGTCTACGAACTCGCCAGTGTTGTGATCTGTAATTGCGATTAGATCAAAGCCGCGACTGGCGAATGCGGCGACAAATTCATTCGGTGACACGTTTTTTGCGCCGTCGTAGTCAGGTGATGCCGGCGAGTGCACGTGAAGATCCACCTTTTTGAACGAACAAACGCGTCGCGGTCGCGACAAGGATCTGACCAAGTTGGGGATTCCGTCTAGTTCCAATGCGCGCTCCGTCAGTTAGGTGTATCCGTTTTCACGATGCGTTGCTCGCCGCCTCCGACATCTTGCCTATTCTTAGAACTCGGCGATTGATCTGATGGTGTCGATATGTTTCCAGTCAAAGTTCATGCATGCGGGCACCTGTTCACAAATTTCCATGATGCTCCTCGAAATAGTCGGTCTCGGCACGGCTCTTGGGATGGCATGCACTGTGTACCAACGAACCGTTATTCAAAGAAGTAGGACCGCCTTGACTGTGCGGAACCACATGATGAATCTCCGCTTCGTTCCAATCCACGCTCGCTCCACAACCTGGCCTTTGACATCGTCCACCATCTCGCCAGTAGATGACCTGGCGCTCCAGGGGACCGTAGCTGCGTTTTGGATCTTTCAGCACTAGATTACCCATCAATTCAATCATCCGTTTCGAATAATAGTTGTGTCGTTGACGGACGTTGGAACCCCTGCCCGTGCTACCCGACGCGAACTGGCCATATTGCGTCCACGATTCCGCGGGCTCGACATCGTTCCGCGTCGCTCTGGCATCGACCAACGCCGTTGCAAACGCGCCGTGGGCTGGCACAAGCGTCTCCTCCCACGATCTGGTGTAATCGTCCCATATCGTGTCTAGGAGCAGCACCAGATGAATGGCCTCATGCTGGAAGATCATCGGTTTGCCAGTCAGGAGCGTGTCCAGTTTGTCCAGTATCCCCCAGAGTCGTTGGCATTCAGCGGAATTCGAATCGAAATCCAAGTGTTCGTAGTAATAGTCGTCGATATAGCCGCTCGTGTGGTCGATGAATCGATCAGACTCGCTATTCCGCCGTTCCAGAAACAGCATCGCAATTTGCGCAGCAAATGTCCGCGCCTTCCCCCGGTCAGTCTTGCTGCCCAGATTGCGAACCCGTTTGAAGAATTCATGGCCGTCGTAACCCAAGGCTTCTTTTCCGCCCAGTTTCAGGATGTACTCGGCAAAATCGCCAGGGTAGGCGTCCCGTTTCTCCTGTGCATTCAGAGGCGTGCCTGCCTGAAGACGCACGAAGAGATCCCTTACTTCGTTTTCATCTTCCGTATCGATAATTGCAACCGGGATTTTGGTGTTCAGAAACCTGTCTTTCAATTCTTGGCCCAACTGATCGAATACTTTGCCTCCCCATGGACAGGGCTTGTCAAGCAGGAAGCGAGGGAATCTCGCCGACTTGTCCTCCAGCGTGAACAACTGGAATTTGCCGTCGAAAAACTCGGTCAATGTATTGATTCTTTGTTGACCGTCAACGATGTGATACGACTGATTGGCGAGTTTGCCCGAGCTGTTGTCTCGGAAATGAAGATAGATGACCGGCAGTTGGTATCCGCGCATGACGGAATCGATGAGCTTCTTTTTCTGGTCGGGCGCCCAGACCGCAGCTCTTTGATACTCTGGATCCGGCGTTACCAAACTTCTCTTCCGCCATTTGATCAACTGCTCGACAGTTTCGAATGTCAGATCGTCGTTCTCGTTTAACATCGCTGTTCCTTTCATAACCACTATGCAAAACGCGGCGGCGGTGGGCATCGCCGTATTTTCGCGCGCCAATGTAGACGGCCGATGCCTGCAGAGGTCAGTCTTCGTCCTCTGGATGAGCCAGCTCCCACGCCTTGTCACGGATGTCCCGCGGCAGGCCGCTGCTGCTGGCGCAGATGAGAAGAGCGAATTTGCCCTGTCCTGCTCGAATTATCTCGCGTGACCGCTTGACGCGGATGTGCAGGGTGCTCGAATACACCCAGCCTTCCTGTTCCGTCATGAACTCGGCTAATGCTTCGTCAGGGATACTTAACTGGTTGAGATTCAGATAATAGTTGACGAAGCAACCTTTGCCGATTTCTCTCAGGTGGCTCTCGATTTCTCGTCGGTCCATCGGGTATCCGTTCAATTGTTCTCGAACACCGCGAGTCCAGTCGATGCCACAGGACGCCCCAACAGCCGGGATAAACGCCGAGAACGTGTCCATCCTGAGACTGGTCTTGTCAACCGTGGATTCTGGTGGAGCTGAGGGGATTCGAACCCCTGACCTCATCAATGCCATTGACGCGCTCTCCCAACTGAGCTACAGCCCCACCGTGCGGCATTTTAATGCTATAACGGTTGTCTGAACTGGGATTTGAAGGATTAAGGATTTTTGGGATTGGGGTGGTGGTTGGAGGGGGTGCTTCTGGGGTGAGGGGTATGAACCCCCTGCGTCTCGCTGCGCTCGCCGCGTCCCCCTTTTGCTGCGCAAAAAGGGGAGGGGCCGTCTGGTCGCTCCGGGCATACCCCGTATTGAGGTACGGGGCAGGCATCGCTCTCTGTGTCGGTCCTTTGGGTTGCGCTGGCACCCCCTTCAATTCCCCCTCAGAGAGGGGGAGGGAGAGGGTGCGTCCCCTTCGGAGAGGAGAGGAAGGGGTGCGCTTCGCGGGTCTCGCCCGGCTTGTCTGAACTGGGATGGGCATGATGATGGTTCGGTGGAGGGTGAGCATGACGTAAAATCTCCCGCTAGCAATGCTGCGCCTGCTGTGAACTCCATTTCTACTCCGACTCCAACTTCCCGCGTCGTCATCGTAGGCGGCGGCATCGTCGGTTGTATGACCGCCTACTATCTGACGCGTGTCGGCATCACTGAAGTCGTGATCGTTGAGCGCGATCATGTCGCGTCAGGTGCCAGTGGGTACTCGGCGGGTATTCTCACTCCGTATTCTGGTTCTAACGATCCCGGGCTGCTGGCTCTATCTGCGGCTTCGCTGGAACTCCATGCCGAACTCGCAGGAGAATTGCCTGAGACCACCGGCATCGACCATGGCTACGACCTGAAACCATATCTCCGCTGCGCATTCGAAGAACCCGGATACGATGAAGCCCAGACGTTCATGCAAGACCGCATCGCCGAAGGTCTTGAGGCTGAATGGCTCACCGGCGACCAAGCGCGGGAAATCTGCGACTGGCTTTCCGAGGAAGTTGAGGGAGCATGTGCAACAGCCATTGAGCCGACTGTCGACTCCGAGCTACTCACACGATCGGCGTTGAAGGCCGCGAAAAGCGGTGGCGCGCGAGTTCAAATCGGAAGGGTCACCGGATTATCCGGCCAGACCGGTAATCCGAACGGCGTCGTCTTATCCGATGGCTCCACAATCGAAGCCGACGCGATAGTACTCGCGATGGGACCTTGGACAAATCAAATCGGGGAATGGCTCGGGTACGAAGTTCCTGTCTATCCCCAAAAGGGCGAACTCCTATACATGCACTGTCCCGGTGACACCGCGCAAGACAGACCACCGGCGACGATGCACAACATGGACGAAGGCGGGGTCATCCTGACACGGCGACTCTCCCGAACCGTGCTCGGAGCGACCAAAGAAGATGGCAAGGGCTACGACCGCGAACCCTCCGATTACGCTTGGGAGTTCATCCTTCCCCGCGTTCAGCGCCTCACCGACCGCATCACCAAGTCCTCAGTCACTCACCACACCGCCTGCCTCCGCCCGATGCCCGCTGACGGCAAACCGTACGTCGGAAAGGCCCCGGGCTGGGAGAGCGTATATATCGCATCAGGCCACTGGTCGGAAGGCATCCACTATTCGCCATTGACCGGGAAGATCGTTGCGGACCTCATCGCAACTGGTGTCACAGACGTAGACTACTCGGCGATAGACGCGTCACGGTTGACCACGTAGGAGGGCTTTTCGATGACCCTCAACATCGCTTTAGTCGGTGCCGGCGGCATGGGTATGCGTCATGCCAACGGCTACATCGAGCTTCGGAAATACTTCGACGATGTCCGTGTCGTTGCTGTATGCGATCCGCATATCGACTCAGCAGAGGCGGTGGCGAGCGTGATTGCCGACGCAACCGACGACACCCCCAAGCCATTCGCTAGTCTCGGAGACGCTATCGACGCGCGCGATGTCGAGTTTGAGGCCGTTGACATCGTTACGAGCACTCCGGCGCATCATGTCTTGGCGATCGAAGCGATGGCAGCAGGTTTGCACGTCATCGTTGAGAAGCCCATGGGGTTGACCCTGACTGCGTGTCGGATGATGGCATCGTGCGCAGAACGCACCGGTAAGACTCTGGCCATCGCGGAGAACTTTCGACGCGACCCGATGAATCGATTGGCGAAGGCACTGATCGATGCTGGTGCTATAGGCAAACCGTATTTCGCCCTAGACTTCGGCATCGGAAGCGCGAACCGTGGCATCATGCACAGCACCGTATGGCGCGCCAAGAAGGACCAAGCGGGCGGCACTGTGCTAGATTCCGGTGTCCATAACGCTGACCTACTGCTTTATCTCATGGGGCCTGCGGTTCGAGTCTTCGCGGAGACGGACGTCAACGAACGGTCGCGGGTTCTCAGACCAATGTCGTACCAAGCACCGGGTCTGGCCCAGATGTACGGGCATCGTAGAGAAGCAGGTGGCGAGGAGACGGGCGACATCGTTGAGCAAGATGCGGTAGACACCGCGTTCGCATCGATACGCTTCGCATCCGGGGCGGCAGGTCAACTCATCATCACCGATACGTCTTATGGGTATCGTCTCGGCGATTCGGTGGTCGCGGGTAGCGAAGGTACGCTTTACCGGCCGCCTAGCAGGAGCGGCACTGGGCCGCGCATCGTCCGCGCTGACAGTCGAACAGTCGAAGGTGATGAGTTGCTTGATTTAGTGCCCGATTTTGAGCTCGATGACATCACGTCGACGCTTTGGGACGGTGAACGCCGATTGGCATCTTACGAGATGGATTTCCGACAGATCGATTTCAAGATCATAGCCATCGAGTACATGGACTTCGCACGTGCAATAGCGGACGGTGGTGAGCCGGAGGTGGGCAGCCAAGAAGGAATGGCGGCGCTTGGCCTCGCATACGGCGTGATGGAGTCGGGCGAATCTAACCAAGCGGTCATGATCGACGACGTGATTTCTGGTAGAGTGCGACGCTTCCAAGCCGAGATCGATCGAGCCGCCGGTATCGTAGAGTGCTGAGACGCACCGGCTTCGCAGTTTTCGGGTACCGCGAGTACCGACTGTTCTGGATCGCGGCGGCATTTTCGAATGTCGGCATGTGGACGCTCATCTACGGTCGGCTGTGGCTGATGCGCACGCTGACCGATTCCGAGATACTCCTCGGTTCTGTGACCGCGGCGACGATGGCGCCGGTAGTGATCTTCTCAATCTGGGGCGGCGTTGTCGCCGATACCGTCAACCGTCTGCGGTTCCTCAGCTTCACCCGGTTCCTCTTCGCAGTATCGGGTCTAATCACCGCAGCGCTCATCGCGACAGACGTTATCGAGGCATGGCATCTGTTGGTGATAGCAGCCTTCACTGGTACTCTGCTCGCTTTCGACATCCCGACGCGAGGTGCGATGGTGGCGTCGCTGGTGCCTAGGGAGCAACTGCCGAGTGCGATATCTCTCTACTCGGTGGTTTTTGGCGGTGCGGCGATTCTGGGGCCTTCGCTGTTTCATCCCCTCGTGTCGGCAGTCGGGATGGAGGGGCTATTCTTCATCGTCGCGGCGTCATATCTTCTGACGGTAGTGACGCTGTTGAGGATGGACCACACGCGCCACAGCACGGCGCATATGGAGGCGTTGCGGGACGGAGAGGCTGCTTCTTCGATTTCTTCAGCTATGAAAGCTCGGATTAGAGACATGGTTGAAGGGGTGAAGTACGTACGCAAAGAGACCGCGATCGCATCGATCATCGGGTACGGCATTCTGATCGGCATCGTGGCGACGCCCATGGAGACTCTGATGCCGGTCGTGACCGAGGAGGTCTATCACGGGGATAGTGCGACTTATGGTCGATTGCTGCTGGCCGTGGGTATAGGAGGTCTCATCGGAACTTTCGGTATCACGTTGATCGGAACGCGCTCGAAACCCCCGCTGTACATGGCGCTCGGCGGCGTATCCGTCGGCGTGTGCTACGTCTTATTCGGCGCGATCGACATTTTCGTATTCGCGCTGGTCATCGTCGGCTTCTTGGGCGGACTGTCGGTCGTCAAAGGCACGATGAGCACCACTGTCGTCCAAACGTTGACTTCGGACATGTTCCGAGGCCGTGTTATGAGTTTGATGAACTTCACGTGGGGGGCGCAGGCGCTCGGAGCTTTGCTGATGGGCACATTGGCTCAGCTGTGGGGCGCACCGTTCGCCTTCATGGTCGCGGGTGTGATGGCGATCGTCGCGACGTTGGGGGTTTGGCAATTCGCTTTAAGACGTTTGATGTAGCCGATGTCGAGAACCTGTGATCAAATTACGGATTCAAAAGAATCCGACTTTCTTCCAACATTTTGCAGTTGCGTGTAATCTCGCTTAAACTCTTATGCGAGAAAATCGGCATGAATCCATTTGAGTTGAGTGCTCGGTGGAGTGGGCTGATAGGCAAACAGGCTAAAGGAGCGGGCTTTTGCATCCCTTTGCATATGAGGCTCCCGGGACGATCGGCGAAGCTGTCGCACTGCTGGACAAGCATGGCGACCGTGCGCGCCCGATCGCCGGCGGGACGGACGTATTGGTACAGGCGCGGGCGAACAGGTGGGACCTTGACGCCATCGTAGATGTCAAGAACATCCCCGAGTTGACCGAAATCAGCCACTATCCGGATGGTAGCGTGGCGATTGGCGCGGCGGTTGCTTGCTACCAGATCTACGAAGACCAGAAGATCCGGGACAACTTCCCGGGGATCATCGACGCGGTTGAGATGATCGGCGGCATCCAGATTCAATCACGCGCGAGCTTGGGCGGCAACCTCTGCAACTCTTCCCCGAGTGCTGATGGCATCTGTCCGTTGATCGCGTATAACGCCGTTTGCCACATTGCTGGCCCTGGCGGCGATGACGACCACCGAGATGTTCCCGTCGAGGATTTCTGCACCGGACCAGGCTCGAACGTTCTCGGACGCGGTGAAATCTTGGTGAGCCTTGTGCTCCCGAACCCCGGCGACAACTTCGGAGCTGGATACGAGCGCTTCATCCCTCGCAACGAGATGGATATTGCCGTGGCTGGCGCGGGCGTTTCGGTCAAGTTGAATGACGCAGGCGACACTTTTGAGGCGGCACGCGTCGCTCTTGCAGCGGTCGCTCCGGTACCGCTGGTTGTTCCAGCTGCCGAAGCTGCGTTAGTAGGTAACGCTGTGAGCGACGAGGCGATCGATGCGGCAGCGCAAGCCGCGGCCGATGCCGCATCTCCGATCAGCGACATGCGCGGCACTATCGCCCAGCGAAAACATCTCTCAGGTGTTTTGACCCGTCGAATGATTAACAAATCCATAGAGCGAGCGAGAGGTTAGAAGCAGATGACGACTCAAATCACCCCTGGACCATCCCGGGTACACGTTCGTACCACGATCAACGGCAACGCGCATGAATTTCTTGTTCCGCCGTACATGAGCCTTCTCGACACGCTCCGCGAAATCGTCGGGCTCACCGGCACCAAAGAGGGATGTCTGGACGGCAACTGCGGTGCTTGTACCGTCTCACTTGACGGGCACATCGTCGACTCCTGTCTAGTGCTCGGCGCCGAGATCGACGGCAAGTCGGTCGAAACTGTCGAAGGTATGGCCACTCCGGAAGGGTTGCACCCGTTGCAGCAAGCGTTCCTCGAAGAGGCCGCGCTCCAGTGCGGCATCTGCACCCCCGGCTTCCTAGTAGCCGCCAAGGGGTTGCTAGACAACGAACCGGAACCGGACGAGCACCGAATCCGACACTGGCTCGCTGGCAACCTCTGCCGATGCACCGGTTACGACAAGATCGTCCGCGCCGTGCAGAAGGCGTCGGCGGAGATGTCGTAAAGATGCGAATAGACGGCCGACCTGAGTGTTTTCAAATCCCATGGTCGGCTGTTTCTTTAATCTATCGTCAACCAAAGTAAGGGGACCCGAAAATGGTTGCAACATTTGAACCCAAGAGCGAATACAAGGTAATCGGAACCCGACCGATCCGCCACGACGGGTTGGACAAGGTTACGGGGCGTGCCATCTACGGCGCTGACATCAAGTTGCCGAGTATGATATGGGGCGCAATACTCCGCAGCCCACATGCACATGCGCGCATCAAGTCGATTGACACCTCCACCGCTGAGGCAATGGACGGCGTGCACGCCGTAGTGACCAACGCTGACCTACCGCAGGCCGGTGACAAGATGGTGGACCTCGGCGAGGGCGCTACTAACCTGAAGTGGGCGGTAGACAACATCTTAGCGAGTGACAAAACTGTCTACGCGGGTCATGCCGTAGCTGGAGTGGCCGCGGTCGATAGATACACCGCTGAGGAGGCAACGCGGGCCATCAAGGTTGAGTACGAAGTCCTGCCTTCCGCCACGAACGTTGACGACACCATCTCGGCCGACATGCCAGCCATTCTTGACGATTTCATCGGTTCGCCAGGCGCGGAAGAGAGCGGCCATCCTAACCACGTCAAAGAGTTCACTCACGAGTTCGGCGATCCCGATGCCGCATTCGATGAAGCGGACCATGTAGTGGAAGGCGAATTCAGTCTGCAGATGGTGCACCAAGGCTATATCGAGCCGCACAACGCCACGGCGGTATGGGACGAAGACGGACGCCTCCGCATCTGGACGAGCACACAGGGAGCGTTCACCGTCCGGCAGCAGGTCGCGGCCATCATGCAGATGGAGGAGTCGAAGATTCGAGTGACCCCGCTGGAAATCGGCGGCGGTTTCGGTGGCAAGATCCCGATCTATCTCGAACCTGTAGCGGCGGCTTTGTCGAAGAAGGCTGGCAACGTGCCGGTCAAGATCATCATGGAGCGCCGTTCCGTGTTCGAGGGCAGCGGCCCAGCGGCTGGCGGCAAGATCAGTCTGAAACTCGGCGCAACGAGTGACGGTAAGATCATCGCCGCAGACTCCACTCTCCGAATGGAAGCTGGCGCATATCCGGGCTCGCTCGTGGGCGCATCTGCCATGTGCATCTACGCTTGCTACAACATCCCGAACATGCGCATCGTCGGCTACGACGTCTTGGTCAACAAGCCCAAGGTTGCGGCATACCGCGCACCTGGTTCGCCGCAGGTCGCTTTCGCTATCGAAACGCTCGTCGACGACCTTTGCGAGCAGGCCGGTTTCGACAAGTGGCAGTTCCGACGCGACAACGCCGCCAAAGAAGGCACCCGCCGCGGCGATGGTCCTATCTTCCCGCGTATTGGCATGGAAGAGGTCCTTGACGCGACCAAAGAGACCGACCACTGGAACTCAGACATCGGTGAAGCCTCTCCCGGACGCATCCGCGGCCGCGGTTTCGCTAGCGGCTACTGGTTCAACGTGGGTCTGCAATCGTCAGTCAACTTGGCGTTGAACGACGACGGAACTGTCGAGCTCGTCGAAGGATCCACGGACATCGGCGGTACCCGCGCCTCGATCGCGATGCAAGCGGCCGAGACTCTCGGCATCGCGGCGGAAGACGTCAACCCTACTGTCGTCGACACCGACACCGTCGGCTTTACCGCCGTTACTGGAGGTAGTCGCGTCACCTACGCCACAGGCTACGCCGCGTACAACGCCGCGATCGAGATGATCGACAAGCTCAAGGTTCGAGCCTCGATGCTCTGGAACATCGACGCAGAAGACGTGCAGTTCGAAGACGGCGTCTTCTCATCGAAATCAGACTCAGAACTGAGCATCGGCTTCAAAGACCTTGCCGGCAAGATAGGCGATACTGGCGGGCCCGTAACGTCCACCGGTAGCGTCGACCTTGAGGCGGCAGGAGGAGCGTACGGAACGCACATCTGCGACCTTGAGATCGACCCTCAGACGGGCAAGACCGACGTGGTTCGATACACGATCGTGCAGGATGCTGGCCGAGCGATCCACCCGTCTTACGTCGAAGGTCAGATGCAAGGCGGCGCCGCACAGGGTATCGGCTGGGCGTTGAACGAGGAGTACTACATGGACGATGACGGCGTTATGTCGAACTCGTCTTACCTCGACTACCGCATGCCGACCTCGCTCGACCTGCCGAACATCGAGACGGTGATCGTCGAGGTGCCGAACCCGGTCCATCCATACGGCGTACGCGGCGTGGGTGAGGTTCCGATCGTGCCTCCCGTTCCCGCCGTGGGTAATGCCATCAAGGACGCGCTCGGTATCCGTTTGCGTGAAACCCCGATGAACGCCGGACGGATCGTACAAGCCATCGGCGACAACGGTTCCTAGGACCAACCAGACCTCTTGGACGAAAACTCCCCCTGCACTGCGTAGGGGGAGTTTTTGGTTTTGACGATGGTTCGCGGTTGTATAATTCCCGTAAGGACACACTGTCTAAACATCGCCAACGGATCTGGTCTCTGACGTAAATCTCCCATTACCCATTCGACGTATCTAACCAACGTTGGCAAGGTCCTAAAGCGATTCATTCTTAGATGTCCGAAACCCGACAAGCATCAGCAACCGAGACAACCTCGGACGATTCGCTGATGTATCGCCCACCTGAGCGTGACGAAGAGCCGGAGGTCACGTTCGGGGACATCATGCAGCGCATTCGCGAGGCGCTTGGTGGTATTCCCGGTATGGGTGGCGGTGATGACGGACCTTCGCGAGAATCATCCGAACAAGGCGGTGGCGGATCAGGCAGAGCGGGTGCAGTAGTCCTTTTATTGATCCCGATAGCGGCCGTTGTCTGGCTGGCGACCGGTGTCTACACGGTCGGGCCTGAAGAGCAGGCGGCATTGCGGACATTCGGTCGATTCGTAGCGATTGCTGATCAAGGGCTCCACTGGCACTGGCCCGGCCCGGTAGGCACTCGCAACGTCGTGCCGGTCACTACCACTCGCCGTCTCGAACTCGGCTTCCGCAGCGTTGCCAACGGCTCTAGCACCACCCCGGTCCAAAGCGAATCGGAGATGATCACCGGAGACGAGAACATCGTCGACGTTCAGATCGTCGTGCAATACCGCATCTCTAACCTCCGTAACTTCCTATTCGAAGTCGACGATCCGGGCGATCCGGACCGAGATATCCCTTCTGGAATGCCCGACGGTGAGACCTTGCGCGACATCGCTGAAACCGCGGTGAGGCAGGTTGTCGGCGCCCGAAACATCGACGACGTGCTGACGACCGAGAAGGAGCAGGTGCAGGCCTCTATCTTGGAGAAGATGCGAGAACTTACCCGCGACTACAACACCGGCATCGATGTTCTCCAAGTCCTGCTCCAGAACGTCAACCCGCCTGCGGAAGTCCAAGACGCTTTCGAAGACGTCGTCAGAGCCCGCGAAGACCGGGAACGCGACATTAACTTGGCAGAAGCCTACAAAGCCGCGCAGATCCCGCAGGCTACAGGTTCAGCCGCCCAGATCGTGGAAGAGGCCGATGGTTTCAAACGTGGCCGTATCGAGCGCGCACGTGGTGAGGCCGAAGGGTTCAACGCCATCTTGGCCGGTTACCAAGAATCCCCCAACGTTACTCGCACCCGCCTCTACCTCGAAGCCATCGAGCGCATCCTCGCCGGCAAATCCAAGATCGTCCTGAACTCTGGTTCTAACGCATTGCCACTGCTCCCGCTCGACAGTCTAGGCACACTCTCCGGCAACTCGCTGACCAACACGACGGGAGGCGAATAGAGATATGCCTCGCATCATAATCACCGTCGTAATCATCATCATCGCGGCCTTCATCCTCATTCCACAGGCCCTATTCACCGTTGATGAGACGCAACTCGCCATCGTAACCCGTTTCGGAGAGTTCCAGCGTGACTACCGTAGCCCCGGGCTGTACGTCAAGCAGCCCTTCGTCGAAAACGTCAGGAAGATGGACAGCCGACTGCTCCGTGTCGATGCTCAACCGGCTTCGCTACTGACCTCCGACAAGCGCAACCTCGTTATCGACGCCTACGCCCGATACCGGATCGTCGACCCGCTCAAGTTCTTCCAGAGGCTCCAGACCGAGGGTGAAGCCGTTTCTCGTGTCTCCGACATCGTCAACTCGCAGCTCCGGCGTGAAGTTGCTCTCGACACCCAGTCCGAGGTCATTTCCGAGACCCGAGAACAGGTCATGCGACGCGTCGCAGATGCGAGCAACCGGTCCGAGATAAGTCGCGAGACCGCGATGAGTCTCTTCAACAACAACATCCGTGACCCGCGGCTGACAATAATTATTACTGAGATCTCCGACGAAGGCATCGCCAGTCGCGGTAGGTCTGCTACCGCGGAAGAGTTGGACGCATTGAGTCGGGAACCGCGTCCCGAAATTCTCGGCAACGCCACCGTCGCCTACTTCCAACCCCTCGTTGACGAACTCGGCATCGAAATCGTTGACGTCCGCATCAAGCGCGCTGACTTTCCGACCGAGATCGAACAATCAGTATTCGCCCGCATGAGAGCCGAGCGTGCCCGCATCGCCGAAGGGCTCCGCGCAGAAGGTACCCAGCGCGACCGCGAGATCCGAGCCGAAGTCGACCGCGACGTCCAGATCATCCTCGAATCCGCAAACGGAACCGCCGCCAGACTCCGCGGCGAGGCGGAAGAAGAAGCCATCAAGATTCTCGCCGAAGCCCTAGAACAGGCACCCGAGTTCTACGAGTTCCGTCGCTCGCTAGAGACCTACGAGAAAGTCCTCGACGACAAAGCCCTCATCGTCCTAGAGAGCGACTCGGATCTGTTCAAGTACTTGCAGCAGCCTGAAGCGGTGAGCGGCGAGTAGTCTAGCTTAATCGATTTTCTTGCCACTTCCCACATTCGGGTCCATTCGTCGCATCTCTTTCCTCCTGATTGCCGCTTGTTTGCAGCGTTCCACATCAATTCCTTTGTTTTCATGACCCGGCCGGGTCTGTAATCCAAAACAGCATCCCGCTGGCGAGCAGGCGTATGCCCGTCGGCGGGCCAACGTCAGTCTGAGCAGTCGGTGGGTTGATCGCACGCTGAGTCTCAGCCTTGGTCCAGGTACGACGGTTGTCCCTGACAGTGGGACTGTCCGTCCCCGTGCTAACCAACCCTCTCACAACCAAGGTTGGGTTCTGATTCCTATCTAATTCCCGAAACGATCAGCGAGCTCCGAAGGCGACGAGGTCAAGCTAGGCTGTTCAAACGTCGATACGTCCACCTGTCCCTCTCACCTAAGTGGCACCGGGGAATCACCGACACCATCGAAGTGGTTCGCGTTCACGCAAAGAGAACCATCTGAATCCGATTATAGAACTTATGTTGTTGAATTGCAAGTGAGAGGGGTAACGAAGATTGACGATTGGCGCGGATAGGACTGGAGCGATCTAGAAAGGTGGTTTAAAACCGTCTTTGCCTTGCCCTAGGGCTATACCTTCGGCCGCAAGGCGGTCTCTGATGATCTGTTCGGTTGCGTTGTAGCTGCGCATGTAGGCGGGCACGAAATCATCGACATCGCACTCCAACTTTTCCGCCATTAGCTTCGTCGCTTCTTCACGGGTATTGGCAACGAATTTGCCCCGAGTGAAGTGGAACGGTTGAATGATGAAGCGGCGAACATCGGTGCCAAGAAGCTCCTCGGCAAAGAGTTCAGGATCAGATACCAGTAGCAACGGGGTCATGGTGATGCATGACTGGATACCGGCCTCTTGGATCTTAGCAATTGCCTTTATCCGAACAGTGTTGTTCGGGCAAGACGGTTCGAACGTGCGACGGATATCTTCATCGTCGGTGGTGACCGTCATGTTGACTTGGACACGACCACCGTTCTCCTCGATTTTCCGGAACAGGTCGATGTCTCTGGTGACATCGGGACTACGGGTTTGGACTACAAGTTTGGGACGATGGCGCGGTTCCGCCAAAACCTTGACGAGTTTGCGAGTGAGATCAATCTGACGTTCGATCGGCTGGTAGGGATCGGTAACGCTACTCATGTAGATGAGCTTGTCGTCTAAGGATGTCCGCATGTTTCGCAACTTGGAGACTGCGTTCTCCTTGACGGTTACCCACTGGCCCCAAGTATCCCTCTTCTCAACGTCAGGGCTGAAGAAAGCGGCGTAACAGTAGGTACATCCGAACGAACATCCGCTGTAGGGGTTCAGCGTGTAATCGTACGCGTCCATGAAGCCCGTGGCTTTAGTCAGGATGGGGCCCGAGGTCTTAGCGTAGGAGATGGAAGTGGGGCCCAATGACTCAAGACGGCTTGAAGAGGATGCTTCAGGTTCGCAGTTCAGATCTTTGGTCGCTAAGAAATCGAAGGCGGCCTGCTTGGCATCGTGCGACGAGATTTCCGATGTTGTCGAACTTACCATGGCAGATCATCCAAATCGTCTGCATCTTTACGAGGCGAGAACCACACTTTCACATCATCGCGAGCCCAAGAGACTTTGCTCGGCAGCAAAGATGAGGTCTCAGCATGGTCGGCCAAGTGCCTCTTCAGTTGTTCATGTAGCTCACGTCGGAAAATCGAAGTTTCGGTCAATACTCCTTGGTATGGCATTGCCGCACCGAGTATGTTTTGAGGTGGAATCCCGCTGTAGTTGTCCTTACCACCTGGCAACACTCCTTCGACCATGCTTACGCTTTTTTGATTCGAATGCGAACTGAAAAGTATCTTGACAGGTTCAATACGGGACCGAATATCTTCAAGTTCTCCTTTAATCTCCCTTTGGTTTTCCTCATAAACCACATGTAATGCAATGATCCAATACTGAATCGATTTGAGCCTATTTATGCGCTCCAACAATTGCTCAGTTGATTCATAAAATACGACATTCATAGAGTTGAAAGCTGCGAATGCATGGCGCAATCCAGGTACACACATCGTCATCCGCGCGAACTCAACCCATAGAGACCTACCCAATGCCATCATCTCTCGGCTAGTGTCAATGCAATGAACGGTTATTGGAGGGGCGTGCTCGCCATTGGCTTGGCTCCGCGCTTTCATGAGCAGACAACTCAACGGTGTTGCTAACGCACCGGCACCGTAGTCTACGATGTGTAATTCAGTTGAATCGACAGGTTCACATCCGAACGCGTGACTTTGGATGGACAGAGACAGATTTATCTGTTGAGGTTGGTACCAAAGCAGATACAACAACGCGACCCATTCGTTGTAATCTGGCAAACGACTTCGACGCAGGCTCTTCAATGAAACAAACGCCTTTTCAAGTCTGCTGGCGATTTCCTGCTTTGTCATGCCGTAAGTCAACCGTCGCATCTCACGATCTGCCACTGTCGCGATAGCTCGGTCTATCGAATTGGCACAAACATCATCAAAGTGTGGAACGTTTGCACTTTCTTGTGCTACTGGCATCATGATTCTGTTAGGCTAACACCTGCTCTTGTTAGCCCCCACCTCCCCCATCACCCGCTCCGCGCGTCCTTCGCCTCGCTCCTGCTGATATCTCAGCATCGCACTCATCATACGTAATCCCTCTTTAACATCCTTGTCATCAACGCGCAACTGTTCCAATCGTCTCCAATCCGGTGTGCGGACAATATGACGCAAGAGTTTGATGGCGTTTAGGGGGGCTGGAATTATGGGCGTGGTTTCGGGATGGTTGAAGGCTATGGGATCGGGGGACGTGGTGTCTGGTTGGTCGGGGCGTTTGATTAGGCCGCCTTCGGAGGGGGCGAACCAGTGGTCGCCGGGGGGGATTTCGGCGTTCGTGCGGACGCAACGGTGGAGTTGGGGTTGAAGGCCGACGGTGGTGAGTAGGGTGGTTTCGTGCCAGAGGCGGAGAAGGGGGAGGGTCGGTTTGGGTGTGGATTCGGCGTAGCTCAGAGAGTCTCGGAGGAGGTTGAAGAGTTGTGGGTTTGCGGCGTTTGGAAGAGCGAATCGTTCGCAGACCTCGGCGAAGTGGGAAGCGAGCGTAAGTCGGTCGAAGTCGCGGCGGAGGCCGAGGTAGGGGTTGATGGTTTCGACTTGGCTGATGATGTGGAGGTCGGATCGGCCTTCGGAGATGTGAGCGGTGACGTGTCGGAGGAGGTCGACGTTCCCGCCTATCTTCGATTTAGTTCGTCGGGCACCTCGGGCTACGCAGGAGATGATGCCGCGGTTGGGGGTTAGGAGGATGACGATGCGGTCAGCCTCGCCGAGATCGCGGGCGCGGATGACGATGCTTTCGGCGTTGAAGTATCGTCGTCGAGGTGGCGACATGGTGGATTCACCCTCACCCCCGGTTCAAGCCCGGGGCAGGCTCTAACCCTCTCCCATCAAGGGACAGGGGATTCGTTTTGCGCAGGATGGTCAGTTCTGGTGATTGGACGAGCCGTTCTCCAAGTACGGTAGCGGCTCGTCAAAGGATTCGCCGCGCTGTTCCGCCGCTCGTCGGCGCCTGTCCCAATCCTTGATCTCCGCGATCATCTGCGCCCGGACTTCTGCGCGGCCTTCCTCACGACGTCTTTCTTTCGCGGGTTCGACGAGGTTCTGTCGTATCCATTCGCTCATTAACATGGTGCTGTCCAGCAGTTCGATGACTGTAAACGTGATGATCGCCGCCGCGATCCCGATCTGACCTGTACGGAGAATGATATCAAAGTACGCCTGTATCCAGTTTTCGGAAGTTGTCGATGATATTCCGTCGTAAGCGGCGATGCAGAACCCGACAACCACCTGAAATGTGAATAGTACGAAGTAGAGCGTTGACCAGCGCGGTCGAATCGCCCATATCGCTTCACGGTCATCGTTTTCGGACAGCTCTCCTTCGCCGTTCCACTTATAGCTCTGGCTCAAGACTCGCTCGATTGAATCATTCATCCGTTCGGTACTTCGCCAACCATAACGTTGGCACGGATGTTCATTCGAGTCGAAATGGCGAAGCTGTTTAGACTTCTCGGGAAGAAGGGATTTGCCCCCTTCGCGATGCGAAGCGAGCGGGGGATGCCCGCGGGGAGGATGGGCGCAGGGGACATGTTGTTATTCCGAGCGTAGCCGAGGAATCTAGCCCCCTTCAATTTACCTTGGGCATCCCCTGCGAGCATCGCTTTGCTCGCTCGCGTCCCCTTCGCTTCGCGAAAGGGACGTGTACTACCGCAATCCCACGCTGCCGTCTTCGCGGATCGGTGGCGGAATCCGCGCTGGCTCAAACGGGTGCAGGTTAGGGGCATCTTCGTTGAAGATCACGCCTAAGCCCGGGTTCTCGGGGAGCGTGAAGTAGCCGTCTACGACCTCCATGGGGCTGTCGACCATGTCGGAGCGCGGCGGCTTGTCCTCATCGACGGCCTCCAACACGTCCCACGACGGCGACGATATGCCGAGTGCCACACACGCGGCGGTGGCGATGGGGCCTTGGAAGTTGTGCGGCGCAATCAAGATATGGTGCGCCTCCGCTATGGCGGCGACCTTCTTCACGCCGGTGATGCCGCCGGCGACGGCGATGTCGGGCTTGAAGAATGAGCAGTTGGTCATCTGGGCATATTCGCGGAACTCCCAGATATGGGCGTTCCGCTCGCCGACGGCGAGGGGCAGTCGCATCTTGGTAGCGACTTCGGACATTGCGAGGACGCCGTCGGGGACAATCGGGTCTTCGATGAAGTAAGGGTTGAAGGGCATGGCCTTTTCGCAGAAAACGACGGCTTCGGAGGGTCGCATGTTGCGGTGGATCTCGATGCCGATGTCGAACTCGTTGCCGACGACTTCGCGGACGGCGGCGAGCATGTCGATGGCGTTGTCGACGAGGAGAGGGTATTTCAACAGTTGGAACTCGCGCGGCATCGGCGTGAATTTGAGCGCGGTGTAGCCTTTGTCAACGGCGACCTTCGCCCTCTCCCCTACTTCGTCTGGCGTCTCACCGCCAACACCGAGAAAGATCCCGCGAACCTTTTGCCGTGCGCGCCCGCCGAGCAAATCCCAAACCGGCGCGTCAAGACGTTTGCCTTTGATGTCCCACAACGCCATATCTATGCCCGAGATCGCGGCGGCGATGGAGTTGCCCCGGAAGCTGCCATTGTAGCGGTGCATGTAGTTGTAGAGGTGCTCGGTGTCGGCAGGATCCATGCCGACGATCGCTTCTCCAAGTACCTTGACCGTCTCCTCCGCAGCCCGCGGATAGGACCAGTAGCAGGATTCGCCGATGCCTTGCGTGCCGTCGTCGGTGGTGATGCGGACGACTAGAAAACGGTCGACCAGAAAAGTCTCGACTTGTTCAATCTTCATTGGAGCCCTCGTGATGGCGGAGTAGAGAATGCGTCGTTATCCGTTGCGATTATACGAGTGTCGCAACGGCAAAATGCCCGCTAGATCAGGCCAGGCTGTTGCGAGCAGCCGCTATGGTGCGATCGATGTCTTCGTCGGTATGGGCTAGGGAGATGAACCAGGCTTCGAAGGGGGATGGTGGAAGGTAGACACCGTTTGCGAGCATGTTATGGAAGAAGCGGGTGAATTGCTCGCGGTCGTTCGTGGAGGCGGTTGTCATGTCGGTGACCCCCTTTGTCCTTCGGACATTTCCCCCGTCAACGGGGGAAGCCTCGTCGTCAGAGATGCCGAAGAATAGGGTCAACATGCCGGTTGCTTGGTTGATGGTTGCGGGGATTTCGTTTTCGCTGAGGACGGATCGGAGTCCGTCGGCAAGTTGCTTGGTTTTGGCGGCTAGGGTTTCGTAGGTGCCGGGTCTGGCGAGTTGCTGGATCGTGGCTATGCCGGCGGCCATTGCGACCGGGTTTCCGGAGAGGGTTCCAGCTTGGTACATGGGACCGAGTGGTGCGACGTGTGACATGAGTTCCACGCTTGCTCCGTACGCGCCGACAGGGAATCCGCCGCCGATGATTTTGCCGAGGCAGGTGATGTCGGGATCGATGCCGTAGAGGGACTGTGCGCCGCCGTATGCGACTCGGAAGCCAGAGATGACTTCGTCGAAGATGAGGAGGCAGCCGTCGTCGCGGGTGATATTGCGGAGTCCTTGGAGGAAGTCGGGGTCGGCGGGAACGACGCCCATGTTTCCGCCGATGGGTTCGATGATTACACAGGCGATACGCCCGCTGTGGTGTTCGAATATGCGCTCGAAGGCTTGGAGGTCGTTGTATGGGGCTACGATGGTGTCGGCGGCGAGTTTTGCGTTGACGCCTGCGGAGTCGGCGATACCGGATGTTGCGAGACCAGAGCCGGCGCGGACGAGGAGCGCGTCGTCGTGACCGTGGTATCCGCCGTCGAACTTCAGGATCATGTCGCGCCCGGTGGCGGCGCGGGCGAGCCGCAATGCGGACATTGTGGCTTCGGTGCCGGAGTTTACGAAACGCACCATCTCGATGGATGGAACGGCATCGACGATGAGCTTGGCCGCAGTTACCTCGATCTGAGTTGGTGCACCGAACGACGCGCCGCGTACGGTCGCCGACTGCGCCGCTTCAACGACGCCCGGGGCGGCGTGTCCAAGGATCAGCGGTCCCCACGAGCATACGTAATCGATGTACGAGTTGCCGTCGACATCGGTGATTTTGGATCCGTTACCGCTGGAGAAGAACAGCGGGTTACCACCGACCGATCCCCATGCTCTTGCGGGGCTATTTACGCCGCCGGGGATTAGCTGGGTTGCGGTTTCGTATAAGCGATGGGAATTGGTGTTGTCCATGGTTGCTCCGTTCCGACAACCCATAGTAGCGCAGAAAATGTCTGAACCGCTGATTGCGCTGATTTACGTGGTGTGCCGCGGATCAGCGATTTCGCCGTTTGATCATCTGGATGGGGTCGGCGAGGATGCGCTTGACCATGGAACGGGTCATAGCGTCGAGCGCCGCACGAGTGGAATCGTCGACCGGCTTCAATTTCGACAAAGTGCGCTGGAGTTCTGCGATGCGGATTCTCTCGGCGCTCTCGCCGATGTCTCGCAGGAGGGGTTGGAGTTCGACGTCGTCGATGAATTGTTCCGCGGCTTCGGCTACGATTGCTTCAGCTTTAGCGCTGGCATCGGCGATTTCGGCGCGGTGGCCGGCTTCCAAGCGTTGGAGGTCTTCAATGGTGAAGAGGTCGACATTGGGGATGTCGGCGACGGATGGCTCGACGTCTCGGGGGAGGCCGAGATCGAGGATGTGTAGTTTAGATTTTCGGGATGCTGCGGCGCATGCGACATCGGATGTCGATATGACGTGCGTGGTGGCGCCAGTGCATGTGATGACGATGTCGACTGTTGACATTTCGGTAGGGACATCGTTCAGGACGACGGTTGCGGCACCCATGTCGGTAGCGAGTCCGTGTGCGCGTTCGGTGGACCGCGAGGCGATACGCATATCGCTGATGCCGGCCCGCATGAGAGACATGGCTGTTAGGCGTCCGGTTTCACCAGCACCTACGAGGAGCGCCGATTTGCCTCGCAGGTCGCCGATCTCGCGTTCGAGGAGCTTTACACCAAAGGATGGGATCGAAACTTGTGACCATCCGAGGCCGGACTCTTTGCGCGCCGTTCGTCCGGTACGGAATGCAACGTGAAACATCCGCGAGAGGACGGGATCGGCGGGCTTGTCAACTCCTGACAGAGCTTGGAATGAACGTGAGACCTGGCCCGCGACTTGGTGATCGCCTTGGACTAAGGAATCGAGGCCGGTTACTACGCGGAAGAGGTGATGAACCGCTTCGTAGCCGGTTTTGGCGTAGATGTAAGGTGTAATGTCCGAGTTGACGCCGTTGGAACTGGAAGATCGGTTGCGCGATCCGAGCATGGAGAGATAGGTCATCATCTCTTCCATCGTGGCACCAGCGTTTCGGGTCACGGCGTATAGCTCGGTCCGGTTGCAGGTGGAGAGGATTGTCGCCGAATCGTGTTGGTCGAGTCGATCGGACAACTCTTGGATGTGCGAAGGGAGTTGTTCCTCGGAGATGGCTACTCGTTCGAGGATGTCCAAGGGCGCGTTCTTATGGCTGACGCCTGTGAGTAGGAAGTTCAATGGTGATGTCGCTGACCCGCAAATCGACTAACTGTCCATTATCTAACAGACGCCAGTCTGCGGCAAAGGGTGATCTCTGTACAACTCGATTCAGTCGTAACAGGAGACACATTCGTCATTACGTGCAGGCGGAGATCCGGTTCGGTCAGAGGTTGTCTAACCGCAAACCGCCCCTCTGGCTTCCGGCTTTCGCCGGAACGACGGGACGTATGGAAATGTGGGCGTACAATCGAAGCGAGAAACATTAATTGGTGGAGATTGACGATGGCTGACGAGATTCTTCCCCCCGACCAGCGAGGCTACGTTGATGCGAGCATCTTGGTTACGACCGATTGGCTCGCTGAACATATCGACGCCCCGAACGTGGTGGTTGTGGATACTGACGACCCGAGCGAGTATGCAGAAGGGCACATACCGGGAGCATCGAACCCTCCCGACAACTACTACAAGACCTCTCTAGAGGACCGGACTCACATCCAAGGCCCGGAGCAGTTCGCGGCAACGATGATTTCGCTTGGGATCGGAGATGATTCATTAGTAGTTGCGTATGACCGTACGGGCGGTTTATATGCGTTGCGTTTGATGTGGGCGCTCCACTACTATGGGCACACTAATGTGAAGATGCTGGATGGCGGTTACCAGAGGTGGGTTGCCGACGGGCGAGAGACGACGACGGAGGCGACGGTGGTGGACGGATCGTCGGTTTTCACCCCGCGTGAGCCTGATCGTTCGATCTATGCAGATATGAACGACGTGCTGGAGGCGATCGGCGATGATGATGCGACGTTGCTGGATGTTCGTACCGACGGTGAGTGGGACGGTTCGAACAAGCGCGGCGGCAAGCGTGGCGGGCGAGTTCCAGGTGCGATTCACCTTGAGTGGGTCAATTTCCACACGGGAGGCGAAATCCCGACGCTGAAGACGGCGGATGAGATACGCGGCCTGTTGGATGAGCATGGTGCGTCTACAGAAGGGAGTGTCATTACGTACTGTCAAGGCGGCATCAGGGCTGCGCAGGCGTATTGGGTACTGAAGCTGGTCGGTGCGGAGCGTGTGAGGAACTACGACGCATCATGGCGGGAGTGGGGCAACAATGTCGATGTGCCGGTCGAAGCAGAGACTTAGGCTCGACGTAGCACCGCGAAGCCAAAAGGTTCGTATATCTCTACGTCAACACAGGTGGCTCGGCGGATGTGCGCGGGCCTAATCGCTCCAGTGATAGATGCGGAGCAGCAAAGGGTGGAAGGAAAGTATGAGGATAATGGGCAGTAGGACGAGGGAATTGACGTTTCGACCGATTTTTGTCGGATTCGTCGTTTTTTCGATATCAGCAGTGCTTATCTGGGGAGCTTGCGGTAGCGATGAGCCGGAGATAGTCGATACAGCGACGCCGGAGCCGGTTGTGGAGCCGACTGCGACTCCGATGCCGGAACCGACCGAGGAACCGACGGCTGTGCCGACTAAAGAGCCGACACCGGAACCGACCGAGGCGCCGGCGGCTCGGAGCGAACCGGTCGAGCTCTATGACAAAGATGTTCGGAACATCGACGCTTGGATCAACAGCGAACCGACTTCGATTGCGGAGTTGACGAGTCAGGGCAAAGTGGTCTTAGTGGACTTCTGGACCTACACATGCGTGAACTGCTTGCGGACGTTGCCGTTCTTGCGAGAGTGGCAGGAGAAGTACTCGGACAACGGGTTGGTGATCCTAGGTGTACACGCGCCGGAGTTCGAATTCGAGAAAGAGCTTGAAAACGTTCAACGCTCGGTAGACGAGGAGATGATCGAATGGCCGGTCGCCTTGGACAACGAGATGTCTACTTGGCGCAGTTTCAACAACCGCTATTGGCCAGCAAAGTACCTGATCGATACCAATGGCGAAGTTCGCTACACGCACTTCGGCGAGGGCGCATACAGGGAGACCGAGCTCGAGATCCGGCACGTTCTCGAAGAATCGGGTTACGACATCAGCAGCATTCCGATCGGGGAGATCGAGAATAAAGCGCGTGACGACAAAGCGCGAGCGGTTACGCGAGAACTTTACGGCGGGTACGAGCGCAACTACAGCGTCTACGGTCTTTATGCCGCCCAAGACGCGTACTATGTCCAGCCAGATCGTGAGTTCGAGTACAAAGACCCATACGCCGAGAACAACGCCTACCCTCCGCAGAAGTGGGTAGTCAACGGCCTTTGGCGCAACGAGCGTGAGGCGATCGTCCACGCCCGCGAGACGATGGATCTCAGCGACTATATCGCATTCAAGTTCCTTGGCCGCAGCGCTAATGTAGTGATCGATCCGCCGGAGCCGGATGAGTTCAGGGTCTACGTCGAGCTTGACAATGAACCGCTTGCTGAGGACGAAGCGGGCGACGATATTCTGTTCGACGATGAGGGACGTTCGTACTTCAACGTGAACGAGCCGCGCATGTACAAGATCGTGGAGACGCCAGAGTATGTTGAGAGCACGTTGAAGCTGAGCAGCGATTCGCCCAACTTTGCCATCTTCGCGTTCACGTTCGGCATATACGACGGCGGTTTTTGATGTTCCGAGCATCGCAACATATCGGTAGGGGGCGCTGGCTGGGTTGGACAGTGTTGGCGGCTATCGTCGCGATTGCGGCGGTAGCATGCTCGACGGCCGAGCCGACATCGACTCCAGTGCCGACCATCGCACCTACTCCGACGAGCGAACCTACGTCGACTTCGGAGCCCGAAGTCGCGTCAGAACCGAGCAGCGGTGTTTTCGAAGAACCGGAGCAGGAGTGGATAGGTAGGAGCGACAGCGAAGATGCTAGGATTATTCTCGCGACACCAGATCTCGCGCTTGGAACTCGGCGATTCGGGATCGTGCTGACTGACAGCTCCGGGATTGTCGCATTTCCAGTGATCCAAGTCGAATCGTTCAAGTATCCCGATGGGTCGCACGACCAGACGGATCGAGAGGGTCCGATCGAGGCGGCGCTCGCACGTTACCATCCGTTCCCGTACGGTACGCGTGGCATCCACGTTACGGAGTTGGATTTCAACGAACCTGGAACGTGGGGCGTGGAGGCCAGCGTGCCGCAACCGGACGGTAGTGTCGTCAATCTCGAGGTAGTGATGGAGGTTCACGAGCGAACGAAGTCTGTTGATATCGGGGAAGTCCCGCCGCTGAGCAGAAGCCGGACCGTGAACGATGTCGAGGACATCGCCGATTTGACGACTGGATCGCAACGCGACGAGAGCCTGTACCAAATATCAGTAGGCGACGCGTTGCAGAACGGTAAGCCGACCGTCATCGTTTTCGCGAGCCCGGCGTTCTGCACCAACGCGGTTTGCGGCCCTCAGGTGGAAGTCCTCAGCAATCTCAGCAGCCGCTACGGCGATCAGGCGGACTTCATCCATGTAGACCTTTTCACGAATCCGCAAGAGATCAAAGGCGATCTGACCCGGGCTCAACCGTCTCCGCTGCTTTCGGAGTGGGGGCTTGTGTCGCAAGAGTGGACGTTCGTCATGGATGGCGATGGCGTCGTAGTCGGGCGTTACGAGAACTTCGTTCCCGAAGAAGAGCTGGAACCGGATTTGATGTCAGTGTTAGCCGCAGAGCAATCTCCGCCGACCGCGACCACTGCTCCACCGAGTGAGAGTCCGCTCCCGACGACTGTACCTACACAGAAGTTGGATGAGGCTGGCGGCTCAACGGGTACGAGGATTGACATCGACTTCGACACCAGCTGGCAGGATCTGTTCGATCAGTTGAGCGACTCGGAGCAAGTCTGCATCCGTGATGCTGTGGGAGACGAGTTGCTCGCATCCTTTGCTGAAAGGCAGGTGATTGAGGAACGCGAACCGGAGCCGTGGGAAGATCAGCTATTCGAATGTCTGGCACCTGCAACTGTGGAATCCGTGTTCCTATCGAGTCTGCTGGCGACGACGGAGGGGATGTCGGAGGAAAGCTTGGCCTGCATCGAAGGGCTGATTGACGACACTGACGTGTCGCAGGTGATCGATGGTGGCAAGCCAGACGCGAGTTCCGAGAGTCAACAAATTACCGCGGAGTTTTACGGAGGGCTGATGACTTGCAGCCTTCTGGGAATGATCGGCAATGTTGGAGCTGCCGAAGAGCAGCGGGTCTGTTTGGCTCAACTATTGGCCAACTCGAACATGGCCCAGATATATCTTGGTAGCCAACCTAATGCGGACCCAGAAGCGACTTCTCAATTTGAAGCGTTCATGGGCGGATTGTTCGTCTGTTTGGGTGACCTGCTCCAAGAAGCTCTTCAACAGGCTAGCGATGAATTATCGGCACCTCAATGAGTTGCCGATTGGTAGCCGT
This sequence comes from Dehalococcoidia bacterium, assembly GCA_965204135.1. Classification (GTDB taxonomy): domain Bacteria; phylum Chloroflexota; class Dehalococcoidia; order Lucifugimonadales; family Lucifugimonadaceae; genus Bin127. Next base: position 38,877 of record CBDBDX010000001.1, on the reverse strand, counting down.
TCTCGAGATATCGTGTACGATTTGCAAGAACCGTTGTTTTAAAGACGGGATTTCAGATTGAAACGTCTCTCGATGAATCGCGTTCGTTACGATGCAAGAATCTCCGGAAATCCGTCGCGATTCAGTGGAAGTCAGATCGCTCTTCGTACCGTTAGACGGTTCGGAGTGGCACGAACGCGCGATCCAATACGGAGTGCTGTTAAGCAAGTGGTTCGGCTCAACACTTGATCTCTTCTTCTCATTGGCAGATGTCCCTCCGTTGACAAGACATGGTGAGTGGCGCCAGCGCGCACACTTCTCCATCAAGACCGGCGAAGACTCTCGTAACCCCGATGACTCCTTCATCAACAACGGCGCGATCCACGAATTCGGCAAGATCCTCGCCAACGATTACCTCAACGAACTTACTCGCCGTATCGACCATCTAGGAATCGACATCGCAACTGATCTGAGCGCGGGTAGCCCCGCCCACATCCTCACTCACAAAGCTCAGCAATCCGAAAACTCAATGATCGTGATGTATGCACGCCCCCAGCATCGCTTTCATCGCTACGTACGAAAAAAGATGGCGGAGGAGCTGCTAGGCGTCTCAACCGTGCCGATCTTGATGATCAACGACGACCCTCACGTCGATATGAAAGATACCCAACTCGCACCGGAATCCGTCGTAGTGCCGTTGAGAGTCGATAGTGCGATGAAGGCATCCCTGCCATATGCAGTCTCAATCGCGCAAAAAGCCGGCGTCAACATCCGTTTATTCGAGAGCAATCTCGACTATCGGAGAAATCGCAGGCTGTTTGACAGATCGAGAGAATATACCCTCGATTATCTCGACCAACGCGGCATCGAATACTCTATACGGTCGATCAATCTAGGCACAACAGACACGTTGCTCGTAGCTCACAGACACTCTCCCTTTTCATGGATCGTCATGGGTTCACGGATGCGACGCGGATTCACCCGGCGATTTCTCCCATCCGTCGCCGACAACATACGACGTGAAGTTTCATGCCCGGTCCTAGTGGTTCCGCAATCCGAAATAATTCCCAAGCGTGAGCAGCATTTGAAGCGATGGCTCGTGGATTGGCTTGCGCACCACGATTCCCCGCCGATACTCGATACTCGCGTGCCGAGCCAGACACGCGGACGCGGATGGGCGCAACAAATCACTTCGCTCTACACGTACAACGACGGCGAACTACTCGATCAGAACGGCCAGTCGAGACGCCGATCATTGCGCTAGAGCCATCCGATCACGATTCGGTTTCGGCTCTGGAGCGCATCAGGTACGACGCCAGCGCACCGATTGTGGCTCCGAACCAAGCGTAAGGCACGATGCCGATACCGATAACCGCCCAGAACCACGTCGGCGCTCCCAATAATCTCTCGGCATCGCTGAGCTGCCAGTAGACGATGATGATGGCGGCAGGGATCAGCATCGTCGCCCCTAGCATCAGGCCGAACCACACAATCTTCATCTCGTCGGCCTTGGCCATGCCACCTCCGATAAATCCAGCGATAAACGGGCTCAGCGGGATCGCGATGAAGTGGACCACGGGAATCGGGATGGCCACCAGCATGATGGCAAAGGCGGCTGCTAGACCTTTAAGCATGGAGTATCAGTGAAGCGTGACGGCTGATTGCTACGACAGGCAAGTATATTTTTCGCACTGTTCATTGGTGGTATGATTTCCGATGACTTACGTGTCTGCAAGAGCGGATAGGCAGGCTGAAGTGACCATCACACATCCATCAACCGACATCCTCATCTTGGGTTCTGGTGCGTCTGGCGCGGCTGTGGCTTGGAGGTTGTCCAACACCGATTTCAACGTCGTTTGCCTAGAGCAGGGACGCTGGATCAAGCCGGAAGAGTTCCCTAACGAACACGCCGATTGGGAGATCCAAGCGCGCACTAATTGGCATTTCGATCCTAACGTTCGCGGGCTCGATGCGGACTACCCTTTGAATGTCGATAACTGTCCGATCGACCCTTTGATGTTCAACGCTGTCGGCGGCAGCACGATCCATTGGACCGCTCATACCCCACGTTTCCACCCGTCCGACTTCCGAGTCAAGACGCTGGACGGTGTGGCCGACGACTGGCCCTTGACCTACGACGAGTTGGAACCGTTCTATGATGCCTACGACGAGTTGATGGGTTGTTCGGGCATCAACGGCGACCCTGCGAATCCTCCCCGGAAAGAGCGCCCGATGCCCCCGTTGCCAATCGGTCCCGACGGCGAGCGGATCGCCAAGGCTTTCGACCGTCTCGGCTGGCACTGGTGGCCCTCCGACAGCTACGTTAACTCCGTTCCTTACAAGGGCCGTCAAGCATGTAACAACTGCGGAAACACTGGTCTCGGGTGTTCACGTGGGGCGAAGGGGCAGACTGATGTAGCCATCTGGCCGGAAGCGATCGAGAACGGTGTCGAGCTACGAACCGATGCGCGAGTGTTTCGGGTCGAAACGGATGAGAACGGTAAAGCGACTGGTGCGAGTTACTACGATGCGGATGGGAATGTCAACTTCCAACCGGCGAGCGCCGTCGTACTCGCGATGAACGGCATTGGTTCGCCGCGCATCATGCTCAACTCGACGTCTGACGCGTACCCGGATGGACTGTGCAACTCCAGCGGTCTAGTCGGCAAGAACCTGATGTTCCATCCCTACGCCATGGTCAGCGGGCTTTTCGAAGACGGATTGAAGACATACCAAGGGGCGCTGGCGAACATTGTGATTTGTCAAGAGTTCTACGAGACAGATCCTTCCAAAGACTTCGTGCGCGGCTATTCGTATCAGATCGCGAGGAGTTCCGGGCCGATATCGACGGCATGCGGATACATGTTCGGCCGGGTTCCGTGGGGAGCAGAACACCACGCCGAGTTTGGTCGTCGTTTCGGCGACGTGACAGTGCTCGGGGTGATTGGCGAAGACTTGCCGGAGGAGCACAACCGAGTGGAACTCGACCCGAAGTTGACCGACTCTAACGGTATCCCGGCACCCAAAGTCTTCTACAGGCTGAGCTCCAACTCGCGTAAACAGCTCGATGACGCGATCGAAAACGCCGAGATCGCGTTGCGCAAAGCAGGCGCGAAGCAAGTGCTCGGAACTCCGTTTTTGAAGGTTGCCGGATGGCACCTTATGGGAACGGCACGGATGGGCGACGATCCCGCAGCATCGGTCGTAGATCGATGGGGGCAGGCACACGATGCGGACAACATATTCGTGGTGGACGGCTCTGTTTTTGTAACGTGCGCAGCCGTGAACCCGACACCCACAATCGGCGCGCTCGCGCTGCGCACTGCCGATTACATCGACAGAGAACGTGCGGATCTGAAATCCTGAATACGAGCGCAGAACGATGCCCGAAACCGACACTAGCATGACAGATGCTGATCGCCTGACCCTCAAGCAGGCGATGGATCTAATCGTCCCTGCCGTTGATGACTTTCCCGGCGCGGGCGCGATGGGTCTGGCCGCCAACGCCGAAGCACTTGCCGATCGAGTTGCGGATTACGCAGAGTCGCTCCGACGAGTTTTAGATGCTCTCGCACTTGATCCCTCGGCGCGCGCAGAAGGCGGGTTCGCGGCACTCGACCATGAACAGCAGACCGCGGCGTTGAAAACTCTTGAGTCCAGCATGGCGAAACACTTTGACAACTTCGTCGATCTCATCTACATCGTCTACTACAACGATGAACGGGTTCACAAGCGTATCGGTTGGCGTAGCGGTCCGTTGCAGCCATTGGGTTGGGAACTGCCGCCGTTCGATCCGGCGATCCTCGAGACGGTCTCCAAGCGCAAGCCGTTCTGGCGCAAGGTCTGACATCCCCCGATGTGAAACCGCGTCATTCGCGATAACATCAATCGTCATCGAGACGTAATCAACCTGTTGGACACCTAATGCCCAAACTGCAACGACTCCTATACATCAACGCAGAAAGCACCCATCCCCAATCCCCGGCTCTGTCCGCCGCCATATACGAACCGGTCAAAGACTCGATCACGCAGATCGATCCGACTATCGACGGCATACCCTACGACTCAGTTCACGCCGCCATTATCGACGGATGGCGCGTGATACAGGCACCAGATGTATGGGCCGGCATCGGCACCGACGAAGCCGGCGAAGTGATCGGCTTCCAGTTCATACTCGAAAAGATCGAAGATTTCTAACTTCTCCGAACAGATCTGTTCGACCGCGCAACGAGAAAAGGAACATATATGACCACTGCGACAGTTGCCACCGACTACCGCCTGACAGATGATGAGATGGCGTCCTTCGTAATCAACGGGTACCACGTAGTTCAACCCGATATGCGCAAAGGGCTGAACCAAGAGATCTACGACGCCCTGGAGGCGCTGGATACGAACCCCGGCGACGCCGTTCTTGAGACGGTACCGCAACTCAACGAAGTCTGGAACTCGCCGGAAGTGGTCGGCGCTTTGACGAGTCTGCTAGGGACCGACTACGAGATGTTCCCGCATCGACACTGCCACCGCAACGCACCCGGAACCCCCAGCCAGCAGATCCACCAAGACAACCTCAACGATCTCCGCATCGAAGGCGGTCAAGTCCGATTACCAGACCGCATCGACCTAGTGCTAGCCATGTACTACCCGCAAGACGTAGAGCGCAACATGGGACCCACTTGCGTCCTGCCCGGCACCCACGTCTTACATGCCTTGCCGGAGCGCATGGCTTCGCAGGGCAACTTCCGCGACCAGTACATCGCCGCCGTCCCTGCCGGCAGCGTCGTCATCCTCCACTACGACATCTGGCACGCCGGGACCGCGAACACCAGCCAACGAGTCCGCTACATGCTCAAGTTCCTGTTCCAGCGCACCAGCAACCCGACGGTGCCATCCTGGAACCACGACACTGCGAACGACGCCACGATCAGAAGGCGACTAGAGTCTGAGAATCCGATGTCGTTTCAACGAGGCCTAGCCGCCAAACAGAGACACTTCCGCACCCGCATGTGGAACCGCTTGGCCGGGGACGAATCTCTCGACCTCTCGTACCACGACAAATGGGCGGGTGGGGCTTGGAATTAAGTGGTACTCTGATAGTTAAATCTAAACCTTCTCGATCATTCAAGTTTTCAGGAGACGCCCTTGTTATCACCACAGATCAAATCGGGCGAGAGTGCTGAACTGAGGTTGAGCCATCCACCCGCGCTGGAAAGCTGGGTAAATCAAGTCCATCAGGGCGATTGCCTCGAAATCATGGGCCAGATCCCTGCGGAATCAGTGGGAGTGGTAGTGACTTCGCCTCCCTACAACCTGAAGAATAGTACTGGTAATGGGCTGAAGGACGGCAGGGGCGGCAAGTGGCCAAACGCAGCACTCATTGACGGATACGCCGATCACAACGATTCGATGCCGTATGTTGAGTACGTCGAGTGGCAACGTGATTGTCTGTCAGCAATGATGAGGTTGCTAAGGAATGACGGAGCGATTTTTTACAACCATAAGTGGCGAGTGCAGAACGGACTCTTGCAGGATCGAGCAGACATCGTCGATGGCTTCCCCGTCCGACAAATCATCATCTGGCAACGTCCAGGCGGATTCAATCACAACCCCGGTTACTTTTTACCGACATATGAAGTGATTTATCTGATCGCCAAACCTGAATTCGTTTTGGCACCAAAATCAGGTGGCGTTGGGGATGTATGGTCAATACGACCTGCCCGCAACAACCCACACCCTGCGCCTTTCCCGTTTGAACTGGCAAGGCGGTGCATTCAGTCAACAACCGCAGAAGTGGTCTTGGACCCGTTCATCGGTAGTGGCACCACAGCGGTAGCTGCCCAATATTGCGGGCGTGATTGGATCGGCATCGAGTTATCAGAGGAATATTGCGAAGTTGCGAGATCCAGGGTCAGGGACGATTGGCGTGCAGATCCAACCTAGAAACAGCGTAGAACGTGCATTATTTGCTGAATTAAGGGAGATCTGCAGTTCTGGCACATGGGAAATGCACAATGGTGGCACTGGAGAACCTGGCGCAGTTCTTGAGCATCTGTTAGGCATCGACACTAACAACGTCGATCTTCCTGATTTTCAGAGATGGGAAGTCAAGTTTCATGGAGGAACTGCCCCAATCACTCTTTTCCACAAGGAAGGCGAACCTAGTGGATCCGTTGGGAGGATGGTCAGGGAACACGGATGGGAGGACAACAACGGAAGACTCAGTTTCAGGCACACAATTTGGGGTGAAACCAGCCGCGGATTCAAGGTCGTTGATCAAGAAAACCGGATTCACGTTGTGCACAACAACGTCACACAAGTCTCTTGGTCTCACGATACGCTGGTCGTCACGGCATCGGCCAAACTGCGGAATACAGTATTGGTCGCCGGCAGGGTTTCTATGAGAGAGGGCAAACGTTACGTCATATTCAGAGATGTTCAACTTTTGGCCGACTTCAAACCCTCTGAGTTTATCGCTGGTTTAGGCGACGGTTGGATAGCAATTGACTTTGATGCCCGCGAACAATCTCCCGGCAGCGAGGGATTCCGGAATCATGGAACTAAATTCCGTGTCAAACATCAGGACATGCCAAGGTTGTTCGAACGCGTGGAAGATTTGATTTGACAGCCTACACCAGCAACTTCCCATGTCCACATCCGACTCCCCATCCTCCTCGATACGCGGCTCCGAGCTAGCCAGCGACTTCACCGTCTCACTGGACATCGACCGCCGCATGTACCGCGAGGACATCGCTGGCTCGATCGCGCATGCTGAGATGCTCGCCAAGCAGAGCATCATCTCCGAAACCGACCGCGACGCCATAATCGGCGGACTGCGCCAAATCCGCGATGAAATGGCATCTGGCTACTTCGACTGGAAACCGGAACTCCAAGACATCCATATCAACGTCGAAGCCCGACTCTACGAGCTCATCGGCGATGCTGCCGGCCGTCTTCACACCGCGCGCTCTCGCAACGATCAAGTCATCACCGACGCACGACTCTATGTCAAACGAGTCGCGATGGAGTGCCGCAAAGCATGCCGACAACTCCAGAGGACTCTCATCGATCGCGCCGAAGAAAACATCGACACCGTAGTCCCCGGATACACTCATCTCCAGCGCGCCCAACCCGTCTCATTTGCCCACGTCCTCATGGCCTACTACGAGATGTTCGGACGCGACGCTACGGCTTTCGGTTACGCCCTGAAATCGGCCGACGTTTCGCCCCTCGGAAGCGGCGCACTCGCAGGCGCGACGTTCCCCTTGGACAGAAACTATGTGGCCGAACGCCTCGGATTCTCCAGCATCAGCGCAAACTCGATGGATGCCGTCTCCGACCGCGACTTCATCCTCGACTTCATCTTCGCCGCCGCCAAAACGATGACTCACCTCTCGCGCCTCTGCGAGGACATCGTCATCTGGTCCTCCGAAGAGTTCGGGTTCATCCGCCTCAGCGACGCATACTCCTCCGGCTCCAGCATGATGCCCCAGAAGCGAAACCCCGACTACGCCGAACTCATACGTGGCAAATCCGGACGTGTCTTCGGATCCCTCATCTCCGTCCTCACGACCCTGAAAGGGCTGCCACTGACATACAACGGCGACCTCCAAGAAGACAAGCCGCCCATGATGGACACTGCCGATACCGTCGCCGCATCTCTAGCAGCAGCGACCGGCATGGTACGCGAAATGTCTATCAACCGCGATCGCATGGCAGCGGCAGCACAAGGCGACGAGATATTAGCCACCGACTATGCCGATCACCTCGTGCGAGACCACAACCTCCCATTCCGCGAAGCCTACGTCCAAGTCGCCGCCCACACTCGAGGCGAATCGATCGGCGACATCGACCTCCCGCCGATCACCGCCGCGGAATCCATAGCGGCCCGCGACATCCCCGGCGGCACTGCCCCCAACCGCGTCCGCGAAGCAATCATGCGCGCATACGGCGAATTGGGCGCGGCGAGCCTCAGGGCGGAGTGGTAGATATTCGACATCCGAAGTGAAAACAACAACCGTATAAATCAAAATTGAAAGCAAAGCATTTACCGCAACGCCTCCGATGATTCGAGCCACCTGAACTACGCCTCGAAATCTCCCCGGGCATCGAAATCACAATGTTCAACCCTATCGCCCGATCTCTTTCCTCTTGGTACGGCGTCGCCGCATTCATCATCGCTTGGGTCGTCCTCGCAGGCATCATCTCAAACGTCGCTCCCGGGATCGAAGAGGTCTCCACCAACGAAGAATCCGAGTTCTTGCCCAACGACACCGAGTCGTTGCTCGCCATCCAACTCGCCGAGGAAAAATTCCCCGCTTCGGGAGGCACTCCCGCCGTCATAATCTACCGCAATCCCGCGGGCATCACCGACCAAGACATCGCCAAAGTTGCCGAACTTGACTCCATCATCCGCGCCGATCAGCAGCACGAAAACATCGTCCTCGTAATCTCCGACTTCGGACAACCTCAGTTCGGTGACGGGCCGCCGACTCCGCCTCAATCGCCAAACGCAGACAGCGGCCCCGAACTCTCCCCCGATGGCACCGCAATCACCATCACCGCCATCATATCCGGCTCGCCGGCCGACGACGAGTACTCCGAAACCGTCGAATGGCTGCGCAGCCTCGACGATCAGATCATGGTCCAGGCGCCTGCCACCGTCCATGTAACCGGACCCGCGGGAATTCTTACCGACGCCATCGCCGTATTCAGCCAATTCGACTTCCGAGTCAGCGCCATCACCATCATCCTAGTCCTAGTCATTCTGCTCATCATCTACCGCTCGCCGCTCCTAGCCCTACTGCCCGTCGTCTCCGTGGGCGTCGCCCTCATCGTAGCCCAGTCCATCGCCGCACTCCTCACCGACAACCTCGGACTCGCACTCAACGGACAAGTAACAGCTATCATGGCGGTCCTCATGTTCGGCGCTGGCACTGACTTCACCCTCTTCATCGTCTCACGCTACCGCGAAGAGCTACCTGTACGAGATAACAAATTCGAAGCCATCGCCGCCACCATGCGCGCCGTCGGACCCTCTATCGCATCCAGCGCTGGAACCACCGCCGTCGCTATGATGGCACTCGCACTCGCACTCTCCGGCAGCCTCAAGACCATGGGGCCCATGCTCGCGATGGCCATCATCGTCATGCTCATCGCCGCTCTCACCCTTATACCCGCTGTCCTCGTCGCAATGGGACGAGTCGCCTTCTGGCCTATCAAAAACATCCAGCCAAACGACAAAACCTCCGGCATCTGGCACCGCGTCGGTATGATCATATCCCGCCGACCCGGCACCCTTCTGGCAGTCACCATCGTCGCCCTGATCGCACTCTCTGCCGGACTCTTCGAACTAACCCCCACCTTCAGCTTCGTAGACGGCTTCCCCGACAGCGTCGAGTCGAAAGCCGGATTCGAAACCCTCAAATCCGCATATCCACCCGGCGAACTCGCACCCACGAACATCTACGTATCCAAAGAAGACGCATCGATCCTCGATCACCTCCAAGCCATCGAAGATCTCTCCGCCGCTCTAGCCGCCGACCCCGCAGTCGACAGCGTCACCTCAATCACCAGACCCCTCGGACAACCCCTGCCCGTAGACATCGCCCAAATCCAACCCCTCGTCGCCATGATCCCCGATATCATGCCCGACACCCCCAGTCATTCCCGCGAAGGCGGGAACCCAGAGGGGACGCGGCAGGGTTTCCCCGCTCAGCGGGGGAAATGTCCGAAGGACAAAGGGGGCTCTCGCCGTCCGATCAAGGCGGCAACCCACAGGCGGGCGAGAGTAGCGGTCTAGCCGAACTAATCGCCACGCTCCCTCCCCAACAAGCCCAGCTAGCAACCGCATTCCTAGCAGGACAGCGACTCCTCTCAACCGACCGCACAACAACCAAACTCGAACTCGTCCTCAACGAAGACCCATACGAAACCGCCGCCATGGATGTCATACCGCGCATCCGAGAGACGGCCCAAGACGCCGTAGCCGCATCATCGCTGAGCGGCGCGACCGCCCTCGTCGGCGGACCCACAGCCATCAACTTCGACTCCAGAGCCGCCACCAACCGAGACTTCGTCGTCATCGCGCCCATCGTCATCGCCGCCATCTGGATCATCCTCGCCATCCTTCTCGGCAGCATCGTCGCACCCACCTACCTCGTGCTCAGCGTCATCCTCAGCTTCGCCGCCGCACTCGGAATATCGATCCTCGTCTTCGAATGGGGCTTCGGACACAAAGGCATCGGCTACGGCAGCATACCCTTCATCTTCGTATTCCTCATCGCACTCGGCGCCGACTACAACATCTACATCATGTCCCGCGTCCGAGAAGAGACCCGCAAACGCGGACTCGCCGAAGGCACCCGCCACGCCATCACCCGCACCGGAGGCGTCATCACATCCGCCGGCATCATCCTCGCCGGAACATTCTCCGTCCTCACCACCTTCCCCTTGTTGAACCTCCTCCAACTCGGCTTCACTGTAATGCTCGGCATCCTCATCGACACCTTCATCGTCCGAGCCATAATGGTCCCCGCCATCGTCATGAAACTCGGCGAGTGGAACTGGTGGCCCTCCAAAACCCCCTCCCCTTCGCGGGGTTTGCACAACCCTCCCCCTTGATGCCCAAGGGGGAATTAAAGAGGGTTTAGACGACCCAATTCGCTTTCAGCCCGCCTGCTCGCAGGGGATGTCCACAACCCACCGTCGTCCCGCGCCTTGCCGTCATTCCGGCGAAAGCCGGAATCCAGAGGAGCAGGGTGGATGCCGGGGTCCTACGGAATCATTCGCCATTTGAATGCACACGAATCGCGCCTTCAGTCAACCGTGATCCTTTAGCATGAACCTTGACACACATTACTAGTATTGATGTATCATATTGAGAGGATTTAGCATGGCCTCTAACATCGAGTGGACAGACGAGACTTGGAACCCCGTTACGGGTTGCACACGCGTGTCCCCAGGTTGCGACAACTGTTACATGTTCGCACTCTACCCCCGGCTACGAGGCATGAGAGTCCCCGGATACGAGACCACGCCCGATGAAGTTCGCCTCTTGCCGGAACGTCTAAACGTCCCCTTGAAGTGGAAAAAGCCGCGCCACGTCTTCGTAAACAGCATGTCCGACGTCTTTCACCCGAGCGTCCCTTACGAGTTCGCGTTCGAGATCTTCAAAGTCATGGACGAAGCCTCGCGCCTGAACGGACATATATTCCAAGTGCTGACAAAGCGCCCCGGTCGAGCCGTCGGGTGGTGGAACCGATACAAAGATCATTTCCTAGACGGATGGCCGCCAAACGTTTGGATTGGAACATCAGTAGAAAGTCAAAAATACGCCCCACGCATTACAGTACTCGAACGCATCCCGGCACCCGTCAGGTTCGTCTCAGCCGAACCCCTGCTCGAGCAACTCGATTTAACAGAGTGGTTGCAACGTGACGCTCTGAATTGGGTCATCGTCGGTGGCGAAAGCGGACACCACGCTCGACCTATGCATCTCGATTGGGTAAGGCAACTAAGAGACCAAACCATAAACGCAGGCGTCGCCTTCTTCCTAAAGCAACTCGGCGGATCAAAAGGCAAGCGCGGTGGGAACGAAGCCATGATCGACAAGCGAACTTGGCACGAAATGCCTGAGGCGATCAATGGGATTTAGCAAATGAACCACATGTGAAGGGACTGTAACATGCCACCACGCACGACAATCTGGGAGTTAGATCCCCACACGATCGGCAAACACCTCGTGTTGAAGCATTATCTCGATGCCTGGCTACCGATCATGGGACAGTCGAATCGACGCGTATTGTTCATTGATGCGTTCGCTGGCCCCGGAGAGTACAGCGGTGGAGAGCACGGGTCTCCAATCATCGCGTTGCGATCCTTGATTACACATGGCGCTCGTCAGCTCATGACAAACGAATTCGTGTACGAGTTCATTGAAAAAGACCCTCAACGAAGCCAGCACTTGCAGAGTGTACTGAGCAATATGGAACACGAGATTCCTTCAAACTGTTCGTATCAAGTTGTCAATTCTACGTTCACTGAGACACTAACGCAGGAACTCGACCATCTCGAAGAGCAACGCTCGAATCTGGATCCTGCACTTGTGATGATCGACCCTTTCGGTGTCTCTGAAACGCCAATGGCAATGATCGCACGTATCATGGCGAATCCGAAGGCCGAAGTTTACATATCGTTTATGTACGATTTCATCAACCGATTCCTGAATGATCATTCATTCGAGAACCACTTAGATGACTTGTTCGGCACAGAGTGTTGGCGGCAAGCGCGTCAAATCGGAAATGCAGACCAACGCAAACTATTTCTGTACCAACTTTACAGCGGTCAATTGAAATCATCAGGTGCCAGACAGGTTCTCTACTTCGAGATGTACCAAGGAAGTAGATTGGTTTACGCGATCTTTTTCGGGACAAAGAATCTCGAAGGATCAGATAGGATGAAGCAGGCTATTTGGAAGGCAGCGCCTTCTGGCGACTACAGGTTCGTCGGTGGTTTCCACAACCAATTGCACCTCGGCCCTGCGTTCGTTGGTTTTGAGCAATTTCGAGAGGATCTGTTCAATAAATTCAATTCGATCCAAGAAGTCGATATTGCCGAAGTCGTCGAATTCGCGAAATCTGACGGTACGATGTTTCATTCGGGACAATTGAAGCGTGACACGTTAAGGCCAATGGAAAGGGAAGGGGCGATTCGCGTCAGGCGCCCGGCTCATTCTCGCCAAGGATATTTCTCGGACGGGACGAAATTGCAGTTCTTAGCGGTATCAGGTCATACAGCGTCTGAGCAACCTACATTGATTTGATTCGGTCTGATGCCTCACGGGCTGTAATTTCATAACTGATGGCGCAATCCCTGCCTACTAGTTGGCGGCCACGAACGAGTTAGCTCACAACTTCCCCAAAGCCCCCAACACCCCCCGATTCCGCCCGTTCACATTCGGCTCACTCGCAAACATCAACCGATAGTGCGCCAACATATCAGCTACATCCAAATCGCTCGGATCCAGACCGATCATCTCCGCCACAACATCATCGATCCGCCACCGATTCTCATCCCGAAAACAATACGCGAACGGCTCTAGCTCCAACGCCGACAACCCCGCGAAATTCATACCAGCAACCCACCTCGCATGTGCTCCAGCCGCCGTATCCGCACCGAAATCCGGACACGGCAAACCCATAATCGCAATCACCTGGATCGTTGCTCTGCCGGCCTGCGTCGTCTGACCATAAGCGTTTCGGATGATTCCCCCAAAAACGCTGTTGTTCCACAATGCCAAGCAACGCCCAACTTCGTCATCAAGGTTTTGAAGCGCGTTCCATGCCCGCCCCCCGTGGGTGACGTTGCTTGTGTGGGCAAACGCGAGCGCTTGGGAAGTCCATCTCAGGTTTCTACTGATGAACCAATTGCTTCTTTGAGCGACTAACCGTCGCGCGAGGTTCTGCGAAACCACCCTTCCGCCATGCGTCGGATCCGTCGCGATCCTGACTTGAGTCTGCGCATTCGCCGCCCACATCGACTTCTGAGACGGAGCAACTGGTAATGTTTCCAGCGGGTTCCACTCGAACGCCCCTCTCCCATCGCCACCTCTTGGATGACCTATCAAATCATGAGTAGGCCCCGCATCAGCGAGGTTACTTAGAGTGACTATCGGCAGCGGCATCGCGTGACGATTCATCGTCGTCGGGTCGTAAAGCCTGCCTTCCAGCATCAATTCCGAAACCGCGGTCAGTTCAACGTTGCGGTTACCGATCGCGCCCCACGGCGCCCCGGTACCGTTCTGCTTGAGGTGCGCCCAGCTTCCCCAACGTTCAGTGCTAGTCGGACTACCATCGGGTATCGCTGCTATTTCACGCCCGAGCGCGTAGCCTTCAGCCATCGTCGCAGGAGCCGCACTAAGGCTCACGCACAACAACTCATCAACTTCCGACCCTTCCAAAGGGGTCTCGCGCTTCGTCGCAACCACCAGCATCTCACCCATGCCAGTGTCCGCACTCATACTCTGGAGTTCCGATGTGTTGGTGTTGGCGATCACTACGATGTCTTTGAAGTACCTCACCATCTCACGTCGCCATTGAGTCCAACTCCCGGCGTGCGCCGCGGTGAGAGGAAGAACATGCGCAAACACCCCCCCGGGCTTCAACCGCATGTTGCTCATATTTCCGAAATCGCTACCCAAACCCGCTTGACCGTGCGACATGTGCCAGCCGTACTTCGCCGCGATCCGTCTCAGCGGTGCCAAACCAGTCGTCGCCTGTTCCCTTCCCCTGCGAGGCCGCGAATAAGGCGGATTCATAAGTGCCAAATCCACGCTGCCGACTGGTACCCTGACCATTCCGTTGTTGGAGTTTTGACCGGGAGTCAATCCGCGTCCACCGCTCCCAAGCATGTCGGTAATGCCCGTTGTCTCAGGATTCAACAGACACAACGAACCTGCCTCATGCGTGACTATCGCGATCCGACTCTCCTGATAGTCCTGAGCCACCTCCAAGTCCGTCAGCCGCTTCGCAGTCATCGTACCGGCGATACCGTTCACATCCAACGCGATGATGTGCTCCTCCATGCGCTTACGATGCAGGTTGGGATCGTTTCCACCCTTCAACAGATAGACCCGTCTCAATGCCCGCTCGCCAGCACCGATCAGCGTTCCCGTACCGCAAGCCGCATCCATCAAATCGAGCGATGCCACTTCATCAACCGACCTATCGCTAAACCTCTGAGCCGCCAACGTCGCCAAGAGTTCCGCCACTTCCGGCTTCGTGTAGTGCGCCGCACGCTCCTCACGATCAGTTACCAATCGTTGCCACAACTCGCCCGCAAAGTTGTAGACGTGTTTCGCCTGCAAAGCGTTCAGATTCCCGCTCAATCCCTCCAGATTCATCAAGATCTCCGACACTGCGCCAGAGTCGCCCACCGCCAAAAGACTCTCCTTCGCCAACTCCATCACTGGAAGGTAGTTGACGCTCTCGATCACATCCCAAGCATCTAGTAGATGCTGCTGCCTGAGCACACCCATCCCTGAACCGACTCGGATCTGCTGAGTCGTCTCCAAACCCATCGACTGTAATGTGGGGCTATACGTCGCGAGATCATTGTGCAAATCGATCGTGGTGAGCCAAATCGCACAAACGATCTTCGCAGCATCCTTAGCCGACCCCGCTCCGACAATCCCGGTCAACTCGTCAAGAATGTCATCTCCCTTCGATCCCATCAACCGCATCGCATCCACTAAATTCGCCCCTAGCGACTCGATCTCTGCGGCAACTTTCGCGCTCTGCTCATCGATCTCCAGTTGGGGAACCTGAGCATATTCGCAGTAAGCCACCAAGTCCGACGGACGCGACACCAACGGATCATCCGGCCACACCCCAGTAGTCGACACCAACTGCACCTCCAATACCATCTCATCGCGCTCAAGCCGCGCCAAAAACTCCGCACGAGTATCCAGCTTGCAATTTTCGTCAATCCCGACCGCGACGACCTCCGTCAACCCACGCGCCTCACCAATCAGTTTCTTGCCTAACCGAGACCCTGCATCACCCACCGCCGGCCGACCGTACTCCGTCTCCACAACCACAGCCCTTCGCCCGTTCTGACGCACCACGATATCCGGCCTGCCATCGTCATTGACCAGCGTTTGTGCACGCTCCGCATTGGCCGACCACGAGACACTGACGCCATTCAAATAATCAGCAATCGCGCTGTTAGCCTCAGGTTCTGTCAAATTTCCAATCGTCATCGACATTTCCATTACGCCGCAAATCCCAACACCTGCCATCAACCCGATACTACCCCACGCTACTACCTCCCAAAATACCGACCATCAGGGCCCATCCTCACTTTTTGAACCTCGTCAAAAAATCATCTTGTCGCGATTTTCCCGCTCCAGAGGCAATTTGCGGCAACAAAAACCAAGGTAAACCAGCAGCAAGTCGTCACTCACCGCCGCAGACCCAACATCCTCCGCCAGACGCCCGAAAATTACGGACGTATACCTCGTCTCATCTCACTCCGCCAGCAGCATCCGCCCGCGTTTCAACAACGTCCGTATCTCCCGCGCCGTCAGCTTCACCTTCACCTCCCGACCGTTCACCAACACCCGCCGCGTCTGCAAGTTCGGCTTGAACTGACGCTTTGTCGCGTTCATCGCGTGGCTGCGGTTGTGCCCGAACTGCGGCTTCGGACGCGGACCCAGCTTCAACGCCGCTCGGATCTGATTCTCGGACATGGACATGGCGCGGGGTTTTCGACTACGTAATCTCGGATTCGTCAACAACGATTAGGATAACATCGCGCATAACCTCAAATCCCCACCCGGAGCCCCCAGATGACGATGGCACCCACCACAAGCAACGGTTACCTCCTGCGCGATCTCGCCAAAGCCGCCCTCGCCGCAATCGTCACCAACCAGAACCAGCTCAACGCCCTAAACGTCTTCCCCGTGCCAGACGGCGACACCGGCACCAACATGGCGCTCACCATGCGCGGCATCGCCACCGACATGGAGACAACCGCCACTGAACACGTCCCAACTACCGCCGCCGCCATGGCTCGCGCCGCGCTCCTGGGTGCCCGCGGCAACAGCGGACTCATCATGGCCCAACTCTTCCGCGGCCTCCGCGACGCCATGACCGAATCGGAAGAAATCAACTCCCGAAACTTCGCGCATGGCTTGACCCTAGCCGCCGAACTAGCCTACGGCGCCGTCCCCAACCCCGTCGAAGGCACCATGCTCACTGTCATCCGCGAAGCCGCCGAAGCCGCCGCAAAATCCGCAAACGAGGGCACAAACATAAACGATGTCGTAGAAACCGCCGCAAATCAAGCCCTAGACACCACCGAACGAACCCCCGAAATGCTCGAAGTCCTCAAAGAAGCTGGTGTGGTTGACGCTGGAGGTTTCGGACTCACCATCATGCTTATGGGAATGTCTCAATACCTCCGCGGCGAAGGCGACGGGTCGGTCCACGTAACCGCGCCGGGCATTGAGAACATCGTCGGTGAGAGCGGCGTCATCGTCGATACTTCATCCCTCGAAATCGCCGAGGAAGAAGCCTGGGGCTACTGCACCAACATCGCCATCGAAGGCACTGCCATCGACATTCCACATCTCTCCAAAGAGTTCAACCGCATCGGACGCTCAACCGTAATCGCTGGCGACGAGACCATCGCCAAGATACACGTCCACATGGAAGACCCCGGCGAAGCCGTAACCCTCGCCGTAAACAACGGCGCTCTGACCCTGAACGTAACCATCCAGAACATGGACGCCCAGACCGCCGAGTGGGCCGAGAGCCGCCGCGCCGACGCCGCATCCGCAGAGCAGCCTATCGATCCTGTCGATATTGCAGTCGTAGCCGTAGTAGCTGGTGACGGAATGGCCAACTACTTCCGACAAGCTGGCATGGACTCAACCTTCATCGTCGAGGGAGGCGACACTCTCAACCCAAGCGTCCAAGACCTCCTCCAAGCTGTCGAAGCCGCACCTTCCGACCAAGTCATTCTCCTGCCCAACAATAAGAACATCATCGGCGCCGCCCAACAAGCATCCGAACTCACCGAGAAGTCCGCCACCGTCATCGAAACTCGCTCCATGCAAGAAGGCATCGCCGCCATGAGCGCTTTCGACCCTGACGCGGATCTCGACGACAACTCCGAAGAGATGGCCGAAATGCTGGAAGAGCTGCACGTAGGCTCCGTCTTCCGAGCCTCCCGCGATGCCACCATGGGCGGTGTCCACGTAAACGAAGGCCAATTCATGGTGCTCGTCGATGGCGAAACTGTAGCCGCATCCGACAACGAACTCGAGATGTTAATCGCCGGCATCAACGCCGTCATGCACCACGGCGCGCTCGTAGCCGTCTACGTCGGCGAAGAGATCGACGCCGACGCCGCTCGAACCGCCGAAACCCAACTGACCCAAGAACTATCCCACTACCACCGCGTAGATATCCAATTCATCCGCGGCAACCAACCCCACTACGCCTACCTCTTCGCGGTGGAGTAGGCATCCCTCCCCTTTTTGCGCAAGCAAAGGGGGACGCGGCGAGCGAAGCGAGACGCAGGGGGTTCACACTCAGCGAAACGGCGAGTCTAAACCCCCTTTAATTCCCCCTTGAACATCAAGGGGGAGGGATATGCACCTAATCCACCTGAACATCAAGGGGGAGGGATATGCACCTAATCCACCTGAACATCAAGGGGGAGGGATATGCACCTAATCCACCTGAACATCAGGGGAGGGATATGCCCCTAATCCACCTGAACATCAAGGGGGGCTATGCCCCTAATCCACCAAATGCGCCGTCAAGTACTCCTTATCCATCTCGATGCCGATACCGGGACGGTCCGGATCAAGGTAGATCTTGTCGCCGCGGATATCTAGACGCAGGGGGTTCACACTCAGCGAAACGGCGAGTCTAAACCCCCTTTAATTCCCCCTTGAACATCAAGGGGGAGGGCTATGCACCTAACCCACTTGAACATCAAGGGGGAGGGATATGCACCTAACCCACTTGAACATCAAGGGGGGCTATGCCCCTAATCCACCTGAACATCAAGGGGGAGGGATATGCACCTAATCCACCTGAACATCAAGGGGGGCTATGCCCCTAACCCACCAAATGCGCCGTCAAGTACTCCTTATCCATCTCGATCCCGATGCCCGGCCGGTCAGGGTCAAGATGAATCTTGTCCCCCCGAATATCTAGCGGCACGTCCATCAGCACGTCATACGCGTGCAGATCGGCGCGCATCGTCTCGACACGGTAGCAGTTCGGCACCGTGATCATCACCTGCGCACCGGAGATCACATTGATGGGCCCGCTCGCGTCATGCGGCGAAACCGGTATGTAGTAAGCCTCTGCCTGCGTGCAGATCTTCTTCAGCTCCGAGATGCCGCCGGTCCATGTGATGTCCGGCATGATGAAATCCGCCAACCCCTGCTCCAAGATCGGAACGAACTCCCAACGGGTATGTATCCGCTCCCCGACGCAGATCGGCACGTTAGTCGCCTCCCGCACCTGCTTCAACGCGGTATTCGATTCCACGCCTACCGGCTCCTCGAACCAGAAGATATCGTATGGTTCGAGCGCCTTCGCCAGCCGGATCGCGGTGGGAACGTCGAAACGAGCATGGTTGTCGATCAATATCTCGATGTCCGGACCTACCGCTTCGCGCGCCATCGCGATCCGTTCAACTCCCGCGTTCACGGCCTCATCCGTCAACTTGCCAGACATGTAGCCGTCGATCTCGTCCGGGTGATGCGGATGCCAAGGGTCGGTCTTGATCGAGGTCTGCCCGGTCGCCACGATCGCCTTGCAGTGCTGCGCCAACTCTTCTGCAGATACCCCGTCGTTCGGATGGCAGTAGACATCCACCGCATCCCGTACCGGGCCGCCGAGCAACTCGTAGACCGGCACTCCCAAAACCTTGCCGCGAATGTCCCAAAGGGCGATATCGATGCCCGAAATCACGTGCGTCGTAGCGCCGCGCGACCCCATGTAGGTGAAGTGCCGAAACACCTTGTGCCAGATCTTCTCGATGTTCTTCGGGTCGTCGCCTTCGAGCAGATCAGACACATGGCGAATCAGCGACGCCACCGCTCGGTTCGCCTGATCCCGCGTGCAGGTAACCTCGCCCCAACCAGTTATCCCCTCATCTGTGTTCACCTCCACGAACAGGTACTCGCGGTTCCTCGCCATCCGGCGTGTATCGTCCGCAGTTTGCAGAAACGGCGCTGGAGCCGATACTAGGTAAGGCGTAATCTTCGTTATCTTCATTGCTCGATATCCCTCAATATCGCGTCTAGGATCTGCGAAATGTTGTCGAAATCCCGCGCGCCTTGGAACTTTAGTCGCACCTCCTCACCGTCCCTGTCTACATAGGCGAGGAAGATAGTCGGCGTCGATTGTACGCCCATAGCCTCGCCACGCGCCCGATCGATCTGCCACGTCGTGCTGTGCCTGCCAGACAACAGGCATTCATTCAACGCCACACGATCCAACCCCAAATCCTCCGCCAATCTCGCAAGCAGCGGGAGACCAACCTCATCTTGATGCTCATACACTCCATCCACGAACGCCCAGAAATGCTCCGAGCCTTGCTCGCCGACACAATCCGAATACTCCGCCGCCAGCGCCGACTCCTGAGCCAGGATCGGGAAGTGGAAGTAGATCGACCTCACCAGACCATCCGCCATGTACGTGTCTCGTACCTGGGCAACCGTCCCGCGGTGCCAACTCCCACAGTGCGGTCACAAAAAGTCCGAAAAGTCGAACATCGTGATCGGAGCGTCATCACTACCCATCAAGTTGTAACCGCGATTGGAGATATTCACCTGCGACTTCTCAGGCGTCGGCTCCGCCGTGGCTGTAGGAGGCACTGGAGTAGCAGTGGGCTCAGGCGTAGCGGTGGATGGTTCGACCGTTACCTGCGAAGACGACGGCACCACCAACTCCGCCGTTAAGACATTCTCGGTAACCGCTTCACCCTCGTCTCGCACCCCGCAACTGACAACCACGAACGCGCCGAACAAAACCAGAACCACAAGGGCAAACAAACGGGAAGACATCGCATGGATTCTACTTTGCTAATGCCATCGATATCCTGGTAGCTGTGACTTGAAACGTTGCAACTCGTCGCAACACCTGCATATCATCAAACCAGACGCCATACCCTGCCCGTTAAACCCGTCTGGTCCCATACTACGGTGACGATCGGACCGCTATCCAACACCGATCCATATCGACATGCCCGCAGTCTTCTCAGACGCAGAAATCGCTCGCCTGATCTCCGAACCCAAGCCACTCCCGACTGATTGGCGAACCCGCCTCAGCATGCGTCCCAAGCGCGGACACAAAGAACAGCAGCTAGACCTCACCGGAGAATCGGGAAGCGAGTTCCGGATAATCCTGCGACTAAGCAACGTCAACCAGTTGGACTTTTCAGCGATCTTAGCGGTGAGAATTCCTGGATCAAATCGCTTCTTCAGATTGCGACGTTACAACGGCAAAAGTCATCAACACACCAACCAAATCGAGGGAAACTCCTTCTACGATTTCCACATCCACATGGCCACACAACGATACCAAGACATCGGCGAACGCGAAGACACGTACGCCGAGACCACCAACAGGTACGGAAATCTGACCGAGGCAATAGGATGTATGCAACAAGACGTATCCCTAATCATCCCGAAAAACGACCAGTTGGACCTTATATGAAGGAATTCTCGATATGAACCCGCCATCCGTAGAGCAAGAATTCCAAAAAAAAGTCTCCCAAAAGATCCGGATCATTCCTGAAGGCATTGACAGGTTCCGCGTCTTTACACCGTTCCGATTCGACGATGGTGACCACCTAGCAATAGTGCTTAAACAGCACAACAACCAGTGGGTTCTCTCCGACGAAGCTCACACGTTCATGCACCTAACCTACGACATCGATGAGCAAGACTTGCTTCGCGGGAACCGTCAGAAGATCATATCCGATGCCTTATCCGTGTTTCACGTAGAAGATCGAGATGGCGAACTCATCATCGACGTTCCCGATCAAAGGTTCGGCGACGCACTTTACGACTTCGTCCAGGCCCTCATGAAGATCACTGATGTATCGTTCTTAACCCGCGAACGCGTTCAAAACACGTTCGGAGAAGATTTCCGATCGCTCTTCACAGAGTTAATACCAGAAGACCGCCGCATGTTCGACTGGCACGACAGTCAGCACGATCCTGAGGGCAAGTATGCTGTCGATTGCCGCATCAACGGCATCCCAAGACCAATTTTCGTGCATGCGCTGTTGAACGACTCTCAAACTAGAGACGCGACGATCACCCTGCACCAATTCGAGAAATGGGAAATCCCCTTCAACTCGTTAGCCATTTTCAGCGACCAGGAAGCCATTAACCGAAAAGTCCTCGCACGCTTCAGCGACGTCTGCGACAAGCAGTTCTCCAGCCTCACAAGCAACCAAGACAGAATCGAGCGCTTCATCAAAGATGCCATCATAACGAGCTGATCACGCGGAACGTCGATGGTTGCCGCCTAAGCCCGCCTCATAGTCCTTAGACGAAAAACTACCCAACCCTCGAACTTACGAACCCGGCGGCACCACCAACTCCGCCGTTAAGACATTCTCGGTAACCGCTTCACCCTCTTCTCGCACCCCGCAGCCGACAACCGCCAACGCACTGAGCAAAACCAGAACCACGAGGGCAAACAAACGGAGAGACATCGCATGGATTCTACTTTGTGGTCGCAGGCCTAGTGCACTAAACGCAGTTTGCCAAAGGGCTTTGCTGGTGTGTTCCCGGTATGCTATACCGGGTTAGCATGATGCCGTCCAGCCCCGCAAACTCTGACGCCTTCGCAGAATTCATTACTGACGCGTCAGAAATTTGGGGGGGGTACAGCCGTACCAAAATCAGCCTTCAAGTAATTTTGATCTCACCATCGTCAACGACGATGTCCTAAAAACTCAGGCCATCCCGCCGAAATCGATCGATCTCATCGTCACATCGCCGCCGTACAACGTCGACGTAGCCTACGACTCCCATGTAGACAACGACGATTACGGTCAATACCTGGTTTGGACCCACCAGTGGCTCGCTCGATGCCACAAGTGGTTGAAACCAGACGGGCGCATGTGCCTGAACATCCCCTTAGACAAAAACAAGGGTGGTCAGCAATCCGTCGGCGCCGACATTACCCGAATGGCGCGGGACATTGGCTACGGATACCACTCGACCGTCGTCTGGAACGAAGGCAATATCTCGCGTCGCACTGCTTGGGGATCGTGGATGTCAGCATCTGCGCCGTTCGTCATCGCTCCGGTCGAGTTGATTGTCCTTCTATACCGAGATTCTTAGAGCCGCGGCACGTCAGACATAACCCGCGACGAGTTTATGGAGTGGACCAACGGCGTATGGGTCTTTAACGGAGAAAGCGCGAAACGCATCGGACACCCGGCGCCATTCCCTATCGACCTTCCTGAACGCTGTCTGAAACTCTTCAGCTATGTCGGCGATACCGTGCTGGATCCGTTTCTCGGTTCTGGCACGACTCTTGTCGCGGCTCAGAAATTCAGACGCCGCGGCATAGGTGTAGAAATCGATACCGGCTACTGCGAAATAGCGAAAAAACGTCTCAACATCGATCAGGGAGTACTGTTCGATGGCGAAGCGTAGAGTTACGCAAAAGGGCTTGATCTTCGAGTATTTTGCAGACCGTCCTAAGCAGGACATTCCCACTCCCGAAGTCGTAGATTGGGCAACTGCGGAGTATCTACGAATCACGGGTAACCCGCTCCGTGATCCTGATCGTATGATCCGCACGCTCAACTCGGAGGGCAAGCTGATAAAAGTGCAAACCGGCTTGTATAGATACGACCCCGATGCAGTATTCGATATCTCCGATGAAAACTTCACCGCCGCACAGAAAGCCGAAATTCTCAAAAACGGTGGCTATCGTTGCGCAATGTGCGGTGCTACCGAAGATGAGGGTGCACTGTTACACGCAGATCACATCCTCCCTCGCTCCAAGGGTGGAAAAGCGACCGTTGATAACGGGCAAGTCCTGTGCAGCCAGCACAACAATCTTAAGAAGAATTACGGACAAACCGAAACTTGCAAGCGCATGTACAAAGTGCTGTATGACAAAGCAGTGGAACTCAACGATATAGCGATGCGCGAATTCATCGAAGACGTCATGCGCGTCTACGACGAACACAATATCAACAGCCACATCGACTGGAGACCCCAGCCATCGACTTCATTGGACTGAGGCATCCCCGATGTAAATCGGCTCATAACCTGAAAAGTTGGAACCGTGCACCGTGTGCTACGGTAAGCATCCTTACCATAGACTGCACGATGTCCCACACGACAAGCTCCACTCCACCCAACGAAACCTGCCTCATCTGCCGCAAACCTCTAGACGAAGTGGTGCTTCGCGTCATCAACAGCGAAACCTTCTGTGAAGAAGACGCCGCAAACGTCATCACCTACGGCCTAATCGGCGCAGCATGCAAACGCCAAATGGATTTAGCGCTACACGCAATCGCCCATCAAAACATCAACATCGACGGCCTCTATGAAGAACTCACCAACCTTTTCGAGAAGTACAGATTGATCGAACGAGGATTCAATGAATCCTAAAATTCAGATCGGGTGAGCGATACACACTCGGCCATCGATTAAGCACTCCCAAATCCATCAAGCCCCAAATAACGAATCAACAACCCTGGCCCTAAGCTGACCGCAACCAGCGTCGATGTCGATGCCTTTCTCGATCCGAACCGTCGAAGGCACTCCGAACCGCCGCAACTCCCTCTGAAACGCCTCAGCTTCACCCCGGCTCGTTCGCTCGTACGGCCCATCAGCCGTCGGATTCACTGGTATCAGATTTACGTGACATAGCATCCCAGCCAGTAAACCGCCCAGCTTCCGGGCATGCCTGATCATGTCGTTCTGGTCCTTCAGCAACACGTACTCGAAGAATATCCGCCGATCCGTCAACTCCACATACCGCCGGCAGGCATCCAACAACACCGAAATCGGATATCGACGGTTGATCGGCATCGTCTGGGACCTCGTCGCATCGTCTGGCGCGTGAAGTGAAACCGCGAGGTTGATCTGAATCTGCTCCTTGGCAAGTCGAACGATCTGAGGCGCTAACCCGACTGTTGACAACGTGATGTGTCGAGCACCTATCGCTAACCCGTGCGCATCGTTGATCGACCGCACCGCCGCCATGGTGTTCTCGTAGTTCGCCAACGGCTCGCCCATCCCCATGAACACCACGTTCGTCACCCCCTGCACGCTCCCTTTGTCCCGACCGCCGTCCGCAACCTCCGAACGATCCTCCTTCAAAGCGATCCGCTGCATGAACGTGATCTGCGCCACGATCTCGCCGGTCGTCAACTGCCTACGAAACCCCTGCTGACCCGTAGCGCAGAATGTGCATCCCAGCGCACATCCCGCCTGCGTCGAAACACAGACTGTCTTCCTCGCCTTCCGATGCCCGTCCGCCGAATACCGCATCAACACTGTCTCGACCAACTCTCCGTCGTTCAACTTGAACAACGCCTTGTCCGTCGACCCATCCGCCGAGGTAAGATGCATCACCTCCGCAAGCGGGTTCGCCGTGTACCGCCGCGACAACTCTTCGCGCAACGCTTTCGGCAATGTCGTAACCAAACCGAAATCTCCGATGCACTCCCGGTGCAAAGCCTGCCAAATCTGCTGCGCCCGGAACCGCGACTGACCCAACACATCAACCACCTCACGCTCCAACTCGGAACGCGAAAAGTCCAAAAGAATGGGCTTCACACCCGTTTGAGCATCGATCGCCACAGCCATGCACTCAATGCTAACGGGTGGCCGCAGATGCTTTGGCGATGCTCTGGGGCGTGCGCCTAACGGAATTTCAAACAGTTCCAGCTCCCGCACTCGCCGACATCACTCTTGCCCGTTTCGCGAACCTTCACCCAAGCTTCTTCTAGGGTTGCGTACGGGCCGTGCCAACGGTTGTCTGGGCGACGATTCGCTTTACGCTTCTGATAACAGTCTGAACGTTCAAAGTGGATGCGCGCCCTGTTGGTGATATCGTCCTCGTAAACGCGGTAGCTCATGTGTAACCCCTCTATTAGCATCGGTGGCGAATGATGCGGGTTATAACAACCAGCCCACCACGCCTTCGAGCAAATGACCCAAACGTGTTCGCAAACGCTATCATGAATGGTCACTACCAACTTAGTGCGCCAGTCTGTGCCATGCTGAGGAATGAGTCGCGAATCAACCAAAGGGGGCACGTTCTACATGGAAGCTACTGACCTGCTCGAAAACGCGGTGCAATGGCTACGACAGCACTACGACGAGTATCGTTTCTTCACCGAGCGCGATGTGGTGTGGACCGTCCAGCAACGGATCGCAAATGAGATACGTCAGACAGGTGCACCTTATCGCGTGTTCAACGACCACACGATCCTGCCGAGGATCCGCACGGACTTGGCGAGCCTCAGGGGAGATTCCATAGAGGTCGCTGCGGAGTTCAAGTACGAACCATCGCACATTCGCAGAGCAGATCGGGGCGGCGACATTTGGCCAACCAAGCTTGACCCCTCGGTTGTTTTTTGGACTGGCGATGGGAGTGTCGAGAAGGATGCACAACGGATCGCGGGTTATGTCAGGAAGAAAAGAACCATGTCAGCGTACCTGGTCTTTGTCGATGAGGGAGGACGCTTCCGCCATCGCGATCCATTCCCCGGGAGTGAGTGGGTAGATTGGGAGGGAGGCGTTTCGGTGCTTTGGTCAAAGGCGTCCTAGCGAACGTCGTACTCATCGGGCGTAAGCGAATCTTCGTTGAATCACTGAGGGATCAATTCCTGGTCCAGCCTCTAGGACTCCAATACTCCTCGTGACCCTTAGGACATGATGCGTTATACACAGGTTTGTTGTCTACCGTCCAGCAGTAACTTTGCTTGTGCTTGAGATCTTCATCAGTGGGACACCCATATTTCTCATCACTGTTTGGGAGGCCGTAGAGCCTCACCACTAGAACACCATCCTCATCTGTTAAATGACACTTGTCCCGTTCGGTGTACCGACACCACTTCCAATGCTCGTCGTTTAGTGGCCACTCTCCCTTACCACCTATCGCGTAACCCATCGCACGAGTACTTGGTCTCGTCGACCCAGGTAAGTCTTCTCCAAACACAAGATCGGTAAGTCCCTCAACGCAAACACCATTTTTCGGATCACTCGCATCGATTCGTGAGAGCATTTCAGCAGTTACAGTTTTCTCAGCAATCACAGTCGCAGTCCGTTTGCTTTCCGCGACTACTGTTAGAGTAGGTTCTCTCTTTTCACGTCGGAATCTCTCACAACGTTTCGAATCGTATGGGCTGTAACCGATCTTCGGATTTGAGCCTGAAACGATCGTCGGCTTAGTACACGACTCTTCAAGCGGTACTGGTGTAGGAGTTTCTGTCACTTCTTGTGTTGGTGTAGACGCAAATTCGCTTGCAGTACACGCAATGACCGCTGAGAGAAGCAGTATCAGTATTAGTGCTTTCATGTGTTCGATCTTTAATCAGTCAATAACATTCACTTCATTCGCGAAGTTCCATCACAAGCTGGCAATTGCGATAGCTCCAATCACCGACACTATCCCACAACTCTTTTCGTCGATCTAATCAGGTATACGATACGTCCATGCGTGGGTGTCTTTTCTCGCGCCTACTGCACCACTACAACATCCCCATCACTAAAATGCGCCAACGCTTCCTCATCGACTTCAACGCCGAGACCGGGCTTGTCCGGCACCTTCACATGACTGTCGGTCTGCTTGAAAACCGGATCAGTCAAGTTCGCCCGTATCGGATGCGGCGTCTGATCGAACTCGGTAACTGGTTCATTAACGTAAGGCTCTTTCGGATCCGCCGGCGGCGACTGAGCCACTGTCGCCAACGTGTGCAGGATCGCCGAAAAGCTGATGGCAGTGTTCCAGAAGTGCGGCACGAACCGGACATTGAACGCCTCTGCCATCGACGCAGACAGCTTCAACTCGCTGATGCCGCCAACGTTCACGATCTCCGGCTGGATGATGTCGAAGATCCGCCGCTTCAGCAGCCGTCCGACTTCTCGCCGCGTGCTAGCCGACTCGCCTCCAGATGTCGCCACCGGCGAAATGGGTCGTCACTAGCAGATTGTCATCATCGGCCCGCGACGAGCACGGCTCCTCGAACCACGTCACGTCAGCGTCCGCGATACGGTTCGCAAACTGGATCGCCGTCATCGGGTCATACGCCTCGTTCGCATCGACCATGATCCGAACCTCGTCGCCGACTTGTCGGCGCAGCGCATGGACACGATCCACATCCTCATCTAACTTCAAACCGCCCACTTTCATCTTCATCCCGGAGAAACCCTGATCAACATACCCCTGAGCCTCCTCCAGAAAGTCCGACCAAGTCGGGTCCTCAAGATCAGCCGGAACATAGTAAAGCCCGGTCGCGTACGTGCAGATGCGGTCCCGCACCTTCCCGCCCAGTAACTCATAGACCGGCAATCCGCGCGAACGTCCAACCAAATCGTGCAACGCCATGTCGATCGCGCTTGCGATGTTCGACGAAAATCCAGTGAAGCCGCCGCCTTGATACGTGGGATTCACGATCGATTGCCAGATCGCGCTGATCCGCTCCGGATTCTCGCCGATCAACCTCGTAGCCGCACCAGCCAATACATCGGAGCTCGTGCCAGTTTCACCCCAACCGTATGCGCCATCATCGGCGACGATTTTGACGATGGTCGTCCGACGTTCGGGAGTCCACCTCTGCGACCAGCCGAACGGCTCATCGAGTATCCCAACGAGCGGGTGTATTTCGATGCGCTCGATCTTCATGTGAGCTGTCGCCAATCGTCGTCTAGCTCCGCGAAGAGGTCATGCATTGCGTCGACGAAGGTTGGGTCGATGCTCAAAGCGTCGTCGAGCGTGTTGATGTTCGACTCCATGTGCCGTGGATTCTTGGTGCCGATGATCGCGGTGTGGATTTCGGGATGGGCCAGGGTGAAGCCCATAGCGGCGACGATCGGATCCTCTGGCTCACCGGGCACATCTCCTTGCTGCTGAACAATCTGGCATCGCTGCAAGTAAGTGTTGTCGTAGCCGCGCCGGGAACTCGACATGCCAGATTTCGCCATGCCCCACGTCGCACCAGCGATCGGGCGTTTCGCGATCACGCCGATTCCATTTTCAGCGCACTTCTCCAGCACCCCCATTGTGTAGGCGCGCTGTTCAACGAGGTTGAAGCTGGTCTGGAGCGTGTCGAAGCGTCCGGAGTCGACGGCCCAATGCGCCGCTTCGTTGTCTCCGGAATATCCGATCATCCGAGTCTTTCCAGCATCCCGCGCGTCTTCGAGAGCTCGAATGATGTCGCCCCTCTCCAGATCAGGGATACCGCAGGAGTGAAGTTGAACCAGATCTACGTAATCCGTGTTCAGACGACGCAGGCTACGGTCGATCGAGTCTCGCACCGTTTCGTAGGTCCAGTCTTTTCCGTAGAGCCCGTCGCCGTCCGCGCGTCCAGCTTTAGTCACAAGAATGTATTCGCCTCGGCGGTGTGCGACTGTTCGACCGATCAACTCTTCGGATATGCTGTAGGATGCTGCGGTATCGAGGAAATTGATCCCCATGTCTAGCGCATTGTTAAGGACGCTTCCGGCTTGTTCGATGTCGGCGAGCTCTAACTCTTGGCCGATCTCCGCCAATCCTGCACCAAGCCTGGAAACTTTGTAACCCGTCTTACCGAAATCTACTTTCTGCATTTTCCTCACTCCTTTTGAAGTCACTGGTTATTCAATTGTTGGTGTCCGGCCATATCACCTTGGCAGTCCATGCACCATCGAAGTTCGTGCCATCGTTCAAGACCGCGTCCCTCAGGATGCACCTATACATGTTGGTGTTGCTTAGATTGGCATCACGCAAATCGGCACTCGCCAAACTCGTGCGAAATAACGCACAGCCGCTGAGGTCGGCTTCGACGAACTTCGTCCGCCTCGCCCACGCCTCAGACAGATCCGCGCCCTGCAAGCACGCTCCACTCAAATCAGCGTTGTCCAGTATCGCCCGCGACAGGTTCCAACCGGTGAAATTCATTCCTGCGAGATCGGCTCCGGTCAAATCCAGACGTTCGCTTGGATTCTCTGAGCGCCAATCGTCAACCGCGGCGGCGCCCATCTTGATCGCTTGTAGATGATTCGGGTTCACGTTTGGCTGGGGACGAAAGATTCGTCATGTTGGGCACGGTTTACACGCACACTCGCAAAATGTTATCCGATGCTTGCAGACGTTTAAGCAAAACCGCTCGAACGCGCGGTGAAACAACTATGAAACATATCTTTATTACCTTGAATTCAAACTGGCGCGTTAACGCGCCCAAATCGCTCGAACAGGTTCAGGAGATAAGAAAACGATGGCAACGGCCGATGATGTGATAAAGCTGATGGAGGAATCGGGTTCGAGCTGGTTAGACCTACGCTTCACCGACGTCCCCGGAACTTGGCAACACGTATCCTTCCCCAAGCACGAAGTCACTGAAGACCTTTTCGCCGAAGGCACAGGCTTTGACGGCTCCAGCATTCGCGGGTTCCAGACAATCGACGAATCTGACATGCTGCTGTTCCCTGACGCCGATACCGCGACCGTCGATCCGTTCATACCCGGTACGGTTTCGATCATCGCCGACGTTAAAGATCCGATCACCCTAGCGGACTACGATCGCAGCCCGCGCCATGTGACAGCGAAAGCGGAAGCTTACTTGAAGTCGACCGGCATCGGCGACACCTCTTACTGGGGCGCCGAGGCTGAATTCTTCATCTTCGACAGCGTTTCGTATGGCGGCTCGTCCAACGCTGCGCACTACGAGGTCGACTCGGAAGAGGCGATCTGGAACACAGGCAACGCCACCGACCTTTCGGGCGAAGGGCCAAACCTGGGTCACAAGCTCCGCCACAAGGGCGGCTACTTCCCTGCACCGCCTTCGGACACACAGACGGTGATCCGACACGAGGCTTGCGAGGCGATGACTCGTTTCGGGATCGAGATCGAGAAGCACCACCACGAGGTCGCAACCGCGGGACAGGGTGAGATCAACTGGCGTTTTTCGCCGTTGAAGCAGGCGGCCGACCATGTGATGGCCTACAAGTACTGCTTGAAGAACACTGCTGCCAAGCATGGCAAGACGGCAACGTTCATGCCGAAGCCTCTGTTCGAGGACAACGGTACGGGCATGCACACTCACCAGTCGATCTGGAAAGATGGTGCGCCGATGTTCGCGGGTGACGGCTACGCTGGTTTGAGCGAGCTGGCCCTTAATTACATCGGCGGTCTGCTGAAGCACGGCGACGCGCTGATGGCGCTGGTTGCCCCCTCGAGCAACTCCTACAAGCGACTGGTTCCCGGCTTCGAGGCCCCGACGATCCTCGCATTGTCGGCTCGCAACCGATCCGCGGCCGCTCGCATTCCGATGTACTCGCAGTCTCCAAGCGCCAAGCGCGTTGAGTTCCGGCCCCCGGACCCGACCTGCAACCCGTACCTCGCCTTCTCCGCCATGTTGATGGCTGGCCTCGACGGCATCGCCACCGGCGCAAGCCCGGGCGAGCCGATCGAAGAAGACCTCTACGAGGTCGATCCTTCGACGTTGAACCAGGTACCGGGCAGCCTAGAGGCAGCGCTCGACGCGTTGGAAGCCGATAGCGACTTCCTGCTCAAGGGCGGCGTCTTCACGCCCGACCTGCTCGAAGCCTACATCGACTTCAAGCGCGAGAACGAGGTCGACGCAGTCCGCCTCCGCCCGCATCCCTACGAGTTCTTCCTCAGCTACGACGCCTAGTCGATAGCGCAGCAGCACGAACTTGCGACACGCTCCGAACGCTCAGTTCGGGGCGTGTTTCGCGTTGAGATGGGTTTAGACCCAAACCTCCCCAAATAACCTCAACCAGTTCCCCCCGAGGATCTTGGTCACATCATCATCCGAGTAGCCGCGATTCAGGAGCGCATCCGACATCACAGGCAACTGATCCGGTGTCTTTAGGCTAACCGGGTACTGTTCATCCCAAGCGAGCGGCATGCCGCTATGCCCCGTGAATTTCGACGGGTATTTCGTGCCCTGTTGACCCCCAATGAACTTCCAAAATTCTTCGGGTTGGTCTTGGGTGTGATCGGTACCGATGCCGACGTGATCAACGCCCACCATCTGGACCAAATGGTCGATGGCATCGAGATAGTCGTCGAGGGTGGAAGAATAGGTGTTTCGCAGGAACCCTTGGATACAGGTTGCCCCGATCACCCCGCCTTTATTGGCCATCGTCTTGATCGCCTTGTCAGTCTTGTTGCGCCGATGATCGAAGTATGACTTGGCATTGGCGTGCGTAATCGCGACCGGCTTTTCCGACACCTCGATGCTCTCTTGTGTCGTGGATATGCCGACGTGTGAAAGGTCGAGCAGGATACCGAGGCGGTTCATCTCTTCGACAGCGTCGATGCCAAAGTTAGTGAGGCCGCCGTCTTGCCGCTCCATGCAACCATCCCCGAGCAGATTCCGCTCGTGGTATGTCACCTGCATAATGCGTACACCTAACTTGTGGAAAAGTGCTAGTCGGTCAAGGTCGTTCTCGATCGGCGAGGTGTTCTGCCACCCGAAAATGATCCCGGTCTTGCCTTCACGCTTGGCCCGGTGGATATCATCGATGGTTTCAACCAATAGGATCTGATCGGGTCGCTCGCGGAACCGCACATACCACTTCGCGATCATGTCGAGCGTCTCCTCGTAGCCTTCCCACGTCGCTTGCGTGGCATTGATCGCCGCCACGCCACCTGCGTTAAGACTCTCGAACACTGCGTCGCTGTCCCAGTTGCTCACATTCAGCGCGTCGATCACAACCGCTCGGTCGTAAAGGGCGTGTGCGTGGCTCGCATCGGTGCTCATGTCATCTCCCATCGGATTGCGCTTGGAATGTGTCGAAGTTTACGACGCGTCGCTGTCCATGGGGATTGCAATTAAACTTCAATCAAGCATTCGAGGCTATGACGCCGCAAAATCTTGATCAAACTCTGGAGAGGCAACATGCAGCAGACAGCAATTTCGACAAACGGCGCGCCGGACGCGGCTTTGATGCCCGTTGGAGCCGCCGAAATGAACCGGGCGACCGCCGCAAGCCCGGCGGTATGGCTTGCCGGCGATCCGGAAGACCTCAAGCCGTGGATGAGCAGAGGTGCCGCGGGCATCGTAACCAACACCGTCGTCCTGAACGAGATGGTCCAGAAATATGGACAGATGACCGACGTCATTCAGCGTTACCTCGACATCACCGACAAAAAGGTCGCCGTCGAGATCGACGGACACTCAACTCAAGAGCTGCTCGACGTCGGCGAGGTCTTCACCAAAATGTCAGACCGCGTGATCCTCAAGATCCCGTGCTCCGTCAACGCCCTCGGCGCATTCGCCGAACTCAAGAAGGCCGGTGTCGAAACCTTCTGCACAACGGTCTTCACGGTCAATCAAGCCGTGGCAGTAGCCCAAGCAGGCGTCACGCACGTCTTGCCGTTCTGCGAACCATACCGCGACGTTTCAGGCGATCCCACTGCGCTGGTGCGAGACTTACGCGACATCTTCGCAGACTGGGCGCAAAGACCGTACATTACCGCCGCTCTGGTCCGCTCGAAGGACACCGCCGAAGCCGCGCTCCGCGACGGCGCCGACGGCATCATCGTCTTCTGGCCCATCTTCGAAGAGATGCTTCAAGCCAAACTCACCGACGAGTGGAACACCACCTTTCTCAACGAGTGGAACGCCATGGATGATGCGGGCTTGCTACAGGGCGTTCCCTACAACCAGCACTAGTCCCAAAGAACATTCGCATTCTCGAGGTCAATTCTGGCTCGCGAGAGATGCTACTCGTCGCGCGATCTCACGCCTTAACTCGCGGGTTACTCCGAACGAGGATTGAATATTGGTGCTCCATCCGACGATTTTGATTCGTCCGAGCATCGTCCCAGTCGACAACTTGGTTTTGTTTCGCCCCAAGTCGTTGACCCTGTCTACCTCGATCAAGTCGATGTTCGTGCGGGTCTGAAATTCATTGATGACACCTGCGCCGTTTAACAGAAGCAGCCGGATGTTCTCGTTTTTTAGCTGCTCCAAGAGGAACCTGACATCTGTTTCCATCAATCCGTTTCGTGTTTCCTTCGGTAGGCCGCTCCAAGTGGGATCGGTCGCCCACTGAACGATATCCAAGTGGCATGCAGATCCGTCGTAATAGGACGCGTTAAAGCGCTGCAGGATTGGCTCCAACTGGTCGAACCATCGACGATAAGGATTGCGCTGAAAATACGATGCGCAATCGCTCAAAACCTGCGCGATGACGGATAGTGATGCGTTGCCTAAGTCGGACGTTCCCAGCGAGGTGTATGTAGCAAGGCGACGGTCGGCGGCTCGGAGTTCGGCACCACTTTGATCCAGAAACTCTAGCTTGCTTGGATTCAATCCTAGAGTGGCGACCTCTGCTCTTCTGGCATCACCGAACGCAACTACAGGACTGGAACCAGCGACGATCTGAGAATTTCTAGGTACAGGCTGACGAATGCGACGCTCGATATAGTCTGGGATCGAATCCGACTGCATTAGAGCGCGATAATCCCATACCCAGCATCAACTGGTATCACCGCGCCTGTGATGCCGCTCGCCATGTCGCTGAGCAGGAACAGGGCGGTGTCGCCGACTTCCCGGTGCGTGATGTTGCGTTTCAGCGGAGATCGATCGCGGTGGGCGCGGGTCATGTCGCGGAACCCCGGTATGCTCCGAGCCGCCAGCGTCGGCAACGGCCCAGCAGATATCGCATTCACCCGAACATTCCGATCACCAAACTCCGCCGCCAGTTGCCTAACCTCGTTCTCCAGCGCCGCCTTCGCTGTCCCCATGATGTTGTAGCCGGGATACACGCGCTGAGACGCATCGAAAGTCATCGTGAGTGCAGCTCCACCATCAGCCATCAACGGCACTGCGCGGGAAACTACCGGCATCAGCGTGTAGGCGCTGGTCTCCAACGCTGTACGGAAGCCCTGACGCCCCGTCGTCGAGAAATCTCCACCCAAATCGTCGCGTTCCGCGTACGCCACCGAATGAACCACAAAATCGATGCTTCCCCACTTATCCCCAACCTGATCGTAAACCGACTGAACATCCCCATCGTCAGTCGCATCACATTCGATAAGCAACGGATCATCAAGAGCGGAAACAGTCTTCTCGACGGGACCGCGCAGCCGGTCGTTGAGGTATGTGAAAGCGAGTTCGGCACCTGCTTCTATCAGCCGCTCGGAGATGGCCCATGCGATGCTGCGCTGGTTGGCGACGCCGAACACGACGCCTCGCTTGCCGGAAAGGTCAATTGCTACCGCCATCTGTTCTCCTCTAACGGTCTTTTCCAGCTGTCTCGTCTGGGGGATGTTGCGCCCGCGGGATAGCGGACGACGTTATGAAACAGTGCTGAAGTTAAGGGTATATGCAGTTGCCCTGCTGTTTTGGGGTGATGTCGGTGTGTGCCGTCAGGTGTGAATTTGGTCGCGTAAATCTACGGGGGCGCGGCACACGTAATTCATGAATGTGGGGCAGTGCTGATGTGAAGGGCTAAGAACGAAAACGACTGGCGATTTGCCGAGATGCCGGAAACGGTGGCAAGTCGTAGAAAAGAGATACCGTGCCATGAAAAATATGAAGAAGAAATTGGGCATAATCCTAGGGGCGGTTGCTGTCTCGGCTGTGGCGGCAGGCGTCTTGG
This sequence comes from Dehalococcoidia bacterium, assembly GCA_965204135.1. Classification (GTDB taxonomy): domain Bacteria; phylum Chloroflexota; class Dehalococcoidia; order Lucifugimonadales; family Lucifugimonadaceae; genus Bin127. The sequence continues at coordinate 3,551 of CBDBDX010000001.1, read as the reverse complement.
CAGGCGTTGTTGCGCAGTGGGACGATGATGATGCCGACAATCCGTTTGGCCGCGAGATCGCCGAACGTGTGGCAATGATCCTGGACGTGCCTTCGGAAGATGTCAGGACTGCGTTTGATCAGGCGAAGACAGCGACGGACGCCGACGATGATGTCGACGGACTGTCGTTTTCCGAACATGCGGCGGTGGCCCTGGGTCTGCCATCGGAAGAAGTTGAGGCTGCGCTTGAGCAATCGAAGCAAGGACTGCTCGATGAGCGTTTCGACAGCTACCTGGCGCAACAGATTGCGAGCGGCAAGATCACGCAGGAGAAGGCCGACGGGATGAGGGAATGGAGAGGTTCGAAGCCTGAGGCGGACGAGTTCGGAGATGACGGCCCCGGCATGAGCTGAGACCACGGGCAGGTAGCTCTGGCTTACGGGTAGCAGATGCCGTCCTCGGTATTCCAAGCACCTCCCATCGAGAAGTCGCCGGTTCCCTCCTACCGGCGGCTTCTGTTTTGAACTGGGATGGGCTATGATGCTTTGATTGTCTAGATGGCTATGACGAGGGCAAACGCAAGGGGGCAACCACGATGGTCGCCCCTACGTCGTGGATCGGCTGATGTGGGGATGACGCTCAGCTAATCTTGCACTTCGCTTAGAGTCACCGGACGGTTCTCACGGGCCGCTAGCTGACTCGCGCGGGCGAATTTGTAGGTCTCGCGGGAATCCTCCGCCGACATGTCGGGCTGTTTGCCTGCGAGTATGCAGTCGATGAACTCTTGCGTGCACTGCTTGAACGAGTTGCCCCAATCCGCATCGATCTCGCTTTCGCCGACGCGGTGCATCTCGCCGTCGACGTAGTAGGTCAGCGGCGGCGTGTCGTAGAGCATTTTGGCAGTGCAGCGGTTCACCCAGATAATGCCGCGGGTGCCGCTTAGCTCGAACCACTCGTCGCCCGGGTAATAGTCGGAGCGCACGACCATCTCGGTGGACGCTTGAAGTTCCCAAGATCCGTGGGTCATACCGCCGTCGTACGACCACGAGACCATCAGAGGTGCATCGTTTTCGAAGCCTTGATCGGTATAGGAAGTGCGGATCCACGCGAAGACCTGCTCCGGCTCGCCGAGGAACCAACGCCCCATCGCGAAGATGTGGTACCCGTAGTCTAGGATCGCTTTGCCACCACCGTTGATCGACTGGTCGTATCTCCAAGCGATCGATGAATCGGGTATGTCCCAGCCATGCCTCCTGTGCCCATTGACTGTCTTCATGCGCATCGAGATCGGTTCGCCAACGACCCCATCATCGAGCATCTGTTTGGCACGAACGATGGGTTCATAGTAGGCAAAGTTCTCGAACACCCGCAAGAACTTGTCGGTCTTTTCCGCAGCCTCCACGATCGCGTTGCACTCATCAAGCGACACCGCCATCGGCTTCTGCAGACTCACATGCTTCTCCGCATCCAGCGCATCAATCACCATCCGAGCATGCAAAGAGTGCGGCGTCAACACCTCCACGGCATCGACATTCGGATCGTCCAGCATCGCCCGATAGTCGGTATAAGTCTTCTCTGCGCCCCACTCGGCGGCACGACGCTCCGCGACACCCGGACCATTGTCAGCCACCGCATAGATCCGAGCATCGGGATTGTCCCGATACCCGGGCGAATGAAGATCGGCAATCTTACCAGCGCCGATGAATCCTACGTTGAGCATGGTGAATGGTTAGTTCAGCCTCTCACTGCTTTTTCATTGCCGTTCGTATGGGTTTGATGTGGTTGCCGATCACGATGTGCATTTTTTCTACTCTATTCATATCCCTCGTACCACGTTGACGGTTTGACGAAACATCCTCCCAGATTACGTTGGAGTCGTCGTTCTCCAAATGAGGAAAGTTCTCCACCGACTTTTTGTGGCTTACTTCTTTTTGATCTAGGAATTCATCGACGCCTTCTGGACCCATCATTCGTGCACCTATCGGTACGGAAGATTCGAAGAAAGTTTCTGCTTCCGAGTGGTCGCGCCAAGCGTTTCGTCGACCTGCAGATCTAAATTTCGTTCTCTGCTTGGAACTCAGGGGGGGGGGGGGGGTCATCATATTTGACACTCTTCCTGTCGATCATGACCGTAGCTATGGTCGCAAGAGCGACTCCGGTGCCAATCGCAATCAATCCAACTTTCTTGAAAGTTTTCAGGCTCATCGATTTCACCTCGTACGCAAGAAACTCACCAATTCGTGTGCGATCCATCCCGACGGTGTAGGTGCGGCGATTCCCAGAACTTGAACGGCTCTGTCAGGCTCGCCTCGTCCACCTCAATCCCCAGACCCGGCGCATCTGACAGAATCACCTTGCCGGACACGATCTCCGGCTGCACCGGGAAGACATCGTCCTCGTAGAAATTGTTGTCGGGCTCGCCCGGGGAGTGCCGGATCTCCAGCCACGAGAAGTTCGGTATCGCCGTCGCCATGTGCGACGTCGCCGCCACGCAGATCGGGCCCAGCGGGTTGTGCGGCATCAAATCGATATAGTGCGCCTCCGCCCAGCCCGCAACTTTCATCGCCTCCGTGAAACCACCCACGTTGCAGATATCCAACCGGGCATAGTTCGTCAGCCCCCGCTCTATGTAAGGCAGGAATTGCCACTTAGAAGCGAACTCCTCACCGATCGCGAACGGCACCACTGTCAACTTCCGAAGCTCTTCATACGCCTCAGGCGACTCGTCACGGATCGGCTCCTCAATGAAGTCCAGTGTATGCGTAGGCATCATCTGACAGAATGACGCCGCCTCCGCCACCGACAGACGGTGATGGTAGTCGATACCAATCACTGGCTCCAGACCCAGTGCCTCCCGCGCCTTAATCAGCGCCTCCGCCGTCGGAGCTATCGACTCCCTAGGCTCGAACAGATCCGGATCGTCCTGCTCCCCGATCGTCATCAGGCTCAGACGCATCGCCTTGAACCCATCCTTCAAATCGCCACGCCCATCTCCGCCACTTCTTCCGCCGTCGTCCCTCCACCTGACGCGAACGTCGGCACCCAATCTCGCTGCTTCCCGCCCAGAAGCTCGTATACCGGTACTCCGAGTTTCTTGCCCACGATATCGTGCAGCGCAATATCGATCGCCGAGATCGCACCTGTTATCGTCCGCCCTCCCTCGAAATACTGCCCGCGGTACATCTCCTGCCAGATCCGCCCTCGCTGCATCGGGTTCTGACCTACTAGGAACTCGCGGAAGTGGTCGACCATCCCGCTCACCGCCAGCTCACGACTTGAAAAGCCCGATTCCCCCATCCGTAAATGCCCTCATCGGTCTCCACCTTGACGAGCATCTGATTGCGATGCCCGATCCATACCGGGTAGTTCTTGACATCAGTGATCTTCATGGAATTTCTGCCTTTGGGCGAGTTTGGATGGTTCGGTTTGCGTTAATGCGTTACAGAGTCTAGCACTGGGTATCGGAATCGCCCCATGCTGTGCAACGAAAAGTGGTGATGGTAGTAGCAGTCCGAGGGCGCATTCGAAGGGGAAGTTTGCACTGTTAACTCGGACGGCGCAACGCAAGACGA